>NZ_JAKREW010000003.1 GCF_022347545.1 Terribium retamae
GGGGGGCGGGCTCGGTGATCCTCGTGGCCGGGCGGCGTGGGGGGGTTTGGGCCCACACCGTTTAATTTTTTTTTAATTTTTTTTTTTAACCGGCGGGACTTTGGGGGGGGCGTTTTCTTTTGGCGGCGCGCTATCCTCAAGAGCCAAGGGTCCTGGCGACGTTGTCGCTAAAGACGGGCTTTGCAATCGTCGCTATTATCACTGCAATGCTTGTGCCTGCAGTTCGCAAGAATCGAGGCGGCACAACGGCGACTCGAACATCCCGGCCTCTTCATGCAGACCTTCGAATGGATCATTGTCCTCCTGCTCGGCGCCGCGCTGCTCTCGGCACTGGCGCGTCGCCTTGGCGTGCCCTATCCGGCCTTTCTGGCCATCGGCGGTGCGTTGATCCCGTTCCTGCCGAACAGTCCGGAATGGACACTCGATCCACATCTGGCGCTCACCCTGTTCGTAGCCCCGGTCCTGGTTGATTCCGCCTACGACACATCTTTGCGTGATCTGCGGGACAACTGGATCCCGGTCGCGGGTCTCGTGTTGATGGCAGTGGGCTTGACGACGCTCACCGTGGCTTTGGCGGCGCGATGGCTGGTGCCGGATATGTCCTGGGCCGTTGCAGTCGCGCTCGGCGCCATCGTGGCGCCGCCGGATGCAGCCGCGGCGACAGCCGTCATGCGGCAGGTCAAACTTCCGCACCGGCTGCTGAAGATCCTCGAAGGCGAAAGCCTGCTCAACGACGCCAGCGCGCTGCTCCTTTACAAGCTGGCTGTCATGGCCGTGCTGGGCGGTGGGCTTTCGCTATCGAGTGGGGCACCGGTCTTTCTGCTGACGGTTTTCGCGAGTGTTGCCGCGGGATACGTCCTGGCGCGCGTGCTCACGCCGGCAACACGTTTCGAGGACTTTCCGACTTCGATCATCGTCCAGTTCGCCATGACATTCGGCATCTGGATCGCCGCCGAGGCGGTCGGCCTTTCGGGCATCCTGACCATCGTCGTCTATGCAATGACGATCGCCAACACACGTGGGCCGAGCATGCCGGCCAGGCTGCGGGTGCCGGTTTATGCCGTGTGGGAGGCTGTGGTCTTCATCCTCAACGCCATGGCTTTTGTGTTGATCGGCATGCAGATCGGCCCGATCTGGGAACGGCTGACGCCCGATATGCGCGACAACTATGTGCTGTTCGCCGCGGCTATCCTTGCTGTCGTCATTCTCACGCGCTTTGCTTGGGTGATGAGCTACAACAAGCTGATCCGCTGGCGCATAGAGCGGTACGGCTTCCACCCGCCTCGGCCGATGGCGCGACCGACGCGCGAGGGTGCGATCATGATCTCCTGGGCCGGCATGCGAGGCATCGTCACCCTTGCCGCCGCCTTTTCCATACCTGAGGTGCTGCGCGACGGTTCTCCTTTTCCCTATCGCGATCTGATCCTGTTCACGGCCTTCGCGGTGGTCTTTGGCACATTGGTATTGCAAGGACTGACGCTGAGGCCGCTGATCCTATGGCTGGGGCTTTCCGACAATGATCCCGTCGGACAGGAGGTGCGATATGCCCGCACCCAGGCTTACAAGGCTGCAGTCGCCTCCATTGGGGAGGATGACAGTCTTGCCGCCAAGCTGCTGCGTAAGGAATACGGCGCCATTGTCGAGCTGTGCGAGGTCGGCGGCGAGCCGTACCAGGCGGCCGGTATGCCGGGCGGTGCATTGCGTCTTCAAGCCATTGCCGCAGCCCGTGCCCGCGCAATCGAATTGAGGCGGACCTTCGTCATCGGTGACGACGCATACCATGTTCTGGAAGAGGAATTCGATTGGGCCGAACTCAGTGCTGTCGGTCGAGGCGAGCCGGCGTGATCCTGACGGAAGCACGCGAGACCATCCGATCCACCATCAGCGCTATATGAGCCTCGATCTCCTCGCGCAGATGCGCGCGGGCCACGCTGTCGCTGGTCACGAGGTAAAGATCGACCATGGTGCCGACAACGACGCTCAGGAAGCGCAACTGCACCGGTTCGACGCTTTGCTGGCTTGGGACATAGCGCGCGAGGAACGGCAGGAGCAGTTCCCCTGTTATACCGGTCTGACCGCCCCCTTGCTGGTCTGCTTCGATAGGGCGGATCGATCGCATCGCAGCGAGCAGGCCGGTGTGGGCAGGAATAGACTCTGCGGCCTCCAGATAGTGTGACAGCAGAATGCCTGCAGCTTCTGCTGCGGTAAGGTCTGCGGGCAGCGCCTCCAGCTTGCTCGCGCATTGCGCGACGATGCGCTTCACCGTCGCTTCATACGCAGCAAGCAGCAGCGCTTCCCGGTCGATGAAATAGCGATAGATCGTACCCACCGCCGTACCGGTTTCTGCGGCAACGCGGGTTGTCGTTACGGCCTCATGCCCATCAACCGCGACTATCGCCTCCACCGCTGCAAGCAAAGCAGCGCGTGTCTTCAGCGCGCGGTCCTGGCGCGGTTCGACGGGTTTCGAGGGAGGTGGTCGCTCCATAAGTGAAACATTTTCATCTTTATTGACAGCTGTCCAGCGCAAGCGCATTGTTTCGACATAGCGACGCTGCGCAGGGAGAGGGCGATGCGTTTACTCTTGGCACGGGGTGCAGTTCTCGCGAGCGGGATCTGCTTGGGCGGTTTCGCCTCGGCTGCCGAACTTAAGGTGGAAGCCGGCGACGGTGCGGCCGAGAAGCTGGTCGAGGTGCTGATTTCGGCACAACCGGGCGACACGGTGGTGATCGGCGCGGGGCGCATCGAACTTACCGAAGGCCTGTCGCTCGACGTCGACGACGTAACCGTGAAGGGCGCGGGGCCCGATCAGACGGTGCTTTCGTTGAAAGGTCAGACAGGCTCGGGGGAGGGGCTTCTGGTCACGTCAAATCGCGTTGTCCTGGAGGACTTCGCTGTCGAGGACGCCAAGGGCGATGGCGTGAAATCCAAGGGCTCCGACCAGATCACCTTCCGCAACCTGCGCGTCGAATGGACGAACGGGCCGAACGAAAAAAATGGTGCCTACGGCGTCTACCCGGTTTCTTCAAAGCATGTGCTGATCGACAAGGTGACCGTGCGAGGCGCTTCGGATGCCGGAATTTATGTCGGCCAGAGCGAGGACGTCATCGTCCGGAATTCGAGGGCGGAATACAATGTCGCCGGCATCGAGATCGAGAACTCGATGCGCGCAGATGTCTACAAGAATGTCGCCACCCACAATACCGGCGGCATCTTGATATTCGATCTTCCTAACCTGCCGGTGCAGGGTGGGCACGATATCCGCGTGTTCGACAATGACGTCGTTGACAATGATACCGCGAATTTCGCCCCGAAGGGCAACACCGTGGCTATGGTTCCGAAAGGCACCGGCATCATGGTGATGGCGAACCGTAACGTTCATGTGTTTGGCAATCGCCTGTCCGGCAACGGCACGACGCATGTGCTCATCGGGGCTTATCCCAAGGACTACGACGACAAAAACTACATGTTCGTTCCGCGCGGCGTCTTCGTGCATGGCAACACTTATGGCGAGGGCGGCAACGCGCCCGACGGCGAAGTGGGTAAGATGATCACGGATATTTCCGGCTCGCCCGTGCCGGATATCGTATGGGACGGGGTGACGAGGATCCCTGAATATCTAAGCTGGGTTTCGGCCGAAAACCGAGTCTATGTAGACGAGGCGGAAGGCACCAGCTTCGTCAATCTGAAGATGCTCTCCCAGCTTCTGCTGCCCTGGGGCTGGTGGCCCGATACCGATATTGCGGACTACAAAGGAAGCCTCCCCGAGCCCCAAGCCGTCAAACTGCCACAGGATGGCGGGGCGTGAAGATTCGAGGGTCTGTCCGGTCGTTGATTGCGGCGGCGGCAGCCGTCATTTCGCTCGGCACTCCCGCTCAAGCCATCTCCGATACAGCCATTCTGGCCACGAAGCCGCCGAAGCAATTGTCGGAATTCGATTTCTTCGAAGACGCACAAAAGCAAATACCGGCAACGGGTGTCTTGCCATTTCGGTTGGCGACGCCGCTTTTCTCGGACGGTGCCGACAAGTTCCGTTTCGTCTATCTGCCGAAAGCACAGCCAGCGAAATACGATCCCGTCGAAGCTTTCGGCTTCCCTGTCGGAACAGCATTGATCAAGACTTTCGCCTTTCCCGCAGATCACCGAAAGCCAGGCGAGAAGCTGCGCTTGATCGAGACTCGCGTGCTCCTGCATCAAACGGATGGCTGGCAGGCATGGGCCTATCTCTGGAACGACCAGCAGACAGATGCGACGCTGAAGATCGCCGGGGCCAAGGTCGGCATTTCAACCGTCGGAACCGATGGTGCACAGCTTTCCTTCGAATATTCCGTGCCCAACAAGAACCAGTGCAAGGCCTGCCACGCCTTCAACGGCAAAATCACGCCACTCGGGCCGAAGGCCCGTAACCTCAATACCGATTATGCCTATGCGAGCGGAAGTGAAAACCAGATCGCTCATTGGGCGGCTGCCGGTCTGCTCTCGGGGGTGCCAACTCCGGCCGAAGTGCCCGCGGCAGCCGACTGGCATGATGCGACGGCGCCGCTGGAAAAACGCGCGCGCACATGGCTCGATGTCAACTGCGCGCATTGCCATCGGGCTGAGGGGCCTGCCAGCAACACCGGGCTGTTCCTCACATTCAACGAGGATGTTCCGGTGCGATACGGCGTCATGAAGCGACCGGCAGCGGCAGGCCGGGGCTCAGGGGATCGTGAGTTCGATATCGTGCCAGGGAAGCCTGATCGTTCGATCCTGATCTATCGTGTGGAAAGCACGGTGCCGGGCATTATGATGCCCGAACTCGGGCGGCACATCGCGGACCGGGATGCGGTTAAGCTGTTGTCTGATTGGGTCGCTTCCCTGCGCTAGTGCGCAGCCAATCTACCCTCGAAGCACGCCCATTTGAACGTGTGCATCCTGCTCTCCGAAAGCCGATCCCGATCATCGGAAAACCGTAGCAGCCAACAAAAAAGGGCCCTCGAACCCGACGGTTCGAGGGCCCTGACGTTCGATGGGTCAAGCCGCTTGATTGCCCTTCAGTCGCTTGCTGCACAGGCTGTAATAACCGCCGCCCTTCTGAATCCAGCGCAGTCCGTTCAGCGTGCCGGCTTCCTTGTTGGCGTGATACTGCTTGAGGCAGGAATGCATGCGTGCCTTTGCCGGCGTCTCGTTCTTGAAATCGGCGGCGATTTCAGTCGGGAACGTAACCCCGGCTGGTGCTTCTGCCGGATTGGAGGTGGCTTTCGCTTCCTTCTTGTCCAGCGAATGGCCGCATTCCGCGGTTCGGTATTCGTCCCATCCGCGTCCGTTCAGCTGATCGTTGCGCTTGGCTTCCTGATAGCGTGCGCCACACTCCTTGAAGGAAACGAAGGCCTTTGTCGCTTTTGTGGCTGCTGCTGCGTCGCTCGTGTTGGCCACGGTAGCGCCAGTATCAGCTGACGCAGCATCGGCGTCTGCCGGCGCGCTGCTGTCAGCCGTAGCTGCGCCGCACTCCGCCTTGCGGAAGGCGGTCCAGTTCATTCCGTTCAGCGTGTCGGCCTCTTTCGCGGCCTGATACTTGGTGCTGCATTCTTTCATCGTCAGTGCACTGGCAGGCGCAGTGCTGAATGAGAACATGATGGTCGCGGCAGTGGCCGCCAGATAGAGAACTCGCATAAACCCCTCCGGTGAGTGCTAAATACTCTATCTGTATACTATTTGTTCTTTCTATGTTCCAGCAGATTCTGCAGCGGGGGACAAAAAAGAATCGCGCAGACGAATCCGCGCGATTCCAAAATGCTTCGTCTTGGCGTGTGCCGTCGATCAGCTCTTCAGACGGGCGTTGCAGAGGCTGTAGTACCCGCCGCCCTTCTGGATCCACTTCAGGCCGCCGAGTGCGTTGGCGTCCTTCGCAGCATAATATTGGTCAAGGCAGGTGTGCATGCGGGCCTTGCCCGGAGCTTCCGAGGAATACTTCCTCGAAATGACGTTCGGGAACTTGACGCCACTTGGAGCCTTCGCGGTCGGGGTTTCCGGCTCGTTGGTGTAGGTGGCTTCATCGGCGGCCGGCACGGTGTCGTCGTCATTGGCGCTGGCGCTGCAATTGGCCTTGCGGAAGTCATTCCATTTCAGGCCACCCAGTGTGCCGCCGCTCTTGGCGGCCTGATATTTGGTCGAGCATTCGGCCATGGTCAGACCTTTGCCGCCGGCTGCATCGGCTGCCTTGGTCGACGCCTTGGTAGGCTTGGTCTCGATCGCAGCCGTGGCGCCAGGGCCGCACTCAGCTTTGCGGAAGTCGTTCCACTTCATACCGTTCAGCGTATCGGCCGCCTTGGCAGCCTGGTATTTGGCAGAGCATTCCTTGGCCGTAAGGCCCTTGGCGTCGTCATCGGCCGCTGCCGCGGCCTTGGTTTTCTTGGTCGTGTCAATGGCTGCAGTGGCACCCGGGCCGCACTCCGCCTTGCGGAAGTCGTTCCACTTCATGCCGTTCAGCGTATCGGCCGCCTTGGCAGCCTGATACTTGGCCGAGCATTCCTTGGCTGTAAGGCCCTTGGCGTCGTCATCGGCCGCAGCCGCTGCCTTCTTGGCGGGCTTGCTGTCGTCCGTGCTCGCCTTCGCTTTCTTCGCCGGTTTGGTTTCTTCGGTGGCGCTGGCATCCGTACCGCACTGCGCCTTCCGGAACTGGTTCCAGGTCTGGCCGTTCAGCGTGCCGGCGTCCTTGGCCGCGTTATACTTGGTGCTGCACTCTGCCATCGTGAGCGCACTGGCCGGCTGGGCCAGGAACAATGTCACGACGGCAAGGCCCGTCAATGTAGCAAGTCGATCGATGAGCATAGCGTTCTCTCCGTTGTGCCACTCACAATCAATCCCATGCGAGCAATAGCGCGTAAGGCTTGCTTGCGCCAGCACGACAGCCGCATCTTCCGCCGTGCATTCGTGTGAGCATCGGAACCAATGCGACACATTTTTGGCGGGGCAATAAATTTCTAAGATTCATAACGTAGAATAACACAAAGTGATGGCTTGGCACGGGGCAGTTGTGGCATTAGCAGCCTTCGGGCAAACAGCCAGGGACTCATAGTAGATGTCGGGACGTTATTTCGGAACGGATGGTATTCGCGGGCGCGCCAACAAGTTCCCGATGACTGCGGAAATCGCCATGAAGGTCGGCATGGCCGCCGGTCTCTCCTTCCAGCGTGGCAGTCATCGTCATCGTGTCGTGCTGGGCAAGGATACCCGGCTTTCCGGTTACATGATCGAAAATGCACTGGTCGCCGGTCTGTGTGCGGCAGGCATGGATGTCTTCCTGCTTGGCCCGATTCCGACGCCGGCGGTGGCGATGCTGGTCCGCTCGCTGCGCGCCGATATCGGCGTCATGATCTCGGCGTCGCACAACCCCTATTACGACAACGGCATCAAGCTGTTCGGCCCCGACGGCTACAAGCTTTCCGACGAGATCGAAGAGCGCATCGAAGCCATGCTCGACGAGGATGTCGAGATGGCGCTGGCCGATTCCGACAGTCTTGGCCGTGCCAAGCGTGTCGACGGCGTCCATGACCGCTACATCGAATTCGCCAAGCGGACCATGCCGCGCTCCATGTCGCTGTCCGGCCTGCGTATCGTCATCGATTGCGCCAACGGCGCCGGCTATAAGGTTGCGCCCGCCGCCCTTTGGGAATTGGGCGCCGACGTG
The DNA here is from genome assembly GCF_022347545.1 of Terribium retamae. GTDB lineage: Bacteria > Pseudomonadota > Alphaproteobacteria > Rhizobiales > Rhizobiaceae > Mesorhizobium > Mesorhizobium retamae. The sequence continues at coordinate 7,667 of NZ_JAKREW010000003.1, forward strand.
GTCGCGATCAATGTCGAGCCGAACGGCTTCAACATCAACAAGGAGTGCGGTTCCACCCATCCGGCGGAACTGCAGAAGAAGGTTCACGAAGTACGCGCCGACATCGGCATTGCGCTCGACGGCGATGCCGACCGCGTCGTCATCGTGGATGAGACCGGCACGATCGTTGACGGCGATCAGATCATGGCGCTGATCGCCGAATCCTGGCACCAGAACGGCCGTCTCGCCGGCGGCGGCGTCGTTTCCACCGTCATGTCCAACCTTGGCCTGGAACGTTTCCTGACCGATATGAAGCTGCAGCTTCACCGCACGAAGGTCGGCGACCGCTATGTCGTCGAGCATATGCGCGCGCATGGCTTGAATGTCGGCGGCGAACAATCTGGCCACATCGTGCTTTCCGATTTCTCGACCACCGGCGACGGTCTGGTTTCCGCGCTCCAGGTGCTTGCCTGCGTGAAGCGCCAGAACCGGCCGGTCAGCGAGCTGCTCAGGAAATTCGAGCCGGTGCCGCAGCTTTTGAAGAATGTCCGCTTCTCCGGCGGCAAGCCGCTCGAGGAAGCACCGGTCAAGGCCGCCATCGAAGAGGCGCAGAACAGGCTCGGCAAGAAGGGCCGGCTGGTCATTCGTCCGTCCGGTACGGAACCTCTCATCCGCGTCATGGCCGAAGGCGACGATCCCAAGCTGGTTGAAGAAGTCGTCAATGACATTGTCGGCGTGATTGCCGAAGTGCGCAGCGCCGCCTGAAGCTTACCCGCCATCGCAGATCTGAACGCAAGGCCCGCTTTTGCGGGCCTTGCGCTTTTTTCGGGCGAAGTTGTGAGCAGCATCTCCAGACAATTCTAAGCAATTATAGTTAACTGATACGGTTAAACGCCTTTTAACCTTTGCAATTCATTATCCACACCCGAGGTCAATCATGTTCGGGCACGAACCCGACGTCTCAAGGGTGACAAGGATGTACAATTTCGGAAGGAAGGCAGCCGTTGCCGGCTTGCTGCTATCCGGCCTCGCTGCGCCGGCTCTGGCGGCGGATATAGCCGAGCCGCCGGTCGTGGAAGCGCCGGCGCCTATGGCGCCGGTCTATGAAGAGGCCGACTATGGCGGCTGGTACATCCGCGGCGATCTCGGCTACCGCAAGTCCAATATGGACAGTCCGGAATATGTCCTTCCCTTCGGCCAGGTCGGCCGTTTCGACACCCACGAGCTGAAGGGCGGCTTTTCGGTGGGCGGCGGTGTCGGTTATCAGGTCACCAAATACTTCCGCACCGACCTTACGCTGGATTATTGGTCAAAGACCAAGTTCAACGGCGGCACGTCAGGCTTCTGCGGTACCGGCCTGCCCTGTACCTCGACCGACACCAGCTCTTATTCGGCGCTGCTGCTTTTGGCCAACGCTTATGTCGACATCGGCACTTGGCACGGTATCACGCCTTACGTCGGTGCCGGTATCGGTGGTGCGAACCTCAAATGGAACAGCCTGATCAACACGGATCCTGATGGCGAATTCGAACATGAGGGACATTCCAGCTGGCGCTTTGCCTATGCGCTCATGGCTGGTGCTTCCTACTGCCTGACCGATACCACCAAGCTCGACGTCGGTTACCGCTTCAGCCACATCAATGGCGGCCGCATGTTCGGTTATAGGGCGGGCGGCGGCCCCGGCTTCGACGATGGCATCAACACGCATGAAGTGCGCGCGGGCCTGCGCTACCAGTTCGGTGGCCGGTCGGATTGCGCACCGCCTCCGCCGGTCTACGTGCCGGAGCCCGAGCCGGAACCGGTTTACACAAAGTAGTTCCTGCCTCAAAAATTCCAGAACCGCCCGGCAATGCTGGGCGGTTTTCGTTGGAACATCAGCGGATCACCAGCCCAGCCACAGCGCGATAAGCGCCAGAAAGGCCGGGATGGCTTGGACGTATAGAATCTTGCGGTTTGCAGTGGCGGCGCCGTAGAGGCCAGCCACGACAACGCAGACAAGAAAGAAGGTCTTCACCTGGAAGCCGGGCTCTCCGAGATAAAGCCCCCAGACCAGGCCGGCTGCGAGGAAGCCGTTATAGAGACCCTGATTAGCCGCCAGCACTTTCGATGCCTTGGCGAAATCCGGCGTTAGCCCGAATGCCTTATGGCCGCGCGGTGTGTCCCACAGCACCATCTCCAGATAGACGATATAGGCGTGGATCAGTGCGACCAGGCCGATAAGCACGGTAGCGATCATTGTTTCCCTCCCGCATGAAATGCCCATCGATGTTCCTGTAGACTTTGACGCCGTGCAAGGGGCACGGATGGGCTTGCGAACGCAGCCGGCTTGATGTCTGTTCGCGCCAACTCAATCACAATTCCTGGTGAAGCAATGTCGTTCGAGAAACTGGATGAACTTGGCCGTAAGCTAGAGGCGTTGGAACACGCCCAAGCCATACTTGGAGCGGATGAGGCCACCCATATGGCGGTCGGCGGCGGTGAAAAGCGCGCCGAGGCGATGGCGACCTTGGCCGGTATATATCATCGCCAGGCCACGGCACCGGAAGTCGCTGACTGGATCGGCGCTGCCAAGACCGAGAGCCTGGACGAAGATCAGCAATCGGCACTGAGGGAATTCGAACGCCAATATACCAACCTGACCTGCCTGCCGGCGGAATTCGTCGAGCGGCAGACAGCGGCACGACTGCGTTCGGAGCAGCTGTGGCGGGATCTTCGCGCCAAGAACGATTGGGCGGGGTTTCGCCCGGCGCTCGAAAACATCGTCGCATTGGTACGCGAAGAGGCAGGCATGCGGGCGGATGTCCTCAAGCTGTCACCTTATGACGCGCTGATGGAACAATACGATCCGGGAAACCGTGCTGCCGATATCGCGCCGGTTTTTGCCGAACTCAAGATCTTCCTGACGGATTTCGTGCCGGAAGCTCTCGCTGTCCAAGAAGAACGGCTGGCGAACCGGCCGCTGAAACCGCTGTCGGGGGTCTATCCGATTGAAAAACAGCGGGAACTGGGCCTAACTCTGATGGCCGCGGTCGGGTTCGACCTCAACCACGGTTCGCTTTCGGTGTCGCACCATCCGTTCTGCGGCGGTGTACCCACCGATGTGCGTATCACCACCCGCTACAAGACCTCGGATTTCCTGTCGGCATTGATGGGCGTGCTGCATGAAACCGGCCACGCGCTTTACGAACAGAACTTGCCAAAAGCGTGGTCGCACTGGCCGCTTGGCAAGGCACGCGGAATGGCTGTGCATGAAAGCCAGAGTCTGTTCGTGGAAAAGCAGCTCGGCCGCAACCCAGCCTTTTGGCGCTGGGCGCTGCCGGTGGTCGAGAGGGACCTTGGCGAAGCCTGGACGCTGGAAGATCTCCTGCCACACGTGCATCGTGTCGAGCGGGGGCTGATCCGCGTCGATGCCGACGAGGTCACCTATCCGCTGCACGTCATCTTGCGCTTCGAACTGGAGCAGGATCTGGTCTCGGGCCGTCTGGAGGTCGCCGAGCTACCGGAAGCGTGGGATGCCAAGATGCGTGCATATCTTGGGCTTTCCACCATCGACAATGCGGCCGACGGACCAATGCAGGACGTGCATTGGCCTTCTGCTGCCTTCGGTTATTTCCCCTCCTATACGCTGGGTGCCATGATGGCAGCGCAGCAATGGGCGGCGTTGACCCGTGAGCATCCCTCCGCGGATGACGATATCGCTCGCGGCGATTTCGACGCCGTCAACGCCTGGCGGCGGGAGCGCATCTGGTCGCAAGGTTCGCGCTACTCCACGCCGGAACTTCTTGAACGCGCGACCGGCGAAAAACTGAATGCTGCACATTTCATCGCGCACCTGAAGCGGCGCTACGGCAAATCGTGATAGGTTCGCAGCGCGAAGAACAATGCCGGACCGCCTTTCGTGACCGAACGCGACACCCTTTCGACAGCGCAGCAAGTTGCATCAGCTATCGCGCAGGCCGTGCGTGGCGGTCATCTCGTACCAGGCCAGCGTCTCACCGAGGCCGAACTGGCCTCCCGGCACGGCGTATCGCGCTCTTCAGTTCGGGAGGCGTTCCAGCGGCTGACGGCTGACAGGCTGCTTGCTTTCGAACCCCATCGAGGGGTGACGGTACGCAGGCTGTCGCGCAAGGAGGTCGATGATCTTTTTGCGGTGCGTGGTGCACTTGAAACATTGGCTGTCGGCCTTGCTGTGCCGGTGCTGCGCGCATCGCCGGCAAGGCTGCTTGCCCTGCAGGCGGAGATGGACGACGCGGTCGCGGCCAATGATATGACGAAGTTCTCCAACGCCAACACGCGTTTTCATGCCTTGTTTCCTGAGGTCATCGATAACGCCCTGCTGGCTGAAACACTGACCAGGCTGTCCAACTCGCTCTACTGGCTGCAGTTCCGCATGCTGGTCGATCGTCAGGACGTCTTTGCCAGCAATGCCGAACATCGCCGCATCGTCGAAGCCGTTCTAGCCGATGACAGACTGTCTGCAGAAATGGCGATCCGGGAACACATCATCGCTTCCGGCGCGCTCATCCAGAGGCTGTCCGACGATCATTTCGCACCCGCCTGACGGTTTTCCCCCCAAGACGCTTCGCTCGGGGTGCGACTTGCACGTTCCCGGATTGTAGGACAATATTGTTAGACAATCCAAGGGAGCGCCCGATGAAACCGACCGCCGGCTACCAGCCGATTCCGTTGCCAGATTTTCAAGAGCTTCCGCTGGAAACCATGCGGGCGAATGCCGAGGCCTTTTATGCGGAAATGCGCGCGCGCCACACCGTGCGCGAATTCTCGACAAAGCCGGTGCCGCGCGACATCATCGAAACCTGCATCCTGGCGGCGGGCACGGCACCGAACGGCGCCAACCATCAGCCTTGGCATTTCGCGGTGATCGGCGATGCCGCCATCAAGAAACGCATCCGCGAGGCAGCTGAGATCGAGGAGCGAGCCTTTTATGAGGGCAGGGCCGGCGAGGAGTGGCTGGCGGCGTTGGCCCCGCTCGGCACTGATGCGGACAAGCCGTTCCTGGAGGAGGCGCCCTGGCTTATCTGTATTTTTGGCGAGCGCCGCAGCCGTTCGGCTGATGGTGTGATGCGCAAGAATTATTACGTACCGGAGTCGGTGTCGATCGCGACCGGTTTTCTGATCACCGCCATCCACCGCGCTGGCCTCGTCGCGCTGACACACACACCGAACCCGATGAGCTTCCTGAACGAGATTTGCAGTCGCGACCTGCACGACAAGCCCTATATCCTGCTGGTTGTCGGCTATCCGAAGGAAGGCGCAACCATCCCGCGGCATGCGATCGAGAAGAAGCCGTTGGCGGAAATAGCCACCTTCCTTTGAGGCGCCTGGAGGGTTTTTTTCTGGAGCTGCCCCTTCCGATCCGCAGCGTCCGGCGCCATCCTGTCTAGAATGAAGCCGGATGAGGAGGCCGCATTGTCGCTGACCAACCAGGATCTGATCGAGCTCACGGCATGGCGCCGCAAGTTGCACCAGCATCCCGAGATATCGAACGAGGAAGCCGCCACCGCCAAGGAGGTGGTCGCCTTTCTCGATGACACGGGGCCGGACAAGGTGCTGACCGGACTTGGCGGTCATGGCGTTGCCATGGTCTATGACAGTGGCAGGCCAGGGCCGACGGTCTTGTTTCGCTCGGAACTCGACGCTTTGCCGATCGAAGAATTGTCCGGCGTCGAGCACTCTTCGCTCGTGCCCGGCAAATCGCATATGTGTGGCCATGATGGACACACCGCGATCCTGGCGGCACTCGGCCGCCAGTTCGGGCGTGACCGCCCGAAAAAGGGCCGTGTCGTCCTGATGTTCCAGCCGGCGGAAGAAACCGGCGACGGGGCGGTCGGCGTGGTAGCCGATCCGCGCTTTGGCGAGATCGCTCCGGATTTTTCTTTTTCGCTGCATAATCTGCCCGGCATCCCTTTTGGCGAGGTGAGGCTGAAGCCCGGTGTCGTCAACTGCGCCTCGCGCGGGATGCGCATCGTGCTCGAAGGCAAGACCGCGCATTCCTCGATGCCCGAAACCGGCATTTCGCCGATGCTCGCGGTGAGCAAGCTGATGCCGGCACTGGCGAAGCTTGGCGGCGGCGCCTTCAGCGATGATGATTTCGGTATGGTGACCGTCACCCATGCCACCATGGGCGAGGCCGTGTTTGGCGTGGCGCCCGGTCGGGCAGAAGTGTGGGCGACGTTGCGCACACGGCTCGATGATCGGATGGCGGGCCTATGCGCTGCCGCGGAGGCGCTTGTAAGCCAGGTCGCCGGAGAGGCCAGCCTGACCTTCGCGATCGATTATCACGAGATCTTCGTTGCCAGCATGAACGCCCCGGTTGCGGTCGATCATCTGAGCACGGCTCTCGATCAGGAAGGCGTCATCCATAGCGAAGACAGCCTGCCCATGCGCGCTTCGGAAGACTTCGGCACCTTCGGGCGCAACGCGCCTTCCGCAATGTTCTTCTTGGGAGCCGGTGAGCGGCATCCGGCGTTGCACAACCCCGACTATGATTTTCCGGACGATCTGATCCCGATCGGCTCGAGGGTTTTCATGCGCACTGCACGCAATCTTTTGGGATAGTCACTCCGCAGCGCCCATGAAGGCGTTGGCGCCGGTCTCGAATTGCAACTTGGCGAGTTTGGCGTAAAGGCCGCCTTTGGCCACAAGGCTCTTGTGCGTGCCTTCCTCGACGATGCGTCCACCATCCATGACGAGGATGCGATCGGCTTTCAGCACGGTCGCCAGCCGGTGGGCGATGACGAGCGTGGTACGGCCGCGCATCAGATGTTCGAGCGCTTCCTGCACGAGCGTCTCGCTTTCCGCGTCGAGTGCAGATGTTGCTTCGTCCAGCAGCAGGATAGGCGCGTCGCGCAGAATGGCGCGGGCGATGGCGACGCGTTGGCGCTGCCCGCCGGACAAGGTGACGCCGCGTTCGCCGACCGGCGTGTCGTAGCCGTTCTGCAGCTTGAGGATGAATTCCTCGGCAAGGGCAGCTCTTGCCGCGGCCTCGATCTCGGCGTTTGAAGCGCCGGGTCGTCCGAAGGCGATATTGTCACGTGCGCTGGCGGCGAAGATGGTGACGTCCTGCGGCACGATGGCGATACGCCGACGCAAAGCGAGCGGATCAGCTTCGGTGATGTCGATGCCGTCGAGTTTCACCTGGCCGGTTTCGGGATCGTAAAAACGCAAGATCAGCGAAAACACCGTGCTCTTGCCCGCACCCGAAGGACCGACGATGGCGATCGTTTCACCGGGTTTCACCGAGAAGCTAAGGCCGTGCACGGCGGCGCGATCAGGTCTTGCCGGATAGGAGAAAGAGACGTCGGCGAATTCGATTGCTCCCTTGACCGTGGTGGGCAAGGGTCGTGGATGGACCGGTGCCTCGACGCCGGGCTTTTCGGCCAGAATCTCGGTTAGCCGTTCAGCTGCACCTGCGGCCTGCGACAACTCCCCCCACACTTCCGAGAGCGCCCCGAGCGCACCGGCAGCGAACACCGAATAAAGCAGGAACTGGCCAAGCGTACCGGGTGACAGCGTACCATTGAGCACGTCACGTGAGCCGAACCATAGAACGGCGACCACCGAGGAGAACACCATGAAGATGGCAAAGAAGGTGAGCAGGGCGCGCGCAAGCACGGAGGCGCGGGCGGCGGCAAAGGCGGCCTCGACAGCTGAAAAAAAACGGCCTGTAACGAGCCCTTCATTGGTGAAGGCCTGCAAGGTGCGTACGGCACCGATCTGCTCGCTGGCATAGGCGGTGGCATTGGCCAGCGTGTCCTGCGCCTGCCTGGAACGGCGCCGCACCGAACGGCCGAAGGCGACCAGGGGCAGCACAATGACCGGGATTGCCGCGATGACCAGGCTGGAGAGCTTGGGGCTGGTCACCACCATCATCGCCAGCGCACCGAATCCGAGGATGACGTTGCGCAGCGCAACCGAAGCGGTTGCACCCACCGCTGATTTGATCTGGGTGGTGTCGGCAGCGAGGCGCGAGACGATCTCACCCGATTGCGACGTATCGAAAAACGCCGGCGATAATGTCGTGACATGCGAGAAGACGTCGCGGCGAATGTCGGCGACGACGCGTTCGCCAAGGGTGATGACGAAATAGTAGCGGCCGGCGGAAGCCAGTGCGAGTACGGCCGCCATGATCATCAACATGCCGAAATAGCTGGCGATGAAGGCGGAATCGGAAGTGGAGAAGCCGTTGTCGATCATGCGTCGCACGGCGAGCGGCAGCGCCAGTGTGGTGACAGCCGCCAGCACCAGCGAAACACCGGCACCGATCACCAGGCCGCGATAGCGGGTGATGTAGGGAAACACGCGCTGAAGCGGCTTGAGCGAGCGTCTGCGCTCGTCTGCGCTGGTAGGGTCCGCCATCGTCCCGGTTCCTGTCCGAATTGGCTCCGGCACGGCCTTGTGATTCAATTTCGCCTGTTGTATAGGCACGCCGACCGTTTTTGAAGCCGTGGCTCCTCAATAGCTGCGGCTTCGAGTTTTAAAAAGGGGCGCTTCGCCGCAGGGCCGCCGTCCCAGCTAGCCAGGACAAGAGCGATGAAGGCTGACATCCATCCCGATTACCACACCATCAAGGTCGTCATGACGAACGGCACCGAGTACCAGACCCGTTCGACCTGGGGCAAGGAAGGCGACACGATGAACCTCGACATCGATCCTTCCACGCATCCGGCCTGGACCGGTGGTCAGCAGACGCTGCTCGACCGCGGTGGCCGTCTGTCGAAGTTCAAGAACAAGTTCGCCAATCTCGGCATCTAAGCCGGAAACGCGATATTGATCCGAAAAACCCGCCTCCAAGGCGGGTTTTTTGTTGCGGCTCGCCCACAATTCGCCACCGGACACTCAGCTCACGGGCTTGTGACGGCTTCAGCCGCGCGAGAGTTCTCCAAGTGCCATCCGCTTGTACGCGGTAACCAGCCGGTCGCCCTCAGCGCGGTCGACCGACACTGCAAGCCGCATCGTCGCTTCGCCGAGCTGCCAGATCAAGAAGGCCGAAGTCTCGAGCGCTACTGGATTCTCATCCGGGCGCAGGCGCATCAGCACTTCAAGCAGCATGCCGGCATTGGCACGGCTGTGGGCGAGCTCGAGTTCGCGCAATCCCTTGTCTGCCTGCGTACCTGACCAGATGTCGCGCATCACCGGCTCAGCCAGGAAGATGCCGTAATAGGTGTCGACCAGCGCCGAGAAGGCTTTTTCCAGAGCGTCCTTGTCTTTCACGCTTGCGAGAGCTTCGGCGATGCAGGCCTCGCTTTCCTTCTGGTAGCGGTCGGCGAGCGCGCGGATGATGGCGCTTTTGTCGGGAAAGAACTGGTAGAGCGAGCCGATCGAAACCCCGGCTTTCTGGGCCACTTCACCCATACGCAGGGCGTCGCTGCCTTTTTCCGCAATCAGATCCGACGCGACGGCGAGCATGCGCTCCACCCGTTCGCGGCTGCGCTTCTGTGTTGGTTCACGGCGTGGGCCGGGGGCGTCCTGAATGATGGCCTGTACGCTTTCCATGCTCTCTTCCTCGAATGCGGTCGGCTGCTGCCCGAAAATTGCTGCTTGACTCACAGAATATGAGAGTTTATCACATTTTGCAAACATGAGGATTGCTCATGTTTGTGACGTGGAGATAAAAGATGACCAGCATCACATCTAAACCCGTTCTGATCCTTGGCGGCACGGGCAAGACCGGCCGCAGGCTGGCCGAGCGGCTCGCCGCCAGGAATATTCCGGTCCGTATCGGTTCGCGTTCGGCGAGCCCGGCCTTCGACTGGACCGACAAGGCAAGCTGGGCTGGCGCCCTTGAAGACATCGGCGCCGTCTACATCAGCTACTACCCAGATCTGGCCGTGCCCGGCGCGGCGGAAGCAGTCGGCGACTTTGCAAGGTTGGCGGTAAGTCAAGGCGTGCGCCGGCTGGTGCTTCTGTCCGGTCGCGGTGAACCAGAGGCGCAGCACTCAGAAGAGTTGGTGAAAGCCACTGGCGCTGATTGGACCATCCTGCGCTGCGCCTGGTTCGCGCAGAACTTTTCAGAAAGCGCGTTCTTGGATGGCCTGCTGGCCGGGCAGATTTCTGTTCCCGCAGCCGATGTCGGCGAACCCTTCGTCGATGCCGACGATATCGCGGATGTTGCAGCCGAAGTCCTCTCGAAGGAAGGTCATGTTGGTGAGTTGTACGAACTGACCGGACCGCGTCTCCTGACCTTCCGCCAAGCCGTTGCCGAGATCGCCCGCGCTTCCGGTCGGAACATCGGCTTCAGCCGCGTCTCGCCGGAAGAGTTCAAGGCAGAACTTGCGGCCTATGGAACACCCGCCGATATCGTGTGGCTGCTCGACGAATTGTTCGTTCGGGTGCTCGACGGGCGCAACGAATATCTCGCCGATGGTGTCCAGCGGGCTCTCGGCCGCGAGCCCAAAGACTTTTCCGTTTATGTGCGCGAAACTGCCGCTACCGGCGTCTGGAACACGGATCTCTGAGAGGGAGAGAAAGATGTTTGCTCAAATCGTGGTTGCCATCACTTTCATTGCCGCGCTCGGCAGCGGCCTTATGGCGGGTCTCTTCTTCACCTATTCCAATTCGGTGATGCCCTCGCTGTCGCAAGTACCGGTTCCACAGGGCGTCCTGGCCATGAACACCATCAACGCGGTGATTCAGAATCCGTTGTTCCTGTCCATCTTCATGGGCACGGCGCTGCTGGGGCTGTTCCTGGTGCTGGCGGCCCTGCTCGGCTGGGGTGTCCCGCGGCCCGGCTGGGCGCTGATCGGTGCCGCGCTTTATGTGCTCGGCAACATCGTCGTCACCATGGCCATCAACGTGCCGATGAACGATGCATTGGCGGCCACGGCGCCCGACAGCCAGGCCGCCGCGCAGCTCTGGGCCACCTATCTCGATCGCTGGGTGTTCTGGAACCATGTGCGCGCCTTCGCCTGCACCGGTGCCTTGGCTGCCTTCATCGCGGCGCTGATGTAATCAGGGCTGGTGGCCTGGCACGCTTGTTGCGCTTGCCACCACGCCCGGCATATGGCCGGATTTGTCCCGGCCGCTTCGCCTCAAGCCTGGCGCTTCCAGCGTGCCACGGCGTGCTCAATGAGCCGGTCTACCAGCTCAAAATAGGAAACGCCCGACACAGCCATCGTCTTGGGATACATGCTGATATTGGTGAAGCCAGGAATGGTGTTCACCTCATTGACGAGAACGCGACCGTCGGCGCGCATGAAGAAATCCACCCGAGCCATGCTCTCGCAGCCAAGCGCCAGGAAGGCGGCACGGGCTATTTCCTGCAACCTTGCGGTCGCCGTTTCCGGCAGATCGGCGGGCACGCGCAAGACCGCGCCGTCGGCATCGAGATACTTAGCCTCGTAAGTGTAGAAGCGATGGTCTGCAGCCGGCACGATCTCGCCCGGCAGCGAGACGAAAAGCGAGCCGTCGGGCTGTTCGAGTACCGCGAATTCAATCTCGCGGCCCGCGACAAACTCTTCGATCAAGACCTTGCGGTCGTGTCTGAACGCCTCGGCGAGAGCGATATCCAGCTGTTCCGCGCTTTCGACCTTGCTGACTCCGACGGAGGAACCTTGTCGTGCGGGCTTGACGAAGAGGGGCAGGCCGAGTTCGGCCGCTATTGCGGAGAATGAGGGTGGTTCGCCGACATAGGCTGTGCGAGCGCGGGCGACCGGGATTCCGGCTTCCCTCATCAAACGCTTGGCCACATCCTTGTCCATCGAACTGGCCGAACCGAGCACGCCACAGCCGACATAAGGCAGGTCCGCGACTTCGGCGAGGCCCTGGACCGTTCCATCCTCGCCGAACGGGCCGTGCAATATCGGAAACAGCACATCGACCCGGGGCAACTCAGAAGCCAGCCCGCCAGGGGCGATAGCAACCAGACGCCCTTTGCCGCCCGGCAGAAGCGCTACTTCCATACCGTGCCCTGCTACAGCTTTTGGCAGTGTGCCATCATGGTCGAGTTCAGCCAGATACCAGCGGCCGTCGCGGCTTACGCCGATCGGCACGACCTCGTATTTGGAGGTGTCGATCGCCTTGACGACATTGCTCGCCGACATGATGGAAACGTCATGCTCGGCGGAACGCCCGCCAAACAGCACCGCGATGCGCAGTTTCGATGCCATGTTTTCTCCGGCCTTGCCTGAACAATGTTCAACGAGCAGCCTGTCGGATGACCAGCAATTCCAGCTTATCTGTGACGCCGGTCGACGAAGCTGTGCAAGCGTTCAAGCCTGGTCCCCGCCCTTTCGGCGATTGCGGTCGGAATGGCCAAGATCGCGCTCAGGATCAATCACATCGCGCACCAGCTGCTTCAGCCTGGCTGCATCCGGAAAACCGCCATCGCGCTTGCGGTCCCAGATCAGATCGTCGTTGCATGCAATAGTGAAGATACCGCCTGTGCCCGGCACAAGAACCACTTCGCCGAGATCCGTGGCGAAAGTCGACAGCAGTTCCTGGGCCATCCAGCCGGCACGCAACAGCCACTGACACTGTGTGCAATAGGTGATGACGATGCGGGGCCCAGTAGCGTCAGTCATCAAAACCTCGTGGAGCAAATCCCAGCAAAAGGTCGCAGCGGTGTTGCTTCCGAATTGCGTAAAAACAAAGAACTAGAACGTTTCCGCGTCTCCGAAAACGCGGGCGCTGCAGATATGAGAAAGGAAAACGCCCCGGGCTTGCCGGGGCGTTTCAGGTCAGGCCGCGCTGAGCTTGGCCAAGGTTGCGTCGTCGACTTCGAAATTGGCATAGACGTTCTGGACGTCGTCGTCGTCCTCGAGCGTCGCGACCAGCTTCATCAGTGATTGCGCGCGTTCTTCGTCGACCGGAATATTGTTCTGCGGCCTCCAGATGGCTTTCACCGATTCAGCTTCGCCAAGTGCGCTTTCCAAGGCCTTCGACACTTCGCCGAGATTTTCGAAGGCGCAGTAGATGGTGTGGCTTTCCTCATCGGTCTCGACGTCGTCGGCACCGGCTTCGATCGCAGCTTCCATCACCTTGTCGTCGCTGCCGACCTTGGCCGGGTAGACGATTTCGCCGATGCGATCCCACATGAAGGATACCGAGCCGGTTTCGCCGAGCGCTCCGCCTGCCTTGGTGAACGCCGCGCGTACGTTGGAAGCGGAGCGGTTGCGGTTGTCCGTCAGCGCCTCGACGATCAGCGCGACGCCGCCAGGCCCATAACCCTCGTAGCGCACTTCCTCATAATTTTCGGCATCGCCGCCGGATGCCTTGGAGATGGCGCGCTGGATATTATCCTTCGGCATCGACTCGGCCTTGGCGTTCTGGATCGCCAGACGCAGGCGCGGGTTCATCGCTGGATCGGGAAGACCCTGCTTGGCAGCGACGGTGATTTCACGCGCAAGCTTGGAGAAGATCTTCGAGCGGACCGCATCCTGGCGGCCCTTGCGATGCATGATGTTCTTGAACTGTGAATGGCCAGCCATGGCACCCCTATGGTCGTTTGCGGCTGTCGAACCGTCATGCGCCTGAAAAGACGCGCCAAAAACGATCTGACATATTGATTGGGCAGCGGTTGCGGTCCGATGCCGGAATGGCGGGCTTATAAATAAATCGGCTCAAAACGTCCAGATATGCCAGACCCGCACCACAAAAGCATGATCAATAACCCGCTTTGATCTTCTCGAACTCGGCGATCATGCGCTGTTTCAGCTCCACCGGCAGAGGCTGTTGGAACAACGTCTTGTCGAGGAAAGCATTCAGATTGTCGAAGCCGCGTTCGGCGAGCACTTTCGTGTCGATCGCTGCCATGCCGGCGGCGTTGCCGTGACCATAGCCGAAGGCCGTCACCAGGTAGTTCGAAACGTTGGGCGCATTGACGGCGTTGAGGAAATCATAAGCTTCGTCGACATGCGTGGCATCTTTCAACAGCGCATAGCCGCACACCCAGGTGGATAGACCCTCCTTGGTATCCTGGTTCATTTCCAACGGCACGCCCTGACCTTTCAACGTGACGTAGGTTTCGGCCCAGCCCCAGGCGAGGTCGATCTCGCCGCCGGTGAAGGCCTGATTGATCGAAGTATCGTCGGTCCAATAGAAGCGCACATTCTTGTGCACCTGGCGCAGGAAATCGGAAGCCTCCTTGAATTGTGCATCCGTCATCTTGGTCCAGTCCTTCAGGCCAACGACGAGAGAGGCCAGTGCATAGGCGTCGTCGACATTGTCGCCGATGGTGACACGACCCTCGAATTTCGGATCGGCGAAGATGCGCAGCGATTTCGCGTCGTCGGCTGTGACCTTGTCGGTGCGATAGATGAGCGAGGACGTTCCCCAATCGAACGGCAATAGCCAGGCTTTTCCGTCGGCGGTGCTGACAAGATCCTTCATCTTCATCAGGCCGGGGTTGATATCTTTCCAGCCGGCGATCCGAGACGTGTCCAGCGGCTGCAGCAGACCCGCTTCACGCCATTTCACCACGCTCTGCGCACAAGGATGGCTGACATCGGCCTTGAAGCCGGCTCGCATTTTCTCGAAGGCTTCGTCCTCATCGCCGAAAAATGAGAAGCTCGGTTCACCACCTTGCTTGGCAGCGTAGTCGGTATGCAACTGCGGGTCTTCGTAGCCCGACCAGTCAAAGACAACGAGGTCTCCGCCAGCGGCGAGTGCCGCGGTCGCGGCGATCGTTCCGGCCAGTGTTGTGGCCATGATGATTCGGCGAAAAGTGAAGGCCATGACGCGAGAGCTCCCCTATCGCAAAACCGCATTCCCGCGACGGTAGAGGAGTTTTTACTGGCTGACGAGAGGCAGAAAAGCTTAGGCCAGCGGGTCCAGGCCGACCGGCTGGTGGAACATCTCCAGCACCGCTTCGGCAGTGAGGCGGCCACTGATGATAGCGCCTTCGATATAGCCCGGAAATGAAGGCGAGAGTTCGGAACAGGCGAAATGAACTGGCGGTGCGCCAGCACGGAGCACGTCCTCAGCGTCATGCGCGGAAAAATCGGCAACAATGTCGCTGTAGCCGCCGCCGCTCCATGGATCGTCGGTCCAGTCGCGGATCGCGAAGTCGAGCGGGCCGCGCGCCTCGGTTCCCAGCGCAGCAGCGAGCCGGTCGATCACCTCAGCTCTCATTCGGCCTTCGCTCGATTGCCGCAGCCGCAACGCCAGCGGCCCCCCGGCAAAGACCACCAGTGCAGGATGGTTGTCGTCGCGGCTGGTGTCGCAGGCAAAAAGTCCGTGGACGTCGCGCCATAGAACCATGCCGTTGCGGCCCTGGTCCCGCCAGAAGGCGCGGGGGTATCGCAAGCGCATTTTGATGACGGCGCCGCTGCTCCAGACGCCAAGTGCATGGGTAAGTGTAGGCGGGAGGCGCGGCGAGAAGACGATCCGATTTGCCATTACAGGTGGCACAGCGATGATTACATGCCGCGCCTGCAAAAGGCCCTGCGATGTCACCACCGACACGCCGTCTGCGCCGTGCCGGATTTCCAGTGCAGGTGTCGACAGATGAATACGGCCTTCGAAACCCGCTACAAGATCCTCGGCCAGCGCATGCATGGTCTCGCCCAGGAAGTATTGCAGCTCCGGGACTTCGTTGGTTATGCGGCGATCATTGTCGATGAGGTGCCAGACCGGCATGGTCTCGATCGCCTGGCACCAAAGACCTTCGATCGTCGAGCGAAACGCCGATTTCGCCTGTGTATCGTCCTGCTGTCGCGCCAGCCAATCCGCTACGCTAAGACAGCGGATGCCTGGATCGTTCGGATCGATTGCATTCATGCGGTCGCGGATCGCGGCGCTTGCAGCCCAGAGCGCCGCGCCGTCCTTTTCCGGCATCGGAGGTTGCAGGGTGAAGGCGCCATCGACCGGCGTCGATACCAGCGTTCGGGCATGGCGCCTTGCCAGCCCCATCACTTCCGGCATGTCCTCGCACAGGAACTGGCCACCACTGTCGTATCGTTCACCCAGGGAATTGGTCTGCGCCTCGACACGCCCGCCGATACGCTCGCGCGCTTCCAATACCAAGACGTCGAGCCCGTCATCACGCAGGGCAAGCATTGCCGAAAGGCCGGCAAAGCCGGCGCCGACAACGATGACGTCGTGAACCATCAGTATCCCGCTTTGATCTTCTCGAACTCGGCTATCATCTTCTGCTTGAGTTCCGTCGGAATGGGTGACTGGAAAAGGGTCTTGTCGATGAATTTCTCGACGTCGTCATAGCCCTTATCCTTCAGCAGTTTCGCATCCACGGCAGCCATGCCCTTGGTGTTCGCCTGGCCGTAACCCCAGTCCTTGACCAGCACATTGGCGACGTCCGGCTCATTAATGGCATTGAGATAATCATAAGCCTGGTCGGCGTTGCCGTATGCGTCCTTCAGGCGGACATAGCCGCAGACCCAGGTCGAGATGCCTTCTTGGGTATCCGGCTTGGCCTTGATGGGGGCGTCGGCTAGCACCGACTGTGCCGTGGCGTCATTCCAGGCCCAGGCCAGATCGATCTCGCCGCCAGTCAGTGCCTGCACGATGTTGGTGGTGTCGGTCCAGTAGAGGCGGACATTCTTGTGCACCTGGCGCAGGAAATCCGATGCCTGCTGGAACTGCTCGTCGGTCATCTGGGTCCAGTCCTTGAGGCCGATGACCAGGGAGGCCAATGCATAGGCGTCGTCGACATTGTCGGGGATGGAGACGCGACCCTGGAATTTCGGATCGGCGAGGGATTTCAGCGACTGGATGTCCTTTTCGTCCACCTTTTCCGAATTGTAGGTGAGCTGCGAATTGCCCCAGTCCCACGGCATGAACCAGGCCGTACCATCGTCGGAGGTGGCGAGATTCTTCATCTTCATGATGCCGGGATTGAGATCCTTCCAAGCGTTGATCTTCGTCGTATCGAGCGGCTGGAGCAAACCCGCGTCGCGCCACTTCACGACGCTTTGGGAGCAGGGATGAGCAAGATCCGCCTTGAAGCCGGACCGCATTTTCTCGAAGGCTTCGTCTTCATCGCCGAAGAAGGTGAAGGTTGGAGCATCGCCGTACTTCTCGGTGTATTTCGGATGGAACTCGGGCAGTTCGTAGCCAGCCCAATCGAAGATCACGAGATCGCTGCCCGCCGCACGCGCTGCCGCCGGTATCGTCAAGGTGCTCGCCACGGCGAGCGCTGTCATCCAATGACAAATCTTCGTCTTCATTTTTCGTTCCCCTTGGTTATGCGGGCTGATGCCCGTCTGATTGTCGTGTCCTCTGTCACTTCATGAGGAGAGGCGCTTCCCGGGTATCAAGTCTCTGAAGGCCGTTTTTCTCGCTGGTGTAGTGCTTCGGGAAAGCCGTAAGCAGGAACGCGTTTGCCGCCTGCAATGCAGTCTCACGGCTGACGTCTTCCAATCCCATCATCAAGCGCAGCCAGAGTCCTTCCAAAAGGGCGCTGAGCGCCAGCGCCAGAGCCTGGGGTTCGAAGTCATAACCAGCCTCGGTTTTCAGCCTGCTGCATAGATCGGAGAGCAAGTTCTGGTAGGCGGTGTCGCGCGCACCCGACAGCGCCTGATAAGTAGGGCGGGACTTGGCCTCGCCCCAGAAGGCACACCATGCCGCCAGCTTGCGCTTGTTGCAGATGGCGCGGTCGAAATCTGCCGCAACCAAGGCCTTCAACTGGTCGGCAGTGTTGTCGCCGGCCTTCTCATAGGCGTTGCGCCAATGCGCCGAATACTCGTCATACATATATTGCAGCGTCGCAACGAGCAGCTTTTCCTTGCTTTCGAAATGGAAGTTGACAATGCCGCGCGACAGTTTCGCGCCATCCGCCACATCCGCCATCGTCGTTTCGGAATAGCCGCGCTTGGCCAGTGAATCGATCGTTGCCTCGATGAGCTGCTGGCGGCGGACTTCCTTGGAAGCCTTGCGACCGCGTTTCTCAGGGCCACTTGGACGATCCACCTCGGTGGGCTCGTCTTCCATCTCGATTGTCTTCATTGGCAAAACATCTCCGGCCGCGGTGATCTCATCGTTTTATCGCATGATCTTTGACCGAAAAATCTGACGCAGCAAAGCCTAACCGGTCAGTGTGAAAACGCAACAAAATTTGCTGAACATTCATTCAATATAGACAAGGCAAACATGCCTGTGCCAAGATCACGACAGGCCGCCGCCAGCGCTGGCCGAGCAAATATGGGCTGCCACGATGACCGAACGGGACGAGACGGAAGCGGCGGAACAGTGGATGCTGGTCAGGACGCCGCTGGGGCAGCCTTGGTCGGGCCGCACGCGTTATGCCGCGGCCATGTATTTCTATAAACTTGGCGAGATGAACGCCGAGACCCTCGAGGTCTACCGCATCTGCTCTAGGCTGGATGCGGAAGACCCCTTGCCGATCATCCGCAATCGCGGTGTCGGCGAGACATGGCTGAAGCGGGTAGGCAACGGATAAGCCGAAGATACTATCCGATCGACTTTTCCAATACGCGCACCCAGTTGCGGTAGGCGATCTTCTCGATCAGCGAGCGGCCGTAGCCATGCTTGGCCAATGCATCGAGAAGCTTCGGCAGGCCGGCAGCGTCGCCGATCGCAGCCGGGATCATGGCACCGTCGAAATCCGAGCCCAGGCCGACGCGGTCTTCGCCCAGCGCCTTCACCAGATAGTCGACGTGGCGCACCATGGTTTCCAGCGGCGTGTCCGAGTTCATGCGGCCATCCTCACGCAGGAACCCCGTTGCATAGTTCAGGCCGACCATGCCGTCGGTGTCGCGGATGGCACCGAGTTGCCAATCGGTGAGGTTGCGCGAATGCGGACACAATGCATGTACGTTGGAATGGGTGGCGACCAACGGTGCATTGGAAAGCCGGGCAACGTCGCGGAACCCCTTCTCGTTGAGGTGGGACAGATCGATCATGATCCTGAGCTGGTTACAGGCCTTGACCAAGGCCTTGCCCGCTTCGGTGAGACCGTCGCCGGTGTCAGGCGAGGACGGAAAACGGAACGGTACGCCGTGACCGAAGGCGTTGGGACGGCTCCAGACGATACCGAGCGAGCGGAGGCCTGCGGCATGAAGCACGTCAAGCATGGCAAGATCGGTGTCGATCGCCTCGGCGCCCTCGATGTGGAAGACAGCCGCGATCGACTTATTTTCCATAGCCGCGCGGATGTCGGCGGCGCGACGGCAGATGGTCAGCGCGCCTGCTCGTTCCAGACGCAGCAGGATCGAGGCCATGCCGAGTGTCGTCTCCCGAGCGAATTCGCGCGACAGTTCCGGCGGCAACGGCTCGTTGTCGGACGGCATGGCCGGCACGCCGTCGTCCTTGGCCTTGCGCTCCTCCTGCGGCGGTGGGAAGATCGCGAACATGCCCCCGGCGAGCCCGCCCTTCCTGGCCCGCGGCAGGTCTATGTGCCAGCTGGCCGGCGATCCTTCGATGAACAGCTTTTCGACGTCGGAGCGGCCGGACTGATAGAGTTTGAGCAGCGTATCGTTGTGGCCGTCGAAGACGGGGATCAGGTCGGTCTCGGTCATGGCGGGCTTTCAGCTGTTTGAAGGGGACGCGACCTACTTAGGGCGCGTTGTAGGCACACGCAAATGCCAGGGAAGGGCTTGTGCTTGTCACTGCGTGAAAGCCGTGCTGGAAAGAGCATTCGTTTCGAACCGCCGGAGCCTTGCTTGACCAATACGCTTTACGACGCGCTGTTTCGGCCGCACGAAGCCAACGACGGTGCTTTCCTTGCCCTTAGAGATGGCTCCAGCATCTCTTATGCCGCGTTTCTGAAACTGTCCGCGCGCATCGCGCATGCCATGGTCGGCGCCGGGATACAGCCTGGCGATCGCGTGGCGCTGCAGGCGAAGAAATCGCCGGAAGCGCTCGCGGTCTATGCCGCCGCCGTGCGAATGGGTGCGGTGTTCCTGCCGCTCAACACAGCCTACACAGCCGCCGAGGTCGACTATTTCGTCAGCGACGCCGACGCAAAACTTCTGATCTGCGACGGTGCTGATGCAACGGCGCTGCAGCCGGTGGCGGACAAGGCGGGAGCCGTGCTGCTCACCCTCAATGGCGACGGTTCGGGCACGCTTGCGGAACGCGCCGCCGGGCAAACGGAAAGCTACGAGCCCATCGAGCGCGGTCCACATGACCTCGCCGCTTTCCTCTACACCTCCGGCACCACCGGGCGCTCGAAGGGCGCGATGCTGACGCATGACAATCTTCTGTCGAATGCGGAGGCGTTGGTGGGGGCATGGCGCTTCACGAAGGACGATGTGCTCATCCACGCCTTGCCGATCTTCCATACGCACGGTTTGTTCGTTGCCACCAACGTCATCCTGCTCGCCGGCGCGTCGATGATCTTCCTGCCCGGTCTCGATATCGACGATCTCGTGGCGAACATGCCGCGCGCGACCACGATGATGGGCGTGCCGACCTTCTACACGCGGCTGCTTGCCGACACGCGCCTGACGCAGGATCTGGTCCGGCATATGCGCCTGTTCGTTTCCGGTAGCGCGCCGCTGTTGGCCGAGACCCATCGCGACTTCGAAGCGCGCACGGGGATGCGTATCCTTGAGCGCTACGGCATGACCGAAACCAACATGAACACATCGAATCCGTATGATGGCGAGCGCCGCGCCGGCACCGTGGGCCAGCCGCTGGCCGGCGTTTCGGTGCGCATCGCGGAACCGGATACGGGAAAGCCTGTCGCGGCAGGAGAAATCGGTGTGATCGAGGTGAAGGGCCGCAATGTCTTCAAGGGCTATTGGAATTTGCCGGAGAAGACCGCACAGGAATTTCGCCCGGACGGCTATTTCATCACCGGCGATCTCGCCACGCAGGATGCCGACGGCTACGTGACCATTGTTGGCCGCGCCAAGGATCTCATCATCGCCGGCGGGTACAACATCTATCCCAAGGAGATCGAGCTTGTGCTCGACGGGATGCCAGGCGTAGCGGAATCGGCGGTGATCGGCGTGCCGCATCCTGATCTCGGCGAAGGGGTCGTTGGCGTGGTAACTGCAAGCAGGGGAGCTGTGCTGGACGAAACCAACCTGCTGGCCGGACTGACATCACATCTCGCGCGCTTCAAGCAGCCGCGCCGCATCTTCGTGGTCGATGAACTGCCGCGCAACACGATGGGTAAGGTGCAGAAGAATCTCCTGCGCGTGCAGTTTGCCGAGACCTTTACGGCGAAGGGTAGAGACGCAGCGCTCTAAGACATTTTGTCGAGCTTGCGCTGCATGGCAGCGATCTGTTCCTTAAGCTCCTGCAGATCGTCTCCCTTTTCCGACGGTTCGGACTTGGCCGGCTCGGGGGCATTGTTCGATGGGGCCGATCCTGCGCCCGGGAACGGCGTGAACATGCGCATGGCGTTCTGGAACATCTCGATGTTGCGACGGGTCTGCTCCTCCAACGCTTTCATCGGCGTGGGCAGTTTCATCATGTCCATCGGCGTCTTGCCGAGCGCCGACTTCATCTGGTCGCGGAAGCGCTCCTGCTCCTTGGAGAAGGCAATCATCGACTGTTCGAGGAAGGACGGCACGATCATCTGCATCTGGTCGCCATAAAAGGCGATGAGCTGACGCAGGAAAGGTATGGGCAGCATGTTCTGCCCGTCCTTGTTTTCCAGCTCAAAGATGATCTGGGTGAGCACCGGGTGGGTGATGTCGTCGCCTGTCTTGGCATCCTGGACGGTGAACTCCTCGCCTTTCTTCACCATTTCGGCGAGATCCTCGAGGGTCACGTAGGTGCTGGTGCCTGTGTTGTAGAGCCGGCGGTTGGCGTATTTCTTGATGACCACCGGTTCGTCTTTCGCCGCCATTCAGCATCCTCCCGCGGATACCGGCACGCTGGTAAGCAGCCGGTAACGATTACTCCCTTGTCGAGGATATGCGCAAAACCGTCACAATTCCAAGCGGTTTGTGCAGTGCGGAAGTTCCAGTCATCTTTTCCGCGCTGCAATATGCTGCGCAACATGCCGCAACATGCTGCGCAGCATGGTTTGCACAGCTGAAAAGCGGGTGAAAAGGGGACGGATTTCCAATTTGACTCAAGCGCTCGAACCAGCAAGAAAAGTCATACCGAAGGTTTCAAACCGCTCAAATCGAGGTCTGGAGAAGAACATGTCCGCATCCAATGCCATCGTCGTCGCTAGTGCCGCGCGCACAGCCGTCGGGTCCTTCAACGGAGCCTTCGCGGCGACGCCCGCGCATGAGCTGGGTGCCGTGGTGATCCGCGAGTTGCTGTCGCGGGCGGGCGTCGAGGCTGGGGAAGTCGATGAGGTTATCCTCGGCCAGGTGCTGACCGCCGCTCAGGGCCAGAACCCGGCGCGACAGGCGTCGATCAACGCCGGTCTGCCGATCGAGACGACGGCCTGGGGCCTCAACCAGGTCTGTGGCTCGGGCTTGCGCGCGATCGCCATCGGCATGCAGCAGATCTCCAGCGGCGATGCGAAGGTGATCGTGGCCGGCGGCCAGGAATCGATGTCGTTGTCGACGCATGCGCAACATCTGCGCGCCGGCGTGAAGATGGGCGACTACAAGATGATCGATACCATGATCAAGGACGGCCTGTGGGACGCCTTCAACGGTTATCACATGGGCATCACCGCCGAGAACGTCGCCAAGCAATTCCAGATCACCCGCGATGATCAGGACGCTTTCGCCCTTGCCTCGCAGAACAAGGCGGAAGCGGCGCAGAAGGCAGGCAAGTTCAAGGACGAGATCGTCGCCTTCACCATCAAGGGCAAGAAAGGCGATACGATCATCGATCAGGACGAGTACATCCGTCACGGCGCCACGTTGGATGCCATGACCAAGCTCAAGCCGGCTTTCGACAAGGACGGTACGGTGACCGCTGCCAACGCTTCGGGCATCAATGACGGCGCCGCCGGCGCGTTGTTGATGACGGAAGCGGAAGCCGCCCGCCGCGGCATCACCCCGCTCGTCCGTATCGCCTCCTGGGCGACTGCCGGCGTCGACCCTTCGGTGATGGGCACAGGCCCGATCCCGGCTTCGAAGCGCGCGCTGGAAAAGGCCGGTTGGAAGGTTTCCGATCTCGATCTCGTCGAAGCCAACGAGGCCTTCGCAGCGCAGGCTTGTGCGGTCAACAAGGGGCTCGGCTGGAATCCGGACATCGTCAACGTCAATGGCGGTGCCATCGCGATCGGTCACCCGATCGGCGCTTCGGGCGCGCGCATCTTCAACACGCTGGTCTACGAGATGAAGCGGCGCGGGGCGAAGAAGGGGCTGGCCACCCTATGCATCGGCGGCGGTATGGGCGTGGCGATGTGTGTCGAGGCACTCTGATCGAAAATAGAACGGGCGGCCAAAGTGCCGCCCGTTTCATGTCAAAGGCTCGTCACAAGGGTCAGGTTCAAGAAGTCCGCTACACGGACCAATCAAAATGAAGATGCAGCAAAAAGGGGAAACGCATGAGTAAAGTCGCACTCGTCACTGGTGGGTCGCGCGGTATCGGCGCCGCAATCTCGATCGCTTTGAAGAATGCCGGCTACAACGTCGCCGCAAATTATGCCGGCAACGACGAGGCTGCGGCAAAGTTCTCGGCAGAAACAGGGATCAAAACCTACAAATGGTCGGTCGCCGATTACGAGGCCTGCGCGGCAGGCATCAAACAGGTCGAAGCCGACCTCGGCCCGGTTTCAGTGCTGGTCAACAACGCAGGCATCACCCGCGATGCCATGTTCCACAAGATGACGCCACAGCAGTGGAAGGAAGTGATCGATACCAACCTTTCCGGCGTCTTCAACATGTCGCATCCGTTATGGAACGGCATGCGTGACCGCAAGTTTGGCCGCATCATCACCATCTCGTCCATCAATGGGCAGAAGGGCCAGGCTGGCCAGGCGAATTATTCGGCGTCGAAGGCCGGCGACATCGGCTTCACCAAGGCTCTGGCTCAAGAAGGAGCGCGTGCGGGCATCACCGTCAACGTGATCTGCCCCGGTTACATCGCTACCGAGATGGTGAAAGCGATCGACGAAAAGGTGCTCAACGAGCGTATCATTCCGCAGATTCCAGTAGGACGCTTGGGCGAGCCGGAAGAGATTGCGCGCTGCGTCGTGTTCCTGGCCTCCGAGGAAGCGGGTTTTATCACCGGTTCCACAATCTCGGCCAATGGCGGGCAATACTTCGCCTGAGGAACCTTGTTTTAGGGCGGGCCGCTTTGCGGCCCGTTTGCTTTTCCGAACCATTGGACGGAAGGCATGGGCGCGCCGACGGCATTGCGCTTGGCTGTGCCGATACGGCACGCAAACGTTAACGACGGATCGGTGCGAATTGAACAAACATTCCCCAAGACTGTGAATCATCGGTGGACAAGCTGTGCACAACACAACATGTTGGGGTGAACAAAGCGGGAAAATTCTCAGATCGCCGATTCGTCGCCGATTCGTTCTGTCTTTGGTCGAAGCGTTAATGAAAATCGCGGCTCGGATTACATAAACGCTTAATTCTATTTAAGAAAACCTTACGATTTCAGCTGGTTAGGGGAAACCCTCCGTTACCCGGCGTTGGTTCGGATATCGATTGTCGGCAAAAGTTAATAGCCGCTGGGTTCCATGTTCGCCTGGAGCGTTTAGCCGATTCAGCATATGGTGCGAATCCCCATCGAAGCGCCCACATATAGCCGTGAACAAAACACGAATCACGACGAGTCAGCGATTCGTCGCCGATTCGTTCCAGACTCGTTCCGAATGTTAATCGGGCGGTGCACATCGTTCGTTGGAGCTTCCGGATGCGACGGTTTTGCGAACATTCTGCTTTCGCTCGTGCCTGTGAATGCCTATGTGTGCGCTGTCGCCGGGCGGGACCGGTCCCAAATATGACAAAAGGCTTTTTTCTTCGGGCCGATGAACATTCACCCCAAACCTACCGGGCCTTTGATCCTGTCCGGACGCGACGTCACGGCGGTGCTTGGGCCTACCAACACCGGCAAGACGCATCTCGCCATCGAACGCATGGTTGCGCATGAGAGCGGCCTGATCGGTCTGCCGCTGCGGCTTTTGGCGCGCGAGGTCTATGCGCGGCTTTGCGAAAAGGTCGGTGCAAACAAGGTTGCGCTGGTGACCGGCGAGGAGAAGATTCAGCCGGCCGGGGCGAAATATTCGGTGCACACCGTCGAGGCGCTGCCGCGCGAGACCGACGCCGCTTTCGTTGCCATCGACGAGGTGCAGTTGGCTGGCGATCTGGAGCGCGGGCATATCTTCACCGACCGTATCCTCAACTTGCGTGGCCGGCAGGAGACGCTGCTGCTTGGCGCGGCCACCATGCACGGCATTCTGCAGAAACTGCTGAAAGGCGTGTCGGTGGTGACCAGGCCGCGCCTGTCGCATCTTGCCTATGCCGGTTCGAAGAAGCTCACCCGCTTGCCGCGCCGATCTGCCATCGTCGCCTTTTCAGCCGATGAGGTCTACGCCATTGCCGAGCTGATCCGTCGGCAGCAGGGTGGTGCGGCAGTTGTGCTGGGCGCGCTGAGCCCACGCACGCGCAATGCCCAGGTCGCACTCTACCAGTCAGGCGACGTCGATTACCTAGTCGCGACCGACGCGATAGGCATGGGGCTTAACCTCGATGTCGATCATGTCGCCTTCGCGCAAAATAGGAAGTTTGACGGCTATCAATACCGCAACCTGACCGCTGCCGAACTCGGCCAGATCGCCGGCCGCGCCGGCCGCCATCTGCGCGACGGCACCTTCGGTGTCACCGGGCAGGTCGATCCCTTCGACGAAGATCTCGTGCAGAAGATCGAAAGCCACGATTTCGAGCCGGTGAAGGTGTTGCAGTGGCGCACAGCCAGCTTCGACTTCTCCAGCCTCGATGCGCTGAAGCGCTCGATCGAAACCAATGCACCAGTGGAAGGGTTGACTCGGGCGCTGCCGGCTGTCGATGCACAGGCGCTGGAGTTTCTGTCGAAGGACGGAGAGATCAGGGCGCTCGCCACCGGCCGCGAACGGGTAGCCCTGCTGTGGGAAGCGTGCGCGCTTCCGGACTATCGCAAGATCGCGCCGGCTCAGCACGCTGACCTCATCGCCTCCATCTACATGGACCTTGCCAAGCGGGGCCATGTCGACGAGACCTATATGGCCGAACAGGTACGACGCGCGGACACGACTGAAGGCGACATCGATACGCTTTCGCATCGCATCGCGCAGATTCGCACGTGGACTTTCGTATCCAATCGTCCAGGTTGGCTTGCCGATCCGACACACTGGCAAGAAAAGACACGGGAAATCGAAGACAGATTGTCAGACGCGTTACATGAGCGGTTGACGAAACGCTTCGTTGATCGCAGGACTTCCGTCCTCATGCGGCGCCTTAGAGAAAATACCATGCCTGAAGCCGAAATCAGCCCTACCGGAACCGTCCTCGTCGAGGGCCATCACGTCGGCGAATTGCAGGGGTTCCGCTTCACGGCAGACCCCGGCGCCGGCGGCGAGGATGCCAAGGCCGTGCGCACCGCTGCGCAAAAGGCGCTGGCCTCGGAGTTCGAGGCACGCGCGGAGCGCTTCGCGGCGTCCGGCAACAACGATATCGCACTGGGTTCCGATGGCGTGCTGCGCTGGATCGGCGCGCCGATCGGCACGCTGGTCGCTGGCGAAGACGCGCTCAAGCCCCGTCTGGTGCTGCTGGCCGACGAGCAACTCACCGGCCCCGCCCGCGACAAGGTGGCGGCGCGTGCCGAGCGTTTCGTCAATTTCCAGATCGAGCTTCTGTTGAAGCCGCTGGTGGATTTGAAGAACGCCGAACAGCTCACCGGCATCGCACGCGGCATCGCCTTCCAACTCGTCGAACATTTCGGCCTGATCAATCGCCGAGACATCGCTGAAGAAATGCGCTCGCTGGATCAGGAAGGCCGCGCCGCGCTGAGGCGGCTTGGCGTGCGTTTCGGTGCCTACCATGTCTTCGTGCCATCACTGATCAAGCCGGCCCCGGCAGGCCTGGTGACCTTGCTCTGGGCGTTGAAGGACGACGGCAAGGACAAGCCGGGCTTCGGCGACGTTGTGCATGCACTGGCTTCGGGGCGTACCTCCATCGTGATCGATCCAGCCTTCGACAAAGCGTTCTACCGGCTGGCCGGCTATCGCAATCTTGGCCGCCGGGCAGTGCGTGTCGACATATTGGAGCGGCTGGCTGACCTTATACGGCCGGCAACCAACTGGAAGCCGGGTTTGGGCGCGCGTCCGGACGGAGCCTATGACGGCCAGTCCTTCATGGTCACGCCGCCGATGATGTCGATCCTCGGCGCCACCGCGGACGATATGGAAGAGATCCTCAAAGGTCTCGGCTACCGCGCCGAGCCGAAGCCGGCAGCCGACGTGAAGGCCAAGCTCGAGGCGCTGGACCAGGCCGCTCGCGAAGCCGCGGAAGCGAAAGCGGCGGAAGCGAAAGCGGCGGCTGATGCCGCCGCGAAGACGGTCGAGCAAGCCGAAACCGTGGCTGCCGAAGAAAGTGCGCAGGGTGACTCTGCTGCAACCGACGTCGAACCGACGTCCGAGCCGGTTGCTGAAGCAACGGAGGTCGAGGTCGCAGACGCATCTGAAACCAAAGGCGCCGATGCGGGCACCGACGCTGTTGAGACCGCAAAGTCGGCAGAGGTGATCGAAGCTGAGGATCAGCTAGACGCAGCAACGACCGCTGATGTTGCGACGGAAACGGTTGAGGCCGTCGAGCCACATGCCGACGAGACCGCGCAGCAGGCGGAGGCCGTCGCGAACGAAAGCGCGGACGCAACGCCGAACGGCGAGGCGGCGAAGACAGAGGCAGAAGAGCCGAAGCCGATCCTGTTGTGGCGCCAGGCGCGTTTCGATCATCACCGCCGCGACAATCGCCATCAGCGTGGCGCTCGCAACCCGCAAGGCGATCAGAGCCGCCAGCGCTCCGAGCGCGATGGCACCGACCAGGGCAATGGCCGCGAACGCTTCTCGCGCGACCGCTTCAAGGGTCGCGCCAACGGCGAGGGCGGGCGGCAGGACCGCCCCGTCGGCAAACCGCACGGTGAACGCCAAGACAGGCGCGACGGTCGTCCAGACTGGAAGGGCAAGCAGGATGGTCGCCGGCCGGAAGGCAAGGGCGGCAAGCCCTCGTTCCAGGGGAAGCCCCGCGAGGAGCGCCCGGCTCGCTTCGATCCGGACTCGCCTTTCGCCAAGCTGGCCGCACTGCGCGACCAGCTGAAGAAGTAGATGGCCGGCCTGCGTCCCCCGGCGCGCTGCCATGGTCTTTGAACCGATGGTTGCCGAGGGACGTCAGCGCATCGACAAGTGGCTGTTTTTTGCCCGTGCGGTCAAATCGCGCTCGCTTGCGGCGAAGCTGGCGGTTGCAGGACGGGTTCGCATCAACCGCGACAAAGCAGCGCAGGCGTCCGATCTGGTGAAGGTAGGTGACGTTCTCACCATCACCCTCGACGGGCGTATTCTCGTCTGGAAAGTTCTTGCGCCCGGGCTGCGGCGAGGTCCGGCCGAAGAAGCGCGGACCCTCTATGAGGATATGTCGCCCGTTCCGACGGCCCGCAGGGAAGCGCTGCCCGACGCGATCGTGCCCCTGCGCGATACGGGTAGCGGCCGTCCGACCAAGAAGGAAAGGCGGCAAACCGATCGCCTGCGCGACGAGGATTGAGAATCTTGGGATCTATTGCGGTAGTGCCGTTGGAATTCAAAACCCGCCTGGGCTAATTCGTTAGAACATGCCGGCCTTGCAAGCGTTGGTCAAAGACGTTACCTGACCGGCAACAATAGAGAAGAGAACGGGGTTTTCCCGGAGCAGGCCATGACCTACCTCGTCACCGATAATTGCATCAAATGCAAATACATGGATTGCGTCGAGGTCTGTCCGGTCGACTGTTTCTATGAAGGCGAGAACATGCTCGTCATCCACCCGGACGAGTGCATCGACTGCGGTGTTTGCGAGCCGGAATGTCCCGCCGACGCGATCAAGCCGGACACCGAGCCAGGCCTCGACAAATGGCTGCAGATCAACACCGAATACGCCGAGAAGTGGCCCAACATCACCACCAAGAAGGACGCGCCGGCCGACGCCAAGCAGTTCGATGGTGAGACCGAGAAGTTCGAAAAGTACTTCTCCGCGGAGCCGGGTGGCGGCGACTGACGCTTCAAGACAGACCGCTGCAACAGCAGGATTGTGCTAACCGTCTTGACAGGCGCGGTAGTGCTTGTCCTTCGCGCATGCAGCAAAATCTTGATTCTTGCGACTTTTTGTGTTACACATAAAAAACATGCCGGTGACACAACGTCGATTTATGGCGCAAACGCCCTTAATCATCGAAAGGTGAATTCCAATTTCCGGACCAGAGCATTCTGGGCCAGGCGAACGCAATTGTGCGGTTGGCCGGCGCAGGCTTTTTCCGGAGGATTTCGCTTGTTGTGTGGCATCCCAGGCCGGACGTGATCCGGCAGCCCCAGTTCTGCCGGCAGAGGCCTGCCGGCGTCACAACAAGGAGTTCAGGGCGTAATGGCAACCACAACCCCGCAGAAGAAGTCCGCATCAGCAGCCCGTCACGGCTTCAAAACCGGCGAGTTCATCGTGTATCCGGCGCATGGCGTCGGCCAGATTGTCTCGATCGACGAGCAAGAGGTAGCGGGCCACAAGCTGGAGCTGTTCGTCATCGATTTCCAAAAGGACAAGATGCGCCTGAAGGTACCGGTTGCCAAGGCGACCTCGATCGGCATGCGCAAGCTTTCCGAGACCGACTATGTCGACCGCGCGCTGAAGGTCGTACAGGGCCGCGCTCGCGTGAAGCGCACCATGTGGTCGCGCCGCGCCCAGGAATACGATGCGAAGATCAATTCCGGTGACCTGATCTCGATTTCGGAAGTCGTACGCGATCTCTATCGAGCCGAAAACCAGCCGGAGCAGTCCTACTCCGAGCGCCAGCTCTATGAAGCTGCCCTGGACCGTATGGCCCGTGAGATCGCGGCTGTGAACCGCATGTCGGAAACCGAAGCGGTCCGGTTGATCGAGGTCAACCTCAACAAGGGCCCTAAGCGTGGCGCCAAGGCCGACAACGAGGAAACCGAACAGGAAGAAGCTGCCTGATCGGGCCTTCTGTTTGACTCAAGAACCCGGCCATGCGGCCGGGTTTTT
Source organism: Terribium retamae (assembly GCF_022347545.1). Classification (GTDB taxonomy): domain Bacteria; phylum Pseudomonadota; class Alphaproteobacteria; order Rhizobiales; family Rhizobiaceae; genus Mesorhizobium; species Mesorhizobium retamae. Next base: position 37,681 of record NZ_JAKREW010000003.1, read on the forward strand.
TTGTTGGCTGACGTGCGCAACACGACAAAGAACGGGATCAGTGTTTTCGCGACAATTGTTTTGTCGCGGTTTCGAGGCCGGTCAATGTCAGCGGATACATGCGGCCGCCGAAGATGTCGTGGATCATGCTGATGGAATGGGTGTAGCCCCAATGCTGTTCGCGGGTGGGATTCAGCCAGACCGCGTTCGGCCACTGATCGAGTACTCGCTGTAGCCAGATGGCGCCCGCTTCCTTGTTCCAGTGTTCGACCGCGCCGCCAGGGGAGACGATTTCGTAAGGGCTCATCGAGGCGTCGCCGACGAAGATCACCTTATAGTCGTGGCCGTATTTGTGGAGCACGTCGAAGGTCGGGATCTTCTCGCTGTAGCGGCGGCGATTGTCCTTCCAGACGTCCTCATAGAGGCAGTTGTGGAAGTAGAAATATTCAAGCTGGCGAAATTCGGCGCGGGCCGCCGAGAACAATTCCTCCACCACCTTGATGTGATCGTCCATCGAGCCGCCGACATCGAAGAACATCAGAAGCTTGACGGCATTGCGCCGTTCCGGCCGAGTCTGCACGTCGAGATAGCCATGCTCGGCTGTGGCATGGATGGTGCCCGGCAGATCGAGTTCTTCTTCCGCGCCCTCGCGCACCCAGCGACGGAGGCGCTTCAGCGCCACCTTGATGTTACGCGTGCCAAGCTCGACGGAGTCGTCGAAATTCCTGAATTCGCGCTTGTCCCACACCTTCACCGCGCGACGATGCCGGCTTTCTGCCTGGCCGATGCGCACGCCTTCGGGATTGTAGCCATAAGCACCGAAAGGTGAGGTGCCGGCCGTGCCGATCCATTTCGAACCACCCTGGTGGCGGCTCTTCTGCTCCTCCAGCCGCTGTTTCAGTGTCTCCATCAGCTTGTCGAAGCCGCCGAGCGCTTCGACGAGCTTCTTCTCATCTTCCGTCAGTGTCTTTTCAGCCAGCCGGCGCAGCCACTCTTCCGGCAATGCGGCAGCGTCGACGCCGCCTTCGCCCGAGATGGCCTCCACTCCTTTGAAATAGTGCGAGAAGACCTGGTCGAAGCGGTCGATATGCCGCTCGTCCTTCACCAGCGCGGCGCGGGCGAGGTAATAGAAACCCTCGACGTCATAGCTGACGAGATCCGCTTCCAGGCTTTCCAGCAACGTCAGATACTCCCGCAGCGACACGGGAACCTTGGCGGCTTTCAGCTCGAGGAAGAACGGGATGAACATGGTGCCAATGTGCGTCGGGGAGGTCGGAGAGGCAAGGGCGGGTCGACACTGCCGCGTTGCCACACTCATGGTAAAAATAAGATTCAGCCTTTTTTGGTAATTTCCCGTTAGCAATTCCCTTGGCGGGAGTTTTGGTATCGATGCCCGTCTCCGGTTCTTGTTTTGCGTACGGGTTCTCATGCGTTTCACCACGGTGTCGGCAATCCTGCTTGCCTGCGCGGCGCTCGCCGGCTGTGCCTCCAGCTCGGGCATGGACGACGTCCTGGCGCCGGGACCATCATCCGAGACGACCAGTTCGATCACCCGGCCGAACAGCCCGGTGCCGACCGCCAGCGTGGGCACAGAACTGCGTGACGCGCCTGCGCCGCAAATGGCGATGACGGCGCCAATTCCGGAAGCGCCCATTCCCGGAACCGGGTCCTTCGCGGGCTCCGAACCCAGCATGCCCCTGCCGGCCATGAGGCCGGCGATACGGACCCCATCGGAAAAGCCGGTGATCCGCAAGGCAGCGATCGTGCGCGGCGAGGTCTATGCACGTCGCTTCCGTGACGCCAAGCCGATCAATTTCGGCCGCGCCACCTCGCCGAGGCAGCTTGCCGTACACGGCGTGGACGTTTCACGCTGGCAGGGCGACATCGACTGGGCAAGGCTGCGCAGCCAAGGCGCCAACTTCGCCTACATCAAGGCCACCGATGGCGGTGACCATCTCGATCCGATGTTCAGGAAGAACTGGCGCGAAGCACACGAAGCTGGGTTGCGTCGCGGTGCCTATCATTTCTTCTACTGGTGCCGCGTCGCCAGTGAACAGGCCGACTGGTTCATTCGCAACGTGCCAAAAGTGCCGGGTGCTTTGCCGCCGGTCATCGATGTCGAATACAACGGCGAATCCAGCTGCAAGCGCCGTCTTTCACGCGAGAAAGTGCTGGAGAAGATGCAAGTGTTCATGGACAGGCTGGAGCGGCATTACGGCCAGCGTCCGATCATCTACACCGCGCCCGACTTCTACCGCGACAATCTGAGGGGAGCCTTCCTGGACTATCCGTTCTGGTTGCGCGCGGTCGCCCAGCATCCGTCCAAGGTCTATCCCGGCCGCAAGTGGGTGTTCTGGCAGTATTCGGGTTCAGGCCTGTCGCATGGCGTGGCCGGCAAGATCGACCTCAACGCCTTCCATGGTTCCGAAGACGAGTGGCACGATTGGGTCGCCGATAAATCCAGCTGAGGAAAAGCGGGACCGAGCGGTCCCGCCATCTCTTGTGACTACATCAGATCGTATTCGATGAAACCTGTGCGGCGAGCCACGCGGTCGTAAAGCTTGCGCGCCGTGGCATTGGTTTCATGCGTCATCCAGTAGACATTGATGACGCCAACCGCCTTGGCGGCCTGCCTGACCGCATCGATCAGGGCTGTGCCGACGCCTTTGCCGCGAATTTCGGGATCAGCGAACAGATCCTGCAAATAGCAGTTGTTCGCTTCGGCCCAGCAGGAGCGATGGTACATGTAGTGGGTGAGGCCGACAGGCTTGCCGTCGACGAGGGCGATGAAGCCGCGCGGCTCGTAGTCGCCAGGCGTGAACAGCCGCTTCCAGGTGAGCTGATAGGTCTCCTCCGGTAGAACGGTGTTGTAGAATTTGAGGTAGGCGGTCCACAGCCGGTGCCATTCGGCGTGATCCGACTGTTCAAGCGGGCGGACGGTAACGGTCATGGTTCGGGTCCCCTTTGGTGCCCGGCCCTTGTATCTGCCCGGCTGTGCCAATGCGATGGCACAGCCGACGTCTTTCCGTTGTTAGATAGCTTCGGTTTCGGAAAAACAGATGCGCCCTTTGAAGGCCGCTGCCGTTTATCCCTGGCGCCTCGCCATGAAAGCCAGGCGTTCGAACAGATGCACGTCCTGCTCGTTCTTGAGCAGTGCGCCATGCAGTTTGGGCAGGGCGTTCTTCGGATCTCCACGCAGGTCTTCCGGCGAGACGTCGTCGGCGACCAGCAGCCGAATCCAGTCGAGCGCCTCAGACGTCGATGGCTTTTTCTTCAAACCCGGCACCTCGCGGATCTCGTAGAACTGAGTCAGCGCCGCGCGCACCAGGTTCTGCTTGATGCCGGGGTAGTGCACGTCGACGATGCGATGCAGCGTGTCGACATCGGGGAAGCGGATGTAGTGGAAGAAGCAGCGGCGCAGGAAGGCGTCCGGCAGTTCCTTCTCGTTGTTGGACGTGATGATCACGATCGGGCGCACAGTGGCACGGATCGTCTCTCCGGTCTCGTAGACGAAGAACTCCATGCGATCGAGTTCCTGCAACAGGTCGTTGGGGAACTCGATGTCGGCCTTGTCGATCTCATCGATGAGCAGCACGATCTTTCTGCCGGCCGCAAAGGCGTCCCATAGTTTACCGCGCTTGATGTAGTTGTGGATGTCGTTGAAGCGCGCGTCGCCCAACTGGCTGTCGCGCAGGCGCGACACGGCGTCATATTCGTAGAGGCCTTGCTGTGCCTTGGTGGTGGATTTCACGTTCCATTCGATGAGATCGAGGCCAAGGCCGGCGGCCACCTGGCGGGCGAGTTCGGTCTTGCCGGTGCCCGGTTCGCCCTTGACCAGCAGCGGTCGTTCCAGCGCGATTGCGGCATTCACCGCCACCATCAGGTCCTTATCGGCGACATAGGCCGACGTTCCTTCAAAACGCATCGATAACTCCTCATTCGCCGGCGCGAGCCTAAGGAGGGGAATGGCGGGGTGCAAGGGCAGTCGGCAATCGAATGCCGGCTGCCGAATTCGCAATTCGCTGGCGCTGGGGAAAAGTAATCCCTATATTTGCCGGCGACGGTCTGCGCCTCGCGGCAGGAGAGACATTTCCCCGGGGCCTTATTGATCTCGAAGGGAGCTGTCCCTGACCGGACCCGTGGGTTCGGACATATGGCGCCCACCTACTTTGTAGGTTCCCGGGATCAACTTCTCCACCGGTTGCGTGGATCGTCGCTTTCCTCCCTTTTCCGCCCTTAACGCACTGTGTTGCCCGAAGGTCGCCGTTGCGACAGCGCCGTTTGGCGTGTCATGGCATAGGCAAGCTGTCGGAGAGGAACGCGCGCCGCCATGCACAAGGAACGCAAGAAACAACTGCGCAAGGAAGCGCTGGCACGCCGTGACGCGCTCGACCCATTCTGGCGCATCGAAGCGTCGCTGGAGATGGCTGAGACCGCACGTGACAATGTCTCGTTCGAGCCTGGCGCTATCGTCTCAGGCTTCTGGCCGATGCGCTCGGAGGTCGATGTAAGGCCGATGATGTTCGCATTGCGTGAACATGGTGCGCGGCTCTGCCTACCGGCAATCCTCGACAAGACCACGATCGCCTTTCGCGAACTGGTACGCGGCGCGCCGCTGGTCGAGATGGGGTTCGGCACGCATGGCCCCGGCGAGGAAGCCGAGGTACTGGACCCGGATATCATGCTGATCCCACTGGCCGCTTTCGATCCCCGCGGCCACCGCATCGGCTACGGCGCCGGCTACTATGACCGGGCGATCAGCCGACTTCACGACGCCGGCAAACAACCGCGCCTGATCGGCATCGCCTTCGACTGCCAGGAAGTGCCCGAAGTGCCGGACGAGCCACACGACGTGGTCATCCCCGAAATCCTGACCGAGAGCGGCTTGCGGCGGTTTACCCAGCAGTTATAGATGACCGCATGAGGCTGCTTTTTCTGGGCGACATGGTGGGCAAGACGGGCCGCACGGCGGTGTGGGAACAATTGCCTGGGCTGATCTCCGATTTCAAACTGGATTTCGTCATCGTCAATGGCGAGAACGCCGCCGGTGGCTTTGGCATCACCGAGGAGATTTTCCGCGAGACGATTGCCGCCGGTGCCGATGTAGTAACCACCGGCAACCATGTCTGGGACCAGCGCGATGCGCTGAATTTTGCGCCGCGCGAGGAACGCTTCCTAAGGCCGGCCAATTTCCCGAAGGGCACGCCAGGGCGCGGCTCCGGCGTCTACATCGCGCGCAACGGTGCGCGTGTGCTGGTCGCAAACATCATGGGCCGGGTGTTCATGCACCCCGAACTCGATGACCCGTTCCAGGCGGGCGAGCGTGAACTCGCCGCCTGTCCGCTCGGCGAGCAGGCCGACGCGGTTGTGATCGATTTCCACGCCGAGGCGACCAGCGAAAAGATTTGCTTCGCACATTTCGTCGATGGACGGGCCTCGCTGGTGGTCGGCACGCACACGCACCAGCCGACCGCGGATCACCAGATCCTCAATGGCGGAACCGCTTATCTGACAGACGCCGGCATGTGCGGCGACTATGATTCCTCGCTCGGCATGGACAAGGAGGAACCACTCAACCGGTTTCTCTCGAAAGTTCCGAAAGGCCGCTTCGAAGCAGCCAATGGTCCTGCTACGCTTTGCGGCGTCGGCGTCGATATTTCCGACCGTACGGGTCTGGCGGAACGCGTTGCGCCGTTTCGTCGCGGGCCGAGACTGGAAGAAACCGTTCCTTCCTTCTGGTTGTGAGATTGAAGACGGGGACCATCGTACTTAACTGCCGCTGAAACTGCTTCAGATCGTTCAAGGGGAAGACGACCTCCATGCAGATCATCGAGTTTCTTGCGCCGTATTTCACCTTCGTCAACGATCCGACCGCCTGGGCTGCTTTGCTGACCCTGATCGCGCTCGAGATCGTTCTCGGCATCGACAATCTCATCTTCATCTCGATCCTCACCAACAAGCTGCCGGAAGCCCAGCGCGCGCAGGCGCGCCGGCTGGGCATCGGTGCGGCCCTGATCATGCGGCTCGTGCTGCTTGCCACGATATCCATCATCGTCGGGCTGACGGCGCCGGTTTTCAGTGCCTTTGGTCATGATTTCTCCTGGCGCGATCTCATCCTGATCGCCGGTGGCCTTTTCTTGGTGTGGAAGGCCACGAAGGAGATCCATCACACGGTCGATCCAGAGGACCATCAGGATTCGATGATCGGCGAGACGCTGCAGATCAGTCTTGGCGGTGCCATCTTCCAGATCCTGCTGCTCGATCTGGTGTTCTCCATCGATTCCATCATCACTGCGGTCGGCATGACCGACGAGATTGCCATCATGTACATCGCGGTCATCATCACCGTGGCAGTCATGCTGCTGGCTGCTGCGCCGCTGGCCAATTTCATCGCCAAGAACCCCACCATCGTGATGCTGGCGCTGGGTTTCCTGCTGATGATCGGCATGACGCTGATCGCCGACGGCATGGGCTACCATGTGCCGAAGGGCTACATCTACGCCGCCATGGGCTTCTCGGCGCTGGTTGAAGCGCTCAACATGCTGGCGCGGCGCAAGAAAGCGAAGAAAAGCGACGGGCATTAAGGCCGTCTTGCCCGTCTCCCGCGGGGATGGGCAAGGTCTTCAAGCCGTGCCGAACATGACTTTGCGGCCGTCGGGATCCGTGACGGTGATGACGACATCGTCCGTCGCGAAGGGCTCGATGGCGAGTTCCTTCAATCGAGCCAGAAAGGTTTCCCTGTCGTCTATCTGGAAATAGAGATGAGTCAGGTTCGACCCGGCCAGGGGCGGCTGGCTATAGGCGGCGAACGCGGCTGCGTCATGGATGGCCAATTGAACCCCGTCGCGGTCGAGGCGCCAGTAAATGTAGCTGTTCGGTGTACCGACCTGTTCGAGCGGCAGTCCTGCCACATGGCGATAGAACGCAGCGGTTTCGGCAGGGTTCGCCGACGTCAGGAAAATTCCGCGAAACACCGTGTGCATGAATTGCGCCTACGTGGCCGGCGCGCCGGCTGGATGCCGATCTGCGATCAATCCAAGCGTGACGCCGTTTTCCAGCCAGGCCTTCGCGCCTGAGAGCACAAGCGAAAAACCGTCCGTGGAGTCCACCGCGGTCTTGACCTGCTGGTCCGCATCGCCCTGGAAGCCGGAATTTCGGATGGTGACGAAGGTGGCGGTGCCGTCAAGCATCGGCTCGAAGGTCCATTCCACTGTCGTGGCCGGCTCACCCCAGCCGACGACGATCTTCCGGTCTTTGACCAGTTCCCTGACGACGACCGGAGATTTGAAGTCGTACATGCGCCACTCCCACTCGATGGCACGACCCGAATCGAGCCGGTTGCTGCCATGTGTGAACCAGAATTTCGCGGTGATGGCTGGATCGATGAAGGCTTCATAGACTTCGGCCGCCGGCTTGCGGATCAGCATTCCGGTGTTGGCGACAGGGGCTTCACGCAGTTCCATCGGGATCCTCCGTTCGGGCTTCGGCATAGGCAGAGAGGTTGGTGAGGTGATGCTGCCACCCGGCGAAGTGGTCGGCCAGCAACCGTGCACGGCGCCCGGGCTGGAATATTTCCCAGCCGTCATGCACAAGTTCGAGATGTGAAGCATTGCCGGTCTGGGCGGCGATCGTCAGCATCAGGCGCGTCGTCTCCGGCCAGTCATCATCGCTCCAGGCCAGCACGAGGCGGCTGGGAGGGACTGCTTCCAGCACCGTGCCGGAGGTGGTCACCATGCGATCGCCGTTGCTCCATGTCTCACGGAAGGAGCCGCCGACGTGCGGCTGCAAGCTAACGTGATTGCCCCACCAGTGGTGGATATGGGCATTCTGCGTCAGCAGCGCCCAGAGTACAGCCGGCGTGACCCGGACCGTGCGTGTCAGCCGGATGGCCTCGTCGGTCGTGGAGAGGTTTCCGTCCATGGCCTTCGTTCAGCTGTCACCAGGCGTCGGGTTCGCGCACCATGTGCACGATGTTGGCAGGGTTCATGATCCAGCCGCCGCGAAAACCCTCCCCGAGCGGCTCGATCGGGTCGCAGCGCACCACGCCCGCTTCGGCTAGCCGCTGCAGCGCGCCGCCGGAATTGGGCGTGAACAGCTCCAGCCAGACTTCGGCCTGGCTCATCGTCGCGTCTTCATCGATCCAGAGCTGATTGGGACCGAGCTTGAAACCGACGGCAGGCGCTTTTTCGGGGATCGGCGCCAGGCCAACCGTGTCGCGATAGAACGCGACTGTCGCCTCGTATTGATGGCTCGGCACTTTCATGGCGATGTTGATGCCGCCTTCGATCTTCGTGGTCATGGATTTCCTCAATACAGATTGTAGATTGTGAGATCGGATAAGGCGGTCAGGGCAGATTGATTTGCCAGGAGACGCCGAAGCGGTCGTTCAGCCAGGCGAAGCGCCGGCTAAAGCCATAATTGTCGAGCGGCATCAGCATTTTGCCGCCTTCGCCGAGTTCCTGGACGATCCGGGACTGCTCGGTTTCGGAGGTGCATGTGACGAACAGCGATACCGATGGCGTGAAGGTGAAGGCGTGCTTGACATGGCTGTCGCTGAACATGACCTCGAGGCCGGCGATTTCGGCGCGCGCCAGCTTGATCGAGCCCTCAGGTCCGGCCTCGCCCGCGCCGTAGCGGTCGACATCAACAACGCGGCTTTCTGGAATGGTCTTGCAGTAGAAGGTCAGGGCTTCCTCGGCCTTGCCTTCGAACATCAGGAACGGTGCTGCTGTCGTCATGGCGTGTCCTCGTCTGGATGGGATCAGATGTTGTCGGGATTGGCTGGTTCGCCTCTCATTTCCGAGCGGTAGTAGCCGTCGCGCAGATTGATGCCGTATTCGACATAGGCCTTCATACAGGCCAGCATCTGCGACCAGCCTTCGCAATTGATGTAGGAGCGCTTCCGACCTGCTTCGTCCTCGCGCCAGCCCTCCTCAGCGATGGTAACGAAGGTGCCTCCGTCGTCGAGCTGTTCGAAATTCATCTCGATGCGGGTCTTGTAGGAAGACTTGTCGTCCGGTCCGCTGCCGTCCCAGCGCAGGACGATGCGGCGCTCGGGCACGACTTCGTCGACTTCGACCGGAATTTCGCCCCACCACACCACCGTGGTGCCGGCGACCAGCGGGGCGGAGGCTCCGCGAATGGTGGTAAAATAGCCGCTGAGCTTGGTCGGATTGACGACGGCGTCGAAGACCTCGGAAACGGGTTTTCCGATGCGCCCTGAAACCCTGATTGCGATGGACATGTCCACAGCCTCCTGCTTGAAATTTCTCCTATCATGTTATAAAAACATAACATGTCAAGCGAAGCAAAAGACGACCATGTTTTCAAGGCCTTGGCACATCCGCGCCGGCGCCTTCTGCTCGACGAACTCAAGGATGGGCCCAAGACGACAGGCGCCTTGTGCGATATCTTCGCCGACATGGATCGCTGTACGGTCATGATGCATCTGAAGGTGCTGGAGGAAGCCGGGCTGGTCGTTGCCCGCCGCGAAGGTCGCGAGCGCTGGAACCATCTGGACGCGCTGCCGATCAAGCGTATTCACGACCGCTGGATCAGCGAGTACGCGACCCATGCCGTCTCGATCCTTGATCGCCTGAAGGCAGATCTGGGCTGATTTTCTTATGCCAAAGGTCCTGGATGTAGATTGTTCGCGCCAATGGGCGTGGTGCGCGGTCGCGCGCTCCAACGGTCATTCAATATGACCGTTGGTATTATTCTGCCATCGCGACCAGCGCGTCGCGGTCATAGGCAAGCCGGATAGGCGCTCCGACAGGGATGTCGTCAGCGCCGAAGTCGTTGGTTTCGGTCACCGATAGTGGTTTTTCCAGACCTGGTATCTCAACGATCAAGTGTGTGATCTCGCCGAAATAGTGCCGCTCGACCACCGTGCCGGACACTTCGTGTTTGGCGGTCGCGCTGTCCCACAACACGCGCAGCCTCTCCGGCCGGATGCCGAGCGTGGTGCCGCCGCCGCTGCGATCGAAAACCTTCGGCTTTTCCGTCGTGATGCGGCCGAAGCCCAGCGTGTCGACGGTGATCGAGGAGCCATCTTCCTCGACGATCTCGCCCTTCACGAAATTCATCCCGCCAAGGAAGTCGGCAACCTGACGGTTCACCGGGCGCTGGTAGATTTCCTTCGGCGAGGCGATCTGGGCGATGCGCCCCCCGAACATCACGGCGATACGATCGGACATGGCAAGCGCTTCATACTGGTCGTGAGTGACCAGGATGAAGGTGATGCCGACTGCCTGCTGCAGGCGGCGCAGCTCGACCTGCATCTGTTCGCGCAGTTTCTTGTCCAGCGCCGACAGCGGTTCGTCGAGCAGCAGCACTTTCGGTCGCATCACCAGCGCGCGGGCCAACGCTACGCGTTGGCGCTGGCCGCCTGAGAGTTCATGTGCGCCCCGCTTGCCGAGACCGTTCAGAGAGACCATGGCAAGCACTTCGTCGACACGGCGCTTCTCTTCAGCCGGACCGAGCTTCAGCCGCTTCAATCCATAAGCGACGTTCTGCTCGACATTGAGGTGCGGGAAGATAGCGTAGCTCTGGAACACCATGTTGGTGGGACGCCGATTGGCCGGCACGCCGACCATCTCCTGCCCGCCGACGGCAATGGTGCCGCTGGTGGGGTTGTCGAAGCCGGCGATCATCCTGAGCAGTGTGGTCTTGCCGCAGCCGGACGGTCCGAGCAGGGAAAAGAACTCGCCTTCGCGGATGGCGAGGCTGCAGTCGTCCAGCGCCTTGAAGGCACCGTAGCTGCGCGTGACGCTCCTGATTTCGATCATCGTGCGCTCCGGGGCGTGGCGATCGGGCATTGGCCGGTCAAGCATGCAGAAGTCCCTCGAACTGGGTGCGTCGCGCAGCGCGGCGGCGCAGGATTTCGGCAATCGACAGAAGCACGAAGGAGCCGACGAGCAACAGCGTACCGAGCGCCAGCACGCCCGGCAGCTTGGCTGCGAAACGCAACTGGCCCCAGATGTAGATCGGAAGCGTCGCCTCGGTCCCGGTCAGGAAAAAGGCGATGATGAAATCGTCGAGCGATATGGTGAAGGAAACAAGCAGGCTGGAGATGATGGCCGGCGTGACCATGGGCAAGGTCACGCGCCGGAAGGTGCCGAAGGCGCTCTCGCCAAGGTCGGCGGATGCCTCCTCGATGCTGCGGTCGAACCCTTCGAAGCCCGAGGTCAGCACCGACATCGAATAGGGAATGCAGATCAGCACGTGGCCGAGAACGACGGTGAAGAGCGAGAGGCTCAGGCCCAACTGAAGCATCACCAGAAGCATGGAAATGGCGACAATGACTTCGGGCAGCACCAGCGGCGCCATGATCAGGCCGTGAATCGGCCGCCTGCCGGGAAAGCGGTAGCGGGTGATGGCGCGGGCAGCGAGAATGCCGAAGGTCGTGGCAAGGACGGCAGCCGAGACGCCAACGATCAGGCTGTTCCAGGCGGCGTCGATAAGCGCCGGCGTCTTCGGCAGGTCGCGGTACCATTGCAATGTGGTGCCGGCGAGGGGGAATTTCGGCGAGGCCGAGGTGTTGATCGAGAAGATCGGCAGAAACACAACCGGCAGATAAAGAAAGCCGATATAGAGGAAAGCGTAGGCGGTGAGCCAGGAACTGCCGCCGGGCAGGAAGCGCCTGAGAGCAGTCATCGTGCCAACCTCGCGACCGCGCGGACGAGAAAGACGACAGCGCCGGCCATCAGACTGACCACGACCATGGTCGTCACCGAAAGGGCGGCACCCAGCGGCCAATTCGCCGCCTTGCCGAACTGGGCCTGAATGGCATTGGCGATCATGACGCCGTCCTTGCCGCCAACCAGCTTCGGCGTGACATAGTCGCCGACTGTCGGGATCATGACGATGAGCAATGCCGAGATGACACCTGGGGTCGACAGCGGCAGCGTCACGCGCAGGAAGGAGCGCAGCTGCCCGTCACCGAGATCCTTCGCTGCCTCGATCAGGGTGCGGTCGACTTTTTCCAGCGAGACGAAGATCGGCAGGATGGCAAAGGCTGCCCAAGCGTGGGTGAGTGTGATGACGACGGCGCTGGTGTTGTAGAGCAGGGCCGTAGAAGGCTCGCTGATCAGGCCCAGGCCCATCAGGCCGGAATTGAGCACGCCGTTGTAGCCGAGGATGACCTTCCAAGACATCACACGCAGCAGGTAGCTCGTCCAAAACGGGATGGTGATGAGGAACAGCCACAGGCCCTTGTGACGGCCGCCATGGAAGGAAATGAAATAGGCGATCGGATAGGCCAGCACCACGGTGAACAGCGACACGAGAAGCGATACGAAAAGCGATCGCCATAAAAGGTCGAGATAAATCGGTTCGGTCAACGCGGCGCGGTAATTCTGCAGCGTGAAGGTATGGTCGATGGTGAGGTAGTTCTGCGTCCAGAAGGAATGGGCGAACACCACCAGGATCGGCAGCAAGAGCAGGATGAGAGCGTAAAGGAAAGTCGGGCTGATCAGGGCCAGGCCCTGGACGGATTCTGATTGCAGAAGCGGTGGCCTTCGCGGGATGCCGTCCGAAGCAAGCGGTGGCGATCCTTCCGCGGCTGCCGTCATTGCAGCGCTCCGGGTGCGTATCTGATCGCCGGCCTGGATTGTCCCGCCATGCTGCTTCCCCTTCGGCGCCGGTCGTTCCCGCTTATCGTCGAGCTCCAGTCACGCAGTGCTCGCGCCGATGTGGCTGTTCTCTTTGCCGGCCTCCATCATCATGGCCGTATCAGCCGGTTGAAATCAAGCGATATTTCTGCGATGTTGATTGAACAGCCATTCAAAATATGGAACAAAAATCCCTGTTTTCCGGCGGATTGATTGGCTTAGAAAACTTGAAATGGAAGCGAGGCGGGTGATGGCTGCGGTGCGCGAGACAGGAAGCGGTGGGGCGAATGCAGGGATACCGGAAAATGCGGTAGAGATCGCGCGGCGCCATCTCGTCCAGCCCTGGCCGGTTGCGGGTTCCGTCGGTGCGGAAGCGCGTGCGCTGATCGATGACGGTGAGGGTGTCTATATCACCGACGGAGACGGCAAGCGGCTGATCGACGGTCCGGCCGGAATGTGGTGCACCAATCTCGGTCATCGCCGCGAGGAACTCGCACGGGTGATGTACGAGCAGGCGATGCAGCTCTCCTACAACACGCCCTGGTACACGATGAATGCGCCCGCAGCGGAGTTGGCGCGGCGTATCGCTGCCGCGGCGCCTGGCGAGCTGAGCCACGTCTTCTTCACCACGGGCGGCTCGTCAGCGGTGGAGACGGCGCTGCGTTTCATGCAATTCTACAACAATGTACGCGGTCGGCCGGACAAGAAGCTGATCCTGTCCCGCGGCGGGGCCTATCACGGCTCGACCTATCTGGCGGCCTCGTTGAATGGCCGTCCACGCGATCGCGACTGGATGGACGGCACCGACGATCTGGTGGTCAAGCTTTCCTCGCCCGATCCGTTCCGCCGGCCCAAGGGATTGGATGTCAACGCCTTTGCCAACCTGCTGGTCGAGGAGTTCCGCGACAGGATTGCGGCGATCGGTGCAGACAAGATCGGTGCCTTCGTCGGCGAACCTGTACAAGCCTCAGGTGGCGTCATCGTGCCGCCGGACGGCTATCTGCAGCGAATCCGCGAAATCTGTCGTGAGAACGATATCCTCTATATTTCCGACGAGGTGGTGACGGCTTTCGGCCGGCTCGGCCATGTCTTTGCTTCCGGCGACGTGTTCGGGCTCGATCCGGACATGATCACCTTCGCCAAGGGTGTCACCTCCGGTTATTTCCCGCTCGGCGGTGTGGTCATTTCCGAGCGGCTGCTGGAGGAACTGCGCCGCTCCAACCATCCCGACGCCATGTTCGCGCATGGTCTGACTTATACCAGCCATCCGATCGGCTGCGCGCTGGCGCTGAAGAACCTCGACATCCTGGAGGACGAGGTGCTGGCGCACGCACGCGAAGTTGCGCCCTATTTCCAGACACGGCTGAAGACGCTGGAAGACCTGCCGCTGGTCGGCGAGGTACGCGGGTTGGGCCTGATGGCCTGTGTCGACTGTGTGGCCGATCGCGAAAGCAAGAATCCGCTGCAACTCGACAAGGCAGTCGGGGCGCGCATCGACGCGCATTGCCACGAACTCGGACTGCTGGTGCGGCCGCTCATCAACATGTGCGTGATGTCGCCGCCGCTGATCATCACGCACGAGCAGATCGACACGATGGTGGCGATCCTGCGCGAAGGCATCTCGCGCACGATGGAGGATTTGCGCCGGGAAGGGTTGTGGCAAGGCTGACGCTGGAGGTTTTTACGGAAACGCCCTAACGTTTGTTTCTATGAGGGTCCGGAGGCAAAACCGCCGCACACTTTTGCTGGAATTGCGTTCAGCCGTCGCCACCGCCACTATCACCACCGCCATGACTGCCACCGGAATGATGGTCACCGCCGAAATGCGTCCCGCCATCGCCGGGCACAAGGGAACCGCCGACGAGCGGCACCATGAACCGGCGACTTGAATTGCGATACCTGATGCCGAGGAAGATCGCGACGATGATTGCGAAGGGGATCGCCAGGTAGAGCCATGCGTTCATGGTGCCATCGTCCTCCTGCTAGGCGTCTGACTATCGCACGCCAGTCGAGGTTTGTGGACCCCTTCGGCGATCGCGGAATATTGAACTCGGTTGTTCGCTCTAGGCTGCCGGCTCCTCGACGCTGACGGTCTTGCTCTGCCAGAGCAAGATGAGGCCGGCGAAGACGATGAGGGCTGCACCAACGATGGTGGCAGGCCCGGGAACCTCGTTGAAGGCGAGATAGCCGATGATGGCAGCCCCCACGAGCTCGAGATAGACGAGCGGCGCAAGCACCGACGTTTCGGCAAACCGGAAAGCGACAATCAGCATGAAATGGCCGATCAGGGAAAAGATGCCGACGCCGGCGAAAAAGATGAGGTCGCTCCATGCTGGTACCGACCAGGTGAACAGCGCCTGCGGCAGCAGGATCAGTGCCCCGAAGGCGCACTGGAACGCCAGCGTCTTCAGCGGATCACTCTCCAAGGCAGCCTTGCGGGTGACGATCATGTAGAAGGCGAAGGACAGGCCGGATGCAAGCGCCAGGAGAATGCCCGGCTCAATCGCACCACCCGGCCGCAGGATCACCATGGCGCCGGCGAAACCGAGCACCAGGCTAATCCCTTTCAGCAGCGTCATCCGCTCTTTGATGATGAGAACCGACAGCAGCATGCCGAGGATGGGCGCGATGAAATAGGCGCTGATGGCGGTCGCCAGCGGAATGAAGGTGATGGCGACAAAATAGAGCGACATTGCCGTCACCAGCAGAATGGTGCGCAGCATATGCGCGCCGAGGCGTTCAGAGGGGAAGATGTGCCGGCCATGACGTGCGAAGGCGTAAGGAAGCAAGATGATGGTCGCCACCGCATAACGCGCCCAGCCGATGAAGAGCGGCGAATAGTCGGCACTGAGATATTTCGCCAGTCCGTCGACGATCTGGATGGCAAAGGCCACCGCAGCCATCAGCAGGATGCCTCTGGTTTGCGGGGATAGGCCTACGGGTGCGCTCATGCATGGCTTCTAGCGCGAAGCCTCATACCGTTACAGCCAAACACGTTGATCCAGATCCCGGAGTTCCGGGCGGGACGCTGCGCTTCGATCCCTTCCCCTGAAGGGGAAGGGGCGCTGACAGAACTACTCGGCCTCACCACCGCGTCAGACCGAGCAGCTTCTCGCCGAGCGGTGTCAGGGTTGCGGTCGTCGCGTTGTGTTTTTCCCACTCACGAGGATCGCCCGGGAAGGCATCGCGCTGCGGATGGTCGAGTTCGCGCCACAGGCGGATGCGTTCCCGGCGTTCCGATTCATTCTCCCATTCCGCCGGGTGCATGGAAATGTACTGCGCCATGCGCACACGGCTGTCGGAATGGTTCGGGCGCACACCATGGGCGAGCAGCGAGTTGAAGATCATCAGGTCGCCGGCTTCCATCTCGATGTTGACGGTCTCCAAGCCGGTCATGTCGGGGTGCATCGGATCGCGGTCGGCAGGCTGGGTTTTTTCCCACGCCTCCAAATCGGAGAACAGCTTCGGTACGCATTGGAAGCCGCCGACATCACCATCTTGCTTCTGCAGGCTGAGCACACCCTGCACGCCAATCGGCAGCGGGCGGATCGAGGTGTCTACGTCCCAGTGGATGAAGCCGTTGGGATTGCCCTTGACCTTCTTCGGGGGGTTGAGATTGGCCCGGTCGATCGTCACCCACAGATCCTCGCGATCCCAGATATCGACGAAGGCGTCGTAGATGCGCCGCTCCATGCGATTGTCCCAGAGATACTGGTGATTGTAGATCTCCAGCATGCCGGTGTTGTTGAGCTCCTTCATCTTGTGCTCGCGCCGCTGCGGCGCATACCAGGTGGAAGGATCGGCGGGATCCTTCTCATCGAAGCGCCACAGAAGATCCACCAGACGCTTGACGTTCTCGGCGGGTACCGCCTGACGCACGATGACGTAGCCGTTGGTGATCCAGTGCTGCCAGTCATCTTCCGAAAGCACGCGCAGCGGCAGCGTCTTCTCGATATCCTTCAACTGGGTCGACATCGTCGTGGTCGGATGGTGATCTTTTACGGCTGCTGCTTGCATGGCGTTCTCTCCCTGGCTGATGCCCAAGTGAGGGCATGAGTGGAAGAATAGCGAGACGAGCAAGGCAATGTTGTCCTGCACCAGCGAATTTTGATACTATTCTGGCGTTTATGACTACGAGCAGCGCCGCATGAAGCCCTATCTTGAACGGGTGCCACCGAGCCCCGACGCCTCCTGGAGCATGCTGAACCGGCGCCTCGACGACGGCATCCCGTTTCAATGGCATCACCATCCCGAGCTCGAACTGACCTTGACGCTGAATTCGCGCGGGCACCGTTTCATCGGAGATCACGTCGGCACCTTCGACGGTATCGATCTGGTTCTGGTCGGTTCCAACCTGCCTCACACATGGTCGTCTTCGGAGAAACTGGACCCCACCCTCCCGCATGTGGCGTTGGTGGTGTGGTTCCGGCAGGAATGGATCGAAGCGATCACCAAATCGTCGGTAGAGCTTGGCGCTGTCGCCGCGCTTGTCGCCGGCGCCGGCACAGGGCTGCGCTTCTCGAAAGCGTCGGCTATCGCACTTGCCGACGATTTTGAGCGGTTGTTCGAGTTGCCGGCGCCGGAGCGGCTTCTTGCCATGCTCGCCATCCTCAACAGGCTGGCGTACGATGCCGAAGCTGAGCCCCTTTCCAGCGAGGCGCTGGTGCCGATGGAGCGGGATGCGGGTGCCGAGCGCATCGACCGTGTGCTGACCCACATCCATCAATCCTATGCGCGGGAAATCCGGCTGGAGGAACTTGCCGGCATCGCTGCGCTCAGCGTTTCGGGGACGCACCGGCTGTTTCGCCGGCACATGCGCGCGACGATTTCAGACTACATCATCCGCCTGCGCATCGGCGACGCCTGCGCGCGCCTGTCAGGAACGAACCAGCCGATCCAGCACATCGCGAGTGCGATCGGGTACGGCTCATTCGCCAACTTCAACAGGCATTTCCGTCGCCTGCGCGGTATGTCGCCTCGCGACTACCGCGCAAAGTTCAGATCTTAGCGGTCTGCATACCGATCACGGACTGATCAATGCGTGGCTCTCTCTGCCCGCACCAGCGCGCCGGTTGGGCGCCAGCCGTCGCCGCTAGAGCATTTTGTAGCCAGGTGGAATCACTTGGCGTTACAAAAATGCGACGAAAACAAAAACTTAGAGCGTTTCCGCGTTTCCGTGAAAAACGGAAACGCTCTAGACCCGGCTGAGCAGGGCGGCGTTGAGCGCATCCATGTCCTTCTCGGCCGGCTGGGTCTCCAGCGAAAGCACCGGCAGCTGCCGGCGCAGATGGTCGTGATGCGTGCGCACACCATACTCCAGGTCGGACATGTAGAAGCCGGCGAAAGCCTCCGACAGCATCGATTCGTTCGACCAGACCGAAAGCTGAACATCTTCGGCCATGGTGTCGCGGTCGATGCGGAAGGCAAGATAGCGAGCGGCAGCCTGCTCGCGGCTCTCGTCGGCATAACGGTAGATGGCGCCGCGGAGCAGCGTTTCGCCGGTCGACAGCGGGAATTCCTGATAGAACTGCACCGATTCCGGGGTTACCGCGATGACGGCGTTGGGAAAGAGACCATAATAGATCCAAGCCTTCTTCTGCGCATCGGGAAGGTGGTCCGGTTGCGGCGCAATCCGGACATAGTTCTTGACGCTCCAGCGGCGGCCAGCATGCGGATTGTAGGTTGCATAGGAGCGCGAGACGCCATTGATGAAAGGCTCGTCGTAATAGGTTGAGCCATAAAGGTCTTGTAGCGCCGGATGCGCCATCGCGACGTGGTAGCCTTCATTGTCGACGTCACGCACCGACTTCCAGTTGACCGGGCTTTTCTGGGTCCAGATGCCCCAGGACGGAACCATGTCCGCGGCACGGTAGGGCACGAACTCTGCTTCGATCGGTTTCAAAAGCTCGGCCACCGAAGGCTGTGGACCGCCGTCTCGGAAACGGATGAAGATGAAGCCCATCCAGATTTCCAGATCGAGTGGCTTCAGGCCGAATTCGGTCTTGTCCAGTTCGGGAAAAGACCGAGGGCGGGCGGCGCCGCGCAGCGTGCCGTCGAGATTATAGACCCAGCCGTGGAAAGGGCAGACCAAGGCGTTGGCGCAATGGCCCTGAGTGTCGGCCACCACCCGGCTGCCGCGATGCCGGCACAGATTGTGGAAGCCACGCACGACGCCGTCCTTGCCGCGCACGATCAGCGCGCGTTCGCCGACCACATCCATGGTCAGATAGTCGCCCGGATTTGAGACGTCGGAGACGTGGCCGGCGATCTGCCAATGGGTGCGGAACAGATGCTCCTTCTCCAGTTCCAGCAGCGCATCGGAGTGATAGGCCCAGCCCGGCAAGCCGCTGCGATCCCAATTGTCGGGAATTGCCACATCGCGAAAATGTGGGTTCATGATGGATGCTTTCTTATTGAATAATCATTCAATATAAGCATATTTGTTATGGAAATGCAACGGCTTGTGATTTTCGTGGTTCGCACGTGCGAAAACGCCGAGGTGCTTGTGCAGGAATTTTTCTGGCTTTCCCGGTATTAATCGATGCTCGGTGCGGGCC
The DNA here is from genome assembly GCF_022347545.1 of Terribium retamae. GTDB lineage: Bacteria > Pseudomonadota > Alphaproteobacteria > Rhizobiales > Rhizobiaceae > Mesorhizobium > Mesorhizobium retamae. The sequence goes on from NZ_JAKREW010000003.1 coordinate 56,828, forward strand.
GTTTTGCGCGCGAAAACGAAATGCCTTCGCCTCTTCGTGTGGGCCCGTTGACGAAGCGGCCTTGCGAAGGGTCAAGCAACGGTTATCCCGAAAGCCTTTGGCTGACTTTCGGAATGCGTTCTTGCAAGAGACGATCGTAGCGCCGGTTTATCCAGCTTTAGCAGGCGCTTTCGGCTTTGCCGCCTTCTTGGCGACCGGCTTTGCCTCGACCTTCGCCGTGGGTTTCGCGGACTTTGCCGGAGCCTTCGCCGTAGAAGCCGCCTTTGCGGGTGCGGCTGGCACCTTTGCAGGTTTCACCGCCTTCGGCTTGGCGGCCTTGGCGGGAGCTGCAGCCTTGGCGGATTTGGCGGCGGCATTTCGGGCGGGCTTTTTGCTCTCTTCGGCCTCGACCTCGCCCGCGGCCTGATGCCAGTGGCGTTCGTGCGCGCCATGCGGCCTGCCCTCGCGTTCCCAGATTTCATGGGCGCGCTGCCGGATGCGTTCTTGCCTGTCGTCTGCCATGGACATCTCTCCTGATGTTCGACGCATACCCGCGCGATGCAGCAAACCATGCGCAGCCGCAGGTTGAACATTTGCATATTTCCGCAAGGTGAGGGCGCTGGCAAGTGTCTGGGATCAGGCGGGTTTCTCGAAACGCACCGGGAGCTTGTTGCGCCACAGCTATCGGCTGGTCCAAAACGAAAACCCCGGCAGCCGCCGGGGTTTTGTGTATTCTGAGCAGGAAGTGTTCTAACTGTTTTTCTTCGTAATCAGCGTCAAAGTACCATCCTGTCCCATGCTCGTGGCCACGACCTGTGCCGATGTCGAGCCCTTGGCCTTCAGAGCGGCAGTGGCTTCGGGGACAGCGTCGATATTGCTGCGCAGCTGCTTGAGACTGTCATCGCTGCCTTGCGCAACGATCTGTTCGACCTCTTTCTGCGTCGCCTGGGGCAGTTCGCTGACATCGACTACGTTGATGCGCTGGATCTTGGGAGTGGCGCTTGGTGCGGACGCCGGCGGATTGGACGGTGCTTGTGGTGTCGACGATTGAGCGTTCGCCGCAAAGACGCCGACGAAAGAAATGCTTGCCGCAAGCAACAGAGCCTTATGCATGGGTTTCCCTTTCCGGTTGGCCCCCGCTGGCCAGCCAACAGAATACGACAATGAGTCCTCAAGCGGCCGCTCACCGGGTCATTTCGTGACCAATTGGTGTCCGCAATGTGGGGCGGCCCTCGACACTGGCACAGCGTCAGGGGAACCTCTATAAAGTTCGCGTGTTAACCAGTGTTCGCCCTCAAAAACGCTCGGGGCCGTTTTACTTCGGTTTACCAATCGGCTTCACCAAACGGCAGGCGACCATCGCTAAACTGTCTCAAGACAGGTTCACTCCCAGACGTTCTTCAATGACAAGCACTGTTTCTCAGCACGCGCAAACGACGACCTCTGCAACTGCGGCAACGGCTTTTGGCTCGAGCCGGAAGCGCGCCGAAAGCGCTTGGTCGCCGTGGCCGCGTCTCAGCAAGCGGGATCAAAGCCTGTACCCGAAGCTCTCCTTCAGCATTGGCCTGGCCATCCTGTGTGCGGCTGTGCTGGCGGCCATGATCCTGTCACGAGCCTGGAACGATTTCGTCGAGGCCAGGCAGAACCACTACGACATCCAGTACTTTCGCCAGATTCTCGATACTGCGAACTTCATTTCCGCTGAACGTGGCCCGGCCAATGACGCGATGTCGGATCCCAGCGAAACGGCGCTGAAGCGGCTCGCTGAATTTCGAGCGCGCAGCGACGCCGCGCTGGTCAGCCTCTCGGCGCCGCCGGAAGTGCCGATCCTGCTCCACGACCACCCGATTCCGCGCGATCTCATCGAGGCCGTCACCGAAAATCTGGCACTCGCAAGGACCAAGGTCGATCACGCAGCAACCGTTCAGGGTGGCGAGGCCAAGTTGCGGGCAATGCAGGCAGCAATCGAAGCAATGTTCGGCGTTTCGGATCGTTTTCGTGCCGTGACGACATGGCGTGCGAATGAGCTGATCGGCCATGACAGCGGACTGTCGGAGCCGGTGCTCGTTGGCCAGATGCTGGCGGATCTGCGTGAATATGGCGGCCGCATCGCCTCGGAAGTGATCGCGCCACTCGCGTCGCGCCAGCGCATCCCATTGGAAAACATCATCGACGCGCGCCGTGATCAAGGGCGCATCCATCAGATATGGGACATGCTGCGTGGTCAGACCGCGCTCAATGTCATGCCCGATCTTGCCAGGAACCAGGCCGCAATCGATACGCTGTTCTTCGGAGCTGGCATGAATATGGTCGACACCCTCATCAAGCAGGGCAAGGATTCCAGCAGCTACTCGATAACTGCGGTCGAACTGACCAGGGCCTTCGTGCCGACGATGAAGTCGATCGAGGATTATCGCACGGCCTTTCTCGATAAGACCGTGTCGAGGGTCGCTGCGGAGCGCGATGGTGCCCTAAAGCTTCTGGCCATTGTTTCTCTGGCGACCACGATCGTGCTTGCCGTGCTGATCGGTGTGCTCCTTTCGGTGCGCCGCGACGTCTTTCGCCCTCTGCTTCAAGCGCGCGAGGAAGTGATCGGTCTGGCGGAAGACCGCCCGCTGGCGGAAAGGCTTGCTTCTGGTGGTGCCGGTGAAATGACGCGCTTGTTCGATGCAATCGACGTTTTGCAGGATCGCATGCGCGAGCGTGCCTCGCTGACCAGCGAATTGCGCCAGCAAGCAGAAACCGACGGCCTGACCGGCGCGCTGAACCGGCGCACGCTCGATTACATTGCCCAAAACGGCAGCGACGGATCGCCGAAGGACGATGCGCTCGCCTTGATCATGATCGACTTGGACCATTTCAAGAGCATCAATGACACCCATGGCCATCTAGCAGGCGATCGGGTGCTGGTCGAAACGGCCAAGCTCTTGAAGCGGGAGGCTCCGATCGATTGTGTCGTTGCCCGTTTCGGTGGCGAAGAATTTGCCTTGCTGTTCCCCTGTTCGGATATCAACCAGGCCGGGCGTCTCGCTGAGAGCATCCGCGCTAAATTGGAGAACCATCGGTTCACCGTCTCCGAGGGCCGCCAGATCACCGTAACCGCCAGCTTCGGCGTGGCTTGCGGACAGCGGGGACCGAGCAGTTGGCGCCATCTGGTGGAACGGGCCGATAAAGCGCTTTACCGGGCCAAAGCGGACGGCCGCAATCGCGTCTCCATGGCTCCGATCTCTGTCGCCCGCCGGATGGGAGGCGAGGGTGATCAGCGCCTCCGAGCCTAGACGGGCTACCTTCAGCCCGCGGCCTGGCGTCTGCTTGCCAATCTGGTCTCCCAGAGGCTTGCCGCAAGCATGACTATGGTGGTCAGCCATCCCATGGCGAGAAGATCGACGTGGAAAGCCACCGGAAACAGTGCCGCCAAGGCGACAATGGCGGCAATGTGAGAAGCCGGGACCGAGCCGTACACCACTTTCTTGTAGATGGCGCTGCCGAGCAGGTAGATGGCAGGCCCGCCGCACAATGTCAGAGCATAGGCAGTCTTCAGCCCGTCATGTGGATGGGCAAGCACCAGATCGTTCCCCACGGCTGTGGCGATGATCCCACCGATCAGCACGGCGTGGATGTAGTGGAAATAGGCACCGAGCCGGCCAGGATCGTCGGAGTGCGTGATGGTCTCGGTGGCATCCTTGCTCGACGTGCCGAAATACAGCCACCACATCGCAAGCGTGCCGAGGAAGGTGGCTAGAAGCGCCGACAGCACCGCAGGTTCCCATACCTCGGCGCGCCCCAGTGTGGCGCCGGTGGCCAGCAGCGTCTCGCCCAGCGCCACGATGACGAACAACTGGCAGCGTTCCGCCAGGTGCCCGCCCTCGATCGTCCAGTCGCTGGTTCTGGAACGGCCCAACCCCGGCAGCGCGAAGCCGAACATCGGCGACAGATACTCGCAGGCGATCGCCACCGCCCAAAGGGCCGCGCGGGTCCAGTGTTCGGCAAGAGCGCCGGCGATCCAGAACACCGCTGCGATCAAAAGCCAGCCCAGCATGCGCCGATAGTTGGCGGAGAGCGGGTGGTTCGCTCCCAGTTCCCAGACGACGTAAGCTGTGCGGCCCACCTGTATCGCGACATAGGCCAGCGCAAAGACCAGCCCGCGGTCGCCAAAAGCGCCGGGGATGGCCGAGGCCATCACCAGCGCCGCCAGCATCACCGCGAACAGCGCTCCACGGATGCGCGGTGTCTCGGGATCGAACCAGTTGGTAAACCAGCATGTGTACTGCCAGCCCAGCCAGACCGCGAACCAAAGGATCAGGGTTTCGATGGCGCCGGTTGGCGTCAGGTTGGTGAGCAGTTCATGGCTGAGCTGAGTGACCGCGAAAACATAGACGAGATCAAAGAACAATTCCTCGAACGTGACCCGCGCATGGTGGCCGTCCCGACGCCGCAGCAAAGGGTGGTGTCCGGTCATCCTGTTCCCCTCAAAAAGACAACGCCAAATTGAACACCGACCCAGCCTGTGCGCAATCGTTGCAGACAGGGTTCTTCACAGGCTTGCGAAGATCCCGCCCGCGCGGAACGCTAGCTTACTTGGTGGTGTAGCCGCCGTTGACGAGGATGGTCTGGCCGGTCATCCACCAGCCCTCCGAAACCAGCATGCGGATCCATGGCACGATGTCCTCGATGTCCGTCAGGCCGGTCTTTGAGAAGCTGGATAATGCCGCCGCCGTCTTGTGATAGGCGACGGCATCCGCGCCTTCTGCGGGATAAAAGAAGGGCGTGTCCATCGGACCGGGGCCGATTGCGGTCACCGAGATGCCGCGTTCGCCAAATTCCTTGGAAGCCGCACGGGTGAAATGCTCTACCGGTGCTTTGGTCCCGGCATAGCTGGAATAGAATGGCGTGAAGGCGCCGAGCAGCGATGTCACCAGCGTGCAGATCTTGCCGTTGTCGTTGACGTTCTTGCCCGCCTCCTTGAGGAAGAAGAAGGCTGTCTTGGCGTTCACGGCGCTCATCTCGTCATATTCGGCTTCCGAAATCTCCACCATCGGCTTCTTCAGCACCTTGCCGACGGTGTTGATGGCGATGTCCGGGCGACCGATCGCTGCAACCGTGTCCGCAAACAGCTTTTCTACAGCGCCTGCCGTGGTGAGATCCGCCTGGAAGGGGAAGGCCTCCGCGCCCGCCGCTTTCACAGCGGCAAGCGTGGCATCGGCATCCGTCTTGGTGGCCGCGCTGTTGTAATGGATTGCAATTGCCTTGGCGCCATGTGCGGCAAGATCGCGTGCGATCAATCCGCCCAAATTCTTCGCTCCGCCTGCGATGAGAACGGTTTTGCCCTTGATGCTGTGATCGGTCATGGGTGGCCTCCTTTGCCTCTTGGCCTCTTGCGATGCCGCACGGCACCGATTTGGCAAAACTTATCGTCTGGAAATTCACGATAAAGTAGACGAAACTGACATCACTTGTCAGAATTGCCTACCAATTGCGAGGCGCAGGTGGACCGTATAGATCTGTTCCGCATTTTCACGCGCGTCGTCGAATGTTCCAGTTTCACGCGTGCGGCGGCGACGCTTGGCCTGCCGCGCTCTTCGGTGTCGGCGGCAGTCATCGAGCTGGAAGACCGTGTCGGCGCGCGCCTGCTGCATCGTACCACCAGACAGGTGTCGGTGACGCAGGACGGCACTGCCTTCTACGAGCGTTGCTTGGGCCTGATTGCCGATGTCGAGGAAACCGAAGGCCTGTTTCGGCATACCGCATCGAAACCATCGGGCAGGCTCAAGATCGACGTGCCGGGGCGTATCGGGCGTCTCATCATCATTCCCGCCCTTCCGGATTTCCTGGAGAAATATCCCGAGATCACCGTCGAGTTGGGCGTCACCGATCGCGCCGTCAACCTGATCGAAGACAGCGTCGATTGTGTCCTGCGGGTCGGCCCGCTCTCAGATTCCGGCCTCATCGCTCGCTCGATCGGGCAATTGCCGCTCGTCAATGTCGCGAGCCCTCTCTACCTCGAACGCCATGGCACGCCCCTGACGCCGGATGAACTCGAGATACATTGGGCGGTCAACTACGCGTCACCTTCGACTGGCCGTGTCGAAGATTGGGAATGGCTGGAAAACGGCATTTTGCGGACACGAACGATGCGCAGCCGGATTACCGCCAACAGCGCCGAGGCCTATATCGCCAGTTGCCTAGCAGGGCTGGGACTGATCCAGATCCCGGCCTACGATGTCCGCCCTCATCTTGAAGCCGGCACGCTTGTCGAGGTGTTGCCAGACTTTCGGGCGGAGCCGATGACCATGACAATCCTCTACCCGACCAGACAGCATCTGTCCCACCGCCTGCATGTCTTTGCCGATTGGCTGGAGGCTCTGTTGCGTGAAGCTGTCAGGTGAGCCTGTCGAGCTTGAATTCGCGTGTCTTTTCTCCCGCAGCAAATGCCTTGTGGCTGGAGATAAGCACGATGCGATCCTGGAAGTGGGCGATCAGGCGCTGGACGATGCGGTGAGCCTGTTCCTTGTCCAGATGTTCTCCGGGCTCATCGAGCAGCACGATGGGACACCGGCTCAGCACGGCGCGAGCGAGGTTGAGCCGATGCGCCTCGCCCAATGAAAGCGCATCCTGGGTGATCCACCCTTCCAGACCGCCCGCAAGCTGGATGCGTTCACGCAGTTCGACCATATCCAGCGCCGCCCAGCATTCGGCCTCGGTTGCGCCGGGCGCGAACAAATTCTCGCGTGCCGAATCCGAAAGCACTGCCGCATCGTGCAGACCAAGAAAAGCGAGCTCCATGCGCGAGGATGGCGTTAGTTGAACGCTGTCACCGACGAACTTCCCAATCCCGTCGGCCTCCAGCCACCCGGCGATCTGCTTCAACAAGGATGTCTTGCCGCTGCCGCTTGGCCCGGAAAGCACTGTCGGCCGCCCAGCTTCCAAGGCGAAATCCATCGTGGCGCAGAGCGGCCTGCCGTCCGGTGTGCAACGCGGCAAAGCGATGATGTCCAATCTGCGCAAGCGAGCTCCACGGCGCGTTGTCGCCGTGTCGGCCAGGATGCGTGGGACCCAGGCTCGCAACTGTTTCGACGCGGCACCTTCTTTGATCCGGGCGAGAAGGATGCGCGAGATGCCTTGCACGGCTTCCCCCAGGGCCAGCCACGCGAAGGCGACAAAGGCCGCAGGCAGCAGCGCTTCCCCGCGTTGACCGTCCAGCCATGCGATACCCAAGACAACCGAGCCGCAAATGGGGCCGAGCAGGCCGATAAGAGTATCTGCAGCGGCCATCTTGTGCCGAGACCGGAGAAGCCGTGCGTCGGCGCGCGAAAGAGTGACGAAGGATGTGGTCAACGCTTCCGACCAGGCCCGTTCTGCCTGAAGCGGAACAACCGCAGCCAGTCCCGCGCCAAGCCGCCGGCCTGCAGCCCGCTTCCGCAGCCGCACGCAATGCCAGTTCGACGTCAGGGCTGGCAGAATCCGAAGCGCGCAGACGGCTACGGCCAACAAGATGGGCAAGATAACGACCAAGGCCATAGGGGCGATAAAAACCGTGGCGACGACGGCGAAGGCAAGACCGCAGGCTGATGCCAGCAGCGGCAATTGCACCCTGAGCTTGGCGAAGTCCAAGTTCTCGACGTCGTCGACAAAATCCGCGAGCCTGTCCTGGTCGCCAAGTTGCCAACCTGCGCTGCGTACCTTTGGCGCGGCCGCCATCGCCGAGAACAGCATCGAACGGCGCGACACCTGATCGAGCAGGGCCGCCTTGTGGCCGACAAGGCGTTCGCCATATTTGGCCGCCGTGCGAGCCATGGCGAACAACCGGATCAGAGCTGCGGGAATGTGAAAATTGAAAGTGTAGGCAGCGCCGCCCGCGCCGGCCAATGCAACGGCGCCGAGAAACCACGCCGAAACACCGGTCAGCAGGACTCCCGCGAACAACGCCGCCAAGGCAAGCACCGCGGACAGACGCCACCAGGGGGTTGAACTGCGCGGACCTAGACTTTCGCTCCCGGCTTCAGTTGGAATGAGAGGGCTCATACCGCGACCTCCGCTAGGCTAGGCCGTTGCCGATCGAGATCGAAAACCAGCGTTGCCAGCGCCTCCAGTTCCGGGTCATGAGTCGCCACGACCACCAGCCTCTCGCGGGCACAATCTGCGAGGACTGTCCTGACGCGCGCAGCGTTGGCGGGGTCGAGCTTTGCAGTTGGTTCGTCGGCAAAAATCGGGCGATCGGATAATAGAGCGCGCGCGACGCCAATCCGGAGGCGCTGCCCGCCGGACAGGTTCTCGCCTCCAGCCCTTATCGGTGCGTCCAACCCGCCCGGCAGCAACGTATCGTCCAGCAGCGCGACGCGTTCTGCCGCAGACGGCAACTCCATCGGGTCGCAAACCCGATTCCAGGAGAGTGCATCCGCCAGCGTGCCGGCGGGGACCGGGATGTCGGTTGATATCCAGTCGACACCAGTCACAGACGGCGGTTGTCGGGTTTCTTTGGCCGGAGCCTCAATCCCCGCTAGCCGGCGCAACAATGTCGATTTTCCAGATCCGCTTTCGCCGACGATCGCCACGATTCCCTTTGGCGGCAGGCACAAGTTGCGATCGGTTCGGTGCAAGCCAAGAGGCATCGCCTGTTCCAAGGCGGTCGGCTCTGTCAGGAAGCCATCCATCGCCAGGGCTGCCGCATTGCCTTCCGCCTTGGCATGATACTGCTCCGCATAGCGGCGGAAGGGCGCGAAGAATTCCGGTGCCAGCATGAGGATGAACAGGCTTTGCCACAGCTGCATGCCCGAGAAACCGGGGATCTCGGCCAGCTTCAAATGTCCCAGGCCGAGGAAAACGGCTAGGATCGCGATCGAAAGCGACGAGAAGAAATCGATGACGCCGGCATTGAGGAAAGCCACCTTCATCATGCTCATGGTGCTGTCCGCGTAAGCCGCCATCCTGGCTTCCAGCTTTTTGCGTTCGCTATCCACGCCATGCGCGGAGAGAATGGTCGGCAATGTGCGGATGCGGTCGTCGAATTGCGTTGCGAGTTGCCCGAAGGCGCGCTCCTGTTTTTCTGCCCGGGCATGGATCGTTCTGCCGAGCAGCACGAAGAAGCCGACCATCACTGGTGTGGCAAAAAGCAGCGCCACCGCCGCCTGCCAAGACACCGCGACGATTGCGCACACCACCAGAACCGGAACGATGCCCAGCATGAGGGCCGCTGCGCGATGGCCGACGACAAGGGCTGCCAGCGCTTCCGGGTAGCGCTGGAGACCTGCAATCAAAGCACCAGCGGGCAGCGCCTGTACGGTCTGGGCCGGCATCGCGGCGAGCGTTTCGCGGGCGCTTTCGCGCAGGCCCTCAGCCACGGAAAATTCCGTCACCGCCTGCTGCCGATCGGCAAGAAAACCGCCCAGTGCGGCGAGAAGCAGCGCTGCAAGGCCGATGACGACTGCCATTTCCGAGACGTTTCCGGTTTCAATCATGACGCCGGCAAAGATTGCCAGCGTGCCAGCGAAAACCAGGCGCAACGCCGTGCGCGATATCTGCAGCAAAAGCGTAATCCGGAGCCCGCCGACTGCCAGCGAACGTGCCCGCACGAGCGTATCGGACGCCAGCGGGCTATCGGGAAATATGCGTTTCGAGGCTGGGCTCATTTGCCTTGCTGCAATCTACCTCTTGCTCATCCGGGCTTGCGTCGAAGAGGCACAAGGCAAGCTATTGTAATCAGCATTTTATGCTCGTCTTATAGTGAGCGTCGTGACGCTTATAGGGGACGCCTGATGACCGATCCGCTACTCGTCGAATTGTCGCGCCTGCAATTCGCACTGACCGCGATGTATCACTTCCTATTCGTGCCGCTGACCCTGGGTCTCTCCATCATGATTGCGATGATGGAAACGGTCTATGTCATGACCGAGCGTACCATCTGGCGCGACATGACAAAGTTCTGGGGGGTGCTGTTCGGCATCAACTTCGCACTTGGTGTCGCGACAGGCATCACGATGGAGTTCCAGTTCGGAATGAACTGGGCTTTCTATTCGCACTATGTCGGCGACGTGTTCGGCGCGCCACTCGCCATCGAAGGCCTGATGGCTTTCTTCCTGGAGGCCACATTCGTTGGGCTGTTCTTCTTCGGCTGGGACAAGCTTTCTCCCCGCGCGCATCTTGCCGTCACCTGGCTTGTCGCACTCGGCACCAACTTCTCCGCGCTGTGGATCCTGATTGCCAATGGCTGGATGCAGAACCCGGTCGGAGCCGCCTTCAACCCCGACACGATGCGCATGGAAGTCACCGACTTCATCGCGGTGCTGTTCAATCCCGTCGCACAGGCGAAATTCGTTCATACGGTTTCGGCGGGCTACGTCTGCGGTGCCACCTTCGTGCTTGGCATCTCGGCCTTCTACATGTTGCGCGGCCGGCATATCCAACTGGCCAAGCGTTCTTTCGTGATTGCGGCCGCTTTCGGCACGGCCTCGGCTCTTTCCGTGATCGTGCTCGGCGACGAGAGCGGATACGAGATCACCGACAACCAGAAAATGAAGCTGGCCGCCATGGAGGCCATGTGGGAGACCGAGCCGGCGCCGGCGTCCTTCACGGCCATCGGCATCCCCGACATGCAGGACAAGACCACGCATTTCGCGATCCGGATCCCTTGGGTGATGGGGCTGATCGGCACACGTTCGATCGACAAGCAGATTCCCGGCATATTCGAACTGGTAGAGCGGGCTGAAAAGCGCATCCGCGACGGGATTCCCGCCTATGATGCGCTTGAACAGCTGAAGGCCGATCGTAGCAACGCCGCCGCGCGCGCACGCTTCGACGCAACCAGCGCCGATCTCGGCTATGCGTTGCTTCTGAAGCGCTATGTCGCCGATCCACGCCAGGCGACGGAGGAGCAGATAAAGCAGGCGGCGTGGGATACGGTGCCTACGGTTCCCGCGATCTTCTTCACCTTCCGCATCATGGTGGCGTGCGGTTTCCTGCTGCTTGCCGTGTTCCTGACGTCCCTCTGGTACACGATGCGCGAGGCTCCGGCACCGCGCTGGCTGTTCCGCATGGCGCTGTTTGCCATGCCACTGCCGTGGATTGCGGTCGAGGTCGGCTGGTTCGTGGCTGAATTCGGCCGCCAGCCCTGGGTGATCGAAGGGGTGCTGCCGACGTTCCTGGCAACCTCTCACCTCAGCGTCAGCGATCTCATCATCACCATACTCGGCTTCACGCTCGCCTATGGCACGCTTGCCGTTATCGAAGTCCGGCTCATGCTGGCCGCCATCGCCAAGGGGCCGGCAACCGAACACACCGAGACGTCGCGCAGCGCCATACTTGTTCCCGCGCAATAGGCACCTGGATCAAGGAACACGGACATGATCGAGTTTCTTTTCGACTACACCACGCTTCGAATGATCTGGTGGATCCTGTTGGGTGTCCTGCTGATCGGCTTTGCCGTGACCGATGGTTTCGACATGGGGGTGGGCACGCTGCTGCCTTTCGTCGCCAAGACCGACATCGAGCGCCGCGTCGCCATCAACACCGTCGGTCCGGTCTGGGAAGGCAATCAGGTGTGGTTCATCCTCGGCGGCGGCGCGATCTTCGCTGCCTGGCCAGCGCTTTATGCGCTGAGCTTCTCCGGCCTCTACCTGGCGATGTTTCTCGTGCTGTTCGCGCTGATCCTGCGGCCCGTCGGGTTCAAATATCGGTCCAAGCGCGACAGCCGGCGTTGGCGCAACAATTGGGACTGGGCACTGTTCATCGGCGGCGCGGTGCCGGCGCTGATCTTCGGCGTGGCGGTCGGCAATGTGCTGCAGGGGGTGCCCTTCCATTTCACGGATGATCTGCGCCCCATCTATGAAGGCAACTTGTTCGGCCTGCTCAACCCGCTGGCGATTTTCTGCGGGCTGGTGTCGCTGGCGATGCTTGTCATGCATGGCGCCGCGTGGCTCGCCTTCAAGGCCGATGGTGTGGTGGGCGAGCGTGCCGCGGCGATCGGCCCCAAGGCAGCGCTGCTCGCCGCGATCCTGTTCGCGCTGGGCGGCGTTTTCATCTTCCTGGGCTGGTTCGGCGGCTATGAAGTGACAGGCCCGATCGTATGGGACGGACCATCCAATCCGCTCCGCAAGATCGCCGCCGCAAATGCCGGTGCGTGGCTGCACAACTTCCAGAACATGCCGCTGCTGTGGCTGGTGCCGCTATGCGGCGTGCTGCTGCCGTTGGTGGCCGCTGCGGGTTTCCGGGCACGCAAGGCCGGTCTGACCTTTTTCGCTTCGCAGCTTTCAATCGTCTGCATCATCGCCACGGTTGGATTGGCGATGTTCCCGGTCATCCTGCCGTCGAGCACAAATCCCAGCCATTCGCTGACGGTGTTCGATGCCTCGTCCAGCCGCGCAACACTGCGCAACATGCTGTTCGCAACCGTGATCTTCCTGCCGCTCATCCTGCTCTACACCGCCTGGGTTTACCGGGTACTCTGGGGCAAGGTGAGCGAGAAGGACGTGCACGACGCGGACCACGCTTATTGAGGAGCGGCCCATGTGGTACTTCGCCTGGATACTCGGTCTTGGCCTTGCCGCCACCGTCGGCATTCTCAACGCCCTTTGGTATGAACTGCGCGTCCTGCGTGACCAGCCACAGGACGTGATGCCAAAGCAGCCGACGCCTTAGTTGGGGCAACTGCTGCGATTTGGGTTGGAAGGTACTGAAAGCGTGGTGATCCCGACAGGAATCGAACCTGTGACCTACAGATTAGGAATCTGCCGCTCTATCCTACTGAGCTACGGGACCACGCGGGGCGAACACATAGCCGTTTCACGCCGCTTCGCCAAGTGCCGACGGGCCAAATTGAAAGCCTGGCGCCGCTGGATGCGCGTCCGGTCGCGATGCGGCAACCGCCGCCGATCGATGTACTCTCGGTCGTTCCGCTGGGGTCGGCCTCTCCCCGCTTTGCCAGGGAAGAGGCGCGAATGCCATGCGATCAGGCTGCCAGCGCCTTCTCGGCGAGTTTCACCCAGTAGCTGACGCCATGCGGGATGACCTCGTCGTTGAAGTCGTAGGCGGGGTGGTGCAGACCGGCGGTGTCGCCGTTGCCGATGAAGATGAAGGCGCCGGGGCGGGCCTCGAGCATGTAGGAGAAGTCCTCGCCACCCATCACGGGCTGGATCGTGCGCTGCACTTGCGCATCGCCGGCCACTTCGGCTGCGATATCTCCGGAAAAGACGGTCTCTTCGGGGTGGTTGAAGGTGACAGGATAGTTGGCGTCGTAATCGACCTCGATCGTCGTGTCGTGGGCGGCGGCAAGGCCGGCGCAGAGTTGCCGGATCCGTTCCTCAGCCTTCCTGGCCACTTCCTTCTTCAGCGAGCGCACCGTGCCGGCGATCTCGGCGGTTTCCGGGATAACGTTATAGGCATCGCCGGCGTGGAACTTGGTGACCGACACGACGACCGATTCGACCGGATCGGTGTTGCGCGAAGCGATCGTCTGCAGGGCGCCGACCAGCTGGCTGGCGATGACGATCGGGTCGATCGTGCCGTGCGGCATCGCCGCGTGGCCGCCGCGGCCTTTTACGGTGATGGTGAACTCGGCGGTTGCCGCCATGATCGGGCCTGGCCGGATGGCGAACTGGCCGACCGGCAGGCCGGGCATGTTGTGCATGCCGAACACCTTGTGGATGCCAAAACGGTCCATCATGCCGTCCTTGACCATTTCGTTGCCGCCACCGCCGCCTTCCTCGGCGGGCTGGAAGATGACGGCGACCGAGCCCGCAAAATTGCGTGTCTCGGCGAGATATTTGGCTGCCCCCAGGAGCATGGCGGTGTGGCCGTCATGGCCGCAGGCGTGCATCTTGCCCGGTGTCTGCGAGGCGTAGGGCTTGCCGGTGATCTCGGTGATCGGCAGCGCGTCCATGTCGGCACGCAGGCCAACGGTGGAGCCATTGCCCTTGCTTCCGCGGATGATACCGACCACGCCGGTCTTGCCGATTCCTGTCACCACCTCGTCGCATCCGAATGCTTTCAGCTTCTCGGTGACGAAAGCCGCCGTCTCGAACACATCGAAATTGAGTTCCGGATTCTGGTGGATGTGGCGACGCCAACCGGCGACCTCTTCCTGCAGTTCGGCGGCGCGGTTCAGAATGGGCATAGGTCTCAAACTCGCTATTGGCCCGGTTGTTAACCCGGCGTGGACAGAATTGTGATCGCGCTATGCTTTGCCTTGGTGATGTCACATAGGCTAGATAGCAGCGCGGCATTGCGGCCGGGAGACGGCCGAATGACGAAACCTGACGATCCGTGGTCAAATCTTACGGAGACCAGGGCGATGACGGCAAGAGCGATTCGGAACGTATGATGAGGCCAAGGCATTTGCTTAAGATTCTGGCAGCGGGCGCGGTGTTTGCCTCGGCTCTCGCGGTGCAGCAGGCCCAGGCCAACCCGACCGTGCTGTTCGATCTCGACAACGGACGCGTGCTTGAGCATCAGGACGCCTTCAAGCGCTGGTATCCGGCTTCCTTGACCAAGCTGATGACCGCCTATGTCGCCTTCAAGGCCATCGCCGACGGCGAGGTCGCACTCAATTCGCCGATCCGCATGACCAAGCTGGCCAGTAGCCAGCCCCCGTCGAAGATGGGTTTCAAGCCGGGTTCGGTGCTGAGGCTCGACACGGCGGTCAAGATCATGATCACCAAGTCGGCCAACGACGTCGCCATGGCGATCGGCGAGAATATCGGTGGTTCGCAGGAAGACTTTGCCGCACGCATGAACGCCACGGCAGCCCAGCTCGGCATGAGCGGCACACATTTCGTCAACCCCAACGGCCTGTTCTCCCCCGACCAGTACACGACCGCGCGCGACATCGCGTTGCTGGTGACGGCGCTGCGCCGCGACTTCCCGCAATATCAACCCTGGTTCTCGATCGAAGGCCTGTCGATCGGCAAGAAAAAGATCCCCAACTACAATCTGCTGGTCGGCCGCTATCCCGGCGCCACCGGCATGAAGACCGGTTTCGTCTGCCCGTCGGGCTACAACATGGTGGGCACGGCGACACGAAACGGCCGCACGCTTGCCGCCGTGGTGCTGGGCGAAAAGTCGGCGATCGCACGCGCCGATGCGGCCGCGAAACTGCTCGATCAGGGTTTCGGCACCTCGATGACGGCCTCCGTCAACCTTGCTGGATTGCAGCCCTATGGCGACACCCTGGCGGTCAACGACATGCAGGAAGAAGTCTGCAAGAAGCAGCCGAAAGAAGCCCAGTCCGAAGCGGCGCCGGCTCCGGATGCCAAGGCGCCGAAATCGCCATGGCGTGAAAAGCTCATCAATCCGAAGCTGGTCGCCGTCAGCCTCGGCGGTGCGACCGGACCGGTTCCGAGGGCAATGATCGGTCGCATCGAAGTCGCCGATACTGCTCCCGAAAGCGGCAAGGCCGCGAACGTTCCGGTTCCAGCCTGGCGGCCGGATCGTCCGTTGCCGGTGGCCGTGGCGCCGGTTGCGGCCGGCATGCAGGGCGACCAGCCGGTCAAGGTTGCCAACTGACGGCAAGGCAGGTGTAATAATGGGCGCGAGTTTCCCCATTCCCGTCACGGTGGTTACCGGATTCCTGGGCGCCGGTAAGACGACGCTGCTCAACCGACTGCTCAAGGATCCCGCGCTCACCGACACTGCCGTCATCATCAACGAATATGGCGAGGTAGCGATCGACCATCTTCTCGTCGAGCAGGCCTCGGACGGCATCATCCAGCTTTCCGACGGTTGCCTGTGCTGCACGGTGCGTGGCGAACTGGTCGACACGCTTGCCGACCTCGTCGACCGGCTGCAGACCGGGCGCATCGAGAAACTGGCCCGCGTGGTCATCGAAACGACGGGCCTGGCCGATCCAGCACCGGTGCTGCAATCGATCATGGCGCATCCGGCGCTGGTGCAGGCCTTCCGTCTCGACGGCGTCGTCGCGCTGGTCGACGCGGTTAATGGTGACGCCACGCTCGATGCTCACGAAGAGGCGCTGAAGCAGGCGGCGATGGCTGACCGGCTGGTGCTGACCAAATCCGATCTAGTCGATGCCGCTCAGGTCACGGCGCTGGCGGCGCGCCTGAAGGAGATCAATCCCGGCGCCCGGCTTCTCGATGTCCAGCAGGCCAACGCAGCGGCTTTGCTCGATTGCGGCCTCTACAATCCGGCCACCAAAGGCGCCGACGTGGCGCGCTGGCTAGGTGAAGCAGCAGAAGAGCATCATGACCATGGCGATCATGATCACCATCACCATGATCATCACCACCACGGTCACCGCCATGACTCGCGGGTGAAGACTTTTTCGCTGGTGCATGACGGACCGGTGGCATTCGCTGCGATCGACATGTTCTTCGACCTGCTGCGCTCCACGCACGGCGAGCAGCTCCTGCGCATGAAGGGCGTGATCGAGCTGAAGGAAGATCCGGCGCGTCCCCTTGTCGTGCATGGCGTGCAGAAACTTCTGCATCCGCCGGTGCGGCTGCCCGCCTGGCCGGATGGCCAGCGTGGCACCCGGCTGGTGCTGATCACGCTCGACATGCCGGAAGATTATGTGCGACGTCTGTTTTCGGCACTGACCGATCGTCCAGCCATCGACACACCTGACCGTGATGCCCTGACGAACAATCCGCTGGCGATTGCCGGCCGCTGACCGGCTTCAGGCGCCGCGTTCGACCAGGAAACGATGTCCGCCCGGCATGGCAACGCTCTCGACCAGCCGGTGGCCGCTGTCAGCGCAGAAGGCAGGAATGTCGATGACGGCGAGCGGGTCCGTCGTCTCCAGCCACAATAAACCGCCCGGCTGCATGTCGGTCAGGCGCTTGCGCGCCTTCAGGACCGGCAGCGGACAGTTCAAACCCCTGAGGTCATAGACGGCGGGCATCTCGGCGGCGGAGGCGATTTCCTGCGACATAGCAAATACCGGCTCAGCCGCCGAACATGCCGAGCAGCTTCTTCTTCATCTTCGAAAGGCGGCCTTCGTCCTCGACCGGCACTTCGGGCGCGGGCTGAACCTGGGCCGTCAAGGTCTCAGCCGGCTCGGAAGCCTTGTTCTTGGCTGCTTCCTTGGCGGCAAGCGCTTCTGCCTTGGCGCGTTCCTTTTCGGCCTTGGCAGCAAGGATTGCCGCCCTCTTCTCTTCTTCGGCCTTCTTCTTGGCGGCCTGCTCGGCCTCGAGCGCCGCCATCTTGCGTCCGGCCGGAGAATCGATGCGCCCCATGCGGGTGGTGTTTTCGGTCACTGAACCATCGTGGTTCATCGATGGAGGATCGATGGTGATGCGTTCGCCGCGGGCGCGGCGCTTTGTCCAGTCGGAAACGAGCTTGGCTTCCTTGATACCGGCGATCGAAGCCTTCGGTGCAGGCGTCGAGCCGTTCATAGCGCTGGCGAAGGCCGCATCGTAGTTCTTCTGATAGTTGGCGTAGGCCACTTTCAGCGGATCCGGCGTGGTGCTGGTTGGACAGGCGCCGGTCGGATTGAATTTCTGGCCGTCGGGCGCAACCTGGTTGAAGACATAGCGCTTCTCGCAGACGTCGACCTTCGGCGGCACCTTGGTGATCTCGAAATTGTCGTATCCCACCTTCAGCATCTTCCAGAACTCGTAGTTCGGGTCGTTGCGATAGCGTGCCATGTTGGCGGCGGTCATGCGGAAGGGATAGGCCTGGATCTGGAATTCGGTCTGGCCGCCCTTGAAGGCATCGCGGGCGAAAGCATAGATCTCTTCGATCTGCGGATCGTTCATCGAATAGCAGCCCGACGACGAACAGGCACCGTGCACCATCAGATTGGAACCGGTGCGGCCATTGGCGCGGTCATAGGCATTGGGATAGCCGATATTGAAGGAAAGATGATAGCCCGATTTCGGGTTCATCTGGCCGGGACGCACCGTGTAGAAGCCTTCCGGGGCCTGACGGTCACCTTCGGTATATTTCGGGCCGAGCTTGCCCGAATAGCGGCAGATCGGGTAGGTGGCGATGATGTCGTAGCGGCCGTTGGTCTTCTGCTTCCAGACCTCGACGACGTTCTCTTCCTTGAAGATGCGTCCGACGATCGGCGCCTCGCGATTCATGCCCTTGGAGCGCATCTCCGCCAGGATCTTTTCGGGCAGCTGCTTGTTGGCGCCCTGGGGTACGAAATCGGCAACGGACTTTTCGTTGCAGCCGGCCACGGCAAGAACGCTGATCATGAAGCCGGTGCGTGCGAGTTTCGCGAACATGGATGCGCTGTCGTTTTCCAATTGTACGCCACGGCCCTCAAGGCCCAGGCGCTACCCTGAACATCGGTGGACACTAAGCCCGTTAACCTTGAAATTTCCTTACTGCAAGCGGCTTGCGCCGCCTTCCCGACAAAGTGTCAGAGCCGACAGCGACGGCAATTTTGTGGCAAAAAATGGGTTCTCCGCCACATTTTAGAGGCGGTCGACGCCGGAAATGGCCCTGGGAGAAACCATTCGATCGCCCGGTGCAATCGTTAGGAGGGGTATTAGAGGGAACGGCCCATGGCGAGGTATTTCTCGCGGCGCTGCTCGCGGAAATCGACGTTCGAGCCGGCAAAGTCCTGCATCGTCTTGGCGACCAGGTCACCGGTGGCGGCAATAACCTTTTCCGGCTCGCGATGGGCGCCGCCGAGCGGTTCGGGAATGATGGCGTCGATGATCTTGAGTTCGAGCAGGTCCTGCGCGGTGATCTTCATGTTGGTTGCTGCGTCTTTGGAGCGGGTGGTGTCGCGCCAAAGGATCGAAGCCGCACCCTCCGGCGAAATCACCGAATAGATGGCGTGTTCGAGCATGTACACACGGTTTGCGGTGGCAATCGCAATCGCGCCACCCGAGCCGCCTTCGCCGATGACGATCGAGATCGACGGCACTTTCAGGGCTAGACCTGCCGAAGTGGAGCGGGCGATCGCTTCCGCTTGGCCACGCTCTTCGGCGTCGACGCCCGGGAAAGCACCCGCCGTGTCGACTAGAGTGATAAGCGGCACCTTGAAGCGATCGGCCAGTTCCATCACGCGGACCGCCTTGCGATAGCCCTCAGGCCGGACCGAGCCGAAATTGTGTTTCAGGCGGCTGGCGGTGTCGGAGCCCTTTTCCTGGCCAATGACGGCGACCGATTCCCCGCGGAAGCGGGCGAAACCGCAGACAATAGCCTGATCGTCGCCGAAACTGCGATCGCCGGCCAGCGGCGTGAAGTCGGTGAACAGGCCGCTGATATAGTCGAGGCAGTGCGGCCGGTCGGGATGGCGCGCCACCTGCACCTTCTGCCATGGCGTCAACGCCTTGTAGGCCTCGCGCAGCGCATCGCGTGCCCGCTTTTCCAGCCGCGCGATCTCGTCGGCGACATCGACGGCCTCGCCGCTTTCGGCGAGCTTCTTCAGTTCGAGGATCTTGCCCTCGAGATCCTGAACCGGTTTTTCGAAGTCGAGATAATTGTACATTCGTGAGGGGACCGCTGCGCCGGAAAACAAAGGGACAGGAAGCCGTGACGGCAGTGCCGAGCTATGAAACGTCGCCCTCACATAGCGATAGAGGGGCTAGTCGGCAAGCGGATGGTGATCGTTGACCAGCCGGACAAGCCTTTCCTCCAGCACATGGGTGTAGATTTGCGTGGTGGAGATGTCGGCATGGCCGAGCAGCTGCTGCACGGCGCGCAGGTCCGCACCGTTTTGCAAAAGATGGCTGGCAAAGGCGTGCCGCAGCACGTGTGGCGATATTTTCGATGCAGTGATGCCGGCGCGGGCAGCCAGACCTTTCAGTTCGCGTGCGAAAACCTGCCGAGGCAGATGGCCGCTATCGGATGAAGCGGGAAAGAGGAACGTGCTCTCGGCATAGGCAGGCACCTTCGCGCGTGCGGCGAGCCAAGCCGACATCGCGGCGCGCGCCTTGGCGGAGAGCGGTACCATGCGTTCCTTATTGCCTTTGCCACGCACCATGAAGAAGCGGTCGTCGCGTTGCGCCACGGTCACCGGCAGGCCGACAAGCTCCGAAACGCGCAATCCCGTGGCGTAGAGCACTTCCACCAGCGCATGCAGCCTGAGCGCCGCCAGGCGGTCGCTTCCCTGTGACGGGTCGAGCGCCTCAGCCGCAGCGCGGTCGAGCAGCCGACCGGCTTCGGCTTCTCCCATCGTCTTTGGTAACGAGCGCCCTTTCTTCGGGCTGTCCAGAGTGCCGGTCGGATCGTCCTGGCGCAGTCCTTCGGCATAGAGGAACTTGAAGAACTGCCGTAGCGCCGAAAGCTTGCGTGCCTGCGAGGTCGGTGCAAAACCCTGGGCGGCGATCCTGTCGAGATAGGCGCGGATGTCCTGCGGGCCGGCATTGGCCAGCCCGCCCTCGATCGCGGAAGCCGCGTCCTCCAGGTCGCGACGATAGCTGCTCAACGTGTTTTCGGCGGCGCCGCGCTCCGCACTCATCATTTCGAGGAACGCTTCGATGCGGGCGGCGCTGCTCATGGCGCGGGCTCTTCGCTAGTTTTTCTTTGGATTGAGTTTTTCGGCCGGAATACGCACGGAAAGCTCGGCCTGCTTGGGCGAAACAAACATCACCAATGCAAACATCGCGCCATAGGTGAGGCCGGCCAGGATCGCCAGGGTCACGACGAGGCGGAGCAGGGTCGGCATGACTTCGGATGGCGCCTTGATTCTGTGGTGTTGCCTGAGACGTCCCGTTATGGGACGGCGATTCCGCCATTTCAAGGGCAGGCAGCGCCTGTCACGGCCTGGGCCGCTTGACGCAAAGGGGCTTTTCATGTCGATACGCCGGCAATGAACCCGCAAAGCGCCATTCCGCAGGATGAAGCCCGTGTCGCGCTGGTAACGCAGCTCGCAGGGCGCTCGATCGTTTTTGTCGGGCTGATGGGCGCCGGCAAAACAGCCATCGGCCGCAAGACTGCAGGAGCTCTGGGCCTCGGCTTCATCGACAGCGATCAGGAAATCGAGGATGTGTCGCGCATGACCATCCCGGACCTGTTCGAGCGTTACGGCGAAACGGAATTCCGTGCGCTGGAGCAACGGGTCATCCTGCGCCTTCTGGAACAAGGGCCGCAGGTGCTTTCCACTGGCGGCGGCGCCTTCATGAACGCGCAGACGCGCGAGGCGATCGCAGCGCATGGTATTTCGGTGTGGCTGAAGGCCGATCTCGACCTCTTGATGGAAAGGGTTTCCAAGAAGCAGAACCGTCCGCTGCTGAAGACAGCCAATCCACGGGCCACGCTGCGGAAGCTGATGGACGACCGTTATCCCACCTATGCGCTGGCCGATATCACCGTGCCAACGCGCGACGAGCGCAAGGAAGTGATCGCCGACGAGGTGATAGCCGCCCTTTGCGGGCATTTCGGTATCCGGACAGCGATTGCTGCCGGCGAGGGGCAGCCATGAGCAAGACCGTCACCGTTGAGGTCGGATTGGGCGACCGCGCCTATGACATCCTGATCGGGTCAGGTCTCATCGCTCGCGCCGGCGAGACCATCTCGGCCCGGCTGCCGGGGACTCGGGTGGCAATCGTCACCGACGAGAATGTCGCAGCGAGCCATCTCGAAGCTCTGAAGAGCGGACTGGAAAGCGGAGGTGTCGCCGTGGCTGCGACCATTGCGCTGCCGGCCGGCGAAAAGACCAAGGGTTTTGCCTTTCTGCAGGAGGTGGTCGACGCCGTCCTTGGGGCCAGGCTGGAGCGTCGCGACGCGGTCGTGGCGCTTGGTGGCGGCGTGATCGGCGACCTGGCTGGCTTTGCTGCAGGCATCGTGCGGCGTGGCATGGATTTCGTGCAGATCCCGACTTCGTTGCTTGCGCAGGTCGATTCCTCTGTCGGTGGCAAGACCGGCATCAACAGTGCGCGCGGCAAGAACCTGATCGGCGTCTTCCATCAGCCGAAACTGGTGCTGGCTGACAGCGGTGTGCTCGACACGCTGCCGATCCGCGAGTTCCGTGCCGGCTATGCAGAGCTTGCCAAATACGGGCTGATCGATCGGCCGGACTTCTTCGCCTGGCTGGAGAAGAATTGGCGGGAGGTCTTTGAGGGGGGCGATGCGCGCATCGAAGCGATCGCCGAAGCCTGTCGGGCCAAGGCGGATGTGGTGGCGCGCGACGAATTCGAGACGGGTGACAGGGCCTTGCTCAATCTCGGCCATACGTTCGGGCACGCGCTTGAAGCTGCAACTGCCTACGACGGGGCAAGACTGGTGCATGGCGAAGGTGTCGCAATCGGCATGGTGCTGGCACACCGCTTCTCCGCACGGCTGAACCTGGCCAGCCCGGATGATGCCGTGCGCGTCGAGGCGCACCTGAAAGCGGTCGGCTTGCCGACCCGCATCGCTGACATTCCCGGTGAGATGCCGGGCGCGGACAAGCTCCTCGACTACATCACCCAGGACAAGAAAGTCTCGCGCGGCGCGTTGACCTTCATCCTGACGCGCGGCATCGGCCAGTCCTTCATCGCCAAGGATGTTCCGTCTTCGGAGGTGCTGGCGTTCCTGCGGGACAGCCTCGGATGATCGAGATGGCGGGATGGGTTACTGCCGCCGCACTGCTTGTCGCGGTGCTTGCGGCCATCCTGTTTCGCAAACCGCTGCTTGCCACATTCGGATTGCAACTGATCAGCCTGAAGCGGCGCCGCATGACCCAGCAGGAGGCGCGCGCAGTGATTTCCCGGTTGCGCAGCGAAGCGAAAGCCATGAAGGAAGATCGCAACCGCGTCGAGGCGCTTCTGGCGCTGCGTGAGCTGGAAGTCTCCGACGTCATGGTTCATCGCACCAACATGCGCTCCGTCAACGCCGATAACGCGCCTGAAGCGATCGTGCGTGAGGTGCTGCAGAGCCCGCACACGAGATTGCCGCTGTGGAAAGGATCGCTCGACAACATCGTGGGCATCCTGCACGCCAAGGATCTTCTGCGTGCCCTCAACGAAGTCGACAATGATTTTTCCCAGATCGACATCCTGAAGATCGCGGCGAAGCCGTGGTTCGTGCCGGACACGACCAGCCTGGAGGATCAGCTCAATGCCTTCCTGCGCCGCCGTGCGCATATCGCCATCGTGGTCGACGAATATGGTGAGGTCGAGGGGCTGCTGACGCTGGAAGACATCATCGAGGAGATCGTCGGCGAGATAGCCGACGAGCATGACATCGATGTCCAGGGCGTAAAGCAGGAGGCGGATGGCTCTGTGGTGGTGGAAGGCACCGTATCGATCCGTGACCTCAATCGCGCCTTGGGCTGGGTGCTGCCCGACGATGAGGCTACAACCATCGCCGGCCTGGTCATTCACGAGACGCAGTCCATCCCGGAAGAGAAGCAGGCCTTCACCTTCCACGGCAAGCGTTTCCTGGTGATGAAGCGCGACAAGAACCGCATCGCGCGCATCAGGATCAAGCCCGCGCCGGTGGAGATCCAGCAGCAAGAGGCTCAGAAGCCGCAGTAAGCTTCGGCCAGAGCAAACACGCAGCGAAGAATGATGCGAAACTGCCCAAGCTTCGTGCGACAATCCAGCCTGCAACATCGGTAGGCCTGATTTCCGCTGCCGTGAAACACGCGAGAGTTCTCAGGCGCGGAATAAGCCGCCCCAGTCGCTCGCGGAAGACAAGTTTCAATCTTTGGCGCTACCAGCGCGTCTTTTCGCCCGGTGCGGCAGGCTCGATGGCAAGCGCATGCAGGCCGGCTTTCAGTTCGTCTGCCAACAGTGCGTTGACGGCGCGATGGCGTTCGATGCGGGTCATGCCGGCAAAGGCAGGCGAAACGATGCGAATGCGGAAATGTGTCTCGCCGGTACCGTCGAAGGTGGCGTGATGGCCGCTTTCGACATGGTGATGGCCGGCGTGGAGGTGACTTTCGTTGACGACGGCCAGCCTTTCCGGCGCAAAAGCGTCGGTAAGCTTCTTTTCCATTGCGATTTGCATGGACATTGTCGTCCTCCTTCACCACATAGGCTCTACCGCCAACATTTCCGTCGCCGGCCGGCTGCTGTCCGCCCCTTTTAAGCCGCGATTCAGCGGTTAGGGCGATCATCGTCGAAATGTCAATTCTTGTATCGCCGGGCGAACAGCCCATAAATGGGGTCAGATGAAGCCCTATCCAAAATATTTCGAGAAAATCCGCATTCGTCCCGAGAAGGACGCGGAAGCGAAGGCGCATGCGCCGATTTGCCAGTGGGACGGCTGCAAGGAGCCGGGTACGCATCGTGCGCCGGTGGGACGCATGGCTGAGGGGCAGTATTTCAAGTTCTGCTTCGACCACGTGCGTGAATACAACAAGGGCTTCAACTACTTTTCGGGCGTTCCCGATTCCGAGATCGCGCGGTTCCAGAGGGAAGCGCTGACAGGACATCGCCCGACCTGGACGATGGGCACGAATGGCGGCGTACACACCGCGCCTGATTTTGCGCAGAAACGCTCGGGCCGCGCTGGCTACTACAACCGCATGCGCGACCCGTTCAACCTGTTCAATGAGCCACGGGACCGCGGCGCACCACGCGAACGCAAGGCAAGGCCGCTTGAGGCCAAGGCGCTGGAAACGCTTGGTCTTGACGCAAAGGCGACTGGCCAAGAGATCAAGGCGCGTTATAAGGAACTCGTGAAACGCCACCATCCGGATGCGAATGGCGGTGACAGAGGTTCGGAAGACCGGTTCCGCGATGTGCTGCAAGCGTATCGCGTGCTCAAGCAGGCAGGCCTGTGTTGAGCTCAAGCTGAGCTGAGGTCGTGCCTTTTTCCAACTATCATCGGGTTGGAAAAGGTTTTATGACCGCCCCGAACAATTTGGGTTGCCGGCGAAGCGCAACGCTTCGCCCGTGGAGACGTTGAGACGCATGAACAAGGTCGATCGCGATATCGCCAACCTGCCCGATACGACGGTGTCGGTGAAGGAGAAATTCGGCTTCGAATCCAAGATGGTCGTGCCGGCCTATTCGGTGGCCACCGAACATGTGCCTGACATCGATCCGGACTATCTGTTTGATCAGCACACCACGATGGCGATCCTAGCCGGCTTCGCTTACAACCGCCGCGTCATGGTGTCGGGCTATCACGGCACCGGCAAGTCGACGCATATCGAGCAGGTCGCCGCGCGCCTCAACTGGCCCTGCGTGCGCGTCAATCTCGACAGCCATGTCAGCCGTATCGACCTCGTCGGCAAGGATGCCATCGTCGTCAAGGAAGGCATGCAGGTCACGGAATTCCGCGACGGCATCCTGCCTTGGGCGTATCAGCACAATGTGGCACTCTGCTTCGACGAATACGATGCCGGTCGCCCGGACGTGATGTTCGTCATCCAGCGTGTGCTGGAATCGTCAGGCCGCCTGACGTTGCTCGACCAGAGCCGCGTCATTCGTCCGCATCCGGCCTTCCGCTTGTTTGCCACCGCCAACACCGTCGGTCTCGGCGACACCACCGGCCTTTATCACGGCACGCAGCAGATCAACCAGGCGCAGATGGACCGCTGGTCGATCGTGACCACGCTGAACTATCTGCCGCATGACAATGAAGTCGCCATCGTGCTGGCCAAGGCCAAGCACTACAAGAACGACAAGGGCAAAGACATCGTCAACAAGATGGTGCGCGTCGCCGACATGACGCGCTCTGCCTTCATCAATGGCGATCTGTCGACGGTCATGAGCCCGCGTACCGTCATCACCTGGGCTGAGAATGCCGAGATCTTCGGCAATGTCGGTATGGCGTTCCGGCTGACCTTCCTGAACAAGTGCGACGAACTGGAGCGTTCGGTGGTGGCCGAATTCTATCAGCGCGCTTTCGGTGAGGATCTGCCGGAAAGCTCCGCCAACGTGGTGCTTGGCTAAACAGGACATTCCATGGCCGGCCCCGGCGACAATACACGCAACAAGCCGAAGAACGGCTCGGACACGGACGCCTTCAAACGCGCCGTGACGGTGTGCATGCGTGCCATTTCCGGCGACAAGGAGATGGAAGTCGGCTTCGCCAAGGAGCGCCCGGCGTTGGCCGGCAGCCGTGCCCGCCTGCCGGAATTGCCGAAGAAGGCTTCGGCCGTCGACATTGCCGTGACGCGCGGCCTTGGTGATTCCATGGCGCTGAAACGCGCCTGCCATGATAGCCGCATCCACACCAAGCTGGCCCCGGAAGGCAAGCAGGCGCGTGCCATCTTCGACGCGGTCGAGCAGGCTCGTGTCGAGGCGATCGGCTCGCGCATGATGGCCGGCGTCGCCGACAACATCGGCACGATGCTGGAAGACAAATACGCCAAGGCCAATCTCGCCGACGTGCGCGACCGTGCGGACGCGCCGCTGGAGGAGGCTTTGGCCCTGATGGTGCGCGAAAAGCTGACCGGCCGTGCGGTGCCGAAGAGCGGCGAACGTCTGGTCGACCTCTGGCGCCCTTGGGTCGAGGACAAGGCAGGCGCCAATCTCGACGGATTGGCTGGCAAGCTGGAAGATCAGCAAGCCTTTGCCCGCGTCGTGCGCGACATGCTCGTTTCCATGGAAATGGCCGAGGAACTCGGCGACGACCAGGAAACCGAGGATACCGAGGACGACAACGAGAACCAGCCGCAGGGCGAGGAACAGAGCGAGGAGGGCGGCGAGGACGATTCCGGCTCCGACCAGTCGCAGGCCGAGGACGCAGATGCCTCGGACGACGATGAGGAATCCGCTGAGGCCGAAGCCACGGACGCCACCTCTCAGGACCTGTCCGACGAAGAAGAGGCTGACGCCGAGACTCCAGGCGAGGCCAAGCGCAACGACAATCCCTTCGCCACGATCTCGAAGGACGTCGATTACAAGGTCTTCACCACCGCCTTCGACGAGACGGTCGGAGCCGAGGAATTGTGCGACGAGGAGGAACTCGATCGTCTGCGCGCGTTCCTCGACAAGCAACTCGCCAACCTGCAGGGCGTGGTGGGGCGACTGGCCAACCGGCTGCAGCGTCGCCTGATGGCACAGCAGAACCGTTCCTGGGATTTCGACCTGGAAGAAGGCTATCTGGATCCGGCGCGCCTGGTGCGCGTCGTCATTGATCCGATGCAGCCGCTATCCTTCAAGCAAGAGCGCGATACCAAGTTCCGCGATACTGTGGTGTCGCTGGTGCTCGACAATTCAGGCTCGATGCGCGGTCGGCCGATTACGGTTGCGGCGACCTGTGCCGACATCCTGGCGCGTACGCTGGAGCGTTGCGGCGTCTCGGTGGAGATCCTTGGCTTCACGACCCGCGCCTGGAAGGGCGGGCAGGCGCGTGAGAAGTGGCTGAAAGAGGGCAAGCCGCCCGCACCCGGCCGTCTCAACGATCTGCGTCACATCGTCTACAAGTCGGCCGATGCGCCCTGGCGGCGCGCGCGTCGCAACCTCGGCCTGATGATGCGCGAGGGGCTGCTCAAGGAGAACATCGACGGCGAGGCGCTGTTGTGGGCACACAACCGCCTGATCGGCCGGCCGGAACAACGCAAGATCCTGATGATGATCTCGGACGGCGCGCCGGTCGACGACTCCACGCTTTCGGTCAATCCAGGCAACTATCTGGAGCGGCATCTGCGCGCGGTCATCGAATTGATCGAGGATCGTTCGCCGGTGGAACTGCTTGCCATCGGCATTGGCCATGACGTGACACGCTATTATCGCCGTGCCGTTACCATCGTCGATGCAGAGGAACTGGCCGGTGCCATGACCGAGCAGCTTGCCTCGCTGTTCGGCGAGGAAACTGCGCGCGATATGCGGCGCGGCGGCTTCAGGCGCGCTTCGTGATCCGTCCCCGGCGGGTGTCGATGTCAGGATGCCTACGACTCTTTTCTTGTCTTGTTACAGGCTTCCTCGTCACGTCCTCGGCTTTCGCCGCAGGCCGCCAGCCAGTCGAGCCGGTAGAAATCAGCGTCCGGCAAATCACGCAATTCCATATCGGCCGGGACGAAAGGAAGTTCGGGCCGCTGGAATTTGTCGGCGGACTGGAGATGACGGGTTCGTCGCGCGATTTCGGTGCGCTATCGGCTTTCCGGTTCCTCACTCCGGGCAGTGATTTCATCGGTGTGACCGACACTGGCTTCTGGTATTTCGGTTCGATTGCGCGAATGGCACAAGGCCAGCCTTTCGCGATCTTCAACTTCACCATGCAGCAGATGATGGATGAGGCCGGCCAGCCGATCGACAAGAAATGGGAGGTCGACGCCGAAGGCCTGAACGTCCGGGATGGCGTCGCCACCGTCGGCTTCGAGCGCAACCATCGTGTCGCGCAGTTCAAGATCGATCCGAAGGGCATGAAAGCGCCGTTCAGGTTGCTCGATTTCGTGGTGCCCGAGAACGAACTGCGCAGGAACCGCGGCTTCGAGACGGTGACGCGGGCGCCGGTCGACGGGCCACTGAAGGGCTCACTTGTGGTGGTGTCCGAAAAGAGCCTCGACAAGGATGGCAACATCTATGCGGCCATCCTCGAAGGGCCGGGCAGAGGCATCTTCAAAGTTCGCCGCAATGGCGAGTTCGATATCACCGATGGCGCATTCCTTCCCGGCGGCGACCTGCTTCTCCTGGAGCGGTCCTTCTCAATGGCTGGCGGCGTCAAGATGCGGCTGCGCCGCATCGCCGGCTCCGAGATCGCCAAGGGCAAGGTCGCCGACGGCTCGGTGCTTCTGGAGGCCGACATGGCCTACCAGATCGACAATATGGAAGGCATGGATGTCTGGCGTCGCGACGATGGCAGGCTGATCGTGTCGCTGGTTTCCGACGACAATCACTCGATCCTGCAGCGCAACCTTTATTTGGAGTTCATCCTGCACGAGGATTGAGAGGGTCATAGCTGCAATGTTAGGCTCCTGTCCGCACACTTTGAGGCTGTCCGATGCCTTCAAATCCCACAGACCTGATTGATCGCTATTGCGCTATCTGGAACGAACCCGATGATGCGCGCCGTGCTACGCTTCTCCACGCGGTCTGGGCCAAGGACGCGAGTTATACCGATCCCCGTGCGGATACGGTCGGGGCAGAAGAGTTGCTCGCTCACATCGTCAGGGTGAGAGCTGGCCGCCCAGGCGCTCGGATCGTCCGCACCACCGCAGTCGATGTTCATCATGGTATCGCGCGTTTCGGCTGGCGTGTGGTCGAAGCGGACGGCACGGAGATGCCGGAAGGACTCGACATTGCGATTTTAAGCCCGGATGGCAGCCGTATCGAGAGCATTATCGGCTTCTTCGGACCGCTGCAGCCTTTGAGCTAACCTGGCGAACTCCGCCCTTCAGGTATTCCCGAGTTCAAGGCGCATGACGGTCTCATCGCCCAGGATCTGGCCGGTCTCTCGAAAACCTTCCCGATGGTAAAATCCGGCGGCTGTCCGATTTTCCTGCATGACGCCGAGATAGATGGCGTTGCAGCCGGGAATGGCGGACATTCTTTCGACCACCGCACGCAAGGCAGCACGGCCGTAACCGCGCTTCTGAAACCGCTGGTCGATCATCAAACGGTAGATCCACCAGTTTCCATCGTCGGCGTCCAGGGTGTACATGGCGAAGCCGACCGGTTCGTCATCCACGAAAATGCCGAGCGGCACGCAGGCCGGGTTCTCGTCGGCTTCCTCCAGGGACTCGGCGTTGGTGGCGACGAAGTCGTCTTGGTCATCGGCAACGTGGAGAGCAATGACAGCTTTGCGCTCGGCTTCGCCGAGCGATCTCAAGGTGAGGCGCATTCAAATACCTGCTTTGGAAAGAAGGCTGCAGAATGATTGCGATTCGCATCGGAACTGTGGTTGGTGTTTGGCTCTTCCGGCCAAATCGGATGAGCCAGAGCGTCTTGCACAAGGGCGTCTAGCGCGGTTTGACGGCCAGCCAAATGGTGTGCTTGGCGCCGCGCTTGCCGTGGGCGCGCACTGTGACAGCCTCGGCAGCAAAGCCGCTCTGCTGCAGCCGGCGGGTGAAGCCGCGACCCGGTCCGGAAGACCAGACCGCCAGCACGCCCGCAGGCTTCAACGCATCGCGAGCGGCCTTGAGGCCGGCGAAGCTGTAGAGCGTGTCGTTGCTATCCTGGGTCAACCCTTCGGGCCCGTTGTCGACGTCGAGCAGGACGGCATCGAACTCTTGGCGGGCTGCATCGATCAAGCGGGCGACATCGCCTTGTTTGACGGTGACGCGCGGATCATCGAGACAACCGTTGAAGATTCCGGCCATCGGCCCGCGTGCCCAGTCGGTCACAGCCGGCACAAGTTCGGCAACGGTGACCTTTGCATCGTTGCCAAGTTCGGCGAGCGCCGCGCGCAGGGTGAAACCCATGCCGAGGCCGCCGATCAGCACATGAATGCGGTCACGCTTGCCGAGTTTCTCCAGCGAGAGGCGGGCGAGTGCTTCTTCCGAGCCGCTGAGACGGCTGTTCATCAGCTCGTTGGAACCGAGCATGATCGAGAATTCGCTGCCGCGCCGTTTCAGTCGCAGCTCCTGCTTGCCGTCAGGCGTCCTGGCAGTGTCGAGCTGCTCCCAGGGAATCAAGGCTGAACCGTCGCCGGCTGGCTCCAGCGCGCAGCGATCAACCGGTAAGGGATCAGTGCGACGACGGCGATGAGCAGCTTCACCGACAGGTCGCCCAGCGCCCAGGACAGCCAGCGCATGGTTTCCATCGGAAACACACCGAGCAAGGGAGCATTCTCCAATGCGAAAGCATCGTCAGGACCGATGAAGGCGAAGGCCGCGGAAAAAGCGATCGAGAAGAAGATCAGCGTGTCGAACACCGAGCCGACCAGTGTGCCGAAGATCGGTGCACGCCACCAGGTTTGGCGGCGCAGCCAGTTGAACACGGTGACATCCAGGAGCTGGGCGGTGAGGAAAGCCGCACCGGAGGCGCAGGCGATGCGCACCAGGCGAGCGGCAGCCGTGTCGAATTCGATCAGACCGGCGCGGAACAGCAGCGGCGGCGCGACGATGGAGCAGATGACGGCTGCCATGAAGCCGACGAAGACGATTCGGCGCGCCACAGCGGGTCCGTAGCGGCGGTTGGCAAGATCGGTGACAAGGAAGGCGAAGGGATAGGTGAACGCGCCCCAGGTCAGGATATCGGCCAGCGACAGTGCGCCGACCTGTCCCTGCATGGGGAACTGAACAAGGATATTCGAAGCCACGACGACAAGCGCCATGGCGACCACGAAGGGCAAATACTGCGAAAAGAAACGCATTTTTTTATCCTGGGTAATGGAACCAGTGGAGCACCTGGCCGGGACGGGCGGCGCATCCTTCATTCGAGCATCGGATGGTTCAAGCCAGGCTAGCCGATCCGACGCTCAGGCGGTCGTCCCCCGCCTGAAAGCAATCAGGCAGCGGCCTGTCCGGCGTTCTTCTTGGCGATCTGCTTCTTCAGCAGACGAGCGCGCTGCGACAGCTCCTTCTCGTCGGCCTTGGCCAGGAAGGCGTCGAGGCCGCCGCGATGCTCGACCGAA
Organism: Terribium retamae; assembly: GCF_022347545.1. GTDB lineage: Bacteria > Pseudomonadota > Alphaproteobacteria > Rhizobiales > Rhizobiaceae > Mesorhizobium > Mesorhizobium retamae. The sequence continues at coordinate 88,109 of NZ_JAKREW010000003.1, forward strand.
CGCAGCGCGTTGGCCGAAATACGCAGGCGCACGTTCTGGTTCAGCGCTTCCGAGATCAGCGTGACATTGACCAGGTTCGGCAGGAAGCGACGCCGGGTCTTGTTGTTGGCGTGGCTCACATTGTTGCCGGTCTGGACGGCTTTGCCGGTGAGTTCGCAAGCGCGGGACATTTTTGCTACCTTCAGTTCATACCGAGCCAAACCTTCGAGCCGCGCCGTATGGCGCGCAATGCTGTCGGCGGCCTCATGGAAAAAGTTGGCGTTCCATAGTGGCATTTCGCCGAGGCGTCAAGCGTTGTTCGGCTTAGGAACAGGTAAGCCGCACTTCCTTGAAGCCGGAACCGGCGATGGTGCTGCACAGATCGAACCACTCGCAGCCGTGACAGGCTTGACGCGTTGATCCGGCGTGGAAGGCTACGCGCATGCGTTCGATCACCGACGCATCAAGGGAAAAGCGCGCGCCCTCGCGGATCGGGCGGTCCGCCAGGATTGCAACCGCATCGGCGGCAAGCCGATCGCGTTCGGTCACGGTATTCCAGAAACAATGAGGGTCGGTATCGCCAAGCAGTGGTTGGCAGATGTCGTCGGGACCGGCGACGAGGAGTATATCCTCGCCGCGGTTCAGCCGTTGCACCACCTCGTCATAGCCCTTCGTGAAGGCTTCGCTGTAACCCTTGCCAACATAGGTCAGCATGCACAGCAGGTGATGGGCGCGGATACGGACGGTCACGTCGGCTCCGCAAGAAGGGTATCAGAGCGAGATCTTGCCGCGGCGCACCGCTTCAAGGGTCGCAGTGGCCAGCACGGCTTTCAGGATGCCGCCGAGCACGAACGGCGCGAAACCGAACGTATAGGCTTTCTCTGCGCCGATCATGCCGGCCAGCACCAGTGTGCCGAAAACCAGGATGAAGGCATTGCCGGCCAGCATGGCGACAACGCTGCGTACCAGACGGCCCTCGGCGGTCCAGCCGCGCTCGGCCAGCCAGCCGACGAAGGCCGCTGCGATCGGGAAGGCTGCAAGATAACCGGCGGTCGGGCCGGCGAAATAGGCAAGGCCGCCGGCGCCGCCAGCCAGGACCGGGAAGCCGATGGCGGCTTCACCCAGCCAGGCCAGAACGGTGACGAGACCCAGACGCCAGCCGAAAAGCGCGCCGACCAGCGTGACGGCAAAGGTCTGCATGGTCATCGGCACGGGGAACATCGGCACTTCGATCCAGGACGAGGCGGCGAGGAACAGCGTGCCCAGAAAGACCGCGACCGCCTGGACGGTCAGCGAACGGCCAGCTAGGCGCAAGGGAACAAAAGTGGTGGAAGCTGCAGCGGGAGCGTTCATCGGGCCTCTCCGGGTCAAATTTTGGTTCGCCGGCTCTGCGGCGTTTTTGCAGGATGCATATTTCACAGGCTGATGGTGCAACGCAACAGCATTTGCGGCGTTGTGACCGAGGCCTGCATAATGCAGATGCCGGTCGGCTTCCCATAGATTTGCCGGATTTGGCGGTTTGAGAGACCGACAGGGACATCCAGAGCTGATGCTTGCCATCAGCAGACTGTGAAAGGAACGACGTTTCGATGCCGCGCCCCATGCTTGTCCTTGCTGCGCTGCTTGCCGGCACCGTCATGCCTACGCACGCCGCCTCCGCGGCAGAGGCCTTTCACGGCGAGTACACAGTCTCCTTTCTCGGAATCACCGTTGCCAGGTCGAGCTTCGACAGCCGCTATGAGGGCGACAAATACACGATCGACGGCCGCGCTTCGGCAGCCGGCTTGGCACGGATCTTCGATGATACGACCGGTACGCTGACGGCGAGCGGTCGCTTTTCGCGGGCCGGCATCCAGCCGCAGACCTTTCGCGCGGACTATACGTCGGGCAAGAAGGTCTCGATGGTGGATATCCGCTTTTCCGGAGGCACGGTATCTTCGTCCAAGGTCTTGCCGCCGCCAAAGCCACGCGGCGACGATTGGCTGCCCCTCGACGCAGGGGATTTGAAAGGGGTGGCTGATCCGATCGGTGCGACGGTCATACGCGCCGGCAGCCTGGATGAGGTCTGCGGTCGCACCGTGAAGATGTATGACGGCGAGATGCGCGCCAATCTGGTGCTGGCGCCGGGTAGCAAAAGCAAGATCGCGGTCAAGGGTTATCAGGGCCCAACCGTGAGCTGCCGCATGACCTTCCAACCGGTGTCCGGCTATGCCCAACGCCGCAAGGCGTTGAAGTTCCTGCGCGACCGTTCGAAGATCATGGTGACGTTTGCGCCGCTTGGCCAAACCGGGATATATGCGCCGATCTACGCAACTGTCGGCACGGAGATCGGTACGATCACCATCAAGGCGCGACGGTTCGAGGCGAAAAGCTAGGCGCGTGAAGACGCGCCACCGGAGGGGACATGGCGCGCGCGACACTGATTGGCTTCTCGGCCGTGGCGATGTGGGCGCTGCTGGCGCTGCTCACGGACGCCTCCGGAACGATGCCGCCGTTCCAGCTTTCGGCGATCACTTTCGCTATCGGCACCTGTGTAGGCCTTATCGCGAGGCTCTTCATGCCAGCCGCCGAGCGCGAGCCGGTCCCGTCGATCGTGTGGGTGATCGGCATTGCCGGCCTGTTCGGTTATCATTTCTTCTACTTCACGGCACTGCGTAACGCGCCCGCAGTCGAGGCGAGCCTGATCGCTTATCTTTGGCCGCTGCTGATCGTGCTGGGCTCGGCGCTGATGCCGGGAGAAAAGCTGGCCTGGAACCATATTGCGGGGGCGCTGCTCGGTCTTGCCGGCACCTTCCTGATCGTCACCAAAGGGGGTGAGTTGGCCTTCGATCCACGCTACGGTTTCGGCTATGCCATGGCTGCGGTCTGCGCGGTATTGTGGTCATCCTATTCGCTGCTGTCGCGGCGCTTTCCATCGGTTCCGACCACCATCGTGACCTGGTTCTGCCTGGCGACCGCGGTGTTGTCCCTGGTCTGCCACCTGCTGCTCGAGCAGACCGTGTGGCCGGAAAATGCCGGCCAATGGCTGGCCGTGCTCGGCCTCGGCCTGATGCCGGTGGGGGCTGCCTTCTACGCCTGGGACATCGGTGTGAAGCGCGGCAACATCCAGGTGCTGGGCGCCGCGAGCTATGCCGCTCCGCTTCTGTCGACGCTGGTGCTGATCGCCGCCGGCTTCGCCGAACCCAGCCTTCGCATCCTTGCAGCCTGCGTGCTTATCACCGGCGGTGCCGTGCTGGCGGCGAAGTCACTGCTTTTCGGCAGGCGCCAAGCGATCGAGAACGGAGCAGGCGCATGATGCCGTTTCCCGGCGGCATCGAAGCCACGCCGAACGGCACGCTGGTTTTTTCTTTCGTCGCGGCGGTGCTCTATGCCTTCGCCATCGACAGGCCACCGTCATTGAAACGCTCGGCGGCCAAGACGCTGGCTGTCGCGCTGCTCGCAATGCTCGCCTGGCTGCAAGGCGGGCCGGTGCTGCTTGTCGCGGCCCTGGGGCTCAGTGCGCTCGGCGATGCCTTCTTGTCGCAGGACGGCGACAAGGCGTTCCTCGGTGGGCTCGGCAGTTTCCTTACCGCGCACGTCGCCTATGGTGTGTTGTTCGCCGCTGCGGGTGGTGGGCTGGCGTCATTGACCGAAACGCCCTGGCATATCGTGGCAGCCGTGATCATGGCCGTTTTCGCACTCGCCACGTTGCGTTTGTTGTGGCATCGGATCGGGTCTGAGCTGAAAGCGCCGGTGGCTGTCTATGTCGCTGCCATCTTCGCCATGGGCGTAACCGCGCTGACCACCAATAGCGCGCTTGTGATCGCGGGTGCAGTGCTGTTCATGGCTTCGGACGCGCTGCTGGCGATCGAGAAATTCCTGGCCGAGGCGGTCGAACGGCATCGGCTCTGGATGCGATATGCGGTGTGGGCGCTGTACTATCTGGCGCAAGCGGCGATTACGCTGGGCTTCCTGCTCGTGGCCTAAGAGGGCTTCCAGTCGGGCTCGGCCATCTCGAACACTGCAAAATTGAAACCCGGCGCCACGGTGCAGCCAACCAACGTCCAATCGCCCAGGCTCTTTGCGGTCTGCCACCAGCCGGCCGGCACCACGATCTGCGGCCGTTCATCGGCAATAAGATCCACACCCAGAACATGCCGTGTCACGCCGTGGCCCTCCCGGTGCAACGACAGTTCCAATGGAGCGCCGGCATAGTGGTGCCAGACTTCGGAAGCATCCTTGACCCGATGCCAGGTTGAAACCTGGCCGCGTTCGAGCAGGAAGTAGATCGCCGTCGAATAGCCGCGGCCGCCTTGCGGTGCGTCTCGAAAGGTTTCGACATACCAGCCGCCTTCCGGGTGGGGCTGCATATCGAGGGCCGCGATGATTTCCGTCGGGGTCATGTCAGAACACGTCCTTGCGCTTGCGGATCTCGGCAAAGACCTCGGCATCGCCCGCTTTTTCCATGCCGAGATGACGACGGATCGCGGGGTCGTGCCAGCGCAGGAACGGGTTGGTCGACAATTCCTCGCCGATCGTCGTCGGCAAGGTCGGCTTGTCGTCCGCGCGCAGCTTCTCGATTTTTGCGGCGCGCTCCTTCAGTGCGGAATTGGTCGGGTCGACAGTCAGCGCGAAACGCGCGTTGGACAAAGTGTATTCGTGGCCACAATAGACTTTTGTGTCGGCCGGCAATGCGGCGAGCTTTTTCAGCGATTCAAACATCACACCGGCGGGTGCTTCGAACAGGCGGCCACAGCCTAGCGCGAACAGCGTGTCAGCAGTGAAGACGACTCCGGATTGCGGGAAGTAGTAGGAAACGTGGCCGGCCGTATGGCCTGGCGTGAAGATCACCTCGACCATTTCTTCACCCAGCTTGAAGCTGTCACCGCCCTTTACGGTACGATCGATGCCGGGAATCTTGGCTTTTTCCGCTTCCGGACCAATGATTTCGAGACCGAAGCGCTGCTTCAGCGGGAGGTTGGCCTCAACATGGTCGGCATGGTGATGGGTGGTCAGGATGGTCTTTGGCGTCCAGCCGGTGCGTTTGGTCGCAGCTAGGATGGATGCTTCTTCCGGAGCGTCGACAAGCGCCACCGAACCGCTTTTCGGCTCGCGCAGAAGCACGCCGAAATTGTCCTGGCGGCACATGAACTGTTCGATTTCGATCGCCATCGCCGGTCTCCTTGTCGTCCGCAGAGATAGGGTGATCAACTGTTCCTGTCACCCTTTAAAGATGCCGGCTCGACCCTACCTGTCCGAAGATAAGGCCAACAGCGCCGCAGTTTGTTGACACCAGCCTCCCCACAGATACGGTCCAGCCATGCATTCGGATATTGTCGATCTGCGCTCCTTCTACGCCTCGCCGCTCGGACAATTGGCCGAGCGCTCGATCACCATGGCGTTGTCGTCGGTCTGGGCCTCGGTGCCCAATGAGAGACTGGTCGGACTTGGCTATGCATTGCCATGGCTGGAGCGCTTCGGCGCTGACGCGGAACGGACGCTTGCCTTCATGCCGGCAACTCAGGGGGCAGTGATGTGGCCGCCAGCAGGCCCGTCGGCGACGGCGCTGGTATTCGACGAGGAGTTGCCACTGGTCGATTCGTCCATTGATCGGATGCTGCTCATCCATTCGCTGGAGCATACGGAAAATCCGCGCGAGACACTGAACGAGATCTGGCGTGTCTTGGCGCCGGCCGGCCACGTCGTTATCGTCGTGCCGAACCGGCGAGGCATGTGGGCACGTTTTGAACACACGCCGTTCGGTACCGGTCGGCCCTATTCGCGTGGCCAGATCGCCGAATTGTTGCGGGAAGCGAACTTCACACCGGCTGCCTGGTCGGATGCGCTCTATTTCCCGCCCTCCCAGCGTCGTTTCATGATGCGCTTCCAGTCATTGTTCGAAAGCGCCGGGCGGCGGATGTGGCCGATCTTTTCCGGTGTCATCGCAGTCTCGGCGCAGAAACGACTCTACCAGGGCGTGCCGGTGGCGCAGCGCGCGTCGCGTCGTGTCTTCGTGCCGGTGTTTTCACCGCAGGGCGCCACGCGGCTCGGTCGGCAGATGAACGAACCCAACCGGTTGGGTGTTCCGGGGGCACAACGGCGATGAGCGATACTACCGGCACCGTTCAGGCCGAAATGAGCAGCCTTCGGGATCAACTGGCGACGGTGCGACAGGGGTTGACGTTCTCTCCGGGGCGTCGTGCCCTGCTGGGCTTCGGCGGCGGCATCCTCGCGGTCATCCTGGCCACGGCCTATGGCCAGATCCTGCTCAACCGCTGGAACCAACCCTTCTACGATTCGCTGCAGCGGAGGGATCTGGCTGCCTTTCTCGATCAGTTGGTCGTATTCGCGATGATCGCCGGCGGCCTGCTCGTACTCAACATTGGTCAGCAATGGCTCAATCAGCGTTTCCGGCTGAAGCTGCGCGAGGCGCTGACAACCGACCTGATCGAGGAGTGGCTGAAGCCGAATAGAGCCTTCCGCCTCCTCAACGCAGGCGCCATCGGTGTCAATCCCGATCAGCGCATGCAGCAGGATGCCGGGCACCTGTCCGATCTTTCGACCGACCTCGGCGTCGGCCTGGTGCAATCCTTCATCCTGCTGGTGTCGTTCGTCGGTGTCTTGTGGGCGCTCTCCTCGGGTTTCGTCTTCAACATCGGTGGCCACACCATAGCCATTCCCGGCTACATGGTCTGGGCGGCGTTCCTCTACGCCGGCATCGCTTCCTGGCTGAGCTGGCTGGTCGGACGGCCGCTGATCGGGCTCAACAGCGACCGCTATGCGCGCGAAGCGGACCTGCGCTTTTCCATGGTGCGCGTGAATGAGAACATCGACGCCATCACGCTCTCGCGTGGCGAGGCGAGCGAGAAGCGGCGGCTTGCAGCCGATCTCGCCGCACTGGTCGCCTCGATCATGCGGATCTTCCGTGCCCAGATCAATCTCGGCTGGGTCACCGACACCTATGGCTGGATCACCGTGGTCGCGCCGATCCTGGTCGCGGCGCCGGTTTATTTTGCCGGTGACATCACCTTCGGCGGGCTGATGATGGCTGTCGGCGCCTTTAACCAGGTCCACTCCTCGCTGCGCTGGTTCGTCAACAATATCGGTGCGATCGCCGACTGGCGCGCCACGCTGATGCGTGTCGCCGACTTTCGCATGGCGCTGAAGGAGGCTGACCAATTGCACGGTAGCGAACAGCATATAGAGCTGTTCGAAACCAAGGACGGCACGATGGTGTTCGAGGACTTGATCGTCGGTGCGACATCCGGCTGTTCGAAACTGGCGGAAAAGTCGGTGACGATCAAACCCGGCGAGCATGTAGTGATCACAGGTGATCCGAGCGCAGGCAAGACGCTGTTCTTCCGCGCAGTGGCGGGGCTATGGCCGTGGGGGGCAGGCCGCATCGGCATGCCGGCAGGCGCCAATCTCGCCTTTATTCCACGCACCCCGTATTTCGCGCCGGGAACACTGCGCGAGGTGCTGATCGACGGTATGACGGGGATCGACGATGCCAGCGTCACGGGCGTGTTGGCCGAAATCGGTCTTGACCACCTTGCATCTTCCCTGGGTCGTCACGCTCGCTGGGACAGGGAGCTCAACGAGGAGGAACAGCGGCTGGTGGCCTTTGCGCGGCTCGCGCTGCAGAAGCCGGACTGGGTGATCATCGACGAAGCGATGGATACATTCAGCGGCACGATTGCCAAACGAGTGTTCGCCATGCTGGGCAAGCATCTGCCCAAGGCAGGGCTCCTCAACATCGGCCGTGGCCAGCACAACTACAACTTCTTTCCGCGGGCGCTCGAGATCATCAAATGCGCTGACCTGCCGGCGCTGAAACCGCCGCGGATACGGGCCGGCGCGCTGGAGCCGCCACCCGCCGTTCGGCAGCGCAAACGCAATGGAAACGGCGCCAAACAGCATGATGCCGATCTCGAGGCCGAAAAGGTGCTGTGAGCGCGCCAGAAAGCGGGCCGCAATCGACCGGCAGGCCTGCTGCGCCGGTGTTCAGCCGCGCAGGACAGTGATCAACTTGGCGTAGTTGCCGTTGCGCTGGGCGCCAAAAATATCCCGATGGCTCAGACGGCCATCGGCCATAGCGCCGACGATGCGATTGCAAAAGGCGGCAGGCAGTCTGGCGACCGAAACGCCGAGGAAAGCTGCCATATTGGCTTTGTCGGCGGCGCTTTCCCGCTTCATGTCTGCGATGCAGTCGGCGGTGATCTGCCTGCGCGTGGTCCCGCTTTCCTTCAGCACTACCTGAGCAGATTTGTATTCGCCTTCGGTGACAGTGCTGCAGCCTGCCACCGCCAGCAAGGCCAATGCCATGGCAATCCCGGAAATGGTCCTGATCATGATTTCCCCCGCGACGAGCCGTGACCGAGGTAGCTGAAAGTGGGCGCCGACACAACAGCCCGGCGCGCCACAGTGCGGGAAGTTAGAGCGGGTGGCTATGCGCTTGCGATATCGGCAGAGGGCGCGTCTTGCCCGAGCCGAAAATGATGTAGGACAGCGCGGCCAGCACCCATACGCCGAGGCCGCCATACAGCATCACCCAGCCGAAGCCTTCGACCAGCGCAGCATGCACGATGTCGGACGGTATGGGCAAAGCCGACTGGCCAGGAGCCTGAAGAGCCGTGGCGTTGCCAGCAGCGATCTTTTCGGCGGCCGCGCGCAGGTCGACCCCATCGAACGCGCTGGGCAGGGCCTTCTTCAGCCCATGCAGAATGCCTTCGACAAGGACAAAACCCATCACCGCGATGTTGATGGCAAGCGCGATCAGGCGGGCGCTGGTGTCGATGCCCGAAGCCATGCCGGCGCGGCTCGCTGGCACTGAACCGGTCGTCATGTTGGTGGCGGGCGTCGTGGTGAGGCCGAGGCCGATGCCGGCGATGAGAGCGCCGGGCAGCACGGTCAGGCCACTCGCTGCTTCGGAAGCGGAACCCAGCCACATCAGAATGAAGCCGAGGCCGATGGTGAACAGGCCGAGCGGAATGACGATACGTGCATTGAAACGCGCCAACAGGTACTGAGCGATGGGCGGCATCACTAGGAAAGGCACCGTATAGGCAAGCACCGCCAGACCCGTCCTGGTGCTGTCGTAGCCCAACCCGACCGAAAAATAGATCGGCAGATAGATCATGAACGGCCAGTAGCTGAAGTTCATGCCGACGCAGCCGACGATCGCGCCGGAAAAGTCGCGGATCTTGAAGACGGAGAAGTCGAACATCGGGTGGGCGTGATAGCGTTCAACCAGCACGAAAGCGATGAAGCCGATGATCGTCGCTGCAGCGATGCCGAGAGCCGCGGGGCTCAGGAAGCCGCCGAAATCGGGAGCCTGGGTGATGTAATAGGCAAGGCCGAAGACGGCGGCGCTCAGTGTGACGATGCCCAGCGCGTCTAGCTTCTTGGCCTGCGGATCGCGGGATTCGGTGACGCCAGCAAAGGTGAGGATCAGACATAGAACCGCCAGCGGCGCGTGAATGAGAAATACCCATTGCCAAGTAGACAGGGCGACGATGCCGCCACCGATGACCGGACCGAAACCCAGGCCAATGCCGGCAATAACACCCCAGATGGCGAAAGCCCTGCCGCGTTCCCTGCCGTCCTGGAACTGGTGCGAAAGGATAGCAATGGAGCAGATGAACATGGCGCCGCCGGCCATGCCTTGCAGGAAGCGCGCTGCAATGAGCAGTGAAGTGTCGGGAGCAAGGCCGCACATCAGCGAGGTCAGACCGAAAGCCGCGACCGTAATGGCAAAGACCAGTCTTCTGCCGAAGCGGTCGGCGAAAGTGCCGGTCGCCATCAATACGGTGGTGCAAGCGATGGTGTAGGCGTTCATGATCCACTGCATGGCTTTGAAATCAGCCTGCAGCACGCGTTCCAGCGTCGGCAGGATCACTGGCACACTTGAAATCTCCAGGCCGAACATCAGCGCGGACAAACATACGGCAGCCAGGACGAGGCCGTTTCTACTGGCGGTGTGCATCAAAACCTCCGGCGTCGGCGGAGGCGATGTCCACGCCCGCGCCGTCAATTGCGTTGCGAAATCCGAGTTTCAGATAGTTGCAGCTTGAACATAAGAAAATGCGATGTAAACCTATTTCAGAGATAACAAATTGGTATGCTGACAATGTTGTCACTAGACGTCGAAGCCGTGCAGGCTTTTGTCATGGTTGCCGATCTTCAGAGCTTCACCCGCGCCGCCGACGCGTTGGGCACAACGCAGGCAGCCATCAGCGTGAAGCTCAAGCGCCTTGAGGAAAAGGTCGGCCGCAGGCTGATCGAACGCACGCCGCGGCACGTGCGGCTTTCAGCGGAAGGGGCGGTGTTTATCCAGCCCGCGCGCGACTTTCTCGCTGCACATGACCGTGCCGTTGCCGGGCTTTTCTCCTGCGCCCGCCGCTTTGCGCTGGGCATCGCAGCCCATGTCGCCGGCCCGGAGGTCACGACACTGCTGGCGCGTCTCAACGAACATGATCCGGCGCTGACCATCGAGGTGCAGGTCGACAATTCCCGCAATCTGCTCGATGCGTTCGACCGTGGAGAACTCGACGCGGCGATCGTGCGGCGCGAGGACGATCGGCGCGACGGGGAGGTGTTAGGGCCAGAGCATTTCGGCTGGTTCGCAGCGCCCAATTTTCGTTGCCGCCCGGACGAGCCGATACGGCTTGCCGCCTTGTCGCCTGCATGCGGCGTTCGCGACATCGGCACGCATGCGCTCGATGACGCCGGCATCGCGTGGACCGAGGTGTTCCTGGGTGGCGGCTCTTCGGTCGTGATGGCGGCCGTCTCGGCAGGATTGGCCATGGCCGTATTCTCGGAGCGGCTTGCGCCGGTCGGTACGGTTGAAGTGAGCCGCAAGTTCAACCTGCCGCCACTGCCATCCTCGGAAATTGTGCTGCATTCGACGCTGACCGACCAGCGTTCGCGCGACGCGCTGCGCACCATCGCCTGCGCCTTCCGCGAACATCGCGCCGCGGCAGCGTAGACGCGCCCTGTCGGGCACGGTCCACGACCTGCCGCTAGAGCATTTTGTAGCCAAGTGGAATCACTTGGCGTCACAAAAATGCGACGAAAACAAAAACTTAAAGCGTTTCCGCGTTTCCGTGAAAAACGGAAACGTTCTAGCGATCCTTGCCGATGTTTTCCAGATCGTATGCCGTGGTTTGGTAGACCCGATTGATCCAGTTGCCGAACAGCAGGTGGGCGTGCGAGCGCCAGCGGTTGAGCGGCGGGCGGCTGGGATCGTCATCCGGATAATATTCATGGGGCACCGCGATCGAAACGCCGGCATTGATGTCGCGGTCGTACTCTTCCTTGAGCGATGTCGAGTCGTATTCGATGTGGTTGAACATATAGAGCCGGTTGCAGGCTTGTTCCGCCAGCAGGCTCAGGCCGGTCTCATCCGAGTCCATCAGGACTTCCAGGCCGGAACCCGCAGGGATGTCGGCGGTACGGACCTCAGTCCAGCGCGATACGGGAATCGCAAAGTCATCCGAGAAGCCGGCCAGATAGGGAGAGGCGGGCGCGTTGTTGCGGTGCCGGAATACGCCGAACGCCTTATCGGACAGCGTGTGCTTCGGGACTCGGTGAAAATGCCAGGCCGCCGCCATGGCGCCCCAACAGATGAAGAAGGAGGAATGCACGTTCGTCGTCGTCCAATCGAGGATGCGCTTGAGTTCGTCCCAGTAGGTCACGTCCTCGAACGGCAGCAGCTCGATCGGCGCACCGGTGATGATGAAGCCGTCGAACTTGCGATCCTTCACCTCGTCCCAGGTCTGGTAGAAGGTGATGAGATGATCTTCAGAGGTGTTCTTGGCCTTATGATTGCCGATTCGCACGAGGGTCAGTTCGACCTGCAGCGGCGTGGCACCGATCAACCGCGCGAACTGCGTCTCCGTCCTGATCTTGTTGGGCATCAAGTTGAGCAGACCGATTTGAAGCGGGCGGATATCCTGGCGCAGGGCGGTCTGCTCGTCCATGATGGACACGCCCTCTTTGACCAGAACTTCACGGGCGGGGAGCTGATCGGGGATTTTGATCGGCACTTTGCGAACTCCAAAAAACAAAACCGGCATTGCTGTCGCAAAGCCGGTTTACGGATCGCAAACGGCCCTTTAGCGACTTATTTAACGTGGCTGCAAGCCGACCGGCCAAATCACCACGGATCAAGCCCTGCTAATACGCCGACCAAGTGATGACGTCAATCGATGGCCCAACGCGTTGCTCAAACGCGTAGTTCAAACTGGGCCAGCCCGGGCACGGTTCCGGTTTTCCTCGACATTCGGCGGTGTGGGCGGTATTTCCGCCCTGGAGCATCTTTTGTGGCCAGGTGGAATCACCTGCGTCACAAAAATGCGGCCAAAACAAAAACTTAGAGCGTTTCTGCGTTTCCGCGAAAAACGGAAACGCTCTGGCCTCCGGCCGGAGGCGTCAATCACGGACCTTTCGACATGACCAAGGCAACCGACCCGCTTCGTCCGCAACCCCGTGCCGGTATCATGGATATCGAGGCTTATGTACCGGGCAAGGGCGCGGCGCACGGTGTCGCCAAGGTTCATAAACTCTCAGCCAACGAAAATCCGCTCGGTCCGTCGCCCAAGGCGGTCGAAGCAGCGCAGGAAGCCGCCGCCGGGCTGGAGCGCTATCCGGACGGACAGGCAACCAGACTGCGTCAGGCGATCGCCGACACGCATGGGCTGAATATCGCCAACATCCAGTGCTTCAACGGTTCGGACGAGGTGCTCGGTCTGCTCGCCCGGATTTATCTCGGGCCTGGCGACGAGGCGATCTATACCGAACACGGTTTTTTGGCCTATCCGATTTTCATCCTGGCGGCGGGAGCAACGCCCGTGGTGGCCAAGGAAGCGGGTGAGCGCGTCGACGTCGACGCTATCCTGGCTTCCGTTACCCCGCGCACGAAGATGGTATTCCTGGCCAATCCGAACAATCCAACCGGAACCTACATTGCCTTCGAGGAGGTGCGACGCCTGCATGCCGGCCTGCCGAAAAACGTGCTTCTGGTGCTGGATGCAGCCTATGCCGAATTCGTGCGCCGCAACGACTACGAGGCGGGCATCGAACTGGTTGCCAGCAATGAGAACGTCGTCATGACGCGCACGTTCTCAAAAGTGCACGGTCTCGGTGGCGCGCGCATCGGCTGGTCTTACGCGCCCGCGCATATCGTGGACGTGCTCGAGCGTGTGCGTGATCCCTTCAATGTCAGCAGCACGGCGATTGCCGCGGGCGAGGCGGCGATGCGCGACCGTGCCCATGTCGAGCGCTCGGTGCAGCATATCGAGACCTGGGTACCGTGGTTGACCGAGGAACTGACCAAGCTCGGCTTGCGAGTAACGCCGAGCGTCGGCAATTTCATCCTGATCCATTTCCCAGACGATCGGGAACATTCCGCACCTGAGGCGGACGGATATTTGAGTGAGCGAGGTTATATCCTGCGGCGCGTTGCCGGCTACGGTTTTCCCAACGCGCTGCGGATGACGGTCGGAACCGAAGAAGCCAACCGCGGCGTGGTCGCCGCACTCACCGAATTCCTGAAAAGCTGAAAAATGTCCGAACCCCTGTTTGAAAAGATCGCCCTTATCGGCATCGGCCTGATCGGCTCCTCGCTGGCGCGTGTGGTACGCCGCGAAGGACTTGCCGGCCACATCGCCATCTCGACCCGTCGCTCGGAAACGCTGAAACGCGCCGAGGAGCTGCAACTCGGCGACAGCTATACGACTGACGCAAAGCTGGCAGTGCGTGATGCCGATCTCGTCATCGTCTCGGTGCCGGTGGGCGCGTCCGGTGCCGTCGCAGAGGAGATCGCACCGGCACTGAAGAAGGGGGCGATCCTGACCGATGTCGGCTCCACCAAGCAGTCGGTGGTTGCACAGATGTCACCTTTCATACCGGAAGGCGTGCACTTCATTCCCGGGCACCCGCTCGCTGGCACCGAGAATTCCGGCCCGGATGCCGGTTTCCCGGATCTGTTCGACAACCGCTGGTGCATCTTCACGCCGCTGCCGGACACTGATCCGGACGCGCTTGAGAAATTGTCGGAGTTCTGGCGCCGCTGTGGCTCCAACATCGACACGATGACGCCCGAGCATCATGACATGACGCTGGCGATCGTCTCGCATCTGCCGCACATCATCGCCTACAACATCGTCGGCACGGCCGACGATCTGGCGAATGTGACGAAGTCCGAGGTCATCAAATATTCGGCTTCCGGTTTCCGCGATTTCACGCGCCTCGCCGCGTCGGATCCGACCATGTGGCGCGATGTATGCCTGCACAACAAGGATGCGATCCTGGAAATGCTGGCACGCTTCTCGGAAGATCTGTCCTCCCTGCAAAGGGCGATTCGATGGGGCGACGGCGATAAGCTGTTCGACCTCTTCACCCGCACCCGCGCCATCCGCCGCTCGATCATCCAGGCCGGCCAGGACATAGATGTGCCGGACTTCGGGCGCCAGGTGGTGGAACATCCGATCAAGTGAGGCAGTCGGCAATAGGCAGTAGGCAATAGCAACATGCTTGCGATTGTTGAAAGCACCAGCGAGCAGTTCGACTGCCGACTGCCGACTGCCGACTGCCGACTGCCGACTGCCGACTGCCGACTGCCGACTGCCGACTGCCGACTGCCTACTCTACCGGCTTGATCATCCCCAATGGAATGAAGCCCAGCGAGGCGCGGCCCTTCACCACTTTCAGCGGCATGGACGGTTCATTGCCGAGCATCGACAATGCAGCGAAACCTTGTTGGATCTGGCTTGCCTGTTCAGGAATAGCCGCGGCGAGAATGGCGGCCACCGCCTTCGGATTCTGCAGTTTGATGTTGAGGGTGGCGTCGATCAACCCGTCGGCATCGACCGCGATCGGACCTGCGACAACGATGCGCGCTTCGCCGGAAGACAGTTCGAGATTCCTGATCTCGGCAGACTGGCCGCGCAGGCTCTTTGGAGGGGTGCTGAGCAGGGCGATGCCGTTTTTCACCGTGGCGTCGCCCTTGCCGCTGAAAGGCGGCAGGACGCGGCCGCCGATCGTGTGGGCGTCGATCTCCAGGTCTGTGAAATCGTGGGTGAGTATCAGATCCTGCCCCGCAGGGCTGGCTGCGGCGGCGAGTTGCCCGACGCTGAACAACTGAACGGGATCGGTTTCGTCGGTCGGGTCGGTTTGGCCGTTGAAGCCTTCCGCAGTCACCGAAATGCGGCTGGGCAAGGGCCACCAAAGCCGTCCGCTGATGTCCAGTTGATCCCAGTCGATCCACAATGGCGGCATGTCGGGCACGGAGGTGCGCAACGGTCCGTCGAGATTGACGTTCGGCGCGAGAGGCTGGGCAAGGCTTGCCGTGGCAATCATGCCGCCCGCAGCGGCTGCAACGTTCCTGGCGTCATCCTGATAGGCGAGCCCGTCGCAGGTAACCACGAAACGTAAAGGATAACCGCTGACGGTCAAATTGGTGCAGTCGGCGTTGATGCCCTTGGCCGCGAGGGCGGCAACCGTGTTCGTTGCGTCGCTTCTGACGCGGCCGGCCAGCCAGTACCAGCCCGCGCTGTAGAGGCCGAAGAGGACGAGCAGAGCGAGGATCAGCCCGGCCAGCCAGCGCCGACGTTTTGGCTTGCTCTGGTCACTTGACGTCATGCTCTAGCCCTCGATAACGCAGAAGAACCGGCGACCATCCCGGCCGGAATGATTTTGGTGCGAACGATTGAGCCCGCCCAGGGCGGGAATGCGATGAAAATGAAGCGGCATTCCGCCCTATCTCTTTGCTTGTCGCATGATCTTTGTCCAAAAAGTCTGCGACCTCTTGGGATCACGCTTTAGGCTTGTCGATATGGGCGATTTTTGGGTTTTTGGCTACGGTTCGCTGATCTGGCGTCCCGGTTTCGCGCATGTCGAGACACAAAGGGCGCGCCTGCACGGCTATCGGCGCTCGCTCTGTGTCTATTCCTTCGTCCACCGCGGCACCCGCGAAAGACCCGGGCTGGTGCTTGGCCTCGACCGCGGCGGCTCCTGCATCGGATTGGCCTTCCGGGTGCCCGGCGAATTGCGTGACGAGGTCATCGCCTATCTGCGCGAGCGCGAACTGGTGACCAACGTCTACCTCGAACGCTGGGTCAAGGTGGCGCTGGAGGATGGCCGCGTGGCGGATGCGGTGACCTACGTCGCCGACCGCGGGCACGAGCAGTATGCTGGCGCCCTTGGCGAGGCGGAAGCCGCGGCCGTGGTGCGGGGCGCCGTCGGTCAATCCGGCGTCAATGAAGACTATGTCCTCAACACCATCCAGCATCTTGAAGCGCTTGGCATTCGCGATCGCTGGCTGGAAGAGGTGGCGCGGCGGATCGTTCCGGTTGAAAACGCTTCTGGCCCATTGAACCCCGCGCGATAGTCCCTAGCTTCCTGCTGGACCGGCGCCCCCGCCGGTATTAGAGCGTTTCCGTTTTAAGGAAACGCGGAAACGCTCTAATTCTTTGTTTTTTTGCGCAGTTCCGGGGCGGAAAACCGCTACGCACTTTTCCTGGAATTGCTCTTAGAGCGTTTCCGTTTTTCACGGAAACGCGGAAACGCTCTAAGTTTGTTTTCGCCGCATTTTTGTAACGCCAGGTGATTCCACCTGGCTACAAAATGCTCTAGGGAGATCAATCTTGGACAGACGCCTGCTCGGTCGCACCGACCTCGAAATCGCGCCCCTTGTGCTGGGGGGCAATGTCTTCGGCTGGACCGCCGACGAAAAGACGTCCTTCGATCTGCTGGACCGTTTTGTCGATGGCGGGCTCAACGCCATCGATACGGCCGACGTCTATTCGCGCTGGGCGCCCGGCAACAAAGGCGGCGAATCGGAAACCATCATCGGCAAATGGATGAAGGCGCGGGGCAATCGCGACAAGGTGGTCGTCATCACCAAGGTCGGCTCCGATATGGGACAAGGCAGGAAGGACCTCTCCGCCGGCCATATCGAACAGGCCGTGGAAGCCTCGCTAAAGCGCCTGCAGACCGATGTCGTCGATCTCTATCTCTCGCATTGGCCGGACCCGACCGTGCCTTATGAAGAGACGCTCGGCGCCTATCAGAAGCTTCTTGCCAAGGGCAAGGTTCGCCATATCGGCTGCTCCAATCTGGACGCCGGTCAACTGCGGGCCGCGCTCGATGTCGCCAAGCTGCGCAATCTGCCGCGCTACGAGGTTCTGCAGCCGGAATACAATCTCTATGACCGCGCTTCCTATGACGGCCCGCTGCGCGATCTTTGCATAGCAGAAGGGCTTGGCGTGATCACCTATTTCAGCCTCGCCAAGGGTTTCCTGTCAGGCAAGTACCGCAGCAAGGCCGACCTCGGCAAAAGTGCCGCGCGGGGCGAGGACGTGGAGAGCTATCTCAACAAGCGCGGCATGCGTATCCTGGCGGCACTCGACGCCGTCGCCGGGCGGCATGGGTCCAAGCCGGCCGAAGTTGCGCTCGCCTGGGTAATCGCCCGGCCGGGCGTGACGGCGCCGATCGCCAGCGCAACCACGCCGGAGCAGATGGCAAATCTGGTGCGTGCCGCGTCACTGAAACTCTCGCAGGTCGATATCGAAGAACTGGACAAGGCGAGCGCCTAGGGCAATTCCAACAAAAGTGTGTGACGGCTTTCCGTGCGGAGTTGCGTCAAGGCAAAGGCTTGGCGCGTTACCGTGAAACGGAAACGCTCCAAGCTCGCCTGACAAGGGGTCCGCGGAAGCAGAGACCGTCAGGCTGCCAGCGCGCGACCGACCCGGTCGCGGATTTCGGCCAGGGTGAAGGGCTTCTGCACGACATCCAGGATGATACCGTTCAATTCATCCGCACGCTCGCGCTGATCGGCGTAACCAGTCACCAGCATGATCTTGAGTTCAGGGAAAGCCGCTGCCGCCGCCTTGGCCATTTCGATGCCGTCCATCTCCGGCATGCGGATATCCGAGACGATGAGATCGTAATTGCCGTTGGCAGCACGGATGCTTTCAAGCCCCTGCGCACCGTCGGCGGCGATGTCGATGTTGTAGCCTGCGCGCTCGAGCGCGCGGGCGGCGAGAGTGCGGACGGATTCATCGTCCTCGACGATCAGGAGCTTTGCCATGCGCAGAGATTTGCCCTGCAAATGTTGACGTTTCCTGAAAGTCCGAGCGGCCCGCCAATTCTTTTCGCGAGGCTCGAAAAAGAGGTCAGGTGTCGTCCTTGACCACGCCCACGAAAGGCAGTTCGCGGAAAGCATGACCGACATCCATGCCATAGCCGACGACGAAATAGTCAGGGCAATCGAAGCCGACATAGTCGGCATTCAGGTCGGTCTGGCGGCGCATGCGTTTATCGAGCAGCACGGCGATGGAGCAGCTCCTTGCACCGCGTGACAGCATGAGTTCGCGGGTGAATTTGAGTGTCTTGCCGGATTCCAGTATGTCATCGATCAAGAGCACGTCGCGGCCCGCCACCTCGTTATCGATGTCGCGCAGCACGCGCACCTGGCCACTTTCGGTGCCGGCGCCATAGCTGGAGATGAAGATGAATTCGACTTCGGGCGACAGGCCGGCGTCGTGCATCGCGCGGATCAGGTCGGCGGCGAAAATGAAGGAACCCTTCAGCACCGAGATGACCAACAGGTCGTGGTAATCGTGGGCCGCGATTTCCTTGGCGAGTTCCAGATTGCGGCGTGCGATCGCTGACGCCGAAAACAGAACTTCGATATCCTTGCCGCGCACAATTGGCATGAAGACCCTTTCCTGGAACGCGGATCCGAGGGGCTTGGAAGCCGCCGGTTATCGCGCGAAAGTGACCGAGACGGCCGTTACGCCGTTTCTAGGCACCTCGAGCCGACTGGAAAAGGCAAATCTTTCGCCTGGCGGCAAGCTGCGGCCGGATGTCCCCAGCCCATACCGGGTAATGCGGCCATCATTGCCGGTCACACGGATCTCGAGCGGCGGCAAGACAGCTGCTTCCGCTCCATCATTGCCGGCTTCGCCATCGACCAGAAGCACCGGCTTGGAACCGGTACTATCGACACGCGAGGTCACGCTGGAGATGCTGAGTGCCGCAGCAGCGGTGTCGCCGTAGCCCAGGAACGCGGTTTGGTGAAACAGCGCATGGCCGCCCGAAATCCAGAAGGCGAGGAGGGCGATCGCAATACCACTGGTCCAGAACAATGCCCCGCCGGGTGCTGGGCGAGCCAGGTCGGGGCCCGTTTCGCCTTTACGCAACATATCCATGCCGTCGAGCGGAGGCGTCATTTCCGACTGCAGGGCAGCGGGTTGCGGTGGCAGCCGTTCAGCGATCCGGCTGGAATCGGAATCAAGCACGATGAAGTCGGCGTCAATCACGTCAACAGCCACAGCCGGGCCTTCGCGGCCGATCGTCGCCGCGGTCATGATTTCGCCGGAAACCGGGCGTGCCGTGCCGCGATCGGCCATCCTGTTCCTTGGTCGCCTCTGTTCGCCGTCTGTTTCAATTCCGTAGACAAAAATGGTTAATGCTTCCCCACCGGATTTGTTTTACAGCAGCGGTCGGCGTCAAAAATTAACCGGCGATTAACCATGCCGGTCGATGGTCGTTTCTAGAGCGCTGCGCGTCCAATCGGGGAAGCAAAGGACGCTCCAACACTTTGAGGTGGCGCATGATCCTTTCGAAAATCGGTTCGATTTTCGAGGTCATGCGCTAGATACGGGCGGACTGCCGCCCAATACAGTTCAGGTCGCCGCACGTGATCCGCTTCGAAAATGTCGGCCTCCGCTATGGCATGGGTCCGGAGATTCTCCGTGACATCACCTTGCATGTGCCGGAGCGCTCCTTTCAATTCCTGAGCGGGCCGTCCGGCGCCGGCAAAACGACCTTGCTGCGCCTTCTGTTTCTGTCGCTGAAACCGACACGGGGGCTGATCACGGTCTTCGGCAAGGATCGTGCGCGAATCACGCGCGAGGAACTGCCGCATCTGCGCCGTCGGATCGGCGTGGTGTTCCAGGATTTTCGTCTGCTCGACCATATGACGACCTATGAGAATGTCGCGCTGCCGCTGCGTGTACGCGGCCGTGAGGAGGCGAGCTATCGCACCGATGTCGTCGAGCTCCTGAAATGGGTTGGCCTTGGCGATCGCATGCATGTCTTGCCGCCGGTACTGTCGGGTGGCGAAAAACAGCGCGCCGCGATCGCACGCGCGCTGATTGAGCAACCGCAGCTCCTGCTTGCCGACGAACCGACCGGTAATGTCGATCCGCAACTGGCGCGTCGGCTGCTTCGGCTCTTCATCGAATTGAACCGGCTTGGCACGGCCGTTGTCATCGCCACACATGATCTCGGCCTCATGGAACAAGTCGACGCCCGGCGTTTGATCCTGTCGGGAGGAAGGCTGGACATCTATGATTGAGATGACGGCCGAACACGAAGAAGACGGCGAAGTCCGCGGCGCAGCAACGCCTCGGCGCGCGCAGCGCAAAATGGCGCCCATCGTGCCGGCACAGAACATCGCCGGCCGCGCGCTGGTGTTTGTCATCGCCATCATGACATTCCTGTCGTGCCTGACATTCGGAGCAGTGACTTTGGTGCGCAGCACCGCCGCCGTCTGGGAAAACCAGATCTCGCGCGAGGCGACGATCCAGATCAAACCTGTCGATGGGATGGACATGGAAGCGGCGCTGACAAGCGTTGCCGAAATCGCCGCCAGGTTTCCAGGCGTCAAAGCCACCAACATTGTCGATCGTGACGCTACCGCCCGGCTGCTTGCGCCATGGCTGGGCAGCGGCCTCAATATCGATGAACTGCCGGTGCCTCGCCTCGTGGTGGTCACCATCGACGAGAACAATCCGCCCAATTTCGCGGCGATGCGGGAGGCGTTGACGAATACCATCGCCAGCGCTTCGCTGGATGACCATCGAACCTGGGTGGATCGGCTGGTCGCGATGGCCCGCACCACGGTAACGATTGGCATGCTGGTTCTGGTGCTCATGCTTTCAGCGACCGTACTGACGGTGGTGTTCGCAACGCGTGGCGCCATGGCGGGCAACGGTCACATCATCGAAGTTTTGCATTTTGTCGGCGCTGAGGCGCGTTTCATCGCCCGCCAGTTCCGCCAGCAATTTCTGGTCACCGGGATGAAGGGGGCAGCGGCCGGTGGTGTGGCGGCGATTGTCGTCTTCCTGCTCTTTTCCTTCTGGGCGTCGCGAAATATGGCGACGCCGCAAGCCGACCAGGCTGTCGCTTTGTTCGGCAGTTTCGCCATCGGCTGGGCCGGATATCTCGGCGTCGTCCTGATGGTGATGGTTATCGGTGCACTCACGGCAGCGACATCGCATGCCACGGTGATCGCCTATCTCAGCGATCTCGACACGCGCCAGACCGACGGTGGTTGACGGAGGAGGCGATGACGCATTGCGGCTCCGAAATCAGATCGAGCGAAGGCGCTTTCTCCTACCAAAGGACGCAATTCGGCACTAATCATGAAGGTATGAGAAATCGCGATTCTGCCAACATGGCCGAAGCCGCGCCGGACACTTTAACTGTGCAGCACAGTCCGTCTCGATTGCGCAGGACGCTGCGGTCGTTGGGGATAGTCGTTCTGGCGACGATAGCGGTCTACGCGCTGGGTTTCGGTTGGTTTGCGAGCCATGTCAGCCGGCTTGTCACGCCTGCCGATCCCGAGCCGGCGGACGCCATCATCGTGCTGACCGGCGGCCAGTCGCGGCTGGATGCGGCCATCGGGCTGCTGGAATCCGGCAAAGGCGCCAGGTTGCTGATCAGCGGTGTGCATCCCACCGCCAGCCGCAAGCAGTTGCAGAAGGCGACCCGAAGCGACAACGAGCTGTTCTCTTGCTGCGTGGACATCGACCGCGCAGCCCTGGATACGATCGGCAACGCCGAGGAAAGCGCAAAATGGGTCGAAACCCATGGCTACAGCCGTATCCTTTTGGTCACCAACAACTATCACATGCCGCGCAGCCTGCTGGAGATGGGCAGGTTGTTGCCGTCGGCACGGCTGGTGCCCTATCCGGTGGTCAACAGCAATCTCGACAATGGCGGCTGGCTGATCAAGCCGGGCGCCTTGCGCGTGCTGTTCACCGAATACAACAAATACCTGCTGGCGCTCGGCCGCGTGATCCTGCCGATCCGGCCGGCCTTCGCCAGCCACAACATCGATTGAATTCATCGCTTCGAGAGTTCAGCGCGCAACCGATCGATTTCCGCTTCCAGGGTGGCGATGCGCTTATCGCGGTCGCCCAGGATAGCCGCGACGTCAGCCGCTTCGAAGCGCTGCGGAATGTGCTGAGGGCAGTTCGCGTCCCAGGTGGAAACGGTGAACAGGATCACCTGTTCGGGACGCGCCTTGTAATCCTGCGGCATAAGGCGGGCGAGAAGGTCGGGGTCGTTTTCGATGATCCGCGCCTCACCCCAGATCTTGATGCGCTGCCGTAGCATATAGTCGATCAGGAACAGGAAGGCCCGGTTGTTGTCGGCGAGATTGCCCTGCGAGATGAACTGCCGGTTGCCGGAGAAGTCCGCGAAACCGATGGTGCGGCTATCGAGCACCTGCAGGAAACCGGCGGGCCCGCCTCGGTGCTGGATATAGGGCTGGCCCTCGGCATTGGCCGTTGCGAAGAAGACGCTGGTCTGCGCGGCAATGAAAGCGGCGAGATCCGGCGTGATCTCTTCGTTCCAGCCACGTTCCTCGGAGCGCGCATAGGCCTGTCGCGAACCTTTGCGAGCCTGAATTGCCTTCACTGTCGGCGTAAAGGCAACGTCGCTCGCATAAACGTGGGAAGCGGTCATGATGGTCTCCCTCGATGGGCCCTGCGTGGGAATTTCACCGAAGCTGGTATCTTTCGCCTTTCATAAGTAGATGTCATATTTGGAAGGTATTATTCCAAATATTGGAAGGTTCATGGATCGCCTGGCATCGATGTCATTGTTCGTGACCGTGGCCGAAGCCGGTAGCCTGTCGGCGGCCGGACGCAGCCTCGCCGTGCCCTTGGCCACCGTCAGCCGCAAACTTTCCGATCTTGAAAGACATCTCGGCACACGGCTGCTCAACCGTTCCACCCGTCGTTTGGAATTGACCGAAGCGGGGCATGCCTACCTCGCTGCCTGCCGACGCATCCTGGAGGATGTCGAGGAGGCGGAGCAAACTGCGGCGGGAGAATACAGCCAGGCCCGCGGTGAACTGGTGGTGACGGCGCCGATTGTCTTCGGACGCCTGCACGTGCTGCCGGTGGTGGTGGACTTTCTCGCCGCCTATCCGGAAGTCGACGTCAGGCTGACGCAATCGGATACGCTACGGCGGTTGGTCGAAGAGCACATCGATGTGGCCTTGCGTATCGGAAAACTACCGGATTCCAGCATGGTGGCGACCCGCGTGGGCTCGATCCGCCGCGTGGCCTGCGCCAGCCCGACCTATCTCGAAACCCATGGTACGCCAAAGGTGCCGCAGGATCTGACGGCTCATCAATGTGTGACCTTCGAGCGGCTGGCGCTGCCGGCGGCATGGACCTTCACGGAAGGACAGGCGGAAATCGCGGTGCCGGTCCGGTCCCGCCTTTCGATCAACACGGCCGAGGCCGCCATCGATGCGGCGATCTCCGGCGTCGGGATTGTCAGGGTGTTGTCTTATCAGGCCGCCGATGCTGTTCGATCCGGAGCGCTGAAGCTGGTGCTGGAGGAATTCGAACCGGAGCCGTGGCCGGTCAGCCTGGTGCATGCCGGCCGCGGTCTGTTGCCGCTCAAGCTGCGCGCGTTCCTGGACTTTGCGGCGCCCCGATTGAGGGCGAGACTGGCTGGGCTCGGCATTTGAAAGAAGCCTGAAGCACGGTACGGATCGCCGACGCTGTCATTCCTTTTTGCTCGTTCATGGTGTAACGAACACGCGCTTCCTCACCAGGCTCGCTGCATGCTCTATATCCGCTCACTGGCGTTCAACTTCGTTTTCTATCTCAACCTGATCGTCCAAATGATCCTTTGGACGCCCTATTACTTCCTGTCACCGCGCGCATGGGCCTGGTTCGTGCCGAAGTTCTGGTCGCGCTCCAGCATGTGGCTCTACAAGATCATCGGGAACACGGACAACGAAATCACCGGCACGGAGAACCTGCCCGAAGGCTCCTTTATCCTGGCGCCCAAGCACCAGTCGTTCTGGGATACGATCGCCTTCTTCCCTTACCTGAAGGACCCGCTCTACATCCTGAAGCGCGAGCTCACCTGGATTCCTTTCTTTGGCTGGTACATCATGAAGATGCGCATGATCCCGGTCGACCGCGGCAGCCGTTCGAAAGCATTGAAGGCGGTGATTGCCGCCACCAGAGCGGAATTGGCTCGCAACCCGCGCCAGCTCATCATCTATCCGGAAGGCACGCGTCGCGCCCCTGGCGATGAGCCGGCCTATAAATACGGTATCGTCGAACTCTATTCGCAACTTGGCGTGCCGGTCGTGCCGGTTGCCCATGTCGCCGGCCTCTACTGGCCGCGCCGCAAGTTCCTGCGCTTTCCGGGCACCATCAAAGCGCGGTTCCTGCCGCCGATCCCGCCAGGCCTCGACAAGGAAGAGTTCATGCGTCGGCTGATCGATGAGACGGAGACTGCTTGCGACGAACTGCTCGCCGAGGCGGCCAATGCCGATAATCCGCCGCCAATGCCACCCACCGCCGCCAAGCGGCTTGCCGAACTGAGCGCCGCTGCCAAGACCTGAGGATTTCGGCGGCCGATACTCGCTCTATCTATTTGAGATTCAGCAATCGCTCGAGATAACTGCGCTCGATTTCCGGGCTCAGCGCATTGCCAAGTCGCTTGCGGATGGCGTCAAGGATTTCACGAGCGCGCTGCGTATCGACCTTGTCGAGGTTTTCGTTCCGACTCTGATTCTCCATGGGGCCTCTCTCTCCCCATGGCCTGTCGAGCGGATCCCGGTTGGCTCCGCGTTGTCTGTTGCCCCGCTGAGTGTCGCCCTGGTCGCCCTGCATCGCCTCCAATTGCTGCATCATGTCCTTGGCGCCACGGCGCAGTGCTTCCAGCGCGCGGCTTTGCTGGCCGACGGCCGCGCCGCTTTCGCCGCCGCCAAGCGATTGCTCCGCGTCACCCATGGCGCGCCCCGCCTCGCCAAAGCCTTCATTGGGCTCCAGGCCCATGCCTTCGAGGCTCTTCTTGAGCTTTTCGAGGTCGCTTTTCAGCTTGCCCTGGCCTTCTTGGAGTTGCTTCAGCGCATCGGCGAATTCTTCCGGCGTCATCGGCTTGTCGCCACCGCTGCCATTCTGCTGACCTTCGTTGTTGCCTTGCTGACCTTCCTGGCCAGGCATCTGCTGGTCGCCAGGCTGTTCATCTTGGCCCTGCTCGCCGCGCTGCATGCGATCTGTTCGGAACGTCTCGTTCATCATCTCCTGCTGGCGGCGCATGATCTCGCCCAGCTTGTCCATCTGCTGGCGCATCTCGCTGTTCTGCTGACCCTGACCCTGACGGCGGGCGGTGCGCAGATTGTTCATCATGTCCTGCAATTCGGACAGCAACTGCTGTGCCTTGTCGCGATCACCGGATTTCGCCAGATCCTCGATCTGGTCCATCATGCGCTTGAGGTCGTTTTCACTGAGGACGCGAGCGTCGTCCGGTAGAGGCTGTTCCTTGCCTTGGGGATTGCGTTGCGCGAACTCGCGCATGAAATCCGCCATGGCCTGGCGCAGCTCTTTCATGAGCTTGTCGATCTCCTCGTCGCTGGCGCCGTTCTGCAACGCGTCCTGCAGCGCCTGCTGTGCCTGGCGCAAGCGCTTTTCGGCATCCGACAGGCTGCCGTTCTCGATGCCGAGGGCGAGGTCCCACAGGTAGGAGACGACGCCGCGCAACTCATCGTCGCTCTTGGCCAGGTTCAGGCGGCTGCGGGCGCTCATCAGGCCGAGATAGTTCGGCATGGAATCGAAGGTGTCCTCGGGACGGAGGGTGATCGCGTCCATCAGGTCAAGAACACGCCGCTTCGCATTGGCGTCGAGCGCCAGCAAACGGCGTTGTTCAATCACCGCGCGTGCCAAGGGGTTGGCGAAGGGGCGCTCCGGCAGCGTCCAGCTCTTGGTTTCGCTGCGGGCAATCTGTCCGGCACCGTCCGTCGCTTCCAGTGTTACTTTCACGCCAGCGCCGGCCCAGACGTGATCGGTCAGGTCCTTGGTGGTACGGGCAGCGTTGTTCTTGGCTCCGCGTCGAGGCAGCGACAGCGGCATTTCCGGGGGACCGTAAAGTGGGCGTGCGTCGGGCGCCTGCTGCTCGGCCAGCTTGAATTCCGCGAGTGCTTTGGCCGGGCCGTAGTCATCGACGATTTCGTAATTGATCTCCGCCGTGCCGTTTGCTGCCCGACGGGGTTCGCCGGAGAAGCGGATCTGCGGAGCGGTATCCGGCGTCACGGCAAAAGCCCATCTGCCCAACTCGTCATTCGCCGATTTGAGAACCAGCACGCCATCTGTGATGAGCTTGCCATTGAACTGACGTGCGCCATTGGTCGGTGCGGGGTTGCTGGGCGCGGCATCATCTGCCTTCGCCGGGGCATCGGGCTTGATGTCGCGGCTGTTCCCGCTCGCCTCGTCATAGACGACGGTTTCGTCATCCGCACCGCCAGTGATGCGCACGGTCACATCGCTACCTTGCGGTACGGTGAAGGTGATATCCTTGCGCGTTGCGTCGGCAGTCAGGAATACCGGTGGCTTGCCGGTATAGTTGGGCGGCGTCACCCAGGCGTCGATACGTGGCGGCACGGCGTCGCGTGCGCCGGCAGCGAGGAAGGCATCGCTGAGGCGACCGCCTTGCGGGCCATAGGAAAAAGCCAGTGCCACGAACAAGAGCAGCGCAACCACCGCGCGGACGGCCCAGGGGTCGTGGCGCGCTACGCCGGTAGAAGGCAGGTCGGTGCCCAGCGAGCCGAGCTTTGCGGCCATACGCTTTTGATGTTCGCGCCATAGGGCCTGCGCAAAGTCGCCCGCCTCGCCGCCAGGCTTATCGGTCTGCACGCGCACGGGGCTGTGGAGCAGCGCGTTGGCCGCCTCGATGCGGGTGTCGACTTCGCTTGCGGTCGGCAGCCTGAAAAGGCGCAGGGGATAGAGCGATGCCAGCGCTGCGACGCCGAACAGGCCGACGAGGCCCAGGCGGGTAATGTCCGACAGACGTGGGAACAAGCCGAGCCAGGCAGCGGATACAAACAGTGCCAGGACAAGCAGGAACGGCAGGATCAACGGCCAGGCCCGCTCCACCATCATGACGACACGCGTCGCCAACCTGCTGGCCGCAAGCCGTGCCGTCAGGCTGCGATCGATGCCGGATGTGGGTCGCTCTGTCATCGGCTCTCCGGAAAGCCGGCCGGAATGGCGCGGCCTCACGATTCAAAATCATAGCAGCAAACACGGCAAAGGCGAGGCGACATCGCGAAAAGCCCGTTCACGTTCTCGTCGGCACCGGCAGTGGCGCTATCGCCACACCCTGTGAAATGCGATCGCAAAATCGCCCGAACATACTTGACTCAAATAGTCATATTTGTGAGGCGGGGCTGCACTCGAAAAAGGAGATACGAATGGGGTCGCAGTCACTGGTTCGCCGGCTTGAGATTTTGACGCTTGGAAGCGCGCTCGGATTCTTGCCGATGTCGGTTGTTGCGAACGCCCAGGACGGCAACGGCACGCTGCTCGAAAAGATCACGCTCGAGTCCGAGAGCGGCGATACGTTGAAACAGAATGGCTATGTCGCCAAACAGGATCGCGACGGCACCAAGGTCGACACGCCGATCGTGCAGATCCCGCAAGCGATCACGGTCATCACGCAAGATCAGATCGAAGACCAGAAACCACGCTCGCTCAACGAAGCGCTGAACTATACCGCCAGCGCCAATCCCAATGCCTATGGTTTCGACAGCCGCTACGACGCGTTTTTCCTGCGGGGCTTCCAGGCCTATTACAACGGCATGTTCCGCGATGGATTGCGCCAGTACAACGGCCCGTCCGCCTGGTTCAAGACCGAGCCTTACGGCATCGAAGGCGTTACCATCTTGAAGGGTCCCGCATCGTCGCTATACGGAGTCAGCGGCCCAGGCGGCATCGTCAACGTCATCACCAAGCGCCCGAAGGACGAGAATTTCCGGGAGATCGAAGTGCTCGGCGGCGAGTACAACCGCTACCAAGGTGCGTTCGATATCACCGGTCCGGCGAATGAAGACAAAAGCCTGCTCTACCGCTTCACCGGACTGGCTCGCAAAAGCGAGACGGAATTGCCTGGTTATCCGGACGATAAAGCTTATTTCGCGCCCGCATTCACCTTCAAGCCCGACGAAGACACCAAGCTCACCATCCTTGGCGAACTGTCGCGTTCGGTTACCGGCGGCACGGCCTCCTTCTACAATCCTTCATACGGTGCGCGCTCCGATCTCTATGAAGGAGACCCCGCCTGGAATGATTTCAGCCAGAACCAAGGCCGCATCGGCTACGAATTCGAACATCGCTTCAACGACCTGCTGACGGTACGCCAAAACCTTCGCTACAACGCCGTCGACAGCGACATGGAATACAGCCTCCACTATGCGCCTGGGCCGGACCAGCCGCTGGAGCGCTATTGGGGCCACTACAAGGAGGACATGAAGAACTTCGTCGTCGACAACATGGCGCAGTTCACCTTCGACACGGGCCCCATCAAGCACACTGCCGTTGCCGGCCTGGATTACAGCTGGGCTCGCTACGGCTCCTACAGCGCAACCTCTCTTGTTTCGGCCGCCGACGTCGCCAACCAGCCGGTGCCCTTTACACGTGGGCAGGAGTTGAACCAGACCGGCGTCTATGTGCACGACCAGATGGAATGGAACAACTTCACCCTGTTCGCGTCGGGCCGCTATGACTGGGTCGACACCGCCTCCACCGATGCGGAATACAACAAGAGCAAGCAGCGGGACCGCGACTTCTCCTGGCGGCTCGGTCTCTCCTATCGCACCGACTGGGGGATCATCCCTTATGCGAATTACTCGACCTCGTTCTCGCCCAACATCGGTTATGTCTACGACCCCGTGACCAACATCCGCCGCGTAGCGCGGGCCACGACAGCCGAGCAGATGGAAGTCGGCGTCAAATACGAGATCCCGGATACCAACGCTGTTCTCAGCGCTGCTTATTTCGACATCAGCCAGACGGATGGTCTCGTCTATGACGGCACCTTCGATGAGCAGGGCAACCAGCGCCAGCGCCAGCTCGACCTCAATTCGCGCGGCATTGAACTGGAGGCGAATGCTTCCTTCGACAACGGCTTCGGCTTGATCGCTTCCTACACCCATCTGCGCATGAAGATCGAAAAGGGCGCCGAAGGAACGATCGGCAAGGAATTGTCGGCCACACCGAACGACGTGCTGGCGCTGTGGGGGCACTACAAGTTCGAGGCTGACGCCTTGGCGGGGCTCGGTCTCGGCGCTGGTGTCCGTTATTCCAGCGAGAGCTATGGTGACGACACCAACAGCTTCAAGAATGCCGCCCGCACCTATGTCGATGCCGCGTTGTCCTATGATTTCGGCTATCGCAATCCCGACCTGCAGGGCCTGACGCTGCAGGTGAACGCCAAGAACCTGTTCAACAAGCAGGGCACCATCTGCCAGGCCGGCAGCTGCTACCGCGACGAAGGTCGCTCCGTATTCGGCAGCTTGAGGTATCGTTTCTGATGCACGGCACGGCCTCAAAGAAAGCGGCATCGCCGCTTGCCGTCCTGACGGCGGTTGGCGGACTTTACGTCGCCCAGAGCGTGATCGGCGGTATCACCTGGATCGGCCTGCCGGCCATCATGCGCAGCGAAGGCGTGCCGCTCGATCGCATCGGGCTGGTTTCGCTGATCGTGTTGCCCTGGGCGCTGAAGTTCCTGTGGTCGCCGGCGGTGGAACGCTATCGTCTCCCGGCGAACGGCCGCAATCGCACCTCAACCATCGTTTTTGCCGGTGGTATCATTTCGGCGATCGGCTTGTTCGCAGTCGGTGCGATCGGCCCTACGGCGGTGCTCCCGGTGCTTGCCCTGCTGACCGCCGTTGCCTTTGCAGCTTCGACCGTCGACATCGCATGCGACGGTTATGCCGTGCAGAGCCTCGCCAAGGAGTATCACGGCTGGGGCAATGCCGCGCAGGTCGGCGGCGCCTATCTGGGCTCTGCCCTCGGCGGTGGCCTGTTCCTGATGCTGGTCGATGTCTCAGGCTGGCAGATCGGCATCTGGGCGATGGCGGCACTGTTGTTGCTGCTCGGCCTGCCGTTTCTGGTTGCGCCCACGCCGATCATGCCGGACGAAGCGCGCGGTCACATGCCTTCGCTGCTCACCGCATTGAAGCGACCGGAAATCCGGCGTGGTCTCGCAGCCGCTGCGATCTATGTGGTCGCGCAGAAAGTGGCGCTGGGCATGCTGGGACCATTCCTCATAGACGCCGGACTGGATCTGACCGCCGTCGGTCTGATCAACGGTATCGGCTCGATGTTTGTCGGCGTCGCCGCGGCTCTTCTCGGCGGTGCGCTCGTGAAGTCTTGGGGCATGCGCAACGTGCTGGTGCTGGCACTGGCACTCCAGGCGGCAGGTCTGTTCTTCTTTGCCTGCTATGCTCTGATCGGCGGTATTTCCCAGACTGTGCTGATCGTGGTGGCTGTTTTTGCCTCTTCAGGCGTCATGGCGCTTGGCTTCGTAGCGCTCTATGCGCAGTTCATGCGCTGGTCCGATCCGAGGCAGGCCGGCGTGGACTTCACGCTGTTCCAGTGCATGGACGCGTTGGTCGGTATGGCGGGCGGCGTGATTGCCGGCTATGCCGCGCAATATTTCGGCTACGGGATCTTCTTCGCAGCCGCCGGGGTCATCGCTTTGGCGGCCATTCCGGCGATTTCGCGGGTCTCCGACCAGCGATGAGAGGAGGCTACAGCAATTCCAGCAAAAGTGCGCAGCGGTTTCGCGTCTGGGATTGCGGCAAACGAAGAATTGGGGCGTTTCCGTGAAAACGGAAACGCTCTAATCCTCGCCTCCCACGCCTTCCTCACCCGACGTTCCGCGGCGCCAGTAGGCGACGATCAGTTGACGGTCTTTCTTCAAGCCCCATTCCTTGCGCACGATCCGACGAAGCTCGCGGAAATCGCCGAACTCGCAGCCCGCCCAGACGAAGACGTCATCGGCCAACGAAGCCTGGTCGAGGCCCTTGAGTGCTTGCGAAAGCAGGTTGGTGGTGCCGGGCTCACGGCCATTCCTATACAGCCAGTTGATCTTGATATTGTCCCCTTCGGCCAAGGGAAGCGCGTCGGCGGGACTGTCGACCTCGATGAAGACGTCTGCGCGGCTTTCGGGCGCGAGGTTGTCCAGCGTGCGGCCGATTGCCGGCAGTGCCGTATCGTCCCCGAAAAGCAGGAGATTGCGCTGGTCGGACGCATCGCCGCCGCCTGGGCCGAACAGGCCGATGACCTCTCCGGCCTTCGCGTTGGTGGCAAAGGTAGCGGCGGGCGTATGGTCACCCTCGTGCAGGACGAAGTCGACATCGAACCAGCCGGCGACGGGATCGATTGCGCGGATGGTGTAGACCCGCACCGTCAGCGCATCGTCACCTGATGGCCAAACGATCATGCCGTCGCTGCCCATCGTCGGCCACACCGGCTTGCGGCCTTTGGGCGGCAACAGCAGGCGCACATGCAGGCCCCCACTGGTGAAACGGGCAAGATTGTCGCCGGTGAAACGCACACGCTGCATATGTGGCGAGATGCGGGTGGATGACTGCACCGTGACTTCGCGGAAGAACACCGGGGTACCGGCATCGGCTCCGTCGCCCTTCCAGCGAAGGCCGCGGGTCGTGCCGAGGAACTCGACGATGTGCCCGGCGACTGCCATCTTCATATAGGACAGGCAGGTCTCGTCTTCAGCAAAGACGCGGATCAATACGGTCCGGCCTTCCAGCATCGCGCTGAGCGAGCCGTAATATGTGCTGTATTCCCATTGATGTTCGACACCGGTCTCGACCGCATATTCCTCATGCTCGGCATGGAATCTTTCCATGGCAACGCGGATGTTGTCATCCTCGACGAGAGTTTCGGCAGTGAGTTGGCTCATGATCGACTTGTCCATTCGAATGCAGCGACGCGCCAGGCCGTTGCGCTATTCGCATCAGCCGAACAGGTTCTCCCATGCCACAGTCCCGGACAGGTTTCCAGTAAACTTGATTATTAAATTCATATTTATGATTGCCAGCCAATCGGCACGCGGCTAACCCGGAGCTAGAACTGCACCGCGGTGGTGTTGCCGCCGCACACAAGCACCGCCACCCGCTCGCCCGGAGCGGGCTGGTATTTGCCGGAAAGCATGGCGCCGAAGGCGGCAGCGCCGCCCGGTTCCGCGACAACCCGCACCGTGTCCCACAAGGCCTTTTGCGCGGCAACGATGTCGTTGTCGCTGACCAGAATCGAACGTTCGATGTAGCTCTGCGCGATCGGGAACATCAGCGAGCCGACACGCTTTGGCGCCAGCGAATCTGCCGCCACGCCTTCGGTCGGCGCATCGACCGGCTCGCCGGCGGCAAAGGCATAGTGCAGGGTCGGCGACCCTTCCGGTTCGACTGCGACGATGCGGATGCGTCCAGCCAGCCAGGCGGCCACGCCGCCAATCAGGCCGCCACCGCCGACGGCGACCAGCAGCGTGTCGATGTCGGGCAGGTCCTGTTCGATCTCCAGGCCAAGCGTGCCCTGGCCGAGCAGCGTTTCGACCTGCTCGAATGCATGCACGGAAAGCGCGCCGGTTCGGGCAACATGGACCTCGCTGGCCGCGAGCGCATCGGCATAACGGTCGCCGGCGATCACCAGCTCGGCACCATAGCCGCGAATGCGGTCGGTCTTCGCCTTTGGCGACACGCTGGGCACGAAGATCGTAGCAGGAACGCCAAGGCGCATGGCGGCATAAGCAACGGCTGCGCCGTGATTGCCGCCCGATGCCGCGACCACCCCAGCCTTCGGGATGTCGCGTTGCAGGAGATTGGAAAAGGCGCCGCGTGCCTTGAAGGAACCGGAATGCTGCAGGCATTCGAGCTTCAATTGCACCGGTAACGCAGCGTGGCCGAAGTCGACCATGTCGACCGACAGTACGGGAGTGCGCCTGATATGCGGCCTGATCAGCGTCTCGGTCCGGCTGATGCGGTCGGGCGTGATCTGGGTTTCGGCTGACATCGAGGGCTCCGGCATTCTGCTGTTGACATCAATTAGTAACTTGGCAAAATGCCTAAATGCAAGAGGCTGAAATCTTCAAGGCAATCGCCAATCCGCGCAGGCTGCAGATCCTCGACTGGTTGAAGGATCCGACGGCGCATTTCCCGCCCCAGGTGGACGGCGATCTGGTCAAGGATGGCGTCTGTGCGCTGCTGATAGCCGACAAGCTCGGCGTCACGCCCGCTACGCTCAG
Organism: Terribium retamae; assembly: GCF_022347545.1. Lineage (GTDB taxonomy): Bacteria > Pseudomonadota > Alphaproteobacteria > Rhizobiales > Rhizobiaceae > Mesorhizobium > Mesorhizobium retamae. The sequence goes on from NZ_JAKREW010000003.1 coordinate 121,436, forward strand.
TGAGCATATGCGCGTGCTTTCCCTGGCCGGGCTGGTGCGCTCAAAGCGCATCAAGCAGTGGATCTTCTACCAGCGCGACGAGGACAGGATCGGCGCAGTGAAGGCCATGGTGCAGGAGTGCCTGTGAGACAGTTGCTAGGCTAACCAGTCCGGGATCGTGTCTAGGCCGATCAAATCCTCATAGCTGCGGCGTGGACGCACCACCGCAAAACGATCACCGTCTACCAGCACTTCCGGAACAAGCAGTCGCGTGTTGTAGGTGCTGGATTGGGTTGCGCCATAGGCGCCGGCGGTGCCGATGGCGATCAAGTCGCCGCTCTTCGGTTTCGGCAGGTCGCGGTCGTGACCCAGGTAGTCGCCGGTCTCGCAGACGGGACCCACCACGTCGGCGCGGATGCGCGGTCCGTCGGGCGAACCCAATCGCACCGGGCGAATGTCATGATAGGCGTCGTAAAGCGTCGGGCGGATCAGGTCGTTCATCGCGGCGTCGATGATGACGAAGTTCTTTGCCTCGGCTTCCTTGAGGTAGATCACCTCAGCCACCAGGATGCCGGCATTGCCGACGATCAGTCGCCCGGGTTCGAAGATCACCTTCAGCCCCAGTCCGCCGACATGCTTCTTCACGATGCCTGCATAGGCATCGGGCAACGGCGGCGGGTTGTTGTCGGTCTTGTATGGAATGCCCAGGCCGCCGCCGAGATCGATATGTTCGATGGCGTGACCATCGGCGCGTAGCGTCATGGCCAGTTCGGCAAGCAGCCGATAGGCATCGTCGAACGGCTGCAACTCGGTGATCTGGCTGCCGATATGGGTGTCGATGCCGATCGCCTTGATGCCCGGCAGTTCGGCCATACGCTTATAGACCTCGCGCGCCCGCTGCCACGGCACGCCGAACTTGTTCTCCGCCTTGCCGGTGGAGATCTTCTTGTGGGTCCTGGCGTCGACGTCCGGATTGACGCGCAGAGACACCGGCGCTGTTTTCCCAGCCGCCACGGCGCGTGCTGACAACAATTCCAACTCCGGCTCGGACTCGACGTTGAAGCAATGGATGCCGGCAGCGAGCGCGAAATCCATTTCGCGCGCGGTCTTCCCGACACCGGAAAAAACGATCTTATCGGCGGGAATGCCGGCCGCCAGTGCCCGGCGCAATTCGCCTTCCGAAACCACATCGGCGCCCGCGCCAAGCTTTGCCAGCGTGCGCAATACTGCCTGGTTGGAATTTGCCTTCGGGGAATAGCAGACCAATGCGTCGAGTTCGGCGAAAGCTTCAGAGAAGACGCGGAAATGGCGCGTCAGCGTCGCGGTGGAATAGCAATAGAACGGCGTGCCGACGCTTGCTGCGATGGCGGGTATTGCGACGTCCTCGGCATGCAGGATGCCGTCACGATATTCGAAATGGTTCACGAGAAATTCGTCCGGAAGGCTACTGGATCAGCTTGTCGAGAATGAACGGCTTATCCGTTTCCGGTCTCGTCGGTTCCGGCGGCAAGGGCTCCTTGGCCTTGGCGGCGTCCTTGCGTGCCTGCACGGCGGCTTCATAGGGCGTATCAAGGCCAGCACGTCGTCCGCAGGCCGTCACTGCCGTCACCGCCGCCAGAACCGTCAGCGTCACCAGTATTCTGCCTGCCGTCATCGTTGTTTCCGTCCGTGCGTTTCGAGCTGTCGCTTGTAGCGGAGTTTGTTAGGCATTGCATCCGGCATCAAGCCTTGGCGAGGCGCTTTTTCCAGTAACGGATCTGCTTGCGCACTTCCGATGGCGCGGTGCCGCCGAACGAGGTGCGGCTCTTGACCGAATTCTGAACAGACAGAACCGAGAAAATATCCTGGCTGATGCCTTCGTGGATCGACTGCAGGTCTTCCAGCGTCAGTTTTTCCAGGCCGACCTTCTTGTTCTCGGCAAGCGCTACCGCACGGCCGGTGACGTGGTGTGCTTCGCGGAAGGGCAGGCCAAGCGTGCGCACCAGCCAATCGGCAAGGTCGGTGGCCGTCGAATAGCCCGAGCCGGCGGCCTTCTTCATCGCCGCCACGTTGATCGTCATGTCGCCTACCATGCCGGTCATGGCTGCAAGCATCAGGTCGAGGGTTTCGGCTGCGTCGAAGACGGCTTCCTTGTCCTCCTGCATGTCCTTGGAATAGGTCAGCGGCAGGCCTTTCATGACGGTAAGCAGGCCGATGAGATGGCCGCTGACACGGCCGGTCTTGGCGCGCACCAGTTCGGCAGCGTCAGGGTTCTTCTTCTGCGGCATGATCGAAGAGCCGGTCGAGAAGGAATCCGACAGGCGTACGAAGCCGAATTGCGGTGTCGACCAGATGACGATTTCTTCCGCCAAGCGCGACAGATGGGTCGCCGAGATCGCTGCCACCGACAGAAACTCCAGCGCGTAGTCGCGGTCTGAAACGCTGTCGAGCGAATTGCGGGTCGGTTCGCGGAAGCCGAGCGCCCTGGCCGTCTGGTGACGGTCGATCGGGAAGCCAGTGCCGGCAAGGGCAGCCGCGCCCAGCGGGCTCTCGTCCATACGCTGGATCGCGTCGCGAACGCGCGACAAATCGCGGGCGAACATCTCGACATAGGCGAGGCAATGGTGTCCGAAGGTCACCGGTTGCGCCGTCTGCAGATGGGTGAATCCAGGCATGACGGTGGCGGCATGTTCCTCGGCTCGCACCAGGAAAGCGGCAATAAGTCCTCTCAGCGCTTCGGCCACACGGTGGAACTCGTCCTTGACCCAGAGCCGGAAGTCGAGCGCGACCTGATCGTTGCGCGAACGCGCGGTGTGCAGGCGCCCGGCTGCAGGACCGATCAATTCGGCCAAGCGGGCTTCCACATTCATGTGGATGTCTTCCAGCCGGGTCGAGAATTCGAACTGTCCTACCTCGATCTCTTTCAAAATCGTGTTCAGGCCGTGAGCGATCTTCTGTTGATCATCCGCCGAAATAATGCCTGTTTCGGCCAGCATTTCGCTGTGGGCGATCGAGCCGCGGATGTCCTGGGCGTAGAGCTTGCGATCGAATGAGATGGACGCGTTGATCGCTTCCATGATCGCAGCCGGGCCCGAGGCAAATCGTCCGCCCCACATCTGGTTGCTGGCCTTCTTGTCGCTCATCGCTATAACCCGATCCCCGGAGACATTTGGACATGGCAGACGGCAAGAAATTCTTTCCCGCCCCACGGCTGATCCTCGCCGCGGTTGTCGCCGGCGTGCTGGCTGGCGCGGTCGCGGTATATGTCAGGGAGAGCGGGTCTGGCAACAACACGCCTGTGCCGGCGGCTACGGCGTCCGCAAGCAAGGACGACGCGTTCTGTGCTGCCAAGACCGAGCGCGCCAAGAAGGTGGCGGCCGCCGCGACGGGCCAGGTCGCAGCGCTTCTGCCGGCCGATCCGCCGCAATCGTTGAAGGGGCTCGCCTTCAACGGACCGGACGGCAAGCCGATGACGCTGGCAGATCGCGCCGGAAAGACCGTACTGGTCAACCTCTGGGCGACCTGGTGTGCACCATGCCGCGCCGAAATGCCGGCGCTCGATGCGCTGCAGAAGGAGAAGGGTTCTGACAGGTTCGAGGTGATGACAGTCAATGTCGATATCGGCGACGATGCCAAACCGAAGGCCTTCCTCGATGAAATCGGCGTGAAGTCGCTGGCTCATTATCGCGACGCTTCAATGGACGTATTCAATGACCTGAAGAAACGGGGATTGGCACTCGGCTTGCCGGTGACACTTCTCGTCGACGGCGAGGGTTGCCTGATCGGCCATATGAACGGTCCCGCCGAATGGGCCGGCGATGACGCGAAGCGCCTGGTGGATACGGCGCTGGCTAATTAAAGCGCCTTTCCGAAGAGCTGCGGGCTTCCCAACCAGGCGCCGGATGAGGACTGCCGGCTAACGAATCTTGTGCAATTCGAAAGTCAGTCGCAAGCCAAACGATGCTACGATAGTCGCACTCGAAACAAAAACGTTGTCGGCTCATCGTATTCGACCCATACTCGCGCCGCGGGCTTAATCGGCCGCCAACGGATAACGGGAGAGAAACATGTCGTTTCGCGGTCTTGCGGCCGGGGTCGCCGCTACATTCGTCCTCTGCACCACCACTTCGGCTTTCGCGGTCACGCAGATCAGCTGGTGGCATGCCATGACCGGCGCCAACGCCGAAGTCGTCGACAAGATCGCCAAGGATTTCAACGCCAGCCAGAAGGACTATGAGCTGGTTCCGGTGTTCAAGGGCACCTATCCGGAAGCGTTGAATGCCGGTATTGCGGCTTTCCGGGCCAAGCAGGCGCCGGACATCCTGCAGGTGTTCGATGTCGGAACCGGTGTGATGATGGCTGCTGAAGGCGCGGTGAAGCCGGTGGCTGATGTGCTGACCGAATCAGGCGCACAGTTCGACAAGGGCCAGTATCTGCCGGGCATTGTCGCCTATTATTCGAAGCCCGACGGCACGATGCTGTCCTTCCCCTACAATTCCTCCTCGCCGATCCTCTACTACAACAAGGACATTTTCCAGAAGGCGGGGCTGGACGTTAACACGCCGCCCAAGACCTGGAACGAGGTCTGGGAGGCGGCCAAGAAGATCAAGTCGAGCGGCGCAGCCGCCTGCGGCTACACGTCAACCTGGCTGACCTGGATTCATACCGAAAACTTCGCGGCGTGGAACAATGTGTCGTGGGCGACACAGCAGAACGGTCTTGGCGGGGGTGACGTCGAACTGAAGATCAACGCGCCGCTCTACGTCAATCACTTCCAGGCGCTAGCCGATCTTGCCAAGGACGGCACCTTCAAATATGGCGGCCGCACCTCGGAGGCCAAGCAGCTCTTCCTTGCAGGCGAATGCGGCATCCTCACCGAATCTTCGGGCGGTCTCGGTGACATTGTCAAATCAGGCATGAACTACGGTATCGGTCAGCTGCCCTATGACAGCGATGCGCCGGGCGCTCCGCAAAACACCACGCCCGGCGGCGCCAGCCTGTGGGTTTTCGGCGGCAAATCCGAAGAACAATACAAGGGCGTAGCGGCCTTCTTCAGCTATCTGTCGAAGACGGAAGTGCAGGAATATCTGCATCAGAAATCCGGCTATCTGCCGGTGACGCTGGCTGCCTATGAAGCAACCAAGAAGTCTGGCTTCTATGAAAAGAACCCGGGCCGCGAAACGCCGATCCTGCAGATGATGGGCAAAGCGCCGACCGACAATTCCAAGGGCGTGCGCCTTCCGAACCTGCCGCAGGTACGCGATATCCAGAACGAGGAATATGAGAAGATGCTGGCCGGTCAGCAGACCGCACAGCAGGCACTCGACAATGCGGTCTCGCGCGGCAACGCCGCCATCAAGGAAGCGTTGGGGAATTGATGAGCGCCGGCGTACTCTCCCCCCTCGAGGGGGAGATGGCCGCGCAGCGGCCAGAGGCGGTCCAAGCGGGCGCGCGCAGACTTTGTTTCAAAGTGAGCGAACGGGCGGTTCTTCTTGACAGGACCCCCGCCGCCGCCCTTGGCGACACCTCCCCCTCAAGGGAGGAAAGGCTGCCATGACCCCCCGCGTCGTCTTCCCGAATAAGCTGCTGCCTTATCTTCTGGTGGCGCCGCAGCTCGCGATCACACTGGTGTTCTTCTACTGGCCTGCGGCGCAGGCGCTCTACCAGTCGATGCTCAAGGAGGACCCCTTCGGCCTGAAGTCGAAATTCGTCTGGTTCGACAATTTCAAAAAGGTGCTGGCCGACCCGAACTACCTGCATTCGATCAAGGTCACGGTGGTCTTTTCGGTGGCGACCGCAGCGGTCGCCATGATCGTCGCCCTCCTGCTTGCGGTGATGGCCGAAAAAGTGGTGCGCAGCAAAGGCTTCTATCGCACGCTTCTGATCTGGCCCTACGCGGTGGCTCCGGCCATCGCCGGCATGCTGTTTCTTTTCCTGTTCAACCCGTCGATCGGTTCGCTGGCGATCCTGCTGCGCAAGATGGGTATTGCCTGGGATCCCGTGCTCAACGGCACCGACGCGATGGTCCTGCTGGTCGCCGCCGCCGCCTGGAAGCAGATCAGCTATAACTTCCTGTTCTTCGTCGCTGGCCTGCAGGCGATCCCGAAGACGCTGATCGAGGCCGCGGCGATCGACGGCGCCAGAGAGGCGAAACGCTTCTGGACGATCGTCTTTCCGCTGCTCGCACCGACCACCTTCTTCCTGCTGGTCATCAACACGACCTATGCCTTCTTCGACACGTTCGGCATCGTTCACGCCGTCACTGGCGGCGGCCCCGGCAAAGCGACGGAGACGCTGGTCTACAAGGTCTACAATGATGGCTTCGTCAATCTGATCCTCGGGTCTTCAGCCGCACAGTCGGTCATCCTGATGATCATCGTCATCGCGCTCACCGCCATCCAGTTCCGCTACGTGGAGAGGAAGGTGCACTATGGCTGAGCCGAAGGCGCCCGGCAGCGGGCATGACAAGCTGATGATCGGCCAGTCGGCGAGCGGCATCTATGTCGCCCACGCCATCCTGATCCTCGGCCTGGTGATCGTGGCGTTCCCGATCTACTACACCTTCGTTGCATCCACCCAGACGCTGCAAACGATCCTCAGGCCGCCGCTGCCGCTCCTGCCCGGCAGCGAATTCTGGAACAATTACAGCGAAGCGCTGTTCGGCGGTGCCGGACGCCTGGGCGGTGTCGGTGCCGGTACACTTCTGTGGAACACGACGGTGATGGCATTGGGCATCGCGGTCGGCAAGATCGTGATCTCGATCCTGTCGGCCTATGCCATCGTATTCTTCCGATTCCCGTTCCGCATGGCGATCTTCTGGCTGATCTTCATCACGCTGATGCTGCCGGTCGAAGTCCGCATCCTGCCGACCTACAAGGTGATGGTCGACCTCGGCCTGATCGACACCTATGCCGGCCTGATCATTCCCTTGATCGCATCGGCGACGGCAACACTATTGTTCCGGCAGTTCTTCATGACCATTCCGGGCGAGTTGGTCGAAGCCGCGCGAGTCGACGGCGCCGGTCCTTGGCGCTTCTTCTTCGATATCCTGTTGCCGCTGTCGCGCACCAACATCGCGGCGCTGTTCGTCATCCTCTTTATCTATGGCTGGACGCAATATCTGTGGCCATTGCTGGTCACCAACCGCAATGACATGACCACCATCGTCATTGCGCTGAAGAAAATGGTGTCCTTTGCCGATGCCGACACGCAATGGCACCTGGTGATGGTGACGGCGATCCTCGCCATCGTGCCGCCGATCCTGGTTGTCGTGCTGATGCAGCGCTGGTTCGTGCGCGGTCTCGTCGATACGGAGAAATGAGAATAGATGGCGACAGTTGACCTGAAAGACGTGCGCAAGGTCTACCCCGGCGGGGTGGAGGCGGTGAAAGGCGTGTCGATAGCCATCCCTGACAAGGAACTTTGCGTGCTGGTCGGCCCGTCCGGCTGCGGCAAGTCCACGCTGCTGCGCATGATCGCCGGCCTGGAGACGATCTCGTCGGGCACCTGTGCCATCGACGGCAAGGTGGTCAACGCCGTTGGACCGACCGAGCGCGACATCGCCATGGTGTTCCAGAACTACGCACTCTATCCGCACATGAAGGTCTACGACAACATGGCCTACGGTCTGCGCAATCGCGGCACGCCGAAGGACGAGATCGATTCGCGTGTGCGCTCGACCGCCAAGGTGCTGGAACTGTCGCATCTGCTTGACCGGCGTCCGCGCGAACTTTCCGGTGGCCAGCGCCAGCGCGTCGCCATGGGCCGCGCCATCGTGCGCAATCCCAAGGTGTTCCTGTTCGACGAGCCGCTTTCCAATCTGGACGCCAAGCTGCGCGGACAGATGCGCGTCGAAATCAAGAACCTGCAGCGGTCGCTGGGCGTCACTTCGGTCTATGTCACGCATGACCAGTTGGAAGCGATGACGCTGGCCGACATCCTGGTGGTCATGAATGCCGGGCTGGTCGAGCAGATGGGCGCACCACTTGATATCTATGAGAAGCCGGCCTCGACCTTCGTAGCCTCCTTCATCGGCGCGCCGCCGATGAACCTGCTCGCCATTGCGGCCAAGCCGAACAGCCCGGTCGACACGGCGGAAAAGGTCCTCGCCAATGGCGAAGGGCTGGAGATCTCAGCGCCAGCGCATGCCGCGACGTTGGGTTTCCGGCCTGAAGATGCCGATGTCATCAGCGAAGGAACGACAGGCTCGCTTAAACTGTCGGCCACCGTCGAGGCCGTCGAGCCGGTGGGAGCGGAGAGCTTCCTCTATTGCGCGGCCGCCGGGGGGCGTATCGTGGTCAGGGTTTCCGGCCGTGCGGCGGCCAAGCCTGGCGACCAACTCAAGGTCATGGTGCCGGCTGGAAAGCTGCATTGGTTCGACAGCACGGGGAAGCGTGTCTAAGCCCGTACGCTGACCTTAAGCGGCGATCCGACGGGCGCTCAACTGAAGACATGCGCCTTGCCGACGACGCTGATGCGCACGATGTCGCCTACCGATGGTGCGTCGACACCTGGCTTTTTCAGGACCAGGGGTGTCGAGCCGATGGCTGCCGCCTCGGGCGGATCGGGTGTGTTGAGAAGCTTGATGGCGACCGCGCAGGATGCGCCGCCGAATTCCGATTCGGTTACTTCGCCGAAGAGCACGCCAGGCTGAGCCGCTGCGAGCTCGTTGCGCGAGGCCGCGGCAAGCAGAACCTGTTCGGGTCTCAGCATGATGCGGGCGATGTCGCGCGGCTCCCGGCCGTCCACGGCAATGCGGCCGAGCGTTGACTCGGCATAGCCATTGGCGATCTTCGCCGACAGCACGATGGCGTCGCCGAGGAACTCGGCGATCATGCGATCCTTGGGTCTGAGATAGAGATCGCGCGGCGTACCGATCTGTGAGAAGCGGCCCTCGCGCATGACGGCAACCTGATCGGCGAAGGAAAGCGCTTCCGTCTGATCATGCGTGACCAGGATGGTGGTGATACCGGCGCTTTCCAGCATTTCGGCCACCGCCTTGCGCATCGAGGCACGCAGGCCCGTGTCCAGTGCGGAAAAAGGCTCATCGAGCAGCATCAGGCGCGGTTTCATCGCCATCGCGCGCGCCAATGCCACGCGCTGCTGCTGGCCGCCGGAAAGCTGGTGCGGGCGGCGGGAGAGAATGCTTTTGTCGAGCCCGACGATGTAGGCCAGCTCGGCGATGCGCTCATCGCGCCGAGGCTCCTTACGGTCGAGGCCGAAGCCGATATTGCCAGCAATGGTCAGGTGCGGAAACAGCGCGCCATCCTGCGCCACGAGGCCTATTCCACGCAGATGCGCCGGTACGCTGGTGCCACCATTGGCGAGCAGCTTTCCGTCGAGCGTGATGCGGCCGCCATCCGGCGCTTCGAAGCCGGCGATGAGACGCAGCAATGTGGTCTTGCCGCAGCCGGAAGGGCCGACGATGGCTGTGCGGCTGCCGCTCGCGACGGCAAGGTCAATGCCGGTAACGGCAGCAACCGGACCATAGTTCTTCGACAATGAGGCGATTTCCAGGAAACTCATTGGCCAGCCAGTCGCTTCGACTGCACGTAGAGCAGCCAGGTAAGGGGCAGTGAGATCAACACCATGATTGCTGCATAGGGTGCAGCCGCCGCATAGTCGATCTCGCCGCTGTAATTCCAGAAAGCCATGGCCAGCGTGCGTGTGCCGTTGGGCGCAAGCATCTGCGTCGCCGTCAGTTCATTCATGATGCCGAGCGCTACCAGTGCCATGCCAGCCGCAGCGCCTGGTGCCGAGAGGCGGATTGTCGTTGCCCATAGCGCTTTCAACGGTGAGCGGCCGAGACTGCCGGCAGCGCGCTCCAGTTCCACCGGCGCCTGTGCGATCGAAGCGCGCAGCGAGACAAGCGCGCGCGGCAGGAACATCAGCGCATAGGCAAACAGGATGGTGGCAAGCGTCTGATAAAGCGGCTGGACGACGCGTACAGCGATGGTGACCAGCGCCAGCGCGACCACAACGCCGGGCAGCGCCCCGACTACGTAGTTGCAGCCCTCCAGGATGCGCTGCAGGCGGCCCGGGGCGCGGATCGAAAGCCAGGCCATCGGCGTGGCCGCGATTGTCGCAAGAATGCCGCCGGCAACGGCGAGGAACAGGGTCTGGCCGAGCGCAAGGCCGATCTCGTCCAGACGCCACACATCGCTGCCGCCGGCAATCAACCAGCGTCCAATCGTCAAAAAAGGCACGCCGATCGCGAGCAGCGTGACGACGATCGGTAAAGCCAGGCAGGGCAACGCGGCTCGACCGAGTGCCGTGCGTGGCTTCAGGCGGGCGGCGCCTGAACCGACGCGGGCGTAACGCTCCTCACCTCGCACCAGCACTTCAAGTGTCAGCAGCACGAGGCAGCAGGCGACAAGGACGCCGGCCAGCATGTTGGCGGCTGGACCGTTGAAGGTCGACTGGAACTGGTCGACGATCGCGGTGGTGAAGGTGTCGAAACGCACGAAGACGTAGAGGCCGTATTCGGCAAGCAGGTGCAGTCCGACCAGCAGCGCGCCGCCACACAGCGCCAAGCGCAGTTGCGGCAACACCACCCTGAAGAAAACACGCCAGGGGCTGAGGCCCAGCGACGCGGCAGCATCTTCCAGAGCCGGGTCGAGGCGACGGAAAGCAGCCGAAACCGGCAGATAGAGGAACGGAAAATAGGCGATCACCGAAACCCAGACGCCGGCGAAAAGGCCATTGAGGTCCGGCCAGAAGGTGATCCAGGCGTAAGAATGCACGAAGGCCGGTACGGCAAGCGGGGCCACTGCCAGCCAGGACCACAGCCGGGCGCCGGGCAGGTCGCTTCGCTCCGTCAACCAGGCCAATGCCACCGAAAGCACCGCGCAGATCGGCACGGCCAAGATGACCAGCAGAACGGTGTTGACGAGCAATTCGCCGACGCGCGGCCGGAACACCAGCTGGACGACCGTCGTCCAACCCGTCTGGATGGCGATGAAGATCACGAAAGCGAGCGGCAGCAATGCCAGAATGGAAATGATGATCGCGGTCAGCGTGATCAACGGAAAGGAGCGAGCAGGGGCCCGCTTTCCGGATACCAAGGCTGGCGTGTCGGCACGCGCGATCTCACCCGAAGCAGCCATCAAATCACCCGCACTGCTCCGGAAGGCGGATACGGCTGAAAGAAAGGACAAAGGGTGGTTTGGCCATCAGGGGATTTGGTCCCGGAAATGAAATGCTCCCGCGGGGACCGCGGGAGCGCTGTTCATGCGGTCCTTATTAGGACGAACGCCGGCTAAAGCAAGCCAGCCGCCGTCATCAGGTCGGTCACCTTCTTGGAGTTGAGCTTCTGCGGGTCGATCCTGGGTGCCTGCAAGTCGGCGAGCGGTACCAGCTTGGCGTTGGACTCTGCGCCATTGCCGATCGCATATTCGAAAGAGGTTCCGGTCTTGAGGATCTCCTGGCCACCCTTGCCCGCGAGCCACTTCACGAAGGCCTGCGCTTCCTTGGCGTGCTTGGATGAAGCCAACACACCGGCGCCCGAAACCGAGACGAAAGCGCCCGGATCCTGGTTCTTGAAATAGTGCTGCACGACATTGTTGCTGTTCTCGCCGGTCTTATTCTGATCGCCGAAATAGTAGTAATGATAGATCACGCCGCCATCGATCTGACCGGCGTTGACCGCCTTCAAGACCGTGCTGTTGCCCTTGAACGGCTTGAAGTTCTCCTTCATGGCCTTGAGCCAGGTGGTGGTTGCCTCTTCGCCCTTCAGCTCGAGCAGCGCCGAAACGATCGCTTGAAAGTCGGCGCCGGATGGCGAAGCGCCCCAGCGACCTTTCCAGCTGGCGTCGGCGAGATCGAGCAGCGACTTCGGCAACTGGTCTTCCTTCAGCTTGTCCTTGTTGTAGACAAAGACAGTGCTGCGCGCCGCGATGCCAACCCACTTGCCGTCAGACGGCCGATACTGTTCCGGCACCAGAGCCAGCGTGTCGGCATCGATGGGTGCGAACAGGCCAGCCGCATCGACCAGCGCCATGGCCGGCGAATTCTCGGTAAGGAAAACATCGGCCGGCGAGGCCTTGCCTTCCGCCACGATCTGGTTGGAGAACTCGCTGTCGCCGCCATTGCGCAGCGTTACCTCGATGCCGGTCTCCTTGGTGAAGGCTTCAGCCCATTCCTTGGCCAGGCTCTCATGCTGGGCGTTGTAAACAACGATGCCGTCGCCATCCGCTGCCAAGGCCGGCAACGCGGCGAGGCCGATCGAAAGCGCCGCGGCACCCGCCAGCATCGAAAAAATGGACTTCATCAAGGTCTCCTCGAGTGAGCGATCCGGTGTTGGAACAGCTACCAATACATGATCGACCTGGTCTACATTTTGTCAAATCAAACGGTGCGGCATGTCGTCTGTCGTGACCGTAGCCAAAAATCGCGTGGTGCGACGCTATGATCCTGACGCCTGCTGCCAGAGTTATGGGACTTTTGGCTGTTTGATTTGCCCGATGGCGGCGGAACGGTTGCGGGCGGCGAGGGTCTTCCAGCTCGTCATGGTTCACGTGGAGCGGCGATCGAGCAGGTACTCAATTGAGGTGTCCAACAAGGCCAGATGAGTTCTGGACTATGGCTGCAAGACAAAATCTACATGAATTTCAGATGATTGAAGGAAAAAGACTGAGCGTGAGGTTCTGATCCGGGCGATCTGTTGCGGTTGGCCGGTCCGGCTTAGGGCGCTTTGCATGACGAGCAAGAGTCCAATGCGGGACGATCGTTTGGCGGAAGCGTTGGCGTCTGTTTTGACAGCGCACAGCGAAGATGGCCGATGCTGAAAACTCTTTTCGTTTTCCAGTAAAATTGCCATCGATTTTCACGAAAATAATGACTTCGCTGGTCATAAACAGCCATGAACGAGCGGCCGTTCTTATTTTTACCACTGTCTAATAAGAGCGATTCATGTAGAAAGCGCGGTCTGCCGATCACGGTAATTTGAAGATCGCTACGCGCATTCCCATATCGAACGCGCGCCGACCGGAGACGCGGCGGGGGTTCACGTTTCACCGGATGACAACGATGTCGAAAATGAAGTTTCACAAGGTCGCAGCCATTGTGGTGCTTGTTGGCTTTGCAGCGTGGATGGGTACGGGTCACTTCTCGTCAGTGGGCAGCGCCGCTTCCGAAGAGCCTAAAACCGAGGCGAAGACGGAACAGGCGGAACAGAAAGCTTCGGCGCGTATCGTCAAAGTGGTGACGCCACCGCGCAGCGAGCATGCGCGGGCAATCCGCATCTCTGGCGTGACGGAGGCCGATAAGCGCGCCGTGCTTGCCACCCGCGTGGCGGGCGTCATCAGCGAACTGCCGGTCAAGCAGGGTGACCATGTCAAGATCGGCGATATCGTGCTCATGCTTGACGCCGAGGAAAAGATCTCGGCTGTCGAGAATGCCCGTCAGCTGAAGGGGCAGCGCCAGGCCGAGCTTGAAGCGGCCGAACGGCTGGCCAAGACCGGCAACCTTGCCAAGCTGCAGCTCGACAGCGCCCGTTCCGCCTTGGCCCTGGCATCGTCGCAGCTCGATGCTGCCGAGAGCGAGCTTGCCCGCAAGGAAGTGAAGGCGCCTTTCAACGGCGTCATCGATCGCGTGCCGGTGGAACTCGGCAGCGCTGTACCGCAGGGCGGCGAAGTAGCCACCATCCTCAGCCTCGATCCAGTGATCGCGCGCGGCGAAGTCAGCGAACGCGACCTTGGCTATCTCAAAATAGGCGACAAGGCCGATGTTCGGCTGGTCAGCGGGCAGGTGGTCGAAGGCACAGTGCGCTACATCAGCCGCGACGCATCGGCAGCTACCCGCACCTTCCGCGTCGAGATCGCCGTTCCGAACGCCGATGGCGCCATTCCCGCCGGCATGACGGCTGAAATCACACTGTCGGCCAAGCCGGCAGATGCGGTCATGCTGCCGCGCTCGGTAGTGACACTGGGCGACAAGGGCGATCTCGGCATCCGTGCTGTCAACAAGGACAACAAGGTGACTTTTTTTCCGATCGATCTGGTTGACGACACGCCGGCCGGCCTCGTGCTCGCCGGCATTCCGGCGGATGCGCGCGTCATCGTTGCCGGCCAGGAACTGGTGACGAACGGTGATGTCGTGCAGCCCGTGCAAGCTGATCCGCAGGAAATCAAGAAGCTGGTCGGCGGCGATGCCGCCGCCGGCACGCTGTAGTCGTTTTCATCGAATCCGAAATCGGGATCTGCCCCAATGGATATCGTCAAGCTTGCCATCCAGAATGCGCGGCTGACCATTTCGGTGCTGCTGTTCCTGCTGCTGGCAGGAGCCATCGCCTATATGTCCGTGCCGAAGGAAGCCGAGCCGGACGTGCCGATCCCCATGATGTACGTCTCACTGGTCTATCAGGGGATATCGCCGGAGGATTCCGAACGACTGCTGTTGAGGCCGGTCGAGACCAAGCTGAAGAGTTTGAAGGGGTTGAAGGAGATGCGCTCCGCCGCCTTCCAGGGCGGCGGCTATGTGCTGGTCGAGTTCGACCCGTCGACCAACCTTGCGCAGGCACTGCAGGACACCCGCTCCAAGGTTCAGGATGCCAAGGCCGACCTGCCGCAGGCGGCCGAGGAACCGACCGTCAACGAGGTCAACATCTCCGAATTCCCGGTGCTGGTCGTCACCCTGTCCGGTCATGTGCCGGAGCGTGTGCTGGCCAAGTCGGCGCGCGAACTGCGCGATCGCATCGAGGAAGTTCCTGGCGTTCTGGAAGGCACGTTGCAAGGTTCGCGCGACGACCTCGTCGAGGTCGTCGTCGATCCGGTCAAGCTTTCCTCTTACGGTCTGCAGCTCGACCAGTTGATGCAAGGGGTCGGCCAATCCAACAGCCTGGTTGCCGCCGGCAACATCGAAGGCTCGGAAGGCAAATATGCCGTCAAGGTCCCGTCTTTGATCGAGACGCCGGAAGATGTCGCCAACCTGCCGGTGGTGGCGCGGCCCAATGCGGTGGTGCAGGCGAAGGATGTCGCAACCATTCGTTCCACCTTCAAGGATGCCGAAACCATCACGCGTCTGGACGGCAAACCCGCGATCGCCATCGAAGTGAAGAAGCGCATCGGCGCCAACATCGTCGAAACGATCGAGGGAGCGAAGAAAGTCGCCGACGAGTTCGTCAAAATCGCGCCGGCGGGCATGGAGGTCACGTATACGCAGGACAAGTCCGTGTTCGTGAAGCAGTTGCTGAACGACCTGCAGAACCACGTCCTGATCGCCGTCATCCTGGTCTTCATCGTCATCCTCTACGCGCTTTCGGGCCGTGCCTCGCTGCTTATCGGCCTGGCCATTCCGTCATCGTTCCTGATCGGCATCCTGCTGCTTGCCATGATGGGCTACACGATCAACATGATCGTGCTGTTTTCGCTGATCCTGGCGGTCGGCATGCTGGTGGACGATGCCATCATCGTCACCGAATTCGCCGAGCGGCGCATGACGGAAGGCATGCCGAAAGAGGAGGCCTTTGCGCTGGCCGCCAAACGCATGGCCGGCCCGGTCATCGCCGCCACCATGACACGCATCGCCGCCTTCTCGCCGCTCCTGTTCTGGCCCGGCATCATCGGCGACTTCATGAAATACCTGCCGATCACACTGATCGTCACCCTTGCCGCCTCGATGCTCTACGCCCTGGTTTTCACGCCGACGCTCGGCGCGCTCTTCGCCAAGGCGGACCTTCACGGCGAGGAAGAGCGCAAGGACGGCGCTTACATGGCCGTGGTGCGCAAGGCCGTGCAGTTTCCCAAGACGGTGCTGGTGCTTACCGTCGCACTGCTGGTCGGTGTGCAGTTCGCCTATTCGAAATATGGTGCCGGCGTCGAGTTCTTCCCCAATGTCGAGCCGGATTACGGCCTGCTTTATGTGCATGCGCGCGGCAACCTTTCTCTCGCTGAGATGGATGCAGCGACGCACACCGCGGAAGAAAAGCTGCTCGGCTGGCCCGGGATAAAATCGGTCTACACCCGCGTCGGCAAGACCCAGGGTGGTGGCGCGGACATCCCGGAAGACGTCGTCGGTGTCATCCAATATGAGTTCGTCGACTGGCGTGAGCGCAAGGCCGCCAATCAGATCCTCGACGATTTGCGCAAAGCCACGGCCGGCATCCCCGGCGTCGATGTGGAGGTGCGTGTGCCGGAAGCCGGTCCGCCGACGGGCAAGCCGATCCAGGTGCGCATCTCCGCCGTCGATCCGGCCGGTATCGAAAAAGTGGCCCGCGATGTTGCGACCCATATCGCCAAGGTGCCAAACGTCATCGACGTCTCCGATGGCCTGCCGCCACCCGGCATCGACTGGGCGCTGGAGGTCGACCGCAGCAAGGCAGCGCAATACGGTGTCAACCCGACGTCGGTAGGCACTGTCGTGCAGCTTGTGACCAACGGACTGAAACTCAGCGAATATCGTCCCGCCGGCGCCGACGACGCCGTCGACATCCGCCTGCGTTTGCCGGAAGACCGGCGTACGCTGTCGACGCTGGACGAATTGCGCGTGCAGACCAGCCAGGGATCGATACCGATCTCGAACTTCGTCATTCGCAAGCCTGAACCGCGTGTCGGCACGCTAAACCGCATTGACGGTGCCCGTACCGTGGTTGTGCAGGCAAACGTCGCTGCGGGCGCTCAGGTTGCTGCTGTGCAGGCAGAAGTGACCAAGGCGATCGCCGATCTGGGTCTTCCCGACAACTTCCGCTGGAAGCTCGCCGGCTCCAATGAAGACAGCGCGGAAGCGAGCGCCTTCCTTTCGCAGGCGTTCGGTGCCGCAATCTTCCTGATTTTCCTGGTCCTGCTGGCACAGTTCAACAAGTTCACCTCCGTCTGGCTGGTGCTGTCCTGCGTGGTCATGGCGACGATCGGTGTGTTCCTTGGGCTTATGCTGACTGGCCAGCCCTTCGGCATCGTCATGTCCGGCATCGGCGTGATCGCGCTGGCGGGCGTGGTGGTGAATAACAACATCGTGTTGATCGACACCTACGATCGCCTGCGCGAAGAAGGCTGGGACAAGACGGAAGCGGTGCTGCAGACCTGCCGCGAACGCGCGCGTCCGGTGGTGCTCACCGCCGTATCGGCGATCCTCGGCGTTTTGCCGATCGCCTTTGGCCTTGGCCTTGAGATATTCCACCACGAAACGACGATCAACGCGCCGTCGACACAATGGTGGATCTCGCTGTCGTCCGCGATCGTGTTCGGGCTGTCTTTCGCGACACTGCTGACGCTGGTGGTGACGCCGGCCATGCTGATGGTGTTCACCCGCGCCAAGCGCAGACCCGGACAGCGCAGCTGGCTCGGCCGGCTGTTCCGTCGCGGTCGCGACACGGCGTCAAACGACGACGCACCGGATCTCGGGCCAGCCGGCGCATTGCCGAAGGCCGCCGAATAGGCCAACGCAGCAAGAAATGAAGAAGGCCGTCGAGGTTTCAACTCGGCGGCCTTTCTCATTGGACTTCAACAAGGCACCCTCACGCAGCCTCCCTCCGCTCGGGGAGGCTGGCGACGGGGATCCCAAGGTCAGTCAGCGCCTCGGCAACGGCACGGTCGAGCGGCGTGTGCGGGATATGCCCGATCAATCCTTCCAGCCGTCCAGAAACCAGCCGATGCGGCTCGAAGCGTAGATATGACATCTGCACGATCGCCTTCCACATCGGTATGAAGGGCGCAGCGACCTTGAACACCCACCAAGGCATCGAGGCCAGGCCGAGCTTGCGACCAACGGCACGCTCCAGGGCGGCTTTCATTTCCAGGTCGCTGATGGCGTGACCGGGAAAGTGCAGGTTCTCATAGTCGCCCAGTTGATCCAGGCGATCCGCAAGCGCGACAAAGGCATCGGCGAGGTCGGGCAGGTAAGCCCATTCGTGCACGATGTCGACCGGGCCCGCGGCGGTATAGACGCCTTTTTCGATCTTCGAGACCATCACCAGATCAAACCACGATCCGGTCCCGGTGCCGCCGAAGAAATCGCCCGCACGCAGCAGGATGGTGCGCAGGCGCCCGGCATCCGCTTCCGCGCGCAGTAGATCCTCGACTGCGACACGGATACGGCCTTTTTCGGTTGTCGGCTTGATGGGGGCATCTTCGGTGATCATTTCGGGGACGGGGGAGCCGTAATTGTAGACGTTGCCCGGGAAGAGCAGGACTGCGCCGTTGGCCTCACAGGCGGCAACGACATTCTCGGCCATCGGCAGAACCGTACTCCAGTCCGAATAGATCGGGTTCAGACCGTGAAAAACGATGTCGACGCCGGCCGTGGCACGGATCAGCGCCTCGCGGTCGAGAGCGTTGGCGGCGATGCCGGTTGCGCCGGCGAGATCGGCGGGCAGTCTGCCGCTGCGGGTAATGCCGCGGACGTCGTAGCCGGCCTGAACGAATGCCCTGCCGACGGCGCGGCCAAGCCGCCCGTTGGCGCCGAGGATTGCGATGCTGGTCATGTCGGGTCTCCTTGTCGGTGTTGTGATGCTCCTATTTTCTGTTTTCATAAACGAATGGAAATTGACTGTTTCCGTCTTTGTGATATTCATTTTTGAATATGAAGGATATCGACTGGAACCTCATCAAAAGCTTCGTGGCAGTTGCCGAGACCGGCAGCCTGTCGGCTGCGGCGCGCAAGCTTTCCGCCAGTCAGCCAACGCTTGGACGGCATATCGGCGAACTGGAGCAGGCACTTGACGTGACGCTGTTCCGGCGTGGCCGGCAAGGCCACGAGCTTACCGAAGCGGGCGCGTTGCTTTACGAGCGTGGCCAAGCGGTTGCCGAGCAGGCAACCGCATTCTCCCTGCTTGCGCTCGGTTCGGTGGAAGCAATCGAGGGCACTGTCAGGATCGCCGCCAGCGAAGTTGTGGCGGCTTTCGTCCTGCCCGAGATCCTTGCCCGGCTTGGTCAGGAGGAACCCGGAATCGAGATCGAAGTGGCCGCTTCCAACCAGGTCGAGAACCTGCTGCGTCGCGATGCCGATATCGCCATCCGCATGGTTCGACCTGTGCAGAACGAGTTGGTAGCCCGCAAGGTCACGGACATTGCACTGTGTGCCTGTGCCGCAACCCGCTATATCGAGAGACGGGGGCGGCCGGAAACCGTAGCGGATGTCGTCAACCACGACATTGTCGGCTTCGATCGCGATGACAGCATCATTCGCGGTTTCGCTGCAGCGGGCGTCACATTGGAGCGCAGCGCATTCCGTTTTCGTTGCGACAACCAGATCGTCCACTGGCAGGCCGTACGCGCCGGTAACGGCATCGGCTTCACGCAGCGCCCGCTGGTGGATCGCGAACCGCTGGTCGAGCCGTTATTGCCCGACCTCGAGCTGCCGTCTTTGCCGGTATGGCTTGCCATGCACCGCGACGTGCGCGGGTCTCTGCGCATCCGCCGCGTCGTGGATTTCTTGCACGAGGCGTTGAAGCGCTATTCCGCCGGCTGAGCGGCGAAATCGGCGGTGTGGGCCAGGCTCGACATCAGGAAGACGATGACGAGGAAGCCGGAAAGCACCACGAACACCGTCGAGAAGCCGATATGTTCGGCGGCGAAGCCGATCAGCGATGGCGCCAGCAGGATGCCGGAATAGCCCATTGTGGTGACCACGCTCATGCCTGTACCAGAGGCCATGCCAGGCTGGTTACCGCCGGCTGAGAAAGCAATCGGTACCATGTTGGCGATGCCCAGCCCGGAAAAGGCGAAGGCCGCGATCACCAGCCAGGGCCAGGGAGACAGCGCTGCGACGAGCATGCCGGAGGCTGCGATCAGCGAGGAAAAGCGCAGGGTGGTTACGGCGCCGAAATGGTTGCGAACACCATCGCCGGCAAAGCGCATCAACGCCATCGTGCCGGAGAAGAAGGCGTAGGCAAGGCCAGCGGCGGCGAGTTCCGCGCCAAGCTCCTGCTGCAGATAAAGCGCAGCCCAATCGAGCACCGCGCCTTCGGGGATCATCGACATCAGCGCCATCAAGCCAACGAGATAGACGGTAGCGGTCTTCGGCAGCGTGAATTTGTGATGCTCCTGCGCCACCGGTTTCCGGTCGGTGATCAGGTACCGCCAGGCGATTGCGAGCAAAACGATGGCGACGATGGTGACGATGATGGCGTGAGTCACATGACCGTAATGCTGGATGATAAGACCGCCGGCTCCGCCGCCGGCAAAACCGCCCAGGCTCCAGAAGGCATGCGAGGACGACATCACTGCGCGCGACAGCCGGCGCTCCACCGTGACGGCATTGGCGTTCATGGCGACATCCATGCCGCCGATCAAACCACCGAACAGGAACATCGCCACGACTGCCACCGGAACGCTCGGCGCCAGCGCCACCAGTAGCAGGCCGAACACACAGACGGAGGCAAAACCGCGCACCACGGCGCGGGAGCCATATCTGGACATCAGATAGCCGGACAACGGCATGAAGGTCAGCGCACCAAGGCCGAACAGAAGGATGAGGAGGCCGAGCGTCGCCTTGCTGATGTCGAGACGGGTCAGAAAAACCGGGATCTGCGGCGCCCAGCTGCCGGTCAGGAGGCCGTTGATGAAGAACATCGCCGCCACCGCCCAGCGACCGCGCGCGGCGTTTTGCAGGGAGGAGGCTGCGGTCATGGCGGTGGCTCGAATAAAAATTGGAACGATTCAATCGTTAGATCGATTCAAGATCATCGTCAAGAGAGCCGGAAGCCGATGCCGCGAGCCGGGGGGCGCGTGCCCGGGCCTTAATGATCTTTGGGACGATTGGTCACGAAGGCGGCTTTCTGTGCGTCCGACGCTTCGGTCTGGTGCTGTGCCTGCCATTCGCCATAGGGCATTCCATAGACGATTTCGCGGGACTGGTCCTTCGACAAGGGAACACCTTCCGCCTCGGCCGCCTCACGGTACCAGTTGGAAAGGCAGTTGCGGCAGAAGCCCGCGAGGTTCATCAGGTCGATGTTCTGCACGTCGCTGCGTTCGCGCAGATGCTCGACCAGCCGGCGGAAGGCTGCGGCTTCGAAATCGCGCTTCTGTTCGTCGCTCAGGTCGGTCATGGCGGTATCCTCTCGGCGCGTAGAGCAATTCCAGGAAAAGCGTGCAGCGGTTTTCCGTCCGGAATTGCGTAAAACAAAGAGCTAGAGCGGCCCGGTGCGCGAGCCGAACATCTTCACCGCCTGTATATCGGGACGACGATTGACCGCGTCAACGATCGGGGCCAGCCGTTCTGCCCAGGCAACTGCGCCGCCTGTGTCGGCGATCAGGTCCTGGCGAATCTCGATCAGGGCGTGCGCGAAACCATTCACGATTGCGTGGCGGAACATGGTGTCGCCGCGCAGGGCGCCATCGTAGGGCTCGTTGTCGCCGACGACGAGATCCTTGTCCGCAGCCAGTGCTTCGATGATCGCGCGCGGAGCGCGGTGGTCAAGATCCCACAAGATGCCGACGTGCCAGGGTCTTGCGCGGCCCTGCATGACCGGAGTGAAGGAGTGGACCGAGAAGATGAAAGGCGCGCGCCCCGATTCCCTTGCTACCGAGGCGACGACAGCGGCGACGGCGTCATGATAAGGGCGGTAGAAGCGCTCCAGCCGCTTTTCACGTTCCTCGGCCGGCATCGGGTAGTTACCCGGCACGACGGTGCCGTCATAAAGCTGGCGGATCAAGGTGGGGTCGTCTTCGCCCCTGTTTGGATCGATCAGAAGCCGTGAGAAATTGGCAAGCACTGCCGGCACGTCGAGCAGGGCGGCCAACTCGCGCGTTACTGCCTCGACACCGATATCGTAGGCGATATGACGTTCGAATTCAGCTGCCGGCAGGCCGAGCGCGCCATATTCCTCCGGCAAATCGCGCCGGGCGTGGTCGGCCACCAGCACAATGCCGCGACTACGGTCGCCTTCGATCAGATCAAACGGCGCAAAAACTGTGGATCGGGTCATGGCACGGGGAAAATCAAGCGGTGGCGTCTCGAGGCGGGATGGTAACGTGATCCCATGAAGCGGAAGTCCGCGCAATGCCGTTGTTTGGTCAAGGTTTTTGCGAAAAACTTTCATCCTCCGGCATAGCATGCGCCGGCTTGCCAATTAAATCGATTGGATTCACAGTAGGGCGCGCGTTGACATGCGCCCGGACATCTTCGAAAAGGGCGCCTGATCATGCAAGTTTCACTCAGCGAGGGGTCTCGAATGGCATCCGCCAGCCGGCAGCGTAGGCGAAAGGGCATCGCCCTCTTGCTGCCGCTGCTCGTCCTGTTCGCGGCTCCCTTGGTGATGGCTTCTCCAGCCAGGGCCGATTTCCGGGTCTGCAACGCTACCCAGAATCTGGTCGGCGTCGGCATCGGTTATCGCGCCAAGACGGGCTGGATCACCGAGGGCTGGTGGCACATCGAAGGTTCGACCTGCAAGACGCTGATCGAGGGCCCGCTGTCATCGAGGTTTTATTATCTCTATGCAGAAGATGCCGAGCGTGGCGGCCGTTGGGATGGTCCGATCTCGATGTGCGTGGCCGAGAAGGAATTCAAGATTGCCGGCGTAACCGATTGCGTCGCCCGGGGCTTTCAGCGCGCCGGATTCCAGGAATACGACACAGGCGAGCAGGGAAGCTGGATGGTCCAGCTGACCGAGCAGCCCACTGCGGATGGCGGTACCCCGGCCGCTCCGCCAAGCAATGGTCAGAACAGTCAATGAGACGCAGCCGCAAGGTCAAGATCCTAGCCACCATCGGTCCCGCTTCCTCCGAGGAAGCGATGCTGAAGAAGCTCTTCGAGGCAGGCGCGGACGTGTTCCGCATCAATATGAGCCATGCCGATCATGACCTGATGCGTACGCTTGTCGGCCGTATCCGCTCGGTGGAAGCCGCTGTCGGCCGCCCGATCGGCATCCTGGCCGATCTGCAAGGACCGAAGCTGCGTGTCGGCAAATTCGTCAACGGCAAGGAAGAACTGAAGGTTGGCCAGACTTTCACCTTGGACGACAATCCGGAACTCGGCGATTCCAACCGCGTTCACCTGCCGCATCCCGAAATCCTGCGCTCAGTCGCCGTCGGCGACCGGTTGCTGATCGACGACGGCAAGGTCGAGCTGAAGGCCGTGAAGGTCGACGGCCGTTCGATCGTCGCCACCGTGGTGGTGGGCACGAAGATTTCCGACAAGAAGGGCGTGTCGCTGCCCGATACCGAACTGCCTGTCGGCGCGCTGACCGAGAAGGATCGCGCCGATCTCGATGCCGTATTGGCGGCCGGTGTCGACTGGGTTGCGCTTTCTTTCATCCAGCGCCCTGAGGATCTCGCAGAGGCGCGCAAGATCGCACGCGGCCGGGCGTTGCTGCTTTCCAAGATCGAGAAGCCGCAGGCCGTGGCACGACTGGCCGAGATCATCGAATTGTCCGACGCGCTGATGGTGGCGCGTGGCGATCTCGGTGTCGAACTGCCGCTGGAAGCGGTGCCGGGCATCCAAAAGCAGATCACCCGCGCGGCGCGCCGTGCCGGCAAGCCGGTAGTGGTAGCAACGCAAATGCTGGAATCAATGATTTCCGCACCGGTGCCGACCCGCGCCGAAGTGTCCGACGTGGCGACCGCCGTTTTCGAAGGGGCCGATGCCATCATGCTATCGGCCGAATCCGCCGCCGGTTCCTATCCGGTCGAAGCGGTGGCCACCATGAACCGCATCGCCGAACGCGTCGAACGCGACCCGACCTATGCCGGTATCATCAACGCCCAGCGCTCCGAGCCGGAGGCGACAGGCGCCGACGCCATCTCGCTGGCCGCCCGCGAGATCGCCGAGACGCTCAAGCTTTCGGCGATCGTCACCTACACCGCTTCCGGCACGACGGGCCTGCGCGCTGCCCGCGAACGGCCGCAGGTGCCGATCATCGCACTGTCGCCGATCCTTGCCACTGCGCGGCGTCTTTCGCTGCTGTGGGGCACGCATTGCGTGGTTTCGGAAGATGCGACCGATCTCGACGACATGGTCGATCGCGCCTGCCGCATCGCTTCCGAGCAGGGCTTCGGCAAGGCGGGAGACCGCATCATCATCACGGCCGGCGTGCCGTTGAGGACGCCAGGCTCCACCAACATGCTGCGGATTGCGTATCTCGGCTCAGATGTGAGGCAGTGAAGATTGAGGGAGTAGTGAGATAGCCAGTCGCGAGATAGTGACAGAGATTTCCCCTATTCACTACTCGCTATCTCGCTACTCCCTCAAATCGCTTCTCCCGCCAACTCCTCCGACAGCTTCGACACCTGGTCCTGCGCGTTGCGCAGCATCGGGTAGAGGTCGAGCACCTTCTGCCAGGCGTCGAGAGCCGCCTGTTTGCGGCCGGTCTCCATCATGATCTGGGCGATGCCCGACAGAGCGCCGAAATGGCGTGGCTCCAGTTCCAGCGCCTGCTCGATATCAGCCATAGACTTGGCATAGTTCTTCATCAGGAAATGCGCGGTCGCACGGCGATTCCAGCCCTCGGCATATTTGGGCTGCAGCGTCACCACCTGATCAAGGAAGTCGAGCGCCACGTCGAACTTCTTGTCCTCGATGGCTTTCTGCGACCATTGCATCATCAGGTCGACCGATGCGCTGCCGGAGCGATTCCATTCATTCCAGATGCGGCCGGCGACAAGCTCGGCCGACCTTGGACTGCGCGCGTGTTTGAGATCGGAGAAAAGCTGGTCGACGCGCTGTTCGCGCGTCTGCGCTAGCGCAGGCTTGGCGGCATTGTCGGCCGCGTTGACCGACATCGGCGAGAGGGAGAGAGAAAAAGCCGTACAAACGGCAAACAACGTCCGCATGCCCGGATTCTATCTCCGGGATGCCGGACGTTCAAACTGAATCTGAGTTCAGCCTCATCAAGCGGCGCCTATCAATACGCGCCACAGCAGGATCAGCCCTGACGTGCCTTGTAGCGCGGGGCGGTCTTGTTGATGATGTAGATGCGGCCCTTGCGGCGGACCAGGCGGTTGTCACGGTGACGCGCCTTGAGCGCCTTGAGCGAATTCTTGATCTTCATGGTCTTGCCCGTCGGTATTAGCCCGGTTTCGGGCTGAACTTGAAAGGCGCGCCCGAAGACGCGCCCTGTTGCGATCGGCTCATACCGGGGTGCCCCGTGCATGTCAACCTCGCAGGCGGCTTGATCACGCTTTCAGCCGGCGAATGGGCGTATGCGGGTGAAGTGCCCCATCTTGCGCCCCGACCGGGCTTCAGCCTTGCCGTAGAGATGCAGCATCAGGTCAGGTTCGGCGAGCAATGCCGGCACTTGATCGATGTCGTGCCCGATCAGGTTTTGCATGACGCAATCCGAGTGCCGGCCGGCATCGCCAAGCGGCAAACCGGCGACGGCACGGATGTGCTGTTCGAACTGCGAAACCGTGCAGGCGGCCTCCGTCCAATGTCCGGAATTGTGAACGCGCGGAGCCATTTCATTGGCAAGAAGGCTACCGTCGGGGAGCACGAAGAACTCGATGCCGATGACGCCGACATAGTCGAGTGCCGTGATGATTGTCATTGCCGCCTGCTTGGCCGCATCCGCAGTGGCAACCGATATTCCGGACGGTACTGTCGAAGTGTGCAGGATGCCGTCGCGGTGCACGTTGCGGGCCGGGTCATAGACGGCGAGAGCGCCATCGGCACCGCGTGCGGCGATGATGGAGATTTCGTAGTCGAAGGCGATCAGCGCTTCAAGGATCAAGGGAACGTCGCCCATCGCCCTGTAGGTGCCCTCTATGTCCCTAACGCCACGCAGCACGCGCTGACCCTTGCCATCGTAACCGAGGCGCCTGGTTTTCAGCACGCCGTCGCCGCCGAAAGCGTCGAGCGCGGCGGCAAGGTCGGCATCATTGTCGACGGCGCGGAACGCTGCGGTCGCAACGCCGACATCGTTGAGGAACTGCTTTTCGATCACACGGTCCTGGGCCACTTGCAACGCTCGTGCCGAGGGCCGTACGGGCCGTGTGGCGGAAAGCGTTTCGGCGGCGATAACCGGAACATTCTCGAATTCGTAAGTCACCACCGCGCAGGCGTCGGCAAGTTCGGCAAGGGCGGACGGATCGTCATAAGCCGCCACGATCTGCCGGTTGGCAACCTGGGCTGCAGGACAATCCGGTTGCGGTTCGAGGATGATGGTCCGGTAGCCGAGTTTGGCTGCCGCCATTGCCAGCATGCGGCCAAGCTGACCGCCACCGATGATGCCGATGACAGAACCTGCGGAAAGAGCTGCGGTCACGGCTGGTCCACCGGCTCCACGGCGACCCGGGCGGTCTGGCCGGCGCGCCAGCCATCCAGCCGTTCGGCTAAAGCCTTGTCGTTGAGGGCAAGTACAGCCGCAGCCAGCAACGCTGCATTTGCCGCACCCGCCTTGCCGATTGCCAGTGTGCCCACCGGGATGCCGGCCGGCATCTGCACGATGGAAAGCAGCGAATCCTGGCCCGACAGCGCCTTCGATTCCACCGGCACGCCGAACACCGGCAAGGAGGTCATTGCGGCGGTCATTCCGGGTAGGTGAGCGGCGCCGCCGGCGCCGGCGATGATCACCTTATAACCCGCGGCTTTGGCGCCTTTGGCGAATTCATAGAGCCGATCCGGCGTGCGATGGGCCGAAACGATCAGCGCCTTGTGCGGAATTTCCAGCACCTCCAGCAATTCCGCGGCGTGCCGCATGGTCGCCCAGTCGGACTGGCTACCCATGATGATGGCGACATCGACTTCGTGCGCGGCCAAATTGCTCTCCCCGGCGACAAAAAGGCGAGGTAGCGGAATTTGCCTTGTGGGGCAAGGATTGCGGTGGCGTCAGCAGTGCTCAGGCGATGATATCGGGAATGATGCGATCTTCAAGCGCACTCAGCCGGTCCTTGAGCGCCAGCTTCTTCTTCTTCATGCGCTGTATCTGCAGAGGGTCGCAGCCCGTGGCGATCATCGCATTGATGGCCGCGTCGAAATCGGCATGTTCCTGCTTCAAGCGTGCAAACTCGAGACGAATCTCGGCCTGTTCCTGTTCCGACATATCCACCGTTCTGCTGGCTCCGGCGCCCATGCGCGCCTGATGGGCGGGGGCCGCCGACCTTCGCCAGCGGCGCGAACGCATTATCACATTTCATGACGCGGTGGAATGCTACCACATGGTATTCGACAAGGCGAAGTAATGGTGGCACACTGTCATCTGGCCGTCACGCGGGCGCCCGCGGTGGACGTCGTGCGTCGGTCGCTGGCAAGGAATATGAAAGGGAGAACCATTCATGTCTCTAGCGTCCCATCTTGAAGAGCTTCAGCGGAAACACAGCGACATCGAACGCGAGATCGATGACGCGCTGCTGCATCCGTCGGTGGACGATCTTGAAATCGTATGCCTCAAGCGACGCAAGCTGGCCATTAAGGACGAAATGGAAAAACTGAAGGCGAGACCTTCAACGCACTAAAATCGGTCCCAGAATCGGCACGACCGTGCCGAAGTGCTCCCGGCGGCGCATAGCCGCCGGCCAGAGCCTTTCAAGTATCCCTCTGAGCGTGTCACTTGGTGGGGATATGGGATTCACCCACAATTTCGCTGTTGCTGCCGCGTGACAGGCGGTGGAAGCTGCTGTTGTATGGCAATTTGACCAGCCCCGGTCCAGCTTGCCATTGACAAGGCTGTGCCGCTCCTCCACCTCATCCCCGGACGCATTTCTCATGAGGCGACCGGCATGACCGGGTATTTTTCCTCTCCATTTCCACGCCGGCAGTCGGTTGGCGTTGACGTCGGCGGCGTGGTTGTCGGCGGTTCCGCCCCTGTCGTCGTGCAGTCGATGACCAACACCGACACTGCCGACATCGATCAGACCGTGGCTCAAGTCGCGGCACTTCATCGCGCCGGATCGGAGATCGTTCGCATCACTGTCGACCGTGACGAGAGTGCTGCGGCGGTGCCGAAGATCCGCGAGCGGTTGGAGCGGCTCGGCGTCAATGTGCCGCTCGTCGGGGATTTCCACTATATCGGTCACAAGCTTCTGGCCGATCATCCGGCCTGTGCCGAGGCTCTGGCCAAATACCGCATCAATCCGGGCAATGTCGGTTTCAAGGACAAGAGGGACAAGCAGTTCGCCGAAATCGTCGAGACCGCGATCCGCTACGACAAGCCCGTGCGCATCGGCGTCAACTGGGGGTCGCTCGACCAGGAGCTGTTGACCCGGCTCATGGACGAGAACCAGGAAAAGGGCTCGCCGCTGACGGCCAATCAGGTCATGCGAGAGGCGATCGTGCAGTCCGCTATCCTGTCTGCTGAACTGGCCGAGGAAATCGGCCTTGGCCGCGACAAGATCATCCTATCGGCCAAAGTCAGTGGCGTGCAGGATCTGATTGCGGTCTACACCATGCTTGCGACCCGTTCCGACCACGCGCTGCATCTCGGCCTCACCGAAGCTGGCATGGGGTCGAAAGGCATCGTCGCTTCGTCGGCGGCGATGGGCATTCTTCTTCAGCAAGGCATCGGCGATACGATCCGTATTTCGCTGACGCCGGAACCCGGCGGCGACCGCACACGCGAGGTGCAGGTGTCGCAGGAATTGCTGCAGACCATGGGCTTCCGCCAGTTTGTGCCGATCGTGGCGGCTTGTCCCGGTTGCGGTCGAACGACATCGACCGTTTTCCAGGAACTCGCGCAGTCAATCCAGGAAGATCTGCGCAAGAACATGCCGGTCTGGCGCGAAAAATATCCCGGTGTCGAGGAACTGAAGGTCGCGGTGATGGGCTGCATCGTCAACGGCCCTGGCGAATCCAAGCATGCCGACATCGGCATTTCGCTGCCGGGTACCGGGGAGACACCGAGCGCGCCGGTATTCATCGACGGCCGCAAGGCAGCGACGCTGCGCGGGCCGAATATCGCCGCCGATTTCGAGAAGATGGTGGCAGACTACATCGAGCAGCGGTTCGGCCAGCATGGCCAGGCGGCTGCTGAATAGCGCCGATGCGGCGTCTGGCCGGAATTGCACTGTCGATTGCGTCGGCGTTGCTGGCGTCCTCGCCGGTCGAAGCCGATCCTCCGCATACGCGTTCGGCGCAAAAGCGCCTCATCGGCCGCGTCTGCGACCTCATCGAAGCTCAGGCAACAGAGCAAGGGTTGCCCAAGGAATTTTTCGCGCGGCTGATCTGGAAAGAAAGCCGCTTCGATCCGAACGCGGTGAGCCCGGCCGGTGCGGAAGGCATTGCGCAGTTCATGCCGGGAACGGCCAAGATGAGGGGCCTCGCAAACTCCTTCGACATCGAGCAGGCCATACCGGCATCCGCAAAATACCTTTCGGAACTGAAAGTCGGTTTCGGCAATCTGGGGCTTGCCGCCGCAGCCTACAATGCCGGCGAGAACAGGGTAGCGCGCTGGCTTGGCTCCGGCGGGTTCCTGCCGCTGGAAACGGAAGAGTATGTGCTCGACGTGATGGGCGAGCCGGCTGACAAATTCTCCGACAAAGCCTATGCGGGCGTGGTGCTGCCTCTCGATCCCAAGCAGCAGAATTTTTCCATCGCCTGCCGGCGGCTTCCGGTGAGCAAAGCAACGACAGTGCCGATGGCGGCGGTGCATGTTAAGCCCTGGGGCGTACAGGTGGCGGGCAACTTCCGCCGTTCTGCTGCCGTGCGGCAATGGCAGCGGGTGCAGGCACGCTTTCCCGCGATACTCGCCGATGTGGAGCCGGTTGTCAGCCGCGTGCGCACGCCGATGGGGCGGCGTGGTGTCTATGCCGTGCGCATTGGTGCCGACGACCGCAAGGCGGCCCATGCGATCTGCGACAAACTGCACAGCGTTGGCGGCTCATGCGTGGTGCTCAGGAACAGATAGCAGCTGGGTGAAGCCAAGTGACCGTCGACCTTCTCTATAACGACCCGGCCCTTGTCGACTTCTATGATCTGGTCAACACCGGTGATGCCGAGCTCAAGCGTTGTCTCGCATTGGCGGGCGATGCGCGCTCGGTGCTCGATCTTGGCTGCGGCACTGGCCAGTTGGCTGTGGCGTTCGCCGAGGGTCGCGCGGTGGTCGGCGTCGATCCGGCAGGCGCGATGCTCGACGTGGCGCGCAGGCGATCAGGTGGCGATAAAGTCGAATGGATCGAAGCCGATGCCCGCTCCGTCAGGCTTGGACGCCGCTTCGATCTGGTTGTCCTGACGGGGCACGCTTTCCAGGTGTTCTTGAGTCGACAAGATCGACAGGCCGTGTTCGCAACCATTGCAGCGCATCTTGCGCCGAACGGACACTTTCTTTTCGACAGTCGCAATCCGGCGATCGAAGCTTGGCGCGAATGGACCCCTGAGCGTTCTGAAGAAATGGTGGACCACCCCCGCTTCGGGATGGTCAAGAGTTGGTACGATGCCCGTATGGAAGCAGACGGGATCGTCGCCTACCGGACCTGGTACGAGATCGCTGCGACAGGCCAGATACTGACGGCGGAATCGAAAATCGCTTTTCCGTCGAAGGAAGACATCGCCGCTGGCATCGAAGCAGCGGATCTCTTCGCCGAACGCTGGTTCGGTGACTGGGACGGTGGGCCGTGGACGCCGGCCTCACGCGAGATCATCCCGTTCGGCCGGCTCCGATAGTCAGGTCGAATAGTCAGGCAGTCTTGGCTACCGTTTCGCTGAGCCATGTGCCGATCTTGGCGCCGAGCCGATCCGGCGAGACCGGTTTGGCCAGATAATCGTCCATGCCGGCTTCGATGCATTTGTCGCGGTCGCCCTTGAGTGCATGGGCGGTAACGCCGATGATCGGCGTGCGGGTGCCGTTGGCTGCTTCGATCGAACGGATGGCACGTGTCGCTTCGTAGCCGTTCAATTCCGGCATCGAGACGTCCATCAGCACCAGTTTCGGGTTCAGCGTCTTGTACATCTCGACTGCGGTGCGGCCGTTGGCAGCGATTCGGTAGCTCAAACCCAACCCGTTCAGGATCTGCCCGAAGACCAACTGGTTCACTTCATTGTCTTCGGCGATCAGAATATCGATTGGGCGGCCGGGATTGGCCAGCGCTTCCGGCTTAGGCGTCGGCGCCGGTGTGCCGCGAATGACCGTAAAGGCCGGTTGCGCCGTCGGCGCGACCTGGATCGGCTCGCGTATGAAATGCGCCTTGCCTGCCTGGCTGCGCGCCTTCTGGATGACGGAAATAACGGTCCCCAGCAGAACGGCCGAGCGCGATGGCTTGGTGAGATGCGCGGCGATACCGAAATCGAGGATAAGCTTGGCGAAGTCGACCTGATCGACCGAGGTCAACAGGATGACGGGAATGGAAGAGAGCCGGCTGTCCGCGGCGATCGCCTTGGCGACGTCGGCGCCATTCATACCCGGCATCTGGTAGTCGAGGATGACACAATCGACAGAAGCGCCGAGCTGATTGGCGCGATCAAGGAAGGCAAGGCCAACTGCTCCGCTTTCAGCCGCCGCACAGTCGAAGCTCCAGCTGCGCAATTGTTCCAGCAAGATTTCACGGTTGACTGGATTGTCGTCGATGACGAGCACGCGTGCACCGGTAACGTCGACGGGCACGATGTCTTCGTTGCCGGTTGCTTCGTGAACAGGAAGCGGTACGGCGAACCAGAATACCGAGCCGCGGCCGATCTCACTCTCGACGCCGATCTGGCCACCCATGAGATCGACCAGGCGGGCGGCGATGGCCAGACCTAGCCCGGTGCCTTCGTGGCGCCTGGTCGAAGAGGAATCCACCTGAGCGAATTTTTCGAACACGCTCTGCAACTTGTCTGCCGGAATGCCGATGCCGGTGTCCTCGACACGGACCTTCATCTGGACATGGGAGTCCACGACCTCGCCGGAAACATCGACCAGCACGTGGCCCTTCTCGGTGAATTTCACCGCGTTGCCGAGCAGGTTGGTGATGATCTGGCGGAAACGGCCGACATCGCCGACGACATGGTGCGGCAGACGCGGGTCGACGCGTACGATGAGTTCCAGGTTCTTCTCGGCGACGCGTGCTGAAACCAGCGTGGCGACATCTTCCACCGCTTCCGCGAGGCGGAAGGGTGCAGGGTCGAGCGTCAGCTGGCCAGCATTGATCTTGGAGAAATCCAGAATGTCATTGATGATGGTGAGGAGTGCATTGCCCGATTTGACGATAACATCGGTGAAGGTCTTCTGACGAGGATTGAGCTCGGTCTTGGCAAGCAATTCGGCCATGCCGAGCACGCCGTTCATCGGCGTGCGGATTTCGTGGCTCATATTGGCCAGGAATTCCGACTTGGCGCGATCGGCAGCTTCGGCTTTGAACAGCGATTCCGCCGTCTCGGCAAAAGCCCGGCGAATGGCCTTCTCCATCGGACGGAAGATCCAGAAGGCGACCGCGACCAGGGCAGCGCAAAGCGACAGGCTTACCCAAAGAAGCAGCCGGTCGCTGCGACCTTCCGCCATGCGGCGCTCGACATCCATCGCGGTTCTGGCGCGCGCAAGCATGGGCTGGGCGAACAGGTCGTTCTGATTGCGGATCTCGCGGTAGTTCCAGTCTTCGGCGCGTGTCGCGGCAATCATCAGATCGAAGTTGCGCAAGATATCGCGCGCTGACCACAGCAGGTAACCATTCACGGAAGCCGCATTCAATTCGTCCTGGGTAGGCTTGGACAGCTTCGGCGCGATGACCGCAAGTTCGGCGGAAAGGGATTCCATGCCAGCCTTGAGGCGTTGGGCGTGATCCTTGGCGGATTTGGCAAGTTCGACGCGCGTGCTTGGGCCCCAGGTGCTGACGGCTGTCTCGGCAAAGCCGGTGGCATTGTTGAGATCGCGGGCGAAGGTGACGATGTGGCTGCTCAGCGCGTCGATCTCGGCGCGATAGGCCCCGGCGCGGTTGAGCGCGAAGATGGTAGCGGTAACGGCGACCGCCAGTATCAACAGGCCAGAAAGATAGCGAATCCGGATCGACCGGATGAAAGACGAATATTCAGGCATGCGTAACCCCAACCCATACGCATTTTAACGGCCGGGATTACGCTCTATTACCATTAAGATTTCGTTCCAGAGCGAACGCTCAGTTGTTGCGGTTCGCAATGAACGCCGCGGCCGCCTTCAACATCGAAGCCTGCTCGCCATAAGGCTCAAGCAAGGCATGGGCCTGTTCGACCAATCCGTTCAGCTGTTTGCGCGCCCACACCTGCCCATGCAGGGCAACCAACGTGCCCTTGCCGGCTGCTGCGTCCTTGCCGGTTGCCTTGCCCATGGTGCCGGCGTCGGCAGTCAGGTCGAGCAGATCGTCCGCAAGCTGGAAGGCAAGGCCGATGGCCGAGCCGAATTCCGCCAGACGCTCACGGTCTCCCGTTGACGCTCCGGTCAGGATCGCACCCGCCTCGCAGGCGAAGCGGATCAAAGCGCCCGTTTTCATGGCTTGCAGGCGGATAATGCCGGCTTCGTCGGGAGCGGATTTCTCGGCTTCGATGTCGAGCATCTGGCCACCGACCATGCCGCCGGCTCCGGCGGCGCGCGCCAGCGCCAGCACAAGAGCGGCGCGGCGATCCGAGGGCAGGTCGATGGCATCGTCAGCCAATGTGTCAAAAGCAAGCGTCAGCAGCGCATCGCCGGCCAGGATTGCCGTGGCCTCGTCGAAGGCCCTGTGGACGGTGGGCTGACCACGGCGCAGATCGTCATCGTCCATGGACGGCAGGTCGTCATGGATCAGCGAATAACAGTGGATGCATTCCAGTGCTGCGGCCACAGTCAGTGCTGGGGTCTCGTCATGACCGGGGGCGAGCAGTGCTGCACTTTCCAGAACGAGAAAAGGGCGCAGACGCTTGCCGCCATTCAGGACGCCGTGACGCATAGCCGAAACAAGGCGTTCCGGGCGAACGATCTCTCCCGATAGCGGGCGGCTGTCGAGCAGCGCCCGCAAACGCGTCTCTACCTGTTCGGCGCGCGCAAGGAGAGCTGCCTCGAAGGGAATGTCGGTGTCCGTTGCCATGGTGGCGAGCGGTAGCCGACAGTCAGACGTTGCGCAAGAAGCCAAGCGCCTTTATGCGGGGGGATGCTGTGACAGGATTAGGCGGGTGGCAGAGCCGATCATCGATCACGAGACCGAAGGGTTGGACATGGCGTCGCGACCGAGGGGCAGACGCGGTGACTACTGGCGCTGGCTTCGGCGGGCGCTGCGTGTTGCCGTCGTGCTGGCCGTCATTCCAGCCGTCCTGACCTTTCTTTACATGCCTTCCTTCGTGCATCCGGTTTCAACGCTGATGCTCAAGGACCTCGCCACCTTTTCGGGCTACGACCGGCGCTGGGTTTCGATCGATGATGTAGCGCCGGTGCTCGCCAATTCCGTCCTCATGTCGGAGGATGGCCAGTTCTGTTTCCACAGAGGCGTCGACCTGGGCGAGCTCAAAGGCGTGGTCGATGATGCCATGTCGGGCGAGATCACGCGTGGCGCCTCGACAATCACCATGCAGACGGTGAAGAACCTGTTCTTGTGGTCGCGGCCACTGGGCAGCGTGCGCAAGGTCATCGAGCTGCCGCTGGCCGTCTATTTCGATGCCCTGATGTCGAAACGGCGCATCATGGAAATCTATCTCAACATCGCGGAATGGGGACCGGGCATCTACGGCATCGAGGCGGCGGCGCGTTACCATTTCGGCGTTTCGGCCAAGAACCTTTCGCGCCGGCAGGCAGCCCTGCTTGCGGTTGCCTTGCCCAATCCCATCACGCGTGATCCCGGCAAGCCTGGCCCCGGGCTGAGGCGCTTGGCATCGCTGATCGAACGGCGTGCATCGCGATCCGGTGCCTATGTCGGCTGCGTTCAGTGAGCCAGTTCAAAAAAAGTCGCGACAACACTGGCCAAAAGTCCATCAGCCGTGTATAGGCACGCCACTTTCTTCTAGAACTCGGCTGTACGCGGCCCTTTCACGAGGGCGCCGCGGGCCATTGACTGATCGAATGGAGCATATCCATGGCTGTGCCGAAACGAAAAACCTCCCCGTCCAAGCGTGGCATGCGTCGCGCCGCCGACGCGCTCAAGGCCCCGACCTATGTCGAGGACAAGAACTCCGGCGAAATGCGCCGCCCGCACCACGTTGACCTGAAGACCGGCATGTATCGCGGCCGTCAGGTTCTGGAGCCGAAGGAAAGCTAAGCAGCTCTCCTCGACGGGACGAACGAAAAGACCGGCCAGTGGCCGGTCTTTTGGTGTTTGTACCGCAACTGCTTCCGTTCAGCCGGCATCTGCCGTCAGGCCTGCGGTTTCGATGCCGGCGATGGCGGCAATCTCGTCATTGTCGGAAGTATCGCCCGAGATGCCGACGGCACCAATAACCGTGCCTGCGTTGTCGCGGATCAGAACGCCTCCGGCCACCGGCAGGATCTTGCCGCCCGACAGATCGGAAACGCCGGCCGTCAAATGTGGCCGCTCCCTGGCTATGGCCTCGACCCGACGGCCGCCCATCCCGACCGAGAGAGCCGCGTAGGCTTTGCCCGAGGACATCTGTGGACGCAGGAAGGAAGCACCATCTTGGCGCTGGAAGGCGACGAGATGTCCGCCGGCATCGAGAACCGACACCCCAAGCGGCTTCAACTTCAATGCAGCTGCCTTGGCAAAGGCGCCAGTGATGATCTGATTGGCTTTGTTGATCGGAAAAGTGGTCATGATGGAGTCTCCTGCGCTCTAGGCACGACGATTGCCGACCCGGCCGGGATCTTCAGCTTCGGAGATTTAGAGGGCAACCCGCCATCCGCTTGAAACTGCTTCTTGCGCTTGGTGCGCTGCAGTTGACTGGGCGAATTCAGGACGCCTTGCGCGCCTGCGCTTCGACGACCGCCTGATAGGCAGCGTGCAATCTGGCGCGCACCGTGGTGCCGGCGGGTTTCGGCGTGCCGATGCCCAGGTGCTCGAACCGCAACTCGTTCATGAAATCGTCCCAAAGGGACGGGCCGCCTTCCTCCAGAAGCTTCGCGCGGATAGACAAATCCTCCGTGACGGGCAGCCAGACACGACCCCAGGCGCCGAGCTGTGCCATGATCGGCACCAGCGTGATCGACATTTCGGTCAGGCTGTAGATCGCTTTCTGCTTATGGGTCGGATCATCGGTCCTGGTCAGCATACCGAGTTCGACCAACCGCTTCAGCCGGTCGGCGAGGATGTTGGAGGCAATGCCTTCCATTGAATGATTGAGCAATTCGCGGAAATGGCGCCTGCCGCCGAAGATCATGTCGCGCAGGATGATCAGACTCCAACGATCGCCGAAGACCTCCAGCGAAAGATTGATCGGGCAGCCGGAGCGGCGGTCGAGTGTCATGCGATACATCCTGCAAAAACCAGTTGCATTATAGGATCGGTTTTATTATGGTTCAACCAATTGCAAAATGCAATCAGTTTGGAGGATGCCGTGCAGCTGGAGATCATTCTTCCCGGAGAAGTCCGGATCGCGACGCAAACATTCGGCGAGCCGCACAACCCGTCCGTGCTTCTGATCATGGGCGCCATGGCCTCGATGCTGTGGTGGCCGGACGAGTTCTGCGAGACCCTCGCGCAGAAGGGGCTGCATGTGGTTCGCTACGACAACCGCGACACCGGGCTCTCGACGAAATATCCGCCCGGCAAACCCGGCTATGCGTTCGGCGATATGGTTGACGATGCCGTTGCGGTGCTTGATGGACATGCTGTCGCCAAGGCACATGTCGTTGGCATGTCGATGGGCGGCATGCTGGCGCAGATGCTGGCACTGCGATATCCGACGCGCACCGCCTCCCTTACCGCCATCAGTACTTCACCGGTCGGTGTCGATACGTCGAAACTTCCGGGAATGACCGAGGCCTATCAAACACATTCTGCCAAGGGCGCTGATGTGGGCTGGTCGAACAGAGCCCAGGTGATCGAGTTCATGGTGGAGGACAGCCGGATGCTGGCAAGTATCGCGCACCCATTCGACGCCACGGGGCTTCGCGACTTCGTCGGCCGCGACTATGATCGCGCTGGTGGTCTGGCGAGCGCGACCAATCATTTCATGCTCGCGGATGGCGCTGCCAGCGAGAGTATCGGCGATCTCTTGGCGCCGCTTCTGGTCATTCACGGTACCGCAGATCCGATCTTCCCAATCGAGCATGGCCGGGCGCTGGCGTCAGCGGTGGCGAATGGCAGATTGGTCGAAGTGCCGGGCGGTGGGCATGAGCTGCACCGTAACGACTGGCCGATCATCATCGATGCAATCGTGGCGCACATCCAAGCGTCGGTTAAAACATAAAGCAAACAGACGTCGAGAACTGCAGCCGGGTGGATATCAGCCGCAAGAGTTCTTCACTGGCGTGTATTCGCCTCTCTTTCACTCTTCCCAGAACTGGTCGAGCCATAGGTTCAGTTTGAAGAAGCCCCCATTGGCAACGGTGTAGATCCGCCTTGTGCCGTCAGCCTTGGCGCTGACCAGCCCGGCCTCGAGCAAAACCTTGAGATGTTGGGAAACCGCGGGTCTGGAAACGGGTAGGCCCGAGGCCAATTCGTTGACTGTTTTGGGGCCTCGTCTCAATTCTTCCAGAAGATAACGCCGGTTGGGATCAGCAATGGCGACGAAAGCATCGGAAAGCATCATGCCCCATTTGTGAGGCAAGTTGCAGTAAATCTCAACAGGAAACGTTTAGGTTGTTTCAGGTTTCGTGCGGGGGTCCAATCGGACCGCTTCCGGCGTAAGCGCGCGCTCCGCCGGCTGGGTCTTGAAGGCTTCGCGTGCCTCGAGCGGCACCGGTGCCCGGCGGCTGATGCGTAGCGCCGTGTAGCCGGCAAGCGCGATGTGTGCGAGCGCCGTTGCCAGGAACAGTCCTTCCGGTCGGACCCAGTCCATCAAGGCCGCGGCAAGCAGTGGCCCGATCATCGTGCCGAAGCCGTAAAGCAGCAGAAGACCGCCCGAAACTTTGACGAATTCCTCCGGGGCGGCGTGATCATTGGCATGGGCGACAGCGATCGAATAGAGCGTGTAGGCAAAGGCGCCATAGGCAGCGGTGAAGGTAATCACCAGCGTGCCGGTGCGGAATTCGAACAGGAACATGATGAGGGCGCAAAGCGCGGCACCCACTGCGGCAGCGGCGAGCACGTAACGGCGGTCGGTGCGGTCGGAAATGCGTCCGGCCGGGATTTGCATCGCGGCGCCTGCCACCACGACGAGGCTCATCATCAGCGCGATCTGCGCCGTCGAAATGCCGATGCGCGCGCCATAGACCGCGCCGAGGGTGCCCCATGCGCCGTTGGCGACGCCAATAAGCACGCAAGCCACCGCCGACACAGGCGAGTTGGAGTAGAGGCCTTTCAGATCGAGCTTCACATCCTGCAACGGCTTGGGATGGGAGGCGCTGGAGACGGCAGTCGGTATCAGTGAAAGACAGAAGAAGATGCCGGTGATCATGAACAGCGACGCGGATTTTACGTCGCCGCCGGCCACGATCATCTGCCCGCCCATGATCGATGCGTAGGTGACCATCATATAGAGGCCGAAGACGGTACCGCGATTTTCGTTCGTGGCCTTCTCATTCAGCCAGCTTTCGATGACCATGAAGGCACCGGCCATTGTGAAACCCGTGAAGGCGCGCAGTGCGATCCAGGTGTATTCGTCGATCAGAAGGCCGGTGAGCAGTGCGATGATCGCGCCCACGGAGGCAAAGGTGCTGAAAGCGCGCACGTGCCCCGCCCGACGCACCAGGCGCGGTGCGAAGAAACAGCCGGCGACAAATCCGCCCGCCCAGGCCGTACCCATCAAGCCGAGCGAGGTGGTGGAAAAACCTTCCACCTGCCCGCGCAGCGGCAACAACAGCCCGTGCAGGCCGGAGGCAGCAAGAAGGAAAGCCGTGCCGCGAAGCAGGGAGAGAATCGGTCGGTAGGCAGCGAACATCAGATCGGTCCAGTGCGCGAATCAGGCGGAGCCAGTGGAGACGATGTTTTCAGGCATTTCGACGGCATGTTGCCGCCGTTGCGACGATCAGCGGCGGAACAGCGCCTCAGCCGCAGACTTGGTCGCGCCCTTCTGGACGAGTTCAGCTTCCAGCCGTGCAATCTCGCCGCGCAAGAGGTCGATGCGTTCTGTGAGTTCTCCCACCGAAAGCAGGGCAAGATCCTGACCGATCTCATGGGTGCGTGCTTTCTTTGCGGGTTCGTCGTCGAAGATCGCCATCGTCGCTCCTCCGTTGTTTTGCGGTTTGCCTGCCCCGCCAATCCGCATACATAGGAAAGCATACATGTGGCATGGGCCAAAATCATCCCGCCGGAAGGGCGGAGCAAATTGGTAAGGAACATGGTGAACGGACAGAAAATCCCGGCAAAGATGACAGCGGTGGCGATATCGACCCCCGGCGGCCCCCTGGTGCTGAAGCCGGAGAAACGCGACGTGCCGATGCCCGAGGCCGGTGAAATCCTGATCCGCGTCCATGCCGCCGGCGTGAACAGGCCCGATGTGATGCAACGCAAGGGCGCTTATCCGCCGCCGCCGGGTGCTTCGGATTTGCCGGGCCTGGAAGTGGCCGGCGAGGTTGCTGCACTTGGCGAGGGGGCTATACGCTGGCGTATCGGCGACCAGGTCTGTGCGCTGACGCCAGGCGGCGGCTACGCCGAATATGTCAAGGTTCACGCTTCCAATGCGCTGCCCTTGCCGGCGGGCTTTACCTACACCGAAGCGGCGGCGGTGCCGGAAACCTATTTCACGGTCTGGCACAATGTGTTCGAGCGCGGTGCGCTGAAGCCCGGTGAAACGGTGCTTATCCATGGTGGGTCTTCGGGCATCGGCACCACCGCCATTCAACTCGCCTCGGCGCTGGGCTCCTACGTCATCGCGACCGCCGGCAGCGCGGAGAAATGCGAAGCCTGCCTGAAGCTTGGCGCCGATCGGGCGGTGAACTACCGCGAGGAAGATTTCGTCAAGGCGGTGAAGGAAGCCACCGGCGGCAAGGGCGCCAATGTCATCCTGGATATGGTCGGCGGCGATTATATCGGCCGCAACTACGATGCCGCGGCGGTCGAGGGGCGTATCGTTCAGATCGCCACGCAGGGCGGTGCGGTCGCTTCGGCCGATTTCTCCAAACTGATGGTCAAGCGGCTTGTCCACACCGGTTCGACGCTGAGGCCACGGACGGTCGAGTTCAAGGGTGCGGTTGCATCGG
The DNA here is from genome assembly GCF_022347545.1 of Terribium retamae. GTDB lineage: Bacteria > Pseudomonadota > Alphaproteobacteria > Rhizobiales > Rhizobiaceae > Mesorhizobium > Mesorhizobium retamae. The sequence continues at coordinate 161,361 of NZ_JAKREW010000003.1, forward strand.
CCCTGGAGGCGCAGGTCTGGCCGCTGCTGGCCACTCGCCGCGTGGCCCCCGTAATGGACATGATCTTCCCGCTCAAGGAGGCCTGGCGTGCGCATGAACGCATGGAAGAGGGCGACAACATCGGCAAGATCGTGCTCGACGTGGGCTAGGGGTTTGAAACGGGTCGATTGGCTCGGCTCTCCGGACGCCGACTAAAGCACCTGCTCGATTCTCGGCGTCACTCGATAGGCGCAGCGACGGGCGCCGGCGAGGATGTGGTCCAGCCGCTCGACGGTGGCATGGGGGCCTATCACATCCTGGAAGACGGCGAGTTCCGACCGGCAGAAATTCTGGCAGGCGAGGGCGGCGGCGCAGATCGGGCAATGGTTCTCGATCAACATGAACGTGCCGTCCTCCTCGCGCCATTCGGCCATGTAGCCCTCGCGGGAACGGATCTCCGCGAGTTTTGAAACGCGGTCCTTGATATCGTTTATCCCATCCATCTCACGTCGGTAATTTGCCAGGGTCTCGCTTTCTCGATCGTCGATCAACCTGTCGAGCCCTGCGGGCCCGAACGTGTTCCGCACGGCGCGCAGCAGCTGCACCGTCAATTCCGCGTGCGCGTCCGGGAAACGGGCGTTGCCGGCTTCGGTGAGCTGCCATAGCTGAACCGGGCGGCCGACGCCGCGTGTTTTGGAATGCGCTTCAGCAAGCCCTTCCGCTGCGAGCTTCAAGAGTTGTTGGCGCGCATTCTCCCCCGTCGTTCCCAAGGTCTTGCCGAGGTCGGCGGCGGTTTGAGGGCCGCGCGTCTTCAGCAGGGTCAGCAGCCGGTCGGCCACGGGACGCGGAGACGGATTTCTTTTTTCCAAGTCACTGCTTGACATATTGGAGGCGGGCTCAATATTAAACCAAGGCTTCTCTTTGAAAATAGTCAACGTCGAAGACCTGCGCAAGCTCGCTTCGACCAAGGATCCTCTCATGTCCCAAGAACAGGAAACAGGCTGGGGTGCTTTGCTCTCCGGCTCGAACGCCGTCCGCACTCTGGCCCTTGCCGGCGGCGTCGCGCTTCATGCCATCAACGTCTATGTCGCCACCACCATTCTGCCATCGGTGGTCAAGGATATTGGCGGTATCGATTATTATGCGTGGAACACCACGATATTCGTCGCCACTTCCATCCTGGGTTCAGCCCTTTCGGCAAAACTGCTTGGAATCGCTGGACCGCGCGGTGCCTATCTGGTCGCGGCTCTGATCTTTGCCGTTGGCACATTGTTCTGCGGTTTTGCGCCGTCCATGCCGGCGTTGCTCGCCGGTCGTGCCGTGCAAGGTTTCGGTGGCGGATTCCTTTTTGCGCTTTCCTACGCGATGATCCGCATCGTGTTCCCCGAAACGCTTTGGCCGCGTGCCATGGGGTTGGTGTCGGGCATGTGGGGCGTCGCAACGTTGGTCGGCCCGGCCATCGGCGGCATCTTTGCTGAATACGGCGTCTGGCGGGCGGCCTTCTGGTCGCTGGCGCCGATCGCCATCCTGTTTGCCGTGCTGGCCACCGCCGTTCTGCCGGGCCAAAACCCTGACAAGAATGAACGCACGACGGTGCCTGTCCTGCAGCTGGCACTCCTACTTGCCGCCGTGCTTGCGGTCTCGGCTGGCAGCGTGTTGTCCGATCCAGTTTTCAATCTCTTCGGTCTCGGTGCTGCGGTCGTGTTGGTTGCGTTGCTGATCGGGGTCGAAAGCCGCGCGCGCAGTCGGCTTCTGCCGCGTGGTTCGTTTCGTCCCTCCACGGCTCTTGGCGCGCTCTTTGCCACGATGGCACTGCTCGGCGTGACTGTGACCGGGTCTGAAATCTTTATCCCGCTGTTCCTGCAGGTATTGTACGAGCAGACCCCGCTGATAGCCGGGTATCTGGCAGCCATCATGTCGGCCGGCTGGACGCTTGGCTCGATCTGGAGTTCGGGCGCCCAGGGCAAGGGCATTGACCGAGCGATCTTCTCGGCACCTATGCTCAGTTTCCTGGGTATGGCGGCTCTTGCTGTGCTGTTTCCGCTCGGCAAGGGTCAGGACTGGCTGTTGCTCGCGCCAATCTGTGTTGCCTTTGGTGCGATAGGACTCGGTGTCGGCATTGCTTGGCCGCATATCCTGACACGCATCTTCAAGGCTGCACCGGAGGATGAACAGGACATCACGTCGGCGTCCATTTCCACCGTCACATTGTTCGCCACGGCATTCGGTGCTGCGCTTGCCGGCATGGTCGCCAACCTCGGCGGCTTGCTCGACCCGGGTGGTGTGGTGGGCACGGCGAATGCTTCACGCTGGCTGTTTGGCCTGTTCGCGCTGGCGCCGCTTACCTGCTTCATCACAGTCCGTCAGGTCGCTCGTACATGCCCTGTGAAGACGGCGATCGTGGCGGAACCGGAGGCGGCCTGAACCACCTCGCGCTGAACTTGTTAACGCCCGGGCACGCGACAGCCCGGGCGTTTTCTTTTTGGTAATGTTGCAATGCAGCAAAGCATTGCTGCCATGCAAAAGCGTCTGTTCAACAAATGAGCAGGAATGCCTATTTGAGCGGCATACAGAGATTGTGAAACTTAGGAGGGACAGATGAACCTGATCCGCAGCTACAAGAATTGGCGCCGTTATAACCAGACCGTTCGTGAACTGAGCCGTCTCAACAACCGCGAACTGGATGACCTCGGCATCAGCCGCTCTGACATCGAGAGGGTCGCTCGCGCGGCCATCTAAGCAGAGCCGACGCCTGGCGCGATTTATCAGCGCCGCCGGTTCCAAGCCCGCTGGACCCCGTCCGGCGGGTTTTGTTTTCAGGTGGCCTTCTTCGGCCTCCAAAACCCACAACGAAAATGGCCACGGCGGTGATGCCGTGGCCATTTTTTTGCTCGGGGGAGGTCACCCGGGGCAGGGAGCTCAGGCGGTTCACCGTTCTACGGAAACGGAGCCCCGCTTTATCAGTTCGACGCAATTCCGGACGAAAAACTCAGTTCGTCTTGACGCTGTTGCCGAGATTCAGGAACAGGGTTTCGCCGGAGGAGTCGTCAACGCCATCATTGTCGGTCACGACATAGGCATTGCCCTGTTTGTCGATGGTGAAGCCTTCAACCTTGTCGACGACAAAACCGTTGGTGGCCGATTTCAGATCGGACACCAGGTCACGCACCAGGGTCTTTTCGACGACCGGCAGTTCGCCGCCGAGTTTTGCTGGCTTGAAGCCGTCGAGCGCCACGCTGTAGATGCGCTTCACCTTGGCTTCGGAGCCAATGAGATTGTCGCGTTCGATGACATAGAGCTTACCGTCATGGGCCGTGATCTCCGAAAGGCCCATCCAGCCTTTGTCCGCCTTCTCCAAAGGATAGCGCACGGCCGACCATTCCTTGGCCTTCGGCTTGTAGGCGAGCAGCTTTACCTGGCCTTTCGGATCGTCCTTCCATTCGCGCTGGACAGCCGCGACCAAGGTAAGGTCGTCACCCTCGCCGATGGCGGTAATGCCTTCAAGGCCGAAGCGGGTTTCGTTGGCCAGCAGTTCCGCAGGGAAGGCGATCTCCTGCTTGATCTCGCCCTTTTCGTCGACACGGTAGATGGCATGCGGCACCAGCTTTTCACTGTTGCCTTCCGAGGCCAGCCAGAAGCCGCCCTTGCCGTCCGGCGCAATCCCTTCGAGGTCGAGCTTCTGGGCCGGATTGCCGTTGCGGGTGACGACGATTTTGCCGGTGATCTTCGCTGGCGTCTGCGTGGCGTCGATCGTGTAGATCGCCGCCTGGTTGCCATAAACTGAATCGGAGACTGCATAGAGCTTGCCGGCTGTTTCCGGATCTGCAGCGAGGCCGGACAGTGCGCCCCAGCCCAGCGGCACCCCCTTGTCGGTCAAGTCCGCGGTGATCATCGGATAGGCTGGCTTGCCCTCGGCACGTTCGAAAACCATCACATGCGAGCGGGCGAGACCGTCTTCGCCGAGGTCGGTTTCATTGGCTGTGACGAAAAGATTGCGCGCCGGGATCGCAAGCAGCCCTTCAGGGCCGACGCCGGATGGCAGGGCCTGCAGGAATTTCGGCTGGGTTCCGCTGTCCTGGTATACGCCGACGAGGGAGGCGCGTTCGGAGCCGACGAACAGCAGTTTGCGGTCGCCGTAAGTGCCAACCTCGACGCCCTCCGGCTCGATGCCCTTCTTGTTGCGCTGTTCGGGGTAGTGGCCAAGATTGGCTGCCTCATATTCGAAGCTCGAGCCGGATTCGTAAAGCACTTCGCCCTTCTTCGAGAAGATGGTAAAGCCGCGCGACCCGCCCTTCCAGTCGCCCTCGTTGGCAGTGACAAGGCGGTCGTTGTCGAGCCATTTCACCGCATCGGGTTCGCGCTTCTGGTTCTCGACCTTGCCGGCGAAGTTGAAGGCGCCGTCCTTCTTGGTGTCGACATTTTCAAGCGTGACCGAGCCTGCCGAGAAATGCGAGACGAGCTTGGCGGTGGCCGCGTCGACGATGACGATATGGTTGTTCTCCTGCAGTGTCAGCGCGATCTCGCCGGCTTCGTTAAAAGCAACGAACTCCGGCTCCGCGTCTTCCGGCGCGATCTCGGAAAGGCCCGTGACGTCCACGGTCTTGATGCCGGCACAGTCCGGCACGCCGGCCGCAACCGGCACGATCTTGAGATTGCCGGAAGGCAGCTGCGGCAGGGCGCCTTCATTGATCTCCTCGTCGCGCTCATTCTCGATGGCGACCGCCAGGAACTTGCCATCCTTGCTCAACGCCACGGAATCGGGCTGGCCGCCGAGGTCGCAGCTTGCCTCGATCTTCTTCGAGGCGATGTCGATGACCGTCAGGTTGCCCGACGGCTCGGCCTTGCTCTTGGAGGTGTTCACGCCAGCCAGAACCTTGCCACCGGCGACGGTGACGGAAGTGGGCTCGCCGTCGATCTTGACGAGGCCGCCGGCCCTTGGCGTTTTCGGATCGGTGATGTCGACGAAGCCGACGGCGCCATAGGGGCTGTCGGAATAGACCAGCGTCTTGCCATCTTCGGTCGCAGTGATGATTTCAGCCGACGTCTGCGTCTTCTTGTCGGCATCGGGGGGCAAGTTTTCGGTGACGGCAAAGGTCGCGATGCGGTTGAAGACCTGGTCTGCATGCGCGGGCAGGGCAGCCGAGGCGGCGAGCGCCGTGGTCAGCGCCAGAAGAACGGAGGAGCGGGGCATCGGTGATCTCTCGGAGAGCGTGGAAACCGTTCTCCCATGAGCGAGCTACATTTCAGTGGCATGACGGAAACGCGACGCTTTGATGACAATCGAAGCCAGCGTTGCTCGGCCATAGGTTGTGATTTCCCAACGCTCCCTAAAAACGTTGCGATCGGACCCGTTAACCGCTATATACGGCGCGATTTCCCTTACTGGTGGCCTCAAACCACCGCCCGCGCGGGAACGCGGGCGAACGAGAAGGATTTTCCAAAATGGCCAACACGCTTCTGATGCCCAAGGCGACCGCAGTCTGGCTCGTCGACAACACCGCCCTTTCCTTCGACCAGATCGCGCAGTTCTGCTCGCTGCATCCGCTCGAGGTTAAGGCGATCGCAGACGGCGAATCGGCGCAGGGCATCAAGGGCATGGACCCGATCATCACCGGCCAACTCACCCGCGATGAGATCGCACGCGCCGAGAAGGATCCGAACCATCGCCTGAAGTTGTCGGAACCGAAGGTGCGGGTGCCGGAATCCAAGCGCAAAGGCCCACGCTACACGCCGCTCTCCAAGCGCCAGGATCGCCCGAACGCCATTCTCTGGCTGGTGCGCAACCATCCGGAGCTGAAGGATGCGCAGATATCGCGTCTCGTCGGCACGACCAAGTCGACCATCGAGCAGATCCGTGAGCGCAAGCACTGGAATTCGGCGAACCTGACGCCGATGGATCCGGTTACGCTTGGTCTGTGCTCGCAGATCGACCTCGACATCGAAGTTCAGCGCGCCTCGCGCGGCCGCGAGCAGGCGCAGCCGACCGGCGATACCTTGCTGCCCGCCGCCCTCACCGAGCGCCTTACGCCTGAGATCGAGAAGCCGAAAGCCGAAGATGAGGAACTCGACGCCAACGCCGTCTTCGCCAAGCTTTCGGCGCTGAAGGGCAAGACAGACGACGAAGACGAAGAGTAAGCGACACACTCTTCGATACCCATCTCCTGGACCAAGGAGATGGGTTGCTGACCAATGCGCGTCGCGATCTATCAGCTTCGCGCCTAACGCATTAGGTCTTTGATTTTACACATGTCGCTACCGCAAAACCGCTGCCCACTTTTGCGCGACGTGCTTCACGCACCCCTTGCTGTCGGGCCCATGCCATAGGCCTCGCTGCGTTCGACGGCCCGGTAGAAGTCGGCAAGCTGTTTGCCGCGCTCGGGTTTGAATATCCGTCCGGCGATGTTCAGCGACGCGATGCGGTCGATGCGGAAAGCGCGGAAATCGTCCCGCATCTCGCACCAGGCAACCAGCGTCCAGACCTTGCCCCAGAACCACAGGCCAAGCGGACGCACGTCGCGCGCGGTGCTGCGTCCGGCCTCGTCATTGTAGTCGATGGTCAGCACCTGCCGCTTCTCGATCGAACGTTCGATCTGGTCGATCGCCTCGCGCGCGGCATCGCTCACCACCCACATCGGCGTATGAATTTCGGTGCGGGCAATACGATCCTTCTCGGTTTCGGGCAGCACGGCGCCGATCTTCACCAAAGCCTCGTCGGCCGCACGTGCCATGGTGGCGCCGCCAAAGGCGCGCACCATGCGGGCACCGGCTACCAGGGCCACGATCTCGTCACGGGTGAACATCAGCGGCGGAAGGTCGAACCCCTCGCGCATCATATAGCCCACGCCCGCCTCGCCATCGATCGGCACGCCGGTCGACTGCAGGTCGGCGATGTCGCGATAGATGGTACGCTCGGACACTTCGAGCCACGCGCCAAGCTTCTGTGCGGTGACCAACCGGCCGCCACGCAAATGCTGGACGATCTGAAAAAGCCTGTCGGCACGTCGCATCGTCTTAATCCCTTAAGGTTCGAGCCCTTCGCAGTGATACGTCGATCCCGACGCCGAAGGACAATCGCCTCATCCGATCGAACGAACAGCCGAACGCTGTCGTTGCATTCTGTCAGTATGGCACTGAGCTACTGACAGCATATTGTCAGGAGCTTGCACCATATTCCCGTGCGAACAACGCGCGCATCTCGCCCAACTCGGATTGTTTGTCAGGATAGAGCGCGCCGATGAATTCCTTGGCGAAAGTTCCCGGTGCCGATCCGGGAGCCGATACGATTGCCCCATCTGCCACGGCATGCGGAACGTCGTTGTAGCGCTCGGCGCCCGCATAGGTCGGCAGATGTTGCAGGATCCAGTCGCGGCCATTGCTGGTATGAGCTTTGCCCCGGAACAGGCCGGCCCGCGCCAGCGCCAGTGTGCCGGCGCAAATGCCGCCGACGACACCGCCGCGTTCGGCAACAGCGTTCACCAAACCTGAAACGTCGGGCGCCCCATCGCCGGCCCAGACATCAGAGCCGATGACCGCGACCGCATTGAGGTCTGCATTCTCGGTGCTGTCGATCGAGCGTTGCGGCAGCAATTGGAAGCCGCTCGTCGAAGTGACCGGCCGGCCGTCTGGCGTCAAGGAAATGGCTTCGGCACCGAACCATTCGACGGCAGAAGCCGCCAAAAGACCGTATTCCCAATCGGCGAAGCGGTTGATGAAGACAAAACCGATCTTCTTGGTGTCAGCCACGGCGCTCCCTCCTCACTGCCGGTTTCGCACCCCGGGTACCCTTTGCGAGACCTCAAATGACCGGCACGCGATTCCTGAAAGATATTCCAACTGGAACCCGCGGGCCGGCCATGGTTCCTTACTTGGGTGCGACAAACTGTCAATCCAAGGGTCTGCCGAAAAAAGTCAATCAGTCTTCACGACGACGCAGACCGGTATACAGGTCAGGCCAGCCGATGTCGGCGCGGATGTCGGGTGACAGGCTGTTGAGCAGACGTTCGGTGCGGATCTCGTTGCGGATCGTGCGGATCTTGCCGACATAACGATGCAACGAATCGATAATAGCGAAACGGTTCATGACAGCCTCCTTCATTTGATGGAGGCATCATCGCATACCCCTGCTGACAGCAGTCTGTCAGCAGTCGAGAGCGCCGTTCAGAGGCCTATTCCGCGCGCTTTCAGCGCCAGGGTGATCTCGTCCAAGATGGCAGGATCATCGATGGTTGCCGGCATTTTCCATTCTTCCTTGTCGGCGATCTTCTGCATGGTGCCGCGCAGGATCTTGCCCGAGCGGGTCTTGGGCAGGCGCTTGACGATCACCACCGTCTTGAAGGCGGCAACAGGACCGATGCGGTCGCGCACCAGCGTCACTGCTTCCCTTTCCACAGCGCCGTCTTCACGCGAGGCGCCCGCGTTGAGCACGACGAGGCCGAGCGGTACCTGACCCTTCATTGCATCCGCTACGCCGATGACGGCGCATTCGGCAACGTCGGGATGCTCGGCCAGCACTTCCTCCATGGCGCCGGTAGAAAGACGGTGACCGGCGACATTGATGATGTCGTCGGTGCGGGCCATCACGAAAAGATAGCCGTCTTCGTCGATCATGCCCGCATCGGCTGTCTTGTAGTAGCCGGGAAACTCATCGAGATAGGCTTGGCGAAAACGCTTGTCCGCCCCCCACAAGGTCGGCAGGCAGCCGGGCGGCAGCGGCAGTTTCAACACGACGTTGCCGAGAACTCCTGTCTCCAGTTCGTGGCCGGCATCATCCAGAACCCGGATGTCATAGCCGGGCATCGGCACGCCGGGAGAGCCGTATTTCACCGGCAGCACGCCCATGCCTACAGGGTTCTGGGTGATCGGCGCCCCCGTCTCCGTTTGCCACCAGTGGTCGATGACCGGCACTTTCAGATGGCGCTCCGCCCATTTGATGGTTTCGGGGTCGGCGCGCTCGCCGGCGAGGAAAAGCGTGCGGAATTTCGAGAGATCGTAGCCCGATATGAGCGAGCCTTGCGGATCCTGACCCTTGATGGCGCGGAAGGCGGTCGGGGCCGTGAAGAGCCCTGCGACGCCATGGTCGGCAATGACACGCCAGAAGGCACCGGCATCGGGCGTGCCGACAGGTTTGCCTTCGAACATCACCGTCGTGCAGCCTGCGAGCAGCGGCGCGTAGACGATATAGGAATGGCCGACCACCCAGCCGACATCCGAGGCTGCCCAGAAGACCTCACCCGGCTTGACGCCGAACTCATTCTCCATGGTCCACCGCAGCATCACCATATGGCCGCCATTGTCGCGCACCACGCCTTTGGGTTGGCCCGTGGTGCCGGATGTGTAAAGCACATAGAGCGGATCGGTGGCTGCGACGCGCACGCAGTCGACCCAGGCGCCCGCTGCGCGTTCGCGCGCGACCTGGTCAGCAAGATCAAAGTCGCGGCCAGGGATGAGATCGCAGCGCAGCGCCTCACGCTGCAGAACAAGACAGGCGTCAGGCTTATGGCGGGCTAGTTCGATGGCACCGTCGAGCAGCGGCTTATAGGGGACGACACGTCCGGGCTCGATGCCGCAGGACGCGGATATGATGATTTTCGGAGTCGCGTCATCGATGCGGGTGGCGAGTTCGCGCGCGGCAAAACCGCCGAAGACCACGGAATGGATGGCACCAAGGCGAGCGCAGGCGAGCATGGCGATCGCCGCCTCGGGCACCATCGGCAAATAGATGATGACGCGGTCGCCCTTGCGCACCCCCTGGTTCCAGAGGGCTGAAGCGGTGGCCACGACCTCGCGCATCAGCTCGGCATAGCTATAGCGCGTGACCTTGCCGCTATAGGCACTGTCATGGATCAGCGCGAGCTGGTCGGCGCGGCCACCGGTAACATGACGGTCGACGGCATTGTAGCAGGTGTTGCAGACGGCGCCGGCAAACCAGCGGCCGTAGACGTCCTCGCGTGGGTCGAAGACGCGATCCCAGCGGCGATACCAGTCGATCGCCTCCGCCGCCTTGGCCCAGAAGGCATCCGGATCGCGTTTCCAGTCGGCGTAGACCTCATGGTAAGCGCTGGCCATTCCCGTTTCCTCCCTGCTTTTCGTTATCGAGCGTTTCCGTTTTTGGACGCGCGGAAACGCTCCATCTTTTGTTTGCATGCAAGTCCCACGGAAAACCGTTGCGCGCTTTCCCGGTCTGCTTGACAGGAAATCTAGCGTCTGCGTGCCGTCAGCGTCTATCTGACTAAGGATGGTGGTCGGTGTTGCGCAGCCTTTGACAGCTGGCCTGCGTCCTGATCAAAAGCGGCGATGTCGAAGCTGCTCGCGCTTATCATTCTCGCCATGATGGCCATCCAGGTCATCAAGCCGCTTGGCCTTCCAGGGCTCAAGCGCCGGCGCGACTGCTGGAAGCTTGCCGTCGCCGCACTTGCCGCCATTTCGATGACGGCACTGCTCGGCCACCAGTGGTAAGCGCGAGCGCCGTCAGGCAGACGGGGTCTCGTCGTCTTCCAGCACAAAACGCAGCAGATGCTCGGCCCAGGCACGGTAGCCCGCTGCCGAGGCATGGAAGCCGTCGCTGGCGAAACCGGCTTGCGGATTGGTGATGGGCAGACGCGACGCAGGCACGGCACCGCGCTCGTAACAGAGCCGCGTGCCCATGCGGTTTACCTCCTGCGCGCGGATTTCCAGGATCTTGCCGAGCAAAGGAGGCATTGCCGGCGCACGCGTGAATTCCAGCACTGGCGACCATACCACACGCGCTTCCGGCCATTTCGCACGCAGCGCATAAAGCAGGCCGCCGAATTCTCTCTTGAAGCGCGGCACCGAGTGGAAATTCTTGGTGTCGTTGGTGCCGATGCAGAGCACGATATGCGTCCAGGCGTCGGCCGACAGGTTGGGCAGGACGTGGTCGCGGATCTGGCCGGAGGTTGCCGAATTGAAGCCGGCGGCACGCCAGCGGACGGCTTGACCGGTCTTTTCCGAGATCAGCGTGGCCAGTTGGGCGGCCAAGCCATCCTCGGAACGGCCGATACCGACCGAGGCGGCAGATGAATCGCCCAGCACCAGCAGCGAGAGCGGCGGTTTTTTGCCGGTGATCTCATGCATGACCGGGCCCGACGCCGGAAGCATGCGGGTGGTGCGGCGGCGCACGCCAAGGCCCTGCCAGACATAGGCGGGCAGGGCGAACCAGGTAAGCAGGGCGGCGATGCGGGACATGGCAGGCTCGATTGCGATGAAGAGCCAAGCCTTAGCGCAGGACAGGCGACAGATGAATAGCGTGTCTGTGCACGACCGGCTGCCGCAACGTCAGTACGAGCCAAATGGACGCGGCTCTAGTGGCAGCAGTTGCCGTGCTTCGGGATGTCCTCGTATTCGTCGTGCAGGCGCACCCAGTCGATCATGCCGTAATAGGGGCCGTTTTCGTTGCGGCCCTTCGGCGTCATGTCGAGATAGTCGTAGGTCGTGATCAGCGGCTCGCCACCGCGCGCCCGCGACACGAAGGTGAGAAAGATGTTGCCGGCATCGTCTTTGAAAAAGACGCTGATACCGGGCAGATCGCGAATGGTGATCGGGCGTGTCTCGAAATTGTAGACCGTCTCACCGGCGGCGATCTGCTTGTCGGTGTAGGAGACCTGCATGTCGAAATTGAAGTCACTGGCAAAAGACGACACCATGTCGAACTTCCAGCCCATGCGTGTCTTGAACGGCAGCAGTTCGGCAAGCGGCGCTCGTGCCACCACCACGAGCGAGACGTCGTGATGGCGTAGATGCTGGTTGGCGCCGTCGATATGGTCGCACAGGAATGAACAGCCTTCGCAGTAGCGGTTGCTGTCCGGCCCGAGCATGAAATGATAGACGATCAGCTGGCTGTTCTTTCCGAACAGGTCGACGAGATCTTTCGGTCCGGCCTCGGTCTCGAAGACATAATCCTTGCGTATCTTCAGCCAGGGCAATTCGCGCCGTTCCGCGGCGATCTTATCGCGAAGGCGCGTCAGCTCCTTCTCGCGTTTCAGATGTTCCTTGTGGGCACGAAACCACTCATCCTGCGGGACGATCTTGGGCTTGGACATGGACTTGCTCCTTTCTCCATCGTCCAAGGACGTGCGGGAGCCTGACTTTTCGACATCGGCGATGAAATATTTTTCGGCCGGCGAGATTGTACCGTCCATAAACAAAAACCCGGGCGCGTGGCCCGGGTCTCGAGAAGCGATTAGAGCGCCGCGCGTCTATGCGGCGTGTGCTTCATGCTGCCTTTTTGGCTCTGGACGCTTCGAAGATGCTGTCGATCGCCGAGCCCAACGCGGCATTGAACTCGCTGTCGCTCTGGCCAGCCGACAGGCCCTCGGTCAAGGCGCGGGAGAAGCTGGCAATCATGCCGTCATTCTGCTTGAGCTTCGCATTGGCATCGTCGCGGGAATAGCCCCCGGACAAGGCAACAACGCGCATCACGCGCGGATCGTCAACCAGCGGCTTGTAGAGGTTCGCCTTGGTCGGCAGGGTCAGCTTCAGCATGACCTGTTTGCCCGCCGGCACTTCGTCGAGATGCTTGCGGATTTCAGCAAGCAGAATGTCCTCGGCTTCCGCCTTGTCGGAGATCGAAATCGTGACTTCCGGCTCGATGATCGGGACGAGGCCGTGCGCCAAGACCTGCTTGCCGACCACGAATTGCTGCTTGACGACAGCGGCGATACCTTTCGAATTTGCGGCATCGATCACCGAGCGTTCTTTCGTGCCGAAGATCCCCTTGGCGACTGCGCGCTTCAGCAGCGCGTCGAGATTCGGCATCGGCTTCATCAGCTTGACGCCGTCCTGAGCCTCGGCCAGCCCCTGATCGATCTTGAGGAAAGGCACGACATGGCGCTTTTCCCAAAGATATTGCGCCGTCGGCGTGCCGTCGATGTCGCGGTCCATGGTCTGCTCGAACAGGATCGCACCCATGACCTTGTCGCCGGTGAAGGCAGGCGACTTGATGATACGGGTGCGCATCTGATGAACGAGGTCAAACATTTCAGCATCATTCGACCAGGCGCTTTCGTCGACGCCATAAAGCTTGAGCGCCTTCGGCGTGGAGCCGCCGGACTGATCGAGCGCTGCAATGAAGCCGTCCTTGTGTGCGGCCTGCGCAGCCATGTCCTTGTTCATCTCACCACTCATCTACTGCCTCCTGATTGTCTGCCCGGGCGAATATCAGAAGAGTTTTTGCGATGGAATGCCAGCAAAAACCTTGAATCGATTGAAAGATATCAATTGAGATGTGGAAGTGTTTCATCGCGCACGAAGCAAGATAAGCGCAACTTGAAGCGGAACGCGATCACGATGAGATCGGCGCTCCGCTCTACCTCTATGGTTTGCCGCATGTCTCATCCGAGGGTCTGCAGCTTTGCTTCGCTGGCTCTCGGTTCAAGACAATGCCCTCAGGCTTTCAGCACCTCGACACCCGGCAGAGGCTTGCCTTCCATCCATTCCAGGAAGGCGCCACCGGCGGTCGAGACATATGTGAAGTCGTCGGCAACACCGGCATGGTTGAGCGCGGCAACCGTATCGCCGCCGCCTGCCACCGAAACCAGCCTGCCGGCTTTGGTCCGCGCGGCCGCATGCCTGGCGGCCGAAACGGTCGCCTTGTCGAACGGTTCGATCTCGAAGGCGCCGAGCGGGCCGTTCCAAACTAGGGTGGCGGCGCGGTCGATCCACTGGTTGACAGCCTCTACCGTCTTTTCGCCAACGTCGAGGATCATGGCATCTGCCGGCACGCTATCGATGGCGACCGTCTCGTTGGCAGCTCCTGCCTTGAATTCACGCGCGACAACGCCGTCCACCGGCAGGATGATGGCACAGCCGGCTGTGGCCGCCTCGATCATGATCTGTTTGGCTGTGTTGGCGAGATCGTGCTCGCATAGCGATTTGCCGACATCGGTGCCGCGAGCCGCAAGAAAAGTGTTTGCCATGCCACCGCCGATAACCAGGGCATCGACCTTCTTCACCAGGTTCATAAGCAGGTCGATCTTGGTCGAGACCTTGGCGCCACCGACAATGGCGATGACCGGCTTGACCGGTGCGCCGAGCCCCTTCTCCAACGCTTCCAGTTCCGCCTGCATGGTGCGGCCGGCATAGGCCGGCAAGGCGCGGGCAAGTCCTTCGGTCGAGCAATGGGCGCGATGCGCGGCGGAGAAGGCATCGTTGACATAGATGTCGCCGAGGGCCGCGAACTGTTCCGTCAGCGCGGGGTCGTTCTTTTCCTCACCCTTGTAGAAGCGGGTGTTTTCGAGAAGCAGCACGTCACCGTTGTTGAGCGCGGCGACCGCCTGTTCGGCCTTCTCGCCAACGCAATCTTCCGCGAATGCAACCGGGCGGCCGAGCACCTCCGCGGTGGCTGCCGCGATCGGGCGCAATGACAGCTCCGGCGCGGGGCCATCCTTCGGGCGACCGAAATGGGCAAGCAGGATGACCCTTGCCCCTTTGTCCGACAGTTCCTTGATGGTGGGAACGACGCGTTCGATACGGGTCAAGTCGGTGACCTTGCCGTCGGCGACCGGCACGTTGAGATCGACGCGTACCAGCACGCGCTTGCCGCTCACGTCGCTGAGGTCGTCCAGTGTCTTGAAGTCAGCCATGTGAGTCCCTTTCCAAAAGATGCCGGACCTTACCGGCCAAAACCGAGGATGCAAGGTTTGAGGCGCGAGAGGCGCCAAATATCTCGCACCTTATGCCGGTTGCTGCGCGTCGTCGGGCTTGCGCGCGACCTCGTCCGACGCGCTTTCGGCAACTTTGTCTTCGGGCGGGGTCGGTGATTTCGTCGGTTTGCGCAGGTTGCGGATGAAGCCCGCTATGCGATCGAAAAGTTCGCCACCGCTGAGGAAGACGGGGACCCGCGCCACCGGCGCAGTCGGTTCGAAGGAAAGGCCGAGGCTGGTGATGCGGCCCTTGTCGTCGACGTCGCGCACGATCAGTTCGATCGATCCCAAAGAGACGCGATCGGCATATTCGGCGTGGCCGTCCAGGCGCTCCGTGACCAGCCCGCCGATGGTGAGCTTGCGCTCCTCTTCGGTCAGGCCCGGGCCGTAGGCCAATTCCAGTTCCTCCGCTGGCCGTGCAGGGTCGACGGCGAAAGCACCGAAAAAGTCGGCATCCTCGGGATCGACCACCGCGCGGCTGGCGAACAGCTTGTCTATCAGGCGCGGATAACGATCCGGCACGAAGATATAGACGTTATCGCCCGCCTGCAGGCGTCCCATGTCCTGGAAACGCATGGAACGGCCATCACGTACCACCAGCGAGGGTCGTGCCCAGCGCGGAATGCGCTCGCCCCGCGCCACCGGGCTGCCGGCAACGACACGATAGGCGAGCAGCTCGTGATGGGCGGAACCCGGCAATTCGAGCTCGACCTTGTCGAGCGGACCGATGCGCGCCGGCACGATGAGGCCGAGGCGGCGGGCGAGCGGTCCGACCGTCCAGCCCTGTACCACCAGCGACACCAGCACGATGATGAAGGCGGCATTGAAGATCATGCGGCCATGTTCCAATCCGCCAAGCAGCGGCGTGATGGCGAGAAGGATCGAGACGGCACCGCGCAACCCGACCCACGACACGAAAGCGACTTCCGGGCGGGGTAGGCGGAAAGGCAGCAGGCAGAGCCACACCGCCAGCGGTCTGGCCACAAAGATCAGGAACAGGCCGAGCAGGATGGCCGGCAGCAGAATCGTCGGAAACTGGGATGGCGTGGCGAACAGGCCGAGCACCAGGAACATGATGATCTGCGCAAGCCATGACATGCCATCCTGGAAGCGCTTCAAAATGGTCACGGCGCGGATGTCGGAATTGCCGGCGACGAGGCCCGCCAGATAGACCGCGAGAAAGCCGGAGCCGCCAACGGCGCCGGCGGCGGCGAAGACCATGAGCGACAAAGTGAGCACGAAGATCGGCAGCAGGCCGTGATCGAGATTGAGCCGGTCGACAAGGCGCACGATGGCCATGCCGCCGACTATGCCGACGGCGGCGCCCAGGCCCATATTCAAAACAAAGCCGAGAGCGAGGTCGGCGAGCAAGACCGGTGCTTCGGGATTGGCGCCGGCTGCTATGACTTCGACCAGTGTGATGGTGAGGAAGATGGCGATCGGGTCGTTGGTGCCGGATTCCACCTCCAGCGTCGAACGCACGCGTTCGCGCAGATTGATCTCGCCCGCGCGCAGCAGGAAGAAGACGGCGGCCGCGTCGGTCGAGGCGACCGAGGCGCCAAGCAGGAACGATTCCAGCCAATTCAGGTCCAATAGGTAGAAGGCCGCAGCGCCGAAAACGGCAGTGGTCAGCACGACACCGATCGTGGCCAGAGACAGGGCCGGGCCGGCGGCCTGGCGCAGCACCTTGAGCGGCGTGCCGAAGCCGGAATCGAACAGGATGACGGCAAGCGCCAGCGAGCCGACGAAATAGGCGACATTGGCATTGTCAAAGGTGATGCCCAGGCCATCGACGCCGGTCGCGAGGCCGATGCCAAGGAAGAGCAGAAGGAGAGGGGCGCCGAAACGAAAGGCGATCAGGCTCGAAAACGCGGCGGCCACCACCAGTCCGGTGCCAATCAGCGTCGCGAGGTAGATCGCGTGCTCCATGCTGTCTCGTCCCCTCTTTCGCTCCTGGATTCCCGCTTTAAGCGAGAGTGGGGCGAAGACATGGCGGGTGCAAGGCGTGACGATGATTTTTTGGCCTAGTACGCTGACTTTCATGCTTTTTTTGCGCCCGCGCGAACATGCGGGGCCAAACGAAAAACGCCCGGCAGGGCCGGGCGTTTCGCAAAGCGTGAAGGCGAAGCTTCCGATCAGGCGATCGTCTTGCCCATGGCAACAGCGGTGTCGGCCATGCGGTTGGAGAAGCCCCATTCATTGTCATACCAGGACATGACACGCACCAGATTGCCGTCGATGACCTTGGTCTGGTCAAGCGCGAAGGTCGAGGAGTGCGGGTCGTGGTTGAGATCGACCGAGACGAGCGGGTCCTTGGTGTAGGCGAGAATGCCCTTGAGCGAACCGTCGGCAGCGGCAACCAATGCTGCATTGACCTCTTCGACGGTGACCGGCTTCTTGGCCACGAACTTGAAGTCGATGACGGAGACGTTCGGGGTCGGCACGCGGATCGACACGCCGTCCAGCTTGCCCTTGAGCTCCGGCAACACCAGGCCGACAGCCTTGGCCGCGCCCGTCGAGGTCGGGATCATCGACATGGCCGCGGCCCGAGCGCGGTAAAGGTCCTTGTGCATGGTGTCCAGCGTCGGCTGGTCGCCGGTATAGGCGTGGATCGTCGTCATGAAGCCCTTTTCGATGCCGAAGGCGTCGTTGAGCACCTTGGCCACCGGCGCCAGGCAGTTGGTGGTGCAGGAGGCGTTGGAGATGACGATATGATCCTTGGTGATCTTGTCGTGGTTGACGCCGTAGACGACGGTGAGGTCGGCGCCGTCGGCAGGAGCCGAGACGATCACGCGCTTGGCGCCGGCGGTCAGATGCGCCGAGGCTTTTTCCTTCGAGGTGAAGATGCCCGTGCATTCGAGCGCGATGTCGACATTGAGTTCCTTCCAGGGAAGCTGGGCAGGATCCTTGACTGCGGTGACCTTGATCTTCTCCTGGCCAATGACGATCTGGTCGCCCTCGACCTTCACCTCATGCGGGAAGCGGCCGTGAACGCTGTCGTAGCGCAGCAGGTGGGCGTTGGTCTCAACCGGGCCGAGATCGTTGACGGCAACGACGACGATGTCCTTGCGGCCGGACTCGTAGATGGCGCGCAAAATGTTGCGGCCGATACGGCCAAACCCATTGATGGCAACTCTGACGGTCATGTGTTTCTCCCGGGGAGCGTGAACAGGCGGATGAAAAGGTCCGCCGCCTCAATAAAGGCGGGCGGCAAAAATATCCAGTCGCCCGGCCTGTAGGCTAATCGTTTCAGTCGGCTGGTGCGACGAAACGGCCCGGCGGATGCCTCCGCCGGAAAGAATAATCAGCCGTGCAGCCGTGCTTCCGCTGCCTTGGCTGCATCCTCGGCGGTGATGCCGAAGTGCTTGTAGAGCTGCTCGATCGTTCCGGATGCGCCGAAGCCGGTCATGCCGACGAAGATGCCGTCAGTCCCGATGATCGGATCCCAACCCTGGCGAATGCCGGCTTCGATTGCGATCTTGACCTTGGCCTTGCCAATGATCTTCTCGCGATAGGCCTCGTCCTGCTGGAAGAACAGTTCGAAGCAGGGAACCGAGACGACGCGGGTCGGATGGCCATGGCCCTGAAGCAAGGCACGGGCGCCAAGCGCGATCTCGACTTCGGAACCGGTGGCGAAGATGGTGACGGCAGCTTCGCCAGCTTCGGCCGCGGCCAGTTCATAGGCGCCGAGACGGCACAGGTTCTCTGCCACGTAGTCCGTCCGAACGGCCGGCAGGTTCTGACGGGTCAGCGCCAGCGTCGACGGCGTCTTCTCCGATTCCAGCGCCAGTTGCCAGCATTCCGCAGCCTCGGTGGCGTCGGCCGGACGGAAGACAAGGTGGTTCGGAATGGCGCGCAGCGCGGCCAGATGCTCGACCGGCTGATGGGTCGGGCCGTCTTCGCCGAGGCCGATCGAGTCATGCGTCATGACGAAGATCGAGCGGATGCCCATCAGCGAGGCCAGGCGCATGGACGGGCGCGCATAGTCGGTGAAGCACATGAAGGTGCCGCCGTATGGAATGATGCCACCGTGCAGCGTCATGCCGTTCATGGCCGCAGCCATGCCGTGCTCGCGGACACCGTAGTGTACGTAGCGCTGGCCGTAGTCGGTCGCAGTAATCGCCTTGGTCTGGCTGGTCTTGGTGTTGTTGGAGCCGGTCAGGTCGGCCGAGCCGCCGATCGTCTCGGGAACCGCGCCATTGATCACTTCCAGTGCCATTTCCGACGATTTGCGGGTGGCAACCTTCGGCTTGTCGGCGGCCAGCTTCTTCTTGTAGTCGGCGATGACAGCGTCGAAATCCTGCGGCAGCTTGCCGGAGATGCGCCGTTCGAACTCGGCGCGCTGCTTTGCATCGGCCTTGGCGAGGCGCCCTTCCCATTCGATGCGCTTCTTGGCGCCGGCTTCACCGGCAGCGCGCCATGCGTTCAGGATATCAGACGGAATCTCGAAGGCCGGGGATTCCCAGTTGAAGAACTTGCGCGCGCCGGCGATTTCCTCGGCTCCGAGGGGAGAGCCGTGCACCTTGTTGGTGCCGGCCTTGGTCGGCGCGCCGAAACCGATGGTCGTCTTGGCGGCGATCAGCGTCGGCTTGTCGGAATGGCGGGCGGCTTCAATGGCGTAGGCGATCGCTTCCGGATCGTGGCCATCGATGTGCATGGCGTTCCAGCCCGATGCCTGGAAACGGGCGACCTGGTCGGTGGAGTCGGCCAGCGTGACCGGGCCGTCGATGGAGATGTTGTTGTTGTCCCAGAACACGATGAGCTTGTTCAGCCTCAGATGGCCGGCGAGCGAGATCGCCTCCTGGGAGATGCCTTCCATGAGGCAGCCGTCACCGGCCAGCACATAGGTGTAGTGGTCGACGAGGTCGTTGCCGAAGGCGGCATTCAGGATACGTTCGCCGAGCGCAAAGCCGACGGAGTTCGAGATGCCCTGGCCGAGCGGGCCGGTGGTGGTCTCGATGCCAGCCGCATGGCCATATTCCGGATGGCCGGCGGTGCGCGAGCCGAGCTGGCGGAAATTCTTGATCTCGTCGATGGTCATGTCCTCGTAGCCCGTCAGATAGAGCAGCGAGTAGAGCAGCATCGAACCATGGCCGGCGGAGAGGATGAAACGGTCGCGGTCGGGCCAATGCGGGTTCTTGGCGTCGAATTTCAGGAAGCGCGTGAACAGGACCGTCGCGATGTCCGCAGCGCCCATCGGCAGGCCAGGATGGCCGGAATTGGCCTTTTCGACGGCGTCCATGGATAGAAAGCGGATCGCATTGGCCATCCGGTCATGTTGTTCGCGCGAAACCATGGTTCCTCCAGCCGGTCAGGTTCGGAAAAGATGCCGGGACACATAGCAGGCCAGCCGCATGAGTCAATAAAACCTAAATCGATTTAATAGGCTTCTCGTCAAGGAAAATGTTGTCGTGGCCTCATCAATTCGGCGTTAGCGGGGGACAGGAGAGCCGGCTTTATTGACGTGGCCTTCACCCGCCGCCTAATGTTTCGCGAATAACGCGTTCTGAACGCGAGCGATTCGGTGATGGGCACGGGCTGAGGACGAAGGCCATGACCGGGGAAACGACCCTTAAAGAAGTGATTGCAAGGCTGGGCAGAGCCATCGAAGGGCTCGAAAATGCCGTTGCAACGAAGCTGGAAAGCGAACGCGACTATTCCGAGGCAGAGGCCGAGGTGCAGCGGCTGAACGCCGATCGTTCGCGGTTGGCGCAGGAACTCGACAATTCCGAAGCGCGGGCCGAGCGGCTCGAGGACGCCAATAAGGAGGTGTCACGCCGACTGGTGACCGCGATGGAGACCATCCGCGCGGTGCTCGACAGGTAAGGGAGGTCTGGCATGGCACAGGTCACTGTCACCATCGACAACAAACAATACCGCATGGCTTGCGACGAGGGTCAGGAAGATCACCTGATCGATCTCGCCGAACGCTTCGATCGTTATGTCGCGCATCTGAAGGACTCTTTTGGGGAGATCGGCGATCAGCGCCTGACCGTGATGGCCGGCATCATGGTCATGGACGAGTTGTCCGAGGTGCAGAAGCGCATCAAGGGCATGGAGAGCGAAGTGCTGACCCTGCGCAAGACCCGCGACGAGGCGCTAACAAAGGCGGACAAGAACGATCAGGCCCTGACGGGGGCCCTGGGCTCCCTGGCCCAGCGCATGGAAGATCTCGCCGCATCGCTCACGCCGCGCAAGACCACGGAAAGCCCTTCCTAGCGAGCTGTTGCAAGACCCTACCGCGCGCAAGGAAACTATTTTCCACTTTATCGGGCGTGATGCGGTAAAAACCACCTCCCTAACGTCATCTTTTTGGAGGAAGATGCGACAATTGCCGGTTGGTTGCCGGCAGCTGCCATTCAATGCGTTTCAAGGGGTAGGTCCGCTATGAGCCTTCGTATCAACAGCACCGCGCCGGATTTCGAGGCCGAAACCACGCAGGGATCGATCCATTTTCACGACTGGATCGGCGACGGATGGGCCGTGCTTTTCAGCCATCCGAAGAACTTCACGCCGGTCTGCACGACCGAACTCGGAACCATGGCCGGCCTCGAAGGTGAGTTTAAGAAACGCAACGTCAAGATCATCGGCATTTCCGTGGATCCAGTCGAAAGCCATGGCAAATGGCAAGACGACATCAAGACTGCTACCGGCCACGTCGTCGCCTATCCATTGATCGGCGACAAAGACCTCAAGGTCGCCAAGCTCTATGAGATGCTGCCGGAAGAGGCGGGCGACAGTTCTGATGGCCGCACGCCTGCCGACAATGCCACGGTACGCTCCGTCTATGTGATCGGGCCCGACAAGAAGATCAAACTGATCCTGACCTATCCGATGACCACCGGGCGCAATTTCGACGAGATCTTGCGCGTCATCGATTCCATCCAGCTCACCGCGAAGCATCAGGTGGCAACGCCGGCCAATTGGAAACAGGGCGACGATGTCATCATCACCGCCGCGGTCTCGAACGAAGATGCGATCAAGCGTTTCGGCGCCTACGAGACCATTTTGCCCTATCTTCGAAAAACCAAGCAGCCCACCGCCTGAATCTCTTCAGGCGATTGCTCGTTCGTTTTGTGTCTAAACGGTCTGTGAGAAGTCTGTGCTTGACGGCGCGGATTTCGCAGATGACGATACTCTCTATCGGTCTGGAATTAGAAAACTAATCCTAGGGAGCGATGCGGGAGGCGCAGTTGGACGCATCTTTGGCAAAGCCACAGGTGACCGGCTTCTACGACAAGCCGACCGGGTCGATTCAGTACATCGTGACGGATAGTGCGACACGCCGCTGCGCCATCATCGACCCGGTGCTGGATTTCGACGAGAAGTCGGGGGCGACGTCAACCGGCAATGCGGATGCGCTGCTCGATTTCATCGCAGAAAATGGGCTTGAGCTGGAATGGATCCTCGATACGCATCCTCATGCCGACCATTTTTCTGCCGCCGATTATTTGAAGCGAAAAACCGGAGCGCCGGTCGGTATCGGGGAACGGATCGTCGATGTCCAGGCGCTGTGGAAGGCGATCTATAACTGGCCGGATTTTCGTGCAGACGGCTCGCAATGGGACCGGCTGTTCGCCGACGGCGAAATCTTCCATATCGGCTCGCTGCCGGTCACGGTGCTGTTTTCGCCTGGACATACGCTGGCATCCATCACCTATGTGATCGGGGATGCAGCATTCATCCATGACACCATGTTCATGCCGGACAGCGGCACAGCCCGCGCCGACTTTCCGGGCGGTAGCGCCGTCCGTCTTTGGCAATCGATCCAGCGAATTCTGGCCCTGCCGGGCGAAACACGACTTTTCGTCGGTCATGATTATCAGCCGGGCGGCCGCGAAGCTCGATGGGAGACGACCGTAGCCGAACAGAAACGCAGCAACTCTCACGTCCACGTGCCGACGACCGAGGCCGAGTTCGTGGCCTTGCGCGAGGCGCGCGACAAGACCTTGCCGATGCCTCGGTTGATCCTGCATGCCCTGCAGGTCAACATGAATGGCGGGCGGCTGCCCGAGCCGGAAGCGAATGGCAAAAGATATCTGAAGTTTCCGCTGAATGGGCTGTAGTGCCGGGCAAATAAGAAACGGCGCCGGTTGCCCGGCGCCGTGTCTTCATGTGACTGTCGGAACCGTCAGGCAGCCGGCTGCGCATCGATGGTGCGCAACGCCTGGGCCTGACGCTTGGCGGCGGCCTTGACCGCATCCTGAACCTTTTCGAAGGCACGCACTTCGATCTGGCGCACGCGTTCGCGGGAGATGTCGAACTCGGCCGACAGTTCTTCCAGCGTCAACGGCTCCTCGGCGAGGCGGCGGGCCTCGAAGATGCGGCGTTCGCGATCGTTGAGGACGGACATGGCGCCGGCCAGCATCTGGCGGCGATTGTCGAGTTCGTCCTGCTCGATCAGCATCTCTTCCTGGCTGTCATGGTCGTCGACCAGCCAGTCTTGCCATTCGCCGCTTTCGCCCTCGGTCGCCCGGATCGGCGCGTTGAGCGAGGCATCGCCGGAGAGGCGGCGGTTCATCGACACCACTTCCTCTTCCGAGACGTTGAGGCGCGTGGCGATCTCGGTGATCTGCTCGGGCTTCAGATCGCCGTCGTCGAGCGCCTGGATCTTGCCCTTCACCTTGCGCAGGTTGAAGAACAGGCGCTTCTGGTTGGCGGTCGTGCCCATCTTGACCAGGCTCCACGAGCGCAGGATGTATTCCTGGATCGAGGCCTTGATCCACCACATGGCATAGGTGGCCAGCCGGAAACCACGTTCCGGCTCGAACTTCTTGACGGCCTGCATCAGGCCGACATTGCCTTCCGAGATGACTTCACCGATCGGCAGCCCATAGCCGCGATAGCCCATGGCGATCTTGGCCACGAGCCTGAGGTGGCTGGTGACCAGCTTGTGGGCAGCGCCGGTGTCTTCATGCTCCTGGTACCGCTTGGCGAGCATGTACTCTTCCTGCGGCTGAAGCATCGGAAAGCGACGGATTTCTTCCAGGTAGCGGCTGAGGCCGCCTTCACCGGAAACGATACTGGGTAGTGACTGGGCCATGAATAGCGCCCTCCTCTCTTTTAGGAATGTCCCCGAAACGCGGCGGACATATGACGCGCCTGCCTGACGGCACGATCGCGTTAGACAATTTATACCGGAACAAACCCGGAAAATCCACGTATTTGTTCAAGGTGGAACAGTGTGTCACCGCTAAGTGAACAATACGAGTCAGGTTTTTTGGTGGCAGGTTCAGAGATTTCGAAAGCCGCCGACCAGAACCTCCATGTCCCCTGGCATCGGCGCTTCGAACCTCATCGTCAGATGGGTATCGGGATGGCTGAATTCAAGTAGACGTGCATGCAAGGCCTGGCGCGGAAAAGCTGCGACCTCGCTCTTCAGCGGCTCCGGCAGCCGGTTGGCCTTCGTGCGGAAGGCCTGGCCATAGTCCGGATCGCCGACCAGCGGGTGGCCGATATGCGCCATGTGTACGCGGATCTGATGGGTGCGGCCGGTTTCGAGCCGGCATTCGACGAGGCTTGCGGCTGCAAATTTGTCCTGTTCTTCGCCGAAACGTTCCTCCACCGTGTAGTGGGTGACGGCATGGCGTGCATCTTCGCGGTGTTCCGGCACGACGGCGCGCCGAACCCGATCGGCAGCGCGGCCGAGCGGTGCATCAATGGTGCCGGTCGGTCGTGAGGGAATACCCCAAACCAGCGCGACATAGGCGCGCTGCAGGTCACCGGTGCGGCCGTGGTCGGCGAAGGCCTCGGACAAGGCGCGATGGGCATGGTCGGTCTTGGCCACCACCATGACGCCGCTGGTATCCTTATCGAGCCGGTGCACGATGCCCGGTCGCCTGACACCGCCGATGCCGGAAAGGCTAGCGCCGCAATGATGGATCAGTGCATTGACCAGCGTGCCGGTCCAGTTGCCTGCACCGGGATGGACGACCAGGCCCGCCGGCTTGTTGATGACGATCAGGCTGTCGTCCTCATACAGAACGTCGAGCGGAATGTTCTCGCCCTGTGGTTCGGCAGGCTCGGGTTCCGGCATCTCCACGGAAATCAAGTCACCCGCGGCGAGCTTGCGCTTGACCTCGTCTATCCGCTGTCCGCCGATGCGAACGGCCCCTTGCTTGATCAGCGCTTGGATGCGGCTGCGCGACAGCTCCGGCGCCAGCTGCGCGGCAAGCCACTGATCGAGGCGCTGGCCGGCAGCATCTTCGCCGGCTTTGAGCTCGATCGGCGCCGCCCCTATCATTTCTTCGGTGTCTTCGTTATCAGGTGCGGCCATCGAAACAGTTCCGGAATAGATCGCCCATGGCCCGGCCCCTTGCCGATGACGAGGAAGACAAGCCGCTCGATCCGAATGTGGACAAGCTGCGCAGGAAGCTGATCCGCTTCATGGTCGTCAATCTTGGCCTGTTGTTCTTCGCCCTTATGGTCGTGGTGGCGGCGCTTGTCTACAAATCCTACACCGCCAAGCCGACCGCACCGATTGCCGGCGATATCCAGACCCCGGCGGGCGAGCCGCAGAGCGGGGATATTGTCCTGCCGGTCGGCGCCAAGGTGCTGTCGCAGTCGTTGTCCGGAGACCGTCTGTCGATCGAGGCGGAACTGACCGACGGCAGCCGCGCGATCTTCGTCTTCGATATTGCTGAGCGGCGCATGATCGGTCGCTACACGCTGCGCCTGCAGTAGGGCTGATGAGCGATTTTGCCACCGGCCGCCGCGTCGCCACTGTTGCACTGGTGGTTGCAGACTATCACGAAGCGATCCGCTGGTATGTCGACCGCGCGGGCTTCACGCTGACGTCCGATGTGGATCTCGGCGGCGGCAAGCGGTGGGTGACGGTCGAGCCGGCGGGCGGGGGTGCCCGTCTGCTGTTGGCCAAAGCTGACGGTGCAAAGCAGACTGCCAGCATTGGCAACCAGACCGGGGGCCGCGTCGCCTTCTTCCTCGAAACGGATGATTTCGCTCGCGATCATGCAGCCATGCTGGCGCGCGGCGTGGAGTTCCGCGAAGCGCCACGTCACGAGCCTTATGGCACTGTCGCCGTATTTGCCGACCTTTACGGCAATCTCTGGGACCTGATTCAGCCGAAGAGCTGAACGTGGTGTCCAAAGCCGCCCCTCGGCCTGCAACCATACCGCTGGTCGGGTGGGAGGCGGCGGTGATGGCGTCATGTCGCTTGCGAAACTTGCCTTCTCAGCCTGTTGCTTTTTCAAACAGGCCAGCCTATATCGCCGGTTCTCGGCTGCGCCCATCGTCTAGCGGTCAGGACGGCGCCCTCTCACGGCGCAAACAGGGGTTCGATTCCCCTTGGGCGTACCAATCTCTCCGATGACTTACTGTGCTCGCGGAGCCTTCTTAGAAGGATTGACCATCCTTGGAGGCTCGGGCACCTTAGCTGCGGTGGAAGGGCGTCATCAGGGGATCGTCGATACGGTCGCCACGCCGACAGGCTTTTGAGAGACCTCTTCCAATGTCCAGAAACTTGAAAACTGCAATCGTCGGGATCATTGTCGCTCTGGCCGTTGGCCTTGCCGTCAATTATGGACTGATCAGCCAGCAGACGGCCGACGAGATCAAAGCGAAGACCGACGAAGTTCTGACCAACGAGCAAACGGCGCAGCCCGGTGAGCCAACGGCTCCCGCTCCGCAAACGGCGCCCCAAGCCCCGAACGCTCCATCGGTTGAACCGCAGCAAGAGCCACAACAGGAAGCTCAGACGCCGGTGCCACCGCCTGCCTCGAGCGGTGGCCAGGAGCCGGCGGCGCCGGCAAACTAAGCGTTCAAAAGGATGGGTCGCCGGTAATTCTCTGAAAGAGGGCTTCGGTACGAAACCAAGCGAGGCGAATGGCACCTTGCCATTCGCCTCGCACCTGCGTCATCGCAACATCCGGGACCCCTATTGGGCCCATCTGCGAGACCTTCAAGCTGCTGCGGCGGTGCGCACGAAACGCGCTTTTTCAGCGAGCTCCTTGGTGGCGTCGACCGTATCCTGGGCAGCGTACCAGTAGCGCTCCTTCAACTCGATGTTGAACAGCACTCCGTCCGGGAACTCGCATTCGGCCATCAGTCTGTCCCAGGGGATGTCGCCCCAGCCGACCGGCAGATGAAGATCGCCGTGACCGTAAGCGACGCGCTCGCCGTCAGTGAACATCCAGATGTCGTCCTGGCGGCCGAAGCTGTCATGGACATGCAGGTGACGCGAAAAGGGCGCCAGCGTCTTCACCTCCTCGACAAACTCGTCGCGACGGCCATCGAAATCGAGTTTCAGATAGGCGTGGCTGAAATCGAGGGTCGCCATGACGTTCGGATGGTTGATCGCGCCAAGCTCCGTGGCGAGCCGTGAAGGCGAGGCGGCGAGCCCCTTGCCTTCATACCCGGCAAACAGCGTCTCGACGCAGAGGATCAGCCCATGCTGGCGCGCGATGTCGCCGCTCTTGGCCAGCCATTCGCGCTGGCGCTGATAGCCGGCCTCGACCCCGGCGGCTTGCTGCATTGGCATCAGACCGGAATGGATCACATAATGTTCGGCGCCGACTTCGGCGGCCACTTCCAGCGACGCCTGCAGCACTTCGAAATGGCGCGGCAGCCGATAGGCTTCGTCCATGAAGTTGATGGCGAGCGGGCCATGCACGGAATAGACGACGTCGCGGCCGGCGCAGGCACGCTTCAGGGCGGTGAGCTGGGGTTTCCTGATCTTGCCGCCGACGACGATATCCATGTCGTAGGTCGGCAGTTCGATCGCCTCGACACCGAGTTCCTCGATCATGTCGAGCTCTTCGGCGAAATCCGAAAGATCGTTGGCGCGTTTGTGGGCGGAGATTCCGGTGCCGGTTACGGCTGACATGGGCGCAGTCCTTTGATTTTACAGGCTTTCGGCCGAGCGATGCTCGACAGGCCGTTGGCCACAATGGCGCGCTTTCATGTCCGGCATCTGACCGGCGCATGACACTTCGCTGACGCCGGCTGGGGAAAACGAGGCTCGACAGCAGCCGGCAAATGTCATTGAATCGTCATCTGACCGTCATGGATGAGGATTCGGGCTTTGCGTCGCATGGCTTTGCATTCGGCAGTCCTGAGCGTTTCGCTGCTTGCCGCCGGCGAAGCGAGCGCGGGCGACCTCACATCAACCGAACTGAAGAATGAACTGGTTGGGCGTTCCATCGCATGGTGGGAGGATGGCGGCTGGCGCGGCGGCTCCTTGATCCTGGCGCCCGACGGCTCCGCGGAGATCACGATTGACAGATCGGGCGCCAATTCGACCCAGCATGGCGACAAGGGTCGCTGGGCGCTTCGCAACGGCGAATTGTGTACCGTGTGGAGCGAGATCCGCGAGGGCGGCGAGAAATGCTACAGCGTGCGCCGCGGTGAGCGCGGGCGCTTCGTCACCAGCGGTGGCAACGTCTTCGAAATCCGCGATGCCGGCGTCTAGATCGGTGGCACTCCCGTACGAACATCATCGCGACCTGTTTCGGCACCCTGATCTGCGGGGGATTGTCGTCATTTCATCACGAAACCACAACGCAGCTGTCATCTGACCTCTCTAGGGGAGGCGCCGTAGCGGGCGTTTCGCTCGCGCAGCAACCTTCCTGTCTGGAGAGGACAATGAAACGATTAATCCTGCTCGCGACGACCGCCGTCGTCCTTGCCAGCGGCGCCAATGCCGCCGAACGCACCAAATTCGAATTCTGGTATGGACTCACCGGCGACCTGGGCGAAGTGGTGGCCAAGCACTGCCAGTTGTTCAACCAGTCACAGGACAAGTACGAGGCCGTCTGCACCGGGCAGGGTGGCTACGACAAGGCCGAGCAGAACACGATCGCGGCGTATCGCTCCAAGCAGCATCCGACGATCGTCCAGATCTATGATGCCGGCACGGTGAACTTCATGCTTTCGGGCGCCATCTATCCGGCGACCAAGTTCGCCAATGACTACAAGCTCGATATCGACTGGAAGTCCTATTTCCCAGGCATCGCCAACTACTACGCCACCTCCACCGGCGAGATGTGGTCGTTCCCCTACAATTCCTCGACCGCCGTGTTCTACTGGAACAAGGAAGCCTTCGCGAAGATCGGCAAGACCGAGGCGCCGAAGACCTGGGCCGAGTTCGGCGAAGACCTGAAGGCCATGAAGGCCGCCGGCGTGCCCTGCGGCTTTGCCTTTGACTTCGATTCCTGGATGGACCTGGAGCAGTTCTCTGCGACCAACTCCATTCCGGTGGCCACGCTGGACAACGGCTATGGCGGCCTCGGTGCTGAACTTGCCTTCAACAAGACCGCTTTCGTCGACCACATGAAGGACTTCAAGTCCTGGCTCGACGCCGGCTACGCCAAGATCCAGACCAAGCAGATGGGCAAGGACGTCGTCCAGGCATTCGCCGACGGCACCTGCGCTGCGACCATCACGTCGATCGCCAACCATGGCACCGTGCACAACACCCAGGCCAAGGACTTGAAGTGGGACGTTGCCATGATGCCCGTGATCGACGCCGCCAAGCGCACCAACTCGATGGTGGGCGGCGCTTCGCTATGGGTCATGGAAGGCAAGTCGCCGGCTGAATACGAGGCTGCCGCTGCCTTTCTGAAATATGTCACGGCCCCGGACACCGGCGAGAAGTACATCGCTGAAAACACCGGCTACATCCCAGTCACGACCAAGGGCTATGAGCTCTTGAAGGCCGACGGCTTCTACAAGGACCCGAAGCGCGTCAACCGCGACATCGCGATCGCTTCGCTGACTGCCTCGGAGGTCACGCCGCTGTCTCGCGGCATCCGCCTTGGCAACTTCACCTCGATCCGCGCCGAGCTGCGCTCCGAACTGGAAGCCGCCTTCACCGGCCAGAAGGACATGCAGGCAGCCATCGATTCGGTCGTCGAACGCGGCAACCAGATCCTGCGCCGCTACGAGCAGACCTACAAGGGCGTCGCGCTGCCATAAGCAGAACGACCTATCCCCGGGCGCCGCAACTTTGTCGCGGCGCCCTTTTCATAAACATGACAGGCAAGGAGCATCCGCGTGGAAAAGCGTGCGACCTTCTCCAATCTGTGGCTGGCGGCGGCCTTCATTGCCCCGCAGATGCTTCTGATCTTCGTCTTCTTCTACTGGCCCTCGGGTGAAGCCCTCTATTGGGCCGTGACATTGGAGCCGCCTTTCGGCGGCGGCAACCAGTGGGTTGGCCTGCAGAACTTCATGACCGTGTTCGAGGATCCGAAATACTGGAACTCGGTGCGCGTCTCGTTGACTTTCGCCTTTTCCGCGACCGTGCTTTCTCTTGCCATTGCTGCGCTGCTTGCGCTTTTCGTCGACCGTCGACTGCCCGGTCATCAGGTCTACAAGTTCACTTTCTTCCTGCCCTATGCATTGGCGGCCCCCGCGGTCGGCCTGGCGTTTCGCTTCATCTTTTCGCCGGATGCCGGCTTCGTATCGGTCATCAACCAGGCGTTCCCGGGTCTCTGGAACCCGGCACTCAACGGCTATGACGCATTTACCCTCATCGTTCTGGCGCAAAGCTGGAAGATGGTCGGTTACAACTTCATCTTCTTCCTGGCGGCCCTGCAGTCGATCCCGCGCACGATCTCGGAAGCCGGGGCCATGGACGGGGCCAGCGTGCTCAGGCGCATGTGGGACATCCAATTGCCGTTGATCACGCCCACGCTGTTCTTCCTCATCGTGATCAACATCACCGACAGCTTCGTCGACAGTTTCGGCATCGTCGATATCACCACGTCAGGCGGACCGGCGCGGGCGACCGAACTGATGGTCTACAAGATCTATACCGACGGCTTCCAAGGCAAGGACTACTCGCTCGCTGCCGCCCAATCGATCGTGCTGATGGTGCTCGTCATCGCGTTGACCTTCATCCAGTTCCGCTTCGTCGAGCGGCGCGTCCATTACCGTTGAGGGGAGGTCAGGCCGTGATCGAACGCACTCCTGTTCTCGACTTCGTCACCCACGCGCTGCTCATCGTCAGCCTCGTGGCGCTGCTGATCCCGTTCTGGATCATCTTCGTGGCGGCGAGCCATGACTTCCATACCGTAAACCAGGTGCCCATGCCGCTTTGGCCCGGCAGCCATTTCTTCGAGAACATGGCGACGGCATGGGAACGCGGCAATTTCGATCGGGTGATGCTGAACTCGATCATCGTGGCCGGCGGCGTCACCATCGGCAAGATCGTGATCGCGGCACTTTCGGCATTCTCGATCGTCTACTTTCGCTACAAGCTGCGGATGGTGATGTTCTGGCTGATCTTCATCACCCTGATGCTCCCGCTGGAAGTGCGTATCGTGCCGACCTATGCGGTGGCCGCCGATGCGCTGAGACCGTTCAAGGAGATATTCGGACTGTTCGGGATCTCCGTCGGCCTGCCGGAATGGAACCTGCTCAATTCCTATTCGGGCTTGATCCTGCCGCTGATCGCCACTGCCACGGGCACCTTCCTCTATCGGCAGTTCTTTCTCACTGTTCCCGACGAACTGACCGAAGCTGCCAAGATGGACGGCTCGGGACCGGTCCGCTTCTTCCTCGAAGTGCTGATGCCGCTGTCCAAGACCAATATGGCGGCACTCGCCACCATCATGTTCGTGTGGTCGTGGAACCAGTATCTGTGGCCGCTCCTGGTGGTCACAGACCAGCAGAACTTCGCCACCGCCACCATGCAGCTTCAGAAGATCGTGCCGGGGCCTGTATTCGGCGAACCGCCGATCTGGAACGTTGCCATGGCGGCAAACCTCATCGTGCTGACGCCACCGGTGCTGGTCACGATCTTCCTGCAGCGCTGGTTCGTGCGCGGCCTCATCTCCACCGAAAAATAAGGGACGATATCCCATGGCCGAAATCACTCTGCGCGATGTGCGCAAGTCCTACGCCAAGAACGAGGTCGTGCACGGCGTGAACCTCGACGTTTCCAGCGGCGAACTGATCGTCATCCTCGGCCCCTCAGGCTGTGGAAAGTCCACGCTGCTGCGCATGGTGGCCGGGCTGGAGTCGATCACCTCCGGTGAGGTCGCAATCGCTGGGCGTGTGGTCAACAGACTGGAGCCGCGCGAACGCGGCTGCGCCATGGTGTTTCAGAATTATGCGCTTTATCCCCATATGTCGGTGGCGAAAAACATCGGCTATTCGCTGAAGATAGCCGGACTCTCGAAGGCGGAGCGCACCGAGCGCGTCAGCAAGGTGGCTGCAACGCTCGGGCTCACCGAATATCTCGAACGCAAACCGGCCCAGCTTTCCGGCGGTCAGCGGCAGCGCGTGGCCATGGGCCGTGCCATGATCCGCGAGCCGAAGGTGTTTCTGTATGACG
The DNA here is from genome assembly GCF_022347545.1 of Terribium retamae. Classification (GTDB taxonomy): domain Bacteria; phylum Pseudomonadota; class Alphaproteobacteria; order Rhizobiales; family Rhizobiaceae; genus Mesorhizobium; species Mesorhizobium retamae. Next base: position 193,290 of record NZ_JAKREW010000003.1, read on the forward strand.
AGCCGTTGTCCAACCTGGATGCGACGCTGCGGGTGGCCATGCGTGTCGAAATCCGCAAGCTGCACCAGCGGCTCGGAGCGACCACGCTCTTCGTCACGCATGATCAGGTCGAGGCGATGACCCTGGCTGACCGCATTGTCGTCATGAACAAGGGTGGGATTGAGCAGGTCGGCACGCCGAGCGAGGTCTACGGCAGGCCGGAAACCACCTATGTCGCCAATTTCATCGGTTCGCCCGGGCTCAACCTGCTGAAGGGCGCCGCCCATCCGGACGAGGGCGTCATCAAGCTGCCGGACGGCCAGCAGCTTGCCTATGACCGTAGCCAATGGCCGGAGATCGGCCACGGCCCGGTGATTGCCGGCTTCCGTGCGGAAGCGGTGAAATTCGGTTCTGGTCCGCTTTCCGCGCGCTTCGACTTTGCCGAGGAACTCGGCATCGCCAAATTGCTGCATGGCTCGTTTGGCGGACAGGCGATGATCGTGCACGTCGCAACGCGTGCCGATCTGCAGCCGGGCCAGCCATTCTTCTTCTCGGTCGATCCGGGCGACATCCAGCTGTTCGACGCTGATAGCGGGCGGCGGCTGGAGGAGGTGAGGGCGCCTGTGGCGACAGCGAAACAGACGACGCCGGTGCAGGTCACCGCCTGACGGCGGGGATGCCTTCTTCGGCTTACTTGCGGTTTACGAGATATCGCTAGGCTTGCTCGTGTCCGATTCGTGAGGGAAGACCGTGAGCAAGATCGTCACTTCATTCGCACTGGTTGCAGTTTTCTCCACCTTGCTTATGGCCTTGAGCCTTGCGGTGGCGCAGCATGGCTATCCGTTCGGTGCCATCGGTGTGAAGCGGCTGGACGACATAGCGGATGCCTCGACGTTCCTGCCGCTCGCCGGTCTCTATTTCTTTTCGGCCATGCTGATGATGGTGCTGCCGTTGCGTGCGGCAAGCATCGTTCTGCTCAATGCAGCCGACATCATCGTTTGGGCAGTGGTCGTGCTGTTCGCCAGCATCGTCGGCTCGCTTGCGGCGCGCTGGGCCTTCGGCCAGAGCAGCGCGGTGTGGGCCTTGTGGAACTGGCGGTTCCTCTTCGTCGCTGCTGTCGTCGGTTGCCACCTCGTCATGAACGAGCTGAGGCGGAACGTCCTGTTGCGCAGTCTGTTCCTGGTTGTCTTCGCCGCTGTAACGCTCGCCTGCCTGTTCTGGTCGTTCGCGCTTTAGCACAGGGGACAGAAGGGTCGCTGCCGCAGAAGCCTCAGTGCGAGAGACCGCGCGTAAGCTGGACGCGATCGGCCTCACGAAGGCAAGCGGCGCAGCATTTTGCTCGCCAGAGTGACCAGCCCGATGCCGATGAGGCCGGCTGCCGCCTTGATTGCCATATCCTCGACACGACCATGGCGGCCGGGATCAATCAGCTGCAGCGTTTCCAGCATGGCAGCAACGCCGATCACAAGGAAAGCCATGCGCATGGTATGGCGGGGAAAGCTCAGCGCAAGTGCGACACCGAGGAGCAGATAGGCAGCCGCACGTTCCAGATTGGCGTCGCCGAGATGCGGTCTCAGGCCGATCGGCGAGAGGGTCGCAAAGACGATGATCGCCAGAAGGAAGATCGAAGCAAGGCGGGAAACAAGAATCATCCAATGTAGCGAAAGAGCCGTTGCGAGTTGGTGGAAGGTACTGCTGGAAGCAGTTTGTCAGAGCAGGCGCTGGCAGACGACCCCATTATCTTCCAGCTTGTCAGATGGGCAACCATGAAACCATGGCCGTATTTGGGTAAGGTTCCTGGAACGAATACCGTCCCTTTAGTCGCACGTCACGCGCACGCGGCCATCCGCCTGCCTGGCTTCTCCACAGGCGATGGGCGCGGAACTCTGCGATGCCGCCTGGCCGTTTTGGCGCGGTGCCGTCGCCACGCGCGCAGGCCGGCGCTGCTTCTTTCGCTGCACGACCGGTTGCTGCTGCACGATCGGCTCGACTGTCGGCCGGGTTGGGAAAACCTGTGTGCCGCTTTCGACCGGCGGCGTCTGCACGGATGGTTCATCGCGCAACCAGGCGCGGCGCATGTCCATGGAAGGCGGAATGACGACGGTTCCGTCGTCCGTTCGAGCGCACCCGCCCGCTGCCATTGGCAGGCAGAACATCAGTCCGAGAAAATATGGCCGCATTCTTATCATTCCAAGGATTTTGATTACCCGCATGGCGCACATCCCGCAACCCTCCGGACGAGTGGGAAACGGGTAGCGCCGAAACCGGTTGCGAATTGTTAAGGTTAATCGCCCGTTAAGCCTTCTGGGGCAGATTTAGCCCCGGCTTGGGGGAAGGCCGTGACGGGCTTTTGGGGGCGATCCGAATGACTATCGCAGACGACACGATCGGGGTGGCTGAGCCGTCGGCGATGAACGGGCATGGCATGGCCGGCCCGGTGCGGCCCGCTCCTTCTCGAGACATGTTGCAGCAATCGACGGAAGCCGAGTCGGACTGGCTTTGGGAAACCGACGCGGAACTGCGCTTTTCGTGGCTTTCCGACAGCTATCGACGAGTGACCGGCGCGAACCCGGAAACCGTGCTTGGGCATTTCCGCTTCGATTTCCTCGATCAAGTGCAGAGGGGAAGCCGGATTGCCGCTGAACATCTCGAAAATCTTCAAGCGCGCCGCCCTTTCCGCGATTTCGTCTACCAGCCGAAAGATGGCGGGCCGGGTTTCCGGTGGATTTCGACTTCAGGCTTTCCCTGCTTCGATCAGGACGGCCGCTTCACGGGCTACCGCGGTGTTGCACGGAATATAACCGCCATGGTCGAGTCGCTGGACGAACTGCGAGAGCACGGGGCGGCTGCCGAGCTGCATCCGGATCATCGCGATCTCCAGTCCGACCTGAAACTGACGATCGATTCCATGACCATGGGCGTCATCATCCTCGATGCCGCGATGGACGCCGAGATCATCAACCGCGCTTTTTACGATATCTGGAACGTGACCCCGGAACAGGTTTCGGTCGGCTGCCCGTTCAGGGCATTGATGGACGTCAATCGCTATAATGGCGTCTACGACATCGCCGACGAGCATTGGGAAGAGTATGTCGCCTCGCGCATTGCCGAGATAAGGGCAGGCGATGTGGCCCCGCGGGAATTCCGGCGCGCCGACGGCCACACCATGATCTATTCCGTGACGAAGCTTTCCGGCGGCAAGCGGCTGATCTCCTATGTCGACGTGTCGGAGGTCAAAAAGCGCGAGGCGGAAGCCGAGGAAGCACGACGTTATCTGGCGAATGTGCTGGAATCGCTCCCGGCCGGTGTGCTGATCTACGACCGCGACGATCGGTTCGTGTTTGCCAACAGGAAGCTCCTGGATTCCCTGCCGGTTCTGCGGCCTGCCTGGCAGACAGGCAAGACGTTCCGGGATTCGCTGGAACTCGGCCATGCCAATGGCTGCTTCCGTCTCAGCGGCGACCCGACAATAGACGAACTTTACGATGCCGATCCCGAGGCTTGGCTGAACGCCATGCTGGCTCGTTGTCGGCTACGCTATTCGAGCTTCGAGCGGCAGAATCCGGACGGACATTGGTTCCAAGCCTTCGATATGCGCGCAGACGACGGCTCCTTCATCGGGGTGCGCGTGGACATCAGCGAGCTGAAAGACCGTGAGCGCGCGCTGGAGCAGTCGATGCGCGAAAACGAAGTCTTTCGCTCGCTGGTCGATAATGTGCCGGTGTCCATCTATGCCAAGCGTTCGGACCTCAAGCTGTTCTACGTCAATGAAGGCTGGTGCGAATTGACCGGCGTCGCCCGCGAGGATGCGATCGGCCGGACAGATGTCGAGATCTTCGGCGACGAAGGCCAGGCATTCGTGGATGGCGACCTGGCTGTGCTGCGCAACGGCAAGACCTATGAAGTCGAAGAAACGATCACCGATGGCGACGGGTCGATGCGCCACCAGTTCGCGCGCAAGAGTGCGATGATCGCGTCGGACGGCTCGCTTTATCTCATCGGATCGACCACAGACATCACCGAACTCAAGGAACGCGAGGCCGAATTGCAGGAGGCCCGGCAGCGCGCCGTACTGGCCGATCGCGCCAAATCGGAATTCCTGGCCAATATGAGCCACGAAATCCGCACGCCGATGAACGGCGTCCTTGGCATGGCCGAACTGTTGGCCAAATCCGATCTCGATCCAAAGCAGAAGACCTTTACCGACATCATCGTGAAGTCGGGCAATGCGTTGCTCACCATCATCAACGATATTCTCGATTTCTCGAAGATCGACGCCGGCCAACTGGTTCTCGATCCGGCGCCGTTCAACCTTGCTGAGGCCATCGAGGATGTCGCCACGCTCGTTTCCACGCGCGCCAAAGAAAAAGATCTGGAATTGATCGTGCGTATACAGCCTGGCTTGGAGGGACTGTTCGTCGGCGATGTCGGGCGCGTGCGCCAGATCGTCACCAATCTCCTCGGCAACGCCGTGAAATTCACCGACGAAGGCCATGTGCTGGTCGACGTCGCAGGCAAGAAGACGCCTGCCGGCACCAGATTTACCATTTCGGTGACCGACACTGGCATCGGCATTCCACAGTCGAAACTTGCGCAGGTCTTCGAGAAGTTCAGCCAAGTCGACACATCTTCGACGCGGCGCCACGAAGGAACTGGTCTTGGATTGGCGATCACGTCGCGCCTCGTCGAACTGATGGGCGGAGAGATCGGCGTGGAAAGCATCGAAGGCAAGGGGTCGACCTTCTGGTTCACGATGCTGCTGCCAGGCGCTGAATGGACCGAAGAGCAACGCGTCATGCCGATCGACGTGACGGGTGCGCGGGTGCTGATTATCGACGACAACGCCGTCAACCGCTCCATTCTCAGCGAACAGATGGCATCATGGTCGTTCGATTCCTGTGCCGCAGTCAGTGGTCCGGAAGGGTTGAAGGTGCTGGCGGCCGCCGCTGCCTACGGCGTGCCGGTCGACTGTGTCGTGCTGGATTATCAAATGCCGGAAATGACCGGTGCAGAAGTCGCGCGGGTCATTCGTGATACCGAGGGGCTGGCGCACACACCCATCATCATGCTGACGTCGGTCGACCAGACTTTGTCCAACGCCAGCTATCGCGATCTCGGTATTGCCGCGCACCTGATTAAACCGGCGCGATCGTCCGTCTTGCTGGAGGCGCTTGTCTCAACCATACAACGTTACCGTGGTGCCCTGGCGCCGACATCGCCCGCCATCACGACCGGGACGCTTAAAATCCAGTCAGCGATGCCCAAGGCCGTATCTGGCGCAGGCATGTTGCAGTCCGCCGTCACGCTGCCGGGTCCGGCGGCGCAGCGGCCCATTGTGGTTGATGGCGAAAGTGCCCTGGATATTCTGGTGGCTGAAGACAATGAAGTGAACCAACTGGTCTTCACCCAGATCCTGAACGACACCGGCTACAGCTTCGAGATCGTCGGCAATGGGCGGCTGGCACTGGAAGCGTCGGCTCGGCTCAAGCCGCGCATGATCCTGATGGACGTGTCGATGCCGGAAATGAACGGTCTGGAAGCGACCGGCGAGATCCGCAAACGCGAAACAGGAGAAGGAACGCATGTCCCGATCGTCGGGGTTACGGCTCATGCCTTGAAGGGAGACCGGGAGCGCTGCCTGGAAGCGGGCATGGACGACTATCTGCCCAAGCCGATCAGTCCGAAAGCCCTGCTTGAAAAGCTCGACCGCTGGCTTGGCGGTAAAATCGTGACCCATCGCAGCGCCGGATAGAAAGCCGGCGTCACGATCGCCGAGAGTTTATAGAAATTACGATAAAAGTGATTTGCCGGCTCGTACTGGAGCCGGCTCATCGCAAACCCATGATTTGCACCCAGAATCCGAGCTTTCGCCAAATCGGACTCGGCAACGCTTTGCCCGCCTGCGCGAAGCGCGTTACCGCGGTGACACGAAACTGTCATGTGACTGTAATAAACGGGCGCTATGGCCTCACGCGGCGCCGCAGGAAAGGCGTCTAGAGACCACCTTCCTAACAGGAGCAGGCCCAATGAAAAAAGCCCTTCTTACCGCGTCGGCTGCTGCCTTCGCGCTCGCTGCATCGGCAGGCTACGCCGCCGCGCGCGACCAGATTCAGGTTGCCGGTTCTTCGACCGTGCTTCCTTATGCCAAGATCGTTGCCGAGCAGTTCGGCGAAACCTTCTCCAACTTCAAGACCCCAGTGGTCGAGTCCGGCGGTTCGGGCGCTGGCATCAAGGAATTCTGCAAGGGCGTCGGCGAAAACACCATCGACATTGCCAACTCCTCGCGTCAGATCAAAAAGGACGAAGTGAAGTCCTGCCAGGACGCCGGCGTGAAGGACATCCAGGAAGTCAAGATCGGCTATGACGGCATCGTCTTCGCAACCGACGTCAAGGGTCCGGATTGGGCGCTGACCCCGGAAGACGTCTACAAGGCACTCGCTGCCAAGGTCGTGGTCGACGGCAAGCTGGTCGACAACCCGAATACCAAGTGGAACCAGGTCAATCCGAAGCTCCCCGATTGGGATATCGCTGCCTACATCCCGGGCGAGAAGCACGGCACCCGTGAGGTCTTCGAAGAGAAGCTGCTGATCGCCGGCTGCAAGAAGCTGGGCGGCGTTGAAGCCGGCAAGGCTGGCGGTCTCGACGACAAGGCTGCAGAAGCTGCCTGCAAGGCCGTGCGCAAGGATGGCAAGGCTGTCGACATCGACGGCGACTACACCGAGACGCTCGCTCGCATCGACAGCAACAAGACCGGCGTTGGCGTGTTCGGCCTCGCTTTCTATGAAAACAACGCCGACAAGCTGAAGGTCGCCACCGTTTCCGGCATCACGCCGTCCACGGAGACCATCGCCAAGGGTGAATATCCGGTCTCGCGTCCGCTGTTCTTCTACGTGAAGAAGGCGCATCTCGGCGTCGTTCCGGGCCTCAAGGAATATGTCGACTTCTTCCTCGACGACCAGATGGTCGGCCCCGAGGGCCCGCTCGCCGAATACGGCCTGGTTGCTGCTCCCGAAGCAGAACGCAAGGCCCAGCGCGAAGCCTTCGATTCCGGCAAGTCGCTGTAATCCTCCCAGGTGTCCGGGGTGCAGGTTTGCCTGCGCCCCGGTCGCCGCTGCCGGTTGCTGCCGGTGGCCCCACGTGACCTTCCAGAGGCCGCTCCATGTCATCCATGCTTGTGCTGGCAATCATTCTCGTCATCGGCATCGTTGCCTTTGTAATCGCAAGACAAAGGGCTGCGTCGCACAATGACGGCAAGGTCAAGCCGCATTCCCGTGCCCATTACCACGGCTGGTGGGCGTTCCTGCTGGGTGTTCTGCCGGCGGTTCTCTTCCTGGCTGTCTGGAGCATCGGCGCTTCGGTCTATCTCAACAGCCATCTGCATTCGCAGATGCCGGCCGACACCGGCGTGGCCAGCGAACCTCTGGCTGTCAGCTTGACCAAGAGCCTGGCAAATGGCCTGCGCAAGCTCGATGCGCAGCAGGTGGCGGCACTGCCGGCAACCTTCGCCGAATTGCAGCCGCTTCTGAACGCGAAAGGCGTCGCGCTTGCGACCGACACGCAGGACTACATGATCCCGATCGCGGCCGAAGCCAACCGGATGACGGATCGGCTTGGCCTGATGGGTGCGATCGCCACGATCGCCCTGGCTCTGGCCGGTGCCTTTTACGGAATTTCACAAGTGCAGCCGCGTGCGCGAGCCCGCAACAATGTCGAAAGGCTGATGCTGTGGGGGCTTCTGGGCGCCTCGACAATCGCCATCCTGACGACCATCGGCATCGTCTTGTCGATGCTGTTCCAGACGCTGAACTTCTTCAACCGGGTGCCGCCGCTGCAATTCTTCTTTGGTACCGTGTGGGACCCCCGCTTCGCCGCAGCTGGCGCGGGTGCATCCGAAGGCCAGTTCGGCCTGATCCCACTGCTTGCCGGCACGCTTTACATCGCCCTTGTCGCATTGCTGGTTGCCGTGCCGATCGGCCTGATGTCGGCGGTCTACATGGCCGAATATGCGGCGCCGAAGGTGCGTGCCGCCGTCAAGCCCGCACTCGAACTGCTGGCCGGCATCCCGACCATCGTTTACGGCATCTTCGCTCTCGTGACGCTCGGGCCTTTCCTGCGCGATCTCAGCGCAGCACTTGCAGGCGGTACTTCCTTCATCCAGGCGCAGTCGATCCTGACCGCCGGCCTGGTGATGGGGGTGATGCTGATCCCGGTGGTGTCTTCATTGTCCGACGACATCATCACGGCGGTGCCGCGTGCCATGCGTGATGGCTCGCTTGGCCTTGGTGCCACGCGTTCCGAGACGATCAAGCGCGTGATCCTGCCCGCGGCTTTGCCGGGCATTGTCGGCGCCATCCTGCTGACGGCTTCGCGCGCCATCGGCGAAACCATGATCGTGGTGTTGGCCGCCGGTGTTGCCGCCAGGTTGACCCTCAATCCGTTCGAAGCCATGACAACCATCACCGTCAAGATCGTCAACCAGCTGACTGGTGACCTTGAGTTCAACTCGCCGCAAACACTTGTCGCCTTCGCGCTTGGCATCACGCTGTTTGCGCTGACGCTGGTGATGAACATCGTTGCGCTCTACATCGTGCGCAAATACCGGGAGCAGTACGAATGACCGACGTCACCATGGATACGGTCGCCACCGCCACGCCTCCCGCGCGCCGCGACATCGGCCTCAAGCGTCGCTACGCCGCCGAACGCCGTTTCCGCCTCTATGGCGTGCTGGCGATCCTGGTCGGCCTGGCCTTCCTGGTCGTCATGCTGCTGTCGATCCTGACCAAGGGCTACACGTCCTTCTGGCAGACGACGGTGTCGTTGCCGATCACCTTTGATGAAAAGGTCATCGATCCGGACAACAAACGGGCGACCGATCCGAACGTTCTGATCACTGCCAATTACCCGGCTCTGGCGCAGAAAGCGCTGGCCGAGAAGCTGGGCATCGATGCGAAAAACAAGCCGATGATGACGAGGCTGAAAGGCTTCTTGTCGGATGGTTCTCGTGTGCAATTGCGCGATGTCGTCGTGTCCGACCCGGCCGTGATCGGCACCACACGCAATGTCGATATCCTCGTCGCCGCCAATCTCGATTCCGCCTTCAAGGGTCAGATCGATCTTTCGGTTCCGGAAGATCGCCGCAAGGTTTCCGACCAGCAGGTCGAATGGATGAACAAGCTCAAGGCCGAAGGTGCGATGGCCGAGCGTTTCAACACCGGCCTGTTCACTTTCGGGGCTTCGAGCCGGCCTGAAACGTCTGGCCTCGGCGTCGCCATCATCGGCTCGTTCTACATGATGGTGATCGTGCTTCTGCTGGCGCTGCCGATCGGCGTTGCCGCCTCGATCTACCTTGAAGAGTTTGCCAAGAAGAGCCGCTTCACCGATCTGATCGAAGTCAACATCAACAATCTGGCAGCGGTGCCGTCGATCGTCTTCGGTCTGCTCGGCCTTGCCGTTTTTGTCAATTTCCTTGGCATGCCACGCTCCGCCTCTTTCGTCGGCGGGCTGGTCTTGACGCTGATGACGCTGCCCACCATCATCATCGCGACACGTGCTGCGCTTGCAGCCGTCCCGCCGTCGATCCGCTCGGCCGCACTCGGCCTGGGCGCCTCGAAGATGCAGATGGTGTTCCAGCACATCCTGCCGCTGGCTGCACCCGGCATCCTGACCGGCACCATCATCGGTCTCGCCCGCGCACTTGGTGAAACGGCACCGCTGCTGTTGATCGGCATGGTGGCTTTCGTGGCCAACTACCCCGCGACCCCCTTCGATCCCGCGACGGCGCTGCCGGTGCAGATCTACATGTGGGCCAATGAAGCCGAACGCGCTTTCGTGGAACGCATGTCCGGCGCAATCATCATCCTTCTGGTCTTCCTGATGGCCATGAACATCACAGCGATCGTGCTCAGGCGCCGCTTCGAACGGCGCTGGTAGAAAGGCAGCCTGATATGAATATCATGACGGAAAAGACCCTCGAACAGGCAGTGAGCAGCCAGATGAGCGCCCAGACGAATGAAGTCATCAAGATGCGCGGTGACAAGGTGACCGTGCACTACGGCGAGAAACAGGCGCTCTTCGACGTCAATCTCGACATTCGCCAGAATCAGGTCACGGCACTGATCGGCCCCTCTGGCTGCGGCAAGTCCACCTTCCTGCGCTGCCTTAACCGCATGAACGACACGATCGACTCGGCCAAGGTCGGCGGCAAGATCACGCTGGACAGCGAGGACATCTACGATCCGAAGATCGACGTGGTGGAATTGCGTGCCCGCGTCGGCATGGTTTTCCAGAAGCCAAATCCGTTTCCGAAGTCGATCTATGAGAATGTCGCCTACGGACCACGCATCCATGGCCTGGCCAAGAACAAGGCCGAGATGGACCGCATCGTGGAATCCAGCCTGCAGAAAGCGGCGATCTGGAACGAGGTGAAGGACCGGCTCGGCGAGCCCGGCACCGGCCTTTCGGGCGGTCAGCAGCAGCGCCTGTGCATCGCGCGCGCCATTGCGGTTTCGCCGGAAGTCATCCTCATGGACGAACCGTGCTCGGCGCTCGATCCGATCGCGACCGCCAAGGTCGAGGAACTGATCGATGAACTGCGCCAGAATTATACGATCGTCATCGTAACGCACTCGATGCAGCAGGCTGCCCGCGTTTCGCAGCGTACGGCGATGTTCCACCTCGGCTATCTGGTCGAGGAGGGCGCCACCGACAAGATGTTCACCAATCCCGACGACAAGCGCACGCAGGACTACATCACCGGCCGTTTCGGCTGAATGAGCGATTGCTGCCGAGGAAAAACGAGGACACGAATATGGGCGAACATACCGTCGCGTCGTTCGACGAAGAGTTGGGACAGGTCAGCAGGCTCATCAGCGACATGGGAGAGCTCGCTTCTTCCATGGTCGCGAGCTCGACCAAGGCGCTGCTCAAATCCGATAACGGACTTGCCCAACGCGTCGTTTCCGACGACGCGATCATGGACGCGCGTCAGCGTGAACTCGACACACGCGCCATCACGCTGATCGCCAAGCGTCAGCCGATGGCGCAGGATCTGCGTGCCGTGGTCGGCGCCATCCGCATGGCCGGAGACCTGGAACGCATCGGCGACCTTGCCAAGAACATCGCCAAGCGGGTCGGTGCCGTCGGGCAGGGAGCCACACCGCGCGACCTCTCGCATTCGATCGACTCGATGGCGCAACTGGTCCTCGGCCAGGTTGACGGCGTCGTGGAAAAATACGCGGCGAGAGATGCCGAGGGCCTTGCCCAGCTTAGGGCTGATGATGAACGGATCGACGTGAAGTACACGTCCGTCTTCCGCGAACTCCTGACCTACATGATGGAAGACCCGCGCAACATCACCGCCTGCACCCATCTTTTGTTCTGCGCCAAGAACCTCGAACGCATCGGCGACCATGTCACCAACATTGCCGAGAACGCCTTCTTCGTGCTGACGGGCGAGCAGCTGCCGCCCAATCGGCCAAAACTCGACGAGACGGCCGCTGCCGTCCCGGCGGCCTGATCCACGGACGGACGGCAAGATGATCGCGCCGCGCGTCATGGTGGTAGAGGATGAGGAGCCGCTAGGCGTCCTGCTCCGCTACAATTTGGAATCCGAAGGTTATCAGGTCGAAGTGGTGGCCAGGGGAGATGAAGCCGAAATCCGGCTTCAGGAGAATGTTCCCGATCTTCTGGTACTCGACTGGATGGTGCCGGCCGTATCCGGCATCGAGCTGTGCCGCCGGCTAAGGATGCGCCCCGAAACCGAGCGCCTGCCGATCATCATGCTGACAGCACGTGGCGAGGAGAGCGACCGCGTACGCGGCCTTTCCACCGGCGCGGATGATTATCTGGTAAAGCCGTTCTCGATGCCGGAGTTCATGGCACGGGTTAAGGCTCTGCTGCGACGGGCCAAGCCGGAAGTGCTGTCTTCCGTACTCAAGGTCGGCGACATCGTGCTCGACCGCGAGTCGCACCGGGTCTATCGCAAGAAGAGCGAAATCCGGCTCGGACCCACCGAGTTCCGTCTGCTGGAGTTCATGATGCGTCATCCTGGCCGTGTCTTTTCGCGCAGCCAGCTGCTCGACAATGTCTGGGGCGAGACGATCTATATCGATGAGCGCACCGTGGACGTGCATGTCGGTCGGCTGCGCAAAGCGGTCAATAATGGTCGTATGCCGGACGTCATCCGGACCATCCGTGGTTCCGGCTACGCCATCCGCGAAGATTGATAAAGGCGCTCAGAGCGCTTCCGTTTCTACGGAAGCGCTCTGATCTCTTGTCTTTCAGCAATTCCGCACAGAAACCGCTACACACGTTCCCCGGAATTGCTCTAGCTTTCCTGAAGCGCTAATGCCGCCGGGCTGCCCAGCGCGAAGATTTCCTGATCGATGAAGGTCAGCGCGCGCATGGCGCAGCCCTCGCGGATCAGGATCTGTTCCTTGGGTTCGGTCGCGAAGACGATCGAGTCGGAGTACTGGCCACCGGCAGTCTCGGCAATCGCGCGCCGCAGTGCCGGTTCAATCAGGTCGAAAGCTGTCGCGCCGATCCCAACGAACGTCACCGGCGCAGGGTCGATGACGGAAAAGAGCGAACCGAGACTGTAGCCGAGGGCCGAGCCGGCCTGCTCATAGGCATCGCGTTCGGGACCAGCGCCGGCCCGGGCCTTGCCGGCCAAGGACAGCATCTCGTCATCCGGAATATCGGCAGCGGGTTCGGTATTTTCATCCAGCCCATGTGCGTTACGCCAGATCGCGTAATTGCCGGCATAGGCTTCGACGCAGCCGTGGCGGCCGCAGCGGCATCGCGCGCCTTTCGGTTTGTGAATCATGTGACCGAATTCACCGCCGGACGATTGTGTTCCTATGAACAACTCGCCGTTGAGCACGATGCCCATGCCGATACCGTGCGAGAGCAGTACCGCGATGAAGTCGTCGCGATAACGGTCCGTGCCGCGCCAGCGCAAAGCTACGGCCATCATGTTGCAGTCGTTCTCGACGATGACCGGAATGCCGAAGGCTTTTTCCAGGATATCCGCAAAAGGGATGTCGCCGTGCGGGGTGATCGGGGTCCACAGCATGGTGCGTGCTTGGGAATCGGCCGTGCCTTGAACAGCAAAGGCAATGCGCAGCACGCGGTGCTCGGCCAGACTTCGGTCGTCGAGCCGTCGCCGGACCATGTCCACGCATTCCCTGATCAGCGCCTCCCGCGGCAAGGACAGCGTGTCGAGCCGGCGCGTTTCTTCGGCCAGGATGTTGCCAGCGTAATCGATGGCGGCAGCCGTCAAAAGATTCAGTGAGAGAACGACGGTCAGTACGGCTGCGGCACCTGGATCGAGCTGCAATCCCACTTGCGGTCGCCCACGTTTCGACGCCGTCGGTTCACTGCGGCCCTCGCGCAGGATGCCCTCTGCGATAAGATCGGAGGATATGGCAGAAATGGTTGAGTGGCTGAGGCCGGTTATAGCAGTGATTTCCGTGCGTGAGGGCTCCTGCCCGGAACGGCGCACGGCGGAGATCACCATCGCACGGTTCCTGCGGCGCAAATCGTCGTGACGGATCCCGACAGTCATGTCCTTGCCGTTCCTCCCCGCCGGCCACATGGACACTGTGACCGTTGCGCTGGGTCACCGATGGCGTCCCAGAAGCGCTATTCGTGCATAGGTCGATGTTCGAGTGAAAGCAAAATGCGTTTCACTCCCACCGCCATGACGGCGCTTTCCTCCACAGATAGTGGCAGAACGTGCCATCTTCGTCATCATTATTTCGCGCTTCGAAAAAAATAAACTGCATCTTTCGAATCCCGTTGACAGAAGCGCGCGCCTGCGCGATTATTTTTTTTGAAGCTCGAAAAAAAGCTTCTCCAATGGCCAACGCACACAAGCGCGCCTTTGGGCGCGGGGAGGAAAAAATGAAGAGATTCACGTCCGCCGTCCTGGCGGGTGCTGCCATGACGCTTGCGCTCTCTGCTGTTGCCGAAGCGAAAGACAAAGTCATCGGCGTGTCCTGGTCCAATTTCCAGGAAGAGCGCTGGAAGACCGACGAAGCCGCGATGAAGAAGGCGATCGAGGCAGCCGGCGACAAATACATCTCCGCAGACGCGCAGTCCAACCCCGGCAAGCAACTCACCGACGTTGAAAGCTTGATCTCGCAGGGCGCCAATGCGCTCGTGATCCTCGCGCAGGACACCTCGGCAATCGGCCCGGCTGTGCAGAAGGCCGTGGACGAAGGTATCCCGGTCATCGCCTATGACCGTCTCATCGAAAACAAGGACGTCTTTTATCTGACCTTCGACAACAAGGAAGTCGGACGGTTGCAGGCAAAGGGTGTGTTCGATGCCAAGCCGGAAGGCAACTACGTCTTCATCAAGGGCTCCAGCACGGATCCTAATGCTGACTTCCTGTTCTCCGGTTCAATGGAAGTACTGAAAGCTGCGATCGATGCCGGCAAGATCAAGAATGTCGGTGAGGCCTACACGGATGGCTGGCTGCCGGCGAATGCCCAGAAGAACATGGAGCAGTTCCTGACGGCGAACGACAACAAGGTCGATGCCGTCGTGGCCGCCAATGACGGGACCGCCGGCGGCGCCATTGCGGCGTTGGCAGCACAGGGCCTCGCGGGCTCTGTTCCGGTCTCCGGCCAGGATGGCGACCATGCCGCGCTGAACCGCATCGCGCTCGGCACGCAGACCGTTTCGGTGTTCAAGGACGCCCGCGATCTCGGCAAGAACGCCGCCGAAATCGCGGCCCAACTCGCCGAGGGCAAGAAGATGGCTGACATCGCCAACGTTACCGATTTCACCACGCCAGGCGGCAACACTGTCAAGTCCGTGTTCCTGACACCGGTGGCGATCACCAAGGACAATCTCAATGTCGTAATCGACGCTGGATGGGTCTCCAAAGATGTCGTCTGCCAGGGCGTGAAGGCTGGCTCCGTGAAGGCCTGCGACTAAACGCATCTGCGGCAATGGATGAGACCACGGCGTGAGAGCCGTGGTCTTTTGTAACGGCTCCTTGCCCGGGAGCTGACAAATCCCTGTAAAGTGGCATGCCATGACCGCCAACGCGGCACATGCCTTGGGAGGAATATCATGACTGATACGACCTCAAACGCGCCGGTCGATCGCGCCCGCGCAGCCGAACTCAGTGCCATCGGGCGCTTTCTCAAGGCGACGGAGCTTGATACCCGCATGCTTGGGATGGTCGCGGCTTTGCTGATCATCTGGCTCGGTTTGCATTTCCTTTCAGGCGGCTTGTTCCTGACACCGCGCAACCTGTGGAACCTGTCGGTGCAGACTTCGTCCGTTGCCATCATGGCAACCGGCATGGTTCTGGTCATCGTCATGCGCAACATCGACCTGTCGGTCGGTTCGGTCGAAGGCGTGGTCGGCATGGTCATGGGCGTGGCCCAGGCCGAGTTCCTGATCCGGGTCGTTGGAATGCAACTCGGCAATCCCTGGCTTTGGGTGATTGCACTCATCACCGGCATCGTGGTCGGCTTGGCAATCGGCGCGTTGCAAGGCTTCATCATCGCCTATCTGGATGTGCCGGCCTTCATCGTCACATTGGGTGGCTTGCTGGTCTGGCGCGGCGTTGCCTGGTGGATCACCAGTGGCCGCACCGTGGCGCCGATGGATGCCACCTTCCAGCTCATGGGCGGCGGTCCGGCGGGCTCGATCGGGTCAAGCTGGAGCTGGATTCTCGGCATTGCCGCTTGTGCCGGCGTGGTTGCCTTGCTGCTCAACGGCCGGGTACAGCGCAAGCGTTTCAAGTTCCCGTTGCGCCCGGTATGGGCCGAGTTCTTTCTGGGTACCATCGCCTGCGTCGTCATACTCGGCGCGGTGAAGATAGCCAATTCCTATCCGTGGCCGGCCGGTGTCGTGAACAAATATGCCGCCGCCAACAACATCTCGGTTCCCGAAGGCGGGCTTTTCATCGCACATGGCATCGCCATTCCGGTGCTCATGGCCATCGCTGTTGGATTGGTGATGACCTTCATCACCAATCGCACGCGCTTCGGCCGCTATGTCTTCGCCATCGGCGGTAATCCGGAAGCGGCCAACCTCGCGGGTATTAACACCCGCTGGATCACCATGAAGGTGTTCATGATCATGGGCGTGTTGGCCGCGATCGCCGCCGCCATTTCGTCGGCCCGCCTGAACGCCTCGACCAATTCGCTCGGCACGCTGGACGAGTTGCTGGTTATCGCGGCGGCGGTCATCGGCGGAACTTCGCTCGCCGGCGGTTCCGGCACGATCATCGGCGCAATGCTTGGCGCATTGCTGATGCAATCGCTGCAATCGGGCATGGTTTTGCTCGGCCTCGATACGCCGCTGCAGAACATCGTCGTGGGGCTGGTGCTGGTTGTCGCCGTCTGGCTCGACACCATGTACCGCAAGCGCGTCTAGAAAGGGCCAGAACCATGGAACAGACCCAAACCCCGCTCGTCGAAATGAGGAATATCTCCATCGCGTTCGGCGGCATTCGCGCCGTGGACGGTGCCAGTTGCGATCTCTACCCCGGTGAAGTCGTCGCACTGCTTGGCCACAACGGCGCCGGCAAATCGACCTTCATCAAGATCCTGTCCGGCGCCTACAAGCGCGATTCCGGCCAGATCTTCATCAATGGCGAAGAGGCAGCAATTTCCAATCCACGCGATGCCAAGAAATACGGCATCGAGACGATTTACCAGACGCTCGCCCTGGCCGACAATGTTGACGCCGCCGCCAATCTTTTCCTCGGCCGGGAAGTCATGACCAAATACGGCACGCTCGACGATGCCGCCATGGAAGCCGAGGCGCGCAAGGTGATGGGTCGCCTCAATCCCCGCTTCCAACGGTTCAAGGAGCCAGTCGTCAAACTCTCCGGCGGCCAGCGGCAATCGGTAGCGATCGCGCGCGCTATCCTGTTCAACGCGCGCATTCTAATCATGGATGAACCGACAGCAGCCCTCGGCCCCCAGGAAACGGCTCAGGTGGGTGAACTGGTGAAGCAGCTCAAGACTGACGGGCTCGGCATTTTCCTGATCAGCCACGACATTCATGACGTGTTCGACCTCGCCGACCGTGTCTGCGTGATGAAGAACGGCCAGGTCGTGGGTACTGCGCGGACGCAGGATGTCACGAAGGACGAAGTGCTCGGAATGATCATCCTGGGCAAATGCCCGCCCGGTGCCATTCCAGGGCCAGGTGCACTCAAAGAGGCCGCGTAGCACCATTTGTCAGCAATGCCGGCTTGAGGACTTGTCGCTACCAGGCTAACAAAGCATACCGCTTTCGGTTTGTTTTTCCGTGGTCTAAAAGGGCCACGGGGGCTCCTGCGGGCTAGCGGCTGATTTTGAAAAAGTTTTTCCCGACGATCGCTTTCGTTGCCGTCGCCTTGGCCAGCCTTGTGTTGGCCGGCTTCGCCTATTTTGCCTCGCGCGATGCGGCCCGAATCAAGTTCGAAGCAGCGGCCGACGACGCCGTCAGCCGCATGGAAAGCAGACTTGACCTGCACATGTCGCTGCTGCGGGCGACCGAGGCATTCTTCAGCGCCCAGTCGGGTGAAGTTTCGCGCGCCGAATTCGAAAGGTTCTACAAGACCCTGGACGTCGACGGGAATCTCGCGGGCCTGCTTGGCCTGGGTTATCTCAAACTGGTCAGGCCAGGCGAGGAGGGCGCCGCTGAACAGGAAATACAACGTAACTATGGTCTTAGCCGAACCATTCTGCCGACCGCCGGTGTCCCCTGGCAGGCACCTGTAATGTTGCTCGAGCCGGCAGATAAGGAAGGCATGCGCTACCTTGGCTTCGACGTCGCAGCCGATCCTGCCTCGCGAGCGGCCATGGAGCAGACGATCGCCGACAACAAGCTGCATAGCAGCGGCCGGCGCATGCTCGATCCTTTGTCCAGCTGGAAGGATCAGTCCGAATCGATGGTCACCGGGTTCGTGATCTTCGCCAGGCTCGGTTCGGGAGACGCGGCGCAGAATGAGGATCCGGTAAAGGACACCAAAGGGTTTCTCTATGCGATTTTTCGCGCGCGAGACCTGTTCGATGTGATCCTCGGCAAGGCTCCGCAACTGCCCGTCAACATCGAGGCTTATGACCAGTCGATCGATCCGAACAACCTCTTGTTCCGGTCGGATGCACCGCCGGTGCACGGTTACGGTCTGAAGACCGTTCGTATGATCGAGGTTGCCGGCAGGCCGTGGGCCATCGTGCTGCGGCCGACTGCCGCCTTTACCGAGCCTTCTTCGCCGTTCGTACCGGTCGTGCTTGGCTTGTTCGGATTGCTGCTTGCAGGAACGATCGCAATGATCGCACGCTACCAGGAGCGGGCGTTCGATGCCGCCTCCCAACTGCACGAAACGACCGAGAAAAGCCTGCTGGAGAAGGATTTGATGCTCCAGGAGATGCGGCATCGGATCAAGAATTCTATCGCCCGTGTTCTGGCGATTTCCCGTCAGACGGCGGCCCATTCGGCAGACCTCAAGGAATTCACGAATTCCTTTTCGGCGAGACTTCAATCGATGGCTGCCTCGCAGGACATGCTGACACGTTCTCGGCGTCAACAGGCCGATCTCGGGGACTTGCTGCGCGTCGAACTCAGCCAGGTCTTCGGCAAGGAATTGCCCGATGGCTTGCTTTCCGGCCCGCAGATCATGCTCGACGAAACCATGACTCAGGCGCTTGGACTTACCTTCCATGAACTCGCCACCAACGCTTTGAAGTACGGCGAAGCCGGCAATTCTGTCGGTGCACTGAAGGTGGATTGGTCAGTCGAAGGCAAGGGGCGCGAGCGGACGTTGGCGTTCAACTGGACAGAGACCGGCAAGACGAAGCTGGAAGCCCCGACCAAGACAGGCTTCGGCACGCGGCTGATCGACATGAACATTACACGCGAGCTGCGTGGCACGATCGATCGTGAGTTCCGCGATGATGGACTGCGGGTGAGGATACGGCTTCCTTATCCTAACTGAAGGCTGCCGCCGGGTGAACGAAAAAGAGGCCGGCTAGCCGGCCTCTTTCCGCAGATTTGAAGAGTTGGAGCGTCCTTTGCGCATCCCAAACGGGTGTGCGGCCGCTCCAGCGCTGCCCTGATCAGTTGCAGCGACGGGTGTAGATGCGGCCGGTGTCCGGATCGCGATACTGGCAGTAGCCATTGCGCAGGTTGCGAACCAGCAGGCCGCCACCAGCGCCGACGGCCGCTCCGATGGCTGCGCCCTTCCAGCCGCCCGCCACGCCGCCGATCAATGCTCCGGCAGCGGTACCGACGGAAACGTCCTGTTCCGTGGTGGTGCAAGCACTGAGGGCGAGCACACCCGCCAGAGCCAAAATAGTCTTACGCATCAATTTACTCCTCTCGCTTGAAGTCCCTCGCATTACAGCGCGGCGTCCACTTCCAAGCGGTTCTTTAGCATGGCTGGAGGGATTTTGTCTGCCCCCTCAATTGCTTGGCTCGCAAGGTGGTCTTTTTCGGGGCAGGCGACACGCGACGTGTCACGACACCGGGCTATCTCACCAGGAAAATCAGAGCCACGATCATCGCCATTGCGCAGGCGATCACAAGCAAGACGGGTGCGGGCTTGAGATTTCGGGGTTTTATTTCCGGAGCCGCGGGCTCTTCGAAATTTCCCAGCGCCAGCCGCGCCGCTCGCTCCAAGCCGTGCATATCGCCGGTCGCCACGATATCCCCTCTCCAAGCCTTGCGTTGGCTTCTATCCATACGCCGGCAAAGTATCGGAAATCATGGTGAATAGCGGGTTAAGGCTTGTTGCGCGGTCAGTCGGCAGCGAAATTGCCCGCCGGGACCACGAGGTGGTACTCAACCCGGTCGTCGGCAATCTCGAAGGTCGCCATGCCGTCGAGAGCTGCGGGAACCACGCGTTCCAATGCCACGGAGCCGAAACGCTTCTGATCGATCGGATTGCTGCAAGACGGGAAGCGTTCGCTCCAGCGCAGCCACAGGGCTGGCGGGTTCGCGTCAAGATCAGCGAGTCCGGCGGTAACATCGACAATGCCATCCGACTGCGAGAGAGCGCCGTAGCTCATCGAATTGACAACGAGTTCATGTACGGCAAGGCCGATATGGAGCGCAGCGTTGGGGTTGAGAAACGGATCCACCCCTTCGAAACGCAGGCTTCGAGCCGGTTCGGCGCCATAGCGCTCCATCTGACCCTCGATCAGTTCACGAAGACGGGCGCCGCGCCAGTTGGAGGATGTCACCAGGTCCTGAGAAGAAGAGAGAGACTGGAGACGCCCTCTAAAACGGGTCAGGAAATCACCGATGTCGCTCGAATAGCGGCCGGTCTGGCTGGCGATGCCCTGGATGATGGCGAGAAGATTCTTGGAGCGATGGCTGACCTCGCGCAGCAGCGTCTTAAGCGTCTGCTCGCGGCGTTTCTGTTCCGTAACTTCGACCCAGGTCGAGACCACGCCTTGGACAACGCCTGCATCATCCAGATCGGCGTCGATCCATATATCGAACCAGCGTACACCGTCTTCGTGCGGCATACTCACCTCGATGCGTCCGGAATCTCCTGTCTCCAGCACGTCGCGCTGGGCAGCTTCTATCCGTTCCAATTGCGCTGGAGGGAGACCCCCGCCTTTCTTTTTCGGAACCAGGGGAGCGAGAATGTTCCGCGTCCAAACCTTGGTCAGCGACAGATCGTGGTAAGCGACATAAATCCCGGTGTGCCTCAATGCTATGTTGAAGGCGCGCCTGATCTGGGCGTCGCAACCCGGAGGCAGATCATCCTGTTCGACGCGCCGGCCCGTGGTCGCCTCGGCAAGCGCTGTCTGGATGTTCTCGTTCGCCGGCAGGCTCATCTGGCGCTCTGCACTTCCATGATTTCGGATGCGCCTTGGCTCACGCTCGCTTGAATATGCCGGCAAGCAGCGAGATGACGAGGAAGGCCAGGAAAATGAAGAACAGGATCTTGGCCAGACCCGCGGACGCCCCCGCTATGCCGCCGAATCCGAGTGCGCCGGCCACGATCGCCACGACCAGAAAAACCAGCGCCCAGTACAGCATGAACCGACTCCTTCGATTGATGCGACAGAACGTGCTGTCGCCTATGTTTGTTCCGCTCTGCTGCGAAAAACACGATCGAAGCCGTCTTCGTCAAGCCGCGGCCTTGGCCTGGCGATCAAAGAACAGCGCCTGGCTGATCAATGCCTTGACCATGTCGGGGTTGAATGGCTTGGTAACGAGGAAAGTCGGTTCCGGCCGTTCGCCCGTGAGCAAACGCTCAGGAAACGCCGTGATGAAGATCACCGGCACGGAAGCGGCCCGAAGAATGTCGTTGACGGCATCGATGCCGGAGCTGCCATCAGCCAGTTGGATATCGGCCAGCACCATCTTTGGCCGGGCTTTTGCAAAGAGTGCCACCGCTTCAGATTGGGTTCGGGCTATGCCGACCACCCGGTGGCCGAGACTTTCCACCATCTCCTCGATATCCATGGCGATCAGCGGCTCGTCCTCGATGATGAGGATGTCGGTGGCGACCTGGCGGGAAATCTCATTGCTCGCCTCGACGAGCAGTTGAGCGAAGCGATCTTCGCCGACATTGAGGATCTCCGCCCCTTCGGCTTCATTGAAGCCCTCGACGGCGACCAACAGGAACGCCTGCCTCGGCAGGGGAGCGAGGGCATCGAGGTTGGCGGCCGCCCGCTCTTCCCACCCGGTAGGCTCCTCGCCCTTGGGAACACGGATGGCAACGGACGTGAACAACTTCGCGAAGATCTTATAGAGTGCTATCCGATCGGACGACCCTTGAAAAATAGAGGTGTCGGCGATGATTGCCTCCAACATGGTCGCAACCATGGCATCTCCGCTATGTTGAGAGCCGGATACCGCACGCGCGAAACGGCGTAGATAAGGAAGATGCGGTGCGATAGTGGCGGACAAACCCATGATAAACGGCTCCCTCGGATGGCGTCACTGTACGGTAGCGGATAGAAGTATATGAATACCCGGGACAACGAACGCTGCTGCTACGAAAAAGTTCCATCGCGGCGGAACCATTGTCTGGGGGAGACGTTACCGGCCAACCAGGCGAACGGAAAGACGCTGCCTGTCGGAACCAAGCCGGAAACAGCTCGGGGGACTGGATAAAAGGCGAATGAAAGATACCACCAAGACTGGCGCCGGCGCGCGCCAGGCCGGTTCTGCCGATCTCCTCGGCACCAATTCCGAAATCGGCCGCAAACTTAAGCAATATTACGACGAACTCGTTTCCGACGACGTGCCGGATCGTTTTGCCCAGTTGCTGGCGCAATTGGAGCAGGTCGAACCAGGGCGCAAAAAGGACTGACGCATGTCCGCATCCGAGGGCTTCCGGACCGACCTGCTCGGCGCCATCCCGAGCCTGCGCGCTTTTGCCGTGTCATTGACCCAGAATGCTGACCGGGCTGATGATCTTGTCCAGGAGACCCTGGTCAAGGCCTGGGACAAGCAGGAGAGTTTCCAGCTCGGCACCAACCTGAAGGCCTGGCTTTTCACGATCCTACGCAACGAATTTTATTCGCAGATGCGCAAACGCGGACGTGAGGTACAGGACAGCGACGGCATCATGACCGCGCGACTGGCGATTCATCCATCCCAACACGGGCAGCTCGATCTCAAGGATTTCCGTGCGGCGCTGGAACAACTGCCGGAAGATCAACGCGAGGCAATCATCCTGATCGGTGCTTCCGGCTTCTCCTATGAGGAAGCGGCGGAAATCTGCGGTTGCGCTGTCGGCACCATCAAGAGCCGCGTCAGCCGTGCCCGCACGCGACTGCAGGAAATCCTGCAGATTTCGGGCGACGACGATTTCGGGCCTGATGCGATATCGAGCCAGGTCACCGGGTCGTCGGCGCTCTGAAGCGCGTTTTTTGCAACTGGACGGACGCGGCGAAACAATTTTCAGTGGAACCAGCCCCTTAATACGGGGTTGAGGTGATGCCGGTGCGCGGGCGCGGTAAAAACGCAGGGAGTTCAGCATGGCCAGAACCACGGAAAAGATCAGCGAAACCACCAAATCCACTGCCGATCTCGAAGCCGATATCCGACAATTGCAAGCCGATATCGAAAAGCTGACGCGACAGCTCGCTGAAACGGGCGAACACGGGTTCACCGCCGCGCGGCGTGTGGCCGCCCAGGGTGCCGAGCATCTGCGCCAACAAGGCGAGGCTGCAATGGAGAAGCTGCGTGGCAACGCCCATGATATAGAAGATCAACTCGCGGCGACGGTTCGTGAGAAGCCCATCACCGCGCTTGCCATGGCGGCGGGTGCCGGCTTCCTCTTTGCACTTTTGTCCCGACGCTGATCTGCGGGCATCAGAGTGGGATCCCTGGCCTCGCTTCTTGTCAGCTTCGTTACCGGCGAAGCTGGCACCATCGCAAAACAGGTTCGCGGCGCAGCCATCGCCTACGGTCTGGCGCTGCTGGGCGCTTTGGTCGGGATGTGTTTCCTGGTACTGGCCGCTTATCTATGGGCAGCCAGACGATTTGGTTCGATCGAGGCGGCGCTGGGGTTCGGGATCGGATTCGTGGTGCTCGCTGGCGTGATCGTCACCTCTTACCGTTTGATGGAAAAAAAACGAGCCCGTCGTCGCGCCCGGCGTCGCAAGAGCGATTTCTCGGCATTGGCTCTTGCTGCCGGAGTGGCTGCGTTGCCGGAACTCCTGCGCAGCAAGAGAGGGCTCGGTGCTCTGCTTGGACCCCTTGCCGCGCTTTTTGCCTTTGCGGTCTATCGGGAGAATTTTCCTCCCAAGCCGGAAGATCCAGCGGGAGGAAGCGGGGATTCCAAACCCGATTGATGTCGCCTGAGTGAACGAGGATTTGTCATCGTTCACGTTTAGAGCACAGTCCTTCCTGTTCTCGCCGTCTTTGCCGGCGCCTGCCGCACGCTCATATTGGCGTCGACAGCGGCCACGGGGCCGCATCGGAGAGAAAGGGCAAAGTCATGCTCACCCAGATCAAGGGCCTGCACCACGTCACGTCGATGGCGGCGGATGCGCGCCAGAACAACGATTTCTTCACACATAAGCTCGGCCTGCGCAGGGTGAAGAAAACGGTCAATTTCGATGCGCCGGACGTCTATCATCTCTACTACGCGGACGAATTCGGCACACCGGGCTCGGTGATGACCTATTTTCCGTTTCCCAATATCGGCAAGGGCCGGCACGGCGTTGGCGAGGTTGGAACTACAGTCTTCTCCGTCCCGGAAGGTACGCTGCCTTACTGGCAAGGGCGTTTTGCCGAGCAGGGCGTTGGCGGAGTCGCGGCCGAAGAAACATTCGGCGAGAAACGGCTGAAGTTTCTCGGACCGGACGGCGATGGTTTTGCCCTTGTCGAAGACAAGGCCGACACCCGTGCTCCTTGGCTCAAGGGCGGTGTTCCTGCCGACGAAGCGATCCGTGGTTTCCATTCGGTGTCGATGCGATTGAAGGACGGCGGCGCTACCGAAGAATTGCTGAAGTTCATGGGCTATGAAGAAGTCGATCGCGCCGGCAACGTGGCCAGGATGGCGCTGAAAAACGGCAACGGCGCCGATGTCATAGATATCGAAACCTTGCCGGCTGCGTCCTTCGCTGGGCTGGGTGCCGGGTCTGTGCACCACGTTGCCTTCGCCGTTGAGGATCGCGCAAAGCAGCTCGAAGTCCGCAAGGCACTGATGGACACCGGCTACCAGGTAACACCGGTGATCGATCGGGATTATTTCTGGGCGATCTACTTCCGTACGCCGGGCGGTGTGCTGTTCGAGGTCGCGACCAACGAACCCGGTTTCGATCGGGACGAAGACACGGCCCATCTCGGCGAGGCATTGAAACTGCCCACGCAGCACCAGCATCTGCGGCCCTATTTGGAAAAGCATCTGCAGTCGCTGGAAGGTTGACTCAAATCCGGACACTCGCCGTCGCTCGCGGCGAGTGGCTCCCTCGGAAGGAGAGCGAAAATGTCGAACGATTCCTACATTCATAAAATTCTGTCAGGCGTGCCAGGTGGCCCGGCCCTGTTCGTTTTCCATGGTACCGGAGGAGACGAGCAGCAGTTCCTCGGTCTCGGACGTGAGCTCTTACCCGATGCGACAATCGTTTCGCCGCGCGGTGACGTATCCGAGTTCGGTGCCGCGCGTTTCTTTCGTCGCACGGGTGAAGGTGTATACGATCTGGATGATCTGGCGCGGGCCACGACAAAGATGACGGAGTTCATCCGTGCGCAGGTCAGGGTATTAAAACCTGCGGCGGTACTGGGGCTGGGTTATTCCAACGGCGCCAACATTCTCGCTTCCGTGGTCTTTGCCGACCCGGCACTGTTTGATGCCGCTGTGCTGATGCATCCCCTGATACCGTTCGAGCCGCAGCTGGCAGGCAGTCTCGCCGGCCGTCCTATGCTGATCACAGCGGGCCGGCGCGATCCCATCTGCCCGCCAAATCTGACCAATCGGCTCGATGCCTATTTGCGTGCCGCAGACGCCGATGTCACAGTGGAATGGCACGAAGGTGGCCATGAAGTGCGGCCGAACGAAATCGAAGCGGCGAGACGATTTCTGTCTGCCCAATTGGTGAAGGGAGCCTAGCATGGCTGATCAGTTGCCTGAGATCGAACTGCAGGATCACGGCTCCAAGGGCCGCTACGTGTTGCGTAGCCCCGGCGGCGCCGAGGCCGAGATGACTTTCACCAAAGTCGGCGAGCACAAGATCATCATCGATCATACGGAAGTCCCGGATGTTTTTCGCGGCCAAGGTGCTGGTCTGAGGCTGGTGACACGGGCAGTCGAAGATGCCCGCGCATCGCAAAAAAAGATCATCCCGTTGTGCCCGTTTGCCGCAGCGCAGTTCCGGCGTCATGCCGAGTGGGCCGACGTCCTGGCCAGCTGAGTACTCCTATTAAGTTTCCCATTGTCCGGTTGAACAAATTTTGACGTGGACTTGAGGTCTCGAGCGCGTAACAAGTCGCCGTGTCGGTGCGAACAATCTAGGAGCGGTGCCTGTGGCGGGCATGAATGAAGCCGAGCTCGCTCGACTGATGAGGGCGGCAACCGCAGGTGACGAAAAAGCCTATGCCGAGTTCCTGCGCGGAACCGCAGCGATCGTTCGCAGTTTCGCGCGGCGCAAGATCGTGCAGGGCGGTGTCGATCCCGAGGACGTCGTGCAGGAGACCTTGCTGGCCATTCATCTCAAACGGCACACCTGGCGGCAGGATGCGCCCATTTTGCCATGGATCTATGCGATTGCGCGTTTCAAGATGATCGATGCCTTCCGCCGCCGCGGCCGGCGCATCGAAATTGCCATCGAGGAGTTTGCCGAGACCTTGGCGGAGCCCGAGCAGGAAACCGTCAGCGAGCGCGATATAGGCCGCGCCTTGGATAGCCTGCCGCCGGGCCAGCGTGTCGTGGTCTCGTCGATTTCCGTCGATGGCAATTCAATTGGAGAGACGGCCAGGAAACTCAACATGAACGAGACGGCTGTCCGGGTCGCGTTGCATCGCGGGCTGGCAGCCATCGCCAAGCGGTTCGGACGGGGCTGAGATGAAGACGGACGAGCTGATCAGGACGCTTGGCGCCGATGCGAAAAGCACAGTGATGCCGCTCGGCAAGGTTTGGTTCGCGGCACTGCTGTTTGCTTTGGCCGCTGCCGCTTTCCTGCTTTTCATGACGATCGGAATGCGCCCCGATTTCATGCAGGCGATGGAGACGGTCCGCTTCCTGTTCAAATTCGTGTTCACGAGCACCGTGGCGATCACTGCTTTTCTGGCGCTGCGGATGCTGGCCCTGCCGGGGGCGGCTGTCGGAAAATTCGGCCGCTGGCTTCTTCTTGGCCCGCTGCTCATGCTCGCGGCCGTCATGCTGGAGTTGCTGGCAATTCCGTCGAGCGACTGGGGGCGGCGGCTCGTCGGCAACAATATGTTCGTCTGCCTGACTTTCATTCCGCTTGTTGGCCTTTGCCCACTTGCTGCCCTCGTTGCCACGCTCAAGCATGCCGCGCCGACGAGGCCGACGCTTGCAGGCGCGGTCGCTGGTCTGCTGGCTGGAGGGGTGGCCGCCACCTTTTATGCCGCGCATTGCGTCGATGATTCACCGTTGTTCGTCGCGACCTGGTACAGCCTGGGCATCGCTATCCTCGCTGGGCTGGGAGCGTTGGCAGGCCGCTTTTTCGTGCGTTGGTAATTCGCCAATAAAACAGCAAAATCTTATAGATGCGGATATATGCCAAGTTCGCGTTCACAGCCCTAAATAGTGGGCATGCCCTCTATGCAATCATTCCTTAAATGGGTTACTTCATGATGGCAGAAGGGATGCGCCTGGTTGGGTAGATAACGTTGTGACGTTTCACCATCTACAAGGACGTGGCCCGGGCAAATATCTGGCGGCGGTTGCGCTGGGCTTGGGCTATCTGATTGCGGCAGCGGCTTCGATCCTGCTGTCGAGAGTTGGCGACGGGGTTGCCACGGTTTGGCTCGCATCCGCGTTTGCCTTTGCGATATTGGCCAGGCGCCAATACCCAGCCGGCTGGATAGACTACGCAGCCATTGCGCTCGCCACACTGGTCTCCAATCTGCTCTTTGGCTCGTCCCCAGCCATGGGAGCGCTGTTTGTCGTCGTCAACGTCGGCCACGCGGCGCTATCACTCTGGCTGGTTGCTCGTTTCGCCGGTGGACTGCCCGTTAAAACAGCGCCGCCGGCCCGCATGTTTTCGCTTATCCTTTTTCTGACCGCGGTCGTTGCCGACGCTATAACCGGTCTCGCTTTTGCCGGAGCTGCCCATACGCTTTACGGCTGGCCGATTGTTTCGACGGCTTGGACATTCTTGTCCAGTAATGCGCTGGGTTACGCATTGCTCCTGCCGTTCTCGGTGTACGTAACACGGTCCGAAATCTCAGCGCTCCTGAAGCCGCGGTCGCTATTTCGCTTCGCGTTGATGACGTCGATCTGCGCAGGTCTGGCCTATGTGGCGCTCAGCCAGAGCCGTTACCCATTTGCGCTCGCGATGCTCCCTTTGATGGTCATCGCGCCGAGATTGGCTCATCTCGAACTTGCACTAGTCTGTGCGTTCACCGGGGCAGTTTGCGTCGCCGCAGCGATGGGTGGGTTCATGCCTGGCATCGACGGTGGTGTGGAGATGCTCAGCGACGGGTTCCAGGTCTCCGTTGCCATCATCGTATCAACGCCTTTCCTGGTCGGCCTCTACATCAAGCATATCAAAGAGGACCATGCTCGCCTGGCCGATGCCGAGACGCGCTGGAATTTCGCACTCGCCAGTGCTGGACAAGGCGTCTGGGACGCCGACATGCGCCGCAATACGGTTCACTATTCCACCACGTGGAAGAAGATGCTCGGCTACGAGGATCACGAACTCGGCAACGACCCAGACCTTTGGCTTGAGCTTGCGCATCCCGACGATGTCGCACGCATGGCCGCCGCCGATCACGATCATATGGAAGGACGTACGCTGGAATACAAACTCGAGTTCCGCATGCGCCATAAAAGCGGGCGCTGGATTTGGGTGTCGGATCACGGCAAAGCGATAGAGCGCGAGCCCGACGGGCGTGTGGCCCGCGCGATCGGCTCGATGACGGATATCACCGAGCGTAAGGAAGCCGAGGAACGACTGATTGTTTCCGCGGCTCTTCTCGCCGACGAGAAGGAACGGTTGCGGGTGATGCTGCAGTCGATCGGCGATGCCGTCATCGGCACGGACGCCGACAACAACATCACCTTCATGAATCCGGTAGCGGAAAAACTTACCGGCGTCACCAGCCTCGCTTCGCTCGGCAAACCGCTCGGCTTCGTCTATCGTGTTGTTGACGAGGAAACCGGGCGGCGGCTCGACGAACCGCACCTTGCCGGCAGCAGGCTGGACCGGGCTGAACATAACAGCCGCGCCGTTCTCGTGCGCGGCGACGGCACGCGCTTCAGCATTCGTCAGGTCGTATCCCCGATCCTGAGCGAACAAAACGAATTCAGCGGCTCGGTCATCGTTTTCCAGGACTTTACCGACGCGCGAACATTGCAGCGGCAACTCGCCCATGCCGCCACGCATGACGCGTTGACAGGTCTTGCCAATCGGCCAAGCTTTATACGAACGGTCGAGGATTTCCTTGCCAAGACCAGGCAGGATGGTTCCCGCTATCAGCTGATGTTCATTGACCTCGATCATTTCAAACCGGTCAACGATACCAGCGGGCACGCGGCCGGCGACGCGTTGTTGCGGCAAGTGGCCTCGACGATAAAGGCGGCCTTGGCGCCGACGGATATCGTGGCCAGGTTTGGCGGCGACGAATTCGCGGTGGTGTTGATGTCGCCTTCGCTTGCCGATGGCGAGAAGGCTGCTCTGGCGGTCCTTGGTGCGGTCAGTGCGCTGGAATTCATCTGGGAGGGGCAGACCCACCGCGTTTCTTCCAGCATCGGTCTCACGTCGATCGCGGCCGACGCCGGAGAGGCCAACGAAATCATCGCAAGAGCCGACGCTGCCTGTTATGCTGCCAAGGCGGCGGGCCGGAACTGCGCCTTCATGGCCTTGCCCGGCTCTGCATCCGGCGTCGCCACACCGATGACGCGCGTGGCAACGGGAACCTGACGTTCAAAAGTAAGCCCGCACCGCATCCGGGATAGAAGCCCGAAAAGCAGAACCGATCATCGGACAGGATGAGGCGCCAATTTGGAGCGGGTCAACGTGTCGGTACGGGATGCTCGCCGCGATAGTCGTAGAAGCCGCGTCCGGACTTGCGGCCAAGCCAGCCGGCTTCGACATATTTCACCAGCAACGGGCAAGGGCGGTATTTGGAATCCGATAGACCTTCGTGCAGCACCTGCATGATCGACAGACAGGTATCGAGCCCGATGAAGTCGGCAAGCTGCAGCGGACCCATCGGATGGTTGGCGCCGAGTTTCATGGCGGTGTCGATGGCTTCCACAGAACCGACACCTTCGTACAGCGTGTAGATCGCCTCGTTGATCATCGGCAACAGGATGCGATTGACGATGAATGCCGGGAAATCCTCCGAGACGGTGATCGTCTTGTCGAGCTGCTTCACATAGGCCTTAGCCAGTTCGAAGGTCTGGTCTTCGGTGGCGATGCCGCGCACCAGTTCGACCAGCTTCATCACCGGAACGGGGTTCATGAAATGGATGCCGATGAAGCGTTCCGGGCGATCGGTCTGCGCCGCAAGTCGCGTGATCGATATCGAGGACGTGTTGGTCGCGAGCACCGCAGTCGGATTTAATTGCGGGCATAGTTGCGCGTAGATCTTGCGCTTGATCGTCTCGTCTTCGGTTGCGGCCTCGATAACCAGGTCCGCGGCAGCAAGATCCGCCATCGCCGCAGCGGAACCGATGCGGGACATGGCATTCTTGCGTTCCGTTTCGTCCAGCTTGCCGGACGCCACCTGGCGAGCCAGGTTGCCGGAGATCGTGGCGATGCCCTTTTCGATCCGGTCGACTGAGACATCGTAAAGCAGGACATTGTAGCCGGCCAATGCCGAGACATGGGCAATGCCGCCCCCCATCTGGCCCGCGCCGATGATGCCAACTGTTTCGATCTTGCCGGTCATTCGCTATCCCGCCAACGCTTCTTCTTGTTTTGTGCGATGCAAACTAAATGGCCGGGGTAGGTTTCGTCTACCCCGGCCAACATATTTTAATACCGATCCGAAAAGGGCGTCAAAGCGCCTTTTGGAGTTCCGGCAGTACCTGGAAGAGGTCGCCGACGATGCCGTAGTCGGCGACCTGGAAGATCGGCGCTTCCTCGTCCTTGTTGATGGCAACGATGACCTTGGAGTCCTTCATGCCGGCGAGATGCTGGATGGCGCCGGAGATGCCGCAGGCAATATAGAGGTCAGGCGCCACCACCTTGCCGGTCTGGCCGACCTGCCAATCGTTGGGGGCGTAGCCGGCATCGACTGCCGCGCGGCTGGCGCCGACCGCGGCACCCAGCTTGTCGGCCACGGGCAGGATGACTTCCTGGAACTTCTCGGCCGAGCCGAGGGCGCGGCCGCCCGAGATGATGATCTTGGCCGAGGTCAGTTCCGGACGATCGCTCTCCGACAGCTTGTTTTCGACGAAGGTCGAAAGGCCGGGGTTTGCGGCAGCCGAGACGGTCTCGACTGGAGCCGAACCACCTTCCGGGGCTGCCTGGAAGGAGGCGGTCCGCACGGTGATCACCTTCTTGCCGTCGCTCGCCTGCACCGTCTGGATGGCGTTGCCGGCATAGATCGGGCGCTTGAAGGTGTCGGCCGAGACCACCTCGATGATTTCCGAGACCTGGGCGACGTCGAGCAGCGCGGCGACGCGCGGCGAGACGTTCTTGCCGGTGGAGGTGGCCGCGGCGACGATGGTGTCGTAATTGCCGGCCAATGAGACGACGAGCGCGGCGGTCGGCTCGGCGAGGCGCTCGGCCAGTTCGTCTGCCTCGGCCAGAAGCACCTTGCGCACGCCCTTCAGCTTGCCGGCAGCGTCGGCGGCTGCCTTGGCGCCCTTGCCGGCGACCAGGACGTCGACGTCGGAGCCGATCTTGAGAGCGGCCGACAGTGCCTTGGCGGTCTGGTCGGAAAGCGAGGCGTTGTCGTGTTCGGCGATAAGGAGGATTGCCATGTTCTTGATCCCTTTCCGCTTCGCTTAAAGCACGCCGGCTTCGTTCTTGAGCTTGTCGACAAGCTCGGCAACCGTCTTGACCTTGACGCCAGCCTTGCGGCCGCCCGGTTCCTCGGTCTTGATGACTTTGAGGCGCGGCTTGATGTCGGCGCCGAAATCGGCCGCGGTCTTTTCGTCGAGCGGCTTCTTCTTGGCCTTCATGATGTTGGGCAGCGAGGCATAACGCGGCTGGTTCAGGCGCAGGTCGACCGTCACAATGGTCGGCATCTTCAATTCGACGGTCTGCAGCCCGCCGTCGACTTCACGGGTGATCTTGGCTTTGTCGCCGGCCAGTTCCACCTTCGAGGCAAAAGTGCCCTGTGACCAGCCGAGAAGCGCGGCCAGCATCTGGCCGGTCTGGTTGGAATCGTCGTCGATTGCCTGCTTGCCGAGAATAACGAGGCCGGGCTGCTCCGCGTCGACGACGCCCTTCAGCACCTTCGCGACGCCCAGCGGCTCGACGGCTTCGTCGGCCTTGACCAGGATGGCGCGGTCGGCGCCCATGGCGAGAGCGGTGCGCAGCGTTTCCTGCGCCTGTGCCGGGCCGATCGAGACCACCACGATCTCCTCGACCTTGCCGGCTTCCTTCAGGCGGATCGCCTCCTCAACCGCGATCTCGTCGAACGGGTTCATCGCCATCTTCACATTGGCGAGTTCAACGCCCGAGCCGTCCGCTTTCACACG
Organism: Terribium retamae; assembly: GCF_022347545.1. Classification (GTDB taxonomy): domain Bacteria; phylum Pseudomonadota; class Alphaproteobacteria; order Rhizobiales; family Rhizobiaceae; genus Mesorhizobium; species Mesorhizobium retamae. The sequence continues at coordinate 225,544 of NZ_JAKREW010000003.1, forward strand.
AACCTTCACATTCGCATCGACGACCCGCTTCACGGGCACCAGGACTTTCATCTGTCTCTCACCTCTCAAGATGCATTCGGGGCGCTATAACAGTACCGGCCCGCTCAGAGTTGTCGAATGCCGACATTTCGGACGCAATTTCTCAAATTCATCCGCCAAGCTTCGGCCGCCTAAACGGTGGCTGACAGGGCTGCCGCAGGCGCGCGGACCGTAGTTGCGGGCGCCATCCCCGTCAATATCGGCAAAAGGCCCAAATCGGTTGAAAATCGCGCCGGAGCGCAGCCTTCTATTGCCTGCCCCAGCGTGATGCCGGCTTCGTTTCCGCAACGGTAGGGAGCGGGGGCGGTACGGCTTCGGCGGGATTGGTTGCCGGCGCTGTTTCGTCCTCGTTCTCCAACAAGGGGACGCCGCGGCTGCGCAGCACCAGAACAAGGATCGCACCCGTCACGATGCCGCCGATATGGCAAGCCCAGGATATCTGCTCCTCGCCTCCCATAGCGAACATCACGAACTGCAGAAGCACCCAAAGGATCAGGACGATGTAGGCCGGCAGCCTGAGTGGAATGCGGGCGAAGGCCAATACCCACACTTTCACGCGTGGATAGAGGATGAGATAGGCTGCCACCACGCCGGCGATGGCACCCGACGCACCGATCAGGGGGTGTTCGGAGCCCGGAGCGACCCAGCCGTGGAAAAGGGCACCGCCGGCGGCACAGGCAAGATAGAAGATCAGGTAGCGGATGTGACCGAGCGCATCCTCGACATTGTCGCCGAACACCCACAGGAACAGCATGTTGCCGCCGAGATGGAAGATATCGGCATGCAGGAAAGAGTAGGTCAGGTAGCTGAGCTGTTCCGGGATCACGATGAATTGCGGCGACAGTTCCGCCATGTCGTGAACAACGGAAGGGATGAAGCCATAGCTCAGCGCGGCACCCGCGGCATATTCGTCACCGCCGACGCGCGTCATCAGATAGATGGCGACATTGAAGAGAATCAGCCCGATGTTGACATAGGCGTAGCGGATGCGGCGCAGATGGTTGGAATCGTAAAGCGGGATGAACATGCGGCCGGCTTCCGCCCCTCATCCGCTGACGCCAAATCAGCGGTTCTTGCCCGGCACCCATAGCACGTCGGACTTTCCATTGTCATTGACCGTGCGCGCGGCCACGAAGAGGAAGTCCGACAGGCGGTTGATGTATTTCAGTGCTTCGGCGCCAACCTGCTCGTCCGGGTTCTGCGCCAGGGCCACCATAACACGTTCGGCACGCCGCGTTACCGTGCGTGCCAGATGAAGTGCTGCGGCCCCCGGCGAACCTCCGTTCAGGATGAAGGATTTCAACGGCTGAAGGTCCTCGTTGAGCAGGTCGATGTCTTTCTCGAGGCGCTCGACCTGCGAGGCGATGATGCGCAAGGGCTCATATTCCAGCGGCTTGCCGTCGTCCGGCACTGAAAGATCGGCGCCGAGGTCGAATAGATCGTTCTGGATAAGGCCGAGCATCCTATCGATTGCAGGGTGCGAGGCGGCGGTGTGCAGACGTGCCATGCCTATGCAGGCATTGGCCTCGTCGACCGTGCCGCAGGCGTCGATACGTAGGTCGGACTTCAGGCGCCTTGCACCGGTGCCTAGACCGGTGGTGCCGGCATCGCCGGTGCGGGTGTAGATCTTGTTGAGTTTGACCAAGGGATCCTCCCGCAGATTTGGAGACTATTTGCGGGTCAGGTACACCGCGATCATGATCAGCACCAATGCCAGGGCCTGCAGCAGGACGCGGGCCTGCATGAGCTTGTTCGAGGTGACGCCCGAGCCGCCGCGCATCATGTTGATGAGGCCGCGGATCAACACCGCCACGACAGCGACCATCACGACGATGGCGAGAATGTTGAAGACAGTTCCCATGGCGTGTTCCGTTCGTTCAGGCGCGCTTGGCGAGGATGCGGTAGAGCAGGGATGCCGGCAACAGACGTTTCAGCACGACCCCGATTCTGGCCGGCATCGTTACCACATAGTGCGGGCGAGGGCGTTGCGACAGAAGCGCATGGGTCAGCACTTTGTAGACCGCTTCCGGTCCGAGCTTGTAGGGAGACTGGCTTCCACCCTGCTGAAGCCGTTGCAATTGGGCCTGGTAGGCATCGCGATGCACCGAATTCTCATGGTCGATGTGCTTCAGGAACCAGGGCAGGCCGTTGCTCGCGATCTTCGAAGCAATCGGCCCAGGTTCGATCAAGGAAACCTGCACGCCGCTGCCTTCCAGTTCCTGGCGCAGGCACAGCATCAAACCTTCCAGCGCATGTTTGGACGCGGCATAAGCACCACGGAACGGCACCGGGGTGAGGCCGAGAATTGACGAGCAATGAACGATGCGGCCGTGACCCTGGGCACGCATGACAGGTACGATGCGGCGGGTAAGATCGTGCCAGCCAAACAGATTGGCTTCGAATTGTTCGCGCAATGCGACCACCGGCAAGTCCTCGACCGCACCAGGCTGGGCGTGAGCTCCGTTGTTGTAGAGGGCGTCAAGCTTGCCGCCTGTGCGTCCGAGCACGGCTTCGACCAGGGCGGCGATCGATTCCGGTTCGCGATAATCAAGGTAGAAGGTCTCGATGCCGTCAGCTTCGAGCTTTGCGATGTCATCGACCTTACGGGCGGTGGCGAACACCCGCCATCCATCCGTCTTCAGTGCTCGTGCGCAATAGGCGCCAATACCTGACGAAGCACCGGTGACGATTATCGTGCGCGGCGCTTGGGATGAGATACTGGAAGAGGCGGCGAGGCTTGCCATTTACCGCAATGACTTCCCATATTCGCCGCCTGGAAACAACCGGAGGGACAGCTTCGTTGCTACGAACCATCGTCGCCTTCCGCCGCGTGCTCTACGATGCGGTCGGCCATTTCAACAATGACGACGGCTGGGCGATGGCCAGCCATCTGGCGATAACGTCGCTGATGGCGCTGTTTCCATTTCTGATCTTTGCCACATCGCTGGCAAGTTTCCTTGGTGCGCAAGCCTTCGTCGAGACGATCGTGCCGTTGCTGTTCGACACCTGGCCGGAACAGATCGCCAAGCCCATCGCACGGGAGGTCGTCAATGTGCTGACGGTTCGGCGTACGGACCTTCTCACTTACGGCGTGCTGCTTGCCGGTTTCTTCGCCTCCAATGGTATCGAGGCGGTGCGCACGTCCTTGAACCGGGCCTATCGCATGACGGAGACACGTTCGATCATCTTTCGGCGAGCCCAAAGCATCGTCTTCGTGCTGATTGCAGCAGTGGGCTTCCTGGCGATCAGTCTTTTGCTGGTTTTCGCACCGCTGATCGCACGTCTGGCGGAGGCGCATTTCCATTGGATAGGCCCCTACATGGGCACCATCACGCTATGGCGCTTCGTTATCGCTTCGACGGTCATCGTGTTCGCGCTTTTCGCCGTGCATATCTGGCTGCCGATGGGGCGACGCAGCATCGTGTCGATCCTGCCGGGCATCGGCTTCACGCTGGTCGGATGGGTGGTAGGGTCGACGATCTTCGCCTCTTACCTCGACCATTTCTCGTCCTATGTGACGACCTATGCCGGCCTTGCCTCGATCATGATCGCGGTGGTCTTCCTCTACATCGTCTCGGTGATCTTCATTCTGGGTGGAGAACTCAACGCTGCCATCAGCCGCTATGCGGAAGCGCGTGCCCGCGTCGGCTGAGTCGTGGCCAGACCGACGCCGAAAGTGGTGATGGCCATGCCGACGATCTGGACGAGGTTCAGATGTTCTCCAAACAGGATCCAGGCCATCACGGCGGTGACCGCAGGAACCAGATAGAACAGCGAGGCAACTTTCGACATCGCGCCATCGCGGATCATCACCATCAACAGGAAGATAGCGCCGACCGAGAGGACCAGAACAAGCCAGGCCATGGCGAAGATGAAATCGCCATTCAAGGTAAAGATACGGGTTTCGAAAGCGAAACTCGCAGCCGCCATCACCGCTGTGCCGCCGATATATTGCCAGAAGGTCGAGGCGACGAGATCCCCGGAAGAGGCAAAACGCTTCTGCCAGACGGTGCCTGCGCTCATCGCGATGACAGAGATAACCGAGGCGGTAAGTGTAGCCGGTGTGATGCCGCCACCAAGCGCACCGAGTTTTGGCCATAGGACAGTGACGACACCGACAAAGCCGATGGCCAGGCCGGTCCAATGGCGGGGTTGGATCTGCTCGCCGAGCAGCTTACCCGCCATGACGGCGGTGATGAGCGGCTGCAGGCCGACGATCAGTGCCGAGATGCCGGCAGGCAGGCCGCGATGGATCGCCCAGAACACCGCGCCAAGATAGATGCCGTGCATGAGAATGCCGGCGATGATCGCATGCTGGGCTTGTGCGCGGTTTGGCCAGCGCGCTTTAAGGAGCACGATCAGCCCAGCGAACAGCGCCGCGGCAATGGCAAATCGGATCGCCAGGAAGGTGAAAGGCTCTGCCCATGGCATGGCATAGCGGGCGCCGATGAAACCGGTCGCCCACAGCACTACGAAGGTGGCGGGAATGAACCGCTTGAACTCGTGCATGGAATGGCGGACCGCTTTCTGATGGAGAATGTGCCGCTCTAGCCCGGCCACCGGGCTGGGCAAAGCCAAAACCGCTTACTTTTAAAGTAACGCGAATTGAAGCTGCTGCCCGAACTGCTCCTATAGCCCAACCATGCGGCGGATGTCCTGGGGTGTTGCGCCGGCGGCGCGTAATGCGGTCAAGCCCGTATCCTTCAGGCTCTTTGAGAGCTTGCGCCCGTCCGGGCCAAAAATCAGTCGGTGGTGGAAGTAGGCCGGGTGCGGCAGGCCGAGCAGTTCCTGCAACAGCCTTTGCACAGCCGTTGCCTGAAAAAGGTCCATGCCGCGTACGACGTGGGTTACCCCCTGCAAAGCATCGTCCAAAACGACCGACAGATGGTAACTGGTCGGGATGTCCCGGCGCGCCAGAATGACGTCTCCCCAATCCTGCGGCCGTGCGGCGATGCTACGTGTGGCCGAAAGGGTCGTGTCTTCGAACTCTGTCCAGAAAAGATCGCTGCCGATCCGCGCCAGGGCCGCGGCGACGTCGAGCCGCCAGGCGAAGGGAGCACCCTGCGCGATGCGGATATCACGCTCCTCGCGCGGGAGGGTTTTGTCGACAGCGGGATAAAGCGGCACGCCGTCGGGATCACGGGGCCAATCGCGCCCGCGTCGTTCGCGATCGCTGATGAAGGCACGGATGTCGCCACGGCTCATGAAGGCTGGATAGACGAGATTTTCGGCGATCAGCCTGTCGAGCGCCGTTTGGTATGCGGAAAAATGTTCCGACTGGCGCCGCACCGGCTCTTCCCAATCCACGCCAAGCCATTCCAGGTCGCGATAGATGCCCGCCTCGAATTCCGGCGTGCAGCGTGTGGTGTCGATGTCCTCGATGCGCAGCAACAGATGTGCGTCGACTTCACTCGCCAATTGCTGGTTCAGCAGCGCCGAATAGGCATGACCGAGGTGCAGTTCGCCATTCGGGCTTGGAGCGAAACGAAATGTCAGGAATGTCATCGACCGGCGGCAATCGGGTTTTGCAAGTGTAGCCGGATTGCTACCTTGCCGGCCTTCCTCGGACAAGCAACATGCAGCGCATCACCTCTCTCAATGACATAGCCGCGGGTCTCGATGCCTTGTGCGACATCGATCCGCGCCTGGAGACGGTGCGGGCCTTTGCCCGGGACGTGCCGTTGCGTCTTTCGGAGCCGGGCTTTGCCAGCCTTGCTTCGATCATCGTCTCGCAACAGGTTTCCCGCGCCAGCGCTGATGCGATTTTCGGGCGGCTGATCAAGCTGCTGGACCCATTGACGCCCGAGGCCATCCTTGGCGCGGGCGAAGATGTTTTCCGCGAGGCCGGATTGTCGCGGCCCAAGCAGCGTGGGCTGCTCGCCGTCGCCGGCGCGGTCGCAGACGGGCTCGACCTGCATCATCTCTGTTCGATGGACGCCGACGAAGCGATCGCCGAACTCACCGCCGTTCCGGGCATCGGCCCTTGGACGGCGGAATGTTATCTGCTCTTTGCCGCCGGGCACCCGGATGTTTTCCCAGCGCGGGACGTCGCACTGCAGAGTGCGGTCGGCCACGCGCTATCGATCGACCCACGCCCGGCCGAGAAAAAACTCATTCTCCTGGCCGAATCATGGGCGCCTTGGAGAGGCGTCGCGGCGCGACTTTTCTGGTCCTATTACAGGGAATTGAAGGGCAGGGATGCCGCTCCGCCCGTTTGAGCCGCAAAAAAGCTTAAAAATCATGCTCTTTTGAGGGGTGTTCGGCAGGGCTTCCCGCTTCACATCCCTGTCATGTCGGGCTTACAGTATCCGCGCCGTTCGGTTGATGAACCAAGGAGGCAAACAACGTGACGGTTGCCGTATCTCCGGATGGGCTTCCAGCACTGGTGCTGAATGCGGACTATCGTCCGCTCAGCTATTACCCGCTTTCGCTCTGGTCCTGGCAGGATGCGATCAAGGCGGTGTTCCTCGATCGCGTCAACATCGTCGCCGAATACGAGCACGCGGTTTCCTCGCCGAACTTTTCGATGAAGCTGCCCTCCGTTGTCAGCTTGAAGGCCTATGTGAAGCCGTCGCGCTATCCGGCCTTCACCCGCTTCAACGTGTTCCTGCGGGACCGCTTCCAGTGCCAATATTGCGGGACGCCGGAGGATCTCACCTTCGACCACGTCGTCCCGCGTCATCGCGGCGGTGCGACGACGTGGGAGAATGTGGTCGCCGCCTGCTCCCCCTGCAATCTGCGCAAAGGCGGCATGATGCCTTCCCAGGCTAAGATGTGGCCGCTGCAGAAGCCTTACCAGCCGACCGTGCACGATCTGCACAATAACGGCCGTCTCTTCCCCCCGAACCATCTGCACGAAAGCTGGATGGATTATCTCTACTGGGATGTGGAACTCGAGCCTTAAGGCTCATCGCCATTTCAAGTGCGCTTGAAGGCCCCGCGAAAGGCGACTGCCGCCAGGATCAGGCTGGCAATGGCGTTCCAGCCGGCCAGCGACAGCCCGAGGATACGCAGGGCTGCCTTGTCGCAAGATGGCGGCACGAACTTGTCCAGCGCATCCAGTACGCCTTTGCCGCCAGTATCGACCGGGCCGGCGACATTGGTGCAGTCGGTTGGGCCCGGCCACCAGCCCCATTCGACGCCGGAATGGAAAACGCCGAGATAGAGGCCATAGACCATCAGCAGCCCGCCGACGACGAGCAGCACGCGGGTGAGCCAGCCCGGCAGTTTGAACATCGCTGCCAGAGCAGCGAGCAGCATCAGCGGTGCGCCGACATAATAGGGGATGCGTTGCTCGTAGCAGAGCTTGCAAGGGATGTAGCCGCCTATGTACTGGAAGGCGAGGGCCGAACCGACGGTGACAGCCATGGCCACCGCAAGGAACGCGGCGGTGAGCATCGGGCCGCGCTGTGCGGGTGTCGTCGCGTCGGACATCGGGTTTGCTCCTATGATCGGCGATCAGTCGCTCAAAGCGCGTATTTGGCCGCGAAATAAAGCAGAATGAGAACAACGGCAGCTGCGCCCGCCAGCAGGCCGAGCCGTTTTTCGATGAACTCGCGGATCGGTTCGCCATAGCGGCGAAGCAGCCAGGCCAGCAGCAGGAAACGGCCGCCGCGGGCGACGATGGCGAGCACGATGAACAGCAGCAGATTAACGCCGATGACGCCGGAGAGGATCGTCACCACCTTGATCGGAGGCAGATGTGCCGCTCCCGACGTGATCAGCATCAAGATGATGAAGCCGATGCCGGACGACATGCGCAGCGCTTCGAATTCGTCATACTTGCCGTAGAATTCCAGCACCGGCTTGGCAATCGCCTCATAGGCGTAATGGCCGAGAAACCAGCCGGCGATGCCGCCGAGAACCGAGGCAACGGTGGCTACGATAGCATAACGATAGGCCCGCTCCGGGCGAGAGAGCGCCATTGGCAGGTAAAGCACATCTGCGGGCACGAGGAAGACCGAGCTTTCCACGAAAGCGATGAAGGCCAGCCACCACTCGGCCGATTTGCGCGCTGCCAGCGACAGCGTCCAGTCGTAAAGTCCGCGAAGCATGCTGCCCCCTTTTCGTGAGTGCATGCTCTAGAAAGAATTTCTTGGCCACACAATGGCGACCCCTTCACGAAAACGAAAGGTCGCACCGGTCCAGAAGCGAGTTTCTGGCGATTTCGGTTCGTGGATGCCACGCCCCAGTTGACGAACCGGTGCGCGACCGTATAGTCCGCGCGCATCCGGACCGCCCGGTCCGAGCCCCTATGGCGGAATTGGTAGACGCGCTCGACTCAAAATCGAGTTCCGCAAGGAGTGCTGGTTCGATCCCGGCTAGGGGCACCATTTTTCTATCTCACGCGAGTTCGCTTCGCTCACCGCTCCGATGGGCGGCCTGGCCGGCCGACGGGCAGTCGCCCTTGCGAACCCTTTGGTTCGGATGAAGTGCAGCGGCGTGCCCATCCCGCGCGCGCGCCGGGCTGGACAACATCCCAGGCATTCAAGATTTTGGTCAGGGTCGCGCGCGCCCAAACGAGCCTGCTTGCCTGGGTAGGTTTGTCTAAAGTGCACACCGTGTAGTCAGATCGACGTGTCCCGATCGACGGAAGTGGCGGCCGATCAATTGCGATTGAACAGACTTCTTATCCTGTTACGCAGAAGGCGGGCGAAATTGCGGGTCTCTCGGTAGAGATGCAGTTGCGAGGCGGCCTGTCTGGTCGCCTTGTCGGCGTCGGGAGTCAGGCCGATGACAAAGGTGCCGACCGGCCGCCGCTCCATCCACAGACGGCTCATCACAGGATGATCGGGCACGGCGCAGGAATCCGTCATGACGATATTTGGATCGTCGAGATGTTGCTTGGTTACTTCGATCATCAAGAGCGTGCCTGGAGAGAACGTCGCCAGCGTTTCATCATAGGCGGTCTTCCAGGTGTAGGCATGGCCGGCCTCGACGAAGACAATGAGGCTGGCGATGGTGCGGCCATCCAGCGTCAACGAATGAATGCGACACATGTCCTGCTCGGCAAGACGATGCACGGCTTCACGCGCGAACGCGGCGCGGAAGCGGTCGATAGCCATCGCGGTGCGTTCGCGTCCTTTCCAACCTGAGGCTTCCAGCGTCAGGAAGTTCTCGATGGCCCGGCGGATTTCTTCCGGCCCGCGTGCCACTTCGTGTCTCAACTCACCGGTCTCGCCAAGACGCCGCTTCAAGCGGCGGAACTCGCGGTAGTGATGCGAACGCAAGGATTGCTTGAGATAGGTTTCGCCGTCGAGTTTGCTTTGGAGCACCGGACGCTGCGTCTCGCCTGTGATCACCAGCGGCAGGTTGCGGGCCTCTGCAAGCGCCCTGAGCAGGCTCGCCATCGAACCATCGAGGCGCATGTCCGGAAAGGCGAAGACCTTGGGCAGTTTCAGATGCGGACGCGACAGCATCGAGAAGAAATCTTCGATCACGCCAATCGGGTCGTCGCGATCAACGAGGGGAGTGCCGACTGGACCGAACGGGCTTGCCCAGGTGCGCATGATGGCAGCCGCGAGAGGGATGCCAGGCCGCTCCACCGAGAATGGCACCAGCAGGCGAAGCCGGCTGCGATGCTCGTTGCCATCCCGGATGACGGCAAGGCGCACCTCCTTGTCTTCCAGGCGCGGCATTGCCGGCGCCAGGAAACGCGGATTGAAGAAAACATTGGGCTCAACGGTGCGATTGCACAGATAATCGAGTTCCTCAACAAGGTCGAAGCCCGCCGAAGCTGCATAGACGGCAAGCGTCCGTTCACGCCGGTTGGAGGCCAGCAACTCGATTTCCGCCAATTCGGCGGCATCGGGCGAAACACCGGCAAGACCGGTCATAAGCGTCCCCGCGGGGCCGCCGCTTGTCTCTTCGATCAGCGGAACGGCGGCCATCAGGCGGTTCCTTTCGCGGGAATGAAGATAAACATGGCAATGCCAAGCTTGCGCCAGACCGTGAATGACAAGGCTGCGGCCTCGAACACCATGGCAAGCGCGGTGGCCAGCGCAGCTCCCCAGAGATGGAAGCTTGGGATCAGCACCACATTGAGTGCAACGTTGATGGCCAGCGTCAAGGCAAAAACGGCGGCGCAGATGTTCTGATGGCCGCTCATGGTGAGCAGGCTCTCGCAGGGTCCCACCGCCGCACGGGCGACGACACCGCAGACGAGCAGGAACAGCAGCGGATAGCCGGTGGAGAATTCCGGCCCAAACAGCATCAGCATGGGCTTGCCGAGGAGAAGCACAACGAATGCCATCAAAAGGGACGGCCAGAACGTCCAGGACACCGTCTCGCGGGCGAAGGCTGCAAGCTTGCTCCTTTCGCCATGGGTGTAATGGGCATAGCGCTGCGCTACGCCGGCCTTCACTGCAAAATAAACAAAATGCACCAGCGCCAATGTTTTCACGGTCGCGAAATAGACGGCCACGTCGTCAGGAGCGAGATAGAAGCCGACCATCAGCACGTCGGCATTGGTCAGCAGGAAGAAGAAACTCTCCACCAGGAAGATCGGCAACGAAACGGCGATCCAGTCGCGCAGATGGATGGTTGTTGCGCCTGAGGGCACGCGGCCGTCGGTGCGGGCGGTAACCTCGATCAGCTGGAAGATGGTGGTGGCATAGGTGGCGACGATCGACGCAACCAATGCAGTCTTCGCGTCCGCTGGCATGCCGATCAGCAGTGCGATTGCCATGCAGGCAAGGATCGCGAGCGGACGCACGATAAAGACGAGTGAGAGGGCTGACAGCGTCCAGGAATTGGCGCGGGCGACTCCCTGGAGCAGATCGGACATCGCGATCATCGGCAGGCAGAAGATGCCGAGGATGAAGGGCATCACATAGTAGTTTTCGATCCAGCCGGAAAACAGCCACACCCCGGCGATTCCGAGCAGTGCGATTATGGTCGAGGCGACCAGGACGAAGATCCGGCTGGCCAGCAGGATGCCGCGCAGCTCAGGCAGTTTGCCATGTTCGCGGAATTCGGGAATGAAGCGGATCACAGAAGTATGGAAACCGAGGCAGGACAGGTTTCCGACGATGACCATCGTCGTCCAGACCAGCACCAGGATGCCGTATTCGAAAGAACCCATCCAACGCGCCATCAGCACTTGGCTAACGAAGGCAATGACGGCGCTGATGACGCGGATGACGAAAGCGAGCAGCGAAATCCGCCCGGCTTCGCCACGCTCATCGGATGAAAAGAGAACTGCATCGAGTTTGTCGAACAATGGCCGTGCGCGCAGCGCCAGGCGCTGCGGCAGAAACCGCTCAGCTGTCGTGGCTGTGGAAAAGCGCACGCGGTACTCCCAGTCCTCGCGCCGAACCCTAACAGGCCTCAGCACGGCAGACTATCTAGGCGAGACAGCTTAAAAAACGGTTCGGGGCAGGTCCTGATCAACCAGGCCGGGCGAAAGCTGGGACAACATCCGGTCGGGCCGAAGACGATCGCCTGGTTGGAAGCGAAACTGAAAGGTTGATGAAATGGCCATGCGCGTATCGTGCTTGGGAGCCGGGTCCGAGGCGCTGCAAGATCCCCTTTCGCCGGGCAGACATGCCCTTCGAATTTGCGATGAGAATGGCAGGCTTGGTCAGGAGCATGATGCAAGTCGGTAGCGGTGGCGTCGCCGGGGTTCCAATCGCAAAGTTTCCGCACTAATTTGCCGCCCGGGTGGCACGCGCAAGATTCGGAAGGCTCCATGTTCGGCGGTGTCGGCTCAAAGCTCAAAGCCTGGATATTGGGCGGCATTGGCACTTTCGCCGCGCTTGCAGTCGGTGGCGCTCTCGGTGCGTTCGATACGCTGGAAAAGCCAGTCGTCGTCCTCGGACCAGGCCAGCCGATCGAGACGGGGCCCTGGAAGGTCAAGCCGCTGCGAGCCTATACCGTCGACAAGGGTATCTATGGCTTGCCGCTTAAAGCCGGCGAGAAGGCGATTGTGTTTGAAGCCGAGATGACCAATCGCACGGCCCTTTCAAGCAAGAATTATTTTACCACCTTTCAGCCAGGCGGCACGGAAGACAAGCCCTTCGTCGTGCTGGTTCGCGATGCGACGATGTCACCTGCGCTGCAGCCGGGCTTGCCGGAACGCATGGCCTATGTCTGGGCGGTGCCGACCGGGGCAGTGCCGCCTGAGCGTTTCGTGGTTGCGGTAAATGGGAAGATCCACAAGCAGCGCGACAATCTCTATGGCGTGCCCGGCTGGTATAATGAGCATCTCATCGGCACGGTGGCGATGACAGTCGGCGTCGGCCCCGACACACCGGATGCAAAGCCATGATGCGAAGGGTTGCCAATCTGGCGGTTTTCCTGATTGCCATTCTGCTCTGTTACGGCATGCAGACGACCAAGCCGCATTACGCCGACCTTACCGGCCCGATCCCGGCCTACGGCGCGATCTCAAATACGGTTCATACACGCACCTTCGACATCGGTGTCGACAAGGTTGTTTTTGCGCGCACGCTGAAATTCGATCAGTTCGGCAAGCAGAAACTGCTGACCACCGGCGGTGTCTGGGCGATCGTCACCGCCAACCTGGCTGCAACCAAGGATTCGGCCATGGTCGCTGCGGCCACCTGGCGAGGGCCGGACGGTCTCAGCTACCGCGCGAGCGAGCGGGCGTCTCTCGCCACCGGCGGATTGCCGATGGCGCTGGATCCTGGCGTCCCTGCCAAGACGCGCATGGTGTTCGAGATTCTTCCTTCGCAGGCAGACGAGGCGATGCTGCTCGTCTCCGGCAAGCTTTTTGCTCCACTCGATTCGGAAGCGCGCATCGCGCTCGGTCCAGTCGCGCTTCAGGCGGACGGAATGCCGGAAGGCACCGTGGAGACCTATGAACTCGGCAAGACATTCTGAGGTCCGTTTTGAGCATCGCTACGCAGGGAACCCGGAACGAGCGCACGGTGACGGAGCAACGCTGGTGGTTGCGCAGCCTGCTGGCATTGATTGTACTGATCCCTGCCGCGCTCGCAGTGATGTCCTACGACAGTGTGAAGACACTATTGGGCAATCAGGACTTTTTCGCTCAAGACGTCGCCTGGAAGAGCAAGGCTCGTTTCGGCGGCAGCGAGTGGCAGTTGACGGACCTGCGTGCGGCGCTTGGCCGTTCTGACATCCCGCCGGATCTGGTCCCCATATTGGTCGACTTCACGGTCACTGTCGGTGAACCTGATCTGCAGAAGCTGTGGCTTGGTTGCAGGATCATGCTCATTGATGCTGCAGATCGTCATTGGCTGCCGACGGGGGCGGTATCGTTCCGACAGGCGGATGATGCCAAGACCTGCGTTTCGGCGATGTTTTCCGGCGCTAAGAGTGGCGATACGCTGAAGGTACGCGAGACTTTTCTTGTACCGAAGGACGCGACCGCGACCATCCGGCCGGCCGTGAGCGTAGGCAGCGAGCGCCCCTCATTCCTGCTCTTCCAGCGGCCGCAAGATTAGATCACGGTCTACCGTGCGCCGATTTATGCCGGCTTGCCGACCGCTTGCGCCGAGGCGCGTTTCGGCAATGCGAAAGCGCATTCCAAAATGGCGGCGAGAAAACAAATCCGCAGCGGCTCGACGAGGATTCCCGTCGAACTGTCCTGGAACGGGCTGCCGAACAGGAAAGTCACGCCATGGGCGATCACCTGCCAGGTGTCGAGATCGTGCGGGCCGATCAATCGCGTGGCGCCCAACCATGCCCAGGCAGCCGCCCAGTCGATCAGCCGGTAGCCGACGATAAGGACGACGACCAGCAGCACGCTTGAACTCAGCGTCAGCCGCACGCCGTTGGCGATCGGCAGATAGCGGGAGCGGTAGCCACTGATGAAATGTTCGACGAAGTCGCGCAGGAATTTCGGGATCGTCTTGTAGCGCTCGCCGAAACGCTCGACACGCTGGTGGATCCGCATCAGTTCCTGGTCGTCACGAACATTGTAACCATAGATCAGTGCCGTCATCACCAGCCAGATGACCGGCATGAGCATGTAGAAGAACAGGTTGATCAGAGTGGTGGAGATGCCGAGCGGCATCATCTCCACGGGCGTGACAATCGGCGCTGCAGCCATGGCCTTGCCGATCGGCGCTGCCATGCCGTCTCCTGCGGCCTGAAAGAATGAACCGATGTTGCGGCTCATCACCCAGGACATTGCCGAATCCTTCCAACGGCTGATGACGTAGAGACCGATGAAGATCCAGTTGGTCTCGCAGATGACGACGATGATCTGCCATGCGGAGGAGGCGCCGCCGCGTTTCTGCATTTCCTTGGCGACGCGCCGGATCAGCCAGGAAATGGCGACTGAAAACAGCAGCCAGCGTGAATCCAGCACGTCGAGGACATTGCCGGATTCACCGAAGGGAGCGAGATCCAACGCTGCGCGTGAATATTGACGTACCGTGTCGCCGAGGAAGCCCCAGGCGGCGTAGTAGGCGAAAAACGGCAACAGGGCGATGGTGACCATATTGGTCAGCCGTGCGGTGCCGCTGGTTTCGCCCTCTCCGTTCGTCGTGCCGGCTGCCGCGGCCTGGGCGGCACGTATGGCAGGCAATGCCGGGCGCAATATCTGGAACATCGCCACCGTCACCACGAGTTGCGTGAGCGCCACCAGGGTCAACAAAGCAAGGCCAGCCATGTGGTTGACCATGGCCACATGGGTGGCAAGCCGCATGAACAGGCCGCCGGCAACGATCCCGAGAAGCACCAAAGCGATGAGTTGTGGCCAGAAACGGCAGAACAGGCGCAGCGTCAGTCCGACCGGCCTTACAATGTCGGCAAGCATATCCACCTCGCGACGCGCCCCCGCAGCCTTTTAGCAAAGTTTCAGCCGATGTCTGCCCTTGCAGTCGTCGATACGGCCGGCTGCTGACAGTTCCGCGGCGAGGTCGTAGGCGCGCTTCCCGAAAAGCCGATTGGGCCAAGGGAACCATGCCGGCAGTTTTTCATTGGAAAATCGCCGGACGGGAGAGGACCGGCAGGAGGAAAACGTCATGAAAACCGCACTTGCCATCCTGGTGGCGGCCGTTGCTTTTGGCCAATCGGCAGACGGGCTGTCAGCCGCGCCGTTGAACACGATGAACGAGGTGGGAACTGCATTGCAGAATTGCTGGAGCCCGCCTTCCGATGCAGCGAAAGGGGCGGTGACGCTGCAATTCAGTTTCAAACGCGACGGATCGCTGATCGGCCCGCCCAAGGCGACCAGCATTCGCGTGGAGGGCGATGCCGACAAGCGCCAACAACTCGTCCAGGCAGCGATCGATGCTATTCAGAAATGCCTGCCGCTCACTTTCGCACCGAAGCTGGCGGACGGCATGGCGGGCACGGTCTTTACCTTGCAACTGGCTTCGCCGAAGCAGCAATAGCGCTGCTCCGGAAAGTGACGAAGCCGTGAGCCGGTTCGGTCAGCCGAAAGCGCCGTGGCAGTGCTTGTATTTCTTGCCTGAGCCGCAAGGGCAGGGTTCATTGCGCCCGACCTTGCCCCAGCTGGACGGATTCTGGGGATCACGCTGTTCAGCAGGCACGACGCGAATATCCTCCAGGACGGAGACGTCAGAACCTTCACCAAAATCATTCTGACCGGTGCTGGCATCGATATGCTGGCCGAACATTTCCGGCGCTTCCGGCATTGGCGCATCGGCGGCCTCGCGCACCAGCTCCACGCGCATCAGTTGGGCGGTTACAGCCTGGCGCAGATTGCCGAGCATGGCCTGGAACAGCTCGAAGGCCTCGCTCTTGTATTCGTTCAGCGGGTCGCGTTGCGCATAGCCCCGGAAGCCGACGACTGAACGAAGGTGATCGAGGTTAACGATGTGCTCGCGCCATAGATGGTCAAGCGTCTGCAGCACAACCGACCGTTCGACATAGGCCGTGACATCCGGACCGAAACGGCCGGCCCGTTCTTGGGCAGCCTCGTCGGCGGCCTTGGTGATGCGCTCGCGGATATCGTCTTCGGCGATGCCTTCCTCCTTGGCCCATTCCTCGATCGGCAGGTCGAGGTTGAGATACTGTTGAACCTCTGCCTTCAGGCCGGCGATATCCCATTGCTCGGCATAGGCGTTTTCGGGAATAGCCTTGGTGACGATCTCATCGATGACGTCGCCGCGCATTTCGGCAATCGTCTCCGACAGGCCGTCGCCATCCATCAGTTCCAGACGCTGTTCAAATACAACCTTGCGCTGGTCATTGGAGACGTCGTCATATTTGAGAAGGTTCTTGCGGATATCGAAGTTGCGTGCTTCGACCTTCTTCTGAGCCTTTTCGAGCGCCTTGTTGATCCAGGGATGGATGATGGCTTCATCCTCCTTGAGGCCCAGCTTCTGCAGCATGCCATCCATGCGTTCGGAGCCGAAGATGCGCATCAGATCGTCCTGCAGCGACAGGAAGAACTTCGAGCGGCCAGGGTCGCCCTGACGGCCGGAACGGCCACGGAGCTGATTGTCGATGCGGCGTGATTCATGGCGTTCGGTGGCGAGCACATAAAGGCCACCGGCCGCGAGTGCCTTCTCCTTGAGTTGGGCGACGTCCTCGCGGATGGCCTTTTCCTTCGCATCGCGTTCCGGGCCTTCGGGAAGACCGGCCAGTTCCTCGCTGATGCGCATCTCGGCATTGCCGCCAAGCTGGATGTCGGTGCCGCGGCCAGCCATGTTGGTGGCGATGGTGATGGCGCCAGGCTTGCCTGCCTGGGCGACGATCGACGCCTCCCGTTCGTGGTGGCGCGCGTTCAGCACTTCGAAATTCTTGAAGCCTTCCTGGCGCAGACGCTCTGCGAGATGTTCGGAGCGTTCGATGGAGGTGGTGCCGACGAGCACTGGCTGGCCCTTGGCATGAGCCTCGCGGATTTCGCGCACGATCGCCTTGTATTTTTCCTCGACTGTCCGATAGACCTCGTCGTCCTCATCTATGCGGCTGACCGGCAGGTTGGTCGGCACCTCGGTGACCTCAAGGCCGTAGATGTTGCCGAATTCTTCCGCTTCGGTCAGCGCCGTACCGGTCATGCCGGCCAGCTTCTTGTACATGCGGAAGTAGTTCTGGAAGGTGACGGAGGCCAGCGTCTGGTTCTCCGGCTGAATCTGGACGTGTTCCTTGGCTTCCAGCGCCTGGTGGAGGCCTTCCGAGTAGCGGCGGCCAGGCATCATGCGGCCGGTGAATTCGTCGATGATGACGATTTCGCCGTTTCGTACGATGTAATCCTTGTCGCGGGTGAACAGGCGGTGCGCTTTCAGCGCGTTGTTGACGTGGTGCACCATGGCGACGTTTTCGACGTCGTAGAGCGATTCGCCCTTCAGCAGGCCGGCGCCGCGCAGCAGGTTCTCCACCTTCTCGGTACCTTCTTCGGTGAAAATCGCCGTCTTCTGCTTTTCGTCGACCTCGTAGTCGGCGGGCTGCAGCTGGATGATGAAGGTATCCACGGTGTTGTACATATCGGAACGGTCCTCGAGCGGACCGGAAATGATCAGCGGCGTGCGCGCTTCGTCGATCAGGATGGAGTCGACCTCGTCGACGATCGCGTAATTGTGTCCGCGCTGGACCATCTGTTCGCGCTCATACTTCATGTTGTCGCGCAGATAGTCGAAGCCGAGCTCGTTGTTGGTGGCGTAGGTGACGTCGCAGGCGTAGGCCGCGCGGCGTTCCTCGTCGGAAAGGCCGTGCACGATGATGCCGGTGCTCAGGCCAAGGAAGCGATAGATGCGTCCCATCCATTCGGCGTCGCGCGTGGCGAGATAATCGTTGACGGTGACGACGTGAACGCCCTTGCCCGACAATGCGTTGAGATAAACGGGCAGCGTGGCGACCAGCGTCTTGCCTTCACCCGTGCGCATCTCGGCGATGCCGCCGTTGTGCAAGACCATGCCGCCGACCAGCTGCACATCGAAGGGCCGCATGCCGAGAACCCGTCGTGCCGCCTCGCGAGCCGTGGCGAAGGCCGGTACCAGAATATCGTCGAGCGTTGCGCCATTGGCGAGTTCCTGACGGAATTTTTCAGTTCGACCGGCGAGTTCGGCATCGGAAAGCGCCCGCATCTCGTTTTCGAGAGCATTGATCGCTTCGACGCGTGGGCGGGTCGCTTTGACGCGACGGTCGTTGGAAGAGCCGAAAATCTTACGGGCGAGACCGCCGAGACTGACCATTCAATGGTCCTTTCGCTTGCAATCCTGGGCGCGGGAGGGAATGCGGCAGGCATCCCATAAACCCACCTGAACAGAGAAACACCAAAAAGCGCCCGGAAAACGGTTCTGGACGCAAAGTCGTTGGACAGATAAGAGGGGGCACAATCGATGTCAACGCTGCGTTACCGAGCCGCGGAACGCCTAATTCTGCCACATTCCGGCTGATCAAAAGACCCACTCATCCACATCGGAGCTCTTTCGTATGTCTTTACTGTCTCGCCGCGCGTCGCTCGCCAGCCTCGGACTGGCTGTCGGCCTGTCGGCTCTGTCGCTTTCGCCGCTCGCCGCCCAGGAAACCCAGCCGGCCAAGCCTGCGGACGCTGCTGCAGCCCCGGCCCCCGCTCCGGTCGACCCGAATGCGGTTATCGCGACTGTGGACGGAAAGCCGATTACCGAAGCCGATCTGACACTTGCAGAAGGCGAGCTGTCACGCCAGTTCGCACAGCTCCCACCGGAGCAGCGCCGGGCTGCGGCCTTGTCGGCTGCAATCGAAATCAAGGTCCTCGCAGCGAAGGCGGTCGCTGATGGGCTCGACAAGGATCCCGAGTTCCAGCGCCGTTCCGCTTTCCTGCAGCAGCGCGCGCTGCATGGCGAACTGGTCGAGAAGGAAGTCGTCGGCAAGATCACCGAGGAAGAAATCCGTGCCCGCTACGACAAGGAAATCGCCGCGCAGCCGCCGGTGAACGAGGTGCATGCCCGTCACATTCTCGTGAAAACGAAGGAAGAGGCGGACGCCATCGTCAAGAAACTGGATGCCGGCGAAGATTTCCAGAAGCTCGCCAACGAAAACACCAGCGATCCCAGCGGCAAGACCAACGGTGGCGACCTCGGCTTCTTCGGACCTGGGCAGATGGTGCCTGAGTTCGAAAAGGCGGCGATGGCGCTGGAAGTCGGAAAATACACCAAGGATCCGGTGCAGACGCAATTCGGCTGGCATATCATCAAGGTAGAGGACAAGCGCCAGCAGCAACCGCCTGCCTTCGATCAGGTCAAGGAACAGGCTAAGTCGGCGGTTGTCCGCGACAAATACTTCGCTGCCGTCAAGGAAGCACGCAAGGCCGCCAAGGTCGAGATTCCGGACGAGACGTTGCGCAAGGCCGTCGAGGCGGCCGAGGGCGGCGCCGCCAAGTAAGCTGCTTCGCTCAGAGAAGTCACCGAAAGAGCGGCGCCTACACAGCGCC
Organism: Terribium retamae; assembly: GCF_022347545.1. Lineage (GTDB taxonomy): Bacteria > Pseudomonadota > Alphaproteobacteria > Rhizobiales > Rhizobiaceae > Mesorhizobium > Mesorhizobium retamae. The sequence goes on from NZ_JAKREW010000003.1 coordinate 244,895, forward strand.
GCTTTTTTGTATCATCGAACAGCCAGGTCGCCGCGGTTTGAAGCCGAAGGCGCAGGAAATTCTAGGCCTTTATTCCCCGAACGATGGCGCGGATGGCGGTGCGCAGCTTGTCCGCGTCTTCGTCCAGCCGCCCAGTCAGAAGATGGACCCAGGCATAGGACGAGACCAGATCAGCCACCTGGCTCGGATCGACATCATCGGCCACTTCGCCCCGTGTCTTGGCGCGTTCGACCAGCTTGCCCGTATGGGCCCGGCGGCCATGTGCGTAATCCGCGAGCGCTTCGGCCGCTGTCTCGTCGAACTGGGCCTCGGCGACCAGCGAGCGGAAGATGGTGCCGGCCGGTGTGTTGCGCCATTGGTCAAACAGGCTCTGAGCGAACAGGAAGAGATCCTTTTCGATATCGCCAGTGTCGGCATAAACGATGTCGCGTTTCTGGCGCTGGTAGACTTCGATGAGGAGCGCGGCCTTGCTCGGCCACCACCGATAGATGGTTGGTTTGCCGGCGCGGGCGCGCCGCGCCACAGCTTCGATGGAAAAGCCTGAGTAACCTTGCTCCTGGAGGACGGCTTCGGCCGCAGCCAGGATGGCCTCGGCGCTGGCGGGATTGCGCCGGGCGCCGATCGAGCGGCGGGCCTTTCCTTCACTTGCGGTCAATGCACTGACGCTCCTCGAAACTTTGCCGAGCACCTTACACCGACTCTTGACGAAACGAAACGATCCGTTCTATATATGCAACGAAACGTATCGTTCCAATGGAGAGAGCCATGCCTGCTGTTGCAAGCGCTTCGTCCGTGTCCACCCCATCCCGATTTTCCCGGCCACGCTTTGCACTGCTGGTGCTGGCGGGCGTTTATCCGCTCATCACGACCATTCTTTATGCACTGGCGCCGCTGACAGAAGGATGGTCGATCTGGCAGCGCACGCTGCTGATCGCGCCGGTCATGGTGGTGGCGATGATCTGGGGCGTGATCCCTACTGTGCAGTGGGCGTTCCGGGGTTTCATCAACCCGCAGGCACGCTGACGGCGGACGGGTGGGGCGTCAGAAAACGCCTTGCGAAGCCTCGCGCTATCGGGCAAACGGTGCATGCCTTACCGTTTTCCGGACTGCAGAGGTCTTTCATGTCCGCTACGATTTCCCCGCTCGCCCCGAAGAAATATCCCAAAATGCCGGCGATCGAAGGGGTGCGCATAGCGACAGCCGAAGCAGGTATCAAATACAAGAACCGCACCGATCTCCTGACCATGGTGTTCGACGCGGGAACAACAGTCGCCGGCGTCTTCACGCGCTCGAAATGCCCATCGGCTCCGGTCGACTTGTGCCGGCAGAACCTCGGCCAGGGAAAGGCCCGCGTGCTGGTTGTGAATTCCGGAAATGCCAATGCCTTCACCGGCAAGAGGGGTCGCGAGACGACATCGATGACTGCCGCCGCCGCCGCCAAGGCGGTAGGCTGCAGTGTGGAGGAAGTGTTCCTGGCTTCGACCGGAGTGATCGGTGAACCGCTCGATCCCGGCAAATACAGCCATCTGCTGGCCGGCATGGCCAAGGACGCGCGCCCGGACCAATGGAGCGAAGCCGCCAAGGCGATCATGACCACAGATACCTTTCCGAAGGTGATCACGGCTACGGTCAAGCTGGGCGACGTCGATGTGACCCTGAATGGCATCGCCAAGGGGGCCGGCATGATCGCGCCGGATATGGCGACGATGCTGTCCTTCGTCGCCACTGACGCTCCCATCGCTGCGCCGGTATTGCAGGATTTGCTGTCCAAGGGCACAGCCAAGACCTTCAATGCGGTGACGGTGGATAGTGATACCTCTACCAGCGATACGCTTTTGCTGTTTGCCACCGGCGCCGCGGCCAAGCGTGGTGCCCCCGAGATTACCGACCCCAAGGATGCGCGTCTCGGTGCTTTCCGACGTGCTTTCAACAAGATGTTGAAGACGCTCGCCATTCAGGTCGTGCGCGATGGCGAAGGCGCCCGTAAGCAGATCGAGGTCACGGTGACCGGTGCGAAGTCGGCGCGTTCGGCCAAGCGCATCGCGCTGTCGATCGCCAATTCACCGCTGGTCAAGACCGCCGTAGCCGGCGAAGACGCAAATTGGGGTCGCGTCGTCATGGCCGTGGGCAAGGCTGGCGAACCGGCGGATCGAGACCGGTTGGCGATCTGGTTTGGCGACAATCGTCTGGCTGTCGACGGGGAGCGCGATGCAGGCTACTCGGAAGAAGCGACTTCGGCCTACATGAAGCGTGACAGCATAGTCATCCGGGCCGACATTGGCATCGGCCGAGGCAAGGCTACCGTGTGGACCTGCGACCTCACCAAGGAATATGTCGCCATTAATGGCGATTACCGGAGCTGATTTGTTGAACCCGCAACATCCTGCCACCGTGCTGGCCAAGGTGCGCCGCTACGAGGCTGCGGGCTTTCGCGCCTGGCCGGCGGCGGCGGTGCACTATGACGGCACCTGGGTGGTGCGGTTGACGGCAGGCCACCCTGCCAAGCGGCTGAATTCGATCAACCCTCTCGATCCGGGCGATGTCCACCAGCTTGCCGAGCGCATCGCGCGAGCCGGCCGTCGTTTCGAAGCCTATGGACGGCCGTTGACCTTCCGCATTTCGCCTCTGGCTGGTGCGGCGCTTTCCCGCCACCTCGATGCAGAGGGCTGGTCGCGCTTCGGCGAGTCGCTGGTCATGCGCGTGCCGCTTGCAAAGGCGCCGGTCGACGATGTCCTCGATCAGATTCCGCTCAAAGATATCAGCCGCTTCGTTTCCGCGACGTTGAAAGTGCATGGTGCCGATGCTTCGTTGCGGCCCGGCTTGTCGGAGATCATCGGTGCGATCCAGCCGGAAGCTGGCTTATTCGCGCTCGAGCGGGGCGACGAGCCAATGGCAACGCTGATTTGTGTCCATGACGGCGATCTCGCCGGCCTGTTCGAAATTGCCACGGACAAGACGGTACGCCGACAGGGCTACGGCCGACAACTGGTGTTGTCGGCCTTGAAATGGGCGCGGCTGCGCGGCGCCCGCGAAGCCTGGCTGCAGGTCGAGGCAGACAACGCGCCGGCATTGGCGCTCTATCATGGCCTCGGTTTCGAGGAGGTCTATCGTTACCATTACCGGCAACCGGCCTCCCTATGACCTCTGAACCGCCAAAGCCGAAGCGGCTGCTTCTGGTCGTCGCCTGCGCTCTGGTCGATGCTGACGGGCGCGTGCTGATTGCACAGCGGCCGGAAGGCAAACAACTTGCCGGCATGTGGGAGTTTCCGGGAGGCAAGGTGGAGCCGGGCGAGACGCCGGAAGATTGCCTCGTGCGCGAGCTGCGCGAGGAGCTCGGCATCGAGACCAAAACAGCCTGCCTCGCTCCGCTGACCTTCGCCAGTCACAGCTATGACGATTTCCATCTTTTGATGCCGCTTTATGTCTGTCGCCGGTTCTGGGGTACACCGGAGCCAAAAGAGGCGCAGGCGTTGAAATGGGTGCGGCCGAAGCAGATGCGCGATTATCCGATGCCGCCGGCCGATGCCCCGCTTATCCCTTTCCTCATCGACCTGCTCTGATCGCCACAATTAGCGTTAACAGAGGTTTAATCCACTCATGAAAGAGTGCTCCGGGTTGCGGCAACTGTGTCGTCTTGGGGCAAGGGCGTGAGCATTGACCGGGAATGGGCGGATATCCACCCTCGGCGTTCGATGGGCGCTGTCGGCATGGGCGTGCTGAGGGTTACGCTGCTCTTCGGTTCGGCAGCCATCGCGCTCTCCATTCTGAGCGCCTCCTATCTCGACAGTCATTTTTCGCAGCATTTCGCAAGCGCCGATCCGCAGTCCGGGCTCGATATGATGAGCACCGGGTCTATCGGGCGGACGTCCACCTACACGGTACGCCGCAGCGTCTTGCAGCCGAGCCCGGAGGCCGTGTGTATCATCCGCGAGAACGGTGCTCGCTCCGGTTCGTGTTGAATCGTCGTCACCGAATTCATGCGCCGTTAAGGCTGCCGCGTTAACCTTTGTAAATCAGTCGGCGTTAAGGTCCCCCCGAGAGGGAAGGCGAACATGTCATTGCTGCCAAGATTCCTGACGGACAAGACAGGCGCGACAGCCATTGAATACAGCCTGCTTGGCACCTTGATTGCTGTCGCCATCATCGCCGGCGTCGGCGCGACCGGCGAAAGGCTGGATTGGCTGTGGAGCAATAACAACAGCGAAATCGTCAAGGCGCTCAACAAGAACTAGGACAACGGCCCGGATGACCTCCCAGGCGATGCGCTTATTGGTTGCCCGGGTCCTGCAGGATCTTTGCTAGCGACACAGTGGCTGATCCAGGTTTCAGCGGCTTTTGTTGCGACGCATCCGGCGCCCAGCCGGAAAGCCAGATGATCGAAAAACTCGCTTTTACGCGACCGTCGGCATCGGAAAAGCGCTCCGCATAGATTTCGGCGGTGCGCGCGAGCAACGCGCTGCTCATCGGGCGCCGGCTGCGGTCGATCAAGGCGTTGGTTTCGCCCATCGCCTTGAGATCACTCATGAGGCTGAACGGCGTCCCATAGCGAACTGTGACGGTGTCGACGTCGGCGACGGGCAAAGCGAGACCGGCCCGCTGCAGCAGTGCACCGACATCACGTACATCGGCAAAGGGAATCACGCGCGGACTTGCTCCGCCGTGAAGTTCGGTTTCAGCCGCAAGCAGGCTTTCGCGCAGTTCTGCGAGTGTGCCTGCGCCGGTCATGGCGCCGAGGAAGAGGCCGTCCGGCTTCAGAGCACGGCGTATCTGGGCGAGCATGCCGGGAATGTCGTTCATCGACTGCAGGGCCAGAAGCGATACGACGAGATCGAGGCTGCCAGGTTCGAACGGAACAGTCTCGGATTCCGCAATCATGCCCGCCCCATCGGCCAGAAATGCAGGGTCAGCCTCGACGCGAAAGATCTCACCGACTTTGTTGCTGGAAGCGAGGATCTCGGCTGCATGCGTGGTCTGGCAGAACAGGGTCGCGGCACGGCTGAAGCGGCGCTCTACCGCTGCCAGCCGGTCGGCCAAATCATCGGCGACCCGTTGGGCCAGGAAATCTGCACCCTGGACCGATCGGGCAAGTGCGCGGCGTTTCCTCGCCAACCATAGGGCGGTATCGAACAAGGGCTGCAAAGACGGGTCCTGCTTCTGCTATGCTGGTTCGTGAGACGGGCAATCACGTGGCCGATCCGATGGCTGATATCAAGGGGCTAGCCCAGACGGTGTTGCAATGGCCGGCGCGGATATTGTTTCCGCCGGTCTGTGCCGGCTGTCGTCGGCAGGTCTCCCAACCCGGCGTTTTGTGTGGTGATTGCTGGCCGAAGCTGCGCTTTCTGGAGCGTCCCTGGTGCCCCGTCATGGGAACGCCGTTCACCCACGATATGGGTGACGGTTTCTTGTCGGCTGAGGCGATCGCCGATCCGCCACCCTTTGAGAGAGCGCGCGCAGCGGCCGTCTACTCTGGCGTGGCCAGGCAGATGGTACAGGCGCTGAAGTATAACGACCGCACCGATCTTGCACCGTGGATGGCGCGCTGGATGGCGCGCGCCGGCGCGGAACTGCTGGACGAGGCGGATATCATCGTACCCGTACCATTGCATTGGCGACGGTTTTTCCGCCGTCAATTCAACCAGTCGGCTGAACTCGGACGTGCGCTCGCCGTCAAAGCCGGGCTGCGTTTCCTGCCGCAGGCTGTCCAGCGTGTGAAGATGACGCGCAAGCAGGTCGGGCTGCAACGGCACGAGCGCGAGGACAATGTGCGGGCTGCTTTTCGCGTGTCGCCGGAGCTCGAGATCGAGATCGCTGGCCGCCGTGTGCTCGTGATCGACGACGTCTATACCACTGGCGCTACGGTGCGAGCGGTGGCGAAGACGCTCAAAAGAAGTGGCGCCGGTGCGGTCGACGTGCTCACTTTCGCACGCGTGTTGCCGGGGGACTTTCAGGCCGACGACTCCGAGACTATATAGGTTTCATGACAAGCTATGGTTTTGGGCAGGATTGTTGACCCATGGTCGACGTGACGATCTACACACGCATGATGTGCGGCTATTGCGCCGCCGCCAAACGCCTTCTCGACCGGAAGGGCGTGACCTATACAGAGCACGATGCCTCCTTCTCTCCGGAACTGCGTCAGGAAATGATCCAGCGGGCCAATGGCCGTGCCACATTCCCGCAAATTTTCGTTGGGGATGTCCACGTCGGCGGTTGCGACGATCTGCACGCGCTGGATGCCGCAGGTCGGCTTGATTCTTTGCTCGCCGGCACGGCGGTTCGCTGAACGCACAGGACTATCGAAAGCGAGGACGAGACGATGGGTGTTTTCAAGGCCGCCGCCATTCAGATGCGGTCCGGGACCAGCCCGGAGCGCAATGCCGCTGACATGGAGCGTCTCGTGCGCGAGGCGGCCGCACAAGGCGCCATCTATGTACAGACACCCGAAATGACCGGCGCGCTGGTACGCGACAAGGATGCCAAACAGGCCATATTCACCAGCGAGGACAAGGATGTTGTCGTCGCGAAGGCCCGGCAACTGGCGCGCGAACTCGGCATCTATTTCCACATCGGCTCGACGGCCATCCTGCGGGCCGACGGCAAGCTGGCCAACCGCGCTTTGCTGATCGCGCCGGATGGCGAGACACTCGCGTCCTACGACAAGATCCATATGTTCGACGTCGATCTCGACAATGGCGAGAGCTGGCGGGAATCTTCGGCCTACGAGCCCGGCACCGAAGCCGGGGTCGTTGACCTCGCCGGCACGAAACTCGGCTTTGCCATCTGCTACGACCTGCGGTTCCCGCAACTTTTCCGCAGCGAGGCGCTGGGTGGCGCCGCCGTGTTGTCGGTGCCTGCCGCGTTTACCCGCCAGACCGGTGAAGCGCACTGGCACGTGCTGCTGAGAGCGCGAGCCATCGAGAACGGCGCTTTCGTTGTCGCCGCAGCGCAGGGCGGTCTCCACGAGGATGGCCGCGAGACCTATGGTCATTCGCTGATCATCGATCCGTGGGGGCGTATCCTGGCCGAGGCAGATCACAATGAGCCGGCGGTGATCGTGGCGGAAATCGATCCGGCGCAATCGGCTGCCGCGCGTGCCAAGATCCCCAATCTGAAGAACGCGCGCGACTTTTCGCTGCGCCGGTTCGAAGCCGAGCCGGTTTCGCTCCGAGGAGCTGCATCTTGATCCGCTTTTCACTGACGTGCGAGCGGGAACACGATTTCGAAGGCTGGTTCCGCTCCAACGACGATTTCGACCAGCAGAAAAAACGCGGCTTCGTCGAGTGCCCGACTTGTGGCTCGCACAAGGTCGAGAAGGCGCTGATGGCGCCTGCGGTTTCGACCAGCCGCAAGCAGGAAAAAATGGCGCTGGCCATGGGCGAGCAGCAGCGGCATGCGATGGCGCAGCTCAAGGCGTTGGCCGACAAGATGCGCGAAAACTCGGACTATGTCGGCGACAAGTTCGCCGAGGAGGCCCGCAAGATCCATTTCGGCGAGGCCGATCAACGCGGCATCTACGGCGAAGCGACGCTCGAGGAAGCTCAGAGCCTGGCTGAAGACGGCGTCGAATTCATGCCGATCCCGACCTTCCCCGACGACCGCAACTGAACGGCGGGCGCGTTAGAGCAATTCCAGGAAAAGCGTGTAACGGTTTTCCGTCCGGAATTGCGTAAAAACAAAGAGTTAGAGCGTTTCCGCGTTTCTGCGAAAAAGGGGAACGCTCCAAGCCTGCATTCAAGTCTTCGCTTCCAACCCCTTGATCAACTTTTCGAGCAGGGTGGCCAAATGGTCCTGCTCGTCGCGCGTGAGCGCCGAAAGAACCTGATGCTCATTGGCGACGTGAGCGGTCACGGCTTCGTCGATCAGGTCGCGGCCTTTTTTGGTCAACTGAACGATCACGCCGCGGCGGTCCTGCGGGTGTGGCTCACGGGCAATCAGCCCTGCCTTTTCCAGCCGGTCCAATCGGTTGGTCATGGCGCCCGAGGTCACCATTGTCGCTTCATAGAGTGCTGTCGGCGTCAAAGCGAAGGGTGCGCCTGAGCGTCGCAAGGTCGCCAGGACATCGAACTCACCGTGCTGCAGGCCGAACTGGGCGAATAGGGGGTTCAGCTTGTCCCGAGCCACGACAAAGGCGGCATAGCTAAGACGTCCAAACACTGCCATGGGGCGGACGTCCAGATCCGGCCTCTCCTTCTGCCATTGCGCCACCGCATTTGCTGCACGGTCCATCTATCTCACCATAAAGTATCTTGACACTAAGATTCTTTCTATTAAATGATATGCCATCGACCGGCAATCGCCAAGTGGCAGGAGATGAGAATGATCAAAGTCGCCGTCCTCGTCGGCAGCCTTCGCCAGGAATCTTTCAGTCGTAAGGTGGCGAAGGCAGTGGCGGAACTCGCGCCGACGCTTTCGCTCGATTTCATCGATATCGGTGCGGTGTCTTTCTTCAACGAAGATCTGGAAGCGAACCCGCCCGTCGATTGGCAGGTGTTGCGCCATCGTGTGTCTTCGGCCGATGCGGTGCTTTTTGTCACTGCCGAATATGTGCGGTCGGTGCCTGGCGTCCTGAAGAACGCCATCGATATCTGCGCTCGGCCGCAAGGGCAGGGCGCGCTGGGCGGCAAGCCCGCGGCAATCATTTCGACGTCGCTCGGTGCGCTTGGCGGCTTCGGTGCCAACCACCACCTCAGGCAATCTCTCGCTTCGCTCGACATGACGGTGCTTGGCCAGCCCGAAGCCTATATCGGCAACACCGGCGCTCTGTTCGATGTGGACGGCACTCTGGTCGATGAGCGCGCACGCGTGTTCCTTGCGACCTTCGCCAAAGCCTTCGAAACATTCATCCAGCGTCAGGCCCCGCAGGCTGAAGAGCGGCGGGTAGCCTGAGCCTCCAAAGGGGTCCTCACCATGACAACGCTAACTGAACAGAACCGCGCGGGCACTTCGATGAGATCGGTCTGGGACTCGGCCTTCGGCCTGCTTTTGATCACCGGCACCTTGCTGGGCCTGACGCTTCCCCTCGGCAAGCTGGCGACCGCCGATGCCGTGCCGGCGATGCTGTGGGCGTTCATGACCTCGTTCGGCATCGGCGGCGTACTTCTGCTGGTGCTGTTCTACCGGCACCACCGTGTGGTGATGACAGGGCACAAGCTGCGTTACTACATCATCGCGGCAGCGATCTCCTTCGCCATCCCGAACTTCCTGATCTTTTCGGCGATTCCCCACCTCGGCGCGGGCTACACCGGCATCATGTTCACGCTTTCGCCAGTGGTCACGCTCACCCTGTCGATCCTCTTCGGCGTGCGTCGTCCCAATCTGCTCGGCGTGATCGGCATCGTGGTCGGCTTCGCAGGGGCGCTGATGGTTGCTTTGACCAGAGGCGAAGCAGGCCAGCCAGCCGATCTTTTCTGGGTGCTCATTGGGCTGCTGATCCCGGTCTTCCTCGCCGCCGGCAACATCTATCGAACCATCGACTGGCCGACAGGTACCGATGCCATAGAACTTGCCGTCGGCAGCCATCTTGCGGCAGCAGCGATGTTGTTTGGCGGGCTTCTCTTCTCTGGCCAAGCCGGTTCGTTCGGTACGCTGCTCAACGTGCCCTGGCTGGTATTGGCCCAAGTGGTCACAGGAGCGGCGATGTTCGCCTTCTACTTCCGCCTCCAGGCCGTTGGCGGTCCGGTCTATCTCAGCCAGATCGGCTATGTCGGCGCAGCCATCGCGCTGGTCTCGGGGACATTGTTTCTCGGCGAGCACTATCAGCTGCTGACCTGGGCGGGCGCAGCCATCATCGTCGCCGGCGTTTTCATCACGACCAAGGCGCAGCGGCAGGCGGCTTGATCTGCTTAGCCCTCCTCGCGCACACCGATCACTTCCGGCTGCGGGTGGCGCCTGCGGTGGGTTGCCGCTGCGCGGGCGGATTGCTCGTAGATGCCTGTCATCAATTCCAGCGTGCGTGCCGCGTCCTCCAGCCTGTCGGCGAGGTCCGGCACGCGTGTCACCGCATCGATCAGCAGCGCTGAACGGATGTCGGCATAACGCTCCGTCACGCGGTGTCCCAGGGGGGTGACCTCATAGGTTACCCCGGCGCGACCGCTGCCTTGTCGCTTGACGAGATCGGCCTTCACCAGCTTGCGCAAACTGTACTGAATGTTCGGAATGTCGTCGCGGTTGGTCATCTGCGCGAGGTCCCGGATGCTCTTCGGCCGGTCGTTCATACGGATGATATGCAGCAGCGCGTTCTCAGGACCGCTTGCCGAGAATTCGATCACCGTCGCCAGGCATTCCGCTTGCCAGCGGCCGAAAGCCTCATAGGAACGCATGAGCGCGTATTCGATTTCCGCGACGTCGATCTCGAGCGGCGTCCGCGCCAGGTGCCAGCCCCGGTCGAGCAGATCCCTCTGCTGGTTCGATGTCTTCTTGGCTTTCATCCATGCCTCCTCACGCTGCGACCATGCACCAGCGAGGCGGCTTGCGTCCATGTCGTTTTATGATAGACTTTCTATTATAAAATATAACAAATGGCGAGGACATAGAGATGAGCATGCTCAACGGCGGCCCAGCCGCCCAACCCTTCTTCCTTGGCACTTTCGCTTCCAACTGCTCCGGCGGCATGACCGTCACCAAGCTGCCGGAGCGATGGGTCAATTCCTGGGACAACAACCTGCGGCTCGCGCGGCTTCTCGACGACGCCGGCATCGACTTCATGCTGCCGATCGCGCGCTGGATCGGTTACGGTGGCGCAACCAACTTCCATGGCAGCGTGCTGGAGACGATCACCTGGGCGACGGGTTTGCTGGCGCTGACGCGCAACATCACTCTCTTTGCAACGACGCACACGACGGCAAATCATCCGGTGGTCGTGGCCAAGCAACTCGCAACCATCGATCAGATCGGCGCAGGCCGCATCGGCCTCAACATCGTCGCCGGGTGGAACAAGCCGGAATATGAGGCGCTGGGGTTGACGCTGCCTGACGACCACGTCACGCGCTACGGCTATGCGCAGGAATGGTTCGATATCGTCCAGGCCCTGTGGAGCCGCACCGAAGCCTTCGATTGGGATGGGACCTACTTCAAGCTGAAGAATGTGCTCGGCGACCCGCGGCCATCGTCGGAACTGCCGATCCTCAATGCCGCCGGTTCGGAAGAAGGGCGACGCTTCGCGGTCCGCAATGCCAACTTCCTGTTCACGCCGGCGATTGACCTCGAGCGGTCGAAGGACGAGATCCAGGCCCTCAAAGGGCAGGCTCTCGAAGCCGGTCGCAAAGTGGACGTGCTAACCTTCTCGCATGTCGTGTGCCGACCGAGCGAAAAAGAAGCAAAGGACTATCTGGAGCATTTCGGCCGCATCAATGCCGACTGGGCTGCAGTCGACAATCTGGTGCGCCTGCAATTTGCGCATGCGCAGTCGTTTCCGCATGATCTTCTCGCGCTTATCCGTGACCGTATGGCGGCAGGACACGGCGGTTTTCCCCTGACAGGCACCCCCGAACAGGTCGCCGACGGCATCACAGCCTTGCACGAGGCCGGCTTCCGCGGCACGACCCTGTCGTTCGTCGACTACGCGGAGGAGTTCCCCTATTTCCGCGACACCGTGCTTCCGATCCTCGAACAGCGTGGCATCCGTATGGCGCCTGGCGCGGCGCGCTCCGCAGCGTGAGGACGGCCATGAAAGTATCAACGCCACCCGTTGACGCGGCCACTTTCCGCTCGGCCATGCGGCTTATCGTCGGCAATGTCAGCGTCATCACCGCAGGGGTCGGCGAGGACCGATCCGGTCTTGTCGTGATCTCCGTGGTTTCCCTATCGGCTGAACCGCCCAAGGTCATCGCCTGTGTGAACCGCTCGTCCTCGACCTGGTCGGTGATCGAACGGCATCGCCATTTCGCCGTCAATTCGCTTGGCCCGCGGCATCAGAAAATCGCCGAACGCTTCTCCGGCTTCGGCGGCGTAAAAGGCAATGATCGTTATGCCGAGGCGGAATGGATGACGATGAAAACCGGCGCCTCGGTTCTGGTGGATGCCGTGGCGTCGTTCGACTGCAGCCTCGACGAAATGATTGACCGCGGCACGCATTCGATCGTCATCGGCTCCGTGGAAGCCGTGCGTGCCCAAGATGCCGGCGAGGCGCTGATCTATTGGCGCGGCGCATATCGGCCGCTTCAAACCGAGATGTAGCGAACACGCCAACCAGGCGGCCGGACCGGCCGGCTCCGGCCACTTGTTCGTCAGGCCGCTTTTTCTGCAAGCACCATGTAGTTGACGTCCATATCCTTGGAACGCTGCCAGCGATCGGCGAGCGGATTGTAGATGACGCCGGAACGGTCGGTTATCGCCAGGCCGGCGCCGCTCAATGCCCGCTCCAGCTCTTCCGGCCGCACCAACTTGCCGAATTTGTGCGTGCCGCGCGGCAGCCAGCGCAACACATATTCGGCGCCGATGATGGCAAGTCCGAGCGCCTTGAGGGTGCGGTTGATGGTGGCGACGAACATGATGCCGCCCGGCTTCACCATCTCGCCGCACTTGCCCACGAACAGGTCGATGTCGGCGACGTGCTCGACCACTTCCATGTTGAGCACGACATCGAACTTCTCGCCAGCGTCGGCGAGGTCTTCGGCTGTGGTAGCGCGGTAATCGACAGCCACACCCGCCTCGTTCGCATGCAGCTTCGCCACTTCGATGTTGGTCGTGGAAGCATCGGCCCCGACCACTTCGGCGCCCAGGCGCGCCATCGGCTCGCACAGCAGTCCACCGCCGCAGCCGATATCGAGGATGCGAAGGCCCTCGAAGGGTTTTGCCGCGCGGGCATCGCGGCCAAAGCGGGCCGCGATCTGGTCGCGGATATAGGCCAGCCGCACGGGATTGAACTTGTGCAGCGGACGGAATTTTCCATTGGGGTTCCACCATTCGGCGGCAAGGGCCGAAAAGCGCTCGACTTCTCCGGCGTCGATGGTCGACCGTCGGGGCTCTGGCATGGCTTTGTCTCCTTCGGGGAGAAGGAAGTCGGCAGAAGAAGGGTGAATGTCAAGGCGCGTTTTCGACATGTGTCAGCGCGAGGTGGCCGTATCGCACCCCGAAGCCCTTGTTTTCCAAAGTGCCCGCCTGTTCAGGGCGCTTCGGCAAGCACCTGCAAATTTCCCGTGTATTCCCTCCAGCCGGCATCAAGCAGATGCAGTGTCGGCTCAGGGGCCAGCCCCCCATGCGTCAGCACGAGACGGACGATGCCGGCGTGTTCTGACAAGCCGAAAACGACGTGCCCCGCAGGTGCCTGATCCGTACAATCGAATGACCAGACCATGCGGTGCGGAGGGGAGATCTCCAGCACTTCGACCTCGGTCCAGCCGCGCCAGCCGGCAGCGGCTTCGCCGGTGATGCGGAAGCGGTGGCCGACGACGGGCCGAAAATCGATGGCGAAGAACCATTGCTCGATCAGCTTCGGCTCGGTCAGGCAGGCCCATACCGTTGCAAGCGATGCGCGAATGTCGCGTTCAAATGTCAGATCGATCGGTTTCAGCATCGAGCTTCTCTGCCAATTCAACGAGACCGTCGAGCTTTTCGGTCCAGAAAGCCGACAGTTTTGCGGTCCAGTCGGCGACGATGATCAGCGGGGTGGGATTCAGCCGATAGAGGCGTTGACGCCCGACGGGACGCCGCTGCACGAGGCCGGCCCGGCTCAGCACCTGAAGGTGCAACGAGACATTTGCGACGGTTGCGCCGACTTCTGCGGTCAGCTCAGCGACGGAACGCTCGCGATTTCCGATGCGCTCAAGGAGGCGCCGTCGTGTCGGGTCGGCAATGGCGGCAAAGACGTCGCCTTGGGTTGAGGTTCTCACCATCGACAGATCCATTCAAGTATTTACTTGAATTTAAATCTGCGTCGGAGGTAGGGTGCCCGTCAAGGTCCTGAATGGCGGGGGACAAACCACAGGAGAACGAGGAAATGACCGCCTTGAATGGAGTGATCCCCTGTCTGACCATCGATGGCGCCAAGAAGGCCATCGAATTCTATAAGAGCGCCTTTGGCGCTGAGGAGGTAAGCCGCAAGGATGCCGAGGACGGCAAGCGGTTGATGCATGCACATATCCGCATCAACGGCGCTGATGTCATGATGTGGGATCTTTTCCCGGAATTCGGCATGTCGACGGACAAGCCGCATGGCGTCACGGTTCATCTCGAAGTCGATGATGCGGACAGGTGGTGGTCGCGCGCGGTCGATGCCGGCGCCACCGTGACGATGCCGCTGGACAATGTGTTCTGGGGTAGTCGCTATGGTCAGCTGCGCGATCCGTTCGGGCATAGCTGGGCGATCGGCAGCCCACTGAAGAACTAGCCCAGGGGGATGCTTTCGAGGCGAGGCAAGCAAGCCAGAGCGCAAGAGACTTGCGCCACGCTGCCACATCGGGCGCGTGCGCCTTGCGGAGGCCTTGTGTTTTGGCTAAGGAAGCCGCGCATTTTTGCGTCCCGGCCAGCCGGGGCTTTCCTGTCCATCCCTGGCCGATAGGCCTGCATTCAAAGGCTTTCCGCTTCCATGGCGCGCATCGTGATGAAGTTCGGCGGGACCTCCGTCGCCGACCTCGACCGCATCCACAATGTGGCGCGTCACGTCAAACGTGAGGTCGAGGCAGGTCATGAGGTGGCTGTCGTCGTTTCGGCGATGTCGGGCAAGACCAACGAGCTCGTCGGCTGGGTTCAGGGCATGCCGAAGGCGACGGGCGCGAACAGCCCGTTTTTCGACGCGCGCGAGTATGATGCCATCGTGGCCTCCGGCGAGCAGGTCACGTCCGGCCTGCTGGCGATCGCGTTGCAGTCGATGGGCATCAACGCACGGTCCTGGCAGGGCTGGCAGATCCCGATCAAGACCGATGGCGCGCATGGTGCGGCACGCATCACCGACATCGACGGTTCGTTCCTGGTCCAGCGCTTCAAGGAAGGTCAGGTCGCGGTGATTGCCGGATTCCAGGGTATCGCCCCGGACAACCGTATTTCGACGCTTGGCCGCGGCGGCTCCGATACCAGCGCGGTGGCGATTGCGGCAGCCGTGAAGGCAGATCGCTGCGATATCTATACCGATGTCGACGGCGTCTACACCACCGACCCGCGCATCGAACCCAAGGCCAAGCGGCTGGACCGCATCTCCTTCGAGGAAATGCTGGAAATGGCTTCGCTCGGCTCCAAGGTCCTTCAGGTACGCTCGGTGGAGCTTGCCATGGTACACAAGGTGCGCACCTTCGTGCGATCGTCCTTCGACGATCCCGATGCGCCCGGCATGGGGGATTTGCTCAATCCGCCTGGAACGCTCATTTGCGACGAGGATGAAATCGTGGAACAGCAGGTCGTCACCGGAATTGCCTACGCCAAGGACGAAGCGCAGATTTCGCTGCGCCGCGTCGCCGATCGGCCGGGTGTGGCCGGCGGCATTTTCGGCCCGCTGGCCGAAGCCAACATCAATGTCGACATGATCGTCCAGAACATCTCGGAAGACGGCAAGTCGACCGACATGACCTTCACGGTGCCGTCGGGCGACGTCGCAAAAGCCCTGGCCGTGCTGGAGAAGGTCAAGCAGACCGTGGGCTTCGATGCTCTTCAGCACGATGAAGGCATGTCGAAGGTCTCCGTCATCGGCATCGGCATGAGGAGTCATGCCGGCGTCGCGGCGACCGCTTTCCGGGCACTTGCCGAAAAAAGCATCAATATTCGCGCGATCACCACGTCCGAGATCAAGATTTCGATCCTGATCGACGGTCCTTATACGGAACTGGCTGTTCGCACTTTGCATTCCGTCTACGGTCTCGATAAGCAGTAAGAGACCCGAGTCGGTTTTTTGCGTCGGGCCGGTGCGCTGGGAACCGCACCGGTCCCATCGCCTTTGGAGAAGCCGCGATGCGTGAGACGGCTGTCGGCCCGCGCGTTTTGTTGAAACGGCTCCGCGAGCTCATGCAGGAGCCGCTGGAGCCGCAGGATCGGCTCGACCGTATCGTGCGCGACATTGCTTCCAACATGGTGGCGGAAGTCTGCTCGCTCTACGTCCTGCGCGCCGACTCCGTGCTCGAACTCTATGCCACCGAAGGTCTCAACAAGAACGCGGTGCACCTGGCGCAACTGCGCCTCGGCCAGGGCCTGGTCGGTACGATCGCCGCAAGTGCGCGCCCGCTCAATCTCTCCAACGCGCAGGAACATCCTGCCTTCGCCTATCTGCCGGAAACCGGCGAAGAGATCTATCACGCCTTCCTGGGCGTGCCGGTGCTGAGGGCTGGTCGCACGCTCGGTGTCCTGGTCGTGCAGAATCGCACCAAGCGCGTCTATCGCGAGGATGAGGTCGAGGCGCTGGAAACCACCGCCATGGTGATCGCCGAGATGGTCGCGACCGGCGACCTTGCCCGGCTGTCGCGGCCCGGCATGGAGCTCGATCTCAGCCGGCCGGTTTCCTTCACCGGCGTGTCCTTCAACGAGGGCGTCGGCCTTGGTCATGTCGTGTTGCATGAGCCGCGCATCGTCGTCACCAATCTGTTCAATGAAGACAGCGAAGAAGAAATCCGCCGGCTGGAGGAATCACTCGGCTCGCTCAGGCTTTCCATCGACGACATGCTGGAGCGGCGGGACGTCGCTTTCGAAGGAGAGCACCGCGAGGTGCTGGAAGCCTACCGCATGTTCGCCAATGACCGGGGTTGGGTCCGCCGTCTGGAAGAGGCGATCCGCAACGGTCTGACGGCGGAAGCAGCAGTGGAGAAGGTGCAGTCGGACATGCGCGCGCGCATGATCCACATGACAGATCCGTATCTGCGCGAGCGGATGAGCGACTTCGACGATCTGGCCAACCGCCTGCTGCGCCAGTTGATGGGGCGCGGGCCGGAAGATGTCGCCGCCTCGCTGCCGAAAGATGCCATCATCGTCGCCCGTTCCATGGGCGCCGCCGAACTGCTCGACTATCCGCGCGACAAGATGCGGGGGCTGGTGCTGGAAGAGGGCGCTGCCACCAGCCATGTCGTCATCGTGGCGCGTGCCATGGGCATCCCGGTTGCCGGCCAGGTCAAAGGCGCCGTGTCGATGTCGGAAAACGGCGATGCCATCATCGTCGACGGCGATGAAGGCGCCATCCATCTGCGACCCCAGCAGGATCTCGAGGCTGCCTACGCCGAAAAGGTGCGCTTCCGCGCCCGCCGCCAGGAACTCTACCGCGAGCTGCGCAAGAAGCCGTCGGTCACCCGGGATGGTGTACAGGTGGACCTCTTGATGAACGCCGGCCTGGCCGTTGACCTGCCGCAGCTGGTCGAATCGGGCGCCGCCGGGATCGGCCTGTTCCGCACCGAGCTGCAGTTCATGGTGGCAGCCACTTTCCCGCGCGCCGAAGCGCAAGAGAAGCTTTATCGCGACGTGCTGGAGGCGGCGCGCGGCAAGCCGGTTACCTTCCGCACCATCGACATCGGCGGCGACAAGGTGCTGCCCTATTTCAAGAATGCCACGCAGGAAGAGAACCCCGCGCTGGGTTGGCGTGCAATACGTTTGACGCTGGATCGGCCAGGTTTGCTCAGAACGCAGATCCGTGCGCTGCTCAAGGCCGCCGGCGGCCGCGAATTGAAGCTGATGTTGCCTATGGTGACGGAGCTCGGCGAGATCGCGCAGGCGCGCGAGATCATCGAACGTGAGGTGAGACACCTGTCACGCTTCGCTCACCATCTGCCGACCAGCCTGAAGGTCGGCGCGATGCTGGAAGTGCCCTCGCTGCTGTTCCAGCTTGATGAGCTCATGAAGGCTGTCGACTTCGTCTCGGTCGGCTCCAACGACCTGTTCCAGTTCGTGATGGCGGTCGACCGCGGCAACACGCAGTTGGCTGATCGCTTCGACCCTGTCTCGATACCGTTCCTGCGCGTTTTGAAACAGATCGCCGATGCCGGCCACCGCAACGATACGCCGGTGACGCTCTGTGGCGAGCTTGCCGGCAAGCCGATTTCGGCCATGGCCCTGATCGGCGTCGGCTTCCGCTCCATCTCGATGTCGCCGGCGGCGATCGGCCCGGTCAAGGCGATGCTGACCGAGCTGCCGCTGGAGGAACTGGAAGCCTTCTTCGCCGACAACCTCAATCAGCCTGCCACCGGCATGCCGATCCGCGCGTTGCTGCAGGCTTTCGCGGACGACCGCGGTATTCCTTTGTAAGAAGCCTTTGATACCACATGATCAATCTGCCCCGTGACCGCATGGACCAAGTCGTCAAGCGTTTCGACATGCTCGAAGCGCAGATGGCGGCCGGACCTGCACCTGACGCCTATGTGAAGATGGCGGCCGAGTATGCCGACATGCAGGAACTGGTCGCCAAGATCCGGGCGTTGCGCACCGCCGAACGCGAGCAGGAAGATCTGGAGGTGATGCTCGGTGACAAGGGCACCGACGCGGAGATGCGGGCGCTGGCCGAAGCGGATCTGCCGACAGTGGAAAGCCGCATCGAGGCGCTGCAGCAGGAAATCCAGATCCTGCTGCTGCCCAAGGACGCTGCCGACGAGCGCAACGCGATCCTGGAAATCCGCGCCGGCACCGGCGGCGATGAAGCCGCCCTGTTCGCGGGCGACCTGTTTCGCATGTATGAGCGCTATGCTGCTTCCAAGGGCTGGCGGTTCGAGGTCGTTTCGGCCAGTGACGGGGAGGTCGGCGGCTTTAAGGAAATCATCGCATCGGTTTCGGGAAGGGGCGTGTTCGCGCATCTGAAGTTCGAATCCGGCGTACATCGGGTGCAGCGCGTGCCTGCTACTGAAGCGCAAGGGCGCATTCACACCTCGGCGGCGACGGTGGCTGTGCTGCCGGAAGCCGAGGAGGTCGATATCGAAATCAAGGCGGAGGACATCCGCATCGACACCATGCGTGCATCCGGTTCGGGTGGCCAGCACGTCAACACCACCGATTCGGCCGTGCGCATCACGCACTTGCCCACCGGCATCATGGTGGTGCAGGCCGAAAAATCGCAGCACCAGAACAGGGCACGTGCCATGCAGATCCTGCGCGCGCGCCTCTACGACCTCGAGCGCAGCCGCGCCGACGAGGAGCGTTCCGAGTCGCGCAAGTCGCAGGTTGGTTCGGGCGATCGTTCGGAGCGTATCCGCACCTACAATTTCCCGCAGGGACGTCTTACCGATCATCGCATCAACCTCACGCTCTACAAGCTCGACCGGGTGATGGAAGGCGAACTGGACGACGTGGTCGACGCACTGATTGCCGACCACCAGTCGAAGCTCCTGGCGGAGATGAAGGAAAATTGAGGCCGTGAAAGGCACGACCCTCGCAGAACTCTTGCATTTGGCACGCAGGCGACTGTCGGATGCCGGCATAGAGGGTGCCGCATTCGACGCGAGGCTTCTGGTCGAGGACATAACCGGTACCACGCGATCCGAAGCGATTACTGATCCCGATCGCCTCATCGACGCCGATATGCTGACGGCGGTCGATGCCGCGCTGAGCCGTCGGATTTCAGGCGAACCCGTGCATCGCATCCTTGGCTATCGCGAATTCCATGGCCTGCGGTTCAGCCTTTCGGCCGAAACTCTCGAGCCGCGTCCGGACACGGAGACATTGGTCGACGCGATGGTGCCATTGCTGGCCGAGATTGGTGAACGCAAGGGGACATGCAGCATTCTGGACCTTGGCACGGGCACCGGCGCGATTGCACTGGCGCTGCTGGCAGCAGTCCCCCGGGCAAGTGCCCTGGGGGTGGATATTTCTGAGGATGCTCTGGATACGGCCGCCCGCAATGCACGCGGTCTCGGCCTCTCGGAGCGTTTCAAAGCCCTCAGGTCCAACTGGTTCGAAGGAATTTCAGGGCAATTTGATGCAATCGTCTCGAACCCTCCCTATATACGCAGCGCGGAGATCGAAACGCTGCAGAAGGAGGTGCGCAATTTCGATCCGTTGCGGGCGCTGGACGGCGGTGCCGATGGCCTTGACGCCTATCGAACAATCGCCAGGGAAAGCGCCAGGCATCTGGAAACCGGCGGTTTTGTCGCCGTTGAGATCGGAAGCAGCCAGAAGGCAGAGGTGACCGATATTTTCCTGGGTGCAGGATTCCTCATGAAAACAGCGTTGCGCGATCTTACCGGAAACGATCGCGTCCTGATGTTCACAGGCGGCGGAAAAGCTTGAAGGTGCGGCGAAAAACCGCTTGGCAAGGCTAAGGAATGCAGCTAGGGTCGATTTACCGGATGAGACGAAGCAGGCAGTGCTCTTAGCGATTCGGTTTCCTTTGAAATAGCTGCCTTCTTGCGAAACGACGCCCAAGCTTCGTGCGGGAATCATCTGGCAAGTGACGTAACCGGAACAGGATGACACGTGGCGCCAACGCAATCCATGCGGGCGAGCACCGGTGAAACAGCGAAACGGCAGGCTGCATGAGCGCCGCCGTACGCGAATATTTTCAAGTTTTGAAGCGAAGAGACCCTGATGAGGCCACAACAGCAGAATAGACGCATGCGCGGTCGCAACAATGGCGGCGGCAACAACAATAATAACAACAACCGCAAAGGGCCGAACCCGCTCAACCGCAACTACGAGAGCAACGGTCCGGATGTGAAGATCCGCGGCTCCGCTCAGCAGATTGCCGAGAAATATGCGACTCTCGCCCGTGATGCGATGAGTTCCGGCGACCGGGTGATGGCTGAGAATTATCTCCAGCACGCTGAACACTACAACCGCATCATTGCCGCCGCCCAGGCGCAAATGCCGATCCAGAACTTTCAGCAGAATCGTGACGATTTCGATGACGATCTCGACGAAGAGCGCGAGGAGTTCGAGGGTGGCGCGAATGCAGGCGAAGGCCAGCAGTCGACCGGCAACGGTTCCGGCCCGCAGCCGGTAATCGAAGGCACGCCCGCCGAGGTTGCCCTGAATTCCGAGGGTGCCCGCGAAAATAACGCCCGCGAAGGCGGCTATCGCGACAACAACCGGGACAATGGCAATCGCCATCACCGTGATCGCCGCCATAACAATGGCTTCGGGCAGAATGGACAGCGTGGTGACCGTGGCCCGCGTGGCGAAAACGGCAACAGGCGCGAAGAAACGCAGCCGCAGGCAGCAGCCCAGGCTGAAGCAGCCCCGGCGGTCGTCGCGGAGGAGCCGGCTGCTCCGGTTGTCGCCGAACCGGCCGCGCCGCAGTTCGAGAGCTTCAATCCGGCGCAGCTCGCTGCTCATGCTGAAGCGCGTGAAGCAGAGACAGAGGCTGCACCGCGGAAAACCACTCGGCGGCCGCGCAAGCCAAAGGCCGAGGCCGCTGCACCTGCGGACAAGACGGAAACGGCCAACGCCGAGAGTTGAGCAGAGACTTCTTTGAGATCATGAGCGGCGGAGAGAAATCTCCGCCGTTTTTGTTTGGCTGAGCTATAGTCCCCGCCGGATGGCACCGGATAAAATATCTGCCTTGATCGGTATCAAGGCGTCTTGAGAGACAAGGGCTTACGTCCCATATCACGGCTGAACAGGGCTCGGCTCAGAGGAGCGGGCCCGTCACCAAAGCTGATCCGGTGCCGCAAAGCGGGCCGGTGACGGAAGGAGACGATGATGAATCTTGAGAAATATTCCGAGCGCGTGCGCGGATTTATCCAGTCCGCACAGCAATATGCGCTGAACCGCAATCACCAGCAGTTCACTCCAGAACATATCCTGAAAGCGCTAATCGATGACGACGAGGGGTTCGCCGCTTCCTTGATCGAGCGAGCAGGCGGTCGTCCGCGCGATGTGGAAGTCGCTGTCGACGCAGCACTCAACGCCCAACCCAAGGTCGAAGGCGGCAATGGCCAGCTTTATCTGGCGCAGCCACTGGCGAAAGTTTTCTCGACCGCCGAGGATCTGGCCAAGAAGGCTGGCGACAGCTTCGTCACGGTGGAGCGCCTGCTGCAGGCACTCGCCATGGAGAAGTCGGCCAAGACCGCCGATATTCTGTCGAAGGCAGGTGTGACGGCGCAGGCGCTCAATGCGACGATCAACGATATCCGCAAGGGCCGGACTGCCGATTCTGCATCCGCTGAGCAGGGCTATGATGCATTGAAGAAATACGCGCGCGATCTGACCGCGGATGCTCGTGCCGGCAAACTCGATCCTGTCATTGGACGTGACGACGAGATTCGGCGCACCATCCAGGTGTTGTCGCGTCGCACCAAGAACAATCCGGTGCTGATCGGTGAGCCGGGCGTCGGCAAGACGGCGATCGCCGAGGGCCTGGCGCTGCGCATCGTCAATGGCGACGTGCCGGAAAGCCTGAAGGACAAGCAGTTGATGGCGCTCGATATGGGCGCGCTGATTGCCGGAGCGAAATATCGCGGCGAGTTCGAGGAACGGCTGAAGGCCGTCTTGAACGAAGTCACCTCGGCGGCCGGTGGCATCATCCTGTTCATCGACGAGATGCACACGCTGGTCGGCGCCGGCAAGGCGGACGGCGCGATGGATGCGTCGAACCTGCTGAAGCCCGCGCTGGCGCGCGGCGAATTGCACTGCGTCGGTGCAACCACACTCGACGAGTACCGCAAATATATCGAGAAGGACGCCGCTCTTGCGCGTCGTTTCCAGCCAGTCTTTGTCGAAGAGCCGACGGTCGAGGATACGATCTCGATCCTGCGCGGCCTGAAGGAGAAGTACGAACAGCACCATAAGGTGCGGATTTCGGACTCAGCGTTGGTCTCGGCTGCGTCGCTCAGCAATCGCTACATCGCCGACCGTTTCCTCCCCGACAAGGCGATCGACCTGGTCGACGAAGCGGCTTCGCGCCTCAGGATGCAGGTCGATTCCAAGCCGGAAGCGCTGGATGAGATCGACCGCCGCATCATGCAGCTGAAGATCGAGCGCGAAGCGCTGAAGGTTGAGAAAGATGAAGCTTCCAAGGATCGATTGGTTCGGCTCGAAAAGGAGCTGACCGGGCTCGAGGAAGAGTCCGATGCCTTGACCGCGAAGTGGCAGGCCGAGAAGCAGAAGCTCGGATTGGCAGCTGATTTGAAGAAGGATCTCGACGAAGCCCGCAACGAACTGGCGATCGCACAGCGCAAGGGTGAATTCCAGCGCGCCGGCGAGCTTGCCTATGGCAAGATTCCTGAACTGGAAAAGCAACTCGCCGAAGCCGAGGCGCGCGATGGACAGGGCGGCGGCATGGTCGAGGAAGTGGTTACTCCAGACCACGTCGCCCAGATCGTTTCCCGCTGGACGGGCATTCCGGTTGACAAGATGCTGGAAGGCGAGCGCGAGAAGCTGCTTCGCATGGAAGACGAGATCGCCAAGCGTGTCGTCGGTCAGGGCGAAGCGGTGCAGGCCGTGTCGAAGGCAGTACGGCGCGCCCGTGCCGGCCTGCAGGATCCGAACCGGCCGATCGGCTCGTTCATGTTCCTCGGGCCGACCGGCGTCGGCAAGACCGAACTCACCAAGGCGCTCGCCTCGTTCCTGTTCGATGACGAGAGCGCGATGGTGCGCATCGACATGTCCGAGTTCATGGAGAAGCACTCGGTTGCCCGTCTCATTGGCGCGCCTCCCGGCTATGTCGGCTATGAGGAAGGTGGCGCCTTGACCGAAGCCGTGCGACGCCGGCCCTACCAGGTCGTGCTGTTCGACGAGATCGAAAAGGCGCATCCGGATGTGTTCAACGTGCTGCTGCAGGTGCTCGATGATGGCCGGCTGACTGACGGGCAGGGCCGCACGGTCGACTTCCGCAACACGCTGATCATCATGACGTCGAATCTCGGCGCGGAATATCTGGTCGGTCTCGGCGAAGATCAGGATGTCGATGCCGTGCGCGACGAAGTGATGGCGGTGGTAAAGGCCTCGTTCCGGCCGGAATTCCTCAACCGCGTCGACGAGGTGATCCTGTTCCACCGGTTGCGTCGCAAGGATATGGGCCAGATCGTCGAGATCCAGCTCAAGCGTCTGGAGAAGCTGCTGGTCGATCGCAAGATCACGCTCGACCTCGACAAGGAGGCGGTCGAGTGGCTGGCGGACAAGGGCTACGACCCGGCCTATGGCGCGCGGCCGCTGAAGCGGGTGATGCAGAAGGAGCTGCAGGATCCGTTGGCGGAAAAGATCCTGATGGGCGAGATCCTGGATGGTTCGACCGTCAAGGTCACCGCCGGTTCCGACAGGCTGAACTTCCGTTCGAAGCCGACTGTGGTGGCCGAGCAGGCCGCTTAACGGCAGGTCGTTGAACCGCCGTTTTCAGACAAGGCGCACCTCTTCCGGTGAAGAGGTGCGCTTTTTTGTATCGGGATAACGGGCCTATTTCGCAAACCGTTTTGCCCCAGCAACGCACATCACCACGCCGAGCGTGACGACCAGCATGGCAGCGCTGACCTGCTCGTGCAGCAAGGTGGCCGCTAGCGCGAGACCGAAGAAAGGTTGCAGGAGTTGCAACTGACCGACTGCTGCGATGCCACCCTGCGCCAGTCCGCGATACCAGAACACGAAGCCGATCAGCATGCTGAACAGCGAAACATAGGCGAGGCCGACCCAGGCAGGTATGCCGACACCCGCAAGAGAGGCCGGAAAGGTGACAAAGGTCAACGCCAGCATCACCGGCAGCGAAATCACAAGCGCCCAGCAGATCACCTGCCATCCACCCAGCCGTCGCGAGAGCTTCGCACCCTCAGCGTAACCCAATCCGCAGACGATGATGGCGGCCAGCATCAGTGCGTCGCCGGCCGGCGAGGCGGATAGGCCCTGCGATAAGGCAAATCCGGCTACAAGCGCGCTGCCGAGGCATGAAAACAGCCAGAAGGCCGGCCGAGGTCGCTCGCCACCGCGCAGCACGCCGAAGATCGCAGTTGCCAGCGGCAACAGGCCGATGAAGACGATGGAATGCGCCGAGGTGACATGCTCGAGCGCCAGCGCGGTCAAAAGCGGGAAGCCGACCACCACGCCGAGCGCTACGACGACAAGCGAAACCAGATCGTCGCGGTTCGGGCGTTTCTCGCGAAAGATCGTCAGCAAGGCGAGCCCGAGCAGGCCGGCGAGCGCGGCGCGTGTGACCGTCAGGAACACCGGGCTGAAATCCATCACGGCCACCCGGGTTGCCGGCAGTGAGCCGCTGAAGATGAGCACTCCCAGAAAACCGTTGAACCATCCACTCGTCGTCTTGTCCACGCGCACACTCCCGGCGATCGGTGGACCCGTTATCGGCGCGAATTGAGTGGCTTCACCAGATACAATGAGGTACAGTTTAATCAAACTGTTATGGGTACGGTGACACTACAGATGGATGGCCTGCACGCCGCTTCGAGCAGAGGCGGAACGTTGATCGAAACTGTCATGGCGACGGTGCGGCAACGCATTGCCGCGCGCCAGCTTACGCCCGGCGCCAAGCTGCCCTCCGTCCGCGCTTTCGCCAAAACAATGCAGGTTTCCACGTCGACCGTGGTCGAAGCCTATGAGCGACTGGCTGCCGAAGGCGTGATCCGTTCCCGTCCAGGCTCCGGCTTCTTTGTCTGCGGTCCGCTGGCGCCGCTTTCACTCGCCGAGGTAGGACCGCGGCTCGATCGCGAGATCGATCCTTTATGGATATCGCGGCAGTCGCTGGAAGCCGGTGGCGATATACTGAAGCCCGGCTGCGGCTGGCTTCCCGCCGACTGGATGCCGCAACAGGCATTGCGGCGCGCTTTGCGTGGTCTTGCCCATGCCAAGGACATGGTTCTGGCCGACTACGGCACGCCGCTCGGTTTGGCACCGTTGCGGCAACTGCTGGCACGCCGCATGGGCGAGCATGGCATCGAAGCCTCGCCCGAGCAGATCGTGCTGACGGAGTCGGGCACGCAGGCGATCGATCTGCTGTGCCGTCTTCTCATCGAACCCGGCGATACGGTGTTGGTCGACGATCCCTGCTATTTCAATTTCCACGCGCTGTTGCGCGCCCATCGCGCCAAGATTGTCGGAGTGCCCTATACGCCGACAGGGCCAGACCTCGACCTGTTCGCGCAGGCGCTCGCCGAACATCGGCCACGGCTCTACATCACCAACTCGGCGCTGCACAATCCGACTGGGGCGACGTTATCCCCTGTCACCGCACATCGCTTGCTCAAGCTGGCTGACCAGTCGGATCTCACCATTGTCGAGGATGACATCTTCGCCGACTTCGAGACGGAACCAGCGCCGCGCCTTGCCGCGTTCGATGGGCTCTCGCGGGTGGTGCACATCGGCAGTTTTTCCAAGACGCTGTCTGCTTCGGTACGCTGCGGCTTTATCGCGGCGCCATCCGACTGGATCGAGCGGCTGACGGACCTCAAGATTTCAACCACCTTCGGCGGCGGGCGGCTTTCAGCGGAATTAGTATTTTCGCTGCTCAAGGACGGCAGCTATCGCAAACATGTCGAGACACTGCGGCAGCGATTGTCGGCTGCAATGGTTGATACCATGCAGCAACTTGAACCCATCGGCGTCAGGCCATGGATCGAACCGCGTGCCGGCATGTTCCTTTGGTGCAGCCTGCCTGACGGGCTGGACGCTGCCGACGTTGCGCGGCGCGCGCTGGCTGACGGCGTCGTGCTGGCGCCCGGCAATGCCTTCAGCCTGTCGCGGACGGCCAGCCGTTTCCTGCGTTTCAATGTCGCCCAGTCAAAGGATACACGCATGTTGGAAGTGATCGCCAAAGCCATGCGCGGCTGAGTGTTTCAACACGAATAAGCTCACGCCCCGGCAGACGCCGGTGGCTTGCGGTGAGCGTCGATGCTCCACGGACCGGGTCCGGCGACAGACAGATACAGAAATAAAAAACAATAGACGATCGCGAGGTTGCCGCCGTTGAGAACCGGGAAGAACGAATTCGGCGCATGGCCGATCCAATAAGCAAACGCCATCAGGCCGGAGAGTATGAATGCCACGGGGCGTGTGAACAGTCCGACCAGAAGCAAGGCGCCACCGACCAGTTCCAGGGCCCCCGCAAACCATGACAGGGAAAAAACCGCTGGCAGGCGTTCGAGTGTCGGAAAGCCCAGTAACTTGCCGGTGCCGTACTGGAACAGGGTAAGGGCGCTTACGACCCGAAGAATGCTTAAAAACTGCGGTCGCAGTGAATCGACATCGATCATCGGCTTTTTCTCGTTGTTTCTCCCCGGTACTGATAGCGGCGACTGCCGATAACAGGGCAATAAACTGTTCGAGATTTTAGCAAATGCTGAATTGCGAAACGTATGGGGAGCTTGATCGGTCAGATCAAGCGAAAGGTGCCACTGCACAGGGCGTCAATCACGGCGGCAGCCGTTCGTCCTGGGGGCTGATCGCCGATGTCGATGGCGTGCGCTTCAAGCTCTTCCAGCGCAGAGAGCTGCCGGTGAAGTGCCGAGATCGGTTCCGGGTCGGTCAGCGTGTCGCCGCCACGCTCGCGGCAGCGACGGATGGCGACATCGAGTGGCGGGCGCAGAACTACATAGTGCAGCGGAACGGTGAGGCGCCTGAACGGTTGCAGGAACCACGGGCCGACAATCCCATCGACGATGACGAAGAACCCGCCCTTTGCGTACCCCTCCGCCGCCTTGGCGAGCACGTCCACCACAACGGCGTTCTGTGCGTGGGCTTGTGGCAAATAGGGCGCGACGGCGCCATTTTTGATGAAATGCCAGAAATCGTCGGAGTGCAGGTGGACTTTTGCCGATCCGGCTTCGGCTCCAAGCATCTTGGCGGTGGTGGTTTTGCCAGACCCAGGTGTGCCCGTCAGAATGAGAATTTCGCCGGCGAAATCGATCATGGCTGCGTCTAACACAATGCGGGCCGGCGCCCAAGCGTCTCGGATCGATGGGAAATGTCAGCTTAAGGATGCCACGGCCGACATTGACGCTCGCATCGCTGTTCCTAACCTGTCAAGGAAGAGACAAAGCACTGGTTGGCAATCGACGAGGCCCGGTTTGACGCTCGATGAATACAACAGTTTCTGTGCTTCTCTGCCGGCTGCCCATCACGTGGTGCAGTGGGGCGGCGCGCATGTCTGGAAGGTAGGCAGCAAGGTCTTCGCTATCGGCGGCTGGAGCCAGCACGCCGAGCATCCTTTCTTCACATTCAAGTGCTCAGACATGGCTTACGATGTTCTCAAGGAGCAGCCCGGTTGCCGCCCCGCGCCCTATCTCGCCTCGCGTGGAATGAAATGGATCCAGCGGGTGACCGCAGAGAGCATGGATGATGAGGCGTTGATGGACTACCTGACAGACAGCCACCGCCTTGCTGCCCGCAATCTGACAAGGCGCGAGCGGCGGGAATTGGGACTGGAAGGTTAAACTCGGCTCTCATGGAACCGCACTTGCCTTCCCGCCATGTTCATGCCCAGTTCATGGTCAAATCGTTAGGCGGATCATGGCCCTCGCGGGAATTCGCGCGCTCGGCCGATGAGCCAGATCGGTGACGGAACGCCCGGAGAGTTCGGACTAAATGCTGCGCACGATTCTTTCGTTTTCAGCCCTGACGCTCGGCGCGTCGCTGTCATTCGTCGCCCAGGCTGCAACGACCGTGAAGCAGGGCGAGGAAAGCCAGATCTCGCACAAGGCCGAGGGTATCCAGGTCGCGCAGGACGGCGACTATCAGGTGTTCTACGACGGCAAGGGCAATCGGGTCATCGTCGACGGCTATACCGGCAAGGTGATTGCGATCCAGCCGCCGCAGACACGCTTCGACCGGCGCGCGCTGCGTCTCGAAAACCGGCAACGGCGCGTCGAACGCGCGCCCGATGATGAACGCTATTATCTCGACGACCCCGAGGACATGGCACGCTTCCGCAGAAGGCAGATGGAAGACCAGCGTGCCTATCAATATCCGGAGGACGATGGTGGCTACTATGACGGCTATCCGCCTCAGGGCGGCATGGCCGATACCTTTCCGCCAGCGCCCGGGTCGCGCGATCGCTACGGCGATCCGTTGCCTGCCAATCCTGAAGGCATTCCTGCCCCACAGCCGGTTGAGCGGCAACCTCTGGAGGCTTCGATCGACCCGGCGCAGCCGACATCTCCGGATGCGTCCATCGCCCCCGACCAGCCAGCAACCGGTGGAAAGTCGGCAGTCAACCCGTCGCTGTCGCTAGGTGCCCGCGAAGATGTCGCGGCACTGCAGGTTCTGCTCGACCGTGCCGGTGCTTCGCCCGGTGCCGTCGATGGACGTTTCGGCTCCAACATGGACAAGGCGATCACTGCCTATCGGGAAATCACGGGGACCAATCTGAAGTCGACCGATACGGCGGCCATCAAGGAGGAACTCGAGAAATCGGGGGGGCCAGCCTTTGCTACCTATTCCATCACTGCCGAGGATGCAGCCGGTCCTTACGTTGCCTCCATCCCGGAAGACTACAGCCAGAAGGCGACGCTGGAACGCATGAGCTTTACCTCGGTAACCGAGGCGCTTGCCGAACGCTTCCATATGGATGAAGCTTATCTCAAGGCGATCAATCCAGGCGTCAACTTCAACCGGCCGGGCACGCTGGTGAAAGTGGTCAATTTTGGCAAGCTGGCGCAGACGCCAGTAACGCACATCATTGCCGACAAAGGCCGCAAACAGGTTCGTGCCTATGATGCTTCGGGCAAGCTGGTGGCAGCCTATCCTGCGACGATCGGCTCGTCCGACACACCGTCGCCCACGGGCACGCACGCGGTTTCGCGCGTCGCTTTCGATCCGAATTATACCTACAACCCCAAGATCAATTTCAAGCAGGGTGCCAACGACAAGGTTCTCACCATCCCACCGGGGCCGAATGGGCCAGTCGGGTCGATCTGGATCGCGCTGGACAAACCGACCTATGGTATCCATGGCACGCCGGAGCCGTCGAAGATCGGCAAGACCGAAAGCCATGGCTGCGTGCGGCTGACCAACTGGGACGCCGCTGAGTTGGCGAGGCTGGTGAAGCCCGGCGTGCCGGTCGATTTTGTAGAATAGGGCTTCTTTCAGAACGACTGGGGCTTCGTTTTCGATTTCGCGCAGGGTTCCGTCCGAAAATCGATACCGGTTTGCGCAGCCATGCGTTAAGCAGAGCCATGCAGGCAAGTGGCGATACAGGCATGGATGCCGGTGTTCTCGGTGGATTGGCTTCGACAGAAACCTTCTGCCCGCAGCGCAACCGCCGCTATGTGCTGGTCGCCGCCATTCTCGCTTCCGCGCTTGGTTTCATCGACGGTTCGGTGCTTTCGATTGCCATGCCCATTCTGCGTGCCAATCTGGGTGCAAGCCTTGTCGAGGCGCAGTGGATTTCCAATGCCTATGCGTTGACGCTGTCGGCGCTGATCCTGGCCGGTGGGGCGGCCGGTGACCGGTTCGGTCTGCGCCGTGCCTTCGTTGCCGGGATCACGCTGTTCATTGCGGCATCGATCGCCTGTGCACTCGCGCCGACCGCGCCGCTGCTCATCCTGTCCCGCGCGATCCAGGGTATCGGTGCCGCCGTCATGGTTCCCGGCAGCCTTGCCATCATCGCCAAGGCTTATCCAAAGGCCGAGAGGGGCCGCGCCATCGGAATCTGGGCAGCTGCCTCGGCATTGACGACCGCCCTCGGTCCCGTGCTCGGCGGGATGGTGCTATCCAGTTTCAGTGATGGCGTCTGGCGCGCGATCTTCGCCATCAATCTGCCGCTTGGTGCTCTTGCGATCTGGCTGCTGCTCGCCAAGGTTCCTGCCGATTCACCCGCGCATCCGAGGGGACTGGACCTCGGCGGGGCTGGGCTTGCCACATTATCCTTTGGCGCCATGGCGTATGGTTTGACGGCGATGAGCGCGGAAGGCGGCAACGGTTCCATGATGATGAATGCC
Source organism: Terribium retamae (assembly GCF_022347545.1). GTDB lineage: Bacteria > Pseudomonadota > Alphaproteobacteria > Rhizobiales > Rhizobiaceae > Mesorhizobium > Mesorhizobium retamae. Next base: position 275,599 of record NZ_JAKREW010000003.1, read on the forward strand.
ATCGTGTTTCTCATCGGCGTTGTCGCGCTCGCGGTTTTCGTGGCGTGGGAACGTCACCACCGCGAACCGATGATCGACCTCAAGCTGTTTAGGATTGCCGCTTTCTCCGGGGCCAATGCGGCAACTTTCTTTCTCTATTTCGCGCTGTCGGCGGTCCTGTTTTACCTGCCTATGCTTCTGATCGCTGGCTGGAGGCTGAGCACGGCAGAGGCAGGCTTCATTTTCCTGCCGCTGTCGGCGGCGATCGCCTTGTTGTCCGGGCCCGTCGGCCGATGGTCCGACCGTACCGGAGCGCGCCTGCCTATAACACTGGGCAGCTTTGTGGTGGGTCTCGCACTCGTCGGACTGGCTGTTGTGGTGGGAGTGGATTTCCGCGGCTTCTGGAGCGGCATTTTCCCGCTGACGATGCTGATGGGATTTGGCATGGCATTGGTCGTGTCGCCTTTGTCGACCGCGATCATGACTTCGGTCGACGACAGAGACACCGGTGCCGCCTCCGGGATCAACAATGCGGTCGCGCGGATCGCCGGGCTGATGGCTGTCGCCGCGCTCGGCGCGGTGGTGGGACTGGCCTATGCCGCCGCTGGCGGTTCTGCGAGTGGCTCCGAGTTCGGCGTATTGCCTCAGTCCGACATCGAGCCGGCGGCGGAGGCCATACGGACAGCCGCAACCGGGCGAGCCTTCCAGGCTGTCGCGGCAATCTCGGCGGTCATGTGTTTCATGGCTGCCTTGACCGCATGGCTGACGCAGCCGGCACAAATGTTGCCGACTCGTGAAGGCGGGCCGGGAGGTGCTATCGATCCTTAGAGCGGTTCCGTTTCACGGGACGTCCATCTGCGTCACGCAATTCCGGACGGAAAACCGTCGGGTACTTTCCTGGAATTGCTGGAGCATTTTTGGAGAGCCGGTTCCTTATCCAGCGATGTCCGTCTGTGGTTGCGGCGAACATCTTGCTTCGATTGAACGATATTTGCCGCCGGGAATGTGTTAGAGTGCAGGCACATAGCGTGATCGTATCACCAGTGGGGGCGCGCATGTCGAAGGATGATCTGCGGCGGCAGCTGAGTTCTTCCGGGATCGCTTCGGGCGATATGCGACTGCTCGACCGGCGCACGCTTCTGTTTGCCGGACTTTGGGTGCTTCTTGTTGGCGGGCTCTTCGCCTTCGCAGTGACCGTCAACCTGTTCGATTGGCTCTATGAAATCACGCGCGCCCATGAATACTGGCAGCTCGACGAGTTACTTGCTCTGCTTCTTTGCGTTGGTATTGGCTCGCTGGTCTTTTTGGCCATCCGGACCAGACAGCTCTCGCGGGAAATAAAGCGTCGAGAGGCCGCGGAATTTTTGGCCCACGAATCCGCGCGGCATGATGCGTTGACAGGCCTGGCTAATGGTCGACGCTTCCGCGAGGCTCTCGCTCAGGCGATCGAAAGTGCGCGGCAGTCGCAGTCAAGCTGCGCAATCCTGTTCATCGATCTCGACCGTTTCAAGCCGGTCAACGACATGCACGGCCACGCGATCGGCGACGAGGTCTTGATCGATGTGGCGCAGCAGATTGCGAAGGCAGCCCCTGCAGGAGCGACGGCGGCTCGGCTCGGTGGCGACGAATTCGGCATGATCGTGCTCGGGGTGCCAAGTCGCGAGTCGGTCCTTTTTCTGTCGCAGCGGCTTTCGCGCGATATCGGCAAGACACGTCAGATGGGCGAAGTGCAACTGGAGGTTGGCGCCACGGTCGGCATCGCTGTTTTTCCCGATGATGGACGTGATGCCGCGGAACTCGTCGCGGCGGCCGATAAAGCCATGTATGCCGCCAAACCTTCGCGCCGCGGGTTGATCAGCCTGGATGACCCGAATGGTGCGAGAGCCAACTGATCATCAGTCGTCATGAACAAACGGCTATTTGCTCGTGGTAGCGCCTGCACTGGCGACCTTGAGCCCGGTGCCTTCCTGTTGCTTCAGAAGATCGTCGATGCGTTCGCGTTCGCGCTTGAAGGCAACGAGATCTTCGCCTTGCAGGACCTTGCCGGTTGGCAGGCGCACGCGCATCGGATCGACTTTGGTGCCGTTGACGATCAGTTCGTAGTGAAGGTGGGCGCCGGTCGAAAGACCGGTGGTGCCGACATAGCCGATCACCTGGCCCTGTCGGACGCGGGCTCCCGGCTGGACGCCACGAGCAAAGGCGCTTTGGTGATTATAGGATGTTTCGTAGCCGTTGGCGTGGCGGATGATCGTCTGCTTGCCGTAACCGGCCGCCCAACCGGCCTTCTCGACAACGCCGTTGCCGGCAGCAATGATCGGAGTGCCCGTCGGCGCGGCCCAATCGACCCCGGTATGCATTCTGACGTAGCCGAGAATGGGATGCCGGCGCGCGCCGAAGCCGGAACGGAAGGTGCCGTTGGGAACGGCCTTGCGCAGCAGGAATTGCTCGGCGCTGCGGCCATTCTCGTCGAAGTAGTCGGTGCTGCCGTCCTGCAGCTGGAAGCGATACAGCGCGCGCGTCATGCCGCCTATGCTGGCCGCTACATAGAGGAGTTCGGAATCCTCCGAAGCCTGGTCGTCACTGTCGGGTTGCGAGAAAAGCACTTCCAGGCGATCGCTTGAACTGAGGCGCGACTGATAGTCGACGTCGGAAGCCAGCAGCTTGATGACGCGCTGCGCCATCTTTGTGGACAAGCCGTAAGAATAGGCGGCGCGATAAATGCCGTCATAGATGCTCGGCAGATTGCCGCGCACCACCACCGGGGGTGAATCGTCGAAGGCGGTTTGCAGCTCGGGATTGGGATCGGGCTCCTGCGCAGGCACGTATTGGCCGCGGTCGTCGAGCGCGATGGTGACGATGTGGCGGGTTCGGTCATAGACCCCGGTGCGGACGACCTTGGCAGCGTCACCGCGCACTTCAAGGCCGACACGAAGGACCGTGCCGGCCTTCAGCGCCGTGGTATTGAGCAATTTGCCGATTGCCTCGGCCATGCCGAAGGCATCCGAATTCGTATAGCCCGAATTGGAAAAGGCTTCGGCGATGTCACGATCCTTGGTGAAAGGAATAATGTCTTCCGCGAAGGTCAGCGCTTCCGTTTCGGTTTCGGCACGTGGGGCGACCGAGACGTTTTCCGGCACGATCTTCACGTCATAGGCACCAGCGATGGATTGAGAAAGCTGGTCGCCGAAACGCTGCGGGTCGACATAATGGAGGGCGGCAACCTGGACGGCGCCGTCGCCGAGACCCGCACTTGCCTGGCGAACGACTTTTTCGACTTCGTCGGCGGAAAGGTCGCTCTTCTCGTCGAATGACGCTGTTGCGATCGGGAAGTCGACCGTCTTCAGGCTCATCTCGCTTTCGACCTTGGCGCCATAGATCTGACCGGCTGGGACTGGAGCGGGGTTTGACGAGTCCGAGCTGTCGTCGCGGAACACCTGAAGCGGGTCGAAGGCGGGATAGGATTTGTTGGTGGTGTGATTGGCCGCGAGCGCCATCTTAACCTGCACGAAGGGCATGGTGTTGATGACATCGCGATCGCCGACCTTGGTGACCATGGAGACCTCCATGCGTCGCCGGTCCTTGGCCTTGGCAACCTGGCGGGGGGCTACCAGGCGTGTTGTCTTGGCTTCTTCTCCGGAATCGCCGCCATCAGCCAGACCGGCCAATTCGGCGATCTCGGGCGGTGTCGCCAATTGCTGGCGACCGTCGAGCGCAGCGACCAAGGCTACACCCATCAGGACAGAGGAGGTAATGCCGGTGAGGAACGTGCCGGACAGCCACCGCGCCGAGACCTCGCGGCGGTCCGGCGGGCCGCTGCGACCGTCCGCGATCAGCGGCGGCTCGTTGCCGAGTTCGGCTATGGCCTCGTCCGTGTCCTGCATTCAGAAAGGCGATTTCTTCCCAAGGCGGGTTTTTCGAATTCTCTTTGTTCTCTTATAAGGCCATGACATTTGCCTGCCGTGGCCTGTGAAGTCAACGAAAGCCGCCGTACATGGGCGGCAACCGTGACCCACCCCACGCTCTTGCACAGATCACTTCCTGTGAGAGGCGAGAACGTGAAGCGTTTCGGCTGTCTTCACTGAACCTGCTCTCTTCCTCCATTAAGGCGGCAATGCGGCCTAGCCGCCAGCTTTCGGGTGCAATCCACCTCGTAGCACCACCGCTGGATCGAACCTAGGCAGGGCAAATGGTCGATGCCTGGCGCCCATGAAGGCTGAAAAGCCTCGTCATCCTTTAGCTTGCGAACAATTGGCCTCGCGTAACACGGCCTGCGGAAGGGGTTCCGCCGGGCAGACGTTCGGTGAAAAGATTCGCTCAAATTATTTGTCGCAAAAAATTCAAAAAACTCGAAATCCTTGTTGACACTTCGAACGCCTGCCGACTATATACGCCTCATCAACGAGGGCGGTGCGCCGCTGGCGACAGCGAAGTTCGCTTCCGAAAAGACCTCGAAGAGAAATTCAAGAGAGCCGCGTGAGCGACACTCTGCTGGCCTGGAGCCGAGAGGCGGAACGGGCCATGACACTGCGTCTGTGGTGTCTGTTCTTTGACAATTGAATAGAGAAGAAAGAGAAACGTGGGCGGCAGAGTTCCTGCGGATTAG
>NZ_JAKREW010000040.1 GCF_022347545.1 Terribium retamae
TTATGTGTATAAGAGACAGCCAACAAACGGCCCAGCCGGCGAAAGCCGAAACGATTCAGGCTGCGGCGCAGCCGCAGGCCACGAAGGAAACCGGTGCGCGCGTCAGCACGCTGTCGGCCCGCATGGGCGGCGACCTGCCGGCGCAGAAGGCAAAACCCGTGATGGTCGCTTCCGCCGCGACCAGCCTGGTGTTTCCTGCCGCACCCGCCGCACCGAAGGCCGGTGCTTCGCTGCCTGGCGTGCAACCAGTCGCTTATTCCGGCCCGGTGCCGGCCTATCTGATGTCGCCCGAGCCGGAGGCCGAGAGGTCGGCACCGGCCAGCGCCGGCCGTAACGAGGTCGAGCGGCTTATCGCCAAATACGCCGCGCTCTACGAAGTCCCGGTGGAGCTGGTGCGCTCGGTGGTGAAGCGCGAGTCGACCTTCAATCCGCTTGCCTACAACAACGGCCACTGGGGCCTGATGCAGATCAAGCATGCCACCGCGCGCGGCATGGGTTATGGCGGTTCGCCGAAGGGCCTGTTCGACGCCGAGACCAACCTGAAATACGCCGTGAAATATCTGCGCGGCGCCTTCCTGGTGGCCGATGGTGATTTCAAGCGCGCCGACCGCCTCTACCAGACGGGATATTACTACGACGCCAAGCGCAAAGGCATGCTCGAGGAAACCGGGCTCGGCCGCGACCGCAAGCGCAAGCCCGCTCCCGGCGCCTGAACCGGACGCAGCTCGAAACTTAAGGGGGGAGACCGATGACGCAGGCCGCGGCAGCCGACGACATCAGCATCCGCTTGCGCCGCTCGCTGGCAGGCGACCTGCCGGCTCCCGTCTGGGCCGATGGTTTCACGATGCGGACATTCCGGCCCGCCGACGCGCGCGCCGTGCATGCGCTGCTCACCCAGACCCTGCAGAAAGAAGAAAAGAACTTCGACCTCTGGTGGCAGCAGCATTCCACCGATGGCATGTTCGACCCCGCGCTGTGGTTCGTGGTGGACGATGCCGAGGGACAGCTGGTCGCGGTGGCTCTGTGCTGGACCTCGGACTACCTGAAATATCTCGCGGTACATCCGAGTGCGCGGCGCAACGGGCTGGCGGAAGCCTTGCTGCTGCACGTCTTTGCCGTGTTCAAGGCGCGCGGCGCCAGCCGCCTCGACCTGAAGACCAGGGTTGTCGAAAACGCCAATGCCATCCGCCTCTACCGGCGGCATGGCATGCTGGAAGTGGATTGGGACGGCTGAAGGGGCCCGCAACCTGCCTCCTTTGCATACCCGAAAGAGGAGACCTGCATGAACGCGCTGAACGCTGTCATCGATTTCCTGAACACGATCTTTTGGGGTTATGTGCTGATCTACGGCCTGATCGCGGTCGGCATCTATTTCACGCTGCGGCTGCGGTTCATCCAGATCCTGCATTTTCCGGAACTGTTCCGATCGGTGATGCGAGCGCCGGAAAATGACACCAGCGGCATCACGCCGTTCCAGGCGCTCTGCACCAGCCTGGCCTCGCGCGTCGGCACGGGCAATCTCGCCGGCGTCGCTGTCGCCCTTTACCTCGGCGGGCCCGGCGCCCTGTTTTGGATGTGGGTGGTGGCCGCCGTCGGCATGGCCACGGCCTATTCCGAAAGCGCACTTGCTCAGCTCTACAAGATCACCGATCACAACGGCCAATATCGAGGCGGCCCTGCCTTCTACATTTCGAGAGGTTTGAACGCGCCCTGGGCAGGCGTGCTCTTCTCCATCTGCCTGATCGTCGTCTTCGGCCTGGTCTTCAATGCCGTGCAGGCGAATTCGATCGCGGATGCCATGCAAGGCGCTTTCGGCGTGGACAAGCTGTGGGTTGGCTTCGCCTTGGCTGCGCTGACAGCGGTGGTGATTTTCGGCGGCATCCGCCAGATCGCGCAGGTGGCCGAATATGTCGTGCCCTTCATGGCGATAGCCTATCTCGGCATGGCGCTCTATGTAGTGCTCGCCAATATCACCGAAGTGCCCGGCGTGCTGGCGCTGATCGTCAAGAGCGCGTTCGGGATCGAACAGGCGGCCGGCGGTGTTGCCGGCGCCATGCTGAACGGCGTGAAGCGCGGGCTTTTCTCCAACGAGGCCGGCATGGGCTCGGCGCCCAACATCGCCGCCGTGGCGACGCCGTCGCCGCATCATCCCGCCAGCCAGGGTTTCGTGCAGGCGTTGGGCGTGTTCATCGACACGCTGCTGATCTGCACGGCGACGGGTATCATGATCCTGTTGTCCGGTGTGATGACGCCGGGCTCAGAGCTGACCGGAACGCCTCTGACCCAGGAGGCGATGGTCGCCCATATCGGCGAGGCCGGACGCTACTTCATCGCCATCGCGATCTTCTTCTTCGCCTTCACCTCGATCATCGGCAACTACGCCTATTCGGAAAACGCCATGGTGTTCCTGAAGCTCGACAACAGGGGCACGCTGAGTGCGCTGCGTGTCGGCGTGCTGCTGATGGTGGTCTGGGGCGCCTATACGTCGGTGGCCGTCGTGTTCAACGCGGCCGACGCCACCATGGGATTGATGGCCTCCGTCAATCTCGTCGCGATCATGCTTCTTTCCGGCACCGTCGTGAAGCTGACAAGAGACTATTTCGAGCAGCAGAAGACCGGGGTGCCACGCTTCGATCCGGACGCCTATCCAGAGCTGAAGGGCAAGATCGACCATTCGATCTGGAAGGGTTGAAACCGGAGCGTTTCTGGCCTGCGGCACACGCGGGAACGCTCCCCGTTTTGCGAATTTTCGAGAAGCGCGTCGAGCTGCCGCGCTTGCCTGCCGCAATTGCCCGCTTATCCTGCCACGAACAACAGGAGACGGCGATGGACTGGAAACTGCCGAGGCAAGGTGCCTGCCGCTGCGGGCGCGTCAAGATCGAGGTGCGCGCGGCACCGCTGGTGACCATGGCCTGCCACTGTACTGGCTGCCAGAAGATGAGCTCTTCCGCCTATTCACTGTCGGCTGCCATTCCGGCGGAGGGCTTTGCCGTGACTGAAGGCGAGCCGGTGGTCGGCGGCCTGCATGGCGCGGAAGCCCACCATTATTTCTGCCCTCACTGCATGACGTGGATGTTCACGAGAGCCGAAGGCATGGACTGGTTCGTTAATGTGCGCCCGACCATGCTGGAGGGGGCGGGCGACTTCGCGCCCTACATCGAGACATGGGTCGGCGAGAAGCTGCCTTTCGCCGAAACGGGTGCGGTGAAGAGCTATGACGCCCTGCCGCCGATGGAGGATTATGAGGGGCTGATGAAGGAGTTCAGGGAGTGGAGGTGAGGGGGGATTGGGTCCTCCCCCTTGTGTCTGAGGCTCACCGCCGCTCTAGTTATCAAAAATATTCCTGCAGCGGCCGAACCTCCAGCGAACCAGCACGTAGTGCAGCGATCGCCTCGGCCACGGCGCCCATGCCGGCCAGCGTGGTGTAATAAGGCACCTTCTGCATCAGCGTGGCGCGACGCAGCGACTTGGAGTCCGAGACTGCCTTCTGGCCGTCGGTGGTGTTGAAGACGATCTGGACCTGGCGGTTGCGGATGGCGTCCTCGATATGCGGGCGTCCTTCCAGGACCTTGTTGATCTTCTCGGCCTCGACGCCATTTTCCTTGAGGTAGCGGGCGGTGCCGGAGGTGGCGAGCACCTTGAAACCCTGGCCGGCGAGGCGCTTCACCGCCGGCAGGGCGCCAGCCTTGTCCTCGTCGCGCACCGACACGAACAGCGTGCCCGAACGCGGCAGGTCGACGCCGGCGCCGAGCTGGCTCTTGGCGAAGGCCATGGCGAAGTCGCGGTCGAGGCCCATGACCTCGCCGGTCGACTTCATCTCGGGCCCGAGCAGGATGTCGACGCCCGGGAAGCGTGAGAAGGGGAACACGGCTTCCTTGACCGCGACATGGCCGGGCCGGCGCGGATCCGGCTTTTCGCCGTAATGGGCAAAGGCGCCGTCGAGGTCCTCGCCGGACATGATGCGCGCGGCGATCTTGGCGATCGGCTTGCCGACGGTCTTGGCGACGAACGGGACGGTGCGCGAGGCGCGCGGGTTCACTTCCAGCACATAGATGACGCCGTCCTTGATGGCGTATTGCACGTTCATCAGGCCGCCGACATTGAGCGCCCTGGCCAGCGCCGACGTCTGCCGCTCCAGTTCGTCGACCAGATCGGCCGGCAGCGAATGCGTCGGCAGCGAGCAGGCCGAGTCGCCTGAATGGATGCCAGCCTCCTCGATATGCTCCATGATGCCGGAAACGAAGGTGGCCTTGCCGTCACAGAGGCAGTCGACATCGACCTCGATGGCGCCAGACAGGTAGGTGTCGAACAGAAGCGGGTTCTTGCCGAGCAGCGTGTTGATCTGGCCGGTCTTGTCGTTGGGGTATTTCTGCTTGATGTCCTCGGGTACCAAGCCCGGCACGGTGTCGAGCAGGTAGGTCTGCAGCATGCCTTCGTCATGGATGATCTGCATGGCGCGGCCGCCCAGCACATAGGACGGGCGCACGACCAGCGGGAAACCGAGCTCGCCGGCGACGGTGCGGGCTTGCTCGACTGAATAGGCGATGCCGTTCTTCGGCTGCTTCAGGTCCAGCTTATGCAAGAGCTTCTGGAAGCGATCGCGGTCTTCGGCGAGATCGATCGCGTCGGGCGAGGTGCCGAGGATCGGGATGCCTGCGCGTTCCAGCGCATCCGCCAGCTTCAGCGGGGTCTGGCCGCCGAACTGCACGATGACGCCGTGCAGCGTGCCGGCAGCCTGCTCGGCGCGCAGGATCTCCAGCACGTCCTCGGCGGTCAGCGGCTCGAAATAGAGGCGGTCCGAGGTGTCGTAGTCAGTCGAGACCGTTTCCGGGTTGCAGTTGACCATGATCGATTCGTAGCCAGCCTCGCGCAGCGCATAGGCGGCGTGCACGCAGCAATAGTCGAATTCGATGCCCTGACCGATGCGGTTGGGGCCGCCGCCGAGGATGACGACCTTCTTACGGTCCGAAACCTTGGCTTCGTCGGCGAGGCTGCCCGCGAAAGGCGTCTCATAGGTCGAATACATATAGGCCGTCGGCGAGGCGAATTCGGCCGCGCAGGTGTCGATGCGCTTGTAGACCGGATGCACGCCGAGCATTGCGCGATGCTTGGCGATCGCATCGCCGTCCTGGTTGGTCAGCGAGGCCAGGCGGGCATCGGAGAAGCCCATGGACTTCAGCATGCGCAGATTGACGGCGTCTTGCGGCAGGCCATGCTCGCGGATGCGCGCTTCCATGGCGATGATGGCGCCGATCTGCTCCAGGAACCACGGGTCGATCTTGGAGATGGCGTGCACCTCTTCCAGCGACGTGCCCATGCGGATCGCCTGCGCCACCATGCGCAGCCGGTCTGGCGTCGGCGTGCCCAATGCCGCACGGATGGCGTTCTTGTCGTCGGCGCCGCCATTGCCGCCGAGGCCGGGAATCTCGATCTCGTCGAGGCCGGTAAGGCCGGTTTCCAGGCCGCGCAGCGCTTTCTGCAGCGATTCCTGGAAGGTGCGGCCGATGGCCATCACTTCGCCGACCGACTTCATGGCGGTGGTCAGCACCGGCGAGGCGCCGGGGAATTTCTCGAAGGCGAAACGCGGGATCTTGGTGACGACATAGTCGATCGACGGCTCGAAAGAGGCGGGCGTGGCGCCGCCGGTAATATCGTTCTCCAACTCGTCCAGCGTGTAACCGACGGCAAGCTTGGCGGCGATCTTGGCGATCGGGAAGCCGGTCGCCTTGGAGGCGAGCGCCGAGGAGCGCGACACGCGCGGATTCATCTCGATGACGACGAGGCGGCCGTCGGCCGGGTTGACGGCGAACTGCACGTTGGAGCCGCCGGTTTCGACGCCGATCTCGCGCAATACCGCGATCGAGGCGTTGCGCATGATCTGGTATTCCTTGTCGGTCAAGGTCAGCGCCGGCGCCACGGTGATGGAGTCGCCGGTGTGCACGCCCATCGGATCGATGTTCTCGATCGAGCAGACGATGATGCAGTTGTCGGCGCGGTCGCGCACGACCTCCATCTCGTATTCCTTCCAGCCGAGCACCGATTCCTCGATCAGCACTTCGGTGGTGGGGGAGGCGTCGAGGCCGGAGCCGACGATCTCGAAGAATTCGGTGCGGTTGTAGGCGATGCCGCCGCCGGTGCCGCCCATGGTGAAGGAGGGGCGAATGATGGCCGGCAGGCCGACATGGTCGAGCGCCTGGGCGGCGATCGCCATGGCATGGTTGATGTAGCGCTGCTTGCGGTCGCCTTCGCCGAGGTTCCACTGCGTTTCGAGCGCATCGAGCGCGGCGTCGAGATTGTCGGCGCCCGATGCCTTCAGCGCGGCGCGCTCGGCCTCATGTTTCTTGCGGTCCTCGTCCTTGACGGCGGAAGCATTGGCCAGCATCGAGCGCGGCGTCTCCAGGCCGATCTTGGCCATGGCCTCGCGGAACAGCGAGCGGTCCTCGGCCTTGTCGATGGCTGCCGCGTCGGCGCCGATCATCTCGACATTGTAGCGGTCGAGAACGCCCATGCGGCGCAGCGACAGGGCGGTGTTGAGCGCCGTCTGGCCACCCATGGTCGGAAGCAGCGCGTCCGGCCGTTCCTTGGCGATGATCTTGGCCACCACTTCGGGCGTGATCGGTTCGATATAGGTGGCGTCCGCCAGCTCCGGATCGGTCATGATCGTGGCCGGGTTGGAATTGACCAGGATGACGCGGTAGCCTTCCTGTCGCAGCGCCTTGCACGCCTGGGTCCCGGAGTAATCGAACTCGCAGGCCTGACCGATGACGATAGGACCGGCGCCGATGATCAGGATGGACTTGATGTCGGTGCGTCTTGGCATGGTCTCGGTCCGTTCATTCAGCCTGCGCGGAAGACCCGGGGCGGGGGATTCTCCGGTTCGCGTGTCGACGCGTCGCAGAGGCCCGGCCGGGGGTGCGCAGCATGGATTCTTGTATCAGGCTAGGCGGGCCTTATAGGGGAGCGTTGCGGCGAAGGGAACCCCGCAATTGCACGATATCGCCGCCGTTTTGCCACCCTTGCACATCTGCTTTGCGGATCGCGGCCCGGTGCCGGTATTTTCGCGCCGCCTCGGTGAGCGCCGCGCCCCTCGTTCTTGACAGACGTGTGTCAGGATTGACGCTCGAGTTTACTCCACGTGCCGGTGGCCTGTGCTAGTCTCCCCGCAACGAGGAGGCCCCTGTCATGCGCGTGTCCGTCATCGTCACCATTCCCGCCAAGGCGCTCGTGCGGGAGAGAAGCCATCTCGCCTTTTCCAGGGAACGGTACGATCCGATCGCGACGCCGACCAAGAAGGGCGGGCTGCTGGTTGACCCCGCCTTCCCGCCGCTGCCGATCGCGGCGCGCACGCCGGCCAAGGTGAGACTGGCCGCCTCGCATATCGAAAGGGCACCGGTCTTCGCGGTGCGCGGCACGATCGAGGCCGACCGCATCGACGATGTGCGCTCGTCCGGTCGCGGTGTGCAGATCTTCGCCGATCCGCAGATCGGCATGTTCAAGGATCCGTATTGCGGGGTCGAGGCCGTCGGCACGCATGAAGACGTCGCCCGGCAGCTGAAGCTCGACCAGCTCAGGGAGAAGGGCCTTGACGGCAAGGGGGTCGCGCTCGCGGTCATGGATACCGGCATCAACGTCAAGCACCTGAAGGCGCAGGGGATGGCGCCGAAGCTCGACAAGAAGATCTCCTGGGCGCCATCCAATATCAGGAACACGCCGGGAGACTACGCGGTCGACCATGGCACGATGTGTGCCTATGACGCGCTGATCGCTGCGCCGGGCTGCAGCCTGCTCGACTTCCCGATCCTCCAATCGCAGACGCCGGGCGGCAGCGTGATGTCCGGTTTCCTGAGCGATGCGCTGCTGGCCTTTTCCTACCTGCACCAGCAATTCACCGGGCCGGACTGGAAATACAAGGCGCTGGTCATCAACAACAGCTGGGGCATGTATCATCCGAGTTGGGATTTTCCGCCCGGCCATCCCGGTCGCTATGCCGACAATCCGAACCATCCGTTCAACATCATGGTCGGCACTATCGCGCGTGCCGGTGCCGATGTGCTGTTCGCTGCCGGCAATTGCGGCGCGGATTGTCCGAGTGGACAATGCCAGGGCGTGACGCGTCATTCGATCAGCGGGGCAAACGCGCATCCCGACGTGCTCACCCTTGCCGCCTGCGACACAGACGGTGTCAGGCTCGGCTATTCCAGCCAGGGGCCGGCCATTCCCGGCATGGCGCGTGAAAAACCAGATCTCACCAGCTACAGCCATTTCCTTGGCTCGCAGGCCTTCGGCGAGGGCTCGCCCGACACAGGCACATCGACGGCCAGCCCGGTCGCGGCAGGCTGTGTCGCGGCGATCCGCAGCGGTTTGCCGAGTAGCAAAGTCTCGCCGCGCGACCTATTTGATCGTATAAAGGCCGAGGCGCAAAAAAAGCCCTGGCCCAAGTCCGGATGGAACAACGACTACGGCGCTGGGATCATCGATCCTTTGCCAGTCGCCGAGCATTTCGGCCTGTAGCTCGGCATTCGGTCGACGCAGGCGGGCCGTGCAGGAAACGAAGAGATAGAGCGGAAATGTCCCGCGACATGGTGCTCATGACCATCGCCTGTCCCGAGGGCGCGCCCGGTCTCGACCGGGCCGCTGAGCTCCTCGGCGTGCCTGCTGCCGAGATGGACAGGAGTTTCGGGGTGGTCGTCCTGGACCCGAAGAAAGGGCTCTATGCCGTCCAGGTCCACGAGACCGCCATCAAGGAGCGGCCGACGGCGGATGCCGGCAGTGAAACGGTAAAAGGTCCATTTTCCAACCCGCGGATCGCACCGTTCGGCCCGACGCGGAAATAGTGGAGCGGTTCGAGGAAACTGGCCCTGGCGCATACAATCGCCATACCAGAATGCCTATTTGGCTTTGCCTCCCAAGCCCTCCAGTTCCCGCTTGGCCTCGCTGAAGCGCGGCATGAGGTGTAGCGCTTTTTTCAGGTCTGCCCTGGCCTTGGCGGTTTCGCCCCTTTGGCGATGAGCTACGCCGCGACGGTAAAAAACCTCGGCATCATCGGGGCGAAGCTTCGCTGCTTCATCATAATCGGCGATTGCCATATCGGGCCGACCCTTCGAGGCGTGTATCACGCCGCGGTTGAGGCGTGCCTTGAACTGTTTCGGATTGAGTTCGAGCGCCTTATCCAGATCGGCGATCGCCTTGTCTGCCTGGCCAAGAACGAACAGCACCAAGGCGCGGCCGTTATAGCTGTCAGCGTCATCAGGATCGAGAAAGATCGCCTTGTCCATGTCGGCGAGACCGCGGTCGAACTGCTTCAGCGCTGCATAAGTGGCGCCGCGCCCACTGAAGGCGAGAGAGGAGCTCGGATCGATCTCGATCGCCTTGTCGAAATCGGCGAGGGCCGCGTCATAGTGGCCGGAAAAGGTATAAGCGTTGCCACGTGCGGCATAGACATTGGCGTGGTTCTTCACCCGCTGGTTGCCGGTCAATTCGATGGCCTGGCTGTAGTCGGCGATGGCTTCGTCGTGGCGTTCGAGTTGCGCATAGGCCTTCCCGCGCGTGTAGAATGCCTGGATGTTGCGCGGATCGAGGCTCACAGCCTTGCTGAGGTCGGCAATTGCCTTGTCGGGCTGGTTGGTCCTGAACCATGCATCGCCCCGTCCTTCGTAAAATACCGCGTTGTTCGGGGCGAGCTTGATGGCCTTGTCGTAATCCGACAGGGCTTTGTCGAAACGCTCTTGCCGGGCATAGGCCATGGCGCGATTGCCGATGGCGTCAGCGTCGTCGGGGTTGATCTCGAGCGCCTTGTCCAGATCGGCAAAGGCGAGATCGTATCTGCTGTTCAGCGTATAGGCCGCGGCACGGCCGCTATAGGCGCCGGCATAGCCGAGTTCGATTGAACGGCTGTAATCGGCGACGGCTTTGTCGAACTCTTCCGTACGCAGATAGACGGCGGCGCGGTTGTTGTAGGTTTCGGCGCGGCGCGGCATCAATCGGATCGCTTCACTGAAATCGGCGATCGCTTTCTTGTACTCGCCCTTGCGGAACCAGATCGAAGCACGGTTGTGGCGTGCGACGACATCACTGGGATCGAGACGGAGATACATGTCCTCCTGCTCGAGCTGCTTGTCGAGGTCGGATTGCGCCTGCTGCGCCAGGGCAGGGGCGGCAAGGTGCGCCAGCACGAAAAGCGTCAAGCCTGTCCTTGTCATCGGTGCGACCTCCCGTCCGGTCGGCGACCCGCTCCGCTCATTGGCAATGAGGCGCGGATACGTCTGCAAAATCAAGACCAGGACGGTTCGGGCGGTGACCTAGTACAAAAACAAGAGCGGAGCGCTGATGAAGCGCCCCGTTCTTGTCGTACTCCTCGGGAAGATCAGGGTTTCAAGCCAGTTTTCTGCGGCGTTCCAGCTCGGCTTCGGTGGGCTCGGCCAGCGAGAAGTCGCCCGTCTTGACGGCGCCGTCCGGTTCGTAATTGGCCACGATCACGCCGCTCGGGTAGGACCTGGCCTTCACCAGTTTCAGGCCGGCTGGCGCGACGCCGTCGCCGAACAGTTTCTTGCCCTTGCCGAGCAGGACCGGGAAGGTCAGAACGCTGAGCTCGTCGACCAGGCCGTGCTTCCACAGGGTCTGCAGGAAATCGCCGGAGCCCTGCACCAGAAGGTCCGGCCCGTCTTCGCTCTTGAGTTTCTTCAACGCGGCGACGACGTCGGGCCCGAGCAACTGACTCTTTTGCCAGGCGAGTTCCGGTTTCGAGCGCGAGGCCACATATTTGGTGATGCTGTTGAAGCTGTCGGCGATCGCCTTGTCCGGGCCATCCGTTATGAAGGGCCAATGCGCGGCGAAGATGTCGTAGGTCTTGCGGCCAAGCAGCAGATCGTATGGCCGGCCGAAGATTTCATCCAGCGCCGCTCCCAGTTCCTCGTCGAAATGCGGCGCCACCCAGCCGCCGAACTTGAAGCCGCCGGTGGGGTCTTCCTGCGGGCCGCCCGGCGCCTGCATGACGCCGTCGAGGCTGACGAAGGTGGCGACGATGATCTTTCTCATGATGGTCTCCCAATGTCTCGTTCCCCGGCCAATTCCGAAGTCGGCCCTAGGACGGGCAGGCAGGCCCGGTTCCGACATGGAGGCAGAGAAAAATTCGTCGGCACCGGAGAGGGCGGGTGCCGTCCGGCGAAACAGGTGGCCGGACGGCACAGTAGCGCGTTAGCGGTCGGCGAGCTTGACCAGCATCTTGCCGGTGTTGTCGCCGCTGAACAGGCCAAGAAAAGCCTTCGGGGCACTGTCGAGACCGTCATGGACCGTATCGCGTGACTTGACCTTGCCCTCCTTCAGCCAACCGATCATCGCGGCGGAGAATTCTGGATAGAGGTCGTAGTGATCGAGCACGATGAAGCCGCGCAGCGACAGCCGCTTGATGACGATGGCGGACAGGTGGTGCATGGTCTCGGAAGGCAGCTCGTCATTGTAACCAGCGATCATGCCGCAGACGACGATGCGGGCTGAATCCTTGGCGACCGCCAGCGCAGCATCGAGATGTTTGCCGCCGACATTGTCGAAATAGACGTCGAGGCCTTCGGGCGCGGCTTTGCGCAGCGCGGCGGTCAGGTCCTTGGCCGTCTTGTAGTTGATGACTTCGTCAGCGCCGAGTTCACCCACCCAGGCGACCTTGTCGTCGCTGCCTGCCGAGGCAATGACGCGCGCACCCTTGGCCTTGGCGATCTGGACCGCCATCGAACCGACCGCGCCGGCAGCAGCCGAGATGAAGACGGTTTCGCCCGATTTCAGTGCACCAAAACGTTCCAGGCCGACAAAGGCGGTGAAGCCCGGCACGCCGAGCGGACCCAGCCAGGCTTCGGCGGGTGCGGCGTCAAGATCGATCTTGGTGGCGGTGGTGGCGTCGATCACTGCATGATCGCGCCAACCGGAGAAGTGGCTCACCACGTCGCCTTTGGCGAAATTTTCGGCTCGAGATTCTTCGACTACACCCACGGCCGCGCCTTCGAGTGGTTCGCCGACTTGGAAGGGCGCGATGTAGCTCGGCTGGTCGCGCATGCGGCCGCGCATATAGGGGTCGACCGACATCCACAGCGTCCGGACAAGCAATTGGCCGTCTGAAGGGGCGGGCAGGGAACGCCTGACCGAGCGGAACGTATCGAGGGTAGGTGCGCCGTTGGGACGGCTGTTCAATAGAATTTCCTGGGCTACAACAGACATCGAGTGTCTCCTATATTACGAATAGTAAGCTACTATACGTAACTTACGATTGGTAACATAATCGGTTGGGTGTGCCGTTCAAGCGACCGTCGAAAAGAATTTGGTGCAAGATGAACCAGGGCGTGACGAAGAGGCTGACCAAGGCCGACCGGCGCCAGCAATTGCTGGAGACGGCCCGCCATGTCATCGGTGACGAAGGAACGGATGCGCTGACGCTCGGGCGTCTGGCTGAGCGCGCCGGCGTGTCGAAGCCGATCGCATACGAGCACTTCGGCACCCGTGCCGGGCTGCTGATCGCCCTGTGCGATGCCTATAATGACCGCCAACTCGCGGCCCAGGCCAGCATATTGGAAGCAGGCGGAGATACGGTGGAGGCCGTCTCGCATATCTTTGCCTCGACCTATGTCGGTTGCGTGCTCGACATGGGGCCGGAAATGGGGGCGACCTTTGCAGCCCTTGCCGCGACCGAGGAGACGGCAGCGTTCCGCCAGGCGCTGCGAGACGGCTATGTCGAACGTTACCGTCGCGCCTTCGGCCGTCTCATCGACCTCGACCCGGCTATAGCGGACGCGCTCTATAAGGGGCTTCTGGGGGCGGCCGAGGCGCTGGCGCAGGATGCGGCTGCAGGACGCTTGACGCGCGAGGAGGCGGTGGAGGCATTGACCCGTATCTTTTCGACGACGCTGAAGCCCTATGAGCGCAAATAGGCAAGACCGCACCGGGACAGTGCCGCATCGGGCACGACACCGTTCAGCGCTACATCAAACGTGATTGTTCCTGCTGTTAGGGATGCTGGACAAGCGTCTGGGCCGGGCTCATGCTCCGGCTTAGGCGTAGTGCGGAGGACAGGCCGGCCATAACCGACAGGAGGCCAGCCATGAAACACCACACCATCGACCAACTTAAACAGGTCGCACACATAGATACTGCCAGGCGCAATCCTATGTCGAGGGCAGAGCGCTTGACCCGCTGGGCGGAACTTCTCGAGGCGGAGCCGCATCGACGTCTCGCCACGTTGCACCAGACGGAGTACCAGGCGCTCAGTGTCCGCAGGACCATGCGCTGTGCCGGGTCGCCGATCTCGGTCGCATTCGAAGATCCGATCCTGCGCGAGCAAGGCCTGGCCGACGATACCTATGGCGAGGCGAAACGGTTTTTCGAGCTGACCGACGCTCAATTGCACGGAGCGCTCTGCTATTGTCACTATGGCGCGACCGTGCAGGCAGCCACGGCTGCTCGGCACGTCCGTGCCGCGATGAAGCCGGGTCTGTTCAGGCGATTGCAGGCATTCTTCATTCGATAGGCACGGCGTCAACCTGCCGAGTGCGGAAGCCTGCCGGGGGTGGGCCAATCGAGACCGGTCCCGCCTGTGGACATGCCCGGTTCAAACACCTCCATCGATCCTGCCGCTGGCAATTGTGAGTTGCCCGGCAGCATCCTGGCGGTTAGCGTCCCGCTCCTTGAAGGAGCGAGCAATGGATTATCGAACAGCGACCCCAGCCGATCTTGCCGAGATCTTTCGCAACCTCTCTCTGCGCATGGCGGACCAGTACACCGCAGCCGGACTGAACATCGAGGACGCGAAGGATGAATTCCTCATGAGCTTGAAGGAAGGCCGGGCTCATACCCTGCTGGATGACGGAAACCCCGTCGCCATCATTGCCTGGCGAGAAGTCGGTGACGCTGCGCAGACCGCATTCGCGGCGCACGAAAGCTTCTTCTCACGTTCGAGCGTTCGATTTTGCAAAGCGCATATCCGGCGCATCCAGGAGCTTTGCGGCAACCTGCCGATCGATTCGTTCAGCTGGTCGGATCGGCCCGAAATCGCCAAATGGTTCAAGGTCCTAGGCTTCCGCGAGAAGGGCAGGGAGAACGGCTATACGGTCTATGAGCTGGACCGGGCGTAACACTGCGTCCTCACGAACTCTGATGCGGATTCTTCATTTGTGACGGCGAGAAACCAGTTCTCGCCCGTTTCCCATAGTGGAATGAAAGCTCACATGAGGAACCCAGTTAAATGGCGAATCCGAAATTCGACCGCCCCGTACCCATCCGCATCGACGATCCACGCAATGTGCAAAGCGCACAGGATGCCTATGACATTCTGACCCACTGGCAGGGCATTCCCGACCTCGACCATACCGGCGCCATCGCGGTGTGTTGTAAAGCGTTCAAAGGTCAACGCAGCGGCAAGGAAGCACGATTGGCCTTTCAACGCTTTGCCCTGAACAACGGTATCCTGGCCGACGATGCGGCTACGACGAACTCCTCTTCGGGCAGCTCCCGCCAGCGCTGAGGGTCGACCTCGGGCCCGACCTTCCTGGAAATTTCGGCTGCTTGGGACTCGGCTGCAACTTTTTGGAACCGGCCCGCAGCCGGATCGTTCCCCATTTTTCGATGGGGAACACGATGATGTCTGTGAAGCTTTACTGGACAATTTATACGGCTTGCCTGGTCGCCGGCATGAGCGTTGCAACGATCATGGTCGTATCCTGGTAGGCGACCGGCCGCGCCGACTGTTTCGAGAGACTCGATCATGGACCATATCCGGCGCGGCCGCTGTTTTTGCGGTGCCATCGAGGCGGAATTGAGCGGGGACCCGTTCTGGATCTGTTACGATCACGATGATGATTGCCGGCGTGCGATCGGCAGCCCGCTTACCATCTGGGTCGGGTATCGCGCGAAACAATTCAAATTGGTGAAAGGGAAACCGAAAACCTTTTCCAGGACACGAGGGGTCGTCCGCTCCTTCTGCGGGGATTGCGGTACTTCGATCGGTTATCGCGATGAAGGGCTGTCGGACGAACTTTATCTCAGCATCGGCTTCATGGACGCTCCCGAGACGTTCCGTCCACTTGCACATGCCTATTGGGATCTCAGGCTCCCCTTCATCTCGATGGACGACGGTCTACCCAGGATCGACACCTATTCGAGACCGCGGGATCCGAATTTCGGCAATCCGAGAGATCGGTGACGGGTTTGCATGAAGCCTGCGGCACTCGCGCGGCTGAATGAGGCTGCACGCCTGCGGTGGCGCAACCAAAGCAGGCCGATGTTGAGCGCAAAGCCGGCCGCGAGCCCGGCCAGCCAGATGTTGGTGACGATCCTGGCGAGTGCCTGCGCCGTATAATCGCCGCTGTAGCGATATTCTTGCCAAATCCAGAAACACGAGATGAGGAAGGCCAGGACGGCGACGGCCAGCAGGGTCGTCAGCCAGTTCCGCATGGCCAGGGTGCTTATAAACGGGATGAGAAGGATCACGGTTCCCGCAATCCAGAACGTGAGTTCCATTGCCATTCCCGCCTCCGTGATCGCTCCCATGCCCGGCCCTGGCCGCGTGTTCCATGCCGGGACATGGCCGCCAGGGCATCCTTTCTGTACAGGAGTGCCGCAAGGCGCGATGTGAAGCGCTTCACTATCGGTGGGGATGACCGGGGCGTTTGGGCGCCACCCGGGAATTGGCGGCTCCTAGCGATCCAGACAAAACGCCGAAAGGCCGTTCGAGCCCTGCTGCGCCGTCTGGGGCCCGTCCGCCGTAGGCGATCCATGCCTCGCTCGACTGTTGCAGAACGTAGAAGGCAAGCAGGATCGCCGCGTCGAGTTCGAAGACTTCCTCCATGGCCGACATGACATGTGAAGACGAGGCCGAAATGTCGATGGCCTGCGCCAGGCCGATAAACGCGAAGTGCGCAAGCAGCAGCGTATGAGACGAGAGACGTTTCGGATCGCCGTGGAGTCCCTTGAGGAACTGCATGGCTACAAAAGCCACCAGCGCAGCGGAGATTGCAAACATCGATGCAACCAGCAACCAGGCAAACAGCGGGTTCAGTTCGTGTGCCAGGCGAAAGGCGACGACCAGCAGGTCGTGGAAGCCGTCCAACTGTCCGCCGCCATAAAGCGGCGGTGGCTGGAAGCCAAACAGCCGGGAGCCGAAACTGGTTTCATCCATGAACTCGGCAAAGCCGATCAGGCCTGCCAGCAACAGCGGTGTGCGCAGCCCCCAGGTCGCGACCGAAATACCCGCCCCGATTGCTGCCGTCGCGAAGAAGACCGCTGTCGCCATTTCGACGATGCCGTCCTCCCGGAGCAGAAGCGGCCGGAGATCCGGTAGCCAGACGGCCACGAAAGCCGCGATAGCGGTCGTGATGCCGACGGCCAAAACAGCACAGAGCAGAAGGCCTAGTTGGTCGATTCCACGAGGACGCTCGACATTTGCGGAATGACGGCCATGGAAATTCGTCGCCATGGTTCCTCTCCCTGTCGCAAAACTGTCATGTGATCGTCACGTAGGCCCGATTTCTGGCAAAGGAAGGGCGAGATTGTGGGGGCCGGAGCCTCAATTGCGGCAACATGTTGTGGCGATCGCTGCCTCGGTATGACGCAAGCGCAGTGACCTTCGATCGACAAGAAAGTCTTGATTTTCCCCCGAAACTGAACTCCGTTTTGTTTCGGACGCCGATGCGAGCGGGGGGTAGATATGATTGCTGACTACATCGACCAATTCATCATGTTCTGTGCCGGGCTTTGGATGTCCGCAGTGGGATTCGGGCTGCTTGCCTTCCCGATCCAGGCCAATCCAGGACAGCCGACGTGGCTGGAGCATCTCGTCAAGCATTTCAAGTGGATGGGGCCGCTGCTTGTCGTCATCGCCATCGTCCTGGCTGTTGCCAAATAACAGCATCCGGGTGGACACAAGCCCGGCGCCTGTTCGGTCAATCCGCTTCCGATCGCCCTCGAAGTCCAAGAGATATCGTCCTAAACCGTAGCGAGACTTGACCGAGACCGGTCCCGTGACATGCTGTTAGGCGGTGGGCACAGGAACGGGTTTGATCATGAATTTGCTCGCCATCACCGCTGCCGGTCTGCTCGTTACAAGCGCCACGCAGGCCAAGGACCTGCAGTTCCCGGACGCATCCGAAACGGTTGAGGAATTGATTGCGCTCTGGAAGGACAGCAACTCCACCTGTCGCGGTGCCTCTGGCGGCGACGTCAAAGTTGCTGCGGCCTGTCTCTCGCGCTCGGTCTACGGCGTTGCCCTCAACGAGCGGGACTGGTGCCTTGGCAAGAAGGATCAGGTGAACGCCGAAATGACCTGGCACGAATGCGGCGAGGATTCGCTGCGGTTCCCGCCGTTCAAAATTCCCGAGCAATAGTGGCTCAGACAATGGCGAGATGAGTAAATCTCACCGCCGCAGCCAACTAAACTCCTTTGACGGAAAGATTTCGTCGGACCGCCTATTCCCCAGCGTTAATTAACGCTGGGATGCTTACGAGACGCGAATTGCTGGTGACGGCCGCGCTGACAGGATCGTAAAGATGGGAAGAAGGCGGTCTTTCACGCCATTTCGACAGATTCTTCGAGCCGAGGAATGGCCGCCAGCTCGGCCCCGGCAACGATGCTGTCGAGCAGGCCGGGGAAGCGCTGGTCGAGATCCTCGCGGCGCAGCGTCAGGAAGCGTTGGGTGCCGACCACTTCGGTGCGGGTGACGCCCGCCTCGCGCAGCTTGGCCAAATGGTAACTGAGATTGGTCTTGGAGCCTAAGGACAAGAAGCGGCTGCAATTCATCCGACCTTTGCCGCCTTCGCGGCGCGCAAGGAGAGCGACAATGGCCAATCTGGTCGGATCGCCAAGCACGGAAAGCACCAGTGGCAGGCTGATCTGATCGGTGGTCGGGTGCGGCAGGGTCATCGACATGCGCTCAAGGTAAGGCCGATTTCGGCCCGGTTCAATGCGCCGGCAAACCGTGCGCTTCTACGGTCCACTGACATGATGCTGGCAGGAACGTTGTGCCACGGAATTGAAAACCCGCCAACCCTTGTTCAAATATTCAATGTTTTTTGAACAAAGCCTTATCGCGAACGATTGACAAGTCGCCTAGGTATGTTCAATTGTTCAATAATCTTTGAACTAAGGGTTTTCCCATGGACAAGCGCCTCTACTGGCTCGCGCTCGGCTCGTTCACCATTGCCACTGAAGGTTTCGTCATCTCGGCCCTGCTGCCGGAGATCGCCGCCGACGCCGGTATCTCCGTGCCGGTGGCGGGTGTGCTGATTACCGCCTTTGCGCTGGCCTATGCCATCGGTGCTCCTGTGCTGGCGACGCTGACCGGCGACTGGGACCGCCGCCGCATCATCCTGTGGACACTGGCTTTCTTCGTGCTCGGCAACATCGTGGCAGCACTTTCCTCGTCCTTCGCGGTGCTGCTTGCTGCCCGCATCGTGATGGCGCTGGCGTCAGGGTTGTTTGCTGCAACCGCACAAGCAACGGCGGTGGCGCTGGTCGATAGCCACCACCGCGCGCGCGCCATTTCGGTCGTGGTGGGCGGCACCACCGTGGCTGTGGCAGTGGGCGCGCCCCTGGGCGCGCTTCTGGGAACCTTCGCCGGCTGGCGAGGCACCTTCTTTGCCGTGGCAGCGCTCGGCACGCTGGCGGGGCTGGTGTTGGCCTGGCGCCTGCCGCACGGGCTGGTCGGTACGCGATTGCCGCTTGGCGAGCGGCTGCGGGCAGCGGTGCGTCCCGGCGTGCTGCCGATCCTCGTCCAGACCCTGCTGATCCTGACGGGCGCTTTCACGGTCTTCTCCTATATTGCGCCACTGGCGATCGAAGGGGCCGGTCTGAGTGAGATTGCCCTGCCTGCTTTGCTGCTTGCCTTCGGCGTCGGCGCCGTTGTCGGCAACATCACCGGCGGCCAGATGGCGGACCGTTTTGGCGCCACGCGCACCGTTGCATGGTCATTCGGACTGGTCACCATTGTCCTGGCATTGATATCGGCCGTACCTTTGCTGCCGCATCCAATCGCCGGGCCGGCCCTGTTCGTGTTGATCGCCGCCTGGGGCCTGATCGGTTGGGCTTTCCCGCCGGCACAGGCCAGCCGTATCGTCAAGCTGGCGCCGGAAGCGGCCCCGATCGTGCTTTCGCTCAATGCGTCCGCGCTTTATCTTGGCGTTGCGCTGGGAGCGGTCGTCGGCGGTTTGGTGCTGCAGTATGGCGGAACGGTCGATCTCGGCATCGCCGCTGCCGTGTTCCCCGTCGCCGGCCTCGGCGTGCTGTTGCTCAGCCGGCGCACCGAGCGGCCAGCGACGATGCCGGCCGAATAAGGCTCAGCCAGACCTGCGGTTATCAAGGCTCCGCGACGAGAACCACACATCGCCGAATATGGCGACAGCGGTCGCGTCCGGAGCCTTCTGTTCGGTCAGGAGTATGGAACGGATGCGCTTGGCCTGTGCCGAACTCGGCACCTTGACGGTCACGTCGGGAGCCCTTCCGGGGCGCGAGGCGCCGACGCAGGGGATGAACCAGGAGCGCATGAAGGGCTGACAAGCAAAGCCATCGTTGAGCCGGGTGATCAGGACTGCAAGGCCGATCTTCTCGGCCGGCCGCCAGGGGAAGACCAGCCTGCCGCCGGGTTTCAGCGCCTGGAGCCAGGAAGCGGGCGGGGCGATGGCGCCGGCATTGACATAGATGACATCGGACGGCGGCAATTGGGCACGCACCGCATCACCGTGCACGACGGTCACATTGTCGTAGGCGGCGAGGTTGTCTGCGGCGCGAGCCGCAAGATGCGCCTCGTACTCGTAGGCCGTCACTTCACCGTCGGGCTCTACAAGCCGGGACAGAATGGCGCTGTAGTAGCCGGTGCCTGCTCCGATATGGGTGACATGTTCGCCTGGCTTCGGTGCTATCTTGGTCATCCACATGGCGTGCAGCAGGGGTTCGCCGTTGTTGATGCCTTTGTCGCGATCCAGCGCTACGAGATGGTTCTGGTAGAGATGGACCGGATCGGCGCTCGGCGTTTCGATCGCATGCCGGCCGGCTGTCCACGGAACCACGATCACCGTCCAAGGGCCTGGCCCAAGGAAAGCTTCGCGCGGTATTGCGGCAAAGGCCTCTTCGAGGCGGGGGTCCTTTGCCCCGGCGTTCGCGGCGAGCAGGCGGGCGTAAAAACGGCGGGCTTCGGCAATTCGGGTCATGGTGACTTAAAAACCCCTGGCGGCGGCGCGCGCAAATATCCGCGTCGCCGCAAGCATAGCCAATTTCTTGGACAGCCGTGTGGCGATTGCCTCAAAGGAGACCGGCGAAGGTGTCGTAGAGCAGCTTGAGGTTCAGGCCGACGATCACCGCCGCCACCACCCAGGCCAGGACAGCAACACTCCTGGAGATGGCAAAAGCGCCCATCTTGTCGCGGTCCGACACGAAGTGGACCAGCGGGATCACCGCGAAGGGGAGTTGCATCGACAGGATCACCTGACTGAGCACCAGGAGTTCTGCCGTGCCTTTTTCACCGTAGAGCGCGGTGACGATGACCACCGGGATGATGGCGAGGCCGCGGGTGAGCAGGCGGCGTGCCCATTGGGGAATGCGCAGATGAAGGAAGCCTTCCATGACGATCTGGCCGGCAAGCGTCGCCGTCACCGTCGAGTTGAGGCCCGAGGCGAGCAAGGCGATGGCGAACAGGGTAGAGGCGATGCCAAGGCCAAGCAGGGGCGACAAGAGCTCGTAGGCCTGGCCGATCTCGGCAACGTTCTGATTGCCGCTGCCGTGGAAGGCGACGGCCGAAACGATGAGGATGGCCGCGTTGACGAACAGTGCCAGCATCAGCGCGATGGTGGAATCCACTGTCGCCCATTTGATGGCATCGCGTTTGCCGGGCTCCGTGCGTGGATAGGCGCGCGTCTGCACGATCGAGGAGTGCAGATAGAGGTTATGCGGCATCACGGTCGCGCCGATGATGCCCATGGCGATGTAGAGCATGGCCGGGTTGGTGACGATCTCCGACGACGGCACGAACAGGCCATGCAGGATCGAACCGGGCTCCGGCGCTGCAGCAAAGATCTGTATGGCGAAGCAGCCGAAGATGATGATGAGCAGTGCGATCACGAAGGCTTCGAGATAGCGGAAGCCCTTGTTCATCAACAGAAGCACCAGGAAGGCGTCGAGAGCGGTGATCAGCGCGCCGCCGATGAGCGGAATGCCGAACAAGAGATTGAGCGCGATGGCCGTGCCGATCACCTCGGCAAGGTCACAGGCGATGATGGCGAGTTCGCAAGCTATCCAAAGCGCATAGGCGACAGGCTTTGGATAATAAGCGCGGCAGGCTTGGGCGAGGTCGCGGCTGGTGGCGATGCCGAGGCGAGCGGCCAGTGCCTGCAGCAGGATCGCCATCAGGTTGGACAGCATGATGACGAAGAGAAGCGTGTAACCGAACTGCGCGCCGCCGGCGAGGTCAGTAGCCCAGTTGCCCGGATCCATATAGCCGACCGATACCATGTAGCCCGGGCCCATGAAGGCGAACAGACGCCGGAACCAGGTACCGGTGGTCGGTACGGCGATGGAAGCATTGACCTCCTGCAAGCTCGGACGCCCGTCGCCCACCGGCCGGAAGAAAGCCTTCTCGGAGCGCACGGTTTCGGCGACGTCGGCGTCCTGCATGGGGAGTCCTGCTGGATTCTGGATTGTCTAGCCCTTCAGATTTATGTCGCTGCTCAACATTATGCAATATGCTATATTTCATTGTCTCGGCTTTTTGATCGATCGCCGATTCTGGCCTAAGGCGGCCGCCAAGGTGCTTCGAAGCGGTAGCGAACCTGGTTTTCGTGACCGTCTGGAACGAAATGCAAAAGGCGCTGAAAAATCAGAGCCTGTGCTATAAAGCGGGATCCGGGTGAACCGGTTGTGTCGAGGAGAAACGATTGGCGTCGAGACCGAAATCCGTCCCGCGCGACGAGCCGCTGCCAGATGCTGAAGTGCATTCGGAAGGGTTCAGGCAGACCCGCGAAGCGCGCCGCAGCGCACTCGTGGAGGATTATGTCGAACTGATCGCCGACCTGATCGAAGACGGCAACGAGGCACGACAGGTCGATATCGCTGCCCGGCTCGGCGTGGCGCAGCCGACTGTCGCCAAAATGCTGACCAGGCTTTGCGCGGAAGGCCTGGTGTCGAGAAAGCCCTATCGCGGCATATTCCTGACAGAAGCAGGGCGCAAAGTCGCCGACGAGAGCCGTATCCGCCACCAGACGGTGGAAGCATTCCTGCGCGCGCTCGGCGTCAGCGCCGAAACCGCGCGCATTGATGCGGAAGGCATCGAGCATCATGTCAGCGCCGAAACGCTGGAAGCGTTCCGGCGCGCCATGGCGAAGGGGCTGTGACAAACCCATCCGTCCGCTCATGCCCTGCCGGGGGAATGCGGCCTCTCGATACGATCTGAGCTCCGCCAGAGGAATTTTTGCGCGCCGGCGAGCATCCCTGCGGAACGAAAAATGCTGTGACTTGCCGCAACCATTGCGATAACACTGGGATGTTCGGCCAAGGGCCGAAAGCGAATTCATGCGAGGAGTTGCCATGCTCTGGAAGGGTCGCCGGCAGAGTGACAACATCGAGGACAACCGCAGCGATGGCGGCGGTCTGCCGGGCGGTCTCGGCGGCGGTCCCGGCCAGTTCCGCATCCCGATCGGTGGCCGAGCCGGTGGCGGCGGCCTGTCGACCATCGTCATCCTGGTGGTTCTCTATTTTGGGCTGAAGTTCCTCGGCATCGACCCCATGCAGGTGCTGGGCGGCGGCGGTGGCCTGTTGCCTGGCGACAGCCAGATTACGCAATCAGACCAGCCTGGCCAGCAAGGCGCGCAGGCAAACGACGAGATGAAGCAGTTCGTTGCGACCATCCTGGCCGAAACGGAGGATGTCTGGAACGGCATCTTCCAGGCCAATGGCCTGACCTACGAGCAGCCGAAGCTCGTGCTGTTCTCCGGCCAGATCCGTTCCGCCTGTGGGTTTGCCAGCTCCGCGTCGGGTCCGTTCTACTGTCCGGGCGATCACAAGGTCTATCTGGATACGGCTTTCTTCGACCAGCTTTCACGTCAGTTCGGGGCGTCCGGCGATTTTGCCGAAGCTTATGTGATCGCACATGAAGTCGGTCATCATGTGCAGAACCTCACCGGTGTGTTGCCCAAATTCAACCAGATGCGGCAGCGCATGAGCGAGGCCGATGCCAACCAGATGTCGATGCGGGTCGAGCTGCAGGCTGACTGCTTCGCCGGTGTCTGGGGCCGTTTCACCGCGCAGAAGGGCATTTTGGAGCAGGGCGACCTGGAAGAAGCCCTGAACGCGGCCAAGCAGATCGGCGACGACACGCTGCAAAAGAAGATGCAGGGCTATGTCGTGCCGGAAAGCTTCAACCACGGCACCTCCGCGCAACGCCAGCGCTGGTTCAAGGCAGGCTTCGATTCGGGCAAGCTGTCGTCCTGTGACACCTTCAACAACCCGATCTGACAGCCGGACTCCCCGACGGCCGACAGGCGAGCCGAGTTCGATCTCCCGACGGCTGCTGTCAGGAGACGGTGACATGAGACTGTTCTTTCATTGTTGCTGTGACACGCTTCGCCTATAAGGGCCGTCCCGTCGCAACCCGGCGGACGAGGGAAGAGTCACCATGTTGGACGCGAAGACCGCCAGACGAGGCCTGATCCTCGTCTTCACCACCCTTTTGCTCGACATCATCGGCTTCGGCATCATCATGCCGGTATTGCCGGCATATCTGCAGGAATTGAGCGGGGTCGGTGTCTCCGAAGCCGCCATCGAGGGCGGATGGCTGTTCTTCGTCTATGCCGCGATGCAGTTCGTGTTCGCCCCGGTGATCGGCGGCCTCAGCGATCGCTTCGGCCGTCGTCCTGTGCTGCTTGCCTCGGTGCTGACCTTCTCGATCGACAATCTGATCTGCGCCATCGCCTGGTCGTATCCGATGCTGTTCATCGGACGTGTGCTCGCGGGCATCTCTGGCGCCAGCTATTCAACCACGTCGGCTTTCATCGCAGACATTTCGACGGACGAGAACCGGGCCAAGAATTTCGGCCTGCTCGGCATCGCCTTCGGCGTTGGCTTCGTCATCGGTCCTGTCCTCGGCGGCCTGCTCGGTACATTCGGACCACGCGTTCCGTTCTATTTTGCGGCCGGGCTGGCGCTGCTCAATTTCATCATCGGATACTTCCTGCTGCCTGAGACACTGGACAAGAAGCATCGCCGCCCCTTCGAGTGGAAGCGGGCGAACCCGGTCGGCACGCTCATGCAGATGCGCAATTATGAAGGCATCGGCTGGATCGGCCTGGTGTTCTTCCTGATGACGCTCGGCCACATGGTCTATCCGGCGGTGTGGTCGTTCGTTTCCACCTACCGCTATGGCTGGAGCGAACAGCAGATCGGCTTCTCGCTGGGCGCCTTTGGCCTATGCGGCGCCATTATCATGGCAACGGTGCTGCCGCGGGTCATTCCCGCGCTCGGCGAATGGCGCACGGCAGCGATCGGATTGACGTTCACCGCAGCCAGCGCCATTGGCTATGCCTTCGCCATGCAGGGCTGGATGATCTACGCCGTCATCGTTGCCGGCTGCCTGGAGGCGCTCGCTGATCCGCCGCTGCGCAGTCTTGCCGCCGCGAAGGTGCCGCCTTCGGCGCAGGGCGAGTTGCAAGGTGCGATGACTTCGATCTTCTCGATCACCTCGATCATTACGCCGTTGCTTTATACGGCGATCTTTTCCTGGTTCACCGGACCGGATGCGCCGATCACGTTCGGCGGCGCTCCTTACCTACTGGCGGCATTCTTCCTGGCCATGTCGGTGCTTGTCTTCATCACCAAGGTGGCGAAGCCGACGCCGAAGGAGGTCGAGCAGATGCATGCACAGGAAGGCGCGGCGGGCGGACATTGAAATGAAAAAGGCGGCCGAGGCCGCCTTTTTCATTTCTCGATCAGAGACATCAAGCTCTTTCGGCCAGGGCTGGTTCGCCCTTCTTCGTACGGATCAGATTGGCGAAGCGGCGGAAGAGATAGTGCGAATCCTGCGGGCCGGGCGAAGCTTCCGGATGGTGCTGCACAGAGAAGACCGGACGGCCCTTCAGCGTGATGCCGCAGTTGGAGCCGTCGAACAGCGAGATATGGGTCTCTTCAACGCCTTCCGGCAGCGATTTGGAATCGACGGCGAAGCCGTGGTTCATCGAGACGATCTCGACCTTGCCGGTGGTGTGATCCTTGACCGGATGGTTGGCGCCGTGATGGCCCTGGTGCATCTTCTCGGTCTTGCCGCCGAGCGCCAGCGCCAGCATCTGGTGGCCAAGGCAGATGCCGAAGACTGGAATGTCGGTCTTGAGCAGGTCCCGGATGACCGGCACGGCGTATTCGCCGGTGGCGGCCGGGTCGCCAGGGCCGTTGGACAAGAAGATGCCGTCCGGCTTCATGGCCAGGATTTCGTCGGCGCCGGTCTTCGCCGGCACTATGGTGACCCTGGCGCCAAGGCCGGCAAGCAGACGCAGGATGTTGCGCTTCACACCGTAATCGATCGCCACCACATGCATGGTGGGGTCGGCCTGTTCGCCATAGCCTTCGTTCCAGTTCCAGGGTGTTTCCTTCCAGACCGAAGACTGGCCGGAGGTGACTTCCTTGGCGAGGTCTAGGCCGACGAGGCCCGACCATGCGGCGGCGCGGCGCTTGAGATCATCGATGTCGAACTTGCCATCAGGAGCATGCGCTATGACGGCATTCGGCATGCCCTTTTCCCGGATCAGTGCGGTGAGCGCGCGCGTGTCGATGCCGGACAGGGCGACGATGCCACGACGCTTCAGCCATTGGTCGAGATGGCCGGCCGCGCGAAAGCTGGACGGGTCGGTGACATCGGCCTTGAAGATCGCGCCGACGGCCCCGGCTCGCGCGGCCGGGTTGAGATCCTCTATGTCCTCGTCATTGGTGCCGACATTGCCGATATGAGGGAAGGTGAAGGTGACGATCTGGCCGGCATAGGACGGGTCGGTGAGGATTTCTTCGTAACCGGTAAGCGCGGTGTTGAAGCAGACCTCCGCGACGGCCGAGCCGGTGGCGCCGAGGCCGCGCCCTTCGATGACCGTGCCATCGGCCAATACCAGAAGGGCAGTCGGCTTATCCGTGGTCCAGGGGGCGGTCGCGGCCATGGCGGCTCTCCATCAAGAGGCGAACAAGAGGCAAACCTTCCGGGTTCCAGATTGCGCGCCAAAAAGCGCCGGGCAGCTTTGCCCGCGCCAATCCATGTAACCAGTTTGGTTGCAAGGGCCTCCCATAAGTTAAGGGGAGGGCACGGTCAATCGCTGCGGGGATGGCGAAGCAGGATTTGTGCCGCAAGCTTGTGATTTCAGCCGAAATGCCATTTATCAGGTCAAAACCAAGGAGCAGGACGATGCGCGAGAAGGTCACCGAAGAGATCAAGGCTGCCATGAAGGCTGGCGACAAGTCACGGCTCACCACGCTGCGGCTGATCCAATCGGCAATCAAGGACCGCGACATCGCCAACCGCGGCAATGCCAAGGACGCCGCCAGCGATGATGAGATCCTGCAGATCCTCGCCAAGATGGTGAAGCAGCGCGAGGAATCGGCGAAAGCTTTCGAGGATGGCGGCCGCCCGGAACTTGCCGCCAACGAGCGCGCCGAGATCGCCATCATCTGCGATTTCCTGCCAAAGCAGATGGATGCCGCCGAGACGGAAGCGGCGATCCGCGCCGTCATAGCCGAAACCGGCGCAGCCGGCGTCAAGGACATGGGCAAGGTGATGGCCGCTTTGCGTGAGAAGTTCGCTGGACAGATGGATTTCGGCAAGGCCAGCGCTGTGGTGAAGGGGCTGCTGGTTTAGCGGTGGCGTTGAAGGGCAGAGAAGGCGGCAGTCAGGGCGCCTTCGAGACCGGAAATTTTTTCGAGAAAATTTTCGGGCGATGTCGAATCCGTGTCGGACCATTCGACAAAGGGCGTCAACAACGCACCGCAAGGAGATGACCCGTGCGCTATATCTGCCTGATCTATTATGATGCCAAGAAGCTGTTCGACGGCAGCGCCGAATCGAATGCCGCGCTTGCCGAATGCGCCAACCATGACGAAAAGCTGAAGGAAAGCGGCCATTTCGTCACCGGTGAGGCGCTCGAACTGCCGTCCAGCGCAATGACCGTGCAGGTGCGTGACGGCAAGATGTCGTCCACCGACGGGCCGTTCATGGAAACCCGCGAGATGCTGGGTGGCATCCTCGTCATCGACGCCCACGACCTTAACGAAGCAGCGCGCGTCGCCAGCACCCATCCGCTGGCGCGCATCGGCTCTATCGAGGTCCGGCCGGCTGTCGATTTCTCGACGCCACCTCCAACATTGGACGATCTCTGAGTGACCGGAGCCGAGGCACGTGCCGCCGTCGAGGCGGTCTACCGCACCGAAAAGCGGCGCGTGCTGGCAACGCTGATCCGCCTGCTGGGTGGATTCGAGGCGGCGGAGGAGGCCTTGCATGAGGCCTTTGCCGCCGCCGCCCAGCGTTGGCCTATCGAAGGCGTACCGTCCAATCCGTATTCGTGGCTGGTTTCGACGGGCCGATTCAAGACCATTGACCGTTGGCGCCGACAGGCCAGGCTTGCTGCTGCCATTCCAGATCTCACCGCATTGGCCGACACCATGGTCGAAAACACGTTGCCGGAGACAATCCACGACGACGAATTGAGGCTGATCTTCACCTGCTGCCACCCGGCGCTGGCACCGGATGCGCGGGTCGCATTGACATTGCGCGAGATCGGCGGGCTGACCACGGAAGAAATCGCGCGCGCCTATCTGGTACCCGCGCCGACGATCGCGCAGCGCATCGTGCGGGCGAAAGCAAAGCTCCGCGACGAATCCATCCCCTATGAAGTGCCCGGCCGCGGCGAACTGCCAGTTCGCATCGAAAGCGTGCTGAAGGTGCTCTACCTGATCTTCAACGAAGGCTATGCCGCGACCGAAGGACCGGAACTGACCAGAACCGATCTAAGCGCCGAGGCAATCCGGCTGGGACGGCTGGTGGTGGGATTGCTCGATGAACCGGAGCCGATCGGCCTTCTGGCACTGATGTTGCTGCACGAATCTCGGCGGACGGCGCGTGTCGATGCTTCGGGCGATCTCGTCCTGCTGGAGGATCAGGACCGCTCGCTTTGGAACAGAGACCTGATCGCAGAGGCCTTTGGCCTTATCGAGCGTGGCTTCGCCATGCGCCGGGCCGGTCCCTATCTGCTGCAAGCGGCGATCGCGTCTGTCCACGCCGG
The DNA here is from genome assembly GCF_022347545.1 of Terribium retamae. Taxonomy (GTDB): domain Bacteria; phylum Pseudomonadota; class Alphaproteobacteria; order Rhizobiales; family Rhizobiaceae; genus Mesorhizobium; species Mesorhizobium retamae. The sequence continues at coordinate 28,264 of NZ_JAKREW010000040.1, forward strand.
CGCTTCCGGCATCGAGGATACCGACTGGGCGCAGATCGTGGGACTCTACGATACGCTGTTGCGTGTCGACCCTTCACCTGTGGCCTCGCTCAACCGGGCCGCCGCCATAGGCATGCGTGACGGGCCGGCTGAAGGACTGGCAGCCGTGGACGCTGTCATGGGTGCCGGCAATCTCGACAGCTATCATCTGGCGCACGCGGCACGTGCCGACATGCAGCGCAGGCTCAGGCAGACAGAGGCCGCCAGAGCCTCCTATCTGCGAGCACTGGAACTTGTGCGGCAACCGGCTGAGCGGCGTTTCCTGGAGGCCCGGCTGGCCGAAATCGACGGTGGATGAGTTGCCCCGATCACTGCGCCGCGTTGCCGGATTGGCGCTGCCGGCGTTGCGGCCGGCATTTGTGATGCCCCAGCGGCATTGGCTTCTGCGGTGAAGGGCGCTACCAATTTCACATTGCGAAATTTTTGGCCGGTGCATGGGCACATCTGCTTGACAAGCTTCGGCCTAGCCCACAAGTTCCGCGCTGTAGATAACGCGTTAACTATCGACTGTTCCAGGGAGGATGGGAATGGCCATTTCGCGTCGGAAATTCGTGCAGGGTTCCGCTTCACTTCTGGCGGCGCCGGCGTTGCTCAGTGCCACGGGTGCCCGCGCTCAGGAAAGCGTGACGCTCAAACTGCATCACTTCCTGCCGCCCGTCTCGAACGTGCATTCCAAGCTGTTGGAGCCATGGGCCAAGCAGGTGGCTGCAGACAGCGGCGACAGGCTGAAAATCGAGATTTATCCAGCCATGCAGCTGGGCGGCAAGCCGCCACAACTTTACGATCAGGCGCGCAACGGCGTCGTCGATATCGTCTGGACGCTGCCTGGCAACACGCCAGGGCGCTTCCCCTCGACGGAAGTGTTCGAACTTCCCTTCGTCCCCGCCGCCAAGGCAACCGCCAACGCACCGGCGGCGCAGGAATATGGTGAAGCCAATCTCGCCAAGGAGACGGCGGACGTCAAACTCCTGTCGTTCTGGGCGCATGACCAAGGCCTGATCCACACCAACAAGCCCATCGCCAAGATGGAAGATCTGGCCGGTCTCAAGCTACGCAACCCGACCCGGCTGGCCGGCGAAGCGCTTTCGGCGCTCGGCGCTGTTTCGGTCTCCATGCCTGTCCCGCAGACACCGGAAGCCTTGGCGCAGAAAGTCATCGACGGCGCCGTGATACCCTGGGAAGTCGTGCCTTCGATCAAGGTCGACGAGCTGACCCGCTATCACACTTCGGTTCCGGGCACGCCGACGCTTTACACCGCAACCTTCTTCCTCGCCATGAACAAGGACCGCTATGCTGGGCTGCCGGACGACCTGAAGGCGGTGCTCGACAAGAATTCCGGCATGACCTTTGCCAAGCTTGCCGGCAAGATGTGGGATGACGTCGGGTCGGAAGTGGCCGCCAAGGTGAAAGCCAGCGGCAAGAATACTGTCTCGGAAATCAGCGAGGAAGAAAAAGCCCGCTGGGTCGAGGCGACACAACCCGTGCGCGACAAGTGGGTCGAGGATATGAAGGGCAAGGGCCTGGATGGTGCTGCCCTGCTTGAGCAGGCCAAGGCACTGATCTCGAAATACAGCGCGGCTTGATGCCTGGAGCGTTTCCGTCTTTCACGGAAAGTCGGGTACGCTCTGGTTCTTACTATTGCGCAATTCCGGACGGAAAACCGTTACATACTTTTCCTGGAATTGCTCCAGCGCGGCCGATTGTGCCTTTTCGTATATCTGGGCGAGGGAGATTTGATGGAGGCGCAATCGGGATTGCCGGGGCGCTTCTCCCGGACTGTCGAGACGATAACGGCAACTGTGGCGATTGTGGGTGGCATCCTGCTTTTGATCGTGGCCGGGCTCGTCACAACAAGCGTGGCTGGCCGCTGGCTGTTCAGCAAGCCGATACCGGCCGACTATGAATTCGTCGAGATCGGCATCGGCGTGGCCGTCTTCGCCTTCCTGCCCTACACGCAGGTGCGCAGCGGTCACATCGCCGTCGATACCTTCACGCAACGTCTGCCAGCCAGGGTTAATGCCGCGGTCGACGCTGTATGGGATCTCGTGCTGGCCGCCTTTCTCGGCTTCTTTGCCTGGGGACTGGTTTCCGGCGCGCAGGAATCCTTCCAGTATAACGAGACGATGGTGCAGATCTCCTGGCCGATCTGGCCGGTCTATGCCATTTGCGCGGGACTAGCAGCGGTGGCCTTCCTTGGTGCCCTGGCGGTTGCGGTGTTGAAGTTCGGGGGCCGCGCGTGAGCGGCGTCGAACTCGCCCTTTTCGGTTTCGCGGCAATGCTGGTGCTGATCGCGATCCGCATGCCGATCGCGCTTGCCATGCTGGTGGTCGGAGCAGGTGGCTATGCCTATCTGTCGGGCTGGAACGCGCTGTTTTATTATCTCCAGACAAACACCTATCGGCAGTTCGCCTCCTACACGCTATCGGTGATTCCGCTGTTCATCCTGATGGGCGCGCTGGCGGAACGTTCCGGCATGGCCGCAACCCTGTTCCAGGCGGCGGAGCGGCGACTGGGCAGGACACGTGGGGGCCTGCCAATGGCGGTCATCCTCGCCTGTACGGGCTTCGGCGCCATCTGCGGTTCCTCGGTGGCGACCACCGCGACGTTCGGGCGCGCAGCGATGCCGGAATTGCGTCGGGCCAAGGTTGACCTCGGCCTCGCCACCGGCACCATCGCAGCGGGTGGCACGCTGGGCATTCTCATTCCGCCTTCGGTCATCCTGGTGATCTACGCCATCACCGCCGAGCAGAACATCGCCAAGCTGTTCCAGGCAGCGCTGATCCCAGGTTTGCTTGCCGCTGCCTTCTATTGCATCGCGATTGCCGTCGTCGTTCGGCGCCGGCCCGAGCTCGCACCACCGGTCGAACGCGAGATTGCTCGGCTGCCGCAACCCGTCTGGGCGCGTCCTGCGGGAGGCTTGCTTGCGTTGGCTGCCGTCGGCGCCGGTTATTTGGGGTCGGTCAGCGTCACCGCCGCGGTGCTGGGGGCCATCATCGGACTGGTGCTGCTGGTTGCCGACTTCGCGCTTGTCCCTGCCGCCGCCGTTGCGGTCATCGTCGTGGGCGGGATCTATGGCGGCGTCTTCACCCCGACGGAGGGGGCTGCGGTCGGCGTCATTGTCATGCTCATCTTTGGATTGGCGCAGCGCAAGCTCAACGTCGGCAACATGCGCGAAGCATTGCTTCAGACGGCGGAGACTTCGGGCATGATCTTCCTGATCCTGCTCGGCGCGGAAGTGTTCGGCGCGTTCCTGGCACTGACGCGGATGCCTTCCACCGTTGCAGAAATGATCGGCAATTCGGGCATGGCGCCTTATGCGGTGCTGGTCGGCATGCTGCTGGTCTATATCGTGTTGGGTGCGGTCATGGACGAACTGGCGATGATCCTGCTTACCTTGCCGGTTTTCGTGCCGATCGTTCTGGCGCTGGATTTCGGCATGAGTGCCGAGGATGTCGCGATCTGGTTCGGCATTCTCGTGCTGGTCGTGGTGGGCATCGGACTGGCCGCGCCGCCGATCGGCCTCAACGTCTTCATCATCAACAAGATCGCCGGCGATGTACCGATCACCCGGACCTACCGGGGGGTAATGCCCTTCGTGATCGCCGATGTGATCAGATTGGCATTGCTGACCGCCTTGCCAATACTCTCGCTATGGCTGGTGCGCGTGCTGAACTAGAGCAATTCCGGCAAAGTGCGCAGCGGTTTGCGGAGATACAAGACTTGGAGCGTTTCCGCGAAAAGCGGTAACGCTCTAAGTTACGCATCGGGCCGTCTGGCCGCGCCGCACCAGGCGGCTATGCTCTGGGACGATGAGGTGCTGACATGACATCGCCGACCAACCGTGAGCGGTCGATGGCTGGCTACTATCTGCAGCTGTTGTTGTGGATCATCTTCATGGCGGTGATCACTTTCCTGGCCGCCGGAACGCTCGCCTATCCCGCCGGCTGGGTCATGATCATCCTGTTCGGCGGATGTGGCCTCATACTGATCACCTGGCTGGCGCGCCGCAGTCCGCAACTGCTGCGCGAAAGGATGAGCTCGCCGATCCAGAAGGGCCAGGAAAGCTGGGATAAGGTCTGGCTTTCGCTGTTCGTGATCGCCCTTTGCCTGTGGTTCGCCTTCATGCCTTGGGACGCGGCACGTTCGAACTTCACCGCCATACCGGTCTGGCTTCAAGCGATAGGCGGGCTTTTGATCGTCGCCAATTATGCCGGCTGCTTCTGGACGTTCAACGAGAACAGTTTCGCAGCACCTGTGGTGAAGATCCAGGAAGGGCAAACGGTGATCGACACCGGGCCTTATGCGCTGGTGCGCCACCCCATGTATTCGAGCGCGCTGCTCCTATTCTTCGGCATGCCGCTGCTGCTCGGCTCCTGGACCGGTCTCTGGGGTTCGCTCGTGCTCAGCATCGCCTTGGCGTGGCGTTCCATTAACGAGGAAAAAGCACTGCGGCGCCAGTTTGCCGACTATGACGACTATAGCCGCCGCGTGCGCTATCGGCTGGTTCCTTATATCTGGTGAAGGCGTCGACTACTCTGCGGCACTCGCAGGTAGCGGCGGGCGTAAACCGCTGCGGCGCTCGGCAACGTAAGAGATGATCGCTACGGCGAAAGCGATAACCATGGCGACGATGCCGAGCACCGGCAGGATGCGATAACCATAGCCGGCGCTGAGGATCGTGGCGCCGACCGAAGAGGCGAGCGCGATGCCGATGTTGAAGCCCGACGGGATCAGAGACGAAGCGAAATTGGAGGCATCTGCGGTCCAGGACAGGATCCGGGCCTGGATCGGCGCGCCGATCGAGAAGTTGAGTGCTCCCCACAACGTGATCGCAACAATCGTCGGCAACGGATAAGGGCTGACCAGATAGACAATCGTCAACATCGCCGTTTGCAGCGCGAACATGGTGATGAGCGACGGCATCAGCTTCCAGTCCGCTAGTCGTCCGCCAACAAAAACGCCAATGGTTGCGCCGACGCCGTTGAGAAGTAGCACCCATGGGACCTGTGCCTTGGTCAGGCCCGTGACCTCTTCGAGGAAAGGGGTGATATAGGTGTAGAGCGTCATCTGACCCATCATCAGCATCAGCATCAGGATGAGCGAGGTCCATACCTGCTGGCGCCCCAGCGCGCGCACTTCGTGCAGCAGTCCGGCCGGTCTGGTGGAGGCGCCTGTGGCGCGGGGGATGAGAAACACCATTCCCAGAAGAGAGGCGACGCCCAGCAAGCTCATCACCCAGAAGGTGGCGCGCCAGCCCCAGAGATTGCCGATGGCGGTGCCGACCGGCACACCGATGATGTTGGAGACGGTGAGGCCGGACAGGACGAGCGCTATTGCCATGCCGCGCTGTTCGGGGCGCACCAGGCCGACAGCGACCACCATGGCCACGCCGAAATAGGCGCCGTGCGCGACGGCGACGGCAACGCGCAGCGCCAGCATCGACAGGAAGTCGGGCGCGACAGCGCAGGCGACCTGGCCGATGGTGAAGGCGATGGCGAGCGCGATCAGCAGCGTCTTGCGTGAAACTCTTGAAGTGGCGAGTGTCAGCAACGGGCCGCCGATGGCGATACCGAGTGCATAGCCTGAAACCAGGTAGCCAGCGCTCGGCACCGAAACGTTCAACCCTTCGGCCACTTGTGGCAGCACGCCGGCAATGACGAATTCGGTCGTTCCGAAAGCGAAAGCGGCAAGGAAAAGGGCAATCAGCGGAAGCGGCATTGTACTGCTCGACGGGGCCTACAAACGGCCTCTGAGCATGATCGACGCTGACTGGCAATCCAGAAATCGTGGACCAGGGTTTAGCTTTTCTGGATAGGTTGGCTGCGTCAGCTTGCCTTGAGCCGGGAATCGCTGAGAAGGCCGCGTTTTTCCAGCACCGGGTATGCAATCGAGGCAAGCAGCGAGTTGATCTGCTTCAGGTCGCGGATGGTATCGAGATGGATGGTGCTGGTCTCGATGCTGTTGGGCGACCCATCGCGCAAGCGCAGAAAATGTGCCTGGCTGGTCTGCTTCTCGCGATCACGCAGGCGGTCCTTTTCCTCGACGATCTGGCGCGCGGTTTCGGCGTCGCTGGAAACCAGCACGTTGAAGGCGAGCCTTGCGTTGGCAAGCACCGAAGCGTGGAAGGCGGTGAGCTCACGCCAACCCTCGGGCGTGAATTCCAGCCCTCGCTCCATCTTCTTGCGCACCAGGGGCAGCATGTTTCGCACGATGATGTCGCCGACCTGCTCGAGCTTGACGCAGGCACCAATCAATTCCTGGCAGCGCAAGGCCTCGTCCTCGGTCAGTGAATTCTTGGTCACCTTGGCGAGGTAGAGCTTGATGGCCGCGTGTTTCTGGTCCACCCGATCGTCCAGTGCGGCAAGCGCCCGGATCTTGTCCTCATCAGCCTGTTCGTAGAGATCGATGACGCGTTTGAGCATGATCTCGACCGTTTCGCAGACGCGCACGACTTCACGGGTAGCGTTGCCGAGAGCCTGCGAGGGAACATTCAGCGCTGCTTCATTGAGGGCTGAGAGCTCCGCCACCTGGAAGGCGTCTTCCGATACCTGCTTGGCGCCGAGCGCGACGATCTTGGTCGAAAGCGCATAGACCAGGCCTGCCAGCGGCAGACCGGCGAGCAGGATGATGACGTTGAACAGGATATGTGCGTTGACGATCTGATCCTGACCAGTGCTGCCGAGAAACGTCACCGGTGGCTTGAACGTGAGGAACAATACCAGCATGACCAGCGAACCGAGCCCACGCATAAGGAGGTTGCCGACTGGTACGACGCGCACCGCCGGCTCGGCATTGCGGGTGAGCAGCGGCGCGATGACCGAGGATCCGAGATTGACGCCCAGCACCAGCACGATGCCGAGTTCCGGCGGGATGAAACCACGCCCGGCCAGCGTCGTCATCAAAAGCACGGCGGCGATACTCGACTGGAACAGCCAGGTGGCAAGCGCTGCCAGCAGATAGGCGGTGACCGGGTCGCCCTTGAAGTAGTCTATGATGACTGGCAGCAATTCGCTTTCGCGCAGAGGTTCGGAAGCCTGGCCGATCATCTCCAGCGAAAGCAGCAGCAGCCCGACCCCGATCAGGATGCGGCCGATCTGACGCCAGTCACGCCGCTCGGTAGCCATGAACATGATCGTGCCGGTGATCAGGCAGATAGGAACGATCAGCGTCAGATCGAAGGTAAGCAGCTTGACGACCAGAGCGGAGCCGATTTCCGCGCCGCGCACGGCGAGCTGCCCAGCCATACCCGAAACGATGCCGGCCCCGGCGAAGGATCCGACAAGAAGCGTGACGGCTGTTGAACTTTGTAGTGCGATCGCCAGCGCCGTGCCTGCAAGCACCGCCAGCAACGGGTTCTTCATGGTGCCGCGCAGCTTCAGCCGCAACACATCGCCATAAGCCCGCTCGACCCCGGTCTTCACCATGCGTGTGGCAAACAGCATGAGCGCGACTGCGCCCGCCAGATGCAGAAGCACGACCGAGCCGCTCATGAACGCTTCCTCCGCGCGGAGTATGCGGGATGCCGCAATCCGCCGGGATTTGCGGGGGAAGGCAGGGCCGGTGGCATAAACCTAGCATCGGCCCGATCTGAAACGGCGCGGGTCATGGGGTCACATATAAGGCAAAACGGGCAATTCTTACATTAGCCGGATAATAATTTGCTGTTGATGTCACCATGCTCCGACAAGCGGCGGCCGGTGTCGAGTTTGGACATGAACGGAGTATGGAACGCCATCGCGCAAGGGGAAACGCACAAGCCAACTGCCGAGTTGCAAATGACCGTATCTGAGCGATGGACAGAAGCGGAAGCGATTGTCCTCAACATGCAGGAAGCCATCTAACTAACTATGTTCATTACGAAATTGTAATGCGGCCATTCAGTTTTGGTTCATGCGGAGAAATCTAATCCGGTCTGCGTGAACAAACGAGGAGTCACCCGAATGAAACGTCTTCTTCTCTCAGCCATGGCCGTTTCGATGCTGGCGGCATCGACGTTGCAGGGCTTTGCTGCACCAGCCGCTGCGGTCAGCGTGCCGCGGTCGAACATCACTACGGTTCAGTGGCAAGAACCGATTCGCAAGGATCGCCGCTATGAAGAGCGGCATCATGGCGATCGGCGCTATGACAACCGATACGAACGTCGCACCGTCGAGAAGCGGGTGATCATTCGCAAGGAAGTGGTGCGCGAGCCACGGTGGAAGGCCGGCCAGCGTTATCGAGAATGGAAGCGCTACCAGGGCATTCGCGACTATCATCGCTATGGTCTGCGTCGTCCTGGCGCCGGCCAGCAGTGGATCCGGGTCGGTGATGAATATCTTCTCATCGGTGTCGCGACCGGCCTCATCGCCGGCGTGCTCGCCGCGCGTTAAGCCGGAGTTCCCTCAACGAAAAGGCGGCCCATGCAGGCCGCCTTTTTATTACCGCCCTGTGAAAACCGGGCACGGCTGGCGATTGCGATAGCCAGTTTGAACGGCCGTGCTTATATGATCGCCATGCGCTTTCCTCCCGCCTTTCTCGACGAGATACGCGACCGCGTGCCGATCTCCTCGCTGATCGGCCAGCGCGTGGCGTGGGATAGGAAGAAGACCAATGCCGCTCGCGGCGATTACTGGGGCTGTTGTCCCTTCCATGGCGAGAAGACGCCGTCCTTCCATTGCGAAGACAAGAAGGGCCGCTACCATTGTTTCGGTTGCGGCGTTTCGGGCGATCATTTCCGTTTCCTGACCGAACTTGACGGCGTGAGTTTTCCGGAAGCCGTCGAGCGCGTCGCCGATATGGCCGGTGTGCCCATGCCGGTGCGGGACGAACAGGAAGAGCGGCGCGAAAAGCAGCGCGCCAGCCTTACCGACGTCATGGAAATGGCGACGGCCTTCTTTCAGGAACGGTTGCACGGCTCCGAAGGCGCCAAGGCGCGGGCTTATCTGCGCGATCGCGGGCTGACGCCGGCCACGCAGCAATCGTTCCGGCTGGGTTTCGCGCCGGACAGCCGCAATGCGCTCAAGGAGTTCCTGGCTTCCAAAGGAGTCGAGAAGGCCCAGATCGAGGCTTGCGGGCTGGTGGTGTTCGGCGACGACATCCCGGTTTCCTACGACCGGTTCCGCGATCGCATCATGTTTCCGATCCCGGATTCGCGCGGGCGCGTCATTGCTTTCGGCGGTCGCGCCATGTCCTCGGATGTTTCGGCGAAATACCTCAATTCTCCCGAGACCGAACTCTTTCACAAAGGCAATGTGCTCTACAATTTCGCCCGCGCCCGCAAGGCGGTGGCGCGTGGTGGCACCGTGATCGCGGTCGAAGGCTATATGGACGTGATCGCGCTGGCCCAGGCAGGTTTCGAGAATGCCGTGGCACCGCTCGGTACGGCACTGACTGAAAACCAGATGGAACTGCTCTGGCGCATGTCGGGCGAACCTATTCTGTGTTTCGATGGCGACGGTGCGGGTCTCAAGGCCGCCTGGCGGGCGGCCGATCTGATCCTGCCGTCGATTCAGGCCGGCCGCACCGCGCGTTTTGCGCTCTTGCCCGAAGGCAAGGATCCTGACGATCTGGTGAAGGCGGATGGTCCGGATGCTTTCCGCACCGTGCTGGCCGAAGCGCGGCCGCTGGCGGAACTGATCTGGATGCGCGAGACCGCCAGCGGCGTGTTCGAAACGCCGGAACGGCGCGCGGAATTGGAAAAGACGTTGCGTGAGATCACCGGACGAATCCGCGACGAGAGCGTACGCTATCATTACCAGCAAGAGATGCGCGAGCGCGTGCATAGCTTCTTCGCCCCGCAACGCGGCGCGCGTCCATCGCGCCCGGGTGAACGCGGGCAGGGCCGGCAGGGCGGCCAATGGTCGCGCGGCGGCGGGGCTGCTGGGCGCAGCGCAATCACCGAAAGCCTCGGCCGCTCGGCATTGGTGAAGCGCGCCGGCGAGGTTATGTCGGTGCGCGAAGCGACCGTGGTGGTGGCGCTCGTCAACCACCCTGCGCTGATCGACGAGAATTTCGAGCATGTCGAGTTCCTGGATCTCGCCAACAGCGATCTGCGCCGGCTGCATGCAGCACTTCTCGATGCACTCGCCCATGATCAGGCCAATGATCGCGATGCCATCATCGCGACGATCGATCGAACCGGCTGCCGGGAGGTGTGGGAGCGTGCGGTGGCGCTGATCAGGCGCACAAGGCAATGGCCGGCGCTGGAGAGTGCTGCGCTCGACGACGCGCGCGACGCCTTCATCCAGGTGCTGCACTTGCACCGCAGCCAACGCACCTTACATAGGGAGCTGAAGCAAGCTGAAGCTGCGCTTGCCAGCGATCCCACCGAAGAGAATTATCGGCATCTGGTCGAGATCCAGGCGCAGTTTCGCGACGTGCAGGCAACAGAGGCATTGATCGAAGGGTTTGGCGTGTCTTCCGGCCGGGCGGGTCGGGCATAGCCGACAAATCAAGCGCGCCTAATTGATTCGCTTTTTTGGGGCGAATCATGCGAGAGGCGCTTGACCTTCTGGCAGAATGACGGAATCAGAACGATTCGAAACGTTAACCCAAGCCCGGCATCGGCAGGAAATGACTGTGCATGCACTGGACGGGAAGGGGAGCCCGCCACAAATATCAGGGTTAATCTGGACTTAAGTGAGAAGCAGGTACTGGCAGCAGGCGCGTTTGCGAACGAGCGCAACTGATTTGTCAGCAGCGATGCGGCCCCAGGATGGCCGCCTGGAGAAGACTTAGAATGGCGACAAAGGAAAAGGAAGAGGTCGAAACCGAACGCGAGGGCACGACTGACGGCCCGCTGCTCGACCTTTCCGACGATGCTGTCAAGAAGATGATCAAGGCTGCCAAGAAGCGCGGCTATGTGACGATGGATGAGCTCAATTCTGTTCTCCCCTCGGAAGAAGTGACTTCCGAGCAGATCGAGGACACGATGGCGATGCTCTCCGACATGGGTATCAACGTCGTTGAGGATGACGAGCAGGGCGAAGAGGCCGAAAGCGACGCAGGCGGCGATTCGGACGAAGACGCCAACGAGCTTGCCGAGCAGACCGGCACTGCGGTCGCCACCGTTGCCAAGAAGGAACCGACCGATCGCACCGACGATCCCGTGCGCATGTATCTGCGTGAGATGGGCTCGGTGGAATTGCTGTCGCGCGAGGGCGAAATCGCCATCGCCAAGCGCATCGAGGCCGGCCGGGAGACGATGATCGCGGGCTTGTGCGAAAGCCCGCTGACCTTCCAGGCCATCATCATCTGGCGCGACGAGCTCAACGAAGCCAAGATCCTGCTGCGCGAGATCATCGACCTCGAAGCTACTTATGCCGGCCCCGAGGGCAAGCAGGCTCCGGTCGTCGAGCGTGTCGAGGAAGACGCCAAGCCGAAGGAAGAGCCCAAGGCCGGGGGGCCCCCCGGGGGGGGGGCCCCCCCCCCCCCCCCCCCCATCCGGGGGGGCGCCCCCCGGCGGGGGGCGGCGTGGCGGAGCCCCGGGCGGCGGCGCCCCGCGCGCGGGGCGCGGGGGCGCCCCCAG
>NZ_JAKREW010000041.1 GCF_022347545.1 Terribium retamae
GCCGCGCGCGAAATGGCCGGCGGCGGGCTGCAGGGCATAGCGAGGCAATTCGGCGGGGGGCTCGACTGACAGCGCATAGGTCCTGACCGACGAGCGCATCGCGAAATGCAGGAACCAGTCGGTGATTTTCCAGTGGCCGCTGGAGGCCGCGACATCGAAGACACCGCTCCAGGCAAACAGCACCGCCGCCACCGGCAGCGCGATTACGGCAAGCGCGATCTTTTGCCAGCGTGGGCGCATCAGCCTGCTCCTCGCCGGCGAGCGCTGAGGATGCCTGCCAGCAGCGACACGCCGCCGGCCAGATAGACCGCGCCGCCGACGCCGAGCATGATCACGGCACCGAACTGCTGGTCCAGGCTGGCGCTCAATTGGGTGCCGAAGCAGGTCACGTCGTCCATGCCGTAGAGGGGGCGCGGGCTGAGCGCCATCAGCGCGCCGAGCAGCGTCATATGCATCGACGTCAGCAGGAGCGCGAAGGCGCCGGTGGCGCGGGAGAGGCTGTCGTGGCTGCCGGCCAGGCAGGACAACCACAGGAAGAGGCCGGCGCCGAGAAACGAAAGCTGTTCGGCAACCGTGCCCAGGGTGGAGGTCTCGGCCCACAGCCGTGCCGCCGGCGCATGCCAGCCCCACACGACGACGAATTCCACGAGCGAGGCGATCACCGGTGCGGCCCCGGAGCAATTCCAGGAAAAGTGCGCAGCGGTTTTCCGTCCGGAATTGCGTAAAAACAAGGAGCTGGAGCGTTTCCGCGTTCCCGGTAAAAGCGGAAACACTCCAGGCAGCGCCACGGGGAGCCTGTCGGCTAGCCCCAGCGCCAACAACGGAGCAGCCAGTGCCACCACGCCCATATGGGCCAGCATGTGCGCCGCGACCGAGTCGCGCCATGCCGTCAGCAAAGGCCCGAGCCAGACGAGGGCGAGCAGGCCGAGCCCGGCGATGAAGCTTGCCCGCCTCATCACATGTGGGCTTGCCCGCTTCATCGCACGCACTCCGTCACGAACCACGCCGGAAGCGCAACCATGATGACGGCGACGAAGCACAGGCCCGACAGCAGCAAAGTCGCAAAGCCCTGGAACAGCAGGCGATCATGCCGGGTCGGATCGTCATGCGGCGGATCGTGCGCGCCGAAGCCCCATTGGCGCCAGGCAAGCCAGGCCGAAGCCGCGATCAGGACGAGCGCGACTACGGTGGCGCCGGCGATGCCGATGCGCACGGCGGCGAAGCTGATGCCGATCTGGTCCTGCTTGGCGCAATAGACGGCGGCGATGCCGTAGCAGAACAGGAAATGCGCGGCCCAGACGACCGGGGCAGTGAACAGGGTCCACAGCGTTTCGATGGGTTTGGGGATGAACCGCATGATCACCCCGCCTCCGGAAACAGGCCGATGACCAGGAACGTCAGCACCGCCTGGATCAGCACGAAATGCCAGTAGAGCGCGCTGTTGCGCAGGTCCATGTCGTACAGTGCGGAGAGCCGTCCCGCGAAACTGCGGGCCAGGCAGTAGAGATGCATCACAACGCCGACAGCGGCGTGAGCGACCACCCAGAGCACCAGAAGCCAGACGATGGCCGGGTAGACATGGCTGGCCGGATCCATGCCATGCTGCCAGGGTCCGGCGAGTGCAGCCGCCGACGCGGCGAGCGCAAGCAAGGCGGAAACCCCCAGGCAGGCTCGCATGGGGGCTTTTCGTTCGCCGGCATTCAGCGTTCTCGCGATCAGCGTGGCCGCCCATGCGCCGCCGAACAAGGCGGCTGCGATGAGCGGCCATGCCATGCCCGGCCCTGCCTGCCCGGCGGTGAAATCGGCGTGGATGGTCCAGTAGAAGAAATAGCCGAAGATCAGGCTGGCGAAGGCGGTCGCGTCGCCCACCATGGTGATGAACATCGCCCACCATCCGACCGAGGCCGAGCCGGAGGCATGGAGCGGCAGCATCAGCCCATGGCCGACGTCCTTTTCCTCGGCTTCCGGGATGACATTGGTGCCGGTCCAGAGCCAGTACAGCACCGCGCAGAGGCTGGCGATGGCGGCGACCGCAGTCACCAACCACCATTTGAAGGTCAGCGCGACAAAGACGGCGCCCAGCGTGACCGCCGAGACGATGGTGACGCCGGAGGTGCCGCCGACGCGCAGCACCTGGACCGGCTCGGCATCGAGCACGGAGGTGACCAGCCCTTCGCGCTGACCCTCCGGTGCGTCGGCGAGGTAGCCGCGGCCCTCGGCGACGTCGCGCAGCAGGGTCGGCTGCTCCCACAGCGGATAGCGGCTGGTGATCCGGGGAATGGAGCGGACGCCCCAATTCTCCTTCGGCTCGGAAATCCATTCGAGCGTGCCGGCATTCCAGGGGTTCAGTTCGCCGCCCGTATGCCGGTGCTTGGGGCGCAGCACATCGAAGATCACGACGAGAAGCCCGGCGGCGAAGATATAGGCGCCGATGCTGGAAATGAGGTTGAGCCAGTCCCAGCCCGTCTCGGAAGGATAGGTGAAGACGCGCCGTGGCATGCCGCGCAGCCCGGCGAGGTGCATGGGAAAGAAAGCGACGTTGAAGCCGACGAACATCAGCCAGAACGCGATGCGGCCGAGCCGGTCCGACAGGTGCTGCGCATCGATCAAGGGGTAGTAATAATAGAGGCCGGCGATCACCGGAAACAGCATGCCTCCGATCAGCACGTAATGCAGGTGCGCGACGACGAAATAGCTGTCATGCGCCTGCCAGTCGAACGGTGCGAGCGCCACCATGACGCCGGTGAGCCCGCCGATGACGAAGATCGCGATGCCGCCTGTACCGAACAGCATCGGCGTCGAGAAGATCACGCGCCCGGCCAGCATCGTGGCGATGAAGACGAAGATCTGCACGCCGGTCGGGATGGCGACGGCTTCGGAGGCCGCTGAGAAGAAGGCCAGCGAGATCTGCGGCAGCCCCGTGGTGAACATGTGGTGCACCCACAGGCCGAAAGACAGGAAGCCCGTGCCGACGGCCGCGAGCACGATCCACGAATAGCCGACGATGGGCCGCTGCGCGAAGGTCGGTACGATCATCGCCATCAGCGCGATGGCGGGCAGGAAGATGATGTAGACTTCCGGATGGCCGAAGATCCAGAACAGGTGCTGCCACAGCAGCGGGTCGCCGCCGCGCGCCGCATCGAAGAACGGCCAGTCGAACATGCGCTGCAGTTCGAACAGGAGGTCGCCGGCGATCAGCGGCGGGAAGGCGAACAGGATCATGCCGGCGACGATCAGCAGGTACCAGGCAAAAAGCGGCATCAGGTTGATGCGCATGCCGGGCGCGCGGCATTTCATGATCCCGACGATGATCTCGACCGCGGCGGCGATGGACGCCACCTCGATGAAGGAAAGGCCGAGCAGCCAGATGTCGGCGCCGATGCCCGACAGTTCCTCGTCCGTCGCCAGCGGCGGATACATGAACCAGCCGCTGGAGGGCGCGGCATTGAAGAAGATGGAGCCGCACACGAAGACGCCGCCGAGCAGGAAGCTCCAGAAGCCGAAAGCGCCGAGGCGGGGGAAGGGCAGCTCGCGGGCCCCCAGCATCGGCGGCAGCAGGAAGATGGCGATCGCTTCGAAGATCGGCACCGCGAACAGGAACATCATCACCGTGCCGTGCAGGGTGAAGGCCTGGTTGTAGAGATCTGCCGAGATGAGGTCGTTGTCGGGGAAAGCCAGCTGCGCGCGCATGATCAGCGCCAGGACGCCGGCAAACAGCATGAAGGCGAAGGCCGCGCCACCGTACCACAGGCCGACCTGCGTGTTGTTGACACTGGTCCAGTAGCGCCAGCCGGTCGGGTTCTGCCAGACCGCGCGCAGGCGCTCTTCCTGTGCCTGGCGTTCGGGCGTGCCGCTCATTCCAGCCGCCTCAGCCAGCTTGCCAGCACGCGGATGTCTTCGCGCGGCAGCATGCCGAATGCCGGCATTTTCACGCCCGGTTTGATGCGATCGGGATCGGCGATGAAGCGCTCGATGTTGTCGGTGGTGTTGGGCAGGATGCCGGCTGCCAGCGTAAGGCGTGACCCGAAATGCGAAAGATCGGGGCCGAGAACGCCTTTCGCCTCGGTGCCCGCGATCGCGTGGCATGCGCCGCAGCCATGGCGCCGGAACAGCTCCGCGCCGCTGGCCGCCACAGCCGGAGAGGGTTTCGCCTGCGCCGCCAGCCAGCGGTCGAACGCCTCCGGCGGCAAGGCCACCGCCTGGAGCGCCATCAGCGCGTGCGAGGTGCCGCAATATTCGGCGCAAGGCCCCCGGTAGGTTCCGGGTTTGGTCGCCTGCAGCGACAGGCGGTTGGTGCGGCCCGGGATCATGTCCATCTTGCCGCCGAGCGACGGTATCCAGAAGGAATGGATGACGTCGTTGCTTGCAAGGCTGAGTTCGACCCTCTGGCCGACCGGCAGCCTGATCTCGTTGGCGGATGTGACGGTGACGCCGTCCGGGGAGCGATAGACCACGCGCCACCAATACTGGCTGCCGGTGACCTCGATCCGCAGTCCGGAGGCTGCCGCAGCCCCGAAGGGGCGCAGCGCCGGCATCAGCCACAGGGCATAGGCAAGCAGGCCGACCACCACGGCCGACGGCAGCACCGCGCCGCCCCACAGGATCAGGCGGCTGGCGGCGGCCTCGCTGTGGCTGCGGCTTCGAGCGGCGTAGAGGAGAAGAGCGACGACCAGCAGCCAGACAATGGCGCCGCCAGTCGTCATGACCCAGAACAGCTGCGCAATGGACGCAGCCTCCTGCCCCGCCGCATCGAGTGCCGACTGGTTGCCCGAGCAACCCGCCAGCGTCAGACAGGCCAGGCCGGCTGGCTGGATTCCGGGAGGGGGTCTAGCCGCGACAGCCATGCGTCGCAGGGTCGTCGCTGCTGTTCTTCAGGGTTCGCTTTCCTGGTGCAGGCGTTCCGCGCACCTGCCGAACGGGCCACTCGCGTGAAGCAGACATGAGGGTTCCCCGGTTTTCGTGCCGACGGTCTGACAACTGCCAGGACGCAGCTTGGTTCCTTTTTGTAGCCGGACACTGCGGAAGAGATCGGCTGCGCTCCAACCTGCAATCTCCGGGAACGTCGGTGAAACCGCCGCGTTTCCAAGGCATGCAACCGATACCATTCGACAGGCCTGTTCTGATCTACTTCGGAAAACCGGGACGGACCCGCACCGTCAGTTCCGTTTTCGAAGCGGAGCATTGCCTCAAGAATGAAAAGTGGCCGGGAAAGCGGAAGGTCGCCTGGCAACAGGCCATCAATGTCATGGACGCGATCAAGCTGAGCCAGGCCACGCCGGACGAGGCCAGGCAATCCTTTGAACGCGCGGCCGAAGAAGCGGGAATTCTCGCCATCGTGCGGGATGTCCATGGCTGAATTGTCGAGGCGGCTCCAATGAAAGCGTTCAATCACAGCTTTGAGAAAACGATCGCCGATTTCCTGCGCAGCCTGATCGTGGAAATCGCCCCGAACGCCCTTCGGGTCGGACAGTCCGGCGGGCGTGAAGGCACGACACAGGCAAAGCGGCGGCAGAAGCCGGGCAACTGAGCTGGCAACCGCTCCGGCTGTCGCCAACGACTTGCCGTCATCCTTGTTCGAACCGCTTGCTCAGATAAGGCGAACCTGCGAGCCCGAACCGCCATGCCTTGTCGGTCGCCTTTGAAATGCCTATCCGGGCACCGACGATCACCGGAACATAGGCGACGGGCGGCACGAGGGTAAATCTCGGGTCCTGCAAGGACAGCCCGTTATGGGATGCGTCTATCCCGAGCGCCAGCGCCAGCCGCCCAGGTCCCGAACAGAACAGACGAGGTTCCGTCAGGCCGCGGCGCTCGCTCATGCGGTCGAAGCCATGAAGCGGCTCGAGTGCCCGCAGCAGAACCGCACTGCCGCGCTGGCACACGAAATTGAGGCACCAGTGGAGGCCGTAGGAACGGTAGACGTAGACATGGCCCGGAGGCCCGAACATCGCGGCATTGCGGCGCGTTTCACCCCCGAAACTGTGCGAGGCCGGATCGTCGGCGGCGTAAGCCTCGGTTTCGACAATGATGCCGCCGACGCCGTCGACACAGAACTCCGTTCCGATGAGTTCGGCCGCGACCCTGTCCGGCGCACGGTCCCAGAAGAGCCTAAACCTGGCCTCCGCATCCGCATCGTGATCAGCTTTTATGTCCATCGCCCAACATGCCCGATTATAAGCCCAGTTGCTCGAATGTGCATTGATGGGGGGCTTTGTCGGGTCGCCAGCGCAATAGCCTGGTGCCGTGCCGGAACCGCCTTCCCGTCACATGGTCGAACCGTACTTCGACGACCAGCGTCGGTTTCAGCGGCTCCCAGGCCGCGCTTCGTTCCGTGCTCCACCGGCTCGGGCCACCGGGCGCGTTGCCCGTAAAGCCGGGTGCTTGCCGCAGCTTTTCCAGCCGTCTGGTCAATGCTGCCCTGTCCTCGTTGCGGATGGTGGAGGTGAAGCCGACATGGTCGAGCTTGCCGTCGTCGTCATAGAGACCGAGGAGCAGGGAGCCGACCTCCTTCTTGCTGCCGAGATAGCGAAACCCTCCGACAACGCAGTCGGCGCTGCGCAGCAGCTTGACCTTCACCATCTCGCGAACGCCGGACAGATATTGTCCATCGCGTCTTTTCGCGACGATGCCGTCGGTCCGCCCGGTGTTGCGTGCCGTCAGCCATCGGCCGGCTTCCTCGGCATCGAGGGTCACCGGCGACAGTTCGATGTCCTTCGAATTCAGGGATTTGGCGAACCTTTCCAGCACGTCGCGCCGGGTCGACAACGGCCTTTCCCTCAGATCCCCGCCGGTCGTGTCGGCGAGCATGTCGAACAGGATCAGCTTCGCGGGCGTCTCGGCAGAAAGCTTGCGGATGCGGCTGGCCGCGGGATGCAGTCGCATCTGCAGGGCTTCGAACGAATAGCCGCCGGACAGTTCGATGACGATCTCGCCGTCGATGACGAAGCGGGAGGCCGGCAGGCTCCGCAAATGGCCGACGATTTCGGGAAAATACCTGCCGAGCGGCTTGCCGGATTTGCCCCGGATGTCGACCGCGTCGCCGGATTTGAAGGCCAGGCAACGAAACCCGTCCCATTTCGGTTCGTATTGCCACGCTGCGCCGTCGACCGGGATCTCCTGCGCCAGCCTTGCCTCCATCGGCGCCGTATCGAGCGGCAGTGGGAACGCCTCGGCCTCGGCCATGATCGCGGCTCCGGCCACTACGAGGCTTTGCGCGTCCGCTGCGCGGCCGAGATCGCATCCTCCAGCGAGCGCTCTCCATCGCAATAGTCCGCCCAGGCTTCCGTCTTGGAGAGCAGGGCCGGTACCGTGCGCAGCGTGAAGCGTTTGGGATCGAGGTTCTTCCGCACCTGGCTCCATGTCAGCGGCATCGACACCGTTGCGCCCTCGCGCGCCCGCGGCGAAAGCGGCGCCACCGCCGTCGACATGCGGTCATTGCGCAGATAGTCGAGGAAGATCCGTCCCTCTCGCAGTTTCTTCGACATCTTCGTCAGGTAACGATCGGGGCTCTCCGACGCCATCGTCATGCACACGGCATGCGCAAACCCCTTTGCTTCGTCCCATGTGAGCTTGCGGCGCTTGCCGGCCTTGAGCGGCGTGACCACGTGAAGGCCCTTGCCGCCGGTCGTCTTGCAGAAGGTGACCAGCCCCAATTGTTCGAGACGTTCCTTCAGTTCGTGCGCGGCTTGGACAACGCTGGCGAACGGCACGTCCGGCGCCGGATCGATGTCGAACACCAGGCGTCCGGGCAGCTCCGGTTGATGCGGCTCGCAGTTCCACGGATGCAGTTCCACGGCGCCGAGCTGGGCGACGGCAGCCAGGCCCTCGACCCTGTCGATCTGGAGATAGGGCTTGCGGTCGCCGAAAACCTCGACCCGTTCCAGCAGGTTGGACGTTCCCTGCATCGCGTGGCGTTGAAAGAATTTCTCCCCGCCGATGCCGTCGGGCGCGCGGATGATGGAGCAGGGACGGCCGCGGATATGGTTGATCATCCAGGGACCGACAGCCTCATAATAGCGGGCCAATTCCTCTTTGGTGATCTCTTCGGCGTCATCGGTTGCCGGCCATAGGACCTTGTCAGGGTTGGAGATCAGCAGGCCCATCACATTCGCCTTTCCGGCGCGACGCGAGGACCGGCGGCCGGCCGGTGTCGGCTCCAGAACCTCAGTGTCCGCATCAGCGGGCTTTTCCGCCTCCACTTCGCCGGCGGCCTTGTCTTCCCGCAGGCCTTTGAACGCCGCCTGCCTGACGAGGCCGTCCGCCGTCCACCCGGCAAATTCGATTTCCGCCACCAGTTCGGGTTTGATCCAGACGATTTTGTCGCCGCGTTTGGAGACAAGGCCGCTGGTGAATGGCGAGCTGGAGATTTCAAGCGGCTCCAGGGCGGCCAGAAGCGTTTCGCCCTTCTTCCCGCCGAAGCCGGTTCCGACACGGCCCGTATAGACGAAGCTCTTGCCGCGATGGACGCCGACCAGCAACGAGCGGAACCGGCCATTGGTGGTTGCATAGCCGCCGATCACGACTTCATGCCCGGCCCTGCATTTCGATTTCGCCCAGCTCGCCGAACGGCCGGAGGTGTAAGGAGCCCCGGATTGCTTGGAAATGATGCCTTCCAGATGCAGGCGGCAGGCGGACCGCAACACCGCGTCGCCGGCCGTCTCGAAATGTTCGACGAAGCGGATGTTGTCGTCCAGGTCGACGGACGCGAACAGATCCTGGAGACGCGCCTTGCGCTCCTCCAGGGGCAGGCGCCGCAAATCTTCCCCGCCGTCGAACAGGAGGTCGAAAGCGAAGTAGACGAGTTCTCCTGTCTTGCCCTCGCTGAGTGCTGCCTGCAAAGCGGCGAAATCGGGCGCGCCATTGTGGTCGAGTGCGCAGACCTCGCCGTCGATGATGGTGTCCGGAAGCGCCTCCGCTGCAGCCGCGATCGCCGGATAACGTTTCGTCCAGTCGAGCCCTTTGCGGGTCCTGAGCGTGACCTTGCCGCCGCTGACGCGCATCTGGATGCGATAGCCGTCGAATTTGATTTCGTGCAGCCAGCCCTTGCCGCCCGGCGGCCGCGACAGGGTCTGGCAAAGCTGGGGAGCGATGAAGTCGGGCATGTCCGCGTGTTTGGCTGCCGGGGCCTTGGCGCGGGCGGCCTTGCGCTTGTCCGCCGCGAGTCCGCTCTTGCTGTCCCAGACGGCGTCCGCATTCACGGCCGGCTGCTCCAGCATGAAGGGCCTTGGCTTGCGCCCCTTGCCCGCCGCGATCTCGTCCATGGTGCGGCCCGAGGCGACCGAGGTGACGTTCTCCTCGAGAACGGCCGCGCCATCCTTCTCGACGGAGGTTGCGTCGCGATGCTTGATCAGCAGCCAGTTGTTGCGCTTGCCCTTGAACCGGTCGCTGTCCATGCGGACCAGAACGAAACTGCCCTTGAGACGCTTGCCGTCGAGCTGGAACTTAAGGTCGCCCTTCTTGAGCTGCTGCTGAGCCGAGCCTTTGCCCTCGGGCTCCCAATGGCCCCGATCCCACAACATGACCGTGCCGCCGCCATATTGTCCCTTGGGGATCGTGCCTTCGAAATCGCCATAGTCGAGCGGATGGTCTTCAACCTCCACCGCAAGCCGCTTGTCATGCGGGTCCAGCGACGGCCCCCTGGTCACAGCCCAGGATTTGAACACGCCATCCAGTTCGAGCCGCAGGTCGTAGTGGAGACGGCTGGCATCGTGCTTCTGGATCACGAAACGCAACCGGTTCGACGCCTTGACGTCGACACTGCCGCTCGGCTCCTGCGTGGCTTCGAAATCCCGTTTTGCTTTGTAGGTCGAGAGCTTGTCGGACGGCACGGTACACCTCGCATGCAGTTGCGGAACTGCCAACGAGGAATGCAGGGGAAGAAAGCGGGTTCCAGAATGGTTCGGCGCGCCAGCGCAATTCCAGGGAAACTGTGCAGCGTTTTCCGTCCGGAATTGCGTAAAAACAAAGAGTTGGAGCGTTTCCGTGGAAAAACGGAAACACGCTAGCGCCGGGCTCGTTTTTCGCTGCCCCACAAGGCGCGCTGGATCAGATTGCGCCGGCCCTTGCGGGGCGTGAGGTCGATGTCGCTGACGAGCTTTGCTCCGCCCTTGCGCCGTTCCAGCGTGATCTTGCGGGTGTGGTAGGCTTCCAGTTCCGCCCGGTGCGCGACGCTGATGACGGTCACCTCCGGCAATTCGCGGATCACCGCTTCCATCATCTTGTTCTGGCTTTTCTCGTCCAGCGCCGCCGTCGCCTCGTCCAGCACCACGATATCGGGCCGATGCAGGAACAGGCGCGCGAAGGCGAGGCGCTGTTTTTCGCCGCCGGACAAGGTCTGGTCCCAGGGCGCATCTTCCTCGAGCTTGTCCTTCAGGTGGCCGAGGCCCACCTTGTCCAGGGTCGCCTTGATCGTTTTGGGCGGCCACTGCTCGGCGGCGCCGGGATAGGCAACGGCGCGCCGCAATGTCCCTGTCGGAACGTAGGGGCGCTGCGGCAGCATGAACAGCCGCTTGTCGGTATGGAAGTTGATGCTGCCGCTGCCCCACGGCCACAGGCCGGCGATGGCGCGCACCAGCGTGGATTTGCCGGAACCGGAATCGCCGGAAACCAGGACCCGCTCGCCCTGTTCGATCGCAACTTCGGTCTCGTTGACGACCGCCGTGCCGTCGTCGAGCGTCACCGAGAGGTCGTTGAGGCGGATCATCACCTCGCCCTTGGCCTCGCCATGGTCGATACGCCCGAGCGCATCGCTCTGTTCGGCACGCTCCAGCCCGTCGAGCGACATCATCAGCGAGGCGACGCGGCGGGCGGACGCGTTCCAGTCGGCGAGGCGCGGATAGTTGTCGACCAGCCAGCCGAACGCCCCTTGCACGATGGCGAAAGCCGAAGCCGCCTGCATCACCTGCCCGAGCGTCATGGAGCCGTCGAGGAATTTGGGCGCACACAAAAGCACCGGCACGACGGGAGCGAACAGGCTCGATCCTTGCGACACCATGGCTGTGCGCATGTGCTGGCCGGTGAGACGGGCCCATCGCGCGAGCACGACGGCAAAGGTCCTGTCGATGCCGCTGCGTTCTTCTTCCTCGCCGCCGAGCAGGGCGATGCTCTCGCCGTTTTCGCGCACGCGCGTCAGCACGTAACGGAACTCGGCCTCCGCCTGGTTCTTCTGTTCGGAAAGCTGGACGAAGTTGCGCCCGATGATGAACATGGAGATGGAGGTGATGCTGGCGTAGATCACCGCGGCAACGACGAGGAAGCCTGGAATGGTGATGGTCGAGGTGCCCAGCGGGAGGGTCAGCGCGCCGCCGATCGTCCACAGCACCACGATGAAGGTGGAAGCCGATAGAAACGCGTTGAGCACGCCGGAAATAAAATCGACCGGCGATTCCGTGGCGATGCGCAGGTCTTCGGTCAGGCGGGCTTCCGGGTTCTGGTGATCGCCGCTGACCAGGTTCAGCTGGTAGTAGCGGCCGTTGCTCAGCCAGCGTGCGATGAGCGCCGTTGTCAGCCAGGACCGCCAGCGGCGCTGCATCGTCATGCGCAGATAGACCTGCGCCACGACCAGGCTTCCGCTGACCAGCACCAGGGGCACGAAAACCGCGCTCAGGAAATAGACGGTGCTGGCGTCGCGCTTCTCGATGGCGTCGAAGATCGAGCGGTTCCAGACATTGATGCCGTACTGGAAGCCGACATTGACGCAGATCAGCACCAGCAGGCCGATCGCCAGCGGCCAGCTCAGCCTGTCGCCGCGTCGGCTCCAGTAACCACGCGCGCTGATCCAGAACCGCCGGAACAGGTATTTCTTGCGCGCCTGCTCCGCCTGCTCGGGCGTCAGCTGCGGGCTCGGCTCGTCTCCTTCGGGGGGAGGCGGGCGATCCTCGCCGACGGCCTCCGGTTCCTTCTCGATCTCGTCGATGGGTTCCGGGTGCGCAATGGCTGCCTTGGCGTTCCGTCGCGCTTTCGCTTGCGGCTTCCGGCTCGGCTTCTTGGACGCTCCGGTCCCCCGGCGCGGCCCGGCAGAGCCACGCTGTTTGACGACATCGGAATGGCTCTGTTCCGCTTTCGGCATCGCGCTCACAACGGCTCAAAATCCAAAAGGTTTCAGAAGACCGGGCCAGCACGCTTGCCGAATTTGGCGCAGGCAATGCCCGGCCGTTGGCCAAGCGTTTGGAACCTTCGGTCCGGGCTGCGGTTTCGTTGACAATGGAGGTCGCCATGGCCAATACGAAAGAACCCAAAAATCTTCCGAAGACGCCGAGGACTGTTCCGAAGCGGCCCGGCACGGACCCGAGCAACAAACCTGCCAGGGATGCGCGCGAGGACCCCGCTCCCAATCCGGAGGCCGGCGGCGATCTGCCGGAAACCAATACCCGCGCGGAGGTCGAGAAAGTGCGCCCAAATGTGAGGCGCTAACCGGCCCGCGATCTGCGAGGGCGGGCTGCCTGAGGGTCTTCGACGAGACGATACCGGAAGTGATCTCGGATCCTGCGGTTGAAGAAACGCCCCTTGGAAAAAGCCTTCCGGAACTCCGCATCGATGTTCGGCGGAACGTCCTCATAGTCATATCGCTTTCCGCTGGCGACGAACCAGACGGACAGCACCCTCCTGTCCGGGTCGTATTCGAATTTGCGGATCGAGGTCGACGGCATGACATTGTCTCAAGCGATACGCAGCGCAATGGCCTGACACCCGGCGCCGATGGCCGGCAGGCCATCGGAGATTCCAACGGCCTCCTGGTTAGCAAGCTTCGGCGCGCGCAAAGGTTCCGGCTTTCATGGCGCTCCCGGTCGTCGTCGGGAATCCGGGTCCGCGGATAATTGGAACCTCCGTCCCTGTCGCCGCTTTCGCTTTTTACGCAATCAATGAGGCAGCCATGGCGCGGCAAGTCTTCTGGAAGGGATATCTCAAGCTCTCGCTCGTCACCTGCCCCGTCGCCATGACGCCGGCGGTCTCCGGCCGCGAGCAGATCCGCTTCCACACCATCAACAAGAAAACCGGCAATCGCGTTCGCAGCCAGTATGTCGATGCCGAGACAGGCAAGCCCGTAGCCGATGACGACGAGGCAAAAGGCTATGAGGTCGAGGAAGGCAAGCTGATCGTCTTCACCGACAAGGAACTGGAAGCCGTCGAACTGGAAAGCACGCGCACGATCGATATCGACACTTTCGTGCCGTCCGAGTCGATCGGTTGGATCTGGTACGACCGGCCCTATCTCCTTGTCCCGGACGACAAGGTCGGGGAAGAGGCGTTTGCCGTGATCCGCGAGGCGATGAAAGCGACTGGGATGGTCGGCATCGCCCGCCTGGTGATCTCAAACCGCGAACGCGCCGTCCTGCTTCGCCCTCGCGACAAGGGCATCGTCGTATGGACCTTGCGGTACGGCGACGAGGTTCGCGATGCCAAGGATTATTTCGGCGAGATCGACAAGGCAAAGATCGCCGCCAAGACGCTGAAGCTCATGCGCAAGGTGATCGCCAAAGACATCGAAGCCTGGAGCCCGAAATTCTCGCACGATCAGCTGCAGGACAGGCTGCGCCGGCTGATCAAGAAGCGCAGTGCTGCACTCAAGAAGCCGGCGAGAAAGAAAACTGCCAAGGACGAGCCTGCCAGCAACGTCGTTTCCATCACTGACGCGCTGCGTGCGAGTTTGCAGAAAGAACGTCGGAAAAGTCGGTGAACCTCAATGCATGTACGTCGCGATTCCAGAACGCTTATGATGATCGCCGCGATCTTCGGCGCGGTTGCCATTGCCTGGGTGGTGATCTTGTGGCGGGCCGGCTGGTTTTGATTGGCGGCCAGAGCTTGTCGATTTTTTGAACCGATCGCGGCGCGATCCGTTAGTGGGTGTCCAACTAGCCTTTACCTGCGCCGCTTATGGTTTACGCCACGGCGGCGCTTCTTTTTGGCATCCTTGGCTGGTCTCTGCGCTCAGGCAGAACCGGGTTCAAAGCAGAAAACCCTGTGATTGATTTTTTGAAACCAACCGCTCGGCAGCCCGTTGGTCGGTGGTCTGACTAGACACCCAACTGCGCCGCTTACGGCTGTCCGCCTCGCGGCGCTTTTTTTGGTTCGGTCTCCCGGGCGTCCTTCGCAGCATCAATTTCGTCAATGCGCACGAGTTCCAAAATTTTGAGGGTGGTCGCAGGCGCCCCCCGAGACGAAGCTGAAGAGGGCGTGCTGCCTGGGCCAGCCCGACTTCGCAAGGGAGCGGCCGGGCTGGCGGGCCGACGCGATTATCGAGAGGGTCGTGTCAGCCGTGGGTTAACTGCGCCGGCTCCCTTTCGGTTCAAATTCATTTCAAAGTGCCGGACACAGTGTCGGCAGTCGGGAGCGCCCGCCTGTCTTTTGGAACCAAGCGATGCAAGTCCGGTTTTGAAAAGACGGAAAGGCCGGCAGCAATGAGATCGTTCTTCTACGGCGCGTTGGCAGGCTTGGCAGCCACCATGGCCATGACCAGCTTCATGCAGCGGGCGCACGCCAAGCTGCCGCCCGGTCAGCGTTATCCTTTGCCGCCGCGGGAAATCGTCGACCGTACCGTTGGCCTCGAACGGGAAAGCGCTGCACGTACGGCGACCATGTTCTCCCATTTCGGTTTCGGCGCTCTGGCGGGAGCCCTGTTCGCGCTTCCGGCAGTAAGCCGGATGGGCGGTGTTGCCTATGGACTGGGCGTCTGGGGGGCCAGCTACTTGGGATGGCTGCCGGCTTCGCGCATCCTTGCCCCGGCGATCCGCCATCCGGGCCGTCGCAACCTGTTGATGCTTGCTGCGCATGTCGTCTGGGGTGCTGCGCTGGCCAGGTCCTTCGAAGAACTCAACGCAGCAGAAAGAGCCTTCGGCCGTGAAGCTGGCGAGGGCAAGCTGCCGGCGGAACGCAGGGAAATGGAGGAAAGACCATGACCTCGAATGGCGTATTCTGGCTCGACACGCCCAAGCAGGCAAAAGCCGGCAAGATCTCTTCCGATCTGGAACTGGACGTCGCCATCGTCGGTGGCGGCATGGTCGGGCTGAATTGCGCTTATCTGCTCGGCCAGACCGGTCTTGACGTCGGCGTCTTCGAAGCGCGCCGCATCGGTCGGCAGGCAACGGGAAAGTCGACGGCTAAGATCACCTCGCAGCATGGCGCGAAATACCGGTCGCTCTTGAAGGATTTCGGGAGCGACGGCGCCCGGCTCTATGCCGATGCCAACCAGCGCGCGGTGTCCGGCATTGCCGAGCTCTGCAATTCGTTGCCGGACAAAGCTGCCATCGAGCGCCGGGATGCCTATGTCTTTGCGCGCACGCCGAAAGAGGCGGACGATCTGCGGGACGAGGCAGAGGTCGCCGCGGAGCTCGGCCTCCCGGCCGCGTTCGTTTCCGATGCCGGCTTGCCTTTCCCGGTCGAAGGAGCGTTGAAGTTTTCGGCCCAATACCAGTTTGACCCCTATCTTTACCTGACCGGACTTGCGGAATTGCTGCGCGGCAACGGCTGCCATGTCCATCAAGACAGCCGTGTCGAAGACATCGTGGCCGACGGCGTCGCCGACCCGCTGGTTCTGCGGGTGGACGGGCACACGGTGAGGGCAAGGTTTGCCGTCGTCGCCACGCAGATGCCCATAATCGGCGACGGGCTGTTTTATGCCCGGGCCTTCCCGCTCGCCCATCCTGTCGCGGCGGTTCGAATGCCTGCGGACCTTCAACTCGACGGCATGTATCTCAGTGCCGGCCAACCCTCCATTTCCATCCGCACCGCAAAGCGCCGCGAGGACGACTATTTGATCGTGGCCGGCCCGGAATTCAGGCCGGGCGAGCCGGGCGGGCAAGCCGACGCCGTAGACCAGACATTGGCCTTCTTCGACCGGACGCTCGAAGCCGGACAGCCGACGCATCTGTGGATCAACGAGGATTTCCGCTCGATGGACGGCGTGCCGTTCATCGGCCCGGCAACCGACGACAAACCCAATCTGCTTGTCGCCACCGGCTTCGGCGCATGGGGCATAACCCAGGGCTATGTGGCGGCGGAGGTCCTGGCCCATAGGATCCTCGGCAAGGAACATGCCTGCCGCGACCTGTTCGATGCGACACGGATCAAGCCTGTCACCGGCGGCCCCAGCTTCCTTGCGGAAAACGTCAAGACAGCCGTTCATCTTGTCGGCGATCGTTATCTGGGCGGAAAGACGGTCGAACTCGACGCCATCGAACCGGGGCAGGGCGGGGTGATCAAGCATGACGGCGAGCTTCTGGCCGTGCGCCGCGGCGAGGATGGCGGACTGACGGCGCTTTCCGCAAGTTGCACCCATCTCGGCTGCACGGTCGATTGGAATGCCGTTGACAGGACCTGGGATTGCCCCTGCCATGGTTCGCGTTTCGAGGAGAATGGCGAAGTGCTCAGCGGACCCGCGAAAGCGCGTTTGCCGGCGAGAGAGCTGGCGTCCGGCAAGAAGAAGGTCACGGTGTGAAAGTCGCGGTCGTCGGTGCCACGGGGTTGATCGGCAGCGCCCTGTGCGCTCGCCTGGCTCATGAGGGCCATCAGGTACTCGGCGTGGTGCATCGGCCAAACACCACCTGTTTCGCCTGCACGGAAACCGTCTCTCTGAATATGAACGAAGCCGGCCGGGCCGATTGGATCACCGTGCTCGAAGGCTGCGACGCCGTGGTGAATTGTGCGGGCGCCTTGCAGGACAGCGCGACGGAAGACGTTTTCTCTGTTCACGCCAAGGGCGCGGCGGCGCTGTTTGCAGCATGCGCGCGCGCCGGCGTCAGGCGGGTCATCCATTTTTCGGCGATCGGGGTCGACCGCGCCCAGCCGTCGGAATTCTCGGCGAGCAAACTCGCCGGCGACACCACGCTGATGGCTTCCGAACTGGAGTGGGTGATCCTGCGGCCGTCGGTCGTGCTCGGAGCTCCGGTGTTCGGCGCGAGTGCCCTCATGCGTGGGCTGGCGGCACTGCCCTGGTTGCCGTCGATGCCGAATACCGCCGCGCTCCAGCCGGTCCAGTTGGAAGACGTCGTGTCCACCGTCGTCTACTTCCTTCGGGCCGACAGCCCGTCGCGTCTGGCGCTGGACCTGCCGGGCCCCGGAACCTTCAGCATGAATGAGCTCGTGGCAAAGTACCGGGCGTGGATGGGCTGGCCGCCGGCATGGCGTTTCGAGCTTCCCTCGGCACTGGCAGCGTGTCTCTACCGCCTCGGCGATCTGGCCGGCCTGCTGGGTTGGCGCCCGCCTGTGCGCAGCAATGCCGAAAAGGAGATGCGCCGGGGTGCCACCGGCGATCCGGCAGCGTGGACCGCCGCGACGGGCATTGTGCCCGCCGGTGTCGACGCGGCCCTGCTGGCGCGTCCTGCAACCGTGCAGGACCGCTGGTTCGCCGGCGTCTATTGGGTGAAGCCGCTGATCTTCGTCATTCTCCCGTTCTTCTGGATCATGACCGGGATCATTTCGCTGTCGGTCGGCTGGCGATCCGGCGTCGAGCTGATGCTGGTCGCCGGCGCCGGGAGCTTGTCGGCGCCGTCAGTCGTTGCGGGCGCTTTGGCCGATATGATTGTCGGCGCTCTGATCGCCGGGCGCAGGACGGCACGGTACGGCCTGCTCCTGGCGCTCGCCCTCGCAGGGTTCTACGGCATCGCCGGATCCATCCTCAGGCCGGATCTCTGGGCCGAGCCGCTCGGACCGCTCATGAAGATCTTGCCGATCATGCTGCTGCATATGATCGCTCTGGCGATTCTCAAGGAGCGATGAGATGATGTATTTCTTCTTCCTCAAATTCCTTCACATCATCGGTGCCTCGGTGCTTCTGGGTACCGGCGCCGGGATAGCCTTCTTCATGCTTCTCGCCCACCGTACGGGCCACGCCGTCACCATTGCGGCAACCGCCCGCATCGTCGTGATCGCGGATTTCCTGTTCACCGCCAGCGCTGTCGTCCTGCAGCCCGTCACCGGAATCCTGCTGGCACGCGAAGCCGGCTATTCCTTGTGGGATGGCTGGATCGTCCTTTCGATCATCCTCTACATCGTGACGGGCCTGTTCTGGCTGCCGGTTGTGTGGATGCAGATGGAAATGCGTCGTCTGGCCGAGCAAGCCGCAGCCGACGGTTCTCCGCTGCCTGCGCGTTACCATACGCTTTTCCGCTGGTGGTTCGCCTTCGGCTTCCCGGCCTTCGCCGCGGTGGTCGCGATATTCTGGCTCAT
This sequence comes from Terribium retamae, assembly GCF_022347545.1. Classification (GTDB taxonomy): domain Bacteria; phylum Pseudomonadota; class Alphaproteobacteria; order Rhizobiales; family Rhizobiaceae; genus Mesorhizobium; species Mesorhizobium retamae. Next base: position 18,163 of record NZ_JAKREW010000041.1, read on the forward strand.
GATCAGCCGTCCCGAGATCGGCTGGTAACGGCGTCGTTTGACAGCTGGTCTCCCGGAACCGCTCAAAAGAAGCCGCCTTGCGGCGGCTTGAAAATAAGAGCCCTGCTACGGCTATTTGTTCAGACCGTTGGCCATGTCGAGATGATGTTGAAGGTGGGGCAGCGTTTTGCCCGCCCAGGCCTTCAGGTCCGGCTGCTCGCCCTCTTCGCTGTACCTTTTGAAGAGATCGACGGCGTCTTCATGCGCGTCGACCTGATCGGCGTGATATTGCTTCGTGAAATCGTCGCCTTGCAGCGACTTCAGATTGTCGAGCGTCTTCTGCTGCGCATCCACCATCGCCGTTGGCAGCGTGGCTTTGACCTTCCCGCTCGAAACGAGGTCTTTCAGCTCGGTCGTCGTTTTCGTATGGTCGGTGACCATCTGTTGCGCGAAAGTCTTGGTCGCCTGGTCTGAGCGCTCCTGCGCCAATTTGCTGGACTCGATCTCGAACATGTCGCTCGACGCTGCTTGCGTCACGAAATCCTGGGTTGTGGGGGCAATTCCCAGCGCCGAATTCACGCCGGTTTTTTCGGTCGCGGATTGTGCCCAGGCTCCTGTCGAGATCAGCAGGGCGACTGCTGTAGCTGTGAGAATTTTCATGGGTTGGTTCTCCGGTTGCATAGTTTAACCGGGCAAGCAGCCGCGCGTTCCTTTTTGTTGCCTCCCGGCACCCGTCTCTGTCTGGCCGTCGCCAAGCGGGGCAGCTGTGGGGATCGCGCGGTGACGAAGAAGCCTCGTGCGGGTCTCGAACGCCTCGCTCCCGGCTTTCCAAGTCGACTCGGGACAGCGGCTCGGAGCGGTTTCATATTGTGATCGAAAAATTGGAACGATTGCCGAATTCTCTCCTTGATGTTGCGGGCGCGGGAAAGGGAGAGGGTGATGCACACCACCACCAAGATCGCGCTTTTCAGCGCCACTGCCCTGGCTTTGTTCGGCGCGGCAGCCATTTCCGATCCCTTGCCGCCCGATCTGACCTATCGCCCCTTGCCGTCGCTGCCCTTCTCCAAGGTCAAGCAGACGGACGAGGCGCAGAAGCCAGCCGTCATGGACCGGCAGCACGCCCTGCTGGGTGATCGCTACGACCTTTCGGATCGCACCATTGCCGACGTCGCCATGTCAGGTGGCCGCAAGGGCGTGCAAGCCGGCGTGCGGGTCAAGACGGCGCCCGGCGGCGAATGGGATGAGCTTGCTTCGCTCACGCCGCAGCAGATCCGTGATCGCAACCTGCTGCCCCTCGGCTTCCTGCCCTTGCCGCATGTGAAGCAGGCGACCGGCGGCCAGGTCTTTCCCGAAAAGCAGATCGGCGAGATCGGCCGGGACGAAGGCCGCGACCTCAGGCGGTTCGACGTCGACTTCGACCTGCCGGACCATTTGACGCCCGAATTTCCGCCGCCGATCTTCCTGACCACCCATCCCGAACTCGGCGATGTCTCGCGCGGCGATCTTCTGACCATCCGCAACTTCTACGAATACATGAACGGCATCGTCACCCCGGTGCAGATGGAAGGACTGCGCCTGCTGCTGACGCCGTTTCCGCAGGAAGAGTTCAACCAGACCGAAGACCGCAAGGTCGCGGCCCAGAGCACCGGCGTTGCCTGTCTCGACTGCCATTCGAATTTCCACACCAACGCCGCGTTTCACCTGACGCCGGACGTTCGCCCCCAGGCCGAGCGCTTCCGGCTGGACACGACCAGCCTCAGAGGCATGTTCAACCAGCAGATTCACGGCTCCAAACGGTCGCTGCGCTCGATCGAGGACTTTACCGAGTTCGAGCAGCGTACCGCCTATTTCAATGGCGATCATGTCAGCGCGACGCGCAAGGGCGTCAACCTGCCCGACCGCCCGAACCAGGTGGCGATGATGGCGCAGATGCAGAACATCATCGATTTCCCGCCGGCGCCGAAGCTCGACTCTGCAGGACGGCTGGATCCCGCCAAGGCGACGGACCGGGAACTGGCCGGCGAGAAAGTGTTCATGGGCAAGGGGCGCTGCGCCGAATGCCACAACCCCACGCAATCGTTCATGGATAACGCCATGCACGACCTGAAGCTTGAGCGTTTCTACAAGGTCGGCCAGACCTTCAACGACCAGGTCGCCATCCCCGACGGCCCGATCAAGACTTTCACCCTTCGCGGCATCAAGGATTCGCCGCCCTACCTGCACGATGGCCGGCTGCTCACGCTCGAGGACACCGTCGAGTTCTTCAATCTCGTGCTGCAGACGAAGCTGACCCGCCAGGAAAAGGACGACCTCCTGGCCTATCTGCTGACGCTTTGAGCGGAGGAGATCATGATGCGTTTATGGATCGTCGCGTTCGGTCTGGCCGTGATGCCGTCCTTGGCCGCAGCCCAGATCGGCAACCCGGCCGGCCTTGCCCCTGACACCCGGTTCAAGGCGCCCGGCGTGCCCGAGGCCAACCAGACCAATTATCAGGACAGGCTCTTCGCGCAACTCATGACCGCCGGCGGGCTGGCTGAGGTCGATCTGGGCAAGCTTGCCGTGTCGAAGACCGATCATCAGGGCATCCGCGCCTACGCTCAGCAGATGATCGACAGCCACGGCAAGGCCAACAAGGCGCTGGGTTCGATCGCCGAGAAGAGCAGAATGCCGGTCCCGGCCGAGCCCGGTGAAGATCAGAAAATGGCCCGCTCCCATATCGACGGTCTGAAGGGCCGCGAGTTCGACCTCGCCTATCTGGCAAACCAGGTGGTCGAACATCAGAAAGCCGCCAGCCTTCTGGCCTGGGAAATCGGCTCCGGTGAAGACGCCGCCTTGCAGCGCTTCGCGATGGAAACCTTGCCCACCGTGCTTGAGCATTTGCAGATGGCGCGTGATCTGACGGCAGAACTGACCTTGCAGGCCCAGGCAGCCAAATAATTGGAACGCAGCCGGGCCAGCGGCGATTAGCCGTGTGTCGGTCGAGTGCAACGCGCCCGTTACAGGAATACGCGCACTCTGCTCCAGTCTTTTCGCTCGATCGGAAGGAGCATCGCGATCTGTAGCGCGGCACCAGAGAGGAAGCACACGGATGTCTGAATCACGCGAATGGCTTGTCCAGTGGCTGAGGGATGCCCATGCCATGGAGGAGCAAGCGATCACGATGCTGTCCGGCCAGATCGATCGGATCGAGAACTATCCGGAACTCAGGGACCGCATGCAGATGCATCTCGACGAGACGCGAGAACAGGCGGCCCGGATAAGACGCTGTCTCGACGAACTCGGCCATGACGCCTCGACCGCCAAGGATGCAGGCGGCAAACTGATCGCCATGGGGCAGTCGTTCAGCGGGATCTTCGCAGGCGACGAAGTCATGAAGGGATCTCTGGCCAGCTACACTTTCGAGCACATGGAAATTGCTTCCTACACCATCCTTTTGGCAGCGGCCGAGACCCTCGGAGAGACCGCGATCGCGAAAGTCTGCGAGCAAAATCTGCGCGAGGAGAAAGCGATGGCGGAGTGGCTCCAAAACCATCTTCCCGACGTGGCCAACCTCTTCCTCCGGCGCGCGAATATGGAAAGCGACGCTGCGAAGCGTTGATCGGCGAGGAGCCTGGCAATGCGTAGATGGATGGAATTGCGTGCACTGATCGTCACGGCGATCGTGGTCATTGCAGTGGTGGTCGCCTTCCTGACGATCGACGGCAGCCGGGACACCGCACCGGTGAAACGGGCGCAGGAGCAGAATTCGGGTGCTAATGCGCCGCTCGAGCGCAATGCATCTCCGGGCACCGTTCCGCAACCGGACGGCAGTGCGCGCCTGCCGGAAAACCAGCAGTGACCGAGGCCGCCAAAGGCAGCAGAAGTGACATGCTTGAAGGAGCGTGAGGGCCCGCAGAGTGAGCCGAGCGGGTTTCTCGGATCGGGAGTTTGAATGAGCCAGGACATCAAGGCCTTCGCAGAAGGTTGGGTCGAGCGGAACGTGAATGAGGCTACGCTCCTCCGCGACGCCGAAAGCGCCGCGCGTGTCCATAGCGAGCGCTTCATGGCGGATGCGCGCGCCAACGGAATCGTCTCCGGCGAGGTGAACAGCTTCGCCGATACCGCCTTGATCGACGCTCTCAAGTCCGTTTCCGCTGATAAAGCCCAGTTTCGTCCAACGCCCGGCATCGGCAACGACAATGATCCTACCCTGAGGGGCAGGGATACCCATCAAGTTCTGGAAGACCACCTGCGGCTGAGGCTGGAGGGCCGACTGGAAGAGGATCTGCAGCGCAACTACGCCCCGGACGTCGTCTTGCTCACGGTCAATTCAAACAGCAAAGGCCATCACGCGATCAGAATGTCGGCGAAGCGCCTGGCGGAGCAGTTGCCCGATGCTGATTTCGAATTCGTTATGAAACAGGTCAGCGGCAGTTTCGCGCTTCTGGTCTGGAAAGCTCGTTCTCCCCGCCAGGAAGCACATAGCGGTGCCGACACTTTCGTGATCGAAAACGGTCTGATCAGGCTGCAAACCATCCACTATCATCTTACGGCCGAGTAAAGCTTCGTCGGGTGCCGGGTGCGCAAAGCCCCAGCCGGATGTAGGCTGGGCCGTCCAACCGATGTTGCTGAATTCAGCGGAAGGAGGATATCCGATGCCGGAACAGCTGAAGTTGTTTGCCGACGAAACAAGTGAGCCGCACGGCTTCCGTCTACTGCCGTCGTTCATCAGCGCACAGGAAGAGCGCGCATTGATCGAACACATCCAGGGCCTTCCCCTCGCGCCCTTTCAGTTCGGGGCCTTCGAGGGCAAACGCAGGGTCGCCTCGTTTGGATGGCGCTACAACTATTCGCTGCTCAAGCTGGAGTCGGCAAACCCCGTGCCGGACTGGTTGCGGCCGCTCGCACACCGCATCGAAAGGTTCTTTGAGCTGCCGGACGAGGCTATCCAGCAGTTCCTCTGCACCGAATATGACGAAGGCACCGGCATAGGGTGGCATCGTGATAAGCCGCATTTCGACCAGGTCTTTGGATTGTCGCTCGCCTCGGCGTGCAAGTTCCGGTTTCGCCGCAAATCAGGTGCGGCATGGCAACGCCTGGCCTTCGATGTCGAACCGTGTTCACTCTACAGGATGTCCGGCGCATCCCGACACGACTGGGAGCACAGCATTCCACCGGTGCCGGCACGGCGCTATTCCGTCACGTTCAGGACGATGGTGGCGGCCTGAATTCGCGGAGCTGTGACGTGGGCCGAGACGGCGAATGCCGTCGTCACCCGATGATGCGCGCGATCAGCCGCAGGTCGAGCGCATCCTGCGCCGTAAGATAGCAATTGTCCTTCGCCCGCTCGAAGAGATCATCAGCGGACATGCTGCTGCCTTTCACGAAATGCTCGAAGTCTTCGCGTTCCACCCTTTCGGCCGTTTCGAGCGCCGAGGATTCTTCCCGAACGATCTGCATGCATGATTTTATCGGGCCTTCCAGCGTGATCGTGCGCGAAATGTGGCGCTCGTGGATCAGCAATGTCGCGTCAGGCGTCAGAAAGCGGTTCGCACAATCGAAGGCGGAAAAGATGGTGATGCCTGCCGACATCACGGCGGTCTTGCCGATGGCATAGGCATTCTTGCCGCTGCGGGTCTTGAAGACGCGTATCTCGAGGGCGATGCGTCTTGCCGTATCGGCGTCGCCGCCCTGCGTCATCAATTCGAGGATAAGGTCTTCGTTGCTGGCCCTGACGTCACCGAGCTGCTTCATGAAGGTCAGGAACAGATCGTCGTTGATCATGCCATTGATCTGGACGTTGGATCCGACCAGCAGCTTGTCGTCGCTTGGGGGTTGCGCCGGTCCGTCCGGCGGCTCCGCGTCGTGGTTGGTAGCGCGCCCATTGTCGGGGCGATAGCTCGGCATATGGATCATGGAATTCTCCTTTGGCCGCGACCCTTGCCATTGGTTATGGATGGGAGGTTCGATGCGGGACGAAACGGTTGTGTGAGTCTCCGCCGGGTTCAGCCGATCAGCGGCGTTGTCAGGGTGCGGTCTATGCCTCTTGCCGGCGGGCGGACGGGGTAGCTTTCCTGCTCATAGGTCCAGACCTTGAACGTGGTCAGCTTGTGCGGGCCGAAGCTGTGCAGAAGGGGCACGTCGGTGGCATCACGACCGCGTGCGACGACGACGCGGCCGATGCGCGGAACGTTATGACGGGCGTCGAACGTGTACCATCTGCCGTCGAGAAACGCCTCGAACCAGGCGTTGAAGTCCATCGGCGCCGGATCCGGAGGCACGCCGATATCGCCAAGATAACCGTTCACGTAGCGCGCCGGGATATTCATGCAGCGGCACAGCGTGATCGCGAGATGTGCGAAGTCGCGGCAGACGCCGACACGCTCTTCATGCGCCTGTGCCGCGGTGCGCGTGGCCCTTGCATAACCATAGCCGAACGAGAGCCGGTTGTTCACATAATCGCAGATTGCCTGGACCCGCGCCCAGCCCGGCGGGACATGCCCGAACAGCCGCCAGGCGAGATCGCTGAGGTGATCGGTTTCGCAATAGCGGCTGCCCAGCAGGAAGACGATGGTTTCCGGCGGCAGCGCTTCGACAGGCGTTTCGCCCGCCAAAGGGTTGCAGGGTTCGGCTTCGCCGCTGTCCTCGACCAACGCATCGTAGAGGATTTGAAAACCACCTTGCGGAGCCATGTAGCGCCGGCAGCTGTTGCCGAAACTGTCCTCGTAGACATCGCATGCCGTAAAGGGCGAGGTCAGCACCTTTGTCTGGCGCTTGATGTCGTGCTGCCGGTCTTTGTGGACGTCGAGAAGGGAGATGACCGGCATGGGTTGCGGGCAGTCGATAGCGATCTCGTAACCGAGCCTGATCAGCATGCGGCCATCTTTCTTTTTGGAGCTATCTTCAAAACGTTGAGCCGGCTTCGGCGTTCCGAAAAACAACGTGCAGCCAACGCAGCCGGGGGAGACATGAAACCGTGACGGCGAGCTCTCCGTTTCTCCGCGCACCCTACGTCGCCAGCATCGGCAAACGAAAAGTCAGGCATGAAGCGGGGAGGCGGGCCCGGGCGCAGGAGCATTCGAATTCGAAAGCCAGACTCAAGGCCATGGATACTGGATACGAAGCAAAAAAATCCGGCGCACCCAATGGGCGCGCCGGTTAGCGACGCTCATCGGGTTACCAGGAAACGGTCCTCGTCATCGTCTCGCTGGCGGCCGCCCAGAGCTGCGGCGACGCCTGCGATGAAGGCGCCGACGATCAGCGACAGGGCACCCACCAGGGCGAAACTCGCTCCGGCTTTCCTGGCCTTGTCCGCCGTCTCCTGGGCTGTGACCTTGGCCTGCTCGATCTGTGCCAGTACCGCATCGACGCGGGCGGTTGCGTCGGCTTCCGACAACCCCGTCCGTGCCGCGACGAGCCTGCCGAGATAGGCTTTGTCCTCCGCGGACACTTCTCCGGCTGCAGCGCTCGCAATCAGGATCCGCGAGGCCTGCGCCGCCGCGGCTGCATCGCCTTCGGCGCCGGGAGCGGCAAGACGCGCAGGATCCGCCGGACGGAACAGCGTATCGACGAAATAGGAAGTCGTATCGGAGACCCTGTCACCGCTGTTTGCGGCTGCACCCGCCGACGCCCCCATGGCTGCCCCGGATGCTACCGTCGAGGCGGCCTGCACGCCGGTACCGACCGCCGCGGAAAGCGTGGCGCTGAAGACGAAGACCACCAGCAATGTTGCGAGCGCCCATGCCAGGAACCCGTGCGCGGTGTCCCGGAAGAAAGTCTCGTCAGTGTGGATGCCGACCCATCTGGTGCGCAGGCGGCCCGTGAGATATCCGCCCAGAGCCGACGAAAGCCATTGCATCAGAACCAGCCATATGCCGGTGGAAACGGCAAAGGTGGTCACACCGACGCTCTCGCCAGACCAGGGCGAAACCATCGTGAGGCCGAGCCCGGAGCCGACGAGCATGAGCACGAAGGTCAGCGCCGAAGCGGCAAAGGCACCCGCGATGATCGGGCCCCAGCTGACCGCGGATGAGGCGGATTCAGTGGGCGCCGCCACCTCGGCGGCTGTGGTGACTGTGGCCACGATACCCTCCTATCGCATGAACAGCATGAGCAGAATGATGATCGGGATGGGAACCCCAAGCAGCCAGAGCAAGATACCGCGACCCATAATCGTTTCCTCCAAAATGCGGCCGGTTGCCGATCGGGGTGATCGGCCGGCCTCGAGAAACAAGCGTGGCGGGTTGGAAAGGTTCCGGGTTTTTGCCCCGGCTGGAATTGAACCATCCTTGCGCTGGGGCGTTTCCCTGGTGCTGCGGACCGTGTCAACCGGGCGCGACGGTACGGTGAACAGGAAGTCTTTTTCCCGGTTTCTCTTCCTGGCCAACGAAACGGCAGACGAGCACCTTGTCCCGTCCGGTCCGTAGCACCTGCCTTGCTGGCCAGTTTAGCGGAACGTTCGGCCGTGATCTGGCGTTGGCTCCAAGCAAAAGGAGCTGAATCATGAGCAACAATCAGGAATTTGCCGACGAATTCTGGGACTCGATCAAGTCGGATATGACCGCGATGATCGGTACGGGAAACGTCCACCCCAAGCCGATGACAGCACAGTTCGACGGTGACAGCAGGACCATCTATTTCTTCACCGCGAAGGATACCGATCTCGCCGAAGCCGCCGGGTCCCCGACCGACGCCACCTTGGTCTATTCGGCCAAGGGCCACGATCTCTTCGCCACCGTCCACGGCACGTTGGGTGTCGATAATGACCGTGCCCGCATCGACCGGCTCTGGAACCGCTATGTCGCAGCCTGGTTCGAAGGCGGAAAGGATGACCCGCAGCTGTGCCTGCTGGCCTTCCAGCCGCGCGAGGCGGAGATCTGGAAGGACGCCTCCAGCGTGGTAGCCGGCGTCAAGCTTTTCCTCGGCATGGGCGATCCGAAGGAAGACTACAAGGACAGCGTGGCGAACGTCAGGCTCGGTTAGCGCGAATTGGAGGGCATATCGGCGCCGGCCGGTATGCCCTCCACATTTTCGGAACGAGCGATCCATTCGCCGGTTGGTGTTGTCTCACCCAAGGAGACAAATCATGCCTAGATCAAACGAGGGCGCACCAGGCACCACCGACCAGAAACCGAGATGGGAGGGGCCGCCCGAAAATCGGCCCGCGGGCTATCTGCCAGCCGAGGACAATCCTGAAGTCGATCGCGACGCGGCGGGCGAAAACCTGCAGGATCCCAATCGAAGCGATCTGACGGATGCCGTCACGACGAAAGACTATCAGGCGTCGAGGGAAGAGCGCATCCGGACCCGTGCCCACCAGCTATGGGAGCAAAGCGGACAGCCGGACGGCAGTCATGAAGATCACTGGTACCAAGCCGAGCGCGATATCGACGAGGAAGATCGGGCTTCCGGCCAGAGGGGAGGCGAGGCAACACCCTAGACCTTGCGGGCGCGAGGAAAAAGGAACGGCGGCAGCGGCCAGGAGTTAGCGGCAGGAAGGGACCGATCGGAGGAATCTCCAATGAAAGGTATCATCCTGAAAACAGCGATGGCGCTGTGCCTGAGTGCGGGCGTCACGGCGGCGATGGCGCAAACCGAGCAGCCGGAAGTCCTCAAGAAGCAAGAGGGGCAGCCGTCGCAGGATACGCAGAAGCCGTCCGGTGGGACCAGCGAAGGGCAGGCCGGCACGGAGCCGCCGGTCAATCCTTCGAAAGAAGCCCCGGCCGAACAACAGCAGCCCTCTGGCCAGCAGCCTTCCGGAGAGCAAGGCGGATCGTCCGGCACAATGAAGTCTGACGAGCAGAAAGGCACCCAGCAGCCAAGTGGTCAAAGCAGTCAGCCGGCTGACCAAAGTGGCCAGCAGCCGACAGGACAGACCGATCCGCAGAGCGGAACGACCACGGATCAGAAGACGGATCGGCCGACCACCGAGGGCACCACGACGCCCGAGCAGAAACCGGAATCGGGTTCTGAAACCACCAAGCAGGGTCAGTCGTCAGGCACCACCGTCAACATCACCACCGAACAGCGGACCGAGATCAAGCAGGTGATAACCGAAACCAGGGTCGAGCCGGTCCGCGACATCGATATCGACATATCGGTCGGCGTCGCGGTGCCCAGAACGATAGAGGTTCACAAGCTTCCGCCGCGCATCATCAAGATCGTGCCGGACTATGAAGGGTATCTGTATTTCGTCCTTGCCGATGGCCGCATCGTCATCGTGGATCCGGACAGCTACGAGATCGTTGCGATCCTGGCATAGATCGCATCAAAGCGCGGGCGGCATCATTGCCGTCCGCATCTTGAGCGAATGACCGACATCCTCGCCACCCAACGGGCGAGGCGATACCAGGCTCGGGATTCCGATCCGGCAAAGTTAGTTCATCGGGCGCCGGCTCAAGAACCGTCGCAGGCTGTCGCGGATTTCGTCCTCGTCAAAAACACCCTGGCCGAAAAGGTCCATTGTGGCCTTGGCGAGATCTTCCGCCGGCAGCGTCCCCAGCCGGAAACCGTATTCCCGGCAAAGTTCGTCATAGATGCGTTTGAGAGCTTCCATGTCGCCTGGATAGGCGGCACCACCGGAAGAATCCTGAACGGCCACAACTACCTCCTCGGGTATGCTCGAACGTCCAACACGGCTTCCGCCGCTATCTTCAACTATGGAGGATCGGCCCCGCCGCCCGCCAATCCGAAACCCTGCTGGCGACCCTCGCCCGGAAGGCGATCTGACGGTCAAGGACAGGAAGGCTTTCGGCGCGGAATTGATTCCACCGCCTACGATCCAGGGCAATTCATAAACGGCTAATGTAAGAGTCACAACTGGTGACAATCTGAAACATTACGTGATCTTTGCCCTGGTTCGAGAAGCTCTTGGAACGTCTCTGGCGGAACGTTGTTGACACCCATAGCTGTCAGATGACGCTGGATGGAGAGGATCATGGCGACCGAGCTGAGGCACGGCCCTATCGAAGTCAATTCCGTGCATATCTGCGTCGACATGCAGATGCTGTTCGCGTCCGGCTCGCTCTGGGAGGTGCCGTGGTTCGAAAGGACGCTCCCCAGGATCGAGGAGATCGCCGCCCGCCATGCGGCGACCACGATCTTCACGCGCTTCATGCCACCCGCCCGTCCGGCCGATGCGGTGGGGATGTGGCGTCGCTATTACGAACGGTGGCGCAGCGTGACGTTGCTGGAGGTCGACCCCCGGCTGGTCGAACTCGCGCCGGTACTCGCACGCCATTGTCCTCCCGCGCAGATCATCGACAAGGCTGTCTATTCGCCCTGGACGGAAGGCCGCCTCGACGCTTTCCTGTCGCGACATCCGACGACGACGCTGGTCATAACGGGCGTGGAAACGGATGTCTGCGTTTTAGCCACCGTGCTCGGCGCGGTCGACCGCGGCTTTCGCACCGTCATTGCCTCCGATGCGGTCTGCGGTTCGGCGGACGAGACGCATGATGCGCTGATGACGCTCTATTCGACCCGTTTCAGCGAACAGATCGAACTCGCGCCGACGGAAGACATCCTCGCCAATTGGGCCGCCTAGGAGAGATATCATGAAGAAGCTTCTGCGCGACAACGGGCTGACCATCGCCTTGATGGTCTGCTTTCTCGTCAGCCTGGCCGGCATGATCGCAGCCGGACTTCAGAGCCACAATGCGGAACTGGCCGAACATTCGGCCGGCGGCATGAGCTTGGCTGCCTATCTGCTGAGCGGGCAGTTCCTGTCGGCGCTTTTCGAGAACTGGGAAAGCGAGTTCCTGCAGATGGCCGCCTATGTGGTTTTCACGGCAATCCTGTTCCAGCGCGGATCGGCGGAATCCCGCGATCCCGACGATCCGCAGCGGCCCGGTGACGACGTGCCGTCATGGCCAAGCCGTACCGCCAGATGGCTCTACGGCCGCTCGTTGGGGTTGGCTCTGGCAGCGCTCTTCGTTCTTTCGTTTCTGGCGCACTGGCACGCCAGTCTTGCCGCCGCCAACGAAGAGGCCCGGCTTCACGGCACGCCACCGCATTCGGCCTGGAGCTACCTGGCCGACGCCGAGTTCTGGTTCGAGTCGTTCCAGAACTGGCAGTCGGAGTTTTTGTCGACGGCGGTTCTGGTCGTGCTTTCCATATGGCTGCGGCACCGCGGCTCGCCCGAGTCCAAACCCGTTGCCGCTTCCGACAGCGATACGGGCGCCTGACGAGAGGTTCCTACGCGGCGATCGGATTGTGAAGTTTATTACAGCTTCTTCCGGGAACATCACGCTTCCACCCCGGTTGAGTCCACGAGGCTTCGCAAAGCCTCGTCAACTCCAACCCCTGAGGAGAAAGACATGCCCAATCAAGGTGGAACCCACGAACAGCACGTTAAAGCAGGCCAGCAGAGCCACAAGAACGATCAGAATCGCCAACGCGAGCAACAGGCGCGCGGGCGCGAGGCTGACAACAAGCGTGGCGGCAGCGGCAATTTCGCGAATGACCGCGAGCGCGCGTCAGAAGCCGGTCGCAAGGGTGGCCAGCACTAGTGCTTCGTGATGTCCCAAAAGGGCCCGTCCGGCGTCGCCGGACGGGCTTTTTTTATGACAGTCGTTGCCGCCGATCGATCCCGGAAACACCGCTGCTGTGTATGTCCTCTCATGACCACATGAGACCGGCCCCTGGTCGTATGCCAGGCGGAACGGCGTTCTCAGCATGACCAAGTCATTTGGCGAAAGGCTGCGGATCTGAATGAAAAGAGATTGGGCTGCCAGCCTGGATTCAGGCGGCGCATTTGTGTGCGTTGCGATTTATGGAGGGAGGATTTTCCAGCGAATGCTCAAGATGGGTTGGCCGAGGCGCCATGCGCCCCGGCCGATGATGTGCGGCCTGATTTACTTGCCGCAATAATTGTCGTTCACGATCGGGCCGCTTCCGGGCTTCGGTCCATCATAAGTCGATTCATAGGCGCATGGACCAGCACCGCTGTTGCCCTGGGACGGTCCGCTCTGGTCATTGATGCTCTGGGTGGTCATCGTGTCCACCTGGCTCGGATAGACCGGCTGCGGTTCTACCGCCGTCGGCGCCGGCTGGTTCGGGTCGACGCGGTCATTGACAATCGGGTCACCGATATTCTGCGCCATAGCCGAACCGGCAAGTCCGATCGCGAAAGCTGAAGCGATAACGATCTTTTTGAGCATGATGCTCTCCTTCCGTTTGGTTACGGTTGCATGAGGCTAACCGGACAAAAGGAGGAAGGTTCCGACAAAAACAGGCTGTTTCCCACCCTTTTCAAAGCGGGCGCAAGGTGGCCAGCAGGAGCGCTCCGATCGTCGCGACCAGTTGAGTCGCCATATGGCTCGATGGGCGGGCGCGGAAGGCGATCGAGGCCGGCGGCGTTTCACGGGCCCGATAGGCCCAGCGCCGTTGCGGCGATCGGCCGGTCCTGCTCTGCCGCACCATCTCCCCGCGCTCCAGGGCTCGCGCTTTCCATTCGGGCATCGGCGGCTGCGGTTTGGAAATGACTGGCTTCAGGATGGAGCCCCGGTTTTTCAGTTTCACGGCGTGTTGTCTCCGATCGCGAGCGCATCGGCCAAATCGGAATCGATTTTGGAAAGCGCGAAGCGTAGCTTTAGTCAACCGAAGCCGAAGGCATGGGTTCCGGAAATCTCGGGTCGGGCGGCGCTCTTTTACCGACGCCCTCTCCTGAACAGCGGCTCGCGCAGCTTGCCTGTTACGAATGGCACGTCCTCGGCACGGACATAAATGCCGGTGACCTCTGCAAAGCCGATGAATGTGCGCATCGCGTCGAGTTCCGAGACCCGGCCGATAGACACCGCGTTGCAAGCATTCCAGGTGCTGAGATAAACATGCCCACGCCGATCCTCCGGCCAGTTGCGAAGGAATTTGAGGGCATGCTCCACGTCGGCGATTTCGCCGACCCGGCCCTCGAACAGCACATGTACAGGTCTGTGTTGCGGCATTTCAAAGCCTCCAGACCCACAGCTGTGGGTTTAGATCAACGTGGCAATGCACAGCTAGGTTTCAGGAATTTTCGCCAGCGGTATCTCATCCACCAGGATGCCGGCTTCCTGGCAGAAGGCGTGCAGGGCCGAACACGCCTCTTCGAACGGGATGTTTCCCGCCCTTGCGGCCTCCAGCGCGTTGCTCGCCACGTAGAAGCATGCCGAGCGATTGGAAGCGGGCCAGCCAGCCAGGAAGTCGATCCCCTCTTCGATCGAGGAGATAGGGGATATTCCGAAGTCCCCTTCCTTCACCCAAAGGCTGCTCATGAACCGCATCGGGTGTCACTCAGGCTAGTCTAGAGACCGTTGACGCAATTCAACGGTTCACCATTGTCGGGGTTGCAAAAATCTGGATCGCGGGCGGTATCCGCGAAATCCGCACGTCGCTTGCCTGGATGGCTGGGAGACCTGTCGGAGTGCGCGTTCGTGGCAGCATCGTTTCGACCATGCCTGCGTCGCGATCTCGACAGTCTTCAACGTGTAGCGGCCCGAGCCGGGACTTAAGCCTTGTGCCGCCGGTTGACGCTCGACGGGCGCCCGGCGATGTTCAGCGCCATGTCGCGCTTCGGCCGTTCGGCCACCACCTTGCCCCTGGCGATCACGCAGAGCCGTTCGGCGCGCAGGCGGATCGCTTCGATCGGGTTGCCGGCGTCCAGCATCACCATCGAGGCCGTCTTGCCGACTTCCATGCCGAGATGATCCAGCCCCATGATGGCGGCGTTCACGTTCGTCACCATGTCGAAGCAGCGCGCCATGTCGGCAGGCGATGACATCTGCGCCACATGCAGGCCCATGAAGGCGACGTCCAGCATGTCTGCGGTGCCCAGCGAATACCACGGGTCGAGCACGCAATCCTGACCCCAGCCGACGCGGATGCCGGCCTTCAGCATTTCCGGCACGCGTGTCATGCCGCGGCGCTTCGGATAGCTGTCGTGGCGGCCCTGCAGCATTATATTGATCAGTGGATTGGGGATCGCCGAGACCTGAGCCTCGGCGATCAGCGGGATCAGCTTGGACACGTAATAATTGTCCATCGAATGCATGGAGGTCAGGTGCGAGCCGGCGACGCGCCCCTGCAGGCCGAGTCGCTGCGTCTCGTAGGCCAGCTGCTCGATATGGCGCGACAGCGGATCGTCGGTCTCGTCGCAATGGATGTCGACCATCAGCCCGCGCTGGGCGGCGATCTCGCAGAGCTCGGTCAGCGAGCGGCGGCCGTCCTCCATGGTGCGCTCGAAATGCGGAATGCCGCCGACGATGTCGGCGCCGAGGTCGAGCGCACGGATGGTGTTTTCGCGCGCATTGGGCGAGCGGTAGAGCCCGTCCTGCGGGAAGGCGACGAGCTGCAGGTCGATATAGGGGGAAACCTCCTTCTTCACCTCGAGCAGCGCCTCGACCGCCAGCAGGCGGTCGTCGCAGGTGTCGACATGCGTGCGGATGGCGAGCAGGCCCATCGAGACCGCCCAATCGCAATAGGCGAGCGCGCGCTCTTTCACCGCCTCATGCGTCAGCAACGGCTTCAATTCGCCCCACAAGGAGATGCCTTCCAGCAGCGTGCCCGAGGCATTTATGCGCGGAATGCCGTAGGACAGCGTGGCGTCCATATGGAAATGCGGATCGACGAACGGCGCCGACACCAGATTGCCCGTCGCATCGATGACGCGGCCGGCTTCGGCCTCGATCTTCGGCTCGATGGCCGCGATCCTGTCGCCTTTGATGCCGATGTCCGCGATGCGGCCGTCGGCCAGCGTCGCCGTCTTGACGATCAGGTCGAAATTCATCGCTCGCCTTTCTGGTAGGGGACCATGAGGGCCTTTGGATAGGTCGCCCGCCTCGCAACCACAATGAGGGCAAGGATCGAAAGCGCATAGGGCAGCATCAGGAACACCTGATAAGGAACCACGCCGCCCGAGAGCTGCTGCAGCCGGATCTGGTAGGCGTCGAAGGCGGCGAACAGGATCGCGCCGAGCAGCGCCTTGCCGGGCCGCCAGGAGCCGAACACCACCAGCGCGATGCAGACCCAGCCGCGCCCGTTGATCATGTTGAAGAAGAACGAGTTGAAGGCCGACATGGTCAAGAACGCGCCGCCGATCGCCATCAGCGCGCTGCCGGCCATCACCGCGCCCATGCGCACGGCAGTCACCGAGATGCCTTGTGCCTCGACCGCGCCGGGATTTTCGCCGACGGCACGCACGGCAAGGCCGAGCGGTGTGCGGTAGAGCCCCCAGGCCACCACGATGACCAGGATGAAGGCGAGATAGATCAGCGGTGTCTGCGTGAACAGCGCCTCGCCGACCACCGGCAGCTTCGACAGGCCGGGCACCGGCCAGGGCTGGAACGGCTCGATCTTCGGCGGCGAGGTCACTTCCGGCAGCGCCAGCCGATAGACATAATAGGTCAGGCTGGTCGCCAGCAGCGTCACGCCGATGCCGACGACGTGCTGCGACAAGCCGAACGGCACGGTGAGCAGGGAGTGCAGCAGGCCGAAGGCCATGCCGACGAGCGCGGCCACCAGCACGCCGGTCCACAGATCGCCGCCCATATAGACGGTAAACCAGCCCGCGAAGGCGCCGGCGGTCATGATGCCCTCGATGCCGAGATTGAGCACGCCGGCGCGTTCGCAGATCAGCTCGCCCATGGTGGCGAAGATCAGCGGCGAGGCGATGCGGATCGCGGCGACCCAGAAGCTGGCGGTGAAGAGGATTTCGACGGCGTCCATCATTTCCACTTCACCCGGTATCTCGACAGCATGATCGCGGTCACCATGGTCAGCAGCGAGGTCGCCACCATCACGTCGGCGATGTAGCTCGGCACGCCGGCGCTGCGGCTCATGGCGGCCGCACCGACGAAGATGCCGGCGACGAAGATCGCGGAAAACACCACGCCGATCGGATTCAGCATGGCCAGCATGGCAACGACGATGCCGGTGTAGCCGAAGCCCGGCGACAGATCGAGCGTCAGGCTGCCCTTCAGCCCGGCGACTTCGGAGAAGCCGCCGAGTGCGGCGATGCCGCCGGAGAGCAGCGCCGTCTTCATCAGAACGCCGTTGACCGGCATACCGAGGAAGCGCGCGGCTTCGGCATTGTGACCGACGGCGCGCATCTCATAGCCGAGCACGGTCTTCTTCATCACAAACCACAGGCCAATGGCCAGCGCGACGGCAATGACGAAACCATAATGCAGGCGCTTGCCGGTGATGACGCGCGGCAGCTGCGCTTCCGCGATGATCTTGGGCGACTGCGGCCAGCCAAGCGCCATCGGGTCCTTCAACACGCCTTCCAGCAGCATCGAGACGAACAAAAGCACGATGAAGTTGATGAGCAGCGTCGTCACCACCTCGTCGACGCCGAAGCGCAGCTTCAGCCAGGCCGGGCCGGCCAGCAGCAGCGCGCCGCCGATGAGTGCCGCCAGCATCACCAGCGGCACCAGGATGATCGCCGGCAGCGGCAGCGCGCCGGTGCCCAGCACCACGGTGATGATGGCGCCCATATAGAGCTGCGCTTCCGCGCCGATGTTCCACAGCTTGGCGCGGAAGGCGACAGCAACGGCAAGGCCGGTGAAGATCAGCGGCGTGGCGCGCGTCAGCGTTTCGAGAATGGCGAATTGCGAACCGGCGGCACCCTTCAGCACCAGCCGGAACACCGACAACGGATTGGCCCCGGCCAGCATCACCAGCACGCCGGCAATGATGAAGGTCACGACGATCGCCGCGACCGGGTAAAGGATCGACATCGCCAGCGACGGCGCCGGTTTCGGTTCAAGCCGCATGGTGGTGTCCGTGACGGAGTGGAGGACGACCAGCCATGTGCATGGTCTTCGACGTTCCGGAATGGATCCCCGACACTCGCCGCTCCCTGCGGTCGCTTGCGAGGTCGAGGATGTCGGGCTTCATTTTCGGCTGGCGCCAATTGTTGACGTTGGCGCCACCTAAAATGATTGAGCTGAACTCGACGCCACCGCTAGCGCCTACGTAGGAGAATGGTGAGGCCGTCATATGCCATCTGCCGGCCTCGGCGTTGGAGATTGGCCGGAACGCCCCATGCCACCCGTCATCCTCGACCGCGTAAGGGAGCGAAGCGACCGGAGCGTGTCGGGGATCCATTCCGGAACATAGGAGAATTTCCCCGGCCTCCACGAGAGGAACAGCACCGAACCAATGCCAGCCGCCACCCATCACGCCGCCTCATGCCCGGCCATCATGGCGCCGATCTGGCTGATGGTGAGTTCGCCGCGTGCCGAGGGTTTCGACAGCCGTCCTTCCGAGATCACCACGATGCGGTCGGACAGCGCCAGCAGTTCTTCGAGATCCTCCGAGATCAGCAGCACCGCGGCACCGCGCGCACGCGCTTCGAGCAGTCTGGAATGCACATAGGCGACGGCGCCGACATCCAGCCCGCGTGAGGGCTGGTTGGCGAGGATGACGGATGGGTTGGGATCGAGCGCGCGGCCGAGGATCAGCTTCTGCATGTTGCCGCCGGAAAGCAGCCGGATACGTGACTCGGGCGAGGGGCATTTCACTTCGTAATCGTCGATGATGGACTGCGCGAAGGCGCGCGCGGCTGTCCAGTCGACAAGCCCGCCACGGCTGAAGCGGCGGTCGCGATAGCGCTCGGCGATGACGTTCTCGCTGACGCTCATGTCGGCGATGGCGCCTTGCCTGTGCCGGTCTTCCGGCACGCGGGCGATGCCGGCATTCAGTGCCGCCAGCGGCGACCATGTCGTCACTGCGGTGCCGTTGACTTGCACCGTGCCCGACACCGGGGCTTCCATGCCGGCAAGCAGCCCGGCCAGTGCCGCCTGGCCGTTGCCCGAGACGCCGGCGACGCCGGTGATCTCGCCGCCATGCAGCGCGAGTTCGATCTCCTTCAGCGCCGTGCCATGCGCGCGCCGCGCGGTCGAGACACCCTTCAGCTCGTAGAGCAGCGGGCCGCGCTCGACTTTCTCGACGACAGGCGGCTTGACTTCGCGCCCCACCATCAGGGCGGCCAGCTCATGACGGTTGGTGTCAGCCGTGCGGCGTTCGCCCGAAAGCTTGCCGGCGCGCAGCACCAGCACGCGGTCGCTCGCCATCATCACCTCGTTCAGCTTGTGCGAGATGAAGATCACCGAAAGGCCTTTGGCGACCAGCAGCTTCAATGTCTTGAACAGCGCCTCGGTTTCGGTTGGCGTCAGCACCGCCGTCGGCTCGTCGAGGATCAGCACCCGTGCGTCGCGGTAGAGCGCCTTGAGGATCTCGACGCGCTGGCGTTCGCCGACCGACAGGTCAGCCACCAATGCATCCGCCTTCACCGCGAGGCCGAAATCCCGCGCCAGCTGGTCGATCTTGGCACGCGCCGCCGAACGGTCGAGTTTCAACCGGAAGAGCGGCTGGGTGCCGAGCGCGATGTTGTCGATCACGCTCATATTGTCGGCCAGCGTGAAATGCTGGTGCACCATGCCGACACCGGCAGCCAGCGCTGCCTTCGGGTCTCCCGGCGGCAACGGCTTGCCGAACACCTCGACGCTGCCCTCGTCGGCCACATAGTGGCCGAACAGGATGTTCATCAGCGTCGTCTTGCCGGCGCCGTTCTCGCCCAGCAGGGCAATAACCTCGCCCTGGCCGAGCTCGAACGAGATCGCATCGTTCGCCGTCAGCGCGCCGAACCGCTTGGTGATGCCCGAAAGGCGAAGCGCCGGAGCGTCGATGAAACTGGCCGAAGATGATGTCATCCGGTGCGTCCTTCGAGGCTCGCCCGCCGGATATTTCGGCATCCTTCCAACGTCTCGCGGGCTCGCACCTCAGGATGAGGAGCGTTGTGAAACTTCAAGCCGGAGTTCTGGAACGCTTCGGAATTTGGCGCCGTTGCACAACCGTCCTCATCAACTCTGAGGACTTTCGGCGTCTCTGAGCCTTGCGTTGAGCGTGATGACGATCTTTCTCATGACTGCAGC
>NZ_JAKREW010000042.1 GCF_022347545.1 Terribium retamae
CCCATGCAGAACCTGGCCCATAGCGCATCCTTTGATTCGGACGACAATGATGAACCATCAAAGCCTGGGATCAAACACCTAACGCCTGGAAAAACAAGAACCCGAATCGCTTGGCTCTCGCGATCCGGGTCAATTCAAGCAAGGGCGGATCGAGAAACCTACCCTTGCTCAACGGCCATAATACCATCGATCTGCTAAATTGAAACCGCTGGATGTTCCACCCGCAGGTTTCAACGTGCGGTATCCTCACTCCCGGCAAGCCGATCAGGCTGCCACAATTCGATTGGATTGCCTTCCGGATCGTGGATGCGTGCGAAACGGCCGACGCCTGGCATATCCCATGCCGGGTTTGTGATCACTGCGATCCCTGTCTGACGCAGACACGCACAGAGCCCGTCGAGATCGTCAACCCGCAGGTTCAACATCCATTGCCGATCCGTGGCGAAATAATCCGCTTCGGCAGTGAATGGTGCGAAAACACTGGGGCCGGCTCTTGTCTCCCACATGCCAAATGGCTGCGATCCAACACCGAGATGTTCCAGATACCAGGCACGCAAGGTCTCCGGATCGCGTGCGCGAAAGAAAAAACCACCGATGCCCGTCACGCTCATTCTTCATCTCCATATCTTGCGCTGCCGAATCGGGCGGCGCCGCGCCAGGTGCGCCCCATAGCACCGACCGGGCCGCTTTCTCACGCCATCAGACCCGCGACGCACAGGTGCTTGTCAGCCTCGGCAGGACTTCGGAGCGCTGTCGCCGGGGAGTGTGCGGCCCCTGGCGAGCTCCGAGCAGATCAACTCGCAGGCGTTTTGTGCATCGCACGACGACCGGGGTGCCGCCGACGCGCTCCGGCATTGTCGCGTCAGGCGCTCGGCCGCCTGCTCAGGGGCGCCCATCATGCTCACATGGGATTGAGTGAGGCCAGGACGACGCGGAAATCGGGCGCGCGGCAGGCTCCGCGGCATGTACGCGGTCAACATCCTTGTCTTCAACAGCCGGAGCCTGCCAAGGCTCATTATCGCCGCCTCGAAAAGGCGCTCCGCTCGCAAGCCATGAATGAGCGCTGGGCCCACAGGGCCGCCTTCAATCTCGGTTGCGCATCGGCGACAAACCGGACCAGGAACGCGGGAGCGTTGAGCGCGATCCCGTTCTCGCGCGCGAAGGCCGCAACCGGGACAACCAGTCGATATCCCCGACCGAGATCTTGTCCGACCGGGAGCTCATGCGAACGCGTCGCATCGGCGAACGACGATGGCCTTCACCCGCTCTTCCGCCAATCGGGCGTTCTCGCGATCGCACGCGAAGTCCGGCAGCGAAAGCACCGTCACGGCCTTGCGCATGGCCGCCGCAACACTGGCCATCGCCTCCTCTGCGCGTGCAAGCGGCAGTTCGATCGTACGAGCGAGCGTCAGGAAATCTCCCGGCGTGAGACGATCGTCCTTCCCGTTCAACTTCAGCGCCATCCGATCCCCTGCGAGGCCGGGAAAAACCCGTGTGGTCACCGGGTCATAGAGCGGTGCGAGCCTCACGCTTTCAAACCGCCGTGCGCCCGGTGCGGCAATCTTAAGCAGCGCGAGGTTCTTCAGGTGCATGTCGCCGTCGGCAATCAGCCAGGCGAACAAGGCTCGTCGAAACAGAACGTCGAGGTCTTCCGCGGGGTCGGTGGAGAGCGGCCGCAGCCCTCTGGCAGTCCGTTCGATCGTTCCGTCGTATTTGGCCGAAGTCGGCAGATCGAGGACTGAACAGAAGTCTTCGAGCGCAAGACGACGACGATCTTGCGGCCCGCGCCGAATGTCGAACCGCCCAACGACCAGCGCAGGCGCCATGCCGCCGGGCATGCCGACGAGCGCCGTGTCTGGCACGGTGAACTGGGCCGCCCGACCAAGCTCTAGACAGAACCATTCGACGACCGGCAATGCCTCGAATCCGGCCGTCCCGGCCGGCTTCAGGATATGGGTGAACGGTTCTTCTATCGCCGGCAGCAGCGCGCCATCGGCGGTAAGGCACATCGGCGCTTTGATTTGGACGCCTGAGAGCCGCGGCGTGTTCGCGCGATCGAAGAGCTGCGCCAGGTTTTCCTCAAAGGTCCGCTCCAGATCGCCTCTCGAGGGGCCAGCATAGTGGCCGGTGAACCTCCCTTGTTCGGCGAATGCTTCAAGCGGCGCTTGGAGGACGTCGGGCGGCAGGGCGTCGAGCCCATCCGGGCTCTCGACGACTGCGATATTCGACATGAACCGCTTGCCGCGGCGAAGCGCATCCCGATCGTCGCGATCGTGAAGAACCTGGGCGAGCCAGCCCTCGGGCAGGAGTGACTCCACAAAAGCGGGAAGCTTGCCGGGCGTGGTCTGACGAACGAGTGGAGGGCCGACATGGGAGTGGGACTTCCAGCGCCACTCAAAGCCGTCATGAGTTAAGCGGCCGAGCGGTTCGTCGTGCCACGCGACAATGCGATCGAGCGCGGCCTTGTTGGCCGGCGGCTTGCCGGCAGCCGGGCGGGCGATCAGGTAGCGTTCGGCTGCTTCGCCTTCCCGGTACCAGCCGTTCTCGCGCGCCAACATCCAAAGCGCGTCGGCTGTCGCCCGCGATGACCCATATTCATCGATCAGCCGCGCTGCCATCTCTGCGCGTAATGGGCCGGTGATTGCACTTGCATGCTCGCTGCGCAGACGGAAGGCTTCCAGGAAGCGTTGACGTGGCGATGACACTTCGATTCGGAACTCACCCTGGTCGTCCCCCACGATCGCAGGTGCAGTCGAGGGATGCGGGGGCGCCTCGTTCTGAATGATTTCGAGGCTGCGAAGCCGCGTTCGCTGGTTGCGGCGACCGCTGATGAACAGACGGCCGTCAGGGGTCGGCCCGAGCAGCGCCGCCGAAGCAAACGACAGGTAAGCGTTGGGATAGAGATAGTGTGCGATGCGAACGGCGTGCGCCAAGACCTCTGCGTCAACGTCCGCGTCTGCCGCGACATACACACCGCGGACGAGCTGAATGAGGTCGCCAGCCGCCGCTCGGGCGTGCGCACGCCGACGATCAACGGTCTCTCCAACGAGAATTACGGGCACGGACAATCTCGCATCTCAGATGCGCGAAAGTCCTCAAAATATTCTTCCCTGTCAAGAACTTTCACGCATCTCAGATGCGCGAAAGTCAGACTGCACTGAGACTCCGGCGACCCCCCGAGCCCGGAACGCGGCCGCTCACGCGCTCCGTTCCTGAAGACAAAGGCGGTACTGAACCAGAAATCCATCCGCGTCGACCGCCTCCGACAGCAACCTGTTCGAAACCTTTGGCTTTGTCCGTCCGCTTGACGACCGCCAGGGCGAACGCGCCGATCTTTTGCAGGTCCCGCTTCGGTTTCGGTCCGGCATGGCCGCCGCCGGCGAAGGTGTACCGCCAGCCACGGCCAGCGTTCGAGAATGGCCTTGAGGGCAGCCGGTGCGGTTCGCGAACGGCATCATCGGCTCGCTCGGCGCCCACCCCGCATCGGCCAGATCGCTTGCGCAGGCGCAACGCGGCTCACGATGCGCATGGGGGGTTCAGTCCAGGCCATCGTGATCTCCATCGAATCCCGCAAATCCAGCGGAACCACAACCTCCTGCAATCACTGAACTCTTTTGGGAACGGACGCTTAAACCCGCGCGCGCCTGGCGCTGTCGTGATGAGTTTCGAAACCGCCTCCGGAAGGCTGAAGGTGGAGCGCCGCATATGGACCGCTCCGCCTGTTCATGATCCGGGCATTTTCGGAAGGCCGCACCAGGCTTTGAACCGGCCGCCTAGGTTGCAACTATTCCATCCACCCATATTATAATATAGGTATGTGCCTCCTCCGTACCCATATATGGTGCAAAACCAGTGGTTTTCATCGACCGGCAGGCGGCCGTCTACATAATCGACCGGCAGGCGGCCGTCTACATAATAGATCGACAGATATCCTCCGGGGGACAGGCTGTTGCCGCCGATGGATAGTCTCCACACCTCCGCTTCCGGCCCGGTCAGCAGGTTCTCATTGACGACGAGGCGGAAGACGTTGGTGACGATGACGCGGTAGGCGACCTGCCTGCCGTCGGTATCGGTGGCGCGGATCAGCGTTGTGCCGTTGGCCTCGCCGGTGACCTTGCCCTCGGCGTCGACGGCGGCGATGGCGGGGTTGTCGCTGGCGTAGCGGTAGGGCGGCGTGCCGCCGCTGGCCACACGCACCGCGGTGTTGCCGGGGAAGTCCTCGCCGTTGGTCGGCCAGTCCGGTATTTTCGTGGCGATCCCCTTCAGTTCCATCTCCGTCTGCGGGATGCTCAGCCCCGCCACCGTCAGCGAGCGCTCGGGCGACACCGGATTGGTGCCGTAAAGCCCCCTGGCGGTGAAGCGGTGCGGCCCGTTGGCAAGGTCCTCGAGCGTATGCAGCCAGGCGCCGCCGGACGTGACGCGGATCTTGCCCTTCCATGTCTCGCCGTCGAAGATCTCAACCTCCTCGCCGGCTTGAGCGGTACCGCTCAGGCTGAGGGTGGCATCGGCCGTGGTGCCGCCGTCGGGCACCTCGCCTTTCGTATCCCAGATATAGCCAATGGCCGGCATCACCTCGACGGTGAGCGCGCGTGGCGGGGAGACGGGTTTGCCGCCATACTGGCCTTCGGCGATGAAGATGTGCAGACCTGGAGCTAGGCCCGAGGCCGGCAACCTCCAGTTGCCTGAGGCATCGACGGGCGCGCCGCCCTCGGAGATATCCGTATCGCTGTCGTCAAGCATCCGCGCGATGGCAGCCCCCTGCACGCGGCTTCCGCCGGCGCTATCGACGCCTCCGGCTCTAGGCCTTGCCACCGTCACCGCCTTTCGTCCTCGTGGCGGATTTGCCTCGTGTCGTTGCCATGGACCTTTTGTCGAACAAGCCGCATGCGCAACATCTGGATGGCGCATGGTCTGCAGGGTCACTTCGAACGTTGCACCGGATCTGCTTTTACGCTATGCAACTATGGGTTGCTTTTGTATTATGCAAGTGTCTCCCTTGGGAAGGCGGCCGAAGAGGGTGAGACCGGTTCGTCGCTGCCGGGTGCGTGACTTGCAGCCAAAGTTTTGCCGGTTTCGGAACATTGAGGAGTGGCGATGCATCCATCTCGCCGCGCAACCTTCAAACCATTTACCGCCGCCGGCACCGCCCGGTGGGCCTGGCGGAGCGAAGCGAGCCTTTCCGGATCGGGGCGGTCGCGTCGGCGCGGCCTTGAAACGGCAATGGCAGGTGCGTTCAGCGTCCCCCGTCGACCGTTGCGGCCCCCTCGACCGCTGCGGCCCTTGTCCGACCTCGGTTCCAAACGTCACGAAAGGTCAGGCGCTCCAAGTAACGAGCGAACCAGGCGCCCAAAACACTGTGGCAAACCGTTGAATGGGGAGTGCTTATGACAGCCAAGCAAAGTGTATTGACCAGTGGCGCACTGAGCTTTGGGGACAGCCTGCACTTTCCACCGTTCGGTTTCAAGTTCAAGCACCGACGGCAGCCCGATGCCGAAGACTTGCTCAACCAGGTAAACGGGGACGACTGGCCTTACATCACCGCGTTTTATGTCAACGAAGGGGCGGCCAAAGCGAATCGCCGGCACCTGCTCCCCTTGTTCGGCTCTCTCATTTGCCCCAGCGCATCGCGGCAGCGCAGCTACTGGATCATGCGGCAAGTCGAGCTGATCGCAGTCATGGATGATCACTTCACGCTTCCGGATGTCATTGACGATCCGCAACAGCTTCGCATCCTGGAGGAGATGTACGCAAACGCGGTACGTGGGATCCGGCCACCGGATGCGTTTCCCGTGGCACAGCTGTTGCACGACACAGTACAGCCCATCTTCGCGATGCTCTCCCCGACCTCATCGATAGGCCCCCGCTTGGCCGCCGCCATACACGAGGTCATCGAATATCTGTCCCATCCCGTGGTTCATCGTATGGAGAAGCTCAGCTTCGACGAGTACCTGCGCATACGGCGATGCGAGACCACAGCGATGTGGTGCGCACTGCTCATAGAGTTCGGCATCGATGTGGACATGGCCGATGCACTGGGCGAAAGCACGGATCTTCGCCAAGTGCTGCAGGCAGCCACCGACCTCATCGTACTCATCAACGATCTCGGCTCGTTTCGAAGGGAATTTTCAAACGACGACGCGCTCAACGGCATCTGGCTGCTGGTGCGTCAGCAAAACATGAGTGTTCAGCAGGCGATCGACCAGTTCGCCCTGCTTGCGCGCGAAACCGAAGACAGATTGATCGCCGCACGCGATCGCGTACGCGCCTGCCCGCTTGGGCAGCGCGACGATGTACGCCGATACATGGACGAACTGGTATGTTTCTACACCGGCTGTGCCGAATTTCACACCTTCTCCGAGCGCTTTTTCGGTCTCGATTGCGACCAGGCCTTCTACTCGGGCGAAGTGAAAATCGAACGACTGGTATTGCCACAAGACATCGCCGGATTCTCAACCGTCGCCAAATCGAGGTGCGAAATGCGCTCGCAGCGTGAGGACAATGCCGCGATCCACGTGATCAAGGGGCACGATATCGACCACTACCAGGAAAATATCGAGCGAGTATACGCCGATTCGCCAGACGAATGGTGCAAAGTCATCGGCCAGGAGTTCTGGTTTCAGTACGGGGTGTTCGACGAGAAAACCAGCCGGCAAGGCACGCCAATGGATGCCTCAGGCCGACGGCACATGGACCGTCAATTCGAACTGGCCGAGCGAAGTGGAGCGGATCTTTCCAGCCAATCCGTGCGGCGCGCGATCGATGTCGGTTGCGGCTGGGGCCCCGTACTCAAGTACATCGCGGAGCGTTTCCCTGAATGCCATTGCATCGATGCGGTCAACGTCAGCCCCGTGCAGATGGACTACGTCCGTCGGTCGCTCGAGCGCGAGGGACTGACCGATCGGGTCAATCTCTATCTGTGCAACGCGAAGGATATCGGCTTGCTACCCGACACCGAGATGCCTTTCGACCTGGCCATCCTTCGCGGCAGCATCTGTCAGTTCACCGCACAAGTCATGGAAGACACGATGGCGGCTTTGGCGGCACGGATGCGCCCCGGCGCCACGGTCATCATCTCGGAGACCCTCTACAAGACCGATCTGGCAACCTACCAACCTTTTATTCCTGACGAAGTCGATCGCGGCGCGGCCGGACACCGCAAGACGCCTGAAGGCGTCAGGCAGGCCCTCCAAAATCACGGCTTTACCGTCCTGGACGAACGGGTCCTGCCCTCGAATGAGGAGGTCATCCGCTGGTACACCATCCTGCGCGAGAATATCGAGGCAAACTATCCGTCACAGCGCGCAGCCATTTTCGATCAACTTCATGACATGTCGATCAGCCTGTCGGATGCGCTGGAGAAAGACAAAGTCTCTTCCGTGAGCTTTATCGCGCGGCGAAACCAGGAAGTCCCGGCGAATGCTCGTTGAAAACCGCGAGAATCGCAGCAGTCGCCGGACACGCCAACCTGAAATCAGGCC
Organism: Terribium retamae; assembly: GCF_022347545.1. Taxonomy (GTDB): domain Bacteria; phylum Pseudomonadota; class Alphaproteobacteria; order Rhizobiales; family Rhizobiaceae; genus Mesorhizobium; species Mesorhizobium retamae. The sequence goes on from NZ_JAKREW010000042.1 coordinate 7,479, forward strand.
ATGCACATCATGCTGGATAACCTTGGGTCCTCAGGACAAGGCCGCCTTGCCGATGAACTTGTTTCGCAACTCCGGCATCTCCTCGACGGCTTGACCGACAACGGACGCATCACGCCGTCCGTGTACGATACCGCGCAAGCCGTAATCCATCGGCCAGCCGATGGCGATCGCAAATCGGTCTGGAATTGGCTGCTCGACACACAACAGGCCGACGGAGGCTGGAGCGATCCCGATTACCCGAAGTTCCGCCTCGCCTCGACCCTTGCGGCCACCCTTGCGCTGGCGCGTGCTCGAAATCATCGACATACGACCGCAATCGAGGCCGGATGCGCATTTCTCAACAAGCAGGATGCGTACTGGCGTTCTGCCACGCTCGGCGATATTCCGGTCGGGCTGGAAATCATCTGGCCACGTCTGCAGGCCGATGCATACCGCGCGGGCCTGCGATTTGCCTTGGATCAGCCCGAGGCATTGCGCGCCATCGGGCAGGCGCGCCTGGCAAAGCTCGGCCGTGCGCCAGCGCCGCCGGCCGGCCACCCGGCCCTGCATTGCTGGGAAGCCTGGGGCGACGCACCTGTCGCCGCATCGCTCGGGGCTGAAGGCAGCCTCGCAATCAGTCCTTCGGCGACAGCGGCATGGTTGCGGGCCGCGCGCGATCGAAAAATAGATCCCGCGCTTATCGCGCGGGCCGAACGGTATCTCGGCAACGCCGAACAGGGATGCGAGGCCGCGAAGCCCGGCCTCTTGCCCTACGTCTGGCCGCTTGACGTTTTCGAGTGTGCATATGTCCTGTATTCTCTGGGACTCGGCGGGCTGCAAACACACCCCGCACTGACCATGCCCATATCGCGTGCGGCCGCCTTTCTGGAGACACGGCTCACGACAAGGGGGGCAAGCTTCGCGGCGGGCTTCGATCCCGATGGCGATACGACCGCGGTTACGATCGCCGCGCAATCGATGATGGGGCGCGCCGCCGACAGCCATTGTCTTGCGCATTTTGTCGGCGCGGATGCGTTCGTTACCTGCCCGGGAGAACGGAATCCGTCGATATCGACCACGGTCCATGCGATGCACGCACTCCGACTGCAGCGCAAACCTCATCGCGCCGCTCGTACCTATGTGATGCAGCATCGGGACGCCGATGGTTTGTGGCGTGGCGATAAATGGCATGCCTCACCGTTCTATCTTACCTGCCACGCCGTCGCCGCACTCGACAAGGACGATGTCAAGCAATATGGGCCACGAACACTGGAAGCGGTGTTGACACACCAGCATGCCAGCGGCGCGTGGGCCGGTGCCGGAACGCCAAATTTCGAAGAAACCGCGTATGCGGTGTTGACGATCAACCGATTGTGTCCACCGCGGGCCATGCCGCCGGCGGCCCGCGAAAGCATGCTGCGGGCTTTGCACTGGATGTCGCAAACCTACCGCTCGCAATCGAGATCGACCCCGGCGCTCTGGATCGGCAAGGAGCTTTTCTGTCCGGTTCGTGTCGTGCGTGCTGTCGAATTGACCGGTCTGTGGGTGGCCCATCGACGGGTCGGCGCAACGCGGGGAGCCGCATGCTGCTAAACCCCTTGAACCGCCGCGTAAAAATGCGGCAAGGCATGCCCGTGCTGCCCGGGGCCTTCCCTGTCGTGGGACATCTGCCCGCGGTCGCTCGCGCGCTGCCCGAATTGCTCGCCTATGGCGAGCGCCATTTGGGAACGCATTTCTGGCTGAAGATGGGCACCATGGGGCAAATGCTGGTTTGCACGCGACCGGAAGCCTTCGAACTGTTCAACAACAAGGACGTGCTCGCAGATCTGCTGGGCGATGTGGCCCCAGCCATGCGCAACACCATGGCCACGCAGGACGGCGAGCTTCATCGACGTACGCGCGGCTGGGCAAATCCAGCATTTCAACCTCAAGGCCTGTCGGCGGCCAAGGTCGGGGACCTTTTCGCCGACGTCATGATGGCCTGGATCGAACCCTGGCCAAAGCGGGGAATAATCCACCCGGTCGAGGAGACCAGCGCACTGACGCTGAAGATGACATTTCGTATGCTCGGGATCGCTGAGCAGGATATCTGCGCATGGGAAGAGAACTACCGGAACTATGCATTGGTCTCCCTGTGGCCAATCGACCTGCCGGGCACGCCACTGCGGCGCAGCCGCCAGGCGCAAGCATGGATCGATGCGCGCTTGAAAGCGCTGATCACGGAGCTTGAACACCACCCCAGCGACAATGGCCTTCTTGCCACGCTCATGCGGTCTGCTTCAGCGCCCGATATCTCATCCCCGCAATCAAACCTGCTGGGCAACTTGAGGGCGCTAATCCACGCCGCGCACAAGACCACTGCGGTCACAATGGCCCATCTGATGATCAAACTGGCCCAACACCCTGCCCACTGGGATGCGCTTGTCCAAGAAGCCCGCGCGATGGGTGCCGTACCGCGCAGCCCCGCCGAACTCGCCAGTTTTCCCCTTGCCCAAGCGCTGTTTCTGGAAACCCTGCGCAGCGAACCCGCATTCCCCCTGGTGTTTCGCCGAACACGCCAGAACATCGAACTCGGCGGGCGCCAGGTCGCCGCAGAAACGCGCCTGATCATCCCGCTGATACTGCTGTCGCGCGCGCCCTCGATCTATCCGCAGCCCGATGCGTTTCTGCCGCAGCGCTGGCTGGAACAGCACCGGGCACACAAACCCATCCAGACCTTGCAGTTCGGAAGTGGACCGCATCGCTGTCTCGGGTTCCATGCAGCCTGTATGCAATTGGTGCAATTCGCCGTGACACTTGCGCTTGTCCTGGATTCGGAAGGAATGCGACCAACGCTCATGCCCCCCCGAAACGATGGGCGGCGCCGCTTTCCGATCAATTACCCGCCACGCGATATGGAGATTGCTTTCCGCGCCAACTTGTCAGCGGCTTGTTTCCGATCCGACGATCGGCGCTGAACAGATGGAGCCAGCAACAACGGCTCGTTCCGTTCAAGAGTATGCGCCTCGCTGGAGGCACCGAACAAACTCTGGCCGATACGCTGCGTGTTTTGGTAAATTCCGGAGAGCTTCTCGGCCGACCTGAGCATCCGAAGCCTTGTCGTCGAACGCCTTGGCCAGGTTTTCGATGGCCTGCCGCTTCCACCGTGTGATCTGGTTGGGGTGAAGCTGGTGCTTCGTCGCCAGTTCCGAAATCGTCCGCTCGCCGCGGATCGCCTCAAGCGCAATCTTGGCCTCGAACTCGGCTGTAAACCGTCTGCGTGTCTTCAGGCCGGATCGTCCTTTTCGTCGGAAAAACCCACCTTAGCCCCTGTCTCGGAAACCGGGACCACCTCAGAGATCAGGGCCATGCTTCAGCAGTTCGCCTTCCGGCCACCTCGGCATCGAAGGCACTCCACTCCCCCCAAGCCACAGTATCTCGAGCCTTGGCGTCAGCCACCACCAATATTCGCGTAGGCGCGCCGACACAATCTTTACATGTAGCCTTTAGCGGCTTGCCTGCCTTGCCGCTACCAGGCGAGATCTGTTTCGGTGAAGTCGCCGCCCTTGTACGCAATCCGCAGCCGGTACGCTTGGGCGCAGGCATAGGTGAAGCAGTCACCCATGTTGAGCTTGGCTGGATGATTTACGATCTTACCGTATCGTTGCGCAGCGTCGAGGGCCTTGCTACCGACGTCGCCGCTGATCATGGTTTCCTTCGCAGCCATATCGGCTATGAATTGGTCGACCAGTTGTCGCGCCTTGGCGAGCATGACCGGTGTAGCGGTCTTGTTTGGCCCCTCGGCCTCGGCAAACTGCCGCGTCACCGCCAAGACGGCCTCCATGCGGGTAACTGCCGACACATAGAACGGGCCACCGTACAGTGTCAGTCGATCCATGAGGTCGTCTGCATCATCTTCCAGGCCGATAATTGCCACGATGACCGACGCATCAATAAACAGCATCAGTCCTCACCCCAAAGTTCGTCCGTGACCTTCTTGTGATCAAGGTGAGCCATTGGCCCGGCTTTGCGGGCCATGGCGAGGGTCTTTGCAAGACGATCGCGAACATGCAGTTTGGTCTTGCGGCTCTCGATCTCGTGTTTGAGCGCCAGTTTGACAGCCTCGACCTTGCTGGATTTGGTGAGGCCGATTAGTTCCTCGGTGAGCTTGTCCACTTCGGGGTCTTTGATATAGAGAGGCATAAGAGCATATCCTTTCCAGGATATAATCATATCCTCTTTTCATATCCCGGCAATGTAAAACCCCGCCTCGTAAGGCGGGGTTATGGCGGGAAGAGGAATTTGATGGTGTGGAACGGCTTCGGGGTTCTCCTCAAAAAATCAGGGACGGAGCTTTTATGCCTGTGGCTGAACGGGTTTGAAGGTCAGGCGGATGCCGAGCGCTTGCGCAACCTTCATCACGGTTGCGAAGGTGGGATTGCCCTCGCCGGACAGCGCCTTGTCGAGACCTTGGCGGCTCATGCCGACTTCACGTGCAAGCTGGCTGAGATTTTGGGCGCGCGCCACGTCTCCAAGTGCTGTGGCGATGAGCGCGGGGGTCGCCGTTCTCCATGACCGCATCGAGATAGGCGGTAATGTCTTCTTTGGTCTTGAGATAATTGACAGTATCGTAGCGGCTGAACTTCACGTCCATCATCTTTGCTCCTTCCATTGCGCTGCAATGGCCTTGGCGGTCACGACATCCTGGTCTTGGCTGCTCTTGTCGCCGCCGCACAAAAGCACGACAACAACGGGGCCATGCCTTATGAAATAGATCCGATATCCGGGGCCGAAATCGGTCTTCATTTCCGACACGCCTTCGCCCACGGGCTTGATTGTACCGGGATTTCCAAGGCTCAACCGACGAATTGCAGCCGAGACCTTACGACGTTTCTGCACCATGTTGGCTCATCATCGATCGGGGCTGTTGAATGCAGCGGAATTCGCGGGAGCGCTTGGTGTCGACAACAAGACGGTCGCTTCTTATCTCGACCTGATGGTCGACCTGCTGTTGGTCCGGCGACTTGAACTCTGCGGCAAACGACTGGTCAAATCCCCGCGCGTCTATGTTCATGGCTCCGGCCTCCTTGACGCGCTCCTTGGACTGGAAACCTTGGACGACGTCCTTGGTCATCCCGTCAGTGGAGCGAGTTGGGAAGGCTTCGTGATCGAGACGCTGATTTCGGCCCTGCCTGAAGGTTCTCAGCCGAATTTCTACCGCAGTTCCGCCGGCGCCGAGATCGATGTGGTTCTAACGCTGGTTCGTCAACAGCAGTGGCCAATCGAGATCAAGAGAAGCCTCAGCCGAAAGTTGAGCGCGGCTTCCGTCACGCCTGCGAAGACATCTTCAACAGACACAGGGCCGGGCGCTTCCAGGACGATCCGTTGGAAGCTTGTGTTAGGACTCCGTCGCATGCACCAAATGCATCGCTTGTCCATTTCGCCGCCAGCAGCGTCCTGTTCAGGGAGGCGAACATGCAATGCGACGTCTATCCGGGGCCAGGATCGCGAGCCCGATCGAAGCTGGGAGCTTGTCCAAAACGTCGATTTCGATGGCGGCAACAACCACCAGCTATTTGGTTTCCCACTGGATCAAGCGCAGCCGTAGGAAGTCGCCGGTTGCGGCCATTCAGCGCGAGGAAGACCGTGTCCGCCACGTAGATCATCCCAATGAGCGACATTCCAAGCAGCCAGACGCATGTTTCGGCGATTCTGAACAGCGCGAGCTGACTCTTTCTTCGAACTTTGCGCGTTTCATCTTTTGAAAAAACCATTTCTCGGCTACGGAAGCTTCAATAATAGGAGGGGAAGCCGATATGGCCAAGGACATCATAACTTCCAATGACTTGATCGTCGAACTTACCGCAGCAATCGTCGAAGCTTACGTCTCTTATAATCCGGTCCAAGCCGCCGACCTGCCCGCTGTCATTGCAAGTGTAGCAAAAAGCGTTCGACAGATCGGCCAAGGTTCGGAACAGCCGGTACCAGGGGCTCAAAAACCAGCGGTTCCGATCAGGAAGTCCATCACTCAGGACTATCTGATCAGCCTCGAAGATGGACGGCCGTACCGGACCTTGAAGCGACACCTGTCCACCCTCGGCCTCACACCCGACGGCTACCGTGCGAAATGGAACCTGCCTGAAGACTACCCGATGGTAGCGTCGACATATTCTGCTCGACGATCAGAACTGGCAAAAAAGCTCGGCTTGGGTAGAAAGCCTGGGATCAAGCGCGGAGGTCGTGCCAAGGTTAAAGCCTGACTACGCTGCCGCGACAGCTGATCCAGCAACTGCCCAACCGGCGTGGCGGGCAAAGCGACTGGCGTGGTCGTCAGCCAAACCCGCAAATCGACAGACGCGGTCACCTCGCGAGAGACCAACGCACGCGAACCTTCACGGCATGACACGAGAGAAAGCGTCGTCACAACCAAACGAGCATGCGGGTCGCGACAATTTTGGGGCTGTCGCGGCCTGCCAACCGAGACAGGGCGCTCACAGCGAAGATCGGGCATTCAGTGTGAGGTTATGATATGATCTTGACGTTCCGCTGCGCCTCCCCACATCGCAGTTGTGGCGGGTTGGCGGCGCGTCTTTCGATTACTTGCTCGCAAAGACGTCGCATGACGGAGGAAGTGATGAACGACGTTCAATTCCCCGAACCTGTTATACTGATATTCTCGTCTGCCACGCGCAAGGTCGCCAGCAGCTTCGAGGCCTTGGAATGCCTCGATCAACAATGGCCGGAATGGGCGCGCGGACGAAGCTGGCGCACAGCCGCACGTGTTTGCCGCGATGCGCTGGACGGGTGGCGCAGTGCGCGAGATGCACACATGGCGTTTCTCAAGGCGGCAGGTCGAGCGGGGCTGGTTCCGCCGAAAAGGTGCCCGCACTGCGCGAATGGCCCGAGCAGGTAAGGTGAAAGTCTGCAGCCCGAAGCCGATTTCCATGTACAGCAATGATGTCCTTGACAGCGTGCCTTCCGGTGAGAACGACGGCGTTGCTGCACGCACAGAGTGTGCGCATCCTCCAGCTCATGCGCCCTAACCAATGCAGTTTTTCAGTTCCGGAAAGTGGAGCGCCAAGGCGCACGCCCGCCAGTCAGGGGGTTGCAGGAGAGCGAGGGTCGGAAGCGTCTTGCATCTGAAGGCTATCGGCTCTTCGGCTTGTGGCGGCCTTGCCGACCGGCAGGTGCGCGTCGGTAGGTGCGATGCTCACGAGAGCCTGCATGCGGCAAGAGATGGCCGCTCGGATCAATCTTTCGCAGGATGTGACCATCTCTTTCTCCGCGTCGGCCTATAGGTTGTGCAGGTAGCGAATTTGCTGCATGATTCCTCGAAACCCTCACGCCATGCCCCTGTACAAGGCTCATGATGGATTGCAGCCGCAATTGGCCGTCCCCAGCACAAGACATGGCAATTTCGCTGAGCAGTTCCATGTCGAGCCAACGCCAAATGCATGGTTCCCGCCAGTCCCACCTAAAGCAGGGAGAGGTGGCACTGCAGCCTTGAGCGGTCCTCAGATGCCATTGTTGTAATCCGCACTTGACTCACACCTTAAAGTTGCCTTAACTTAAACCATACAACCTAAAGGCTTGCAGTCTTTTGTCCCCAGCGCACGCGCCGGGAGGGCCAAAGCTATGCGTTTCGTTTCGAACCGACCTCGCAGCCGCTCCGCTGTCGTGAAGCGCACAGCCAGGGTCGTTGAGTTCATGCCGCAGCAGCTTGGTACGCGCGTCCCCCATAAGCTTGTCTTCAACCGCGACATCGCGCGGGGCACTAAAGCAAGTGGGGTTATCGTCGTTGAAGGGCGGCGTGACAGTCACCGGCGCCCAGCGTATCTCCAGCATGGTCGACGCAACCGACGCAATGCACCGGGCCAGGCCGCTCGACATGCCGACGATCATCCCCAACCCGACACCCCGCCCCAGGACCGGCTCGTCGATCGTTGCACCGACGCCATCCGACACAAATGCAGCAACGGGAATATCGAATTCTCTCTTGATTTCCGAGGCGACGCGAAACGTGCGCCTCGCCGGCCGGCAGGATTCGATGTGCCCGCGCCAAAACTGATGGCCGTCTGAGGACATGGGAGAGTCGGCGGTGGATCGGAACAACGGATCAAGCAAGACCCCCTTGTTGGATGCAATCGGCGCACCGGCGGATTTGAGAACGATGCTCGGCGATACCGTGCTCAAACAGATCGCAAGGGAATTGCGCACGGAACTCCTCGATGCGGTCTCTGCCACCGGAGGTCACCTTAGCGCCGGGCTCGGCGTCGTCGAACTTACCGTCGCACTGCATGCGGTTTTCGACACCCCGAATGACAGGATCGTGTGGGATGTCGGCCATCAATCCTATCCGCACAAAATCCTGACCGGACGGCGCGGCGCGATGAAGACGTTGCGGCAGATCGGCGGCCTTTCCGGTTTCCCCTCCCGTGCCGAGTCCGAATATGATGCTTTCGGCACCGCGCATTCGAGTACAGCCATCTCGGCGGCTCTCGGCATGGCGCACACGATCCGGTTGAATCGTGAGGATCGCCGTTGCGTCGCCGTGGTGGGCGACGGTGCCTTGAGTGCGGGCCTCGCCTACGAAGCCTTGAACAATGCCGCTTTGGATCCCGGCCTGCGGCTCCTGGTCATTCTCAATGACAATGGCATGTCGATCTCCCCGGCCGTGGGTGGGCTGCACGCGCATCTTGGAAATATTCTTGCAAGCCGGGGAATGTGTCGGGGCGGCGCCGGTTGCGGGAAGGCGCTCCAGTCGCTGTCCGACCCAAAAGGCACTCAGGGGGAGGTCGGTGCGTCGCCACAGGCGACTTTGTTCGAAGCGCTCGGCCTGATCTACACGGGTCCGGTCGACGGCCACGATCTCGACGCACTGGTACCGATGCTCAGAGGCCTCCGTGATCGCCAGGGGGTGCAACTGCTCCATGTGGTCACCCGCAAGGGCTACGGCTATTTGCCCGCCGAGCATGATCCGGTTTCCTATCATGGGCCGGGCAAATTCGATCCAAAGGTTGGACTCAAACCAGCAGTTGCATCGCGCCCGCCGTCGCAGACCTATACGCAAGTCTTCAGCGACTGGATTTGCGATGAAGCGGCCCGCGACAAGCGCGTGGTCGCAATCACACCGGCAATGCGCGAAGGATCCGGCCTTGTGGAATTCCAGCACCGCTATCCCGATCGCTGTTTCGATGTCGGCATTGCCGAACAACACGCCGTGACCCTCGGCGGAGGCTTTGCCGCCGAGGGTTTCCGGCCCGTGGTGGCGATCTATTCCACGTTCCTGCAGCGCGGCTACGATCAGTTGATCCATGACATCGCCATCCAGCGTCTGCCTGTCACTTTCGCCATCGATCGGGCCGGCGTTGTGGGCGCTGACGGCCCTACCCATATGGGCGCATTCGACATGGCGTATATGCGGTGCGTGCCAAACCTCATCGTGATGGCACCGGCCGACGAGAATGAATGTCGTCAAATGCTGCACACGGCGTTGCTGCATGATGGCCCGGCCGCCGTCCGTTACCCGCGCGGTACAGGTCCTGGGCTGTTACCGGACGCCGAGCTAGCCGCGCTGCCGATCGGCGTCGGTGACCTCAAACGGGTCACCAAGGCTCAGCGCGGATCGCGAATTGCCCTGCTTGCTTTCGGCTCGATGGTGAAACCCGCACTGGTCGCCGCGGAGCGGATCGACGCCACCGTCGCGAATATGCGTTTCGTCAAGCCGCTCGATGTCGAACTCGTACAGGACCTCGCCCTCACCCACGATGTCCTCGTAACCGCCGAGGAGGGATGCATCGCGGGAGGTGCCGGCTCAGCTTGCCTTGAGGCGCTGGCGAAGAGACATATTCTTTGTCCATTCCTGCAGCTTGGCCTGGCGGACGATTTCATCCCGCACGGCGATCCCGCCGGGCTGCTCGCGGCTGCCGGGCTCGATGCCGATGGCATCGAGGCATCGATCAGACGCTTTGTCGAGTGTCTCGATACAGCTGCGCAAGGCGATGCCGGGATCGCCGCCGTCATGTCTTCGAAGACAATGGCCGTCTCCCACACCACACCAACCGTCGCTTCTGCTGTTCGCCGTGGAGGATTGCAATGAGCCAATCTGCCCTTGATCATTCCCGTCAGACCATTTCCCATCCTCATGGCCAAACCGAGGCAAAGCCTTACCGTGTCATCCGCGGCGTCGATCTCGACGGCTACGAAGAAAAGGTCGTCTACACCTACCAGGACAATCCGGAGGATTGGCGTAAAGCCATCGGCGAGGACTTGATGTTCCAGTTCGGCGTCTATGACGATCCGCGCTCGACGCCACCCATTTCGTTGGACGAATCGGGTCTGCGCTATTTCGATCGTCAGCTGTTCATCGCCGGTCTCGATACATCCAATCGCCGCCCGATCCGGCGCATCCTCGATATCGGCTGCGGCTGGGGTTATATCCTGAAGCATCTGGCGGATCGCTTTCCCGAATGCCCCCGCCTGGACGGCATCAACGTCAGCCGCGCTCAGTTGGAATATTGCGCTGCGTTCCACGCCAAGCAGGGGCTGTCCGAACGCATCCAGCTGTTTTTGTGCAATGCTCAGGATGTGGATCTGCTTCCGGACCCGCAGGTTCCCTACGATCTCGTGGTTATCCGGGGAGTTATCTCACACTTCCCCAACGAACTGTACGAGCGCACCATGCGCAAGCTGTTCACCCGCGTGCGGCCGGGCGGGCAGGTCGTCATTTCGGACAATCTCTATAACCAGCCGCCCGAGAGCTACGAATCCGATACGCATGACGATGTGGACCGTCTGGCCTGCAGGCACCGCAAGAGTCCGGCATACTTCCGGCGCGTGCTCGAAGAGGCGGGCTTCGTCGTCCAGGACATGCGGGTGCTTCCCTCCAACGTCGATGTCGTGCGCTGGTTGATGGAATCCAGAGCCAATATCGAGCGCCATTTCACGGCCGCAGACATACCGCCACCGCTCGAAGAGCTGCGCGTCCTGGCCGAGAACTGGTCGGTCGCGCTGATCAAGAACAAGGTTTCGACTTACAGCGTCGTTGTCACCCGTGCGGCATGAGAAAGCGACTGTAGGGGGCCTATGCGATGATCCGTATCGAGTGCCCCATCCCCAGCGTCATCAATCCTGCCGCAGACAGCGCCGATGCGCAGTCGGTTGCCTGGATGAGACACTTTGACTTGTGTGCGAATGAGGTCGAGCGCGAAAGGCTTTCCAAATCCGCTTGCGGACAGCTGGCTGCGCGGCTCGCGCCCGGCTGCAGTGGGCCGATGCTGCAGATCGTGTCCGACTTCTTCATCTGGAACGTCGCGTTCGACGACGAATATTGCGATGAAGGACCGCTGAGCCGGCAACCTGGCGAGTTGGCGCGAACGCTCTCGCTGATTCATCGTTCCATCGAGGTTCCCGAAAGCGAGTTGTACGCTCAAGACCGCTACGCGCGGGCGATGCTCGACATCAGGCGACGTCTCGATGAGAGAGCGGCCCCTGCTCAGATATGTCAATGGCTGGCGGCTATGCGGGGGTGGTTCCTTGCCGAGACGTGGAAGGCCGGCAATATCGCTGCGGGGCGAATCCCAAGCCTGGATGATTACGCGACACTGCGCCTCTATAGCGGCGGCGCACTGGCCTTCCCGCCTCTCGTTACCATTGCCGAGGGCTATGTCGTTTCGCCCGATCTTCTGGAAAACCGCCACGTCAAGGCTCTGACCGAGATCGCGGTTTCGCTCGCAACATGGATGTCGGATATCGTATCCTACCACAAAGAAATCGCGCGCGAGGATGGTGGGCACAACCTGATCAGCGTCATCCAGCATGAGAATGCTTGCTCGGCGGACCGCGCAGTCGCCGAGGCCACTGCCATGTGCGAGCAGATGATGCGCCTTTTCTTGTGCGCGCGCGACGATCTTGTGCCCGCGGCACCTGCCGAACTGTGCCGCTATCTGCAAACGCTCGGTCACTATATCCGCGCTTCATATGACTGGTGCACGGCCTCGGAACGATATGCCTATGGGAACGGGGCCGACATGTCTATCGCGATCGGCTCCGAACCGTCGGCGTTTCCGTTGCGCGAAGCATCTTCAATCAGGTCGATCGCCTGGTGGTGGGCGCCGGGTCAACAACGGCGATCGTCAACAGGCACATCGGCAATATCGAGGTGAACGATCCACAACGCCGTCTCAATCGACGTTTCCGCGCATGGTTTCGGAAACAAGATACCCGGCACAGGAGCAATGGCAATGACGCAAACCCAGACAATCCGATCGCAGCCGATCAAGATGGCGCCAGATTTCAATCCTTTTGCACGCGAGTTTCCCATCAGCCCGTTCAAGCAAGAGGTCGAAGCAAAATCCGTTGAATTCATGAAGCGATATGGCCTGCACGGCACTGAAGAACAGCTGAGGCGCCTACCTTACCAGGAATGCGGGGGCATAGCAGGCAACATCTACCCGATGGCTCCGAATGCGGAGCTTCTGCAAATCGGCGCGGATTTCTCGATATCGGCTTTTTGTTGGGACGACGAATTTTGCGATGAAGGTCACACTCGTGACAAGCCAATGGAACTGGCCGATGCCGCATTCCGCACGATGCGATGCCTGGAAGGCTTTGATGTGCCCATGGACGAAAACGATCGCTTTGCCCTGGCGTGGCGGGACATCCTGCAGCGGATATCGAAACATGCGCCGGCCTATTTGATGCCGCGGTGGATAGACAGTATCCGGCAATGGTTCCTTGTTGAAATCCAAAAAGCTTGCAATGTTTCCCGAAAAATTCATCCAAATGTTAGCGATTACATGGCGACACGCCTTCATACTGGAGCATCTCCAACGTATATACACAATATACTCATATCAAATAACCTTGATCTTGGAGCAGATCTTCTTACCGACCGTCGCCTTTGCGCGATGACCGAGATCACCGCGATGAACCCCGTCCTGACGAGCGACTGCTATTCCTATGTCAAGGAAAAGGAGCGCACGGGAGACGGATACAACATGATCGATGTGCTTGTTCGCGAACAGAATTTGACGTTTGAAGAAGCCATGAACAAGACAATCGACATAAGGGATAATTCCCTGAAACGATTCATCGAATTGAAAGATGAAGTTCTTCAGGCGGATGGCAATGAGAAAGTCGCTCTATATATAGAAGCACTCGAAAACTACATCATGGGCGCAAACAAGTGGTGCCAGGAGACGAACCGCTACAGGATCGTTGAAGGCACGGCTATGGGACGCGTGGCTTTTGTTGCGTCCGGCTTCACGCAGGACTGGAAGGGCCCGCGGCTGTCCGAGCCCTCTGATGTCGCTTCCATCGCCTGGTGGTGGCGGATCGGCAAGCGCGCCACCAATTCGCCCAAAACGCAACAATAGGGACGACCTCCACTCTTCCAGGACGGCGGATTATTCTTCCCACTTCGCGGCGAGAGCACGACGCACCCATGGCTCGCCACGTTTCAGGACAAAGAAAACGATGGACGAAACCTTGATCCTGGTCAATGACAGCGACGAGCCGGTAGGCTTCGCCACGAAGCTGCATGTACATCGGAAAGGCATGATGCACCGCGCCTTTTCCATTTTGGTTTTCGACCGAAATGGCCGTCTTCTGCTGCAGCGGCGCGCGGCGGGAAAATACCATTCGGCCGGACTATGGAGCAATTCATGCTGCGGCCATCCCCGTCGCGGCGAGGAGACCGACGTGGCGGTGCACCGGCGCCTGCGCGAGGAGATGGGATTCGACTGCGACCTTCATGAAGTCGCGGCACTGATCTACCGGGCAGAGGTTTCCAACGATCTGGTCGAGCACGAATATGATCACATCTATGCGGGAGTGTTCGACGGCGAGCCGGATGCCAATCCCGACGAGGTGTCGGATTGGCAATGGCTGGAGCTGTCGCGGCTTCGCGCCGCGGTCGATGCCCATCCGGGCGATTTCACGATTTGGTTGCGCGAACTTCTTGAGCGAAAAAAACACCATGGTATCGAACAGTGGTGCGCGCTGGCACTTGGCCGACGCCATCCAGCGGAGATCGAAATCCATCACGGCAACGGAAAAACCGCCGGTGACAGTCCTGCCGGCCAGCAAAGCGAAGGGACGTCGCGACGATGATCGCAATCCCAGCGGATAGCGAACGGACATCTTCGAACCGCGCCGCTACCGATCCTGATGCATTCGAGAGGTGGATGCGGACATGCCTCGAGTGCACCGAAGATGCCTTGGCATCGCTGCTTCCGCCTTCCGGGACGTCGCCTGCCCGCCTGCATGGCGCGATGCGCTACGCAGCGCTTGGCGGAGGCAAGCGCATTCGCCCGCTGCTCTGCCATGCGGCGGGCGCGGCGGTGGACGCGCCTGCCAAGGTTTTGAGCGCGATCGGGGCCGCCGTCGAGATGATCCATGCCTATTCCCTGGTGCATGACGACCTTCCGGCCATGGACGATGATGTGCTGCGTCGCGGCCGGCCGACAGTCCACGTCCAATATGATGAAGCCACTGCGATCCTGGTTGGCGACGCGCTGCAAGCGCAGGCGTTTATGGTCCTTAGCCAATTGCCCCTGCCGGCAGAGCGGCGCATTGCCCTGGTGCGGGAGCTCGCGGCGACGGCTGGATCGCAAAACCTGGTTGGTGGCCAGGCGATCGACTTGCAAAGCATCGGCGCATGCCTCAGCCGCGATCAGCTTGAGCAGATGCACCGGATGAAGACAGGAGCGCTGATCCGCGCGGCGGTTCGCATGGGCGCGCTCGGCGTCGTGGCCGAAACGCCGGAGGCGGCGCGCCTCTACGGCGCACTCGACAGTTATGCCGCGGCAATCGGCCTGGGCTTCCAGGTGATTGACGATATTCTTGACGCGTCAGGGGATACCGCAACGCTTGGCAAGACGGCAGGGAAGGATGCCCGGTCCGACAAGCCGACCTATGTGTCGTTGCTCGGCCTCGACGCGGCGCGGGCGCTTTCTCGCACGCTTGGGGGGCACGCCCATGCCGCGCTCGAGCCGCTGGGACCGCGAGGCAGCATGCTGAAGCATCTCGCGGACTTGATCATCCACCGGGCCAAGTGAATGATCTCGAATGGAAGGGCTTTGTCATGTGCTTCATCGTTGTGAATAAATCGTCGCCATGCAGCGCCTGACCGTTCTCGGCTCCACGGGCTCAGTCGGAGCGAGTACGCTCGATCTTGTGGCGCGCCACCGAGACCGCTTCTCCGTCTTCGCGCTGACGGCGCATGGCAACCTTGACAGGCTGTTCGAGCAATGCGTGACATTCCAGCCGCAAGTTGCCGTTGTCGCCGACGCCGAAAGAGCGGCGCAAATAGAAGTCCGGCTGCGCGGTGCCGGACTGCGAACGGAGGTCGCTCATGGCCGCCAAGCGCTGTGTGCGGCGGCCCGCGCATCGTCTTGCGACACCGTCGTGGCCGCCATTGTCGGGGCGGCGGGACTGCCGCCGATACTGGAGGCTGCGCGTTCGGCCAAGAAGATCCTGCTCGCGAACAAGGAAGCCCTGGTGATGTCCGGCGCTCTGTTGATGCGGACAGTAGCCTCGTCCGGTGCCACGCTGCTGCCCATAGACAGCGAGCACAACGCGATCTTCCAATGCTATCCGGTCGACCCGTACCTGCGAAGAGGCATATCCCGGCTCATTCTCACGGCTTCCGGCGGACCATTCCTGACACGCCCGCTGGAGAGCTTTGCCACCATCACGCCGGCTGAGGCATGCGCCCATCCTCGTTGGACGATGGGGCGTAAAATTTCGGTCGATTCAGCGACGATGATGAACAAGGGACTGGAGGTGATCGAGGCACGCTGGTTATTCGACACGCCGGCATCGCGCATTGACATCCTGATCCATCCGCAAAGCATTGTTCATTCGATGGTCACATACGCCGATCGATCTGTTCTGGCGCAACTTGGTCCCACCGACATGCGTGTTCCAATCGCCCACGCGCTGGCTTATCCGGAGCGCCTGGATTCCGGGCTTGCGCCGCTGGACCTGGCCTCGATTGGCAGCCTGACTTTCGCACAGCCAGACCTGATCCGGTTTCCAAGCCTGGGACTCGCCCTGGCGGTGGCCAACGCCGATCAAGGCGCGGTCACGCTCAATGCCGCGAACGAGGTTGCGGTGGCTGCATTTCTTGACGGACATTTGCCGTTCACCGCAATCGCCAAGGTGGTGGAGAAGACGCTGGAGTTGCCGGAACCCGACATGCAGGACCTGGACAGTATCCTCGAGGGTGATCGCCTGGCCCGCGACTTTGCCGGCAAACTGGTCGAGATGAGCACCGGGGCTTCGCCGGCCACAGGATACGCACGGAAAAATGGTGGTTCTTGATACTGGCGAACGGGAAGACACCGCCACCAACAATCGTCCAACCAACCCACACCCTTTCCTATGCCAGGACCAAACATCTAGAGCACATCCTGTTTAATCTGGTTCGTACCCTGCAGCTTGGAAGTAGTTGGCGCATTCGGTTGGCGTGAACTGATCAAGGAGTGAGCCGACGGTGTCCCACAGAGCAGTGATTGCTCTCTCTGCCTTGGCGCGTAGAAGCGCCTTGAGTTTTGAGAAGGCACTCTCAATGGGGTTGAAGTCGGGACTATAGGGCGGCAGGAAGAGGAGGCTTGCACCGACGGCCTCGATCGCGTCGCGAACGCCGGCCGCCTTGTGGGCAGGCAAGTTGTCCATGACGACGATGTCACCCTTCGATAGGGTCGGGACCAGTACCTGCTCGACATAGGCCAGGAATACGTTGCCGTTCATGGCACCGTCGTAGACGAACGGGGTGGTCATGCCCGTCATCCGCAGCGCGC
This sequence comes from Terribium retamae, assembly GCF_022347545.1. Taxonomy (GTDB): domain Bacteria; phylum Pseudomonadota; class Alphaproteobacteria; order Rhizobiales; family Rhizobiaceae; genus Mesorhizobium; species Mesorhizobium retamae. Next base: position 24,242 of record NZ_JAKREW010000042.1, read on the forward strand.
CGGTGAAAGTGGTGGTTTTCCAATGACCGTGCGGCACGCCCGCTCGGCAACGTTCGCCCCGTAGCGCACGACCGCGCAGTCGGGCCATCTTGGTTGACAATCCGGTTTCGTCGATGAACACCAGCTTTGCTGGATCGAGATCGAGTTGGCCATCGAACCATGCGCGGCGGCGTTTCAGGATGTCGGGGCGGTCCTGCTCCAGTGCATGTGCGGACTTTTTTTGTATGTCCAGCCGTGACCGCGAAGCCAAGCACTCAAGGCGCTGCGGCTGATCTGCACTGACTGCTCGACTGAAAGCCGCTCCACCATCTCGTTCAGCGTGATGTCCTTGCGCTCGTTGATCAGCTCGACAATGAAAGCTTCATGCGCATCGATACTGGAAGCGCGGCGGCGGCCCTGCGGGCGTGGTGCCAACTCGCCGATCTTCGCCCGAGCAATCCAGCGGATGGCGCTCGATACGCCCACTCCAAACCGCGCCGCCGCCTGGCGTGCCGACATGCCTTCGTCCGATGCCTTCAAGACCCGGGACCGAAGATCGCCGCTCAGTGCTCTTCCCATCATCTACCTCCATTGAGATAGACTTTGAATCAGAACACGAGAGCGCCGTCTCATCACAATCGATTCATCGATCGCCGGACGTGCTCTAGATGTCATTTCCACGGAGCTTTGTCCGTGAGTTTTGAGATTGGCGGCTTTCCGCCGAGTCGCCAAAGTCAATCATTGCGCAGGTGCGATCTTGACATCGATCAATACTTCGGACCGCCAATCTTGCTTGTACCAATCCCTTGCTGCGAGCCGAATGGTACCAGTGTAGATTTCGGATAGCTCTGGGACAACAGGGTACTCGATTCGCCACCCCGGAATCGCATTAGGACTCGTAGTGCAGTTGGCCGTGGAATTGATCGTCAATAAGCAATTAGCGGAAGCTAGCAGTCGCGAAGCAAGAAATGGAATTCTCCTTGTTCGACCCAATTGATCTCGGAGCGGAATACTCAACAGTGAGAAACCAAGTTGCAGTTGCACAAGGCTTGTAGGTCCCTGATCGGGCGATAGCGCAACCAGGCCGATGTTTTTGGCTTCGGCATCTGCCAGAGTACCCACTATTGCACTTTTAGTGTCGGCAGTGAACTCCCATTCTTGGCGATTTGGAGCGGCATCCAGCGTACGCACATCCAGTTCATTTGATTCGGCAGCATACTTGTTGTCGCCGTTTTCTGGATACCAGGGCTTAACCTTGAATGCATAATTTTGGCCAGATGCCAAACCCATGATGTCTATATGGGAATCATTGGTGGTGGCGATCTCCGTACCGTTCTTGTAGACTTTATATGATACGTCCCCATCAGAGTACAAAGGGCTAGGCGCAGGACTCCATGAGAGCCCTATTCTTGAAGAGCCAATCTCAACAGCTTCAAGATTTCGCGCCACAGACGAGATTTCGACTGCGATGGCGATTTCGGCGCCCCATTCCTTGTCCTGCAGGCTTCTGGCTGCCAAACGGATAGTACCCCGCAAGCCACCTGCCAAATTCGGATTGTCTTCAGGAGCATACTTGATTTCCCATTCCGTTTGCGCACCTGCGCAATCCGAAGTGGAATTCAGTGCCAAATTCACGCATGATCCCTGATGTCGATAGCCACGAAATTTCACAACATTTATTGTCCCTCTATTGTTCTTGACTGGAATAGCCAAAACGGAATATCCGGGCTTCTGGTCCGACAATAGCTTTGTTTCTCCCACTTTTTCGTCAAAGGCAACAAAGCCCAACCGCTCGGCGAAATGCTCACCAGTCAACAAGCCCTTGATCTCGCTTTGTTGATCAGGCGCGAATTTCCACGTCTTTTCATCCGTAGGGAAGGACGGCAGGCGAACGGTCAAAATATCCGAGCGAGCAACGACATTTCGGGAATACAGGCCTTCCACACGAAACGTGTGGAGTTCCCCCCACGTCAGGCCTATCAATCCACATCCATAATGAGCTGAGCACCTTACGGGGCCATTTCCATCGTAGAACAAGTGATATGTAATCCGTCTTTGTTCGTCCGGGTTCACCAGCAATGGGTCCCAATAGAACCCGACGGTTCGAGCACGAACTTCAGGTATATGGAAGTTCTCGATACGAGATTGGATTTTGACATGGATGACGATCTCGGAGCGCCACATCGTAATATCGGCATCTCTCCCCGAAAGGCGAATGACACCGTTGACGACACCGCGAAGTTCCGGATTGTCTTGGGGAACATATTTGATGTTCCAGGCTGTACGGTTGCCACCACAATTGGCAGTTGAGTTCAATGTGCCCGTCAGGCAGATGCCCTGGTTTCGATAGCCTCGGAACCAGACGAAGGTAGATCTTCCCTCGCCATCAAAAAGCGCGATGCGCAATCTGGAATAACCCAGCCGATAACCGGACAGCAGTTCGGCCGGACCTTGATCCGGATCGTAGACGACAAAGCCGAGATTCCTCGTCAAGCCGCCCTCGCCGTCATTCCCATCGATCGAACTCTCCGTGTCTTGCCAAATCATCCAGTCATGATGATCGGGTGCCTTGCTTAGTCCCTTGACGGGGAGCATCTTGGATGGCTCAGAACGTTCTCCGCGGTCGTCCTCGGCAATGACATGAATTCTATAGGCGTGCTCCGGCTCCAGTTCAGTCAGTGCAAACTCGGCGGTGTCGACTGTGTCGACCTCGACGTCATCCTTGTAGACATGGTACCTCGTCGTACCGACGGCATTGCGTGGCGGGTTCCATGCCAAATTCACCGTGGTGACATCGCTCGAAACAATTCGCAGCCTGTCGGGTCTTTCGGGAGATCCCCGCTCGGTCTCATGGAGGAGTTCATCAGAAGCGGCTGACCGGTTTTGATCTTCGTCAACCGCTTTGACAAAAAAGGCATAGCGGGTCATTGGTTTCAGTTCATCGAAGGTGTGACTGGTCTGCCCAGCCCTGCGGGCTGTCAGTTTGCCATCCTTATAGATTTCATAGGTGATGTTCCCCGTTCCTCCTGATACCGGGTCCCATGCGATTGACAGACTTGTGTCTGTGACGGTGACGATCCGCAAGCCGGACGGTGCAGCCAGTGGCAACGATGACTCAGGATCGGTAAAGATACTGATTGTTCTTGACAGCGAAAGTTTTTGCCCGTTCCCATCGATCTCTTGCAAAGCGAACGTATAATGGGTGGCAGGAGAGAGATTTTCGATTTTGTAATGTGTCTGATTGGTTGTTTGAACAAGCTCCCGGTTCTTCAGGATACGATACTGGGGTAACCGTTGCCCGGATGGTAACGGATCCCACGCCAGCGTGACACTATCATCATTCATTGCAGCCACGCGCAGATTGGGCAGATTGGAAGGTGTGCCTGGGCGAGCGGTGCGAACATCAACATTCGCCCAGTCGGAAGAGATGCCTTCGCTGTCTACAGCGCGCACACCCAGGGAATATTGCGTGTTCTGCTTCAGTCCTGTCACCGTAAATTGGGTAGCCTGAGTGAAATCGCCGACGGTTCCACTGCCATTTATTCGTATTTCATAGCGAATATCGCCCTGACTTTCCGTGCCTCCCCATGCCAGAGTTGCTCTTGTGTCGTCGACTTCGATGATCTGCACTGCCGGTGTGGTTGGGATTGGCGGAGGGAAGAAGCTCACTGCGGTCGAGGAACTTCGATTGCCGGACCAGTCTGTCGCATACAATGTTACCGTGTGACGATCGGCAATATCTTCAGACAGATAAGGTATAAAGGTTCCCGTTTCGTCAGTATCGTTGCGAGCATTTTTGCCGGTTCCGGTTGCTGTCTCTATGACATACCAGGTCCCGCGCTCGGCGACAGGCCGATGATCCCAGGCTATTTCCACCCCGCTACGTGAGATGTTTTCGACTCTCAAATCCTTGGGAGCAGGAAGCGGAACCGTTCCCGCGCGGTGTTTGATTGGCAGTGAGGGAGAGGACCAATGAGCCTGAGAATCGTGCGCCTGAACCCTGAACGTGTAAAGTTTGTTGGGTTCGAGCTCTTCCAGTCTGTATTTTGTCCCACGTATGTTCCACGCGATGCGTTCGTCAGGAGCGCCCAGGTCATTTGTCAGGATATCATACCGGATTCCATCACTGGAATTGGCACCTTCATCCATCGATGGTTCCCAGGAAAGTTCAATACTGGCTTCATCAACCGCCACGACGGTGATGTCTTGCGGCTGCGTGACGACAGCATCTGTTTTGGCTGTCACGACAGCTGGATTGACCGATTCGTTGCCAACCGCATCGAAAGCCCTGACCTTGAATTCGTACTGCGTGTTGGAACGCAGGCCCGTTATTGTGTAGCTCGTTGACGCGGTGGTCTCCACCTCGTGTTCGCCGGAAAATATTCGGTACTCGAGCGGACCATCGCCGCCTGTCGAGGCATCCCATGCGAGACTGATGCTGCCGGCATCGTGACCGGTCACACGAGGGACGGGCGCGGTGACCGGAATCATCGTCTTTTGGCTGATTACAGAGAAGTCTGATTGAAGACTGGAGACAGGATCGATTGCCCGAACCTTAAACGTATAGGTTTCGCCAAGTGTCAGTCCCGTTATCGCATAGCTGTTGCGACCTGTCGGGTCTTCGTCCAGATTGTCCTTGATGGGCACGGAATCATCATTCTTGAATATCTGATAGTGCCTGGTGCCACTGCCGCCAGCGGCATTGCCCCATTCAAGTGTGATGCGATCACGGTCTACACGGCTGACAAGCAGGTTTGCAGGCGGCAAAAGACGAGCAGCAGCCACCGTAACGCGATTGCTGGGCTCTGAATGGCGGTTCTTTCTGTCTCTGGCCCTGACATGGAAACTGTATTCGCGACCACCGACAAGTCCCGAAATGGTTGCGGTCTGATAGGTTGTCGTGACGACGCGCCCGCTTTGATCGAAAACATCATAGTGTATCGGCTTGGCGCCGTCTTCAGACACATTCCACGATACGATGAACGTCGTTCCATCCGCCCCTTCGCTTGGTTTGACGGTGAAGTTCGCCGGTTGGTTTGGTGGGTAAGTATCCGTCGTCACCGTGATGGATGGGGCTTCTGCCGAGAGTTTGTCCTGCCCGTCTCGAGCCCGGACCGTCAGCTCATATCGTGTATCGGGAGCCAGATTGGCGAGCTTGAGATTCGTCGACGCCGTCCTCGCCAGCAGCGTTTCGTTGCCGTACGAATCGAGACTGCTGATCTCGTAGGTATAATTTCCATCGCCGCCGGAAGCGGGAGCCCAGCTTAGGGGAACATCGGTGACACCGATCGCGCCGCTGGTCTTGAATTCATTTGGACCAATTAGGGGCGGATAGCCGGAATTGAACCGCAATCTATCCGTGCTGCTCCGATTGTCCTTGCCATCGCGCGCCTCGATTCGAACCTCGTAGTCGGTGCCTGGCTCCAATCCTTGCAGCAGATGGGATATCCCAGACAAGATCGGAATTTGGACGATCTTGCCGAAGACCGCGTCCGAGCCAAGCTCGGCTTTGGCGATTTGGACTTCATAGGTGATCCCACCATAACCGCCCCTGGCTGGCTCCCAGGTCAACATCGTGTCCGGACTTCCCCACGGCTGCGACCGCAGATTCGATGGTGCAAGGAGGGGATCGTAGGATGTTTCCTGCGACATACTGAGTGACGGTTCGGATATATTTCCGGTACCGTCACGGCCGACCACATAATATCTGTACTCGGTGCCAGGAGAGAGATTGCGAACGGTATAGGATGTCGTTGCCAGTCCCTCGACGACGAGACCTTCCGGGCCCATCAGATCGTAGGAAATACCATCAAGGCCACCGCTGGCAGGCTGCCAGGCCAAGGTGATGCTCGTCTTGTCGTGCGCGGTCGCACGCAGGTTTGAAGCAGCGGCAATATCTTTCTTATATGGCCCGCAAAGCAGTCGCATGCCGTTGAGCGCGGTATCGTCATAACTGCCACGGTCCGGCTCGACCCGAGTGATGAAGCCGATTGCGGCTTCGCCGACGGGGCACTTGAACGTCGGTGACCAGTTGCCCCACTGCGCCGCCGGCTCCACACCGAGCACGCGCCCCGCGTTGCGGCACACCATGCGCACATTGCCTGCCGCGGTGTCATCGTTCCCACCTTTCAGTCTAGGCTCTATCCGAATGCTGAAACCATTGACCGGCCCGTCGCTTTCGCTGCACAGCACAGGCCCATTGGTATGATCTTGCCAGGACGCCTCACGGCTGGTTATCGGAGATGCTCCCGCACTGCGGGAACAATAGAGCTGAACCGCGTTGAGTGCTGTGTCGTCCGTATTGCCCCGCGTCCGTTCGCTTTTCAAACGGAAGCCCCAGACGAATTGCCCGCTGGGGCAGTTTGAGGTATTGCTGGCCCAGTTTCCCCAATGGCCATCGCCAAGCGTTGAACGAGGGAAGACATTGGCTCCGCCAAAAAGGGGAGCATCTATATCGACGGACGAGACCTTTCCGGCAATTTTCTCTCGAATGTTCTTTACAGCAACAAAATTGTTGCTCCAGCTTCTATCCAGATCGTCAATCGTGATTGGATTGCGGATATCCTGTTTGACATGGATCTCCGTGCAGCCGTCCTCGCATTCAGGATCGGGAACGTTCTTATTGTCGTGCAGGGTGACTTTGGTGCCTGCCTTTGCTTTCAGGATTCTGGCCGACTTCGCTGCATTGTTTTCGCAGCCTTCGTTCGCGCTTCCCTTGAAGCTGAAACTACGAGGGATTTTGAGATCGAGTGTGCAGGCGACACCTCCTGTCGCATTGTAGCCCTTATGAAGCACGATGCGGGAGTCCACGAAATTGTCCTCCGGCACATTCTGCTCGACGTGGATGACGCTCACGCTGCCATCGAGGCCGGTGTTTTTGACATAGACGATGCGATAGTCCGGGTTGTCACTGAATTCCTTTTCGAAGGTATCGACGACAACCGAGCGAGCCAAGGAAATGTCCCGCTTCACATAGATAGTTGCGTAGTCATCGCTGTAATTCTCTGAACGATCATCAAGCAGGGTGATTTGCGTTCCCTTCTTGACACCCGTCATGAGCAGAGATTTAGCGGTGTTCTTATTACAGCTCATTTCTTTTAAACGAAGATAATAATTTCGGCCTGCCGGCAGCGCACAAATAACCTCTTTATGCATATTCGCGTTTCTGCTGTTGAAGAAGTATATTCCACCCATCGTTTGCGTCGCAGCAAAGGTTATCAAATCCGTCGTACTTTGTTTGTAATGGTCGATCGCAATATAATTTGGCTGGCGATACGTTCCTGAATCGCCGGCTGCCAGTCCATATTTCGTATTTGCTTCTTTGCAATATTTGTAGACACGGCGATAGAGTTTGGACATGTCATTGTCGACGCTGGCAGCGTCGGGAGCGAAGCCCAAAGCACTATGGAACTGGTTCATGACAAAAAGACGCTTCCAGTCCCCAATCAAGGTTTCGTTGAAATACTCACCGGGCGGAGCGTATTGCGGCTGGCCCGGGTTGACTGCTTCCGGGCCAAGCCCACCACTACCACCCCAGCGGGACGTGCAATCCCAGTCGTGGGTGAATATCGCGATTCCGAGATCATATTTATTCTCAACAGACCAGTGTTGGTCATAAAGCAGAAAGAATTCCTTACCTCTCACATTGTATTTTTTTGAACTTTCCGATCTTTGATCAAGTATTATAATCCTTCGACCACTCTCTATTATCTGCCGCAAAGTGGGCCAGCTGCCGCCAGAATACAATGAATTCCTCGAGTCCGTGAACAACATTGGATTGAAAATATAACTTTCAATTTCAGGAACACTATTGAATGCCTTTTCAATATTTTCCGCGGAGACATAATTCTCAAGATGCAAAGTGATTACCGCATCTGGATTGTTTTTCAGAAATGGAATGAAAGTATTCTTCAGTGCATCGGAGAATTTCTGCCCATTGCTGCCTCTGTTATCGCATTCTTCCATCGGCGGAATTGGATGGCACAAATACACCTCATTATCGGGAAGCAGGCCTGGATGGAGATCGAGCATGAAGCCGCGCATCCCCCGGTTCAATTGATCGCCCATGTCTCCTTGATAGGCATTGTGTACGGTGATCCAGCTGTATTCGTTGAACGGCTTGCTGAAATCCGTGATGTAGGGGGCGGTCTCGGACGCGTCGCTCTTTGGCGTCAAAAACGTGCCTGGTTCGGCCTGCCAGCTCCGATCGGCACGGGCTGGCGCCATCGACACAAGCACCAGCAGGAAAACCGTGTGAAGGAGAACAAGCTGCCTGGCGATTACAAACATCCCACGACTCCATTCGAAAACCGTGTTAAAACCAACTGATAATGCAAACTCCAAAGTTCTGGTGCGAGAGCGACAAGGCGCTTGGTTCCAAGCGAGAGCGGTCAGCCGTCAGCTCAATGGGGGCGGCAGATCGCAACTGGTCCTAGTCTGACTCTTCGACTCGACAAAATTCATGGTCGCGAGTGTTGCGGTGGCCGCGGTCCCTTGGACAGTTGGAACACAACCACGTCTCCAGCGAAGTCTTGCATTTGCGGTTTTCCAACAAGATCCGAGCGCTGTTGCTGTACTCTGCTCGAACCTAGCATTGGCTCGGATGTTCTCACATCGGAGCCACTCGGTCCTGCCTGAGCAACTCCGGACACCGAAAGATCTGCAGTGGCGCGCGAGCCCAGAGGGTTTGTCGGTACAGGGGATTCGGTGCTGCCGTTGGAAGCTACGCTTGAAAAGGAGCTTGCGCGCGAACGCACGCCAGGCGTCACGCTGCCATAGGCAGTCCTTCTGGGAACATTGTATCCCCCCCAGTCAGCGCTTCCCGCCCCGAGGGAACTGCGGGACGCACTGCCCACTGCCCCTCCTCGCCCAAGTGCCCGCGCTCCTCGGCTGTACGCCCATTTGCCGAAGGTGCCTCCCTTTGGAGCTGACAAACCCGCGCCAAGGCTCAAAAGCCCTCCAACGGCGCCCGTGATCATTCCGGCCAAAGCAAGATCGGAATCGCCGTTCAGGGTGCCAGCAACCTGCATTCCCAAACCAGCCCCCTGGACGACGAGGCCCACCAACCCGACAGCCATGCCGATCCCTCCCAACGGCAAAAACAAGGCCGATGCGAGCAGACCGATCCCCCCCATGATGACACCGCTCCATTTTTGCCAGAAACTGGGCTTGGGCGCTTCGTAGGGAGGGACGTAGGGCGGCGGGTCTCTCCGGGTGCTGCGGTGGCCGCTCGGATCGCGGAAGTTGACGGGATTGCCGAGACAATACATGTAGGGGTTGATCCCGGCCCCGGCGAACGGCCCCAGATTGTCGGGGCTGTGGAAGCGCATCAGCACAGGGTTGTAAGCGCGATAACCGTTACCCAGCAGGTACCAGCCTGTGATTTCGTCGCGTGCCTCACCGTTGAAGGCCAGCATGCCCTGCAAGGTCGGGCCGGAGCACTCGCCATATGCCGTGTAGGCCGTGCTGCTCAACCCTTCGGCGGTGCTTTCGGCGAGCACGCTTCCGCCGGAATCGGCCAGCAGCAGGACAGCCGGCTCTGTCCCATCCGTGACTTGATGACCGAGCGGCATCCCCAGCCCATACAAGAACTGCGTGGAACGATCGCCATGGATGGCACGATCAAGTTGGAAGCCGTCATATATGCGCCCCATCTTGACTTGTCCTGCCGCGGTGCTGCCGGTCAACTCACCGTGACCGTCGTAGGAATATCGGGTCGCGCCTTCCCGAGCCGGCAATTGCACCTCCAGCAACTGTCCCAGGCTATTATAGACCATCCGCCTGCCACGTTCGTCGTTGAGCAGGTTGCCGTCGGCATCATATTCGAAGTTCTCGAGGGTCGGATAGTTCGCATGATCGTGCGTTATGCTCACGAGCTGGCAGGGGTCGTCTTGCGCATAGGTGAAGCGCGCCGTATCCTTGCTGCCATCGGCGAAGGTCGTGATGCAGCGCTCGATATTGTCGAGTTCGTCATAGACGAAAACTTGCCGGGAGATGACATTGCCGAAACGATCCTTCGGCCGGTTCGGACCGGTGCAGCTATGCATATCGAGCCGGCCACGCATATCGTAGGAGAATTCCTCCGAAAGTTGCACTGTGCCATCTCTGGTCACCTGTCTGCCGGCGACAAGGTCGTCGGCGCGCCAACTCTGGACTATGATTACCTCGTGCGCGCCGACCCGGAGTGTCCTTTTGATCTCCCTGCCGGGATCGTCGTACTCCAGTTCCGCCTGCAGCGTCTGGGCGGTGGCTTTGTCAAGGGTGGTCACGCTCTTCGGCCGACCGAAGGCATCATAGGAGAATTCCGCCTCCAGCGCCCCCTGGCTGACTTTGGCGGGGCGCCCGATCGCGTCATATTCGTGCACTGTTTCCAACCCGCCGATGTCCTGGCGGGCAAGGCGACGGCCATTCAGCGTCCGCCGAATATGGATTTCCCGATTGTAGCCCCCCAAGGCATCATGCCATCGCTCCGTGATCAGGGCACCGGCCGTATCGTACTCATAGATACGATGGCCGCCTGCATTCTCGGCGCCGAGAAGCTGGCCACTGGTCACGTCATAGCCATATGATATTGCATCTTCGTCGGTTTCCACTGCCGATCGCACGTCGCCTAGCGCGGGAACGTAGCCATAACCGATCGCCTTTCCCGATGGCGTGATGCGCTGTTTGATCCTCAGATCGCCCTCGTCATAACGATAATGTTCGGTGCGCGGGCCGATGCTGCGCTTCGTCATGCGCCCAATCCCATCGAAGGTCTGGCGGCCCACCGTGACTGCGGGTCGGGACGTGTTGGCTGGTGTCACCACCATGGATGCAGGCAGCTCATCCTGGACATGCTCGGCGAAGGTGCGGCTCACCACGCTCCCGTCGGGAAGCGTCTCGCTCACCACACGCCCCAAAGCGTCATAGGTATAGCCGGTGTTGCGTTCCTCAAGGCCCCTGAACTGCTCATTTTTCCTGACACCGCGGCCGAGCCCATCAAAGAGATGGCTCGTCGTTGCGATGACGTCGTCGCCATCCAGCCTCTCGAGACGCTCCACAGCACCGAAGCGGTTGAAGAAGGTCCTGCGGTGATTTGTGATTTCCGGCGAAGGACCGGCGCTTTCGAGCCAACTCTCCTCGCTCGGACCTGTGCCGCCGCGAGGCCCGATTGGATCGTTCAGGACAACTGATCTTGTGCCATCTGGGTTGGTGGTCTGCCAGAGCTCGCCCCAATTGTCGTAGGCGTATGACGAGGTTGTTCTGATTTC
>NZ_JAKREW010000043.1 GCF_022347545.1 Terribium retamae
GTCATCATCTGCGGTGAGGTCATGACCATGCCCGGCCTGCCCTCCAAGCCATCGTCGGAGAAGATCTTCCTCAACGACCAGGGCCAGATCGAGGGACTGTTCTAAGGGCAAAGGCAGTCGGGCAATGAGGGAATAGGGCAGTTGGAAACGACCTGCTCACTGCCCTAATCCCCTACTGCCCTCCTGCCTCGCCTTGGAACCACGGCCTGATGACATCACCAGGAAAGCTCTCACTCTACGAAGCCATCGGCGGAGATGATGGCCTGGGGAGACTCGTGCAGGCTTTCTACGACATCATAGAACAGGACGAGGATGCGCAGGAACTGCACCTCCTCCACCGTCGCGGCCACGGCGTTGCCCATTCCCGCATCGAGCAGTTCGACTATCTTTCGGGCTTCCTCGGAGGTCCGCAACATTATGTGCGCAGACATGGCCATTCGCGACTGCGCGAGATCCACGAGCATGTTCCGATCGGCCCGGACATGCGTGATCTCTGGTTGAAATGCATGACAAGGGCGGTCGCCATGGCCGCCATTACCGAGCCGACCGCCGGCCGGCTCATGGAGCATTTGGCGCGGGCAGCCGAGATCGCTCGTAACCAGGACTAGAGCGTTTCCGTTTTTCACGGAAACGCGGAAACGCTCTAAGTTTTTGTTTTCGTCGCATTTTTGAGACGCCAAGTGATTCTACTTGGTACAAAATGCTCTAGCCGGAAATCGCTGCCCGTGCCTGCTCTTCCAGCCAAGCCACCATCTTGCGGTATGGCACCGGCCCATGGCTGATGCGGGCGACGCCGAGCTCAGCCAGTTTCTGGCGCGGCGGCACATGCGCCAGTGCTATGATGTTGACCGGCAGCGCAACCGCCTTGCATAACTTTTCAATCAACGCCGGATCGCCAAGACCGGGCGCGAAGAAACCATGTGCACCGGCCTGCTCATAGGCTGAAGCACGCGCGATCGCCTGCTCGAGCAGCCCTTCGCTGTGCTCTTCCGGCTTGGCTTTTAGGAAGATGTCCGTGCGGGCGTTGATGAAAGCCGGAACGCCACTCGCTTGGACCGAGTCCGCCGCCGCCTTGATGCGCTCGACCTGCACCGCGATCTCGTAAAGGCCACCGCCACCAACGATCTGGTCTTCGAAATTGAAGCCGACCGCACCGGCCTCGATCGCCTGCGTCACGGTCGCCGCCACTGTCGCCGGAGCCGGTCCGTAGCCGCTCTCGAGATCCATCGTGGCCGGCAATTCCACCGAAGCTGCGATGCGGCGGAAATTGTCCAATGCCAAAGCCAACGGGATCTTCTCGCCGTCGGGATAACCGAATGCCGCCGCTACCGGCCAGCTGCCGGTCGCCAGCGCCTTGGCGCCGCCTTTGACGACAGCCTGGGCACTGCCAGGGTCCCACACATTGAAAAGCACCACCGGATCGCCCTTGACGTGAAGGGCATGAAAAGTGCGCGCGCGTTCAATCGGGTCGCTCATTGGATTTGCCTTGTGCAGGAGGTCGGACTGCGGCGACCCTAACGCGCACCCCGCAGCCGCGCCATGGCACAGATCGACAATGCTGACATATCCAACCGGCCGCACAGAGACTGCCCCGGCGCTACTCCGTATCAGGATAGCGGTGTGCGCGTAGCCTCGACGCCATATTCAGCCGCGGCATCGGCAAGCGTGTGCCAGAGGCTGTCGGCAAAACTGGTGAAGACGAGCAGACTGTAGGCCGGGTGACCGTCCGCGGCATCGGGCCCACGCCACAGATTGACGCCGGTGTGGTCGATCGACGTGGCGGCCGCCGCTCCAACCGGGAACACCGTATCATGCAGGTCGACCGACGACACCTTGGCCAGCGCTTCGCGCACCTTGCTGCCCGACAGGCGGATCAGGCAGCGTCCACCGGACTGATCGCTGAGAGACGCTGCACCACCGAAGATAACAGCCAGTGGCGGGACCGGATCGGGCACACTTCCTGCGGTGAGGACAAAGAACTGATCCGGGCCGGTCCAAATCAAGGTCGCATCTTTGCCGACGACAGCTGCGGGTTTCTCTGGCGGTAGCACACCCCAGGCTTTCTTCGCGGCCTTTGCCACATTGGCAACCTGGCCGCGCCGCGCCATCACCTGCACCAGGCTGAAGTCACTGATTTCCGCCAGGGCGATACCGGCATCGCCGGAAGCCAGGCCAAGACGACCGGGCGCAAATGCGTTGCGCAACGGGGACCGCACTTCCCAGGAATACTCAGCCACGCTGGCGTCCTCCCTCCGGATCGTAGAAGACCGGGCTGGTGATTTCGACATCCATGTCCTCGCCGCGCAACGGATCGTAAGCCCGCACGATCTCGCCATGGCGCTCGCGCCCCCGCTCGACCAGCGCCAGCGCGATCCAGTGACCGAGCATCGGCGAATAGCAGACCGAAGTCAGGTAGCCTTGGTCTGTCTCGGGACCGGGAGCAGCGCCTTTGGGGATGATATGCGCACCGGAACGCAGCCGGTTGGTCTTGTTCACCGGCTTGATGCCGACCACGACCTGCCGGTCGGGTGCTGTCAGCGCCTCGCGCCCAGCCATGGCGCGACCGATATAGTCCTTTTTCTTCGACATCATCTTGCCGAGGCCTAGATCATCGGCCGTAGTGGTGCCGTTGAGTTCAGGGCCGGCGACGTGACCCTTTTCGATACGCATCACGCCCAGCGCTTCCGTGCCGTAGGGTGTGACACCGAATTCCGCGCCGGCGCGCATGAGGTTCTCGGCCATGGCCTCGCCGTAGCGTGCCGGCACACCGATCTCGAACGCCATCTCGCCGGAGAAGGAGATACGGTAGAGCCGCGCCCGCATGCCGCCGCGCAGCGACACTTCGCGTACACCCATGAAAGGAAAACCTTCATTGGAAAGATCTTCCGACGGGTCGCAGAGGTTCTTTAAGAGATCGCGCGTGTTCGGGCCAGCAATCGAGAACTGCGCCCACTGGTCGGTGACCGAGGTCAGTTGCACGTCGAGCTCGGGCCACAGCACCTGTCGGCAGTATTCGAGATGCTGCATCGCCGGCCCGGCCTTGGCGGTCGTGGTGGTCAGGAAATAGTGGTCTTCGGCTAAGCGCGACGTCGTGCCGTCGTCATAGACCAATCCATCCTCGCGCAGCATCAACCCATAACGGGCCTTGCCGACGGCGAGATTGGAAAAGGTGTTGATGTAGAGGCGGTCGAGAAAGATGCCGGCATCGGGGCCGCGCACATCGACCTTGCCCAGCGTCGAGACATCGCAGAAACCGACGCCGTTGCGTACAGCCAGCACCTCACGCGTCACCGATTCCAGCCAGTCCTTCTCGCCATCGATCGGATACCACTGCGCGCGCTTCCACAGGCCCGTATCGACGAATACCGCGCCCCGTTCCGCGGCCCAGTGATGCGAAGGGGTCAGCCGCCACGCGTGGAAATTCTCGTCGCGATGATGCCCGGCCAGTGCCCCGATCGCCACCGGTGCATAAGGCGGCCGATAGATCGTGGTGCCGGTATCGCCGATGCTGCGCCCCGTCGCTTCGGCCATGAGGGCAAGGCCGTTGACGTTGGACAGTTTGCCCTGATCGGTCGCCATGCCGAGCGTGGTGTAACGCTTCAGATGCTCGACGCTTTCAAACCCTTCGCGCTGTGCCAGCTTCACATCGGAAGCGGTCACGTCATGCTGGAAATCGACGAAGGCTTTGCCCCCTTCGACATGCCATAGCGGCTTGATGGCAAAAACTTCGTCGTCGCCCTTCGGAGCTTCGCCGGCTTTGCCCTTTGCGCCGCAGGCCTTGGCGGCATCTTCACCAGCGGCGTGACCTTCGCGCAGACAGGCGGCCAGCGAAAAGTCGCCACTGGCAGCACCGACCATCACCATGCCCGGAGGGCATTGGCCGGGCGCAAAGGCTGCGATGTCGTCGCGCCAGACGGGTCGCCCGCGATGGAACGACGACAAGGCGACATTCGGGTTCCAGCCGCCGGACATCGCCAAACAGTCGGTTTCTATCTGCTGCGTGCGCCCGCCCGCATCGCGCACGACGATGCTGCGCACGCAGTCGACACCGCCATTCACTGCACTCACGACACCGCCAAGCAGCTTTGCACTCAGACCACGATAGCGCTCGGGGGCCGCACCGCGACTGTCGATAACGGCAGCTACGGCACCTCCAGCACGTTGCACGGCTTCCGCTGTGCGCCAGCCATCGTCATTGTTGGTGAAAAGCGCAACCTGCCTGCCGGGCATCGCCGCGAAACGGTTGATATAGCTGCGCACCGCGGAGGCCATCATTACACCGGGCCTGTCATTGCCAGGAAACACCAGCGGACGCTCGATGGCACCGGCAGCAACGACGGCGTGCTTGGCCACGATACGCCACAGCCGCTGACGCGGCTGATGTGCAGGCGGCACCGGGACATGGTCGTTGACGCGCTCGATCGCACCATAGGTTCCGCCGTCATAGACACCGAAGACGGCGGTACGGGTCATGACGCGGATGTTTGCCAGAGCCGCGATTTCCCGCTGCGCGCCTGCCAGCCATTCCGCGACAGGCTTGCCGTCGATCTCGCCATTCTCAGAAAGCAGCCGTCCGCCGAGGCGACTGTCCTCCTCCGCCAGGATGACGCGAGCGCCGGCGCGACCTGCGGCGAGTGCGGCGGCAAGGCCGGACGGGCCGCTACCCACCACGAGAACGTCGCAATGCGCCCAAGCCTTTTCGTAGTGATCCGGATCAGCTGCTCCCGAGGCCTTGCCTAGACCGGCCGCGCGGCGGATAGCCGGCTCGTAGAGTTTCTCCCACAGCTTCGCCGGCCACATGAAGGTCTTGTAGTAGAAACCTGCCACGAAGATGGGCGAGAACAGCGAGTTTACGGCCATCACATCGTGCCGCAGCGAGGGCCAACGGTTCTGGCTCTCCGCCGCGAGCCCGTCATACAGCTCGGTCGTCGTCGCACGCGTGTTGGGCTCGCGCCTCGCACCGCCGCGCAGCTCCACCAGTGCATTCGGCTCTTCTGCGCCCGCGGTCAGAATGCCGCGCGGCCGATGGTATTTGAACGAGCGACCGACCAGCTTGATGCCGTTTGCCACCAAGGCCGAAGCCAGTGTGTCGCCGGCGAAGCCCACCATCTTCTTGCCGTCGAAGGTGAAGCCCAGTGGCTGCTTGCGATCGATCTGGCCACCACTCGACAAGCGGTGCGATTGCGTGCCCGTCGAAATGGATCGCGGCTGCCGTGAATCGGCGGCAGGATTGTCGTTGAAGGCGAGCGGGGCGGCATCGCCGGAAATCTGGCTGGTCCTGCTCATGATGTCGCGCCTGCCTTGGTCCGCTTCTGCGCACCTGCACCGGGCGCTGCGTGCACAGCCTTGATTTCATGTGTTGTCGTATTGCGGGTGACGGTAAGCCATGAACGGCAGCCGCCGCCATGATACCAGCGCTCAGTCATGTCGCCGGCAACGTTGTCACGCAGATAGACATAATCGAAGAACAGGTCCTGGGCTTCAGGTTGTTCGGCTCCGTCGGCGGCGAAAGCCATCGGCCGCTTCGGTGCCGCGTCGCCGAGATAAGTGAACTCGCCGAGCTCGCGTTCTCCGCAGAATGGGCATGCTATGCGCATGGCGCCTTACTCGCTTTCAATGCAGGTTGGGTTGGGCGCCCTGGCCCTTCTCGTCGATCATCGCGCCGCGCCGGAAGCGGTCGAGCCGGAAGCGCTTCGCTTCCTCGTGCGGCTCGTCGCGCGCGAGCAGATGGGCAAAGACCAGGCCCGAGGCCGGCGTCGCCTTGAAGCCGCCGTAACACCAGCCGGCATTGAGATAGAGCCCGTCGATCGGCGTCTTGTCGATGATCGGCGTGCCGTCCATCGACATGTCCATGATGCCGCCCCACTGGCGCAGCAGGCGCACACGGCCAATCATCGGCATCAGCGCCATACCACCTTCGCAGACATCCTCCATCACCGGCATATTGCCGCGCTGGGCATAGGAATTGTAGCCGTCGAGATCACCGCCGAAGACAAGTCCGCCCTTGTCGGACTGGCTGACATAGAAGTGGCCGGCGCCGAAGGTGATGACGCCAGGGATGAGCGGCTTGATCGCTTCGGATACGAAAGCCTGCAGCACATGGCTTTCGATCGGCAGGCGCATGCCGGCCATTGCCGCGACCCGCGAGGTGCTGCCGGCCACTGCCATGCCGACCTTGCCGGCACCGATCGTACCGCGTGCCGTTTCGACACCGGTGATCTTGCCGTTCTGGTCGCGCGTGAAGCCGGTCACCTCGCAGTTCTGAATGATGTCGACCCCGAAGGAGTCGGCCGCGCGTGCATAGCCCCACACGACAGCGTCGTGACGGGCCGTACCGGCGCGCGGCTGCCATAAGCCGCCCATGACCGGGAAACGGGCATTGTTGTAGTTCAGGAAGGGCAGCACCTTGCGGATTTGCTCGCCGTCCAGAAGTTCCGCGTCGATGCCATTGATGCGCATGACGTTGCCGCGGCGCGCGAAGGCATCGCGCTGCGCATCCGAATGATAAAGGTTGATGATGCCGCGCTGGCTCACCATCGTGTTGTAGTTGAGGTCCTGTTCCTGCCGTTCCCACAACTTCATCGAAAGTTCGTAGAAGCCGACATTGCCCTGCAACATGTAGTTGGAACGGATGATGGTGGTGTTCCGGCCGGCATTGCCTGATCCGATCCAGCCCTTCTCCAGCACCGCGACGTTGCGTATGCCGTACTCCTTGGCGAGGTAATAGGCGGTGGCCAGTCCGTGACCGCCGCCGCCGATGATCACCACATCGTAATGTTTCTTCGGTTGGGGGTCGCGCCAGGCGCGCGTCCAGCCCTTGTGGCCTGAAAGCGCCGCCTTGGCGAGGGAGAAGATCGAGTACCGCATTTCAGTCTGATCTGGCCTTTGTCCCAGAGCGTTCCGTTTTCCAGAGGACACGCTCTAATTCTTTGTTCTTACGCAATTCCCGACGGAAAACGGCGACGCACTTTCCCCGGAAAGCGACTACACGTCGAGCGTGTGGTCGCGCTCCCACTGCGTGAAATGCGAAGCATAGGAATTCCACTCCTGCTGCTTCAGCCGGATGAAGGCTGCCGAGAACTCCTCGCCCATCGCCGCTTTCAGCGACGTGTCCTTGTCGTATTCGCGCAGCGCATCGAGCAGGTTGAGCGGCAGCTTGGCGCCATGGGTGACGGTGTGGCCGTCCTTGTACATGTCGATGTCGCTGCGTGGACCGGGATCGGCCTTGCTCTTCATCCCGTCGAGGCCGGCGGCTATGATCACAGCCTGCATCAGATACGGGTTCGCGGCACCATCCGGCAGCCGAAGCTCGAAGCGGCCGGGACCCGGCACACGCACCATATGCGTGCGATTGTTGCCGGTCCAGGTCACGGTATTCGGCGCCCAGGTCGCGCCGGACACGGTGCGCGGCGCATTGATGCGCTTGTAGGAATTGACGGTCGGATTGCAGATGGCAGCCAACGCCGAAGCATGTTTCATGATGCCGCCGAGGAAGTGGCGACCCTGCTCGGAAAGCCCGAGTTCCATGCTCTTGTCGGCGAAAGCGTTGGTCTTGCCGCCGAGATCCCAGACCGAAATATGCGCATGGCACCCATTGCCGGTCAGGCCCTGGAAGGGCTTCGGCATGAAGGTGGCGCGCAGGCCATGCTTTTCGGCGATCGACTTCACCATGAACTTGAAGAAGGAGTGCTTGTCCGCGGTCGCAAGCACATCGTCATAGGCCCAGTTCATTTCGAACTGACCGTTCGCGTCCTCATGGTCGTTCTGGTAGGGCTCCCAGTTCAGCGACAGCATCGCATCGCAGATTTCGGCGATCACGTCATAGCGCCGCATCACCGCCTGCTGGTCGTAGCAAGATTTGGCAGCGGTGTCGTATTCGTCGGAGATCTGCTTACCGTCCGGCGTCGTCAGGAAGAATTCGGGTTCGACGCCGGTTTTCACGCGAATGCCGAATTCGGCCGCTTCCGAAACCAGGCGTTTCAGCGTGTTGCGCGGAGCCTGTGCCACGCTCTTGCCTTCCATCAGGCAGTCTGAAGCGAGCCAGGCGACCTCCGGTTTCCACGGCAACTGAATGACCGAATCCGGATCCGGCACCGCCAACATGTCCGGATGCGCTGGCGTCAGGTCCAGCCAAGTGGCAAAGCCGGCAAAGCCGGCTCCGTCCTTCTGCATGTCCGATATCGCCTGCGCCGGCACCAGCTTAGCGCGCTGGCCGCCGAACAGGTCGGTGTAAGAGATCATGAAATATTTGACGTTACGCGCCCGGGCGAAATCCTTCAGCTCTGCGGTAACTGCCGTGCTGGCCTCGAAATTTGTTCCCATTGTTTTCCCCTGGGTTGTTCTTCTTGTTGTTTGGATTGATCGAAGAAATTGCCTAGAAGGTGCCCTTTCCCGGTATCCAGCCGGTGCCGGCGAGCGGAACGCCGGCCATAGCCGCGGATTCGATTGTCAGTGCGCAGAGGTCCTCCGGCTCCAGGTTGTGTACGTGATTTTTGCCGCACGCGCGGGCGATCGTCTGTGCTTCCAGCGTCATCACTTTGAGATAATTCGCCAGACGCCGGCCGGCGGCGATCGGGTCGACGCGCTTCATCAGCTCGGGATCCTGGGTGGTGATACCGGCCGGGTCCTTGCCTTCGTGCCAGTCGTCATATGCACCCGCCGTGGTGCCGAGCTTCTGGTATTCGTCTTCCCAGCGCGGATCGTTATCGCCCAGCGCAATCAGCGCGGCCGTGCCGATCGAGACAGCATCCGCGCCAAGCGCCAGCGCCTTGGCGACATCGGCACCGTTGCGGATACCGCCGGAGACGATGAGCTGGACCTTGCGGTGCATGCCGAGATCCTGCAGTGCCTTCACCGCAGGACGGATACAGGCGAGCGTCGGCTGGCCGACATGTTCGATGAACACTTCCTGCGTGGCCGCGGTGCCGCCCTGCATGCCGTCAAGCACCACCACATCGGCGCCTGCCTTCACGGCAAGGGCCGTGTCGTAATAGGGCCGCGCGCCACCGACCTTGACGTAGATGGGCTTTTCCCAGTCGGTGATCTCGCGCAGCTCGAGGATCTTGATTTCGAGATCGTCCGGGCCGGTCCAGTCGGGATGGCGACAGGCGGAACGCTGATCGATGCCCTTGGGCAGCGTGCGCATCTCGGCGACACGGTCGGAGATCTTCTGGCCGAGCAGCATGCCGCCGCCACCCGGCTTGGCACCCTGGCCAACAACGATCTCGATGGCGTCGGCACGGCGCAAGTCACGCGGGTTCATGCCGTAGCGCGACGGCAGGTATTGGTAGACAAGCGTCTGCGAATGGCCGCGCTCTTCCTCCGTCATGCCGCCGTCGCCGGTGGTCGTCGAGGTGCCGGCAATCGTTGCGCCGCGTCCGAGCGCTTCCTTGGCCGGTCCCGACAGCGAGCCGAAGCTCATGCCGGCGATGGTGATCGGGATTTTCAGTTCGATCGGCTTTTTCGCGTGGCGGGTACCAAGTGTGACGCTGGTCTCGCAGCGCTCGCGATAACCTTCCAGCGGATAGCGTGAAATCGAGGCGCCGAGGAACAGGAGGTCGTCGAAATGCGGCAGCTTGCGCTTCGCGCCCGAGCCGCGGATGTCATAGATACCGGTCGCCGCCGCACGGCGGATTTCCGACATCGTATAGTCATCGAACGTAGCCGACCTGCGAGGCGTCGTCGGAGGATTATGATATGTCATTTAGGCGTCCCCTCAGTACGCGTCGGCGTTATCGATATTGAAGTTGTAGAGCGTACGGGCCGATCCGTAGCGCGTGAATTCTTCCGGCTTGACGTCGGTGATGCCGGCGCGGTCGAGCAATTCCTTAAGCTTGGCGATGTGCTCCGGCCGCATTTCCTTCTTGATGCAATCGGCGCCCAGGCTCTTGACGGAACCGCGCACGAACAGCCGCGCTTCATAGATGGAGTCACCCAGCGCATCACCGGCGTCGCCCAGCACGACAAGATTGCCGGATTGCGCCATGAAGGCGGACATATGGCCGACATTGCCGCGCACGACGATGTCGATGCCCTTCATCGAAATGCCGCAGCGTGACGACGCATTGCCTTCGATGACCAACAGCCCGCCACGACCGGTCGCGCCGGCATACTGGCTGGCGTCGCCCTTCACCGTAATCTGGCCCGACATCATGTTTTCCCCGACACCAGGCCCCGCCGAGCCATGCACGGTGATGCTGGCCTTGTCGTTCATGCCGCCGCAATAATAACCGACGCTGCCGCGCACCTCGACGGCGATGGGCTGAGCAACACCGGCAGCAACGGCGTGGCTGCCTTTCGGGTTGATCACTTCCCAGCTCGGCTCGTCTGCCGCATCGGTCACCTGATGCAAGGCCAGATTGAGTTCACGCAGCGGTGCCGTATCGAGATCGAAGACGCGTGGCGCATAGTTGACTTCGCGCTGAGGCGACTTGGCGAGAGTGGTCACATTCATCGGCTCAGTGCTCCCAGAAATAGACGGTTGAAGGCTCCGGCTCCCAAACCTTGGCATCCTCAATGCCAGGCAGCTTGGCCAGCGCACGATATTCGGAGCCGAAAGCGACGTAACGATCGGTCTCGGCAAGCACGGCCGGCTTGCAGGCGATGGCATCACGCACCACGCCGAAACCGTTCTTGGTGCCGACCACAAAGGTGAAAAAGCCATCCAGGTCGTTGACGCTGCTTTCCAATGCCTGGCCGAGATTCTGGCCATGGGCGATCTTGGACGACAGATAGGCAGCTGCCACTTCGGTATCGTTCTCGGTCTCGAACTTCATGCCTTCCCGGATGAGTTCACGCCGCAGATTGTTGTGATTGGAGAGAGAGCCGTTGTGCACCAAGCATTCGTCCGGACCGGTGGAGAAAGGATGCGCACCAAGGGTGGTGACGGCAGATTCCGTTGCCATGCGGGTGTGGCCGATGCCGTGGGTTCCGGTCATCTTGCTGACATCGAAACGCTTCACCACGTCGACCGGCAGACCGACTTCCTTGTAGATTTCGATGGCTTCGCCGGCGCCCATGATGCGGACCGAAGGGCGAAGCTCGGCAATGGCCTCGCGTGCCGCCTCGACCTTGTCGGCCGGCACGTCGATCACCGCATGGGTGGATTTGGCGAGCAGCTTGACCTTCGCATCGATCTTCTTGCCGAGCTCGGTTTCCAGACCGGCAAAATCCGTCCCCGGGGCCGGTGACTGGATCGTAACTTTAGCCTTACCTTTGGTCGACGCGCCATAAACCGCAATGCCCGCACTGTCGGGGCCGCGGTCTGTCAGCATCACCAGCATTTCAGAGAGCATGGCGCCGAGTTGCGGCTCCAATGTCTTGTCTTTCAAGAACAGTCCCACAATTCCGCACACGACGTCACCTCCAATGGCAGCGGTCCGATGATTGAACGCTAGCAGCTTTGAAAACCCAATTCAACTGCTATGAATGTTTTTTTCCTTACAGAAAAGTCTCATGTCGTATCTCACCGCGGAACCGATACCTCATGGGAGGACTAAAGTCGGACCCAGGGAAAGTTGCCTATCAGTAATATTTCTTGCACAAAGATATTGCCCAGACGACGGAATTCGAGTCAATATGCGTCTGGCGAAAGCGCAGGCCGATAAGAAAAGAATGGCCGCGTTTCGAAGGTACCCTTGAGGAGAAGGACACCCACATGACAGCTTCCTGGCGTTTCTCGACTTTGGCCGATCGTCATCGCGCCCTAGGCTCCAAGCTAGAAGACTGGAGCGGCATGGGCACGGCCTGGAGCTATGATAAGGACGCCGACGAAGAATATGTCGCCATCCGCACCAAGGCCGGTCTGATGGACGTTTCAGGGCTGAAAAAGGTCCACATCACCGGCCCGCATGCCTCGCACCTCATCGATCTGTGCACGACGCGCGACGTCGAGAAGATTTATCCGGGCAAGTCGGTCTATGCCTGCATGCTCAACGAGGCCGGAAAATTCACCGACGATTGCGTCGTCTACCGCATAAGCACCAATTCCTGGATGGTCGTGCATGGTTCGGGCACGGGCCATGAGGAGCTGACCAGGGCATCCATCGGACGCGACGTTTCGGTTCGCTTCGACGACAATCTGCATGACCTGTCGCTGCAGGGCCCGACCGCCGTCGACTACCTGGCCAAGCACGTGCCCGGCATCCGCGACCTCAACTATTTCCATCACATGCAGACCCAGCTCTTCGGTCTGCCGGTGATGATTTCGCGCACCGGCTACACCGGCGAGCGTGGCTATGAGATCTTCTGCCGTGGCCAGGATGCCGGAACGATCTGGGATCGCATCCTCGAAGAAGGCAAGCCGGAGGGTATCATCCCCTGCCGCTTCACCACGCTCGATATGCTGCGCGTCGAGAGCTATCTGCTCTTCTATCCATACGACAACTCGCAGAAATACCCCTTCGACAATGAAGGGCCTGGCGATACGCTTTGGGAGCTCGGGCTGGACTTCACCGTCAGCCCAGGAAAGACCGGTTTCCGCGGCGCCGAGGAACACTATCGTCTCAAGGGCAAGGAGCGCTTCAAGATCTTTGGCGTCCTGCTGGAAGGCACCAAGCCTGCCGACGAAGGCGCGCCGATCTATCGCGACGGCAAGAAGGTTGGTGTCGTCACCTGCGCGATGTATTCACCGCTGGTGAAGAAATCGATGGGCATCGCCCGCCTCGACGTCGACTGCGCCATCATCGGCACGCCGCTCGAGATCCGCAACGCGTCGGGATCGGTGAAAGCAACCGCCCAGGCGTTGCCGTTCGATGATCCAAAGAAGCTGAAGCGCACGGCGAAGGGCTGATCCATTGGACGGGATGCCGGCAAAGACGATCCTCAGTCGCCCGGTCTACGGAACCCTGTCGCCACAGACCGGCAAGAGTCATCTTTTCGTTGCGGACGCCGAAGGCGCGTCCGCAATCCTCGACCTGGCGAAGAAGGCACCGGATGGTTTCTTCGCCCGTGCGCACATCATGTTTATTCCGGACACGAGCCGGAGCCAGTTTCAGGCGGCACTCAAGGCCTTGAAGCCGGCACAGTTCTATGAAGGTCCTTCCATCGCGGCTGCCCTGCCCCGCCTTCGGCAGACACTTGCCAACGCGCATATGGGGCTACGCATCTATCTTGCAGGAACCGAAGGCCTCATTGGCCAGGCCATGCAGGTCGCGCTGGAAGCCGGCATCGACCATTCCTCGATTCAGACCGAACATCGCGGCTCCTGGGCACGCCGGGTGCAGTGCGTACATTGCAAGGGCATTACCGAAAACGTCACCACACAGCCAGCCACCTGTGCCCATTGCGGATTGCTGCTTCTCGTCCGCGATCATTATTCGCGCCGTCTGGCGGCCTTCCAGGGCGTGTGCATCAACGCCGAGGATCCGAGCGAGATCCCTCAAAAAGAGGAGATTTTCCGGTGAGTGCGGGAACCACGAAACTGAACGTCACCGTCACGGACGTCGTTACGGTCAACGAGCTGGTGAAGCGTTTCCACTTCGAACGCACCGACGGCGGCGACCTGCCGACCTTTTCCGGCGGCGCCCACGTCGTGGTGGAAATGCGAGACGGCGACAAATCGCGTTTGAACCCCTACTCGCTGATGAGTTCGCCACACAACACGCGTGACTACACGATCAGCGTGCGCCGCGACGATTCTGGCCGCGGCGGCTCGCTGTTCATGCACAATCGCGTCAAGCGCGGCATGGAGATGGTAATCTCCTATCCGGTCAACCTCTTCTCGCTCGATCTGCGCGCGAAAAAGCACCTGTTGGTCGCCGGCGGCATCGGCATCACGCCCTTCATGGCACAGACCGCGCAGCTCGCCGGTGAAGGCGGCAATTTTGAACTGCACTACACCTGCCGCACGCCGGCACTTGGCACTTATGCCGATGTTCTGCGGGATCGCTACGGCAAGCGGGTCAACGTCTACTATGACGATGCCAATGAACGGCTGCCGCTAGAACGCCTGCTGACGTCACAGCCGCTCGGCACGCATCTCTATGTCTGCGGGCCCGCCGGCATGATCCGCTGGGTTCGCGAGACAGCGGCTGCGCATGGCTGGCCCGACGAAACCGTGCATTACGAACACTTCGCCGCACCGCAGCCAGGCCTGCCCTTCGATGTCACACTGGCGCTCAGCAAGAAGCAGATCCATGTCGGCGAGGAGCAGAGCCTGCTCGAGGCAATGGAAGCGGCCGGCATCGATCCGCCCTACCTGTGTCGCGGCGGCGTCTGCGGCCAGTGCGAGACCAACGTCGTCTCCTATGACGGCACCTTCAGACACAACGATCACTGGCTGACGGAAGCCGAACATTGTTCGGGCAAGAAGATCATGCCTTGCGTTTCACGCTTCGAGGGCAAGTCCCTCGTACTGGAGCGTTAGCCTGGAGCAATTCTGGCAAAAGTGCGCCGCGGTTTTTGCGTTCGGAATTGCATAGAAACAAAGAGTTGGAGCCACAGGGAGGAACCTATGGGTATCAATTTCAGGCAGGAAACGTTCCGCGACGACTACACTTTCAGGAACAGCCCTGAGTTCGTGCGGCGTTTTCCTTTTCCCTTCCATGAAGACGCCTACATGTATGCGGTCAACATCGAGCCGCATGTTCAGGGGCCCAAGGGCACCGTGTTTGAAAATCTCATCGACGTCGATGAGCACTATGTTTCCGAGATGCGGGATCGCGCCATCGTGCTGGCGGAAGATCCTCTGCGTTGCCAATCGCTGCCGCATATGACGCTGGCTGGCTGGGACCTGCTCGAACTTTTGATGACCGAAAAGGCCAACAGCTATCCCGACCATTTCTCCTTGACCCGCGAAGGCGATCGCTGGCGCTGGATCAACCGGCCTCTCGGCATCGACGACACCTTCACCTTCGGCGATCTCTCCACCCTGCCCTATGGGCCGATGGAATATATTACTCGCCAGAGTCAGGGCGATTTCTGCATTCTCGACCAGCGCGATGGCAATCTGTGGATGGACGCCGGCATGGTGACCACTCAGGCAGACTGGTCGCTCGACTTCGACATCGGCATGAACTTCTTCGAGTGGCATGCGCCAGTACCACTGGCGCATGAAAAGGGCATCTTCACCCGCGCGCTGAAATTCCTCACCAACATTCAGCAGGGCAAGCCGGCGCGTCGGCTGAACTGGACGATGACGATCAACCCGCGTCTCGACACCAGTCCTGAGAACTACCACAAATGGGGCACCGACCGCGCCACGGTCACGCCCGAAAATGTTGGCGACAAGGTGCATCTGCGCGTCGAATTGCAGAGCTTCTGGCGCTTGCCTCGCTCCAATGCGCTGGTCTTCCCGATCCGCTGTTATCTCATCAAGATGGATGAACTGGTGACGGTGTCGAAATGGGCACGACGGTTCCATCGCGTGTTGCGCGATCTGCCGATCGAACTGGCCGAATACAAGGGCCTCACGCGCTATCGGCCGACCGTCATCGAGTGGCTATCAAAATATGACGACGGCGCTCCCACCTCGCCCGGTTTTGCTCCGGATTAGATCCGGCCGAATTCCCTCGACCAGAGCGCCGTGCACCCATTGGACGCGCAAAGGACGCTCCGACTTCTAGTCTGTTCACCATCCGAGACAATAGCGCGTCGAAAGGCGCGCTATTCGTTTCCGGAGCCCTGCCTGTAGGAGATGATGGAAAGATAACGGATCGGCAGCTTCGTCAACTCATCCGGCCCGTGTGGAGCGTCCGCGTCGAAGAACAGGCTGTCGCCGGGCAGCATCCGGTAGAGATTGCTGCCGTGGCGGTAAACCACCTCGCCTTCCAGCATGTAGAGGAATTCCATGCCGTCGTGCTGGAACGCCGGGAAGACATCGGAATCTTCCGTCAGCGTGATGAGATAAGGCTCGACCGTCACGCCCGCTGTATTTGAACTGATATAACCAAGCAGATTGTATTGGTGACCGGCCCGGGTCCCGCGCCGTTCCACGTCGACGCCCTCGCCAGCCTTCACGAAAACGGCGTTTCGATCTTCCTCGAAACGCCGAAAGAAAGAACTGAGCGGAACGCCGAGCGCTCGCGACAAGGCCTGCAAGGTAGTCAGGGAAGGTGATGTAATACCATTCTCGATCTTCGACAGCATACCGAGGGAAATATTG
This sequence comes from Terribium retamae, assembly GCF_022347545.1. GTDB lineage: Bacteria > Pseudomonadota > Alphaproteobacteria > Rhizobiales > Rhizobiaceae > Mesorhizobium > Mesorhizobium retamae. The sequence continues at coordinate 16,103 of NZ_JAKREW010000043.1, forward strand.
GTCGTCGCGGCAAGGTCGGCTACGGTTATTCCGAGTTTCTTGCGAAAGGCGCGCACTTCGTGGCCGATGGCAACTTCAAGGACCTTTTCACGGGTGTCACGGACCGCGTGGGGATCCTGATGAAGCGGTGATGCCTTAGCATGTGTGGGCGAAGATATCTTCTTGGACTCCTTCGTCGCCTTGACGGCAGCGCTGACGCCCTTACCATCCTTGACCGACTTGTCCATTATATACCCCCGAAACTTCGCGTGTTCACCATAGGTAAACTTACTCGCCCTTTGGTTCAAGTCCAAAGACCAAGTTCGGCGAAGTGTGCAGGGATTGGAGAAAACCAATCCGCTTAGATCAGCAGATCAGCGAATGATTTGCGCTTTCAACCTCCAGGGATAGCCGTCAGACAACACGATCGGGGATGGGCTCCCCGGCAAAGAAGGCGGAGATGTTGTCGACCACCTTCATGCCCATGGCGACACGGGTCTCTTCGGTCGCACTGCCCAGATGCGGCAACAGAACGGTGTTTTCCAGCCGGATCAACCGTTCCGGAACCTGTGGTTCCTGAGCGAAGACATCGAGCCCCGCGCCAGCGATCACACCACCCTCCAGCGCATCGGCGAGCGCGATCTCGTCGACCACGTCGCCGCGCGCGGTATTGATCAGGAAGGCGCTCTTCTTCATGCGACCGAGCCGCTCGGCATTTATTAGGTTGCGGTTCTCGGCACCTCCAGGACAATGCAGCGAGACGAAATCGGCCTGTTCGAGCACGTCTTCGATCGACGGCAACTGCACGGCACTCATCGCACGCGTCTCCTCATCGTCAACGCGCGAGCGGTTGAAGAAGACCACCTTCATGCCGAAGCCGAAATGCGCGCGGCGCGCGGTCGCCTTGCCGATACGCCCCATGCCGATGATGCCGATCGTCTTGCCGGTCACCTTGGCACCGATCATGTGGGTCGGACACCAGCCTTTCCACGCGCCTGAGCGAAGCTGTCGCTCGCCCTCCCCGGTGCGACGGGCGACGGCAAGCAGCAGGCTCATCGCGATATCAGCCGTGCAGTCGGTCAGCACGCCTGGCGTGTTGGTCACCGCGATGCCGCGCCGCTTCGCCGCCCCGATGTCGATGTGGCTGAAACCGACACCGAAATTGCCGATGATCTTGGCGCGCAGTTCTTCGTCGGGAAAAATCTCGGCCGGCAATTTGTCGCTGACGGTCGGCAGCACGGCATCAAAATTCAGCAGGGCCGCCTTGAGCTGCGTGGCGGTGAATGGAATGTCGCCCGCATTGAGCGTGGTATCGAAGCGCTCGGCAAGCACCTGTTCGACGGCGGCCGGCCACTTCCGGGTGACGATCACGCGTGGCTTCATCGATTGCTCCTGCATGGCTGGGGCGGCCCCGGGGACCGGCACCGCCCCTCAAGACGATATATCGACCTGTTTAGGCTGCTTTGCGCTGCTCGGCCAGCACGCCTGCGACGGTTGGTCCGAAAGAGGCAGGCGTCGCCACGATGGTCACGCCAGCGTCGCGCAGGATCTCCACCTTTTCCTGTGCGGATTCGCCAAAGGCGGAAATGATCGCACCGGCATGGCCCATGCGTTTGCCCTTCGGTGCGGACAAGCCGGCAATGTAGGCGATCAGCGGCTTCTTCATATTGGTCTTGGCCCATTCGGCAGCTTCCGCCTCCTGCGGCCCGCCGATCTCGCCGATCATGACCACCGCATCGGTCTCGTCGTCTTTCTCGAAGAGTTCGAGAATATCCTTGAACGACGAACCGTTGATCGGATCACCACCGATCCCGACACTGGTTGACACACCTATTCCCAGCGCCTTCATCTGCGAGGCAGCTTCATATCCGAGCGTACCCGAGCGGCCGACGATGCCGACGCGGCCAGGCAGGTAGATCGAGCCCGGCATGATCCCCATCAGTGCCTGACCCGGCGTGATCACACCCGCGCAGTTCGGGCCGATCAGCGTCATGCGATCCTCGCGGCGATAGCGCAGCATGTAGCGCTTCACCCGCATCATGTCCTGGGAAGGGATGCCGTCGGTGATGCAGACGCAGAGTTTGATGCCGGCGTCAGCCGCTTCCATGATCGAGTCGGCCGCGAAGGGCGGCGGCACGAACACGATGCTGGCCTCTGCGCCGGTCTCGCGCACCGCACCCTTGACTGTGTTGAAAACCGGAATGCCTTGCTGCGACTGGCCACCTTTGCCGGGTGTCACGCCGCCGACCACGTTGGTGCCGTAGCGCTTCATGTCCTCGGCATGGAAGGAACCGATCTTGCCGGTGAGACCCTGGACGATGACCTTCGTATTGCGATTGAGCAGAACTGACATCCTGTCCTCCCTCAGCTGGCTTTCTTGAGTGACGCCTGACGCATTGCGGAAACCGCTTTTTCGGCGGCTTCGGCAAGCGTGTCGGCCACGATGATCGACTGGCCTGAGGCACTCAGGATGCGGCGCCCCTCCTCGACATTCGTACCGGCCAGCCGCACCACCAGGGGCACGTTGACGCCAACCTCATGGATAGCCTTGAGCACCCCCTCGGCGACCCAGTCACAACGGTTGATGCCGGCGAAGATATTGACCAGGATCGTCTCGACATTCTTGTCGGCCAGCACGGCACGAAACGCCTTGGCGACACGCTCCGGTGAGGCACCGCCGCCGATGTCCAGGAAGTTGGCTGGCTCGCCGCCGGCGATCTTGATCATGTCCATCGTCGCCATGGCGAGCCCGGCACCATTGATGATGCAGCCGATGTTGCCCTCCAGCCCGACATAGGACAGGCCGCGGTCGCTGGCGAAGGTCTCGCGCGGGTCTTCCTGGGACTTGTCGCGCAGCTCCGAAATCTCGGGGCGGCGGAACAACGCATTCTCGTCGAACGACATCTTGGCATCGAGCGCGACCAGGTTACCGTCGCGTGTCACCACCAGCGGATTGATCTCCAGCATCGAGGCGTCATAGTCGCGGAACACCTGGTAGCAGCCCATGATGGTGTCGGTTGCCTTGCCGATCAGGCTGTTCTCCAGTCCGAGTCCGAACGCGATCTCGCGCGCCTGGAACTGCTGCATGCCGACACCCGGATCGACGATGGCGCGGATGATCGAATCCGGCTGGCGCTCGGCAATCTCCTCGATCTCCATGCCGCCCGACGCGGAAGCCACGATCATCACGCGCTCCGCTTTGCGGTCGAGCACGAAGCCGAGATAGATCTCCTGACGGATGTCGACGGTTTCTTCGATATAGAGGCGCGAGACCAGCTTGCCGCGCGGCCCGGTCTGATGTGTCACCAGCTTGCGGCCGAGCATTGCCTCGGCTGCATCGGACACTTCCTTATCGGATTTGCAGATACGGATGCCGCCGGCCTTGCCGCGCGCGCCGGAATGGATCTGGGCTTTCACCACCCATTTGTCACCGCCGATTTCACGCGTGCGATACGCTGCCTGCTCGGGGCTGTAGGCGAGCCCACCGCGTGGAATGTGGACGGAGTGGCGCGAAAGCAGTTCCTTGGCCTGATATTCATGAATGTCCATCTCGAACTCCTCCTTAGTTCGGGAGCGCCTGGCGCGATCGCGCCGACTGCTCGATTGCTTCGTGCGTCACCAGGACGTTGCGTGCCATGCGCTCAGAGGCGGCATCGATCATCTTGCCGTCCAGTGCGGCAGCACCCTTGCCCTGTTCTTCGGCTTCCTTCAGCACCTCGATAATGCGCTTGGCCCGGGTGACCTCCTTTTCCGGCGGCGAGAACACCGCATTGGCGAGTTCGATCTGCGAGGGATGGATCGCCCACTTGCCTTCGATGCCGAGTGCTGCGGCACGGCGAGCTGCGGCCATGTATCCTTCGGGATCCGAGAAATCGCCGAACGGGCCGTCGATGGCGCGAAGTCCATAGGCACGGCAGGCGACCGTCATGCGCGAGAGTGCAAAGTGCCATTGGTCGCCCGGATAGTCGGGGTTCAGGCCGCCGATATTGACGGTGCGCGCCTTGCAGCTCGCGGCGTAGTCGGCGACGCCGAAATGCAGAGCCTCCAGCCGTCCACCGAAGGCGGCGATCGCCTCGACATTGGCCATGCCGAGCGCCGTTTCGATCAGGGCTTCCAGGCCGACGCGGGTCTTGTAGCCCTTGGCCATCTCGATCTGGTTGACCATGGCTTCGACCATATAGAGATCGGCCGGCACACCGACCTTCGGCACCAGGATCGTGTCCAGCCGGTCGCCGGCCTGTTCCATGATGTCAACGACGTCGCGATACATGTAGTGCGTGTCGAGGCCGTTGATGCGTACCGACACGGTCTTGCCCTTGGCACGCCAGTCGATGTCGTTCAGTGCCTCGATGATGTTCCGGCGCGCCCGCTCCTTGTCGGGCGGCGCCACCGCATCCTCGATGTCGAGGAAGACGAAGTCGGCTGCACCTGCCGCCGCCTTCGTGATCATCTCCGGATTGGAGCCTGGAACCGCGAGTTCGGAACGCTGCAGCCGCAATTTACGCAGATGATTGATGGTGTGGCTCATCGCGGATCTCCTCCCTAACCGCTGCTCAGGCGGCCTTGGCGACGGCGACCGCCTCGGCCAGGCGGAAATGTTCGAGCGCGGCCCCGACGCCGGAGCCCGGCGCCAGCTTCACGCCGCAGTCGCGCAACGCCATTTCGGCGGCCGACAGCGCACCGCACACCATCACCTCGTTCAGCCAGCCGAGGTGGCCGATGCGGAACACCTTGCCGGCGACCTTGTTGAGCCCGACACCGAGCGAGGTCTGGTATTTGTGATAGGCGCGCTTCACCACTTCCGCGCTGTCGATGCCTTCCGGTACATAGACGGCGCTCACGGTGTCGGAGTGCCACTTACGCTCCTTGGCGCAGAGTTTCAGGCCCCAGGCATCGACTGCCTTGCGCACGCCTTCGGCGAGATGATGATGGCGGGCGAAGATTGCTTCCAGCCCTTCCGCCTCGATCAGGTCCAGCGAGACGCGCAGGCCGCGCAGCAACTGGGTTGCCGGCGTGTAGGGGAAGAAGCCGGTGTCGTTGGCGCGGATCATGTCCTCGAAGGAGAAGTAGCAACGCCGGCCTTTCGCTGTCTTGGCTGCAGCAAGGGCCTTCTCGCTGACGGACAGGAAGCCGAGACCTGCCGGAAGCATGAAGCCCTTCTGCGAGCCGCTGACGGCACAGTCGACACCCCACTCCTCTTGGCGGAAATCGATCGAGCCGATCGACGACACACCATCGACGAACAGCAGTGCCGGATGGCCTGCAGCATCCAGAGCCTTGCGCACGCCGGCGACATCGCTGGTCACGCCCGTCGCCGTCTCATTGTGCGTGCAGAAGACCGCCTTGATCCTATGTTCCTTGTCCGCCGCGAGCCGCTCGGCGTAGATTTCGACCGGCACGCCGGCGCCCCACTCCACGTCGATGACGTCGACGTCGAGTTCCAGTCGCTCGGCCATATCGACCCACAGATGCGAGAACTGGCCAAAGCGCGACATCAGCACGCGATCGCCGGGGCTCAGCGTGTTTGTGATGGCGGACTCCCAGGCGCCTGTTCCGGAAGACGGGTAGATGAAGACGCGGCCGGTCTCGTTCTTGAACACGCGCTTCAAGCCTTCGAACAGGCCGAGCGTCAGTTGCGGAAAGGTCGAGGCGCGCATGTCCTCCATGGCCAGGTTCATGGCCTGCCGAACGGCTTCCGGAACGTTGGTCGGCCCAGGAACGAAGAGATGCGTAAAACCAGCCATGATGATCCTCCCGATCTGTCTGCGCCGGCTTCAAAGGGACCGGCAGGCATTCGGCGGGCTCCGCCGTGGGAAGAATAATCTTTTCCTGGGCAACTCCTCACAACACCTGCCAAGGTGGAACCTTTCGCCATCTAGCGTCGGACCGAACCTGCCTGCCGGGTAGGCGAAACCCCACCCCGGATGGGTTGACCACCACCCGAAACGCGGGCGTGTTGAAACACAAAGAAAACGGCGGACCGAGGCCCGCCGTTGCTGATCGTAATAGGAAACTGCGTGTATTTAGTCGATGTCGAAGGAAACACCCTGAGCGAGCGGCAGTGCCTTGGAATAGTTCACGGTATTGGTCGCGCGGCGCATATAGGCTTTCCACGCATCCGAACCGCTCTCACGGCCGCCGCCGGTCTCCTTCTCGCCACCGAACGCACCGCCGATCTCGGCACCCGACGTGCCGATATTGACGTTGGCGATGCCGCAATCCGAGCCGTCCGCGCTGAGGAAACGCTCGGACTCCTGCAGGTCGCGGGTGAAGATCGACGATGAAAGACCGGCGCCCACGGCATTGTGCAGGTCGAGCACCGTATCGAAGTCGGAATATTTCATCACGTAGAGGATCGGCGCGAAAGTCTCTTCCAGCACCGGGCCAGCCTGCTCCGGCATCTCGACAAGGGCCGGACGCACATAATAGGCATCCGCATGGCCGTTCTCGACACGAGCTCCACCGGTGATCTTGCCGCCGTGCTCGCCAGCTTCCTTCAGCGCCTTCTGCATGCTGTCAAAAGCCATCTTGTCGATCAGCGGACCGACCAGCGACGAGGTCTCGAGCGGGTTTCCGACCGAAACGCTCTCATAGGCCTTCTTCAGCCGCGGAACGATCTGATCATAGACGCTTTCATGCACGAACAGGCGGCGCAACGTGGTACAGCGCTGACCGGCGGTGCCCATGGCCCCGAAAGCAATGGCGCGCAGCGCCATGTCGAGGTCGGCCGTCGGGCAGACGATGCCGGCATTGTTGCCACCGAGCTCCAACACGGCGCGGGCAAAACGCTTGGCCAGGCGGGGGCCGACTTCGCGACCCATCCGGGTCGAGCCGGTAGCCGAAACCAGCGGCACCTTCGGATGATCGACCAGAACTTCACCGATCTCTCGCTCACCGATCAGCACCTGGGTAAGTCCAGCGGGCGCATCAGCGCCGAAGCGCTTGACGGCACGCGCGAAGATCGCCTCGCAGGCCAGAGCGGTGAGCGGGGTCTTCTCCGACGGCTTCCACACCACGGCATCGCCGCAGACCAGCGCAAGGGCTGCGTTCCAGGACCACACCGCGACAGGGAAATTGAAGGCCGAGATGACACCGACGACACCGAGAGGATGCCAGGTTTCCATCATGCGGTGGCCGGGACGCTCGGTGGCGATGGTGAGACCGTACAACTGACGGGAAAGTCCGACCGCGAAATCGCAGATGTCGATCATTTCCTGGACTTCGCCCAGGCCCTCCGACGGGATCTTGCCAACCTCGATCGAAACCAGCCGGCCCAGTTCGGCCTTGTGGGCCCGCAGTTCTTCACCCAGCAGCCGCACCAACTCGCCGCGCTTCGGGCCCGGTACCAGACGCCAGGCCTTGTAAGCCTCATGCGCGGCGTCGATGGCCTTGTTGGCATCGGCCGCAGAGATCGTCTTCAGGGCAGCGAGCTGCTCGCCCGTCACCGGACTGCGTACCACCAGATCGCCGCCCGAAAGCGCGTCCTTGGCAACGCCAAGTTTCGCGAGCAGATCGGCGGCTTCCTTCGCAATCGTCATAGTCTTCCCTTTCGAACTTGCAGTGATATGGCGACAGCAGCTGCCATCCGCCACCCTGCCGCTCCTCCGGCAGGACTTTGCGGGTGGCATTACCCGTTTCGCACACAATCCGCCACCCCGGCATGGTCCAAGCCGGAGGCGTTGACGATTGATCCAGCAGGAAGGGAAATCGACTTCTGCAAGAAGGCGAACTAGCTCGCCTTTTCGGACCTGCCTTGCGAGGCCTCGGCCTTGAGCCGGTCGATATGCATGCGGATATGCGCGGCTTCGGCAGCGGTGTTGGCCAGCGCTATCGCCCTGTCGAAAGCAATATGTGCTTCGTCGTTGCGGCCAAGTTTCATCAAAAGCCCGCCTTTGAGGCCGAAGAAATGAAAATAGCCGGATAGCCGATCCGCCAAAGGTTCGATCATGGCGAGAGCTTCCTCCGGCCCGCGCACCTTGGAGACCGCAACCGCGCGATTCAATGTCACCACAGGCGAAGGCTGCATGCGCTCAAGCAGGCTGTAGAGCAGGTCGATCTCCTGCCAGTCGGTGTCCTCGGCCCTGGCGGCCCGGACATGCAGGGCGGCGATCGCAGCCTGCACCTGGTAAGGACCGGGCTTGCGATGACGCAAGGCTTTGTCAACGAGGGCCAACCCCTCCTCGATCAGCTTGCCGCTCCACAGCCCGCGATCCTGGTCCTCCAGCAGGACGATTTCGCCATTGCCATCGAAGCGGGCTGGCGCACGAGCATGCTGCAACAACATCAGGGCCAGCAGTCCCATAACCTCCGGTTCCGTCTGGAACAGTCTCAGCAAAAGCCGGCCAAGCCGGATCGCTTCCTCGCATAGAGGCTCCCGCGCCTGCGCTTCGCTGCTGTTAGTAGAATAGCCTTCATTGAAGACCAGATAGACCATCGCCATGACAGCCGCGAGCCGTTCAGATCTTTCGACCGCGCCCGGCGTCTCGAAAGGAACACCCGCATCGGCGATACGCGCCTTGGCTCGGGTGATGCGCTGCTCCATGGCGCTTTCGCTGACCAGGAAGGCGCGGGCGATCTGCTTGACCGAAAGACCCGAAACGATGCGCAGCGCGACCGCGATCTGCTGGGTGGGCGGTAGATCCGGATGGCAACAGATGAACAGCAGCCTCAGGATGTCATCCCGGTAGTGCGCGCCGTCCAGCCGCTCGGCGATGTCGGTTTCGGCATCCTCGAGGTCCGATACCTGGTCCTCATCCGGCATCGCCGTCTGCTTGCTTCTCTTGCGCACCGCATCGATGCCGCTGTTGCGACCGACGAAGATGAGCCAGGCAGCTGGATCACGCGGTGGTCCGTTCTGCGGCCAATTCTTCAAGGCACGCAGGCATGCGTCCTGGAAAGCTTCTTCCGCCGTGTCGAGATCGCGGAAGTAGCGCAGCAACGCCCCCATGGCCTGCGGCCGCGCGGCGCTGATGACATTGCTTATCCAGGACAGGTCGCTCATGATTTTACCGCTGCAGGACTGAAGATGGAAATGGGGCGGATCTCGTAAGAGCCGCCGCTTGGATTGACATCGGAAAGCTCGCGCGCGAATTCCAGAGCCTCATCGAGGTTTTCGACGTCGACCGTGTAGAAGCCGAGGAACTGTTCCTTGGTTTCGGCAAACGGTCCGTCGATGACAAGGGACTCGCCCTTTACCTTGCGCAACGTCGTTGCTGCCGTTGTTGGCAACAGCCGCGCCACTGGGCCGAGTTTGTTGGCTTTCGCATATCTCTGCTGGACGTCGAGCAGCTTGACCATGACGGCATCGTCCTGCTCCTTGGTCCAGGAACCGACGACATCTTCGGAAGCGTAGCAAAGAACGGCATAAAGCATGGGTGGCCCTTTCTCTCTCAGAGGACGAAAGAGTTAGGCGCTTCCCGACACCACGTCGATAAAAAATCTGCGATTTTGGCCGATGTTCGTAGCGGCATCTCACGCCATGGGAATGACATCCACCGCCTGTGCTCCGGCCTGCCCGCCCGCAGTCTTGAGCACACCGACGATGGGCGCCACGTCGCCGTAGTCGCGGCCATAGCCGACGGTTATATGGTCGTTGGAGGCCCGCATGCCATTGGTTGGATCGAATTCCTGCCAGCCGGCCTCGCGCCCGCACCAGACCCGCACCCAGGCATGCATGGCATCCGCGCCTTCCAGCCGCTCCTGGCCAGCGGGGGGAATTGTCCTCAGGAAGCCACTCACATAGCCCGCGGGGATGCCAATCCCCCGCAGGCCTGAAATCATAACGTGTGAAAAATCCTGACAGACACCGCGTTTGAGCGCGAAGGCATCGGAAGCACGCGTCTGGACGTCGGTGGCGGCGCCATCATAGGTGAAATCGCGTTGGATGCGGTTGCAGAGGTCCGTCGCGATCGCCACTACGGAGCCATCGCCGCTTTCTCGCGCATAGGCCGTGATCGCAGGATCCAAGCCGGCAAAATCAGTGGCTGTGAGAAAATGGTGCGGTGAATTCGGTTCGAGTGAGCGCACCGCCGCGATTTCGCGCGCAAGTCCAGCGACGCGCGGCGACACGTCCAGTCCGATTTCCGGCCGCGTGACGGCAACGCGCGCGTTCATGCGTATGTCGAGCGTGCGATGCGCTTCACGAAAGGAGATCGCCGTCACGTTCGAGCCGAAGAAATCGTGGAAATCCGACCGCTCACTTGGCGCTGGCGCAAAAGACAGCGACGCCGCGACGACGCGTTGACCACCGCCGAGATTTGCAGGCAGCACCCGTACCAGGTGACGCCCGCCGCCGGCCGCTGCTTCGTAATCGTAATGCATGCTGAGACGGATGTCGTAGAGCATGAAACGCCTCAGCTGAAATAAGCCTTGGCGAGGCTGCTGTAGAGCCCGCCGATTTCGTCCGACAACGCATTGAGCGCCGCGGCCGTGATATCCGACGGTTCCTTGACCGCAAGCGCCGTGTTGAGCTTGAGCACGTCCTTGGCGGCCGGCGACAAATGTCCACTGCCGTTCTCACCCGGCAGCAGACCTATCTCCATCTTCAGCCGCTCGATCTGGAAGAAGATCGAGCGCGGATTGAGCGGGTCGAGCACCAGAAGATCAACGACGGTTGTACGCCCCGCCTGCACGGGATATTGCCTGCGGTGGGTCATGACGCTGTCGCCGATCTCCAGCATCATATCGAGCGCGCCCTCCGGCGCATCGGCCCGCGTCAGCCGCGCCAGCACGCGTGCCGTCTGGATGCCGCGTTCCAGCCGACGCCCGATCTCCAGGAACCGCCAGCCGGTGAACCGGTACATGTTCTCATGCAACAGGCCGGAGAAGCCGGCAAGCTTGCGCAGGATCACCGTCATGGCGCGTGTGGCATCGTCACCGCGCGAAACCGTTGTCTCGAACAGATGCAGTGTCTTGGAAAGATCCTTCAACGCCAGCCAGCCATCCGGCGAAAACCGGTCGCGTACCTGGCCGGCACTGTAGACGGCGCTATCCATCATATGGAGCAGGCCGTGCGGCACCGGATCGGTGACATCGATGCCGAGCGGGTCGAGATAAGCACGCAGTTCCTCGAGCAGCGGCATGGCCGGATCAGAGGTCTCGGCCAATCGCACATGATAGGCGCGCAGGATACGGGCGGTGTCTTCGGCGCGTTCGATGTAGCGGCCAAGCCACATCAGGTTTTCCGCCGCCCGGCTGGGCAAGCTGCCGGGCATCGTGCGATCGAAGCCCTCGCTTTCGCGCGGGAACAGCGTCTCGCGCTGTACCGGCTTGTCGCTCACCACCCAGACATCGGCCGCCTGGCCGCCGCGCTGCATGGCAATCGCCGTCGGATCGAGCGAGAAGCCGACGCGGGCGAAACCGCCGGGCATCACCGTCCAGCCATTCGGCGTGCGCGCCAGATAGACGCGAAGGCTGGCGGGACGCGGCTCCAACCGCCCGTCGACATAGACCGGCGTGGTCGAAAGCGTGACCGCTTCCTGACCTACGAAGGCGCCGCCGTCAGCTTCCATGCGCGCGACCAGATCCGCGCGCGCCTCCGAGGACAGGGATGAACCCAACACGCTGACGCCATCATCTTCGAAGGCCAGACGGGTCGACAGCGCAGGTCCGACCACCATGCGGTCGAGATTGGCCAGCACGTGCCGGCGCTCCGTCTCCTGTCCGCACCACCAGCTTGCGACGGTCGGCAGCAAAAGGTCTTCCTTTGCCAATTCCTGGCTGATGCGCGGCAGGAACGCGAGCAGTGCACGCGTTTCCAGAAGTCCCGAACCCAATCCGTTCACCGAAGTGACCGTGCCTTGGCGCATTGCCTCGACCAGTCCCGGCGTGCCGATCTGCGAATCCGCCCGCAATTCCAGCGGATCGGCAAAGGCGGCGTCGAGACGGCGCCACAACACCGAGATCGGAACCAGGCCAGCCACGGTGCGGACCATCAGCCGTCCCCTGGAGACGACGAGATCCTCGCCTTCGAGAAGCATGATGCCGAGATACCGCGCGATATAGGCGTGTTCGTAATATGTCTCGTTGAGAGGTCCCGGCGTCAGGATGGCTACACGGCCCCGCGAAGCCGCCGCAGCCGAATTCAAGGCATCGCGGAACCGGCGGAAGAAGCCGGCGAGGCGATGCACATGCATCTCGCCGTAAAGTTCCGAAAGCGCCCGCGTTGTGGCGACGCGGTTTTCCAGCGCGAAGCCGGCGCCGGAAGGGGCCTGCATGCGGTCGCCCAGCACCCACCAGCGCCCGTCCGGCCCACGTCCAAGCTCAAAGGCGCAGAAATGCAGGAAATAGCCACCCGCCGGCGTGGTGCCCGCCAATGGGCGCAGATATTCCGGGCTGTTCGCGATCAGGCCGGGCGGCAGCAGTCCTTTCGCCACCAATCTGTTGGGGCCATAAATATCGGCAGTAATCTGTTCGAAAAGATCTGCACGCTGGATCAGGCCGGCGCTGATTGCCGACCATTCCTTGTCGTCGATCAGCAGCGGAACATGCGCCAGCGGCCAGGCCCGCTCATTGGTACCTGCCTTGTCGTAGACGCGGTAATAGACGCCTGCATCGCGCAGGTACTGGTCAGCCCTGGCAAAGCGCTGCGTCAGTTTTTCAGGGCCCAATGCCTGCAGCGCAGCAATAAGGGGTTTCCACAACGGTCGCGGATTGCCCGCGCCATCGACCATTTCGTCGACGACACCGTCGATCGGCCGATAATGCGCAAGCAGGCTGGACGCCTGTCCGGCATGCTCCGATCGCTGCTGATTCCCGGTTGCCATAAATGATCTAGAACGTCGCTTGCAGCTTGAGGTCAAGTCTTGTCGACGACAGGCCCTCATATACACTTTCGCTCATCAAGCCTTGGCTGGCTCCAACGATCCGGCAACTGTCGCCTTTCATTTGCTCGCCTCCTTGTGTAAAGCGTTGCCAGCAAACTCCCAAAATGGGCCAAAGCCATGGACAAGTTCACCAAGCTCACCGGCGTCGCCGCTCCCCTGCCGATCGTCAATGTCGACACCGACATGATCATCCCGAAGGATTATCTCAAGACGATCAAGCGTACCGGACTTGGCAAGGGGCTGTTTGCCGAGATGCGCTTCAATGAAGATGGCTCCGAGAACCCGGAGTTCGTGCTGAACAAGCCGGCTTACCGCAAGGCGCAGATCCTCGTCGCCGGCGACAATTTCGGGTGCGGCTCCAGCCGCGAGCACGCTCCCTGGGCTCTGCTCGATTTCGGCATCCGCTGCGTGATTTCGACCTCTTTCGCCGACATCTTCTACAACAACTGTTTCAAGAACGGCATTCTGCCGATCACGGTCAGCCAGGAAGACCTCGACAAGCTGATGGACGATGCCGAGCGCGGCGCCAACGCCACCCTCTCGGTCGACCTCGAAGCCAAGGAAATCCGTGGCCCGGATGGCGGCGTCGTCACCTTCGACCTCGACGATTTCAAGCGCCACTGCCTGCTCAATGGTCTCGATGACATCGGCCTGACGATGGAGAAATCCAACGCCATCGCCAGCTTCGAAAAGCGCAACGCCGAGCAGCGCCCCTGGGCCTGACGCTTTAGTCGAATGATGCTCCGGCAGACTTTGCCGACCCTTTCGCTTCGGGCAGAATCATGATCGTCTAACCTGGGCGGCGATGGCAGCGGAATGGTTGTAGCCGCGCCTATGGGGGCTACAATGAGATTGTTTCCACGCCTTTTAGCGGCAGGCCTTCTTTTGACAGGCTTGACCGAGATTGCCCTTGCGCAGGAACCTGCCGCGCAGGATGCCCCTGCCGCCACCAACGCATCGGCAAACGCCAACGAGAAGCTGGCTTCGGTGCCTTTCGCCGGCGGCACCTTTACTATCACCGAAGGCAATGGCGACGAGCCGCCAGAGAGAATGGCGCTGAACTATGAAGGCAAGGAAATCGCGCACGACTATTTCATCTCTTTCAACCGGGTCACCAAAATCGGCGACATCGATGTTGCGCTGTTCAATCTCGAAAACGGCGGTGCCGGATGCAGACCCAGAGTCCTGATTTTTTGGAAGAAGGAAGGCAGCGCTACGCTCCAGAGCGAGCGGTCGGAGGAGGACGATTGCGGCCAACTGTGGATGGCAGTTGCCGATGACGTTATCTATTTCATGCCCGATGTGTTGCCGGGGGGTGATTCCAAGAGCGTCGTGCAGTGGACGCCGCTGGGCGGCCTAGCGACCGCCGGCCGATTGAGCTTTGCGCCCGATCCCAATACAGGCTGGGACGATATTGATCTGTCGGGCGGCTGGGGCATCGTCCATGCATTCACAAACGAAGCCGTCTACAAGACCGCCGAAAAGATGCTCGGCGGCCGACTGTTTAACGTCGCCGAAAGCTTGCTGATCAGTGAAGACGTCAGAAAAACCCGATCCGGCGTCTTTTATGGTAGCGGTAACAAGCCACATAATAGCTCCCTTGGTCGAGCCTTCATGGCGGTCGACGCTAAGGATAGGAAACTCTATTTCTACTTGGAGTCCGACGGGTCGGAACCGCAGGCTTGGCCTGCGCTGAAGGACTGGCCCAAGGAGATCAAAGACGAATTGGATCTGCCACTTTGATCTCGCCGTCCGCCAAGCCGTTAGGGAGAACCATCGATGAGCAGATTGATCTCGACGGGCTTTGAGAAGACGACAGGTGATTTTTGCGCCGCCGCAATGGGACCGTTTTCCCGCCTCCTGGCGGCAGGCCTTTTTGCGATCGGTTTGACCGGAAGTGTCCTCGCGCAGGAGCAGGCTCCTGCCTCGCAGGAGGCTCCCGCTGCAGACAACGTCGCGCCCGCCGATGGCAACGAAAAGCCGGCGCCGGTTCCCTTCGCAGGCGGCACCTTCACCATCACCGAGCAGCCGGAGATGGACAAAATCCTGGCCTATGACGGTGAGGAAATTGCTAGGGACTACTATGTCGGCCTCGACCGGATCGTGAAAGTGGCTGGCATCGACGTCGCCCTGTTCAATGTCGGATCGGGCGGCAACCAGTGCGGCCCCGCGACCATTATCACTTGGAAGCCGGAAGGCAGCGCCAAGCTCCAAAGCGTTCGGGTCGAACAGGATGAATGCGGCGCACCACCGGCAGCCGTCGCAGAAAACGGCATCTATTTCGTGCCCTATCTCATGCCTGGCGATTCCAACGATGCTTTGCAATGGACACCACAGGATGGTCTGCAGATTTCCGGCCAATTGACCTACAAGCCCCAACCCAACACCGGCTGGAACGACATCGACCCGTCGAAATACCAGAACATCATCGACGCGTTCCATAACGAGGCTGTCTATCGGGCCGCCGAGAAACTGCTCGGCGACCAGATAGGCAATGTCGCGACCAGCCTGCTGGTCGGCGGTGGCACGGAAAGGACGGCGTCCGGCGCCTTCTACGCCACCGGCTGCGTGCCGCATGCCTGTGGCGGCAGCAACGGCTTCATGGCGGTCGACGCCAAGAACAAGGCGCTCTACTTCGCTCAACAGACTGACAAGCCTGAGCCGAACACCTGGCCAGCACTACAGGAATGGCCGGACGAGATGAAGGACGCCCTGAAAAAGGCGCTCCAGCAACCGCAATAGCGCCCATCGAGGCGCGCCCGGGAGGACTATCGATGCGCAGACTGATCTCGACGGGTTCGCCCTTCGAAAAGACGGCAGGGTATTCGCGCGCCGTCGTGCAGGGTGACTGGTGCTTCGTCGCCGGCACCACCGGTTACGATTACACGACGATGACCATGCCGGACAGCGTCGAGGCGCAGACCCGCAACTGCATGGAGACCATCGCCAGGGCGCTCAAGGAAGGCGGCTTCGAATTGGCTGATGTCGTGCGCGCCCACTATTACATCACCGACCAGAACGACGTGGACAAGGTCTTTCCCATCCTTGGCGAATATTTCGGTGATATCCGTCCCGCTGCGACCATGATCGTCTGCCTGCTCAACAAGCCGGAAATGAAGATCGAGATCGAGGTTACAGCTCTGCGCCGCAGTGCAACGGGCTTATGACGGTCAAACGCATCGTCGCCAACGTTGCCACCGCCGATGTTGCGGCGGCCAGGCGTTTCTACGGCGACGTGCTCGGCCTCGATATCCTCATGGACCACGGCTGGATCGCCACCTACGGCAACAGTGAACGCATGACCGTGCAGGTCTCCTTTGCGGAACAGGGCGGCGGCGAAGCGCCGGTGCCCGATCTTTCCATCGAGGTGGACGATGTCGACGCCGTGCTTGCCGACGTTAGGAAGGCCGGCTTCACCGTCGAATACGGCCCGTCCGACGAGCCATGGGGGGTGCGCCGTTTCTTTGTGCGCGACCCCTTCGGCAAGCTGGTCAACATCCTCCAGCACGATTGAGCGGTCGCGAGCGCGGTTCGATCGGCTCAGCCCGCCTTGGCGTGAAACGCCTCCACCGCACGCTGGACCCTGAGGCCGGCGGCAAAATCCGCCAGGTTGGTTTGCGGCTCGCCACGGATCGCCCGCGCGAAGGCAGAGAGACGGGTGTATTCCGACCCTCGTGCGCCGCTGAGAGCCACGTTCTGCCAGCTCTCGCCGACGGAAACTTCCAATTCTCCCCAATTGCGCAAGCGGTAGGCGCGACGGCTGCCGGCTATGGTCCATTCGTAGGACTCAGGCACCGCGAGGCCAGCCTGGCCGAATACGCGCACCGGAACGCCTCCTGCCCGAAACAGGCCGAAGGCCGAGATTTCGCTCGCGTCCTTTCCTTGGGGAAAATCCAGAGACACGAACACCGGCTCCAGTTCGCCGATGAGCCGATCGGTCAGATAGGCAAAATGCGAAAAGACCTCGCGGACGAACCCACCCTCGGCTCTACCAGACAGCCAGCTTGCGTCAGTCTGAAAAGCGCGCGGCCATTGCGGAAAGGCCAGCCTGATTTCGACGCTGCCGACGCTGCCGAGTTCGCCCGCACCAAGGGCGCGCTCGATTTCCAGCGTGGCATGCCGGTCAGCCAGCGCGAAATTGACGGCGTTCGCTACGCCTGTCGTGCGGGCAAGATCGGCCATCGCCTCCCCTTCGGCCAGGTCGACGGCAAGCGGCTTTTCGCAGAAGACAGCCTTGCCGGCGCGCATCGCCGCCATCGCATATGCAGCGTGAAATCGCGGAGGCGTGGCGATATAGACGGCGTCGAGATTTTCCGCGGCCACGACAGCCTCCGGCTCGGTGGTAAAGTCGATGCCAGAATATTTGCGGCGCTCGCGGGCCACCGCCGCCTCGTTGACGTCGGCGCAAAGCACGACCTTGAAGTCGTCGTGGCTCGCAGCCGCTTCCAGCAGCTCGGTCCCCATGGCCCCAAGGCCGATGATGCCCAGACCTATACGCTTGCTCATGCCGGATGCTCCAAGTCCGTTTCATCGGCACTACGTCGCGAGCGTCGCCCGACTTGCATTCAGTTGCTCGCTTTGTCGGGTCCACGCAGGACTTCCAGTGCCAACGGACTTGCACCACAACAGCCTTGCCGTTAGCAAGGCTGCAATTCTCCGAACCCGTGGAAGGTCCTTTAGATGGCAACGAAAAAACTTCTCCTGCTCGCCGGTGACGGCATCGGTCCAGAAGCCATGGCCGAGGTCAAGAAACTGATCGCGGCGATGAACGAAAAGGGAGCAGGCTTTGCGATCGACGAGGGCCTGGTGGGCGGGTGCGCCTACGATGCGCACGGCCAGGCAATCTCGGAAGAGGACATGACCAAGGCACTGGCCGCCGATGCCGTGCTGTTTGGCGCCGTCGGCGGCCCCAAGTGGGACAGCGTGCCTTACGAAGTGCGGCCGGAAGCCGGTCTGCTGCGCCTGCGCAAGGACATGGAGCTGTTCGCCAATCTTCGCCCGGCGATCTGCTATCCGGCGCTTGCCGCCTCATCCTCGCTCAAGCAGGAAGTCGTCGAAGGCCTTGATATCCTGATCGTGCGCGAACTGACAGGCGGCGTCTATTTCGGCGAACCCAAGCAGATCATCGACCTTGGCAATGGCCAGAAGCGTGGCATCGACACTCAGGTCTACGACACCTTCGAGATCGAGCGCATCTCGGGCGTTGCGTTCGAACTCGCGCGCACCCGCAAGAACCACGTGACGTCGATGGAAAAGCGCAACGTCATGAAGTCCGGCGTTTTGTGGAACGAAGTCGTAACCGCGACCCACAAGGCAAAATACGCCGACGTCAAACTCGACCATATGCTCGCGGATGCCGGCGGCATGCAGCTCGTGCGCTGGCCCAAGCAGTTCGACGTCATCGTGACGGACAACCTGTTCGGCGACATGCTGTCTGATGTCGCTGCCATGTTGACCGGCTCGCTCGGCATGCTCCCGTCGGCCTCGCTCGGCGCGCCGGATGCTAAGACCGGCAAACGCAAGGCGCTCTACGAGCCGGTGCACGGCTCCGCGCCCGACATCGCGGGCAAGGGCATCGCCAACCCGATCGCCATGATCGCCTCTTTTGCCATGTGCCTGCGCTATTCCTTCAGCATGGTGGCCGAAGCCGACCGCCTCGAGGCCGCGATCGCGGCCGTGCTGGACGACGGCCTGCGCACAAAGGACATCATGTCCGAAGGCAAGACCGAAGTCGGCACCACCGCTATGGGCGATGCCATCATCGCGAAGTTCCTCGCTTAACTGGCGTTGGGGCCCCCCCCCCCGGGGGGGGGGGGGGCCGGGCCCGTTTGTGTTTGGGGGGCGGTGGGGGCAGGTGTTATTTTAAACCGAGAAAAAAAACCCGAGCGGGGGGTGGAGCCAGGCGAGGAAGGG
>NZ_JAKREW010000044.1 GCF_022347545.1 Terribium retamae
GTTCATCTGCAAGGCATGGGCTTCCCAGCCCAAGCGCTTCACTCTCAATCCGCTCCAGCAAATGCCGGGACTAAACACCTAGATTTTGAGATGCGCGAGAATCCGTGCACGCGACCCGCTGTCCATTTCGCTGGAGTCATCGATCCGACCGAGTTTCAACACGGCCCAGCGATTGGCGACGCCAAGAACCAGGTCGAGATTCTGTTCGACCATCAATACGGTGGTGTTGTTTGCCCTGCATTCCTCGATGAGCACCCGTCCGATCCGCTCGACCACCGAGGGTTGGAGCCCCTCTGATATCTCATCGATCAGCAGGAGCTTCGGCTGAAGCATCAAGGCGCGGCCGAGGATCAGCATCTTCTGCTCTCCGCCCGAAAGAGTTCCAGCCTTCTGGTTCACCCTCTCACGGAGAAAAGGAAAGTGCTGACAGACCCGCTCGATCCCCTGTTTGAGCTCTTTGTCCGTGTGCAAGGCCAGACGAAGATTGTCGCGGATGGTCAGGTCCTGGAACAGCGCGTGTTCCTGCGGAGCATAGGCGACGCCTGCAGCAATCAGCGATGCAGGTGACACGCCGGCTATGGATTGCCCATCGAGATCAATCCGACCCGATCGCATTGCCACGAAGCCGAGGATCGTCTTCAGCAGCGTGGTCTTGCCCATGCCGTTCTTGCCCATCAAGGCAAATATCTGACCCTGCGGGACGGTCATCGATAACGTGTCGATGATGTTGACGGCGCCGTATCCGCTACAGACCTCGATTAGAGACAGCTTCGGAACAGGCGCGGTTGCTTCAGTCATGTGCGCCTCCTGAATAGATTGCCTTCACGAGTTCGGAATTGACGACATCTTGCACGGTTCCATCGAGCACGAGCTGGCCCTGATGGAGCACCACGATGCGGCTCGATATTTCCCGGACAAAATCGAGGTCGTGTTCGACCAGAATGGCCGCCAGCCCCAATTCACCTGTCAACTTCTTGAGGATCGTTCCGATGGTCATCCGTTCCGTCTTGGTCAAGCCTGCTGTCGGCTCGTCGAGCAGGATCAGCTGCGGCTCCAGAGCTACGACCATCGTCAGTTCAAGGCTTTGTTTCAGGCCATGCGACAGTGCGGAAACCGGTCGATCGAGCATTCCGTCAAGCGCTGTCAGTTTCAGGATCTCTACCGCGGCCGAAGGCAAATCCAGTTCCTGCGAACTGTGTACAAGGCTCGGGCGGTATCGTGCCGCGCGCGCCATGCGCAGGCATTCGGCGACGGTGAGGCTGTCGAACACGCTGGCGACCTGGAACTTGCGACCAACGCCCAAGGCTACGATAGCGTCTGGAGCAAGACCCGCAATGTTGGCGCCACGCACCGACACCGAGCCGCTGATCGATTCAGTACCATCGGAAAGGCAACGCATCAGCGTCGTCTTGCCTGCCCCGTTAGGCCCAACAAGACTGACCAGTTCGCCTGGTTGCACCGTCAGGTTGATACCTTGCAGGACGTTCAGGCTACCGTAGGATTTCCCCAGATCGTGGATCGTCAAAAGCGGCGGCTTGTCGACAACGTCCTGGGGTGCCTGCATGACTTGCGCCTGGCGCAGAGGGCCGCCTTCTCCCCGAGAGCCCTTGCTGCGCGGCAGGATTTTCCCGACCAGGCCGGCCAGGCCGTTCGGCAACAGGATGATCATCGCCACGAAGAGGGCGCCGACGATAAGCTTCCACAGGAACGGCAACTGGCCCGAAAGGCTAGCAGAAAGATAGTCGATCCCGATGGTGCCTAGCACCGGGCCCAGGATGGTGCCTCGACCGCCGAGTGCCGTCCAGATGACCAGTTCGGTGCCAAACACGAAACCGGTGTTTTCGGGTGCAACAACCCCAGAAGCATTGGCAAAGAGAAAGCCCGCCAAACCAGTCACGCCAGCCAGAACGGCGGTAAGGGCGATCTTGATGCGGCTGGCATTGAGGCCAAGATAGGCGCAGCGTGCCTCGTTGTCGCGGATCGCGACAAGCACCTTGCCTGCATCCGAACGTACGAAAATCCAGGCCGCGGCGGCAACGGCGAGAAGACAGATGCCGGTAAGCCGGAAGTATCCCGCCAGACTGAGCGGCAGGGTGGCGTACCCCACCAGTCCGCTGCTGGACCCCGTCCACTGCCCTCCGGAGAACGCGACCTGCGTGACGACGATCGGCAGAACGAGGGAGATCACGGTGGCGTAGAGCGGCGTGGCGCCGTAGCCGAATGAAAGCCAACCGACCACGACACCCAGGACAAGCGGAACCAGTATGGCCAGGACGAAAGCCAGCAGCATCAGTTCGGGACTGCTGCCCAGGTGGGTCAAAACCATGGCGGTTGCATAGGCGCCGATGCCGAAGAAAGCGGCCTGACCGAAAGTCAGCACGCCCGCGTACCCCCACAGGAGATCGACGGTCACTGCCAACATGGCATAGATCATCGAGCGGCTGAGCACGTTGAGGGCAAAGCGGTCGAGAAATGCCGGACCGAATGCAATCATGAACAGCGACGCGACGACGAGCGCCCCGAGCAGCCAAACTCGGATATTGGGCAATCTGGATTCAGGCACGAGCGAAGCCTTTCGGGCTGATACGCAGCACGAGCGCGCAAAGGACGGCGACCGTGATACCGCCAAGGACCGGACTGACGAATGTGCTGACCAGCGTCTGCGCTCCGCCGAAAACCAGACACGCTACGGCCAGAGCACCAAACGAGGAGCCGGCCACCATGACCAGCATGAAGGCGCCGATGAGCCAGGCCAGGCCCATGTCGGGGTCCACGCTGGTTAGCGGGGTCAAGAGCACTCCGGCCAAGGCTGTCAGTCCCGTGCCAATCATGAAGGTGGTCAAGCGCACTTTCGCCGTGTCGATGCCCAGCGCGCGTGCCAGCGTTTCGTTCATGATGACGGCGCGGGCAGACAGCCCAAGACGGGTTCCTTCAAGCAGGACTGCGAAACCAAGGCCGACCACCAAGGCCGCCAGGACCATGAAGAGCCGATAGAACGAGTAATCGAGACCGAAAACATTGATCGTTCCCGAGAGCAGGTTCGGCGTGAATTGCACGTCACGGCCAAACCAGAGCGTGATCAATTGACCGACGACGATACCGAGCCCCCAGGTGGCGAGGATGGCATCGAGCGGCCGCCGGTAGAGTGGTCGCACCACGAGCACTTCGGTGATGCCACCGAGGGCGGAGCCGACGACGAATGCGACAGGCAGCGCCAACCATGGATTGAGGCCCATTCCCGTGGTGGCGACAGCGCAGTAGCCGCCAACCGTCAGCCAGGCGCCATGGGCGAAATTGATGATCTTGAGCACGCCAAAGATGGCCAGCAGTCCGGCCGCCACAACAAACAGGATGGCTGCGGTCGTGATAACGTCAAGCAGAATGGTCATGATCTCTCCCCAGTGTCGAAAGGAGCGGAGCTAGCCGCCCCTTTCGATCGGATCGATGTCAGAGATTGGGACACTGAGTACCAGGATCGACATCCGGAAATGTCTCAACCACTTTTACCGAGCCGTCTTCCTGGACCTGACCGAGATACATCGTCAGCGGTGCATGGTGCTGCTTGTTCATCGAAACCGTACCGCGCGGACCGGCAACGGAGACTTCGCCCAGAGCCGAAAGCACAG
The DNA here is from genome assembly GCF_022347545.1 of Terribium retamae. GTDB lineage: Bacteria > Pseudomonadota > Alphaproteobacteria > Rhizobiales > Rhizobiaceae > Mesorhizobium > Mesorhizobium retamae. Next base: position 3,627 of record NZ_JAKREW010000044.1, read on the forward strand.
CGGAAGCATCGGTCGACCCCGCCTTCTCGACCGCAGCCTTGTAGAGATAGATGCCTTCATATTGCGGTACGGAGAGATCATTGGGCGTGCGCAGTTCACCGCTGAACTTCTTTTGCATGGCCTCGAGGAACTTCTTGTTGGCCGGGCTGTCGATGGAAGTCACGTAGGAGGCTGCGATGTAGATGCCTGCCGCGTCGGGGCCCATGCTCTTGGCCGTCCCCTCGTCGACGGCGAGATTGCCGTAAGGCAGCTTTATGCCTGCGCCCCGCAGCTGTTTGGTGAGCGTGACATTCGGAGCGCCCCCCGCAGTCGATGTGATCAGGGCATCGGCGCCGGAACTTTTCAGCTTGGAAATGATGGCCGTCCAGTCGGTACCTTCGATGGGGAGATACTCCTCACCCACGACCTGCGCGCCAGCCTTCTCAAGATATGTCCGGGCGAATTCAAGCATGCCCCGGCCGAAGGCATAGTCGCTGCCCACCAGGAAGAATTTCTTGGCGCCTTCTTTCTTCACGAAATAGTCGACGACGGGTGGCACCTGCTGTTCGGGCACCCAGCCATTCACATAGAGGTCGGGGCTGCAGGAGCGCCCTTCGTAGAAAGACGTGTAGATGAAGGGAACTTCGCCCTTCGCGACGATCGGCAGGCCAGCATTTCGGGCCGCACTGGTCTCCATCGTGATGATGGCGTTGACCTCCTTCTGGAAAACGAGCGAGTCGAACGCCTTCTGCGCCCCCGCCGCGCCGGAGGCATCGTCGGCGATCTCAAGCTGGAGCTTGCGGCCCAGAACCCCGCCCGCTGCATTGATCTCTTCGACCGCCAGCTCGGCCGATTGCACCACCGACGGCGCGACCACGCTGTTGGCTCCAGACAGGCCAACCGGGATGCCGATCTTGATCGGGTCCTCGGCCCATGCCGCAGTTGCCAGCAACCCGCCGGCCATCGCGAAAAGCAGCTTCCTTGTCGTTCTATCCATGTTGGTTCCCTTTTTTTTCATGGTTGTGGTTGGTGGACTCGCGTCGGTCAGCCGTAGACGTCCGGCCGTCGATCATTGATTACATCGTTGCGTTCGCTGACGATGCGGCTTTGCACTGCGATGCCAGGCGAAACGTTAGCCATGAGAATGGCGTCCCCAGTTCGGCTGGCTGGGCCTGCCAACAGCCTGCCATTCGGCCCCACGATGATGCTGCTGCCGATAAACGGCTGCCCACGCTCCGTTCCGATACGGTCGGCGCAGGCGATGTATATCGCGTTCGAATGAGCCGCTGCCTGATGAAGGATATTGGCCATCGGCACGTCTGCCCCATCATGACCAGGGATGGGCACCCAGTTGGTCGGTACGCAGACGAGTTCGGCGCCCCTCAGCCCGAGTTGGCGGAATGTCTCCGGGAACCAGCCGTCGTAGCAGATTGCCAATCCGATCGGTCCTAGAGCCGTGTCAAACACCGGGAGACCAATGTCGCCGGGCTCGAAGAACAGCTTCTCGCGGTTCCACAGGTGGAGCTTGCGGAACTTGCCGATATAGCCGTCTGGGCCGCACAGGATGGCAGAGTTGTAGAACAGGTCGCCATCGCTCTCCGCCAGTCCGCAGACAATGTGGATGCAGAGCTCCTTTGCCAATGCGATCAGACGTTGCGCTGACAATCCGTGCGGGATGGGCGCAGCCAGGCCTGCAAGTTCCTCGCGACTTTCAAAGACGTAGCCCGTATCGGCCAGTTCGGGCAACACAGCCAGGCTGGCACCACCGGCGTGAGCCTCGCGGATGCGGATCTCCATGGCGGCCAGGTTGGCATCGACCCTGCCGATGAGCGGCTCGTACTGGATGCAGGCGACGTTGAAATCGGGTCGAAGCGCTTCCGTCGGTATGGTCAAGTCTATCTCCAAACGCAAAAAACCCCTGGCGCGGAATTCAATCCGCTAGCCAAGGGCTGCACAGCCAAAATTTCAGCGGCTCTCCAGCCGCCGAGCAAACCTGCTCTCGCGATGAAGCAAACACAGTTTGGCCGAATTCGTCAAGCGGCAAAAATAGTGCGGCGGAAAGGCAGGCTCCGCTTGATCCGGTTCGACATGCCGAAGCCGACAGCCGTCAGACTTTCAACGGTCCCGATACGGTGAGGCCAAAAGCCCGCATTGCCTCGCTCGCGGAGATAATGCTCTCGGCTACGGCAACGATCGCAACCCGCTTGGAGGTCGCCTGATCCCTGATGAGCTTGTAGGCCGCGTCTTCTTCGATGCCGTTCAGCTCGGTGAGGATCTTGACGGCCTTTTCGATCGCTCGGCGGCCCTTCAGCGTGTCCTCCAACTTGCGGACCTTGTTGACCAACCTGCTTTCGTAGCCGACGCGATAGCGCGCCAGGGTGAACTGGGTCAGCACGCCAAGTTGACGCAGCGGCTTGGTCAGGACGCCATGCGCATTGAGATCGACAATCGCTTTCAGCGAGGTGGGGCTCTCATAGGTCACAATGGCTATGACCGCGGCCTTGGTACCATCAAGCAGCGAGACCAGAGGATCGATCGCCTTATCGCTGACCTGCAGGAAAACGGCGTCAATATCGGCCGGCAACGTAGCCGGCGGTGGCCACATCGCCTTGACGTCGCAACCCAGCCGCTTGAGGTGGTCGACCAACGCCGAGCCATCCTCATCACGCGGGTGAAGAACCAGAACCCGCGCCTGACGCAGATCGTCAAGGATTCGTTTCAATGTCGACACCTTATGAACTCCGCAACCAAGGCTCCTCGAAACGAATGGAGGCGAGATAGGGGTCGGGTCGTATCTGAACCTGCGATTCCCAGGCGATATCGAACTGCCCCTTTGCATTCGCGACCCCGATGCGGGGGGTGGACCAGACATGCCGGTTTTCCGGATCAAGGTGCAAGCGACCTTCCGGTGACATGTAGTCGACCGCCAATGCTGCCTGCCCCAGTCGGTGGGTGTCGAGGGTCTCCCCCAGTTCCAATGCCCGCGCAAACAGGTGAATCTGGGCATAGGCGGTCTGCGACCACATCGTCGCCATGGCATTGCCATCGAAACGAGCCGTCAGTGCTCGAATGAAGCGATGGTTTTCATCATTTTCGACCGTGGCGAGGTAGGGAGCAGACAGGACGTGACCTGTGCATCGCTCGGGACCGATGACACGGATTTCACTTTCAGCGAGCGTTAGGCTCGCGATCGGACGCTTTTCCCGATCGATACCGGCATCGGCATACATGCCGTAGAGCTTCTGGGCGCTACGTCCAATGACGGTCGAAAACACCGCATCGGCCTCGGCTTTCTCGATCTCTTTCATGAGCCGCCGCATCGTGCGCTCATCGGCGTCCAGCGGCACATAATGTTCGCCGACGATCTCGCCGCCCTTGCACTCCAGCAAATCCCGCATGACCCGATTGGATTCGTGCGGATAGATGTAGTCGGAACCGGCCATAAAGATGCGCGGCCCGTAACGCTGCATGATAAAGTCGGCGAGCGCGAATGTATTTTGGTTGAGGGTAGCGCCCGTATAGAGGACGTTTTCGGAATATTCGAAGCCTTCATAGATGGACGGGTACCAGAGCAAGCCGTTGTGTCGCTCGACGATGGGTAGAGCTGCCTTTCGGCTTCCCGACATCGAACATCCGAAAATCACGTTGACGTCGTCTTCGGTAAGCAGTTTGCGGGCTAAAGAACGATAAGCCTCGGGGTCGCCGGCCGGATCATAAGCTATCGGCTCGATCTGGCGTCCCAGAACGCCACCGCCGGCGTTGATCTCCTCGATGGCCAGCGCCGTTCCGAAAAAATGCTCGGATTCCGTTACCGCAGTGATGCCACTGCGAGAAAACAGAATGCCAATACGCCACGTCGCTGACATGTTTTTTCGAGCCCTTCGTCCAGCCATGGCGTAGTTTACTTCGCCGATTGATGCAATCAGCCGAGCCAGGCGTGCCTTTGGTGACAACGGTAGAATGCCTCCCGCAAGCGACATGTTACGGTGATGCCTAGAGGCGTCGAGATTTAGCGACAAACCGGATCTTCGGTCCGATCCGCTGTTCAGCGACGCAGCGAAGATCGCTGTCCACCACCGCGATATGGTCGACATCGTCATGTACGCATTCGAGTGATCTGCGCTGTCACGCAGGATTTGCATCATCGCGTTTAGGATCGTCGATCCACATCGCGGATGTGGTTCACCGCAGGCGCTACCCCTAGTTAAGAGACGCATAAAATGAATAGAGGACCCGCTCGCCAACTGAGCGGGCTCTGTTGCCTGAGGCGGAACCCGATACATGGCCGCATTGGCAATATCAACGACGGAGATAAACGATTGGCAATCTCGTCTGCGGGTCTGTTTTCGGATAAAAGGGATCGGCCCCCTGCGTCCGATCAAAGTTACCGCGAGAGGCGTCCTTCATCGTCGATGAGAGCGAGACGTGCCTGTTTTCGCTCATCTCCCCAAGACCAGAGGACGAGATTGAGATCCGCGGGAGAAGAACCGGGCGCGAAGGAACGAACCAGAAGGCCATTGTGGCCTGTCTGGATAAGCACGCGAGCGAATGCCTGTGTTCTCGCTTGGCCGCTGGTCTTCATCTGGTCACGCCAGCTCGAGTCGGCCAAGCCCTCTGCATCCATATCCAAAGCAGCGAGCGCTTCAACATCACGGCCATCAAAGATGTGATCAATGTCGGCGTGATAGGCCACAAGCGTTGTCGGCTGCAAATTCCCGACCTGGTTCGCCTCCCTGATCGCCGTCAGGACCGACAAGGAACAATAAAGGGCGGGCGTACCCTTTGGATTGAAACGGCCGCCATAGCGCTCGGCGCCGCGGCCCGACAGAGGTTCTTGCGCATAGACAGGATTGAGCGCTCTATAGAGCTTACCTTCATAGCGCATCGACACGATCAGGCATAAACACCAGCGTCGACGGCATCGATATAGCCAAGAACATCGTCAACGCGTCCGTTGCCGACCAGTTGCATAGCTGTCTGGCCCGAAAATCCGGCCAGCGGTTCGGAACGATACCAAGCATAGGCGATCAAAGCCGATCCGAAGCGAGGCTCGACCTTGTTAAGGACCTCGACCATTTCGCGCAACCGGCGCTGTGTCTTATGCGACCGCACGCGCTCTTGTCGCTGTATGGCGTCCTTACCCAATCCCGCCGAGCGAGCCACATCCTCGCTGGTGGTCCGAAGGATGTCGGCGATCTTACGGGGCGCAAAGAGGCCCTTTTCGGAATATTGAGCGAGAGTCATTAAAGGGCCCGTTGACGCCACTATGTCCGACAGTATTTAGCGTCAAATTTTCCGGATTTCAAGATATGGAATTAGCAAGCGATGACAATTGCCGCGATGGCCTCATTCAATACCGACGCTGCGGCGGGCGCAATCGCAAGACCATTTCGCGGCTCCAAGTCGCGTCTGGAGCGCCGTATCCGCGTCGCAGCCTCTCATCGACCTCGAAGAGGCATGTCAGTGCCGACGCAAAGGCGAAGACACGGACCGATTCCGATCGATCGTTTTCAACCCCTAATGTCAGACCTGACGTTTGTTGAAACCGACACCTTTTCACGCGGCTTTGCTGGCGGCAGCAGATCGGGGTTCGGCGCAACGATACGCGCTGAGCAAGAAAACCAGCACCGAGGCGAGTATGACAAAGCCGCCAAGCACAGTGGATTGCGCCGGAACCTCACGGAAAGCCAGCCAGACCCAGATAGGCGCCAGCGGCGTTTCCACAGCACCGATCAATGCTGCATCGCGCGCGGGCAAATAGCGCAAGCTGAGCCCGAAGGTCAGGAAGCCAAGCGTCATCTGTACAAGCCCGAACGAGGCCAGCCAGGCAAGATCCTCCGCGACCACCGCGAGCGGGCTTGCCAACGGCAAGACGGCCACGGCGCACAATATGTTGGAAAGGATCAAAGTCTCGGCCACCGGGAATTGATCGTGCCTGCGCATGGCTATGGCCATCAGTGCCATCAAAAGGGTCATGACCAGTGCGAGAAAGTCCCCAGCAACCCCTCCCCCCGAAAGCGCCGAGGCACCAACCGTCAGGACGGCACCGGCAATGGCGGCGATCCCGGCGATCAGCGCGACCGAAGGCGGCCGGTCGCCGAGCAAGGCCCATGACAGGGCCGCAACGATCAGAGGCGCACCGGCATGAATGACCGCGACATTCGCGACCGACGTGTTACGCAGCGCGAAGATGAAGGCGACCATTGCCGTCGACGACATGCCTGCAACCAACCATGCCGCCGGCGTGAGCTTGCCGACGATGCTGGTCAGGGGCTCTCGAAGCACCAGCGTCACGAACAGCAGCACGAAAAGAGCGCTGAAGGTGCTGCGCCAGAAAAGCAGCGTCCAGCTATCGACATCGATCAACCGCGAGAACAACCCTCCTGTGCTCCAGAACACGGCCGCCAGGACCGCCAGAGCCACACCTGCGTTGCGATTGCCCGTGAAAGACATGGCTAGATGCCGCCAAGTGCGGCGCGATCGCCGGTTGAATGATACAGTCCCAAAGTTTCCGGCGCCGAAGACCGCTGGGCCAATTCGAAAAGATCGGCTCCTTCGCTATGATCGTGCCGGTAGCGCTTGAGACAACCTGAACCCAGGCGCATGACGATCTCCTGCTCATTGACGCCGATCTGAGCAGCAAGGTCGCCGACGCCAAACTCGTCATGCAGGAACTGCGCCCATGCGCCAGGACCGCATAGTTCGGTTGGAACATCCGTCACGTCGACCGTGACATATTCCATCGATATGCGTCCGACGACAGGCGCTGAATGTGCGCCGAAGCGGGCCGAAATCCTGCCCGCGCAAGCCCATGGCAAACCTTGGGCATAGCCGATCCCGACGATCGCGATCCTGCTGTTGCGGCGGGCACGGAATGTCGCCCCATATCCCACGGCTTCAAGCGCAGACACTTCGCGCACGGCAAGGACGCGGGCTTTAAGGCGCAGGACGGCACGAAGCGGATTGGGATGGACACCTGCATTGTTAAGCCCGAACAGCGCCGAGCCGATGCGGGCAAGATCATAGTGGAATGATGTGTCGAGCCATGCCCCGGCGGAGGCGACCAGGCTGCTGGCCACGGGTTTGACCACTCTGCGCAAAGCCTCAAATCGCTGCTTCTGCACGCCGTTCATCGTGTCCGATAAATGGTCGCTGCAGGCCAGATGGCTGATCAGGATCCTTGGTGGATGCCTGAGGAACCAGTCTTCACGGGAGAAATCCGCAATCTCCGACGGGGAAAGGCCAAGGCGCGAAAAGCCGGTATCGACATTGAGGAGATAGGGATCGGCCGCGGCTGTCCGAAAATGGAAGTCCATCTCCTCTTGCGTGTTGATCACCGGCAGAATGTCTTCCAGGCGATAGATCCGCTTGAAGCGAACGTAATCGTCATGGAAGGCGGCGATCCTTGCGAACGGGCAGACCGCGCGCAGTCTCAGGGCCTCTTCCAGGTTGGCGACGAAAAAGGACCTGCAGCCCGCAGCCCACAATGTTCGGGCGAGCGGCTCCAGACCAAGGCCGTAAGCATCGCTTTTGACAACCGCGGCTGTGATCACATCAGCGCCGAGGATGCCGCCCATCGTGATGTAGTTGGCGCGCACTGCATCCAGATCGATCTCCAGGACCGCGCTGTCCAATGGGAGATATCGCGCGACAGTCGCGGCCTCGGTCATCCTTCGGTCTCCACCTTGCCGTCCCCCGCACGGCAATGCGCCGATAGGTAGCTTCGAGGTTAGCTGGCGTGGATGACAGGCATCTTTCAGGTGAGTGACAGCCATCAAATTTTAAGATGGATCGATCTCAAAGCTGCGCGGTACGCGCGGCCTTAAAAGGTGCTGTCACATAGAGCTGCCATTGTTCGGTGCGTTGAACCAGACCATCAATTTTGACGCGAGGCGCAAATGGCTCTCAAAACGGGCGACCATCCTACCAGGATATTGATACTCGGCTGCGGCGTGCTCGGCGGCGGCGTCCTTGATTTCCTGAGCCAGAGCGGCCGGGACTACGACATCCACGTCGCGGCGCGGGAGATCCAGAAAGTATCGCTTCGCGCAAACCTGGCGCGTTACACGGCGGCCAATCTCGGGCATCACACCCGCATCGAGGTTGCTGCCGTCGACCTGATGAATGTCGAGGCCACGGCGGCTTATCTTGCCGGGCTTCAGCCAGACATCATCTTCAATGCAACAACGCTGCATTCATGGTGGGTGATCACCCAGTTGCCACAGGCCGCCTTCCAACGGCTGGACCAGGCGCGCGGCGGCGTCTGGGCCGCCATGCATCTGGTTCTGGTGCGCCGCCTGATGCAGGCGGTGCGCATGGCCGGCATTCAGGCGAAAGTCGTCAACGCATCTTACCCTGATGTGGTGAACGCGGCGCTCGCTGCAGAAGGTTCTGCGCCGATGATCGGAATCGGCAATATCGCCAACGCCGTTCCGGGAATCCAGCTGGCAGCCGCCCATCTTCTTGGTTGCGACGTCAAACGCATCGCCGTGCGCTTCTTTGCCCATCACTATCTGAGCTACCGTATGCCAAGCACGGGCGGCACGGACGGAGCGCCATACCATCTGACTTTCTACCGCGACGGCGAAGAACTGCCAGCGGATGCACTCGACCACGGCGAAGTGTTCACCACCATCGCCGGACGTTTCCGCCGCGTGAAAGGCTTGGCCGGACAGTCGGTGACTGCGTCTTCGGCGACCGCGGTGTTGCGCACTTTGGCTGACGGGATCGAGCGTGTCGTTCATGCACCGGGCCCACTGGGACTCGTCGGTGGCTACCCCGTGAGACTCTCACCGGATGGCGCATCGATCGAACTGCCGCAGGGGCTGTCCCTGCAGCAAGCTGTGGCGATCAACCGTGCGTGCCAGAAATTCGATGGCATAGAAGACGTGGATAGCGACGGTACCATTCGTTTCACGGCAGACTCGGCGGCGATCATTCGCGAAGAAATCGGCTTCGACTGCCCGGCAGTGCGCCTAGTGGATTGCGAGGAGACCGCGAAGGAACTTTCGGCAAAGTTTGCCGCGTATCGGCACGGACAGCTGGCGAAATCCGATTTGACCGCCGCCTGATCGTTCTGCTCCCGCTCGCAGGAACAGCGCATGCCACAAATGCACCCGCGCTAGGCAAACCGAGACAAAGGTGCATCACCCCGGCTGTAGGGTCGCACACGACTGAACAGGCAGTCTCGGTTGCCTCCTCCGGTGAAAAGCTCTTCGACACGGCGTTCGGTGCTCCTGTTCGATTGCGCAACACACGCATGGCGTCGGCAACGGAATTCATAGAAGCGCTCGCTGAAGCGAGCGATGCATGCCTGTGATATGTCGACGGGTAAATTCGCTGCAGCAGGGATCGGTTCTCAACCGCTTGGGTCTGCCTCAGCAGTGCATGATTTGTATGGATGAGTGGCCCGACCTCCCCAAGGTCGCTGACACCGGCAACGGGCGATACTTCGACCCCCGCTATCCGACCAGAGGCGTCCCCGAGCAGGTAACTTCGCCCTCCCATATGCGGCAACCGGTGAAGCAGACGCAGAGCGCTCGGGACGTTCGGTTCAGACAGGACCATGCGCCGCACCACCTGGCTGGGCAAGCCCGCAGTCGTTGTGTCGAGCATCAGATCATTGGTCACCAGACACAGCCCGTAACCATTTTGCCCCACCCATCCCAGAGTGCCCTTGGAGGCCACCGTGGCAAGCTGCGTTCCGTCCGGATCCGAGTGCACGAAGAGCATCAGACCGGATTTCGTACCTCTCGGTGCATCCCAGTTTTGGCCGATAACTGCGCCGCCACGGCCGTTGAAGGCAAGTGCGCTGCAGCCCGTTGGCGCAGGCTGCTCGAAAAACTCGAAACCTATATGGAGGAAGACATCCTCCACTTCGCAATGCGCACCGTCGGCCAGACCATCAATCTCGGCCGCGATCGAAGGCGCCAGGACGAGCAACGTTCGCCAGGACGCCGCAGCCTTGCGTCGAGCCTTCTGCATGACGCGCGCTGAAACGGACCTTTCCAGGATATCAAGCGCCGAGACGATGTCGCGCTCGCAGGCAGTCCCATGCTGATGCCCGCGCTCGTATGGCGACCCTTGCAGAAGCATGACCGGAAAACTGTGCCGCGCCATTGTGACATCCTCACCGAGCCAAAGAGGCCAGACACGCCTGCGCCTTGGACGCGCGGAACCGGGTCGTATGGCGGACAGCTGATCTGACGTTCATCCGGCGCTCGACGGCGCGCGCCAGCATCGACGCCGGCCAGCCTAGCGCGAGGTAAAAAAGGCCTGCCAACAGGAAGACATGCAGCGGCATGAACGTTTCGGACATAATGGCGCGCGACGTCAACGTCAGCTCGTTGACACCGATCAGCGCGCACACGGAACTGTCCTTGAGCACTGAGATCGCGGCAACGATCAGCGGTCCAAACATGTGGCGTATTGCTTGAGGGATGGCAACGAGCCGCAGACACAGCAGACGCGTCAGTCCAAGGGCGCGTGCTGCCTCCCATTGACCTTGCTCTATCGCCTGCATTCCGGCACGAAAAATCTCCGCCATATAGGCGCCGTGCACAAGGACAAGGCCGATCGTGCCCGTAAGCAAAGGGGAAAGAGTTATGCCCAGGTCGGGGAGAACGAAATAAAGCAGGTAGAGAACGATCAGCAGCGGTACGGCGCGCAGCACCCAAATGTAGCAGCCGACGACGTGTCGAAGTCCCGCACAGCGCGACGTCCTCATGGCTTCCAAGATAAGACCAAGGGCGAACGCACCCGAAAAACTGGCTGCGGTCAAAACGAGGGTCAGGATGGCAGCCTCGAACAGTCGCGGTCCCCAGTCGGCAAGATGTATCGCAATGTCGCCCATCAGTGGCTCGCCACGTGTTCGGCCCATCTTGTCACGCGCAACAAAATGAAAGCGACGCCGAGATAGATGGCTGCTGCCAGCCCATAGATCAGGCCCGTTTCGAATGTTCTATTCACCAGGGTACGCGCCTGGAACATCAATTCCGGGGCTGCGATTGCGGCTGCAAGCGTGGTGTCCTTGACAAGGGCCACGGCATAATTCCCGAGCGGCGGAAGGCTTATTCGCCATGAATTGGGAACGATCACCAGCCGGAAGGTCAAAAAACGTGAAAGTCCAAGCGCAAGTGCGGGCTCATTGTGGCTCGCTGCGACCGACCGGAATGAAGCTGTGAAGGTGTCCACAAGCATTGCCGACCCTATGACACCCAGCCCGACCGTCGCGGCCGTCACGGGCGGAAGTCGGATTCCGAGATGGGACAGGCCAAAATACACCAGAAGCAACCAGACAAGGCTGGGTATGTTTCTAAGCACCTCGGCATATACCGTGATGACCGCGTCCAGTGCCTGCGATCGGAGCAAAAAACTCGCGGAAGCCAATGCAAAGCCGAGGGCAACCGCCAGCGCAAGCGCACCGACGGCGATGATCACGCTGATCTTCGCGCCATCCAGCAGGACTGACAAAACAACGCCGAGGTCAACCACAGCTCATGCCCGCCGGCTATTGCGGACAACGCGGAGCAGCCCAACCGGTGGGCCTATCGACGCCGGCGCGAAAATTGTCAGTTGACGGTGTGAAGGTCGTATCGCTCACCAGGCCGTAGCGCTTGCCGATAACCCTGACTTCGCAGCTCGACCACAGCAGCCTGATCTCTCGACTGAGATCCTCGGCGAGTGCCTGGTTGTTCTTGGAGAGGCCGAAAACATATTGCCGGCCGGTACTCGTCAACAACGGGAAAGCCGGATTGTTGTCCACGAAGGGGATCGTGTGAAGCTGCCACTTCGAATTGCGCGATATCGCATAGTCGATGGCTGGCGGGTCGCCGATCATCGCGTCTATCCTGCCGATTACGAGATCACGCATTGCCGCATCCGGTGTGTCATAGAGCGTCAGTTGCAGGCCGGGCAGTCTTCTCAGTTCAACCAGAAAGCCAAAGCCGATCATCGACCCGACCTTCTTGTTCTCCAGGTTTGCCAGGCTGTTCCAATTCTGGCCGATCTTCTGGGTGATGCCGTTTTGGAAATAAGCCGTGGGGTCGGTCATGGTCAGGACGTCGGCGCGCTGCCGCGTCCAGGCAACGTTGCCGCCGATGATGTCAACGCGCCCTGACTGGGTGGCAGCGATGGCACCGGACCATTCCATCGGAACCGGCTTGATCTTGAGGCCAAGTTTGGCCGCGGCCCTGTGCAGGATTTCGCCGTCGTATCCTGACAGTGCACCATCATCTGCGACAAGCCCCGGCATATCGCCCGTGACCGCAACGCTTAGGGTGTCAGGCTCGCTCAGCTGATAGCGTTCTGGGTCAGAGCCGGCCTTCGAAAACAGCGTGGCCGTCAGCGTCCAGAACGCGACACCCAGGCAAATCCGAACAACAAGCCGAGCATAAATCATCTGCCCCATCACTCCATGCGAGAGGGGAAATCAGCCCATCGATATCCGTAATGTGAGTTAAGTCTAATACTTGCCGGCTTACTTGTAAACGTGCTCGGCATGTCACAAAAACGCGATGGCGTGCGCTTTGCGCTTCACCTGCTTGGACGTTGGCGGAACGTTATTTCCAGCGGGTTGATCTGCATTTCGAGCAGTTGCACTTCTCGCCTGACCAGCGGAAGCAATTGCTCGAACCGCTCCGGAGACAGCCTGGCACTGGTCATGTTTACGGCGATTGCGACACCACTTGGCCTGCCCTTTGGGCAGATCGCCACGGCAAACGCCGAGATCCCCGCCACCAGGTCCCCTCGGTCGAGCGCGTATCCTTCTTGACGCACCGCCGGCAGCAAACTGCGGACGCGGCCCGCAGTCAGCCCATGATGCTGCGGATAAAGCGGCGAATTTGCCTCAATGATGGCGTCTGCTTCTTCTGAGGGCAGTGAAGCGAGGATGGCCAAACTGGCCGATCCGACCCCAAGCGGGATCTGCCCCCCTATTCCGCCGGTAAGGCTGTCGATCGTATAGCTGCCTTGGTGACGATCCACACAGATCGCATTCACACCCGATCGCGCCATCAAAAAGACTGTATCGCCCGTGGCTGCACCGATCCGTGTCAGCGCGGGCTGTGCCAGGGTTCGCAGCCCGGACTCGTCGGCAGCGTGAACACCCAGCACGAAAAGCCCGAGGCCGAGCCGGTAACGTTTGGTGAGCGTATCCCGATCGATCAAGCCATGACGCTCAAGGGCGACGGCGATCCGGTGCGCTGTTGGCTGCTTGAGATTCAGCCCGTCGCTGATCTCGGAGATGGTAGTGCCCGCGGCTCCAGCTGTTTCGCCGACGAACTTCAGCACCGCGACTGCGCGATCCAAAAGTTGCGTTCCGCTCGCCTGTTCCATTTCCTCGACTGCTTTTGGCATCCACCGCGCGTATTTTCAAAAACCGATACCTTCCCAATGCCCCATGCCAACCGGCTTGACAAGCCTGCTGCTGTTTTTTCTTGCGTCGGCTAATCCATAGTTTGGATATTTTTCTGTTTGACAACCACAATGTGGTGTGAATATCGTGTGACAGTTCGGTGACGCTCAAGCCCTCCGGGGAGCTTCCCAATCGGTCGGCTTCGGATGGAGGCTGCCAAAAACGCCTGAAGTCCGAGCCGTCGATACGAACGCGAACGCACCTCAAACTGGGAGTGAGCATTCCATGGCGCATGCAGGAGAAGCAGGTCTTTCCGACACCGCGGTTTCGGCCGCGGCCAAGCCAAGTTTGCGGGGAATAATTCAGGCCAACAGCCTGAGTTTTGTCATGGAGGCGCATGACGCTTTGTCCGCGACCATCGCGGAGCGCGCTGGGTTTAAGGGGCTTTGGGCCTCTGGTTTGTCGATTGCGTCCAGCCTTGGCTACCGGGACGCCAACGAAGCATCGTGGACACAGCTGGTTGAAGTCGTGGAGCGGATGGCCGATGCCGCTTCAATCCCCATCCTGGTCGACGGCGATAGTGGGTTTGGCAATTTCAACAATGCCAGGCTTGCGGCGAAGAAGCTCTTCCAGCACGGCGCCGCCGGCATCTGCCTCGAAGACAAAGGCTTTCCCAAGATGAACTCTTTTGTCGGCGACCGGCATCCGCTGGCGGAAGTCAGTGAATTTTGCGGGCGGCTGCGTGCGGTTAAAGATACGCTGGCTTCCGAAGACTTCGTCCTGGTTGCGCGTGTCGAGGCACTTATCGCGGGTTACGGCCAGGAAGAAGCGTTGATGCGCGCGCATGCTTACGCAGATGCCGGCGCCGATGCGATACTCATCCACTCGCGCAAGGCAGACGCCAGCGAAATCCTTTCCTTCGCGAAGGATTGGAGCAATCGGCTTCCGCTGGTGATTGTGCCGACGAAATATTACCGCACACCCGTCGATGAATATCGCGCAGCCAAGATCTCGACGGTCATCTGGGCCAACCACAACATGCGTGCGGCCGTTCTAGCCATGCGCCAGGTGTGCGAACGCATCCTGCGCGAAGAGACGATCGCCGGCATCGAAAACGAGGTCGCCACATTGGATGATGTGTTCGACCTGCTCAACTACCGCGAGCTGGCGGAAGCCGAGGGACGATACCTTCCCTCGGTCGCGGTCGCCGCGGAATAGCTTCCGGTCGGGTCAGGACACCAGACCCACAAACATCAGATGCAACTTTATGAGGGCCGACCATGTTGGCACAGCGTACGAAGCTTTTTGCGTCGTCGGGGACGGCTGCCGCTCGCGCGGCCGCCAAGGCGGCGGCCGATGCCGGCAAGGAGGTCATCGACCTCACGGCCGGAGAAATATGGTGTGACCTGGCGCCGCGCATTCGCGAGGGAGCGCTCGCCGCAATCGAACGGGGCGAGAACCGGTATACCGATACGGTCGGGCTTCGTGAACTGCGCGAAGCACTTGCCGCAAAGGTCTCTCGGGAAACCGGGCAGGTCTGGCAGGCGGACGAAATCGCGGTCACCAGCGGCGCCAAGCAGGCATTGTTCAACACGGCGATGGTGCTGCTGGACCCCGGCGATGAAGTCATCATCCCAAGCCCCTACTGGACGACCTTCCCGGCGCAGGTTTTGATTGCCGGCGGGCGGCCGGTGCATGTCGATACGCGCGACAACGGCTTTGTTCCGAAGCCCGAGGAACTCGAACGCGCCATTACGGCGAAGACGCGCGCGATCGTCGTCAACAGCCCCAGCAACCCGACGGGCGTCGTCTATGACCAGACCACGCTCGAGCTGATCGCCAATCTGGCGATCCGCCATGATCTCTGGATCATCTTTGACGAATGCTATGGCGCCTTCGCGCATGCGCCGCATGTCCATCATCCGATCGTCTCGCTCGTGCCGGAGGCGCGCTCGCGTACCATCATCATCAATGCATTCTCCAAGACGCTTGCTCTGACGGGCTGGCGAATTGGCTACCTGGCCGCGCCAAAGAGCGTGATAGATGCCGTCAAAGCACTGCAGTCCCACACGACGTCGAACCCGAACGTGATCGCGCAGCACGCCGTGCTGGAACATCTGCGGCACGGCGACGGCAGCTATGAAAGACGTCTCTTCGACCAGCTGACGCTGGCGCGTCGGCTTGGGCTCGACATTCTGTCTCGCCAAGCCATCGCGCCACCGCCAAAGGCGCAGGGCGGGTTTTACTTCTATCTCGACCTCAGTGGCCTTGCGCAGCGCGGGGCGATTTCCACCGCACCGCGAACCGCGGACGATGCCGTCAACGCCCTGCTCGCCGAGGCTGGCGTCGCCGGCGTTTCGGGCAGCGCCTTCGGGGACCCAATGGGTCTCCGCCTCTCCTACGGCATTGATCACAACAAACTCACGCGGGGCTTGGAACGGCTCGTCGAAACGGTTGACGCGTGGACCAGCCCATCTCGCAACGTAGCTTAAGGAAAGCTGTCATGTTCAGGAACGAAGTACCCAAGAGCGCTGTCATCCTGGCTGCGGGGATGGGTTCGCGGCTGAAGCCGTTGACCGACTTCCGGCCGAAACCTTTGGTGGAGGTCCTCGGCGTTTCGATCATCCACAACGCCTTGCGTCACCTTGGCGCGATGGGGGTCAGATCGGCCACCATCGTCGTCGGTTACCGGAAGGATGCAATCGAGTACGCCTGTGGCGATCGGTTTGCCGGTGTCGACATCGACTATGTCGAGTCCACCGTCTACGACCGCACCGGCAGCGCCTATTCGCTCTGGCTTGCCCGTCACACCCTGCTGAGCGGCGACATCTTCCTGCTTGAAGGAGACGTCTTCTTTGAGCGGCAGGCCCTGGTGTCCCTCATGGCCTCCGGTGCCGGAGATGTGGCTGCGGTGGCGCCCTTCACCGAAGAGATGGAAGGCTCGGCCGTCGTGCTCGGCCCGCAAGGCACGATTGCTGAAGTTCGCATGCGGCAGACGGCCGCCGATCTCAACCAGATGGGTGGCCCTCGCCTGTTCAAAACGCTCAACCTGTTTCGGTTCTCCCGTGCGACCCTTTCAAATGTCATCGTCCCTGCCCTCGACGACCTGATCGGCACGGGAGCAGGCACCACCTACACCGAACAGGTGCTCGCGCGGCTGATCGCCCGCGGCATGAATCTTACGGCAGCACGTTGCGACAGCGTCAAATGGTACGAGATCGACAACCAGGCTGATCTGAGAATGGCGGAAAGCCTCTTCGCCACCCCCGAACTGCCTGTCTTGTCGCAGGCCTCTTGAGGATCGCCCCGAGGAGGAACGCACATGCTTCGTCAACTTGTCGACCCTGCGAACGCCATCACCGGAATAGGTCTGGTCCTGTCCGTCATCGGCATTAGCTTTGTGCTTGCCGGCCAACTCGAAATAGGCGTCGCGATAGCGCTCTGGGCGCTGCTGGCCGACCATCTCGACGGCGTTGTGGCCAAGCGCACCATTGGGCGAGCATCCGAAACGGGCGAGGTTGGAAAGAACCTCGATTCATTAGCGGATCTGGTGAGCGCGGGCATTTTTCCCGCCGTCACCCTGATCGCCGTTGGGCAAGGATCGCTGCTGTCCATCGCCGCCGCGGCAACGCTGTCTTTGGCCAGCGCGCTGCGCTTGAGCTATTTCAATGTCTTCGGCTCGCCCGGCGGGCGGTTCATTGGCGTTCCGACCACCTATGCGTTGCCCGTGACGGCGGTGATGTTCCTGGCCCGCCCCTTCATCCCGGCTGTCGCATTCCCCGAGCTCCTGGCCTTTGTCGTGCTTGCGATCGCGGCTTTGCACGTCACGCCGGTCCGGATTCCAAAGACGGCCGGGGCCATGTACCTGGTGGTGACGGTCTTCTGCGTTGCCGCCTCGCTCGCGCTTGCGTTTGGACCTTGGCGGGTCGGCCAGACGCCTTGGCTCAGGGCAGGCCAGGCCGAAAATCTCGCGTCACAGCCCCCAACAGACCTCGTGATGAATGTTCCTGGGCGCTGATCATGTTCGCCGTCATAGAGTTTGATGCAACCGCGCCCGGCAATGCCGAACTCCGAAAGCCGGCCGCAGGTCCCGAGCTGGCGATCGAAGCCGACGGCTTGTCACTCCAGGTCTCGGGCCGGCCGCGCCTTTTGAGGGGAGCGGGTTCGGTCGATTTCGAACCGGCCAGCTTCCTCGAAATGTTCACGCAGACCGGCATTGCTGCCTTCGATTGCCTGGACGGGCAGTACGCCATAGCGCTTTTCGACAGCACCAGCAGGACCGCATATCTGGCGCGCGATCCATTCGGGACGATTCCCCTTTACAGGGCCCACGTGCGGAACTGGCTGGCTTATTCCGTTTCCATGGCAGACCTTTTGCAACTGGAAGGGCTAACCACCGACTATGATCAAGCGGCCATCGCTTATTTCCTGCGGGAAGGCTGGGCCCCACCCTTCACGACCTTCCTCAAGGCGGTCAAACCGGCAAGGCCAGGCTACCTCGAGGTTTTCACGCCGGAAGCACAGACAGCCCACCGCTTGCACCCAAGACCCGGCGATTACCCTTTGCCAGTGCACGCGTCCGAGCCGAAGACCCTTCTTTCCAAGGTCCGGCAAGCGGTCCGCGACAGCGGCCCGACAGATAGCCGGCGGATCGGCGTCGCGCTGAGCGGTGGCATCGATTCAGCGGCCATCACTGCCCTGTTGCGTGAGGCCCATCCTGGCGAAAGCCTTGATACTTTCACCGTTGGTTATGGTCCGGACGACCCCGAAATTCGTGGTGCGCGCGCCACGGCCGCCTATTTTGGAACGTCCCACCACGAACTGTTCGTAGGCCCATCGGAAGTTCGCGATCATATCGAAGAGACCGTGGCAATTCTGGGCAATCCTGGCGGCTACGACGAACTGCCATGTCTGAGCGCGCTCTGGAGTCTGGCTGCCAAGCATGTCGATGTGCTCTATTCCGGCAACGTCAGTGATGCGATCTTCGCCGGTATGTCGACCCATCGCCGGCTCTGGCGTCACAAGACGCTGGAGCGTTACCTGCGACCCTTGGGTATCGGGCGCGCCGTCGACCACGGTATTCATCATAAGGCGCAACCCGGTTCTGAACCCTGTTCAGTCATCGGTTATGGCGGCGCTTCAGCTGGGTTCCGGCACTGGCTCGGACATGCCTCGACACTGTTTGAGGCGCTCAAATCCGACCTTGATGCTTGGGATGAGCGCACCGGTGCCCAGACGCTGCTGGCTCGGCACTATGGCATCGAGCTGCGTGCACCATTTGCGCACAAGCAGCTTATCGAATTCGCCCTGTGCATGCGCGATGCCGACAAGGTTAACATCTTTGGGGTGAAGCGGCTGTTTCGACGTTCATTGCGCTCCGTCTTGCCGGCATCGATCCGCTACCGTCGAAAGGGCATCCAGCATCTCCGCTACGATGCGGAGATGCAGACCATGCTGCTCGAATTGGTCGAACACTACCTGTCGGGAAAATCAGTACGGCGTCGCGGCGTGCTTGACCCTTCCTCAGTCGAGGAAATCAAAGCGGATGTGCGATACGCGCTAACACCGACAAACTTCAGATATGCCTGGAACGCGATCCTGTTTGAAATCTGGTGCCGGAAGTTCGTCGACGGTGTTGCCACGACTACCCAGCACGAAGCCCCGCTGTCCATAGCAGGCGAATGATGATGTTGGCCTCACAGCCCCAGGCCATCGCTGCAAGAGGCACCGTCAACGACTACGCGTTGCTGCTCTTGATGTCATGCTTCTCCGGCGCAACATTCGGTTTAATCAAGATCGCCGTCGAGACAATTCCGCCGCTGACACTGGTCGCCTGGCGCACCGCCATGGCGTGTGCGATCCTCCTAGTATTCATGGCCTACCAGCACATCAGCCTGCCGAGGACCCGGCAAGCCTGGGCGGCACTCGCGATACAGGCCTGTTTCAACAGCGTAATCCCCTACACGCTGATTGCCTGGGCCCAACAGACAATCGACACGTCAGTCGTCACGATCCTGAGTTCCACCACGCCCGTATTTACCTTCTTGATCGGCGTGTTCATCACCCGACATGAGGTGTCCAGCGCCAAGCGAATGGCCGGGGTCGTTCTTGGCCTTTTAGGCGTTGTCCTTATTGTCGGTCAGAATTCTCACGGCGCATGGCTCAACGGATTACCGCAGCAAATCGCGGTGGTTGGCGCGGCCATTTGCTTCGCATTCTCCGCAACTCTCGGCTGGCGGTTCCGCCATCTCGATCCAACAGCGCCTGCAGCAGGTTCTCTGCTGTGCGGTGCAGTCGTTTTGATCCCGCTCAGCTTCATCCTCGACGACGGGTGGCAGGTTTCACCATCCTCAAGGTCACTTCTTGGCCTGGTAGCACTGGTGATTTTTCCCACCACGATCGGCTTCGTACTCTACTTCAAGCTTCTCAAATCTCTGGGTTCGGTCGTAACCACCGCCCAATCCTATCTGCGTGTGCCGATAGGCGTCGCCATCGGCTTCTTTTGCTTCGGCGAAGACCTGACTGCGATACAATTTACAGGGCTCGCCCTGGTGCTGACGGGCGTTGCCGCCATGGCTGCCCAACATCGGGTGGTGGATGGTGATCGATCGTAGATCCCTGCTCAAGCAAGAATCTCTGATTTCTCCAGTTTAGTCGCGTTGGTCGGGCCGGGTCCTCGGGTCGCCGCATCCCAGTGCAATCGGACCTGATTGAAGTGCACGACGATATCTCGATCGTCGACCAGGATAACGGCATAGAAGGGATCGAGTATGGTGTCTCGGATCAGCTCGGTCTGGAAATCCAGCATGCCATGATGCGTTGTTCCGGAAAGCACGGTGAAAGGAATCCCTCGCCACGAACCGCTGACATTGCGGTGCATGTGCCCGAAAAACATGTGCCGAATACGCTCCCGGAACGGCGCAAGCGTTTCCCAAAGCTCGTTATCGCTCAGAAGCGGAATTTGATCGATCCGCTTCAAGGCTACCCGTAGCGGCGCATGATGCATGAACAAAAGGGCGGGCCGCGGATCCAGTCGCAATCGTTCAGCGAGCCAATCCAGCCGCCGCTCGCATAGCCTGCCGGCATGCTCTCCTTCGATCCAAGTGTCGAGGACAAGCCCCTGTTGCGAGCCGAAGTCGATCTGCGCCTGGGCCGCCCCCGTTCGGGCATCCAATGCGCCGGGGAACACACGCGAAAATGTCGTCCGTCGATCGTGATTGCCCAGCGTCAGATAAACCGGCGGCAATCGATAGTCGGCGAGGATGTCGCGCAGCAGCTCATAGGACGGGCGGTCGCCATTGTCGGCGAGGTCACCGGAGATGACCACCGCCCTGGCATCATTGTGTTCGCTCTCGATCTGTTCCAGGCAATCGCGAAAGCGTCGCTCCGGATCAAGTCGCCGCAACTCCGTTCCGGGCGGCACGAGATGGATATCGGTGATTTGAATGATCTTGATCATCAGATGCCGCGCAAATCTGTGGCCGGATTGAACGGTCCGAAATCCATCGGCAGTGCGGGATATGGCGCCCAGGCAACGGTCCTTTTCTTGGCGTAAAAGCCTCCGTTGCTGTGCAGGATAATGAATGGCACCTGATCGGCGATGATGTCGAGCGATCGCTGCTGCAGTTTACGCCGCGCGTCGCTATCGGTGCTTTGCTCGAATTGGACACCGATCTGCTGGTACTCGGGCGAATTCCAGATCGCGAGCTTGTTTAGGCCGCCGCCAGGTCCGTATTGCCGCCACACCATTGCAGTCGGGTCGGGCCAGGCAGGTACGATAGACTCGTCCCACACGGCGCCGATTGGCTTCTGGTAGACTTGGCTGAAATTCTCCATCGGCTGGAGGGTGACGTTGAGGCCGACCGTTTTCCACATCTCGGCCAAAACCTGCGCTGTCAGCACCTGGTTGGGATACCAGTTATTGAGCAACCTGTAGGGGATCGGTTCACCACCGTAACCGGAGGCCTTGACCAGCTCGGTCGCCCGTTTTGGGTCATAACCAACCGCTGGAAACTGCGGAATGTAGACGTCGCCGAAGATCGGATATTGCGCACCGTTCGGAACTGCAATGCGGTCGGCCCACAGCTGCTTGACGATCAACTCGCGATCTATGGCGAGGCTCATCGCTCTGCGAATGTTCGGGTCGGAGAGCCATGGGGCCGTGGTGTCGATCGCCAGAATCCGCATGTTAAGGATTGCCCCTCCCAGCAGGTCGAGCGCATCATTCGCCCCAATGGCATCGAACTGATCACGCGGCAAATCAGAGATCAGGTCGTAATCTCCAGCCAGCAAGCCGTTGACCCTCGATGCGCTCTCGGGAACGACACGAAACTCGATCCGCTGAAACGGTGGACGGCCGCCCCAGTAGTCATCGTGCGCTTCAAGGATCAGGCCGACATCCTTGCGGTTCTCTCTGATCTTGTAAGGTCCGGTTCCGATCGGAGCCTGAAACCAGGCTTGCCAACTTCCGGCCTTCTCGAATGCGGCCCTGCTTACGATCTGGCACGCCCAGGCTGCCAGCTTCTTCTCGAGCGCCGGATCCGGGGCCTTGGTTGTGATTTGAACAGTCCGGCCGTCCGTGGCGACAACATTGTCGATCGTGCGCTGGTATTGAGCAGCTACCGTGGCGCCCTTCCCCTCAGGTCCTTTACGGCGCGCTTCGCTCAGCGAAAAAACGACATCATCAGCGGTCATCGTCGAGCCGTCATGGAATTTGACATTCGGCCGCAGAGCGAATTCCAGCGTAGTCGGGTTCAGCATCCGCCAGCTTTGGGCGAGAGCCGGCACGACCTTCAAATTGTCGTTGTAGTCCAATCGCAACAGCCCGTCGTAGACATTGTAGAGCGTGCGCAAAGTCGGCGTATTGTTGGCCATGATCGGATCGGTGAAGTCGGGCTGGGCTGGCACGGCCACCACAATGCCGGGTCTGCCCTTGTCGGCCAGCGCGGGCCTGGCAAGGGCTGAAAGCGCGACACTCGCCGCCGCGGTCTTCATCAACGTCCTTCTGGTGATCGGCATGGAAGCGCTCCTGCTGAGGTCATTGTTTACGGAGATCGAGGCCGCCTATCGCAACCCGGTTCTTTCGAATCGATCGCGAAGCCAGTCCCCGAGAAGTGATACTGACAACGCCATCGTCGAAATGGTCGCTGCAGGAATGATGAGAATCCATGGCGCGCTTGCGAGATAGTCTCGGCCGTAGCCGACCATCGAACCAAGCGACGTGGCGGGCGGCTGGACGCCGAGGCCCAGGAAACTCAATCCGCTTTCCACCAACACGATCTCGGGAAACGCGATGGTCATCGAGACAATCAGCGTCGCCATTACATTGGGGAGAATATGGAAGAGGTAGATCCGTACCGGGCTTGCCCCGAGTTGCCAGACCGCGCCAGCATACCCTTGGGCGTTGGCGCCGAGGGCCAGGCCGCGCGCGATGCGCGCATAGCGCTCCCAGCCGTGCAGGGCCAAAAGTCCCATGAAGATAGGCAGCGAGTTGCCTATGAAAGCCAGGATCGCCAAAGCCAGAATGAGGAACGGCATTGTCGCTTGGAAATCGACCAGTGCCAGGATTATCTGTTCGACCGTGCCTCGCATGTGCGCAGCCAGAAAGCCCAGCAACGTGCCCAGAACGGCGCCTAACAGGGTCGCGCCGCAAGCGATCAGGACACTCATCTGGATCGACACCAACAGGCGGGAAAGCAGATCGCGGCCGAGTTCGTCGGTTCCGAGGGGATGCGAAAGACTGCCACCAAATCCGATCGGCGGCGCCAACCGGTCGAGTAGATCTATTGCCGTGTGGTCATAGGGCGCCAGCCAAGGACCGAACAGACCCACCGCCAGCAGCAGCCCGAGCCATCCGATCGCGCAGCATATGCTCGCGGCAGGAAGGCGACGCGGTCCTATCCCAGCATGCTCTTCTTGTTTGACGGCGTCGCTCACGCGCCACCTCTATTAGCCGAGGCGCGGAGGCGCGGATCAAACAGACTGTAGAGGATATCGGTGGCGATGTTTGCGGCGATCATCGTTGCCGCCACGAAAAACAATAGGCATTGAACCACGGCCAGGTCACGGCTCGCGACCGACGCGACGAGCAAACGACCGACACCCGGCCAGGAGAACACGTTTTCGACGACCACGGCGCCGGCGATGAGCTGTCCGACGAGGAACCCCAGGATCGTCACCATAGGAATGGCGGCATTCGGCAAGGCGTGGCACAAGATCGTCTGCCACCAGGGCACACCTTTCGCACTCGCTGTACGGACATAGGGTCGGTCCAGGACCTCAAGCAGCGCAGCGCGGGTATAACGGGCAAGCGTTGCAGCGCTACCTACGCCGAGTGTTACGATCGGAAGGATCGCATTCGTCCAACGTTGGGCTCCGCCCGATGGCAGGACGCCGAACCACACTGAAAACACGAGCACGAGCAGGAGGCCCAAGACGAAAGACGGAACTGTGAACCCAGCAACCGCACCCAACATTATGCTACGGTCCAGGCGGCTGTTTGGATTGAATGCGGCGCATATGCCAGCAGTAACGCCGATCATGATGCTGAGCATGAGGGCTGGAACGGTTATTGCCAGCGTGATTGGAATGCGCTCAGCGACAACGGTGAATGCATCGCGCCCATCGCGCATCGACATTCCAAGATCGCCACTGAATATGGTGCGAAGATAGTTGAAGTACTGAACGAGAATAGGCTCGTCGAGGCCCCAGGACTGTCGAAAGGCCAACAGTGCTTCAGGTGGCGCTTCATTGGTGAGAATGGCCAGTGCTGGGTCGCCTGACAGTCGAAGCACGACAAAGGCGAAGCTGACGACTATCAAGATGGTGAGCAAGGCGCGTGCCAACCGTACGACCAGGAACGTCATGCGACTGGCCTTGCGATGGAGGCTGGCTCACCGCCCGGATGCAACAAATGGCACGCCACGCGATGGGAGGGGTTGGAAACGGGAAGAAGGGTTGGAGCTGTATGATTACAAGCGTGGACGGCGCCTGCGCAGCGAGGCTGAAATGCGCACCCAGGCCGCCGTTGTGTAGGGCTTGGCGGCTCGCCCCTCAGCAGAATGCGGTTCGGGCTCAATCCGCCGACACCCGGTACGGATGAAATCAATGCCTGGGTGTATGGGTGGCGTGGCGCCTCCAGGACCTGCTTCGCCGGTCCCTCCTCGACGATGCTGCCAAGATACATCACAGCCACGCGGTCGCTGACGCGCCGCAGCGCGCGCAAATCATGGCTTATGAAGAGGATCGCCACGCCTGAGGCCGACTGGATTTCGGCAAAAAGGTCAAGAACCTGCGCCTGGATCAGCATATCCAATGCAGAAGTAGGTTCGTCGCACACCAACAGATCCGGCGATGTCGCCAGTGCCCGTGCCAGCACGGCGCGCTGTCGCTGGCCACCTGACAATTCGCCGGGCAGTCGTCGTCCCTGCGCAGCCGTGAGGCCGACCGCGTTCAACAGGTCGCCCACGCGCTTGTTCATTTGTGCCTGCGATCCGAATTTATGAATGATCAGCGGCTCGCGAATCTGTGCAGCGATCGGAAGCAAGCGATCCAATGCCGACAGTGGATCCTGGAACACCATCTGCATCCGCGCCCGAGACCGACGCCATTCTGCGCTCCCGGCTCGGGCGAGAGGACTTCCATCGAATTCTACGGAGCCACTATCGGCAATCTCAAGGCCGAGGATCAGGCGTCCGAGGGTGGATTTGCCGCACCCAGATTCGCCTACAAGGCCTAGTGTTTCGCCGCGTGCAAGCTTCAGTGAAACACCGTTGACTGCATACACTGGGTGCGACTCGCCAATCAGCCGCCTGCGCGAGCCATAGGTTTTTATGAGGTCTCGCGCCTCGATGAGCGGAATCCCCGTCATGCGGCGTTTTCAATTGCGGCGCGGACCGGTGCAGGGCCAGGAGATTCGGCGTGATCCGTTAGATGCCCGCCCAGATTCCAGGCCGGTGCCGCTGCGACCAGTCGCTTCGTGTAAGAATGCTTCGGCGACGTGTGGAGATCCCTAACGGAAATCTCTTCGACCACCATGCCTGCGTCCATGACGTAGGTTCGCTCGCAAACATCAGAGATGACACCGAGGTCATGCGAAATCATGACAAGCGCCATCCCCGTCTCCCGCCGCAGCGTCCGCAATAGGTCGAGGATTTGAGCTTGAATGGTGACGTCGAGACCGGTCGTCGGCTCATCAGCGATCAGGATCGCTGGCTGCGCGGCCAGCGCCATGGCGATCATCACACGCTGGTTCTGACCACCTGAAAGCTCGAATGGATAGGAGCCAAGACGTCGCCTGGCTTCCGGAATCCCAACCAGATCGAGCAATCGTTTCGCTTCATCCTGCGCCGACTGGCCAACCATGCCGCGATGCAGCTGAAGAACCTCAGCGATTTGCCAACCGACGCTACGAACGGGATTGAGCGCAGCTGCGGCATCTTGAAACACGATCCCGATTGTTCCGCCGCGGAGTCGCTCCAGACTCGTGCGTGGTGCACCAAGTATCTCGCTTCCACGAAGCAGAACGCTCCCGCCAATTTGTGCGGTTTTCGGCAAAAGCCCCATCGCCGCAAGCCAGGTTATCGACTTGCCACTTCCGCTTCCGCCGATCAAGCCGACGCTTTCGCCAGGTTCTATCGCAAGATCGATGCCGCGCAGGATTCGCGTGTCGCCAAAGGTGACGGTCAGATTTCGAATGTCGATCAACGGCACAGTGTCTAGCGCTCGTTGGGGGCCATTCCCCGCAATCTCCCGCTTCCGGTTTGCCTCCGGCATGACTGACCGGAAAGTCGGCCGAGGATGCTCCAGTCGGCAGATATTCGCCTCAACGTCCGCGGCAAGCAGATCAGGCCGCCGGTCGGAAGAATGTGCCGTCAAACTTTGCATGTTGTGCGCCTCGAATTCGGCATTTGCCGCTTCTCATCAGGCCTCGCCGCATAGCCTCAAAGCTGGCGATTGCGGATTTGATTCGTACCGTGGGGTCGGGGCCTTGTTGATGGCTGTGGGCTATCGGCCTGCTGTTACGCTCCTGTGACAATCATCGAATAATTCGAACCAAATGCGATCCAATGTGATCGGCCCCGTTTTCAGAAAGAGACGTATTTTGCCCGAGGGACAAGAATCGTTGCCGCTCAATTCCGTGCGGGCCTTTGCCGTGATTGCGCGCGAGAAGAGCGTGACCCGCGCCGCGGTCGTGCTGGGAGTCGCGCAAAGCGCGGTAAGCAGACATTTGGCCGTGCTTGAGGACTACCTTGGATCCAAACTCGTCGAACGGCGAGGACGTAATTCCGAACTGACCGCGTTCGGAAGGCTCTTCGCAACGGCCGTCAGTGAGCCGCTCGACACGATCTATTTTACAGCGCAGCGCATGAAGCGCCGCCAAACGGATCTGAACCGCATTCTGGTCCGAACGTCGCTGCCGACCTTCGCTTCGACACTTCTCATCCCGAATATACAGGCGTTCTCAACTGAAGCCGGTGGTGCAGTGGTCGACGTCATCACCACACTCTCCCAACCGACGTCCGCAGACAATTTCGACGTGCTGATTACGCGCGATCTGGCACTGGCGGAGCCTTCCGACAGATGGGTCCTGCTCAACGAGGATCTGGTTTGCGTCGGGTCTCCCCGGCAGGTGGCCGGCAAGGAGATCGATATCGTGACGCGCGTTCCGATCGTTTCCATCACCTCGCGTCCCGATGCCCTTCCTACCTGGCTGCGGGGAATGGATATCAAACAGGACGACATAAAATTAGGCGCTCGATACGACCATCACTATCTCGCGCTTCCCGCGATAGCACATGGGAAAAGCCTGCTGGTCACGCCAGAGGTCCTCGTACGCGACCTGATCCAGCAGGGATTGCTCGAGATCGTCAAAGGCACCCGCACGCCGAGCGGGATGCAGTATCACGCCCATGCAGTGGACCGCAGTCAAAATCTGGACCTGGCGCGGATGTTCTGCAGGTGGCTCGTACGCCTTTGCAAAGAGAATCCGGGAAAACCGAAATCGCGTGGCGTCGTATCGAAATAGTCGATGAATGGCATTCAGTTGCTAGATGGCCGGAGTTGATCGACAAAAACAAAATGCTGCAGACCGGCCCCGACATGAAGTTGAGGCATCTGCAGTGACGATACTTTCAAACCGGCTCCAGGTTGTCCGGCCGTCCGAGACCAAGGCGATGACCGCTCGCGCTACCGCTTTGAGGAACAGCGGAGTCAACGTCATTGTTCTCAGCCAGGGCGAGCCGGATTTCCCGACACCGACTTCAATTCGCGACGCCGGTGTGCGCGCTATTGGGGAAGGCTTGACGCGCTATACGGCTGTCGCCGGCATCGTACCGCTGCGGGAGGCAATCTGCGCCAAGCTACGCCGCGACTATGGGCTAGACTACAGCACCGACCAGATAACCGTCGGCTGCGGCGCCAAGCAGGTTATCTTCAATGCGCTTTATGCCAGCCTCGATGCCGGCGATGAAGCCATCATACCAACTCCTTGCTGGGTTTCTTACCCGGACATGGTCGCTTTGGCGGGCGGAACAGCGGTGCTGGCACCGTGCGACCCCCAAAACGGGTTCAAGCTGAAGCCGGAAACGCTGGCCGCCGCTATCACCAAACGCACCAAATGGCTGATACTGAATTCACCGTGTAATCCGACTGGCGCTGTCTATTCTGCAGCCGAACTCGCCGCGTTGGCGCAAGTGCTGCGAGATCACCCGCGCGTCCACGTCCTTTCGGACGACATCTACGAAAAGCTTGTCTACGATGTTCCATTCGCCGCAGTTCTTTCAATTGCCCCAGATCTTTTCGAGCGGGTTTTGATTGTAAACGGCGTCTCGAAGGCAAACGCGATGACGGGCTGGCGGGTGGGTTATGCGGCCGGGCCGGAGCGCCTCATCAGGGCCATGAACACTATCCAGGGCCAGACTTCATCGCATACGAGCTCGATCTCTCAATATGCTGCGGTTGAAGCTATCGGCGGCGACCAACACCACGTGGTGGATTTCGTGGCCGAGTTTCGAAAGCGGCGTGACCTTGTCGTCGGCTTGCTCGCTCGTGCGCCTGGCCTGAGCTGTTCCGTCCCGGATGGCGCCTTCTACGCCTTTCCATCATGTGCCGGTTTGATTGGCAAGCGTACATCGCAGGGCAAGGTCATCGCCACCGACATCGATTTCACGGACTACCTTCTCGACCAGTTCGGTGTTGCAGCGGTGCCGGGATCGGCCTTTCTCGCACCGTCGTTTCTGCGGATCTCATACGCCTCGTCGCAGACCGAACTCGATCTGGCTTGCAAACGCATCATCCATGCGTGCGAAGCACTGACTTAAAAGGACCTCACGATGACCAAAGCGACCTCGTTACGCCGCGCGATGGCCGAGCGGGGCCTGGTTCACGTCATGGCTACTCATAGTCCGTTGTCGGCGATCCTTGCCGAGCAGGCCGGGTTCGACGGATTGTGGGCATCAGGCTTCGAGCTCTCGGCTCTCTACGGCCTTCCAGACATGAGCCTGATCTCGATGACCCAGCATATTGAGATGCTTCGAGCCATTGCCGGCAGAACCTCTCTGCCGATTGTCGCCGACGTCGACACCGGATACGGCAACGCGATCAACGTCATTCACACTGTACGGGAATACGAGCGGGCCGGCGCAAGCGCGGTCGTCATTGAAGACAAGTCGTTCCCGAAGGTCACAAGTCTCGCGGTTGACGGTCATCACGATCTGGTTCGCACCGAAGAATTCCAGGGCAAGATCGAAGCTGCCCTTGCCACGCGATCGGACCCTGACTTCCTGGTCATTGCGCGCACCGAAGCGCTGATTGCCGGACTGGGGGAGGAAGAAGCCCTCTCCCGCGCCCGCGCCTACGAGCAAGCCGGCGCCGACATGATCTTGATCCACTCGAAGAAGCAGCATCCCGGCGAGATCGAGAGCTTTTCAAAGGCCTGGGATGGCGACATCCCGCTCGTCATTGTCCCCAATGCCTATCCCGAACTCAGCAGCGACCATATCCGCGCGCTCGGCAATATCCGCATGGTCATCTACGGCAACTACGCGATCCGCGCCGCCGCTACCGCCATGAAGGACACCTTCCACCGCGTGATCGCGGACGGCGGCGTCCAACACGTCCATCGAAGCCTGTTGCCTGTTGACGAAATATTTCGATTGCAGGGAATGGAGGATGTCCGCGCTGACGAGCGACGTTATCTACGCTAGCCTGGGCGCGCTGCCACCACCGAAATTTCCACCAGGGTTCCCGGTGAGAGGGTGGCTTCGATACACATGCGTTGCGGCCAATGTTGGGGGTTGTCGCCAACCCAGCTCAGCCACTCGACATCGAAGGCTTTCTTGTCACCAATATCTGCCAGGAAGACCGTGACCGACAGCAAATTGCTGCGGTCTGTTCCTAGTTCTCCAAGCACGCGGTCGATCTTGGCGAAAGCGGCGGCGATCTGACCTTTCAGGTCAAGCGCCTTGTCGTCGGACGTTGCAACCGCCCATGCGAGGTTGCCAAACCCCGAGC
>NZ_JAKREW010000045.1 GCF_022347545.1 Terribium retamae
CGGCGCGGAACGCTACGCTGTTGGTCTGGAACATGGAGACGACCGCGGTTTCCACCGGATCGGCCGCGCCGGCGTCCTGGGTAGGAGCGTCCACCATCTCCAGCGAGGCTTCGGTCGACATTGCGATGTCGATGCCACCCTCGTCGGCGACGTGGATGTCCTCGGCGTTGACCAGCGAGAGATAGTCGCCAACGTAGTTGGAGACGATCACCGGCAGATCGAAGAACGTGCCGCCGTTGATGGTCACACCGGGGAACTCGCGCTGACCGAGCGGGTTCAGGAAGCCCATGATCTTCAGCGCCGTGATGCCCGACATGATCCACACACCGGAGGTGAGCGGGTTGTTGGCGGTCACGAAGGCGGCCATGATTGCCTGTGCGTCGGCGCGGACACCTTCGGCATCCGTAGCGGCGCTGGCGGCGATCGGAGCCACGCCATTGAGGATCGAGCCCGGCCGGACACCCGCAACCGCTGCAATGGCAGGGTCGAGGAAGGTCAGGTCGAGACGCTTCACGATCGCCTTGGCGAGTGCGTTGCGGATCAGGATGTCAGACGACGGCGAACTGTCGCGGATGAGCTCCATGGTCTGCACCGCGATTGCCGCGACCTTGAGCGGACCAAGCTCGGTGCGGTCATAGGTCGTCTTGGTGAGCGGCTTGCCCTTGCCTTCGCCGACCCACTGCGCATCGGCCTCGGCAGTTTCACCGATGATCGGAATGCGGAACGGGATCTGCGACAGCGCGGGAATGCCGGCGGTGCCGAACTTGCCCAAGATCGTCATGGGGCGAAGGAATTCGACGAAGTCAGCGAAACCGCCTTCGTTGCCGATCAGCGCCGCCGTGTTGCCGGAAGTCATGGCAGACACGGCAGCCTTGGTGATGTCGACAAGTTCAGGGTCGACCTTGCCATACATGGCTTCGGCGACCTTTTCGATCGGTTGGTGCGTCTTGGTGGACAGCGCCAAGCACTTCGCGAAACGGGCGAAGCGGATGCCCTTTTCGAACTTCGCCGGTTCCAGAGCGATGCCGGTACGGATGGCAGTGCCGTTCTGGGCGGTCTTGATCTGGTTGGCGACGATCGGCGTAGCCGAAAGAGCCTTGGCCTTCTCCAGTGCCCGAAGGCGCTTGAGATCGCCGTCGATGGTCTCGACTTCAGCCTCCAGTCCGTCGAATTCTTCCTGTTCGGCCTGGTCGGTCGAACGGCCTTCGTCGATGGACTTCTGCATGATGGCTTCCATGCGAGCGGCATGGGCAGCACGCTTGTTTTCGAGAGCAGTGATCTGCTCAGCGAGCTTGTTCATTGTGGTGCCCTCCTTGGGGCGCAAGTTGACGGGAGTGGTTGATTTCCCCGTAGCGCCGGGGGCTGGCTTCGTCGGACGCTGCAGTTCGCCAGTCGCGGCGGGAGCGTTCGGGTCGAAGGTCTTGACGAACGCGACACCGGCCGCGTCCATGTTCTTGATTGAGGTCATCACCGCGTCGGGCTGTGCCGGGATGGTGACCGCCGACAGCTCGTAGACCTCGGATTTCATGAAGCGAATGCCGTCGTCGTCCATCCAGGCATATTCGAGAGCCCTGAAGCCGATGGAGACGGCTCGAACCAGCCCGATCTTGATGGACTGCCAGGCCTCGTCGATCCGATCCTTGAGCGTGCCCGATTCGTCGATCTTCGGAATTTCCGCTTCGAATGTGATGCCTTCGGCCGTCGGCGTGTCGAATTTCACCGTGCCGATCGGCTTCTTGTGATCGTGCTGCCACAGGAACGGCAGGGGATTGGTGAACTTCACGCCAAGAGGCTCGACGATGTCGCCAACACGGTCAGGCGTCGGCGTTGTCGCGATGCCGCGGATAATGCGCCTATCATCGTCCACTGCTTTGATGGTCAGGAACGAGTAAGCACGGCGCGTCACTGTCATGACGACCTCCAATATTCGGGTTGTGAGGGGATCAGCCCAGTATCCGGACCGTGGCCTTTTTCTTCCGGTAGGCCTCCGGATTGCGGCTCATCAGCTTGGCCGCGTTGAGCATGGCAATGAACGGATCGATTTTGGCCGTACCTGAAGTCTGCTTTGTCACTGCCCTGGCCGAGCCCTTCAGGATTTCCTTCGCGTTGCTCACCGCCCATTGCAGGACGGCCTGACCAGCATGCTTCAGGGAGCCGTCGGCGAGCTTTCGGGCCACGCCTATAAGCACATCATTCAGGAACCCGCCTTGACCGATACCGGTAACAGTTCCGCCTTCCTCATCGGTCCTGAAGTCCGCCGCGATAAGCGAGTCGACCAGGGCGGGGAGGCCCAGCTTGTCGACGCCAATGCCCGCCTTTTCAGGAAGCAGGCCAGCGTCTCGAACCTTGCAGCAGATCGCCACGACCTCCTCAAGATCCTGTGTCGGCGTTGCGCAAAACACGAGATCGCCGTCTTTTTCGAAGTCGCGCAGCTGCTCCGCGATCTCCTTGCGCCTCTTCAGCACAATCGGATGCGCCCAGACCTTGCACCACACCAACCAGCGGCGTGTTCCCCTTTCACGGCCGATGACGGCGAAGCCGAGCAAGTCGTCAAGGCCGCCACCGTCAATGCCGATCGTTGCAACTTCGCAGCGCTCGATCAGGCTCTCCAGCGTAAGCCCGGGTTCGGATGCCTCAACCCAATAGTCGGCTCCCGCCCACCGGTCGCGGCGGTTGCGAAGGCCAATCTCGACATTGAGGAACTTCGCCAGGAACGTCTGAAAGTCTTCGCCTTCATCGCCTTCGCCCCGCTGCAGCGCCCTGAGTTTGTTCTCAAGCCAGTCTTGCCGAACCGATCGCCCGATATTCGGATTGGGCACGTAGAACGTGGCAGGGTTCAGATGCTCCTCAGCTTCGATCATTTCGGGCGGATACTCGTAGAGCACCGGCAGGAAGCGAGGATCCTCGATTATGCCGTCTCGCACGTCGCGGGCATACGCCAGCTTTTCTTTGAACACTCCAGCCGGGGGTTCATCGCTCTGCGTCGAAAGGTAGATCGTGAACCCTTCCGGCCGAGAGATGATGCCGCCCGTGGCCTCCTGCAGCATCGCGCCAGCGCCGTCGCGTTTGCCGAAGAGCCAAATCTCGTCGATGAGGTTGAATGCGGACTTCTTGCCGCCGACGGTCTCTGTATCGGCAGCGACGACCTTCAGCTTCGCATTGGTTCGCCGATGCGTGATCGTGCGAAGGTTCTCCTGGATATGAAGTAGATCGAAGAGAGCCCCGTCATCGAAGTCACGGTTGGCGATGACCATGTCTCGCGCCGGCTCGAACGAATTCTTCGCGATCTCGATTGTCGGCGCCAAGATGTTCAATTCAGCCGACCTGCGCCAGTTGCGGACCAAAGCCGTAACCATGATGCCGGCAGCGGTTGTCGACTTCGTGTTCTTCTTGCTGATGAGGAGGAAGAACTCCTCGATCAACCGTGTCGCTTTGCCTTGCCCTGCTACGCCGTAGTGATCGTAGGCGCCAAAGATCGCCCGGACGAAGTCGAAAACCCATTCGTCGCAACATTCCCCGAACGTCGGACAGCCGGGAAGGTCCACGACCCTGAGTGCCTTGAAGACCTCAAGAGCTTCTTCCGCCTCATCAGGGAATAAAGGCTCAAAGGGGATCAGCGACTGGCGCGCAAGAATGCGCTCGCGCCAGTCCGGACAAGCCGTGCTCCACTCAATCACTTCTTGGTGCCTGGGAAAGCGACAACCCTGGGCGCCTCAGGAGTGGCGAATATCCCGCCTACCTTCTGGGCCGCTATCCGTCGCTGCTCCTTCTTGCCGACCTGTGGCTCCTTCTTGGCCTTCCCATTGACCGATTCCTCGGCGGCCGCGATCCGCCCCATCTCCTCGAGCTTCTTGATCGCAGCAACGTTCTTGGACCCGGCAGCTTCAAACAACAGGCCGATCACCTCACGGCGCCGATTGGCGTGCCCATTCTCAAGCTCCTCGACGAAGTGCTTGCGCAGCGTGCCGACATCGATGCCGAGAGACCTGGCGATCGTGTTCTCGCTCTCACCGCAAAACTTCATCTGTTCGACCGTCTGGCGGTCCTTCAGCGTGGCGCGATAGGCAGGCCGGCCGCGCTTGGCAACCGGCTCCTTGTCCTCGGATTTTTCCATGGATCACCGAATTTCAGCCAGAATTCCCGGCCGACAGAAAAAATTATGCGAATGTGGGGGGCGCGGGTACGCCGGAGGGCCTTTGCCGATGTCGACATCCCCCCCCTGATCACTCGGCCGGTGGCTCTCCTGCCGCCTTGAGCTTCGCGTTGAGATCGAGGAGGTGCAGCGTGTGCATGTCCTTCTGCGTGGCGTCTCGCCACTCCTCGACCTGTCGCATCCTGTCGACGAAGGGAGAGAGCGGCAGGGATGTGTCTGGACGGTAGGCTTTCACCTCTACCTGTAGAACCATCTTGCCGAACCAGTTGACCCTGTGACGGGTGCTGCCTGTCAGGTTGGTGATGATGGTGGGCATGGGTGTGCTACCGCTTCAGTGGTGCGGGAGCAGGCGGGCGTACCCGCTCAGGGATGCCGGCCACCGAGGCCCACTTGTAGACGGCATCGTGCAGCGGCCATTCGCTATCACGAGAGACGAACGGGCCGGAGACGCCACACTCGCATTCGGCACGGTACCCCTTGAAGAGACGATACCGCACTGTTGGCTTGCGGCCGCAGCTTGGGCAGCCATTCGCGACAGGCAGAGGACGATGCATCATGCCTACACCGTGATGTGCTTAACCGCCCACATGACGGCTTCCTCAATCTTGGTCTTGGCGATGGACAACTCACGACTGTTGCCAAGGGCGGCGATACGGTCATGGAAGGCGAGCCCTATATCCTTGATCTCCTGCATCGCAGCCTTCTCCTGTTCGGAGAGCACGCGGTAGGCGTGGCGCATGGTGTTGTTGGCGGTACGCGCGTCGGAGGTGCTGGACACGGTCACAACGTTGTTGCCGGCGTCCACGGTCTCATGCGTCATCTTGGTCTACCTTTCTCAATCCCACGTACCCTTGATCTCTTTCGCTTCCTCGGCCTGCTTCGTGCTGTCGTGGTAGGCCTTGCTCACCGCGTGCAGGTTCTTCTCATCCCAGAAAAGGGCTGGGTCGCCGCGGTGCGCCTTGATGTGGTCAACTACCGGGCTGTTCGGAGCTGGATGCTTGCCAATGAGCAAGACACCTGTGCGCTGGCAGACATAGAGATCGCGCCGTAGCACCTTGATCCTGAGCTTCCGCCATCTGGCAGATGCATACCAGGCGCGCCATTCGTTGGTCTGCCGGCGTTGCCTGTCGCGTTCCTTGCCTTCATGGGCTTGGGTAGCGAAGCGCGAGCCGATAGAGCCCACACGTTGCCGGAGGGTTTTGAGTTTCGTCATGTCAGGGATGCAAAGCGCGTCAGCGTACCGAGAACATCGCCGATAACAGGGGTAACATGCAACACACCCTGAAACCGGATTTCGTCATGCACTGAACCGTCTCTGGCGAGTTTGGATGTCTGATTTTCTCGGGGTGCGTCGCTCGCCAGTGTACCCAAAATATCGCTCATTTCAGGGGGTAATGGCAACACCCCGTTATGGCATGCAAATCGCGTTTGCCGTCGAGTTGGGCGCAATTCTTTGAGGCTACCTCAAAACAGGGCCTTCATAAGCGACTTTGCGACACGGTGTAAAATCGGAAAGTCGACCGAAACCGCCCATTTCGGCTGTTGCTATCAGTCAACGCATTGCGGTGCTTGGCTTTGCGCGCTGTCGATTTCTACGTTGTAAGGGTCGCCAGCGTACCCAAAGGATGCCCCATTTTTAGGGGTCGGAGCAACCCTACCGTTCGCTATCCTGGAGGATGCTGCGAACGTTCCGGCACAAGCTTGGCTATGCCATAGTGGGCTATTGGCAAGATGGGGATGGCTGCAATGGCGTTTTATATGATGGATGGACAATTATCGATGAGCGCAGTGCTCATCGAAGCTTTGAAACTTGCCCTGCAGTTCTTTGGTGCCCTCTTTATCGCTTGGCGCGCAGTACGGTGGGCGCTCCGCCGGTACAAAGACGAGAAACACTGGGAAAGAAAGCTCAATGCCTATTCTGAGCTCACCACTGCGCTTGGAACCCTTTTAAGCGTGGTGGCGGAATGGGAAGACCAGCAACTCACCCATCGTGGGCCACGGGGAACCACCGAGGAAGACCTTCGAAACTCGTATTGGAGTGCTCGACGAAAGCTGGAAGAGGCTCACAGCACTGCGATGCTGTTGCTTCCGACGAAAGTAGCCAGTCTGGTCGATGGTCTCCTAAAGAACCTCGCAAAAAATGATGACAACGACCACCCTCACTTTATGGACAAGATCAATGAGGAGTGGTCACTCGTTGGAAACGCGCGAAACGAGATCATCGAAATTGGGAAGTTTGACCTTCAACTGGATGTTGGCTCACCGAGGCTGAATTAGGTCACCAGCCTCGCGCCGAATAGTCGAGCTGCTGCCGGATCAGGTCCATCGAGGCCGGTTCCTGCATCTCCAGCGCCCTCTCACGTCCGATCAGGCTAAGCTCGTCTGCGCGCTCGTTTCCGATGATGCCGACATGGCCCTTGCACCATTCCAGGGTGAGCGGCAGTGCGATCAGTGCGGCGTCCAGTTGCTTCCACAGATCGAGGTTCTTGATCTCGCCTTCTGCGCGCGTCGGCGAATTCGGCTTGCGCTTGCTCCAACCGTTGCGCTTCCAGCTATGCCGCCATTCGTTGCAGCCCTTCACCACATACTGGCTGTCGCAAAACAGCCGGATGCCGGCCGGGTCGGTGGTGAAGGTTGCAAGCCAACGCAGCGCCATCAGCGCACCGGTGAGTTCCATCTGGTTGTTCGTGGTCTCGACCTGACCGCTGCTTTCCGCGTGGATTTCGACGCCATCCTGGTACACGACGAAACCCCACCCGCCAGCGCCGGGGTTCGGCTCACAAGCGCCGTCGCAGTAAATCACGGTGCCAAGAGGCACAGCACGATCGTGAAAGCGTTCCGGACGGGGACGCTTCTGTCTTTCTATCCGCGGATAATCCGCAGATGGCTTACTGGTAGCGTTTCCAGTGACCGATCTGGCAACGTTGCCGGATGGCCGTCTGGGGATTTCCCCAGATACCTGTGATCCGGTCACACGTATGCCGGCCGGAACCTTCGTCACTGGCCCCTTGTACGCGGTGAGCAGCACGTCAGCCTGCCGGCGGAGCTCGTCCTTACTGACGGGGCCGGACCGATCCTCGGTGCCTTTCTGCTGCATTCGCTTTTGGGCTTTGATTTTTGTCCAGTTGAAGCTCATGCCACAGGTCTCCCCATCATTGCCTGATTGGCGCGGTCCAACGCCGCGGCGATTTCCGAATTGTCCTGAAAGGGTTCGGCGCGAGTGATTGCCTCGTCGAGTTCCATGAGCAGGCGGTCGCGATCACGAATATCAGCCTGCGTACGCCAGCCACCGGCGACGGTGGCCGAGGCCTTCCTCCAGCGATCCAGCGCACTCTCCAGCCGAGATAGTGCTTCAGTAGTGGTCTGGCTCAATTCTGCCTCCCGAAGATGTGCGGCAATGCTGCGTGGACCTTCGCCAAGGCATCGGCGCGGGTCTTTGCCTCAAAGGGCGAGATGAGCCGCGCTATCTCATCATTGATCGCGCGGTCGGCAGCGAAGCCGATAGCGAACAGCTTGTCGCGGAGCGCCTCGAGTTCACCGGAGGTGGCAGCAGCAGCTACAACCTGGTCTCGCCAATGCCTGCTCCCACTACCCACGATCCGGTAGGTTTTCGGCATCACCCGCTCTGTTTGATGGACGTCGAACTGATCCTTCGGTCGATGAAGGCAGTCCCAGCCAGATCCACCATGCGTCAGGCGCTCTAACGTCTCACGGAGATCGCCTCCGCCGGGATACGGTCCGAAATTCTCCTTAAAGGCCAGCACCCACTGGCCCGCCTCGATGCGAACCAGCGCGGTCATGCGACGTCACCTCCAGGCCGGCGGCCGCGATACGTCAGGCGGACCATCTCGCATTGGACAGCGTCAAAGAAGTCTCGCAACTCGCTGTCGACCTCATCAGGCGAGAGACCGACGCGTTCGAGATGCTTACGGTTCGAGGAGACAACCTGCTTCCAGTACAGCTCGGCGTCATAGCCATGCTTGCCGAGTAGCTTTTGAGCGGTGTGCCTGATCTTCCCTACACGCTTAGTCAGAGGGAACAGGATGAGTTTGCGTGGTGGTTGCCATGTGAACAATGGCAGGCTCAGCGCGCCCGCTACACGGCCCCCTGACATGGTAGATAATACTGCCCGCTCAGAACGGACACTCGGAGGGGTAAAACGCTGCTTATCGTCCGACATGAGCGGACACTCCGTCGTTTATGGTCCGCTCAGAACGGACGTCATTCTCAAAATGGTCCGCTCTCGTCGGACCATTGGTCCGCTTAGAACGGACCGCTGATTTTTCTGATAGGTCCATACCAGGCTGCCAAAGCATGAACTCTTTCGTGCCACCGGACAGAACCCTTATCGGGATATCTTGCGGCAACTCAGTCAGGCGCCAGCGCGTTGCACGGCCAGCCGCTCGCCCGTCTTTGGCTGTCTTCCAATCGAAAGCGCCCTTCCTGACAGCGACAATAAACCCTCTCGCAGTCAGCCCTCTGAATGCATTCTCGATTGCAGTGTTGCTACATTGGAGAAGAGCCTTGGCCTCCCGGTGCGACAGGGAAATGTCGCCGTTGTTGCGGCCGTTGTATCGACGTTTCAATTCCAAATAGAGCGAGCGCTCGTACGGCGAGGCATGCTGCCAGGCGGTGGTTTTCATGAACCACTCGTACATCTGGAAGAAGTGGCCCTCGCCGTTGCCGCGGCCTTGGTTGTCGTGCTTCTTCTTCGCCATCAATGTGCCCTCGCTGCCATGAGACGACCCTCGCGGATCGCCTCGACGGCCTGGGCAGCTGTCAGCCCAAACTCGTGTTGAAGATGTGCCAGCAAGTGCGGTGGACGCTGGCGCTGTGGCGTGTTGGCAAGCCACTCGGCGGCTTTCTGGATTGCGGCGGCCTCGCTCATGACGAAGCCCTCGCAGTGAACCACACCCATGCGACACAGACGGCCAGCCCGACGATCAAGGAGAGCAGGACGCGGCCGGCGTGACTGGAAGAGTTTCCCCGATTGGGGAATGTTTCGGACCCAACCATGCGTCGGATCCGGATATCAGCGTGGATCGCCTCAGCGCGGCAGAGGTGCCAGTTCGAGGCCTTCTGCAGCCAGGTCGAGGCTTTGTAGTGCGCGAGGCAGGAGATTGCGCGGATGATCCTCATTCTGTCTCTCCCGCGTTATCGGTTGGCCCGCCAAGGAGAGACTGGAGGAACGGTACAAGCGTTTCCTCGTCATTGATGAAGCAACGACGAAGCGCGTCGTAGGCGTCTTCGTTATCGAGGAACCACGCTACCTTAGACCGAACTTGGCTCAGTGTGTGACAGGGGAGAACAACGAGCGCAGTTTCTGCCGCAAGGTAGGCAGTCCACTCGGGGCCACGCTTTGTGTCATCCAAGCGATCGGCGGTTTCCCAGGCCGACTTTGCTGCCTTGTAGGTGGCAATCAGGGCGGAGAGGTCAGACATTGCGCTGCCCCTTTGCGAGAGGATCGTAATTGCTGATGAGCAGAGGGATCGCGGGCGTTGCTTCGATCTTCACCATCCAGTCGTCGGCGTTCGGCCAAAGCTCATCAGCGGCTGCCTTCAATGCTGCGATTGCCAGTTCAAGACGATCTCGCGCCGATTGTGCAGGCTCGGCGGCGACGCTCGGTGTTGTGACAGTGGCGACTCCCACCACGGCGCTATTGCGGAGGAATAGGCGACGGGTGATGCTTTTGGAGGGGCGCGTCATGCTGCGATCTCCTTGCCGTCAAGGGCAGCGAGATAGGCCTTCTGTAGCTTTGCAGCACGATGGATTACATCGTTCCAGAGGAAGCTCAGACGGTCGATCTGACCCCGTGTGAGGATGATCTTCATGCTCTTGCCGTCGCGCGGAATGCCGCGCTTTTCCAAGGTGTCGATGTCGAGCTCTTGGACATCATGATCAAAGGCATCGCCCATGATCTCCGACATCATCAACAGCGAATGGATCGGGCCTTCCAGCATGCGCATTGCGGCCACGATTGCCTCATCCGAGGCACGTGTGTTATGTGTTTCCACGTTCGAATTTCCTTTGGCGGATTGAGAACCACGGCTCAGAAGCGTTGGCGCGCTTGCTGGGCCTTTCTTTTGCGCGGAAGAGAACGCTCTCGATTGGCGCTCCACCGACATCAGGCCGCGTCCTCCATGAAGAACGCGATCAGTTTGGCGCGGCTAACGACGTAGCGTTCGCCGATCTGCTTCACCACCGGAAGCTTGCCGCTGGCGATCATGTGGTAGGTCTGCTGGTAGCTGCGGCCGATGATGTCTGCGATCGCTTGAACCCCCCAGACCAGATCGAGGTTCTCTTTTCCTTCGGTCATATCCATCCTTTCTTAACCACGTTTGGTGAACCCGCTTGCCGTTACAAATCACGGTGATTTACATTACCGTGATTTTATTGCACGTCAAGGGCAATGAAATTACTGTGATTTCATTTTGTAGGATGGCATCTGATGGCTAGACCCGGGCGTGGATCGGATCAGTTTCCGCTGAGGCTTCCCGACGGGCTACGCGACCGCATCAAAACAGCGGCGGAAAACAGCGGTCGTTCCATGAACGCGGAAATTGTGCGGGTTTTAGAAGAAAAATTTCCCGAGCCTTGGCCTTTGAATGTGCGAATTGGCTACCTCACGGATCTACTCCGCGCGCTTCGAAAGGTACGCGGGTACGAAGGTGCCATCGATGCCCTTACGGACGAGATTTTGGACACTGTTGAAGGGATAGCATCGGGGCGAGTTCCCGACCTCGATGAGGAAACACGCGGTAAGGTCAAGGACATCCTCGCGGATTGGTATCAAGGTCGAGCAGAGGATGAAGAGGATCGATCGCATTGGCACGAGCGTGACGACGAGGCCCAGACGTGAGCATCCGCAAGCGCACGTGGAAAACTGGCAAAGGGGTCGAGAAGACTGCCTGGGTTGTCGATTACGTCGACGCAAAGGGTGATCGGCACCTCAAGACCTTCGCCAAGAAAAAGGATGCCGACGCCTTCTCCGCAACAGCCAAGGTCGAGGTACGCGAAGGCGTACATGTCGCGGACAGCGACAGCGCGACCATCGAAGCGGCGGGTAAGCTGTGGATCGCATCTGCCAAAGCGAGCGGCTTGGAGCGTGCCACGATCGAAGATTACGAACGGCACCTTCGCCTGCACATTGGCCCTTTTCTCGGCACAACCAGGCTCGCCGGGTTATCTGTCGCTAAGGTGAGGTCTTTCGAAGACGACTTGCGCGGTGCAGGGCGATCGCCGGCGATGATCAAGAAGGTGTTGGTCTCGCTAAGTGCGCTTGTGGCTGATGCTCAGGAGCGCGGCCTTGTGGCTCGAAATGTCGTGAGGGACATGAAGGCTCGCCGCGGATCGTCAGAACGCAGGCTGGAGCAACGACAGAAAGGCCGTTTGAAGATCGGAGTGGACATTCCGACGCGCGAGGAGGTGAAGGCGCTCCTTGGGGTTCTTTCGGGTTTCATGCGGCCGTTGGCGCTGACCGCGACCTTCTGCGGCTTGCGGGCATCGGAGCTTCGGGGATTGCGCTGGAGCGACGTCGATTTCGACAAGCGCGAGATCCGCGTTCACCAGCGAGCCGACCGCTTCAACGACATTGGCCGTCCAAAGTCGATTTCAGGCGAGCGCACTGTGCCGGCGCCGCCGATGGTCATTAATGCGCTGAAGGAATGGAAACTCGCCTATAGCCGCCCGATCACCGGCCGCGACGATGACGGCAAGCCGATCCGAGAGGACGCTAAGCCGTCGCACTTGGTCTTTGCCAATGGCGCTGGCAAGGTCGAGCAGTTGAACAACATCCTCCGGCGTGGCCTGCATCCGGCCTGGATAGACGCCGGAGTGACAATCGACACCGGCGAGAAGGACGAAGGAGGCAAGCCGATCCTCGGGCCGAAATACACCGGGCTCCACTGCCTTCGGCATTGGTTCGCAAGCTGGTGCATCAATCGCAAGGAGGAGGGTGGCCTCGCTCTGCCGCCCAAGGTCGTGCAAGAGCGGATGGGGCATGGCACGATCGCGATGACGATGGATACCTACGGGCATCTGTTCCCGCGCGCGGATGACGCGGACGAAATGGAGGCTGCGGAACGCGCCTTTCTGGCATGATGAACGCGACACAATCGCGACATGAAACACTGAAGCCCTTGCGCCATAAGGTGTGGGTTCAGACTACGAATCTGGGGGTCAGGAGTTCGAATCTCTTCGGGCGCGCCATCTTCTCAAAAACGTCCAACCTCAGCGATCCTTGCCTTTCCACTGCGCCGATGTTTTTCGGTCAGCTTCCGCGCCTGCGATCCAGCCTCGCGTTGGGAACCGCCCGAGGCTTTACGAAGTCGTCACTAGCGCCAGTGCCGCTCGAGCGTATCGATGTGAACATGCCGACACGAGTTCCGCACTAGGGGACCGAGATGACGCGGCAGGCTCAAAACAGGAAATAGCGCTGCGCCATCGGCAGCACGGTTGCCGGCTCACAGGTAAGCAGCTCTCCGTCGGCACGGACCACATAGGTCTCAGGGTCGACTTCCACTTGCGGGGTGGCATCGTTGAGGACCATCGATGCCTTCGATATGCCTCCGCGCGTGTTCTCGACCGCAACCATGCCTTTCGTGACGCCCAGTCGCTCCTTCAGGCCGGACGCCATCGCGGCCTTGCTGACGAAGGTGACGGACGAAAGGGCGGGCGCGCGGCCGTAGCTGCCGAACATGCGCCGGTAGTGCATGGGCTGCGGCGTCGGAATCGAGGCGTTCGGGTCACCCATCGGCGCCGCCGCTATCATGCCGCCGACCAGAACCATGTCCGGTTTGACGCCGAAGAAGGCCGGGTTCCACAGCACGAGGTCGGCGCGCTTGCCGATCTCGATCGAGCCGACATGCTTCGAAAGCCCCTGAGCGATGGCCGGGTTGATCGTGTATTTGGCAATGTAGCGACGCACCCGCAGATTGTCGTTGTCGCCCGTCTCGCCGGGCAGGCGGCCACGCTGCATCTTCATCTTGTGCGCCGTCTGCCAGGTTCGGATAGGCACCTCGCCGACACGACCCATGGCCTGGCTGTCGGAGGAAATGATCGAGAAAGCGCCGAGATCGTGCAGTATGTCCTCCGCGGCGATCGTCTCCTTGCGGATACGGCTTTCGGCGAAGGCGATGTCTTCGGGGATCGACGGTGACAGGTGGTGGCATACCATCAGCATGTCGAGATGCTCGGCGATGGTGTTGTGCGTATAGGGCCGCGTCGGGTTGGTCGAAGACGGGATCACGTTTGGCAGGCCGCAGACCTTGATGATGTCGGGCGCATGGCCGCCGCCGGCACCCTCGGTGTGGAAGGCATGAATGGTGCGGCCCTTGAAAGCCGCTACCGTATCTTCGACGAAGCCGCTTTCATTCAACGTGTCGGTATGGATCATCACCTGGATGTCGTGGTCGTCGGCGACGGCCAGGCAATTGTCGATGGCTGCGGGCGTAGTGCCCCAGTCTTCATGCAGTTTCAGCGCGCAGGCACCCCCTTCGATCATCTCGACCAGTGCTGCCGGCCTCGACGTGTTGCCTTTGCCGGAAAGGCCAAGATTGATCGGAAAGGCATCGAACGACTGGATCATGCGGCCGAGATGCCAAGGGCCCGGTGTGCAGGTGGTCGCCAGCGTCCCATGCGCGGGTCCGGTACCGCCGCCCAGCATGGTGGTAACCCCCGCCATCAGAGCCTCTTCGATCTGCTGCGGGCAAATGAAATG
The DNA here is from genome assembly GCF_022347545.1 of Terribium retamae. Taxonomy (GTDB): domain Bacteria; phylum Pseudomonadota; class Alphaproteobacteria; order Rhizobiales; family Rhizobiaceae; genus Mesorhizobium; species Mesorhizobium retamae. The sequence continues at coordinate 13,872 of NZ_JAKREW010000045.1, forward strand.
AATATGCGCATCGACGCCGCCGGCGGTCAGGATCTTGCCCTCGCCGGCGATCGCTTCGGTTCCGGGACCGATGACGATGTCCACACCCGACTGGATGTCGGGATTGCCGGCCTTGCCGACCGCCACGATCAATCCGTCCTTGAGTCCGATATCGGCTTTCACGATACCCCAATGATCGACGATCAAGGCATTGGTGATGACGGTATCGACAGCGCCTTCGGCGCGGGTCGTTTGGCTTTGCCCCATGCCGTCACGGATAACCTTGCCGCCGCCGAACTTCACCTCCTCGCCGAAAGTGGTGAGGTCCTTCTCGACTTCGATGAAGAGCTCGGTATCGGCCAATCTCACGCGGTCACCGACTGTGGGACCGTACATCTGGGCATAGGCGGTGCGGGAAAGGATTGCAGGCATCAGAGTTTTCCCATCACCATCTGCCGGAAGCCATGGACTTCCCGCTTGCCGCCGAACGGCACCAGCCGCACCTCGCGCTTCTGGCCCGGTTCGAAACGCACTGCGGTGCCTGCAGCGATGTCGAGCCGCATGCCACGCGCCGCCGCACGATCGAAATCGAGCGCGCCGTTGGTCTCGAAGAAATGGTAGTGCGAGCCGACCTGGATGGGGCGGTCACCAGTATTGGCGACAAGCAGTGTGATCTGGGTCGCGCCCTCGTTGAGGACGATATCGCCGGGGAGGGTGAGAACTTCGCCGGGGATCATCTCAGCCTCCGAACACGATCCACAAACCAGCGGTTACCACCGACGCCTGGAGCGTGCATGAAGCGCGACGCAAAGCCGTGAGCTTCCTGCATCGGAGCTGCGCCGTCAGAGTGTGAGGTGTCGGCGTACATGCGGGTCATCAAGGCTCGTTGGATCACCGGAAAAGACGATTTCGCCACGATCCATGATCGCAACGCGATCGGCAAGGCCGCGCGCGAAATCGAGATATTGTTCCACCAGAAGAATGCCGATGCCGAGCATGCCGCGCAAATAGCGGATCGCCTGGCCGATGTCCTTGATGATGGACGGCTGGATGCCCTCGGTCGGTTCGTCCAGGACCAGCAGCTTCGGCCGGGTCACCAGCGCCCTTGCGATGGCGAGCTGCTGCTGCTGGCCACCGGAGAGGTCCCCGCCGCGCCTGTAGAGCATCTGCTTCAGCACGGGAAACAGCTCGAACACGTAGGGCGGAACGGTACGCTCGCCGCGTTTGAGCGGAGCAAACCCCGTCTCGAGATTTTCCCGGACCGTCAGCAACGGGAAAACCTCCCGTCCTTGCGGCACGAATGCGATGCCCGACCGGGCACGCTCATACGGCGTGCTCCGGTCGAGCGCCTTCCCCTCGAAGGCTATCGATCCACTTGAGAGGTGGTGCTGTCCCACGATCGCCCGCATCAGCGAGGTCTTGCCGACGCCGTTGCGGCCAAGCACGCAGGTGATCTCACCCTGTGCAGCCACGAGCGAGACGCCACGCAACGCTTGTGCGGCCCCGTAGTGAAGGGTTGCGTCTCTGACCTCAAGCATGGCGCGGCTCCATATGCGCCTGTGCGTGGTCCCCCCACGCCCCCGCCGCCGCGGCGGCGGGGGTGGCAGACCTTCCGGCCGGCCAAGGGAGGTTCGTGAAATTTCCGACAGGGTTTCGACCCTGATTTCCTATCCGGTCGCGCTCTGCGCGACCGCCGCCTCGCGCGGCGGTCGGGTATGGGGTGTTGGCCCTTTTGGCGTCGAAACGTTCCAGACACACGCGCCACATGCCGTCACCGCCCAAGATAGACTTCGATCACCCGTTCGTCGGACGAGACGAAATCGAGCGAGCCTTCAGACAGAACCGAGCCTTCGTGCAGGCAGGTGACTTTGACGTCGAGTTCACGCACGAAATGCATGTCGTGCTCAACCACGATGACGGAATGTGTTTGGGCGATCTTCTTGAGAAGCCGGCCGGTTTCTTCCGTTTCCGCATCGGTCATTCCCGCCACCGGCTCGTCGACCAGCAACAGTTTTGGATCTTGTGCCAGCAGCATGCCGATCTCCAGCCATTGCTTCTGGCCGTGAGAGAGGTTGGCAGCCTTTTCACCGCGCCGGGCGCTAAGCCGCACCATTTCAAGGATATCGTCGATACGGCCCTGCGCTTCGGCTGACCGCAGATCGAACAGCGCGGCGAACACGCCGCGCGGGCTTTTCAGCGACAAGGCAATGTTGTCCTCGACCGTATGCATCTCGAACACCGTCGGCTTCTGGAACTTCCGGCCGACGCCCAGATTGGCGATATCCGCCTCGTCCAGCCTGGTCAGGTCATGCACACCGTCGAAATAGACATCGCCGATGTCCGGCCGCGTTTTGCCGGTGATGATATCCATCATCGTCGTTTTGCCGGCCCCGTTGGGGCCGATGATCGCGCGCATCTCGTTCCTGCCGAGGGTCAGCGACAGATTGCTGATCGCCTTGAACCCATCGAAGGCAACCGACACGCCATCGAGATAGAGAATGGTGTGCTGCTTGGTCATGCGCCCGTGTCCTTGGGGGCGTGAGCCGGTTGTGCGGTGTTCGTCATCACTTCACTCCGCTGCCTCCGTGCCCAGCGACTGCCGCGGCTGTGTGCCTATGGCTGGCACGACCCCGTCCACGCGCGACCGTCGCGCTGCACGCCACTGGTCCCACATGCCGATCACGCCCTTCGGCAGGAACAGCGTCACGGCCACGAACAGGGCGCCCAACGCAAACAGCCAAAAGTCCGGCAGTGCCGCCGTGAACCAGCTCTTTGTCCAGTTCACCAGCATGGCCCCCAATATCGGACCGAGAATTGTGCCGCGGCCGCCGATGGCGACCCAGATGACAACCTCGATCGAGTTGGCGGGCGCGAACTCGCTGGGGTTGATGATGCCTACCTGCGGCACGTAGAGCGCGCCGGCGATGCCGGCCATGACCGCCGACAGCGTAAAGGCGAAGAGCTTGATGTGCTCGGGTCGCCAGCCGACGAAGCGTGTACGGCTTTCGGCATCGCGAACGGCCACCATCAACTTGCCGAGCTTGGAGCCGACGACCATCGCCGTGACGGCGATGAAGGCCGCCAGGGCCAGAGCGGTGGCGGCAAACAGCGCCGCGCGCGTTGCCGGCGCCTGCACGGGAAAGCCTAGAATGTCCTTGAAATCCGTCAGCCCGTTATTGCCGCCAAAGCCCATGTCATTGCGAAAGAAGGCGAGCAGAAGCGCATAAGTCAGCGCCTGGGTGATGATGGAGAGATATACGCCGGTGACACGGCTGCGGAAGGCAAGCCAGCCGAAGCCGAAGGCGAGTGCGCCCGGCACTAGGACGATCGCCGCCGCAGCGAACCAGAACTGATCGAAGCCATGCCAGAACCAGGGCAGCTCCTTCCAGTTCAGGAACACCATGAAGTCGGGCAGGACCGGGTTGGCGTAGACGCCGCGATCGCCGATCTGGCGCATCAGATACATGCCCATCGCATAGCCGCCGAGCGCGAAGAACGCGCCATGGCCGAGCGAGAGGATGCCGCAATAACCCCAGACGAGATCAAGCGCCAACGCCAGCAGCGCGTAGCAAAGATATTTGCCGAACAGGACGACGGCGTGAGCGGGAATGTGGAAAGGGCTGCTCTCGGGAACGGCCAGATGGAGTACCGGCACGAGGACAGCCGCGCCGACCAGCAGCGCGATGGTGGCCGCGATGCGCCGGTCAATCCCGTTTTTGAGAAGCCTTGCCGCGATCATGCTTCCACCGCCCGGCCCTTGAGCGCGAACAGCCCGCGCGGACGCTTTTGTATGAAGAGGATGATAAGAACCAGAACGATGATCTTGCCGAGCACCGCACCCGCATAAGGTTCCAGGAACTTGTTGGCGATGCCGAGCGACATCGCGCCAAGCAGCGTGCCCCAGAGATTGCCGACGCCACCGAAGACCACCACCATGAAGGAATCGATGATGTAGCCCTGCCCGAGGTTCGGCGAAACGTTGCCGATCTGGCTGAGCGCCACGCCGGCGATGCCTGCGATGCCGGAACCCAGCCCAAAGGTGAAGGCGTCGACCCAGGGTGTCCGGATGCCCATCGATGCCGCCATGCGCCGGTTCTGTGTTACCGCGCGCATCTGCAGACCCCAGGCGCTGCGGTTCGAAATCAGGAGGAGCAGGGCGAAGACGGCGAGCGAAAAGGCGACGATCCAGAGCCGGTTCCAGGTGATCGCCAATTGCCCGATCTCGAATCCGCCCGACATCCAGGACGGGTTTGCGACCTCGCGGTTGGTGGGCCCGAAAATGGTTCGAACCGCCTGCTGCAGGATGAGAGATACGCCCCACGTTGCAAGCAGCGTCTCCAGCGGACGTCCATAGAGGAAGCGGATGATACCGCGCTCGACGGCGATGCCGACCGCCGCGGCTACCACGAAAGCGCAAGGCAAAGCGGCGATGAGCGAATAGTCCAACAGCCCCGGTGCCGTGGCGCGGATGGCCTCCTGCACGGCAAAGGTGGTGTAGGCACCAAGCATGACCATTTCGCCATGCGCCATGTTGATGACGCCCATGACGCCGAACGTAATCGCCAGTCCGATCGCCGCCAACAACAGTACCGAGCCAAGCGAGATGCCGTACCAGACGTTCTGCGCGACGTCCCAAGCCATCAGCGTGCCGTTGATGGAACGGATAGCGCTGGCGGCCTCCTCTTTCAGCCTGTCCGGCGCATTGCTTTGGAAGCTGGTCAGCAGGTTCAGCGCTTCACGGCTGCCAAGCCCGGAGATCAGCTTGATCGCCGCGCTCTTTTCCTCGTCGGAACGATCGGAAGCCAGTACCGACGATGAACGCGCGATCTGCATCCGCGCTTTTACTGTCGCATCAGTTTCCTTGGCGATGGCGGCATCCAACGCGTCGATGGTATTGGGATCCGGCCTGGAAAAGATTGCGTTCGCGGCGGCGAGACGAACACCGGCATCCCCGCTGCCAAGCGTCAACGAACCGGACACCGCGCGTATGGCACCGCGCACCGCGTTGTTGACGCGCACCTTCGCCATCTCGCCCGCTTTGGCGGTGCCGGCTTCCGCCCCTGTCAGAGGATCGGCAAGGGATAAGGTTTCGCCATTGCTGGTTGCGATGAAAACCGCGGCGTCCGACTTGCGCACATAGAGATTGCCTTCGGACAGTGCTGCCAACGGCTTCGAAACCGCAGGGTCGCCTGTCGCTGCGAGCTCGCGCACCGCCGCTTCGACCTCGCCAAAACCTTTTGCCGTCGCGAACTTTGCCAGGCCTGCCCGCACCACCGCTTCGTCGGCGCGCACAGATGGTGCGAAAACAACGAGCGTGAGGACGGCAAGCAGCGCGGCGACGAGGATTGTCGGCGAGGCCGGATATTTTGGAGCGCTGATCGTCACGGTGGTTTCCGAACTGAAAGAAGCAGGCTTACGGGCGGGAAGGAGGCACCCGTAAGCCTCGTGCGTGGGGCTAGTTGGTGCTCTGGCCGCCGCACTTGCCGGTTGCCACGTTGAAATTGCCGCAGGACATCGGCTTGCGCCAATCGGCGATCAGGTTCTTCGATTCAGGCAGATAGTCCGACCACTCGTCGCCGGTTACGAGGCCCGAGGTCTGCCACACCGTTTCCATCTGGCCATCGGCTTGGATCTCGCCGATGAGCACCGGCTTGGTGATGTGGTGGTTCGGCATCATCGTGGAGTAGCCGCCCGAGAGGTTCGGTACCGAGACACCCACGATCGCGTCGATCACCGCGTCCGGATCGGTGGTGCCGGCTTTTTCGACAGCCTTCACCCACATGTTGAAGCCGATATAGTGGGCTTCCATCGGGTCGTTGGTCACACGCTTGTCGTTCTTGGCGAAGGCGCGCCAGGTCTTGATGAATTCGGCATTGCCCGGTGTTTCGACGGATTGGAAATAGTTCCATGCCGTCAGGTGCCCAACCAGCGGTGCGGTGTCGAGGCCGGCCAGTTCTTCCTCGCCCACCGAGAAGGCGACAACCGGAATATCTTCGGCTTTGATGCCCTGGTTAGCGAGTTCCTTGTAGAAGGGCACATTGGCGTCGCCGTTGATGGTGGAAACCACTGCGGTCTTCTTGCCGGCCGAACCGAACTTCTTGATGTCGGAGACGATGGTCTGCCAGTCGGAATGGCCGAAAGGCGTGTAGTTGACCATGATGTCCTCGTCGGCCACACCCTTTGACTTCAGATAGGCCTGGAGGATCTTGTTGGTGGTCTGGGGGTAGACGTAGTCGGTGCCAGCCAGCACCCAGCGCTTCACCGAGCCGCCGTCCTCGCTCATCAAGTAGTCGACGGCAGGGATCGCCTGCTGGTTGGGGGCGGCGCCGGTGTAGAAGACGTTGCGCTGGCTCTCCTCGCCTTCATACTGGACCGGATAGAACAGCAGGTTGTCGAGTTCGGCGAAGACCGGCAAGACCGACTTGCGTGAAACCGAGGTCCAGCAGCCGAACACTGCCGAGACTTTGTCCTTGGAAATCAGATCGCGCGCCTTTTCGGCAAAGAGCGGCCAGTCGGAGGCCGGATCGACAACCACGGCTTCGAGCTTCTTGCCAAGCACGCCGCCTTTCTTGTTTTGCTCTTCGATGAGCATCAGCATGGCGTCCTTCAGTGTCGTTTCTGAAATCGCCATCGTGCCTGACAAGGAATGCAAGACGCCGATCTTGATGGTGTCGCCCTCGGCTCGGACGGAACCGGTAAAGGCGATCGAACCGGCGATCATGACCGCGCCGGCCAGGCGGCGCGAATATTTTTTGACCTCGAACATGGCAGTTCCCCTTTTCGCTGTGCCTGAAAAAGAAAAGCAAGCCGCGTGCCAGATCAGCCGCAGGGAAGATTCCCATTTCTAATTAATCGCTTAGGCGGTTGGGAGCGTTCGTCGCGTCTTTGCGGGTTGCTAATTACAAGGGCTATCGCGAGTTACTTCAGCCTAAAATTTAATCGACGCCAACGACTGCCTAAAATTTATACAGATCAACAATGACCATATTGCGATGGAGCTATTCCGGTTTTTCCCCGCGCCGGCGCTCAAGCCAGGCGTAGATTTCGCCGACGATGCCGCGGCGGAAGATCAGCACGCAGACCATGAAGATCAGACCGGTGGCGATGGTCACCGGGAAGTCCGACGTCGCCAGCATGTTCTGCAAGGCGACGACAAAGCCGGCGCCGAAGATCGGGCCAGCCATCGTGCCGATGCCGCCGAGCAATGTCATGAGGATCACCTCGCCCGACATCTGCCAGGCAACGTCGGTCAGAGTGGCGAACTGGAAAACCAGCGCCTTGATGGCGCCGGCAAGTCCCGCGAGTGCCGCCGACATCACGAAAGCCGCCAGTTTGTAGTTCTGCACGGAATAACCGAGCGAAATGGCGCGGCTCTCATTCTCGCGGATCGACCGCAGGATCAGACCGAAAGGCGAGTTGACGATACGCCAGACGATGAACAGGCCGAGCAGGAAGTTGGCAGCCACGAAATAATACATGGTGTGTTCGTTCTGCAGATCGAACACGCCGAGAAATGTTCCGCGCGGCACGCCCTGGATGCCGTCCTCGCCGCCGGTGAAGCTGGCCTGCACGCAGAAGAAGAAGAACATCTGCGAAAGCGCCAGCGTGATCATGGCGAAATAGATGCCTTGGCGGCGGATGGCGAAAAAGCCGATGACGAGGCCGAGCAGGGCCGCTCCTGCGACGCCGGTGAGGATGCCGATCTCCGGTGGGAACCCCCAGACCTTGACGGCATGTGCGGTGAAATAGGCCGCACCCCCGAAAAAGGCGGCGTGGCCGAAAGACAGCAATCCCGTATAGCCGAGCAGAAGATTGAAGGCGCAGGCGAACAGCGCAAAGCACATCATCTTCATCACGAAGATCGGATAGACGAAGAACGGCAGCGCCAATAGCGCTGCCACGCCGAGTCCGATGAGGACGATCTCGATGCGGTTCGCGGTGGTCTTGCTCGGCTGGACAGTTGCTTCGGCCATATCAGGCGTCCTTTCCGAACAGGCCGGCAGGGCGGATCAAAAGGACGATCGCCATGATCACGAAGATGACGATGCTCGAGGCCTCGGGGTAGAACACCTTGGTCAGGCCTTCGGCGAGGCCGAGCATATAGCCGGTCAGGATCGCTCCCAGGATCGATCCCATGCCGCCGACGACCACGACGGCAAACACGATGATGATCATGTTGGAGCCCATCAACGGGCTGACCTGGTAAACCGGAGCAGCCATGATGCCGGCAAGCCCGGCAAGCCCGGCGCCGAGGCCGTAGGTCAACGTCAGCAGCATCGGAACGTTGACGCCGAAAGCTTGCACGAGCTTGGGGTTTTCAGTGGCGGCGCGCAGGTAGGAACCGAACTTCGTCTTTTCGACAAGCAGCCAGGCTCCCAGGCAGACGATCAGCGAGGCGACGACGATCCAGCCACGATAGATGGGAAGGAACATGAAGCCGAGATTGACGCCTCCGGCGAGGGCGGGCGGTACCGGATAGGGGTTACCGGAAACGCCGTAGATATAGCGAAACACGCCTTCCAGAACCAAGGCAAGACCGAAGGTGAAGAGCAGGCCGTAGAGCGGATCCACCTCATAGAGTCGCGACAGCGCGAGGCGCTCGACGATGATACCGAACAGGCCGACCGCGATCGGTACCAGGATCAACGCCGGCCAGTAGCCGATGCCGAGCTTGGCGAGGATGAGATAGCCGATGAAGGCGCCCAGCATATATTGCGCGCCATGCGCGAAGTTGATGACGCGCAGCAGGCCGAAGATGATGGCAAGGCCGAGCGAGAGCATGGCGTAGAAGGAGCCATTGATCAGCCCGACCAGGAGCTGTCCGGCAAAGGCCTGAATGGGGATACCGAAAATCACCGCTCAGACCCCCAGCACTTCATGCAGTTCGTCCATCCTGTTCTCGAGTTCGCCGACCGGAAACTCCGACATCACCTTGCCGTGCTCTATCAGGTAGAACCGGTCAGCGATGCGGCTGGCGAAGCGGAAGTTCTGCTCGACCAGCAGGATCGTCATGCCCCGGCGTTTCAATTCCGCCAGCAACTCGCCGATGCGTTGCACGATCACCGGGGCCAGACCCTCCGTCGGTTCGTCGAGCAGGATGGTCCTGGCTCCCGTGCGCAGGATGCGCGCGATCGCGAGCATCTGCTGCTCTCCGCCGGAGAGCTTCGTGCCCTGGCTGTTTCGTCGTTCCTTGAGGTTTGGAAACAGGTCGAAGATCTCGTCGATGCCCATGCCGCCTCCTGCAATCACCGGAGGCAGCATCAGGTTCTCGTCGACCGTCAGCGTGGCGAAGATGCCGCGCTCTTCCGGGACATAACCAATGCCGGCACGCGCAGTGTGGTGGAGAGGTATGCGGATAAGGTCCTTGCCCGCAAACGTCACCTGTCCGGTCCGCTTGCGGATGAGCCCCATGATGGCTCGCAATGTCGTGGTCTTGCCGACCCCGTTGCGGCCCAGCAATGTGACCGTCTCGCCTTCACGGATATCGAGGTCGACGCCGTGCAGCGCATGGCTTTCGCCATACCAGGCATTCAGGCCGCGGACCGAGAGCAGGGGTGCGGTGCTACTCATGTTCGGTCCCCATATAGGCGATCCGCACGCGCTCGTCCTTGCTCACCGTGTCGTAGTCTCCGGCAGCCAGCATCTGGCCGCGCTGCAGCACCGTCACCCAATCGGCAATGTCGGCGACCACGGAAAGATTGTGTTCCACCATCAGCACGGCGCGATCCTTGGCGATGGTGTGAACCAGCCTCGAGATGGCGCCGACATCTTCATGGCCCATGCCGGCCATCGGCTCGTCGAGCAGCAGCACCTTGGGGTCGAGAGCGAGCGTTGTGGCGATCTCGAGCACGCGCTTGCGGCCATAGGAGAGGTCGGATGCCAGCCTGTTCCTGGCATTGTCCAGGCCGACGGCCTGAAGCAACTCCATGGCCTTCGGCGTCAGCTGGTCGAGCGCGGAAAGCGACCGCCAGAACTGGGTGGCGAGACCATTGGGCCGCTGCAGCGCCACCCGTACGTTGTCGAGCACGGTCAGATGCGGAAAGGTCGCCGATATCTGGAACGAGCGCACCACGCCCATCCGGGCGACCTTGGCCGGCGCCGCCTTGGTGATGTCGTGGCCAGCCAGGGTTATGGTTCCCGCGGTGGGCTGCAAGAACTTGGTCAGAAGGTTGAATACGGTCGTCTTGCCGGCCCCGTTGGGGCCGATCAAGGCATGGATCTTGCCGTGATGGACGTCGAGGTCGACATCCTTCACGGCAACAAACCCGGCAAAATCACGCCGCAGGCCGCGCGCGGACAGGACGGGAGAACCCTGGTCAGGTTGGGACGCGGTACTCAAGGATACCTCCGACCCTGTTCGCTGCGACACCCTACTTGACCAGCGGGCATCCGGACTCCGCAGGTTTGGTATAGGCTTCGTCGCCAGGGATGGTCGCGAGGACCTTGTAATAGTCCCACGGGCCCTTGCTCTCCGACGGCTTCTTCACTTCCATCAGATACATGTCGTAGATCATGCGGCCGTTGGGCCCGACCTTGCCGCCGCGGGCAAAGACGTCTTCGACAGGCATCTCATGCAGGTTCTTGGCAACCGCCTCTGTTTCGTCGGTTCCAGCCTTGTCGATGGCCTTGAGGTATTGAAGCACGGCGGAATAGGTGCCGGCCTGGATCATGTTGGGCATGCGGCCCGTGCGGTCCATGAACTTCTTCGACCACGCGCGGGATTCATCGTCGCGGTCCCAATAGAAGCCTTCGGTCAGTGTAAGGCCTTGCGCCGCTTCCAGACCCAGACCATGCACTTCGGCGAGGGTGAAGAGAAGCGCTGCCATGCGCTGGCCGCCCGAAACGATGCCGAATTCCGCCGCCTGCTTGATCGCGTTGGCGGTGTCGAGGCCGGCATTGGCAAGGCCGATGACCTTGGCCCCTGAAGACTGCGCCTGCAGCAGGAAGGACGAATAGTCGGTGGTGGCGAGCGGGTGGCGCACGGCGCCAAGCACCTTGCCGCCCTTCGAGGTCACGAATTTCGAGGTCTGTTCCTCCAGCGAGTAGCCGAAGGCATAGTCCGCGGTCAGGAAGAACCAGGTGTCGCCGCCCTGCTGCACAAGCGCGCCGCCGGTCCCGACGGCCAGGGCATGGGTGTCATAGGCCCAATGAAAGCCGTAGGGCGAGCACGATTTGCCCGTCAGGTCGGAGGTTGCTGCGCCAGTGACGATGTCGATCTTCTTCTTTTCCTGGGAAATGCCCTGGACGGCGAGCGCGACGGATGAGGTGGTGAGTTCCATGATCGCGTCGACCTGTTCGGTGTCGTACCATTGGCGCGCGATGTTGGAGGCGATGTCTGCCTTGTTCTGATGGTCCGCGGTGACCACTTCGATCGGCATATCCTTCACCTTGCCGCCGAAATCCTCGACCGCCATCTTGGCCGCTTCATAGGACCATTTACCGCCGAAGTCGGCGTAGACGCCCGACTGATCGTTCAGAATGCCGATCTTGACCTTATTGTCCGAAAACTGTTGTGCGGCCGCAGGTAACGAAACGCTTGCCAGAAGCGCGACTGCGAGCGCGCGTGAGATCATTGCCATATGGTTCCTCCCGAATGGACTGCGGCCCTCCAGCCGCCGCATGCGAACCCTCACCCTTTTGCAATCTAGCAAGGACGCACGCGAAAAGTCAGCATGGCACGGCCGCATCGGGAAATTCTAGTACGACGATGTGCGTAGAGGATGACGGTTGCCAATGGCTCCCCTGGCCAGCCCGATCGAAACCAATGGAGCGAAAGAGCTCTCCCTACACCTGATGCGTGACGAGCGCGACACCGAGGCCGATCAGGATCGAACCGCAAGCTTTCGGCACAACCCAGCTGGAAACGCCCGAGGACAGTCGCCCGAGTGTGATCGAGGCAAGGCCGACCGCGGCGACGTCGGCGGCCGAGAACACCAGGTTGACGACCATGCCGAGGATCAGGAACTGCAGCCAGAGTGGAACCCCGGCATCGGTCTCCACGAACTGCGGCAGGAATGTCAGGAAAAACAGCGCGGTCTTCGGATTGAGCACTTCAACGACGATGCTGTCGCGCAGCGTGTTCGGTCGATGCGCCCTGCCGTTGCCGGAATCGTGATTCCATCCGAGGAACATGGTGACACCGAGCCACACCAGATAGGCCGCACCAGCGAAACGGATCGCCGCGTATAGCGCCGGAGCGCCTTCGACCACCGACGCCAGGCCAATCGAGGCGGCGGCGATATGGGCATAGCAGCCGAGATGGATGCCGAGCGCTGCCATCAAACCGGCTTGGCGGCCGTGAGCAACGGTTTGCGCGGTCATGTACAAGATGGCCGGCCCGGGCATGCAGGCAAAGGCGATGGTTGCAGCGATGAATGGAATCCACGGCTCCAGCGACGGCATGCGGCCCTCCCCTGTGGCGCCTCGACGGCGCGTGAAGGGATAGGAGAGCTGGGAGAACGGCGACATACGGCAGATGCCGTATTTCGGTGCACGCGCGCCACCGCTACGGTCATGTTGGTTAAGGGGGCGTTACCGGAATGGCAGCGGAAGCCGTAACTTCAGCCAGTGGGAAGCCCCAGCCGAACGGCATAGGCGGTCAGCTCCGCGGTGCTGTGGAGGTCGAGCTTTCGCATCAGGTTCTCACGGTGCTTGCGGGCGGTTGCCTGGCTGATGCCGAGCCGGTCCGCGGTTTCGCGTGCCGTCATGCCCTGGGCCACCAGAAGCAGGATCTGGCGTTCCCGCTGTGTCAGCGGTACCGGCGAGATGATCTCCTGCGCATCCGGCGCTCGGCTCTTCCTGTCTGGCTCGGTGATCGCGAAACGCACGGTTTTCGCAAGATAGGTTTCGCCCTGTCGCAACGCTTCGATCGCTGCACCGAGCTCTTCAGGGTCACCGTCCTTGGTGAGATAGGCGTTCGCCCCGAACTCCAGCGCCAGCCGAACCGTCCGCGGCTCGATGTTGGCGGTCAGGACGACGATCTTCAGCCGCGGCGCCAATTCCTTGATCTCGGCGATGAACGGTACGCCCGAAACGCCGGGCATGCCGAGGTCGAGAACGAGCAGGTCCGCCTTCGTGTCGCGCACGAGCTTGAGCAGTGTCTCGCCGTCCGCCGCTTCCGCAGTGACCGAGACATTTTCCATCGCACTGATGAGCAGCTTGACGCCTTCGCGCATGATGGCGTGATCGTCGGCAAGGATGGCGGTCAGCGGGCGATGCATGATGTCTCTGTCCTGGGGACGGCACCTTACTTCAGCGATTGCTAACGTATGGGAAACACGCGGGCGGTAGATCAAGCGGCAAGTCGGGAAAAGGGCCGGTCCACCCGGCAGACAAGTGCGAGGGTTCGATGCAGGAAGACAAGATCCAGGAAGCCCTGATCGAACATCTGTACCGCAATGCCTATGGCGTGGTGATTTCCAACGTCACCATCTCCCTCGGCATCGTCTATGCACTCTACGGCTCTGTTCCGACGCAGTGGCTCGTGCCCTGGATCGTCGCCGTCTATGCGCTCATTGTGGCTCGCGTCGTGGTGGCACGACGTTTCTGGAAGCATCCCAGGACACCTGCTTCCTTGCGCAGATGGGCGTGGGCCGCTGCTGGCTTTTCATGGGCATCCGGCCTTCTATGGGGTTCCCTGACCTGGATCGGCTATGTGCCTGACCAGCCGCATCTGTTTGCCTTCATCGTTGCGATCCTCGCCGGACTGGTGAGTGGCACCATCCCATCGATGTCGGCCTTCCCGCCGGCGTTGATCGGTTCGATCTTCGCAACGACGATACCGGTCGCAGCCCGCTTCACGACGATGCCGGGTGCGGTCGGCGATGCCTATCTTTTTCTGCTCGCCTGCCTGATCGCCATCAACATCTATTATGGCCGTATCGCCTACCGCATGCTGCACGAGATGATCCGGTTGCGCCTGGAGAATGTCGGGTTGATCGGCCACCTCCAGGAGGAGCGTGATCGCGCGCAGACCGCCGACAAGGCCAAGACCCGGTTCCTGGCGGCGGCGTCGCACGATCTGCGCCAGCCGATCCACGCGCTTGGACTGCTGATTTCGACACTGTCGGTGCTCGGTCGTCGCGGCGACGTGCCGTCAGGAGACGCACGCAACCTGGCGAGCTCAGCCAGGGCCATCGTCGGCAATCTGAGCGGCTTGCTCAACGCGCTTCTCGATATCTCGAAGCTCGACGCCGGCGTCGTCACCGTGGCCAGGGAAAATGTCGACCTTGGCGAGCTCTTCCGCAGCCTGCGTGATGAGTTTGCCGCATCCGCTCGGGCGAAAAATCTCAGTTGGCGGGTCGTGGATACATCTGTCCATGTCGACACCGATCCGATGATGCTGAAACGGATTCTCGATAACCTTCTCACCAATGCGTTCCGCTACACGAACTCCGGCAGCGTCTTGCTTGGATGCCGCCGACGGGCAACCGGGGTGGAAATCCAGGTCTGGGACACCGGGCTCGGGATACCGGAAGATCAGAAGGCCGCGGTCTTCGAGGAATTCGTGCAGCTGAACAATCCGGCGCGCGACAGGGCTCAGGGCCTGGGCTTGGGCCTGGCGATCGTGCGCAGAACGGCCGAACTGCTCGGGCACCCACTGGAACTTGTTTCGGCACCGGGTCGCGGGTCTATGTTTTCCGTGACGCTGGCTTCCGTGAATGTCGATACACCGGCCTTGCCGATCAGCACACCGCAGGAGCAGGCGGTGGCAAGCCTCATGATCGTCGATGACGAGCGCGAGGTGCTCGATGCCATGGTTGGCCTGCTGACACTGGAAGGCCACCGGATCTATGCCGGGCAATCGGCAGCGGACGTGCAGGTCGCTCATAGCAAAGCCGCGAAGCAGGGGCTGGCGCCCGTCGACTTGATCGTGGCCGACTACCGGCTGAGGGACAACGCCACCGGCGTCGAGGCGATCAAGTCGCTGTCCGCCTATCTCGGCCATCCGGTACCGGGCATCATTGTGACAGGCGACACCTCGCCGTCGCGCATTCGCGAAGCGACCGCCAGTGGTTTCCGCATCTTGCACAAGCCGGTCAGCGGCGATGACCTCAGGGAGGCGATAGCTGCGGTTCTGGCGGCGGATCGACGCGAGGGAGACAGTTGACGAAACAGGGCAGTCGTTGCCGTTAGTCTGGCTCCGCCTGCCGTGGAACCAAAAGTCCGAACTACTCCTTCACCGCCCCGGTCATCGACGACACGTAATAGTCGACGAAGAACGAATAGAGGATCACGACCGGAAGAGAGCCGAACAGCGCGCCTGCCATCAGCGATCCCCATTCGAACACGTCGCCCCGCACCAGCTCGGTCAGCACGCCGACCGGCACAGTCTTGTTTTCCGACGACTGGATGAAGGTCAGCGCATAGATGAATTCGTTCCATGACAGCGTGAAAGCGAAGATGCCGGCGGAAATCAGGCCCGGCACCGCCAGGGGCAGGATGATCTTGACGAGGATCTGCCAGCGCGAAGCCCCGTCCACCAATGCGCTCTCCTCCAGTTCGAACGGGATCGAGCGGAAGTACCCCATCAGCAGCCAGGTACAGAAGGGGATGAGGAAGGTCGGGTAGGTGAAGATGAGCGCAAGCCTGGAATCATACATGCCGAGCTTGAAGACGATGAAGGCCAGCGGAATGAAGAGGATCGAAGGGGGCACCAGATAGGCGAGGAAGATGAGAAGCCCGACGGAGCGTGAGCCGGTGAAGCGCACGCGCTCGATCGCATAGGCTCCGAAGACGGAGGCAGCCAGCGACAGGATGGTGGAGCATACCGCGACGAGCATCGTGTTCCACAGCCAGCCGGGATAGGATGTCTGGAACAGCAGATATTTGATGTGGTCGAGCGTGGCCCCGACGACCCAGAACGGGCTGTAGTTGTTGTAGTCGGTGAGCTGGGAATTCGGCTTAACGGCAGTGATGGCCATCCAGTAGAATGGGAAAAGCAGCACGAAGACGAAGACGGCGAGCGGCAGATACAGGACCATGATCCGGCGGGGCAGCCGGTTGAGGTAGCTCATGCCCTCGGCATTGTCGGTCAGGACGTCGGCTGGAACGTTGCTTGACATATCGGTGCCTCCTCAATCCTGTCCGCCCTGCTGCCACTTCCGACGCTGCAAACCGAAAAAGCTGAACATGATGGCCGCGAGCAGGAACGGGATCATGGCCACGGCGATCGCCGCGCCTTCGCCGAGCTGGCCGCCCGGAATGCCGCGCTGAAACGATAGCGTTGCCATCAGATGTGTCGCGTTCACCGGCCCGCCCTTGGTCAGCACGTAGATGAGCTGGAAGTCGGTGAAGGTGAAAAGCACGGAGAAGGTCATCACCACGGCTATGATCGGTGTCAGCATCGGCAGCGTCACATAGCGAAAGCGCTGCCAGCTCGTTGCGCCATCAAGCGAAGCCGCCTCCTGCAGCGAAGCCGGTATGGTCTGTAATCCGGCGAGCAGCGAAATCGCCACGAAGGGAATGCCCCGCCAGACATTCGCCGCGATGACGGAAACGCGTGCGTTGTTGGGATCGCCGAGGAAGTTGATCGGGCCGTCTATGACGCCAAGCTTCATCAGCGACCACGACAGGATCGAGAACTGGCTGTCGTAGATCCACCAGAACGCCAGCGCCGAAAGAACCGTCGGTACCACCCACGGCAAAAGCACGATGGCGCGGAGGAAAGACTTGAAGGGCAGGTTCTCATTGAGAAGCAGGGCAAGCCAGAGCCCCAGCGCGAATTTTAGGATCGAGGCGATCAGCGTGTAGAGCAGCGTGTTGAAGACGGAGAGCCAGAACACCTTGTCGCGGATCAGGAATTCGTAATTCTCAAGCCCGATGAAGATGCCGTCGCGCCCTATGCGCGTATCGGTGAAGCCGAGCCAGACGCCGAGGCCAAGCGGATAGGTAAGAAAACAGACGAGAAATATGGCCGCCGGCAGCATGAAGAGGAAGCCGAGCAGATTGTTGTTCTGCATAATCGATGCGGATGGCGGTTTTCCGGACGGCACGGTGGACATCGACTTTCTCCCGCTTGAACCTTTCCCGGATCAGGATGGCGAACCGCCATCCTGATCTAATTCTTTGTCGAGCGCGTTCCCGAAAACCGGTCCCACTTTTCGGGGTCGTGCTCTGCTGCCGGCGGCACGAGGCGCCGCCGGCAGGATCATCCCTGCGCCGGATCAGGCGCGGTAGTAGCGGTTGGCACGTCGCTCGGCTTCCGCTGCCGCGTCTTCCGGCGACATCTGTCCGGTCACGGCACCGGCGAACATGTCGACAAGCACATAGTCCGCCATCACGCCGGCCGAAGCGTTGCCGAGCGGGCCGGCATAGCCATTCGGGCGCAGCGTTTCCGAGGCACGCGCATAGGGCGCGTGGATGGGATCCGCCGTCCAGACGGGATTGCTCGCGAACGCCTTGAGCGGCTGACAGCAATAGGCGCTGGCGCCGGTGATCCAGCTGTTCATCTGCTCCGCCTCCAGCATGAACTTCATGTAGGCTTTCGCGGCTTCCGGATACTTCGTGTGGTTGAACAGCAGCAGCGAACTTGTCTGGTGGAGCTCGACGCTCTTGCCGACGGGGCCGATCGGGAAGTTGGTGGAACGGATATCGGCAGCGATTTCCGCCAGCGCCGGATCCTTCTTGGCGGCGTAGTAGACGGAAACGCCGTTCGCGATCAGCGACACCTGGCCGGCCAGAAACGCGCGGTTGTTGTTGATATCCTGCCAGCTTTCGGTCCCGGGAATGAATGTCTCGTAGAGCGCCTTGGCATAGTTGATGGCCGCTATCGTTTCCGGGCTGTTGATCGTCACCTTGCCGCCCTCGTCGACCATCTTGCCGCCATGGCTCCACAGCAGCCAGTGGGCGTAGTTGTTGCCGTCGCCCACCGCCTTGCCGTGCGGGAAGCCGGCCGGTGTTCCCTTGGCCTTCATTGCCTTGCAAAGTTCAAGGAAACCGGCCGTG
>NZ_JAKREW010000046.1 GCF_022347545.1 Terribium retamae
GTGCTGCTGATCATCCCGATCGGCGGCGCCGACATGCCGGTCGTGGTGTCGATGCTCAACTCCTATTCGGGCTGGGCCGCCGCGGCGCTCGGCTTCACCCTCGGCAATCTGGCGCTGATCATCACCGGCGCGCTGGTCGGTTCGTCGGGTGCGATCCTGTCCTACATCATGTGCAAGGGCATGAACCGCTCCTTCATCTCGGTCATCCTCGGCGGCTTCGGCGGCGAGACCGCTGCCGCGGCGGATGACGGCATCCAGCGCACGGTGAAGACCGGCGCTGCCGACGATGCCGCCTATCTGATGATGAACGCGCAGAAGGTCATCATCGTGCCGGGCTACGGCATGGCGGTGGCCCAGGCGCAGCACGCGCTGCGCGAAATGGCCGACAAGCTGAAGGCGAATGGCGTCGAGGTGAAGTATGCCATCCATCCGGTCGCCGGCCGCATGCCAGGCCATATGAACGTGCTGCTTGCCGAAGCCAACGTGCCGTATGACGAAGTGTTCGAACTGGAAGACATCAATTCCGAATTCGCACAGGCTGATGTCGCCTATGTCATCGGCGCCAACGACGTCACCAACCCGTCGGCGCGTGACGACAAGTCATCGCCGATCTACGGCATGCCGATCCTTGACGTCGACAAGGCCCGCACCTGTCTCTTCGTCAAACGCTCGCTCGGCTCCGGCTATGCCGGCATCGACAACACGCTGTTCTACAAGGACGGCACCATGATGCTGCTCGGCGACGCCAAGAAGATGACCGAGGAGATCGTCAAGGCGATGGATCACTGACGGTTCGCAAGGCTGCTGGATCCGGCGCTACGCCCGACCGCTTCTGAAACCGAAAAAGCCCGGCTCGCGCCGGGCTTTTCTGCTTCGGTTCGTCGAAAACGGCGAGGCTGATGCGCCTGCTATTCGGCGGGCATCTTGCACTCGGCGGCATAGCTGTCGCTGTGTGCGGACAGCACCTTGCTGTCGGTCTTCAGCACCATCTTGCCGTCAGCGCCTTTTTCAGCCTTCAGGGAATACCAGTCCTGAACCGGATGCTGGTTGGGGCCGAACTTGAAGTGGCCGCGCACGGAAGGAATCTCCGCGCTGAGCAAACCCTTCCGCAGCGCCACAACGTCGCTGGCGCCGGCAGGGTCCTTCTCGAGCCCAGCACCGATCAGGAGAGCGGCGTCATAGCCCTGAGCCGCATAATAAGTGATCGGACGATCGCCGAATTTGGCGCGCCAGGCAGCGACGAAGGCCTTGTTGACCGGATTGTCTAAGTCGTCATTCCAGTGGCTGGTCACCTTGACGCCCGAAGCGGCGTCGCCAACGGCCTGAACGATGACCTGGTCGAGCGAAGCCGGATGCACCACCATCGGGATTTCCTTGAGCAGCCCGGATTGCTGGTACTGACGCATGAATGCGATGCCGAGGCCGCCCGGCTCGAATTCATAGACGACATCGGGCATTGCGGCGCGGATCTGCGCCATCTCGCTGGCGAAATCAGTCTGGTCGAGGCTGGTGTAGGTTTCGCCGACAACCTCGCCTTTGTAGAAGCGCTTGAACGCGCCCATGGTTTCCTTGCCGGCCTGGTAGTTCGGCGCGATCAGGAATGCCTTCTTGTAGCCGAGCGACCGGGCGAGGGCGCCGGCGCTTTCGCCCTGGCTGTCGTCCTGCCAGGAACTGACGAAGTAGTTGGGGTGGCAATCCTTGCCGGCGAATGTCGCCGATGCTGTGTTGGCACTGACATAGAGCGCATCGTTGTCGAGGATTTCGGGAACAGCTGCGAAGGCAACATTGGCGAAGACCATGCCTGTGAAGACCTTGATGCCCTGTTCGGAAAGCATCTTGTCAGCGATCTGCCGGGCATTACCGGGTTTCAGGCTGTCGTCTTCGACCACCAACTCAACCGGTACGCCACCGAGCTGGCCCTTGTTCTGGTCGATCGCCAACTGGAAGCCGTCGCGGATGTCCTGGCCCAGATAGCCTGCGGGGCCGGAGAGTGTGGTGATCATGCCGATCTTGAGCGGATCGGCGGCATGAGCCGTACCTGCCAGCAACGCCAAGGTGGCGGCTGCCAATATTCTCTTGCAAGACATAGAAGTCCCTCCCGTTTTGTTCTCGAGTGCACGGGCGGCTTCCGCGATCCCAGGTCGCGATTTTTGTGCTTGGCCCTTGCGTGCAGTCGTCCCGCGTTGCCGGCAGGCCGTCTGCATGGCCAAGCTTGGGCCAATCAGTCTTGCGGTAAATGGAAAACTCATCTCCCAGCTATGAAGACTGGGAATAGCCATGGCCGCTGCGGCCGAGCTTCAGGCCGTCAGATCGACCGCCGTTCTCCTCAGCGTTTCCGCCAGCAGTTCGGCTGCCGGGGAAAGCCTAGCGTTGGTACGGGTGGTGATGCCGATCGGCATGGCGGTTGCGCGCAAGGTGACAGGCAGTATGGTGATCGCGCCAGCGGCAGCCTCCCTGCGCGCGACCTGGGCCGGAAAGACGCCGAGATAGTCGGCGTCGACGAGCAGGGCGCGGTTGGTGAGCAGGGAGACGGAGTCGACGGCGTGGACCGGCGGTTCGAGCCCTTCCTCGCGAAAGGCAATATCGATCTGTCGCCTCAGGCTGGTTTCCTGCGGCGGCAGGATCCACTCCCAGCCGATGAGATCGGCGAGACCGAGATCACGACGTTCGGCCAGCGGATGGCCGCGGCGTGCGACAACGCAGGCGATGTCGTCCATCAAAACCTCCTGTACGACATTGAGCCGGTCGCGCAGTTCCGAAAGCCGACCGACCACCATGTCCAGCTCGCCGGCGCGCAGCGCCGGGATCAGCACGTCATTGGTGCCTTCGACGATCTTCACCACCAGCTTAGGGCGATCCTTGCGCAGGCGGGCGATAGCTGTCGGCAACAGTTCGGCAGCAGCGGACAAGAGCGTGCCGATGGCGACGCGCCCACCGGTGCCGTCGCGCAGATCGGCAAGATGCTCTTCGGCATGAGCGAGCTGGGTGATGACCAGGCGGGCATGTTCGGCAAGCGTTTCTCCAAACATGGTCGGCACGACGCCACGGTTGTTGCGGTCGAACAGGCGGGCCTTGGTCAGGGCTTCCACTTCCTGAAGTGCCTTGGTGACGGCCGACTGCGTCATGTTAAGTCGTTTCGCCGCACGCACCAGATTGCCTTCCTCGACGATGGCCACGACCATTCTCAAATGGCGGATGGTGAGGCGACTGGTGACGAGTTTCATGAGCGCATTGCCGGTTCGTTGTTGGGTCCTCTCTGATATTCCAAAGCTTCATAGAAAATTCCACAGAATTCATTTGTATGAATTGCCAATCATTGGGAAGGTCTCGCCAGCCGGTCGGGAGGTAGCGTCGCCGGTACCGAGATATTTGGCGCGGCACGTCGTGACCTCGCCAAGTCAAAAACAGGTGCGATCAGCACCGGTGGGAGGAAGTCAGTCAATGATGCAGCGAACCGGCGCCGGGCGCCGTGCCGAAATTGCGGGCGCGGGAATTGGTGGTCTGGCGACAGCGGCAGCGCTGGCGCAGCGTGGCTGGTCGGTGACCGTGCACGAGCGCGCGTCCAACCTGCGCACCTTCGGTGCCGGCATCTATATCTGGAGCAATGGGCTGCGCGTGCTCAAGGCGATCGGCGCCTACGAACAGGCCACCGTCGGTGCGCATATCGGCCCGCAATTCCATACCCGCGACCACAACGACACCACGATGGAGGAAATCCCCATCAACGGACCGGATGATGCGCGGCTCATCACTATTCTGCGCGAACAACTGATCAACACGCTGGTCGATACCTGCCGCAAAGCCGGCGTCGAAATCTTGACCGGATCGGCAGCCGTGGGTGCTACGCCGGAAGGTGAACTGCTGCTGGAAGGTGGCGAGCGGCGCAAGGCGGATCTGGTGGTTGGCGCCGACGGCATCAATTCCAGCGTGCGGGATTCGCTCGACCTTCTGCTGTATCGCAAGCATCTCGGCTACGGTGCGATCCGGATGCTGATCTCACGAGACGATAACGATGTGTCACCCGAGGACCGCGATCGCTACATCGAATATTTCACCGGGTCGCGTCGCATCCTCTACACACCGGCCAGCGCTTCCGATCTCTATGTCGCCCTGTGCTGCGCGGCCGATGATGCTGAGGCGCTCAGGGTACCGGCCGACCGAAAATTGTGGACGGACTCCTTCCCGCATCTCGCCAATCTGGTGGCGCGTTTTGGCGATGCCGGCCGTTGGGATGCCTTCGAAGTGGTGAAGCTGAAGCAGTGGAGCAAGGGACGGGTTGCGATCCTGGGCGATGCGGCGCATGCGATGCCGCCTTACCTTGGGCAAGGCGGTGGCTGCGCGCTGATGAACGGGCTGGCCCTCGCGGCAGCCGTAACCGACGCTCCTGATATCGAGGCGGCGCTCGCAGAGTGGGAAGCGCGCGAACGTCCGCTGACCGAGCACACCCAGGATACGGCCGAAAGGCTGGGCGACATGAACTTCTGGCCGGACGACATCCGTTCCGAGGTGCTGAAGATCACAGGCAGGTCCGCCGAGATCGGTGCCGTGCGCATGAAGACCGCGCGCCACATCCCGACCGCCACCGAAGCTTTCGCCTGATCGTTTTCATCGAAGGGCTTTCCCGCCTTTCGTCTCGCATTTCGGAGTTCTCGCATGCAGTCCATCCAGATCGGAGCCAACACGCTGTCCTACGATGAAGCAGGAGAGGGGGATGTTCTCCTGCTTCTGTCGGGCTGGTGCCAGGACCATCGTCTGTTCAAGGCCCTGGCACCGGAACTGGCGCGCAGCCACCGGGTCGTCCGGCTGGACTGGCGCGGTCACGGTCTGCATCGTGATCATGATGGCGATTTCGTCACCGACGATCAGGCTGACGACGTCATCGCCTTTCTCGACCGGATGAAGATTGAGAAAGTGGTGCCGGTTTCGACCTCGCATGGCGGGTGGGCGAACATGGAAGTGACCGACCGCCTCGGTAGCGCACGCGTGCCGCGCTCGGTCGTCATCGACTGGATCCAGACCACGCCCAACGAAGCATTCTTTTCGATGATCGACCACATCCAGGATCGCACCAACTGGGAGAATGGCCGCGGCGACTTCTTCAATTACTGGATCGGCGATACCCAGAACCAGGACATCATCGATCACGTCAACGAAGAGATGGCCAGATACAGTTTCGAGATGTGGGCCCGTTCCGGCCGCGAGATTGCAAGAGCCTATCGCAAATGGGGAAACCCGATGCAGCGTATGGCGGCGATGGCGGAGAATCGGCCTATCACGCATATCTATTCGCAGCCGTTCGAGCCTGAATATGCGCAGGCGCAACTCGATTTCGCTGCTGGACACGATTGGTATAAGCCCAACAAATTGCCCGGTCGGACGCATTTCCCGACGCTCGAGCAGCCCAAGGTTGTCGCGGAAACCATTCGAGCCTTTGTCGCCTAGGAGCTCTGCATGGCCGAACTAGCCGCCGAGGCCGATTGGCCGCGCGAGATCCTGGATCGGGATTATAGTGCCCGTGCATCAGTCTCGGCTGAGGTGTTCGAGGCAGAGATGCGGAACTATCGAAGCCAGTCTGAGGCGGTGAAGGACGTCGCTTCGCATCTCGACGTCATTTATGATGCCGAAAGCGGTCAAACGCTCGATATCTACGGCGTCGACGCGGAGCCGCGTGCGGTCTTCGTATTCATACACGGCGGGTATTGGCGGATGCTTTCAAAGCATGATTCCGCCTTCATGGCCGCGATGCTGGCGAGGCATGGCATCGCTACGGCCGTGGTGGACTACAGGCTGGCGCCAGAGGTGGACCTGGCCGAGATCGTGCGTGAGGTCCGCGCCGCCATTGGCTTCTTGTGGCGCGATGGGGCGCGTTTCGGCGTCGACCCCGACCGCATCTATGTCGGCGGCAGTTCCGCCGGCGGTCATCTGACGGGTACGGTCTTGGCCGGCGGATGGCACGATGCGTTCGATGTGCCGGAGGATGTCATCAAGGGTGCCATGCCGATCAGTGGCCTGTTTCATCTGGCGCCGATCTCCCGGTCGTTCGTGCAGGACTGGATCAAGCTCAATGAGCAGTCGGTCAGGCAGCTGAGCCCGGCCGAGAACCTGCCGCGTGTCGGCTGCCCCATTGTGACGGCCTATGCTGCGGGAGAACCTGACGGGTTCAAACGCCAGTCGGCGGAATATCACCGGCTGTGGTCGGAAGCCGGTTTTCCCTCCACGCTGATGGAAATCGACAACCGCAATCATTTCGATGTCGTGCTTGATCTAGCCAACGGGGAAGCCGCGCTCTCCAAGGCGTTGCTGCGCTTGATCACAGGTGATCGGTAGCATCGCTCAACTGTTTTCGCGTGGGATAAGCCGCTGTGCGTAACGCCGCACGACGCCGACGAAGGCCTGTGTGGCCGGCGAGACGGAACGCCCGGTGGCGTGGATCATGGCCACCTCGCGGGCAATGTTGGGGTCAACCAGCGGCTTGCCAACCACCTTGCGGTGACGAGATGCCGCCAGAGCATAGGCCGGGAGGACGGCCACTCCCAATCCCGCCTCGACGAGAGCCAGCGCGGTCGTCACCTGGCTGACCTCGAAGGCGGGTCTCAAGGCTATTTCGCTTGTCTCGAAACCGACTTCGACCAGCAGGCGAATGCCGCTGTCGCGCGTCAGCGTGATCAACGGCTGATCCGCCAGATCGCGCCAACTGGCGGTGGCAGCATTTGCGAATATGGAGCGGTCGTCGCAGAACAGCATCAGGCTGTCGCGCACCAGGGCAACGCGCTCGATGCCGTCTTCAGCCGGAGAGAAGGTTCCGAGCCCACAGTCTGCCTTGCCGCTGCGCACGGCTTCGACGATCTGTTCGGTGCCAACGTCGGCAAGTTGTACCGCAATACCCGGATAGCTTTGCTGGAACTCGGCGATCGCCTGCGGCAGCACTACAGAGGCCAGCAAGGGCGGTGCCGCGATACGCAGGCGGCCGCGTCGCCGTTCTGCCAGCATGTGGACGCCTTCCACCGCATGCTCCAGCTCCTCCAAGACCTTGGTGGTGGAGTTCTGGAATTCCCGGCCGGCATCGGTCAGCTCGACGCGGCGGGTGGTGCGGTCGAACAGGCGCACGGACAATTCGTCTTCGAGATCGCGGATCGCCTGCGAGAGCGCCGGCTGTGCGGTGCCCATGCGCTTCGAGGCGCGTGAGAAGCTGCCGAGTTCAGCGACTGCCAGGAACTGCTGGATCTGCTTGATGGTGATCTTCATGCGAGAGGGCTCAACTGCTGGCTAGCCGTCGTTCCGGATTTATACGGAAATCGATATTAATTTATCGGATAAATCCATCTTGTCGATATATCGAAATCCATTGATCTTGGCACGTGAAAGGTTGCCGGCTGCGGCCGCGCGACGTTCCAGGATTTCATGCCAGTACGGAGCCGAGACGCCCCAATGTCGAACTACCCTGATCTTCAGCTCTATATTGGCGGTGCATGGCGCAAGACGGCGGAGACGCTGCCGGTCATCAATCCAGCCGACGAAAGCGTGATCGGTGCTGTCCCCATCGCTTCGACGCAGGACCTCGACGCAGCACTCGAAGCCGCTGAGCGCGGCTTTGCCATCTGGCGCAAGACCTCGCCGGCGCGGCGTGCGGAGATCATTCGCAAGGCCGCCTCGCTCCTGCGCGAGCGCATCGATGAAATCGCCCTCGACATCACTCGTGAACACGGCAAGCCGCTCCAGCAGGCGCGTCTCGAAGTCATTCGCGGCGCGGAGTTCTTCGAGTGGGATGCCGGCGAGGCCCAGCGCACCTACGGACGGGTCATCCCGAGTGAGCCCGGCATCCGCTATGTCGTGCATCATCAGCCGATCGGCACGGTGGCGGCGTTTTCCCCCTGGAACTTTCCGCTCAGCCAGCCGGCCCGCAAGATCGCCGGCGCGCTGGCTGCCGGCTGTTCGATCATCATCAAGGCCTCGGAAGAGACGCCGGCCGGTTGCCTTCACATTGCCCGGGCGTTCCACGATGCCGGTCTTCCGGCTGGCGTGCTCAATCTCGTCTTCGGCGTGCCCGCGCAGATCTCGGAATACCTCATTCCGCAGGAGCCGGTGCGTCTGATCGCCTTCACCGGTTCGACGGCGGTGGGAAAACGGTTGACCGGTCTTGCCGCGCAATATGCCAAGCCCGTTCTGATGGAGCTCGGCGGCCATGCCCCGGTTATCGTTTGCGACGACGCCGACCCGGTAAAGGCCGGCATAAGCTCGGCCATCCGCAAGGTGCGCAATGCGGGCCAGGTCTGCACCTCGCCGACGCGCTTCTTCGTGCATGAGAAACTCTACAAGCCGTTCACCGATGCGTTCCTCGAACGCGCCCGCCTAGTGAAGACCGGCAATGGCCTCGACGAAGGGACGGAGATGGGACCGGTGGCGAACCACCGCCGTATCGAGGCCCTGGAGGCGCTGGTGGCCGATGCGGTGTCGAAAGGCGCCAAGCTCCTGATTGGTGGGGAGCGCTCGGGTAATCGCGGCTACTTCTATCCACCGACTGTCCTCTCGGATGTACCGGCCAATGCCAGAGTGATGCGCGAGGAGCCGTTTGGTCCGCTGGCCGTGATCAATCCGGTGCCGTCGCTGGAAGATGCGATCGAGAAGGCGAATGGCGTACCTTTCGGGCTCGCCGCCTATGCCTTCACCAACTCGGCTGCAAATGTCGACCAGATCACCAATGATCTGGAGGCCGGCAACGTTTCCATCAACACGCTGGAGGCCTCGGTCGCCGAAACGCCGTTCGGCGGCGTCAAGGAAAGTGGCTTCGGTCGTGAAGGTGGGGCCGAGGGCATCATGCATTACATGGTGGTGAAAACTGTCTCGCACCGCATGGCGATCTGAAGGGTTCAAAGGCCTATGAAATACGACAAGAAAACCGCCAAGGCCCATTCGCGAGCGACGATGAAGGGCATCTGGGCCGCAGCGTTGATGCCATTCAAGGACGATTTGTCGGTCGATGAGGATGGCTTCCGCCGGAATGTCGATCATTGGATCGGAGACCTGAAGATCGATGGCTTCTTCATCACCGGCAAGCAGGGCGAGTTCTTCTCGATGTCGCTCGACGAACGCAAGCGCAGCTTCGAACTGGCGGTCGATGCCTGCGCCGGTCGTGCCCAGACCATCATGTCCTGTTCGGACCAGAACATGGATGTGGTGATCGAACTGGCGAAACACGCTGAGAAAGTCGGCGCGGACTACATCGTCGTGCACGCGCCGGTGCTGCATTTCTTCAAGGCGCAGGACGAAACGCTGCTCAATTATTACCGGACTATCGCCGACAAGGTGGATATCGGTATCGCATTGTGGAGCCACCCGGACAGCGGCTATCTGATGAGCCCGCAGCTGTGCAGCCAACTAGCCGATATCGAGAATGTCGTCGCCATCAAGTACAGCGTGCCCCGTCCGATGTACAAGGACCTGACCCGCCTTGCCGGCGACAGGATCCTGGTCAGCACCGCTTCCGAGGAAGAATGGCTGGACAACATCGTCGAACTCGGTTGGCAGCTCTACCTCTGCTCCTCGCCGCCCTATCTCATCCAGACCAAGAACGACACGCGGATGCGCCAGTACACCGATCTTGCCTTCGCCGGCGACATCGACAAGGCACGTGCCGTGCGCGACAGCCTGGATCCGGTCCGCGCCGCGCTCAAGGACACACGTCCGGCGGAGAAGCCGCATTCGCATCAGAAATACTGGCAGGACCTGCTCGGCCAGACCGGCGGGCGGGTTCGCCCACCGCTGCTCGAGCTCACCGAAGAAGAGAAACGGGCAACCCGCGTCGCCTTCGAGGCATGCGGCCTGAAGATCGCCGATTAAATCGAATGGGCGCGGCTGCGCCACTAGTGGGAGGAACGATCATGACCAGACGCCTGTCTGCTTTCAGCTTCTCGAAATGGATCGACGAGCACGCGCATCTGCTCAAACCTCCGGTTGGCAACCAGCAGATATGGGAGGATGCCGACCTCATGGTGACGGTGGTGGGCGGCCCGAACAAACGCACTGATTATCACGACGATCCGGTCGAAGAGTTCTTCTACCAGCTCAAGGGCGACATGATGCTCAAGGTCGTCGACAACGGTAATTTCTACGACGTGCCGATCCGCGAGGGCGAGATTTTCCTGCTGCCGCCGCATGTGCGCCACTCGCCGCAGCGTCCGCAGGAAGGATCGATCGGCCTTGTCGTCGAGCCTAAGCGCAATGACGGTCTGCTCGACGCCTTCGAATGGTATTGCTTCGAGTGCAACGCGCTGGTCAAGCGGGTCGAGGTCTCGCTGAAGAGCATCGTGCGCGACCTGCCGCCCATCTACCAGGCCTTCTATGCCGACGAGAAGGCACGCACCTGTCCGAATTGCGGTTCGATGCATCCAGGCAAGACACCGCCGGAAGGCTGGGTGAAACTCTAGTGGATGATCCTCGAACCGGAGGTCGGCGAAGCAAAAAAATTGCAGACTTTTCGGGATCATGCGGCAAAGAGATACAGCGGAATGCCGATTCAACTTGATCGAATTCCGCTCTAACGGGGAAGACTCATCAGGGCCTATTCACATACGGATAGGTCCTGTCTAACCTGCCCGCCAAGAAAAACGCCGACACGGCGATAACGGAGGAGAACCAATGCCTATGCGAAAGACACTGCTTGCCGCCTCGGCGCTTCTGGCCACGACGTTCACGGCGTTGGCTGAGGATCCGGTCAAGATCGGCATGATCACGACGCTGTCCGGTCCGGCCGGTTATCTCGGCCAGGATGTTCGTGACGGTTTCAAGCTTGCCATGGAAGACAACAAGCTGGGCGGTGTTCCGGTCGAACTGCTGGTCGAGGACGACGGCTTGAAACCGGGGCAAGGCAAGCAGATCGCTGAGCGTTTTCTGAGCGAAAGTGGCGTGAAGCTCTTCACCGGCATCGTCTTCTCCAATGTCGCCGGCGCAACCGTGCCGGACATCGTCGACAACGAAGCCTTCTACATCAGCCCCAATGCCGGCCCGTCCAATCTTGCCGGCAAGGAATGCAGCGAAAACTACTTCGTCGTGTCGTGGCAGAATGACAGCTTGCACGAGAGTGCCGGCCAGCTCGCCACCAATCTCGGCTACAAGAAGGCATTCATCCTGGCGCCGAACTACCAGGCCGGCAAGGACGCTCTCGCCGGCTTCAAGCGCTTCTTTAAGGGCGAGATCGCAGGTGAGGTGTACACGCGTCTCGACCAGACCGACTTTGCCGCCGAATTGGCCCAGATCCGCGCAGCGAAACCGGACGTCGTCTTCCAGTTCCATCCGGGCGGTCTCGGCATCACCTTCCTTCGCCAGTATGAGCAGGCAGGCCTCGGCAAGGAAATCCCAATGGTGCTGGCCGAGCCGTCCATGGACGGCGTGACGCTGGCGGCCGTCGGCGAAGCTGCTGTGGGCGTCAATGTTTCGGCGCACTGGAACACGGACTTCGACAATCCGGCCAACAAGAGGTTCATGGAAGCCTGGAACAAGGCCTACAATCGTCCGGCTACTTACTATTCCAGCCAGGGCTACGACACCGGCCAGCTGATCGCTTCAGCGCTTAAAGCGTCGGGCGGCAAGCTGGACGACTCCTTCCGCGATGCCCTGCGCAAGGCCGATTTCCAGTCGGTGCGTGGTAAGTTCGCCTTCGGTCCGAACCAGCATCCGATCCAGAATTGGTATGCGCTGAAGGTCGAGAAGGGCGCCGACGGCAAGCCGGTCATCAAGACCGTCGGAGAGGTGTTCAAGGATCACGGCGACGCCTATTCGGCCGACTGCAAGATGTAGTCGCAAGTCTGCCGAACTGAGAAGAGAGGCGGCCTTACGCCGTCTCTCCATGCTTTCCTGTTTTCCTCGAAGTGACCGCGTATGACGCTTTTCCTCGAACAATTGCTGAATGGTGTGCAGTTCGGCGTGATGCTGTTCCTGATGGCCGCGGGCCTGACCCTGATCTTCGGCATCATGGGCGTCATCAACCTGGCGCACGGCTCCATCTATATGATCGGCGCCTATGCTGGTACGTTCGTGGCGACGCAGACAGGCTCGTTCTGGCTGGGCATTCCGGCCGCACTTGCCGCAGCCGCGCTCGCCGGTGTGGCGATTGAATTCCTGGTCGTACGTCGCCTGTACGGGCGAGATCATCTTGACCAGGTGCTTGCCACTTTCGGCCTCATCCTGATCTTCAATCAGGCCGTCACAATGCTGTTCGGCCGCCAGCCGCTGTTCGTGCAGATGCCTTCGGTGCTGGACGGATCGGTCGAGCTGCTGCCGGGCCTCTCTTATCCAATCTATCGGCTTGCCATCATCGTGGTCGGGCTGCTGGTGGCGTTCGGTCTCTATCTGCTGATAAATCGCACGCGCATCGGCATGCTGGTGCGCGCCGGCTCCACCAATCGTGAGATGGTGCGGGCGCTCGGCGTGGACGTGCGGCTGCTTTACACGCTGGTGTTCGGCCTCGGCGCCTTGCTTGCCGGGCTCGCCGGTTTTATGGCCGGGCCGATCCTGGCCGTGCAGATCGGCATGGGCGAGCAGATCCTGATCACGACTTTCGTGGTGGTGGTGATCGGTGGCGTGGGCTCCATTCGCGGCGCCTTCTTCGCCAGCCTTATCCTCGGCATCGTCGACACCGGCCTGCGCGCCTATCTGCCAGGGCTTCTCAGGCAGGTGATGGTCGGCCCGGAAGCCGATGCTCTGGGCGCCGGCATCTCCTCCATGGGCATTTATCTGTTGATGGCCATCGTCCTGTTGATCCGGCCCAAGGGCCTGTTCATTCGCAATTCCTGATTGGGCTTGATTGTGAACAGCGAAAATTCCTTCAAGCGCCCCGCACTGCTCGCAGCCGTTCTGATCGTGATGATCGCCTTGCCGCTGATTGCGGATGCGACCGGGTATTCGGCACTCACCTCGCTTGCAACGCGCATCCTGATTTATGGGATCGCAGCGGCCAGCCTCAACTTGGTGCTCGGCTACGGTGGATTGGTCAGCTTCGGCCACGCCGCCTTCTTCGGCATTGGCGGCTATGTCGTCGGCATCCTCTACCAGCACTATTCGCTTGAGGAGCCTCTCTTCGGCTTCATTCCGGGTACGAACCAGATGCTGATCACGCTGCCGGTAGCGATCCTGATCTCCGGCCTTGCTGCTGCTGCAATCGGTGCATTGTCGCTGCGCACCGGCGGTGTGCAGTTCATCATGATCACGCTCGCCTTCGCGCAGATGCTGTTCTTCCTGTTCGTGTCGCTGAAGACCTATGGCGGCGACGATGGCCTGATCATTCGCCGGACCAACGAATTGCCGGGCCTGAACATGCGGGACAAGCAGACTGTTTATTATGTCTGCCTGTTCATCACCGCGGTATTCTTTGCGCTGTTGTGGCGCATCGTGAATTCGCGCTTCGGCAATGTGCTGGTCGGCCTGCGCCAGAGCGAGAAGCGCATGGCGGCGATCGGCCTGCCAGCTTACCGATACAGGCTGATGGCGTTCATCATTTCCGGCATGGGCTGCGGGCTTGCCGGTGCGTTGATGGCGAATTTCCTGCGTTTCGCCAGCCCGGACATGATGCACTGGACGAAGTCTGGTGAACTCATGGTCATGGTCATTCTCGGTGGGGTCGGCACTTTGTTTGGCCCATTGATCGGTGCCGCGGTGTTCATCGTCTTGGAAACCACCCTGGCGGCATGGACAGAAAACTGGCAGCTGGCGCTCGGCTTCATCCTGCTGTTCGTGGTGCTTTACACACATGGTGGGGTGCAGGCACTCGTCTCGCGTCTGATGGGGAAACGCTGATGGCCCAGCCCATCCTCAATGTGCGCGGGCTGGTCAAACGCTTCGGCGGGTTGCTTGCGACCGACCATGTCGACCTGACGGTCCAGCCGGGGGAAATCCACGCGCTGATCGGGCCGAACGGTGCCGGCAAGACGACGCTGATCTCGCAGTTGATGGGTGAACTCAAACCGAATGAGGGAACCGTTGAACTCGCCGGGCAGTCGCTGGATGCCCTGCCGACTGCCCGGCGCGTTGGGCTGGGGCTGGCCCGCACATTCCAGATCACCTGCCTGCTTCCCGACTATACCGTGCTCGACAATATCGCACTGGCGGTGCAGGTGCGGCAGGGACATTCCTTCCGGTTCTGGAAGAACGTCCGCTCCGATCGCTCGCTACGGGACGAGGCTTCCACCTTCCTGACCGGCACCGGGCTGGAACCGCGCGAGAACGAGCTGGTCGCCAATCTTTCGCATGGCGAACAGAAACAGCTGGAACTGGCTATTGCGCTTGCAACGCAGCCCCGGCTCCTGTTGCTCGACGAGCCGATGGCAGGTCTCGGCCATGCCGAAAGCCAGCAGATGATAAAAACCCTGCGTGGGCTGAAGAACCAGGTTTCCATGCTCCTCGTCGAACATGACATGGACGCGGTTTTTGCGCTCGCGGATCGAATATCGGTGCTGGTCTACGGTCGCGTCATCGCCAGCGGCAGCGTTGACGAAATCCGGCAGAATCCGGAAGTGCGCACCGCCTATCTGGGAGAAGGGGATGAGCTGTGCTGAAGGTTGCAAAGCTGCAGTCAGCCTATGGACCGAGCCAGGTTCTGTTCGACGTGGCGCTGGAGATCGGCGATGGCGAGGTCGTCACACTTCTCGGCCGCAACGGCATGGGCAAAACCACGACCGTCAAATCCATCATGGGGCTGGTGAAGCCGCTTGCCGGCGAGCTGCAGTTCAGCGGCCAGAACGTGCTGGGGGCCACGCCTGAAAGAGTGGCGCGGCTCGGTGTCGGGCTGGTGCCTGAGGGGCGCCATACCTTCCCGACGCTGACGGTTCGCGAGAACCTGGTTGCAACGGCAGCCAATCGGCTCGGGCGCAAGAACCCGTGGACCTTGGAGCGCATCTATACCCTGTTTCCGCGCCTGCGCGAGCGGGCAAGCCAGTCTGCCGGAACGTTGTCGGGCGGAGAACAGCAGATGCTGGTGGTCAGCCGCGCACTGATGACCAATCCAAAACTACTCATCCTCGATGAGGCGACGGAAGGCCTGGCGCCGGTGATCCGTGCCGAGATCTGGAGTTGCATCGAAGCCTTGAAGGCGGAGGGGCAATCAATCCTGCTGATCGACAAGAACCTGCATGTTCTCAAGCGATTGGCCGATCGCCACTACATCCTCGAAAAAGGCCGCACGGTCTGGTCCGGCACCAGCCAGGATCTGACGCGCGATGCTGAACTGGTGCATGGTTATGTCGGCCTTTGACCGACCGCGGCTGAACCTGTGCTTCGTCGGTTGGGGGGCTATTGCACGGCGGGTTGGCGAGCTTCTTGCTGAACGCCATCCGCAAGGCGTCAACATCGTCGCGGTGGCGGTGCGCGATCACAATCGTCGTCGCGACGATCTGCCTGCCGGTGTGCGGTTGATCTCCGAGCCTTCCGAACTGGCGGAGCTCGATCTCGACATGGTGATCGAGGCGGCCGGGCGGGACGCCGTGGCGGTCTGGGGCGAGGCGGCATTGCGTTGTGCCGCCAGTTTCATCATTTCGTCGACGAGCGCATTCTGCGACGATGCGCTGCTTCAGCGGCTTGTCTCCGTGGCGGAGAAGGCGGGCAGCCGCATCGTCATGCCTTCTGGCGCTCTGGGTGATCTCGGCGCGCTGACGGCCGCCAGCATCCTGCCGCTGAAGGAGGTTGTGCACACCATCATCAAGCCGCCACGTGCCTGGCGCGGTACGGCGGCGGAAACAATGCTCGACCTAGAGGCGCTTGAAGCCGCTTCCCCCTTCTTCGAGGGAAGCGCGCGCGAGGCCGCTGACCGCTTCCCACAGAACGCGAATGTCGCGGTGATTTCGGCCCTGTCCGGTATCGGTCTCGACAGAACACGCGTGGTGTTGGTGGCAGACCCGGCTGCCAGCCGCAACGCCCATAGGGTCGAGGCGTCCGGCGCCTTCGGCAGGCTCGACCTGACACTCGAGAACGAACCCCTGGCCACCAATCCGAAATCGTCGGAAATGACCGCACTCAGCCTCGTGCGCCTTGTCGAAAATGCAGTCGCGCCGATAGTGCGCTAGGCGCAGATCTTATTTTAGTCGGCCCATTCCGGATCGGTCGTGAAGGCAATGGTGAGCCAGCGGTCCGGTCCCTCGTCGCCGAGAGCTTCGCCGACCTCGTCGCGAATGAGGTCCCATTCCTGCAGCCTTTTCGCAGGCCAATCCGACGGCACGATGAAGAACAGTTCGATCTGCCTGCCACGGCCGACCCTGGCGACGTAGGCGCGATAGGACAGGAAACCATGACGCTTGACCGTCTCTTCTGCGACCTGATCGACATGCCGTTTGAGGTCGGCAGGGGTGACCAGAAGGATGTCCGCCAGTGCCTGCTTGATCGTGCCAAGCGGGATCGGGATGATGATGATGCAAACCACGGCGAGCACGACCGGGTCGACATAGGGTGACGTCCATTCCAGGTCGGTCCCTTGCACCAGATAGCCAAAGACGAAGGCCATGAACAGCGCAGCCGTCAGGGATGCGGACATAACCCAGGCCTTGGCGTCGAGCGCGACAAAATCCGACTGGACGGTACGGTTCGCGCGATGGCCGTAGATCGCCATGCCGATGGTGACGGCGAGGGTTACCACCGCATAGATGATGGCCTGATCGAAGTTGAGCTCGCGTCCGCCGGACATGATGCTGCCGATTGCGTTGATCAGCGCATAGACGGCCGCGCCTGACAGCATGATGCCGTTGAGGCCGAGCACCATCGGTTCAAGATGCCAGAAGCCCATGGTGAAGTGTTTGACCAGCTTGCGCTTGGCTGGCCCGACCGCGGTCGAAGAGGCGATCAGATTGGCGACGAGCAGGGCAACGATCGTCATCGTCGCGTCGGTCAATGCATAGACTCCGTCGAACACGATCGCGAAGGATCCGGACAGGAGGCCGAAAACGATCCCGATCACGGCCAAGGCGAAAGTGACGATGATCGATATCCGGAGAACGCCCTGTTCCGTGTCCATCGCCGCGTCCTCTTCGCCAGATCGTCCCGAGACATCAGTTGCTTATGCGGCGGATTTGATCCCTTCGTCCAGCAGCCAGCTCCGCAGCATGGCTACCTCCGGTCGCGCCAGGCTTGCCTCCGGGGTCATCATCACATAGGGCTGGCGAATCGGCAGCGTGATGCCGAAGGCGTCCACCAGACGCCCGCTTTCCAGTTCCTGCTCGACCATAAAATCCGGCACAAGCGCAAATCCGGCGCCTGCACTGCAGGCTTCGATCGCCAAATGTACCAGATTGAAGGAAAGCGATGGGCGCAGTTCGAGGTGGCCGAAGCCAGTCGCGGCAAACCAAGCCTCCCACCCTTCGTCGTGCCAGCCCGGTTCCGCAAAATCGACTTTGATCAATGGTCGCGACAGCAGGTCGGCGGGTGTCGGAGCCGGTGGCAGGGTTGCGACGAGACCGGGCGAAGCCACGACGACCAATCGCCCACCGATCAGTGTGTCCTGCCGGACGCCGGGGATGGTGCCGCGGCCGTGGTAGATGGCGAGATCGGGATCGCGCTCGTTAGCGTTCCAGCGATGCGGCAACGCCTGCACAGCGATCTGGATGTCAGGATGCAACGCACGGAACCTGCCGATGCGCGGCGCCAGCCACTTCGAGGCAAGCGAGAACTGACAACGGACCGTGACGCTGCTCGTTCCGCCCGGCGCGCGGGCTGCAACCGCGGCGGACGTGATCTGGTCGAAGATCGCGCCCAGCCGGGTCGCAAAGACGCGGCCCGTTTCGGTGAGCCGCACGCCATTGGCGCGTCGTTCGAACAGCGGATCGCCGACCCAGTCCTCCAACTGCTTCATCTGATGGCTGATGGCGCCTGGCGTGACTCCGAGCTCGCCACCCGCGCGGGCAAAGCTCAAGTGGCGCGCAGCGGCTTCGAACGCGCGCAGGGCGGGAAGTGGCGGCAGGTGCCGTGACATGGCCTAGGCTTAATCCTATTAGGGCTAACCGAGAGAAATTTTGGTTTGCTCGCATATTCTTTGGCGTGACATCGTCCTGTCAAGAATTCGAATGAGCAGGATTATGTCTCGGAATCAAACCATCGCCCTTGCCACGTCCTTTGCCTCCGACGGACGTTTCCTGTCCGATCTGCAGCGTCGTGTCGCCATTGCCACCGAAAGCCAGAATCCTCAGCGGCGTCCCGAATGCTATCGCTACCTCAATGAAATCAACGGCGATTTCGGCAAGCTCGGCTTTACCGGCGAGGTGGTGGACAATCCGGATCCGACCGGGGGGCCACTCCTGATCGCACGGCGCGTCGAATCCGACGAATTGCCAACTCTCCTTGTCTACGGTCATGGCGACGTCGTCGCGGGGATGGAAGGCTCATGGTCGAACAATCGTGACCCTTGGCAGGTAAAGGTCGAGGGCGAGCGCATCTATGGTCGTGGCACCGCGGACAACAAGGGCCAGCACACCATCGTCATGCTTGCGCTGGAGGCCGTGCTGGCGACCCGTGGCAAGCTGGGCTTCAACACGGTCGCGTTGATCGAGACGTCGGAAGAGACGGGCTCGGCAGGGCTTCGCGAAATCTGTGCCGAGCACCGTTCCAAATTGCTGGCCGACTGGCTGATTGCGTCCGACGGTCCGCGGCTGGCGCAGCATCGCCCGACGCTGGACGGCGGAACGCGCGGCACCGCCGACTTCGACCTGGTTTGCGACCTGCGACCTGGCGCCCACCACTCCGGCAACTGGGGCGGCCTGATCGCCAATCCGGCAGTCATCCTCGCCAACGCGATCGCGGCGCTCGTCTCTGCGAACGGCCGCATCAATGTCCGCGGCATCCTGCCCAACGAAATCCCGCAGAGCGTGCGAACTGCTCTCGCCAGGATCGAGCTCGAGACCGAAGAGAATGGTCCGGAGCTCAATCCGTGGTGGGGGGAACCCGGCCTGACCCCGTCTGAACGGGTGTTCGGCTGGACCGCGCTCGAAGTGCTGGCGATGGTTTCGGGAAGACCCGAGCAGCCGATCAACGCGATCCCGCCGCACGCCCGCGCCCGCATGCAGATCCGTTACACGGTGGATGTCGACCCTGCGAGCTTCTTTCCGGCCATCCGCGCCTTCCTGGATGAAAACGGCTTCCACAATGTGGTGATCGAACCGATGGCGCAGGAATCGGAATGGGGCGCGACCCGCCTCGATCCGGAACATCCGCTGATGCGCTGGGCCGCAGCCTCGGTCGAGAAGACAACCGGGATGGAGCCGACCATCCTGCCCAATGCCGGCGGTTCGCTGCCGAACGACTGTTTCGCCGACATCCTCGGCATGCCGACGATCTGGGTGCCGCATTCCTATTCCGGGTGCTCGCAGCACGCTCCGGACGAGCATCTGCTGCTGCCACTGGTCAAGGAAGGGCTCGCCATCATGGCCGGATTGTTCTGGGACCTTGGCACAGAGGGACGGCCAGAACGTCTCCGATAAACCAATGAAGAACTGGGGAGGAATCCAAATCATGCAGAAGACGATCAGGAGCCTATTGTCGACTCTCGTACTCAGCGTGGTCTTGTCCGGACCGGGGGTTGCGCAAGATCAGGCTGAAGTCCGCATCGGCACCGATGGCGGCTACCTGCCGTGGACATCGACGACGCCGTCCGGCGAGCTGACGGGGTTTGAGATCGATCTTGCCAAGCAGGTCTGTGATCGCATGAAGCGCAGCTGTCGTTTCACCGCTCAGCCGTGGGAAGGGCAGATTCCGGCGCTCGAACAGGGAAAATACGATATCCTCGTCGGCGGTATCGCCATCACGCCGGAACGGCAGAAGCGGCTCGCCTTCACCCAGAGTTACGCCAACCTGCCGATCAATTTCGCCGCGGCCAAGGCGTCCGGCCTGAACGGCAAGGCAAACTGGCAGGACCTGAAGTCTGCACTTGCCGGCAAGACGATCGGCGTGCAGTCCGGTACGCAAAGCCAGAAGTTCGTGGACAACGAGCTGAAGGGAGAGGTGACGGTCCGGCTCTATGACAACCAGGACAGCCTCAACCTCGATCTGCTTGCCGGCCGGGTCGATGCGGCCGTTGCCGGCCGCTCTCCCTGGATCGCTTTGACGCGGACCCCGCAGGGTGAGCCGATCGAGATCCTTTCCCCCAACATCGACTTCGAGCAATTCAACTATCTCGGTGTCGGTGTGGGCGGACTGATGCGCAAGGATGCTGAGGATTTGCGCAAGGCATGGGATACGGCTTTGTGCGATCTGAAAGCATCGGGTGAGCTGAAGAGCATTTCGGAGAAGTGGTTCGGCTTCGACGTTTCGACCAAGCCGGATACCAAGCTGTGCGGGGTCTGACCCCGCATGGGCTCGAGCGGTTCCATCATTGACCTGTTCGCCTGGGGCGGCGACGGCTGGACCAAGCCGCTGCTGATCGGCCTCGGCGTAACGATGGCATGCGCATGCATCGGCTATGCCCTGGGCCTA
Source organism: Terribium retamae (assembly GCF_022347545.1). Taxonomy (GTDB): domain Bacteria; phylum Pseudomonadota; class Alphaproteobacteria; order Rhizobiales; family Rhizobiaceae; genus Mesorhizobium; species Mesorhizobium retamae. Next base: position 20,437 of record NZ_JAKREW010000046.1, read on the forward strand.
GTCCTGGGGCTCGGCGTGGCATTTGCCAAGCTGGGGCAGCACAGGTGGCTCGGCGCAGCGGCGACCCTCTACACGACTTTGCTGCGTGGTGTGCCGCCGCTGCTGGTGATCTTCCTGCTCTTCTTCGGCACCAATGGCGCGCTGATGTGGGTGGCGCGCGGTTTCGGCTATACCGGCTACATCGAAGTGGATGCCTTCACTGTTGGCGTCATGGCTGTGGCGCTCGTTTCGGCCGCCTACAGCTCGGAAGTCTTTCGTGGTGCTCACGCCGCGATCCCGGTCGGGCAGTTCGAGGCCTATACGGCGCTTGGCCTGCGTCCGCTCGCCGGGCTCTGGACCGTCATCATTCCGCAGATGTTCCGGCTGGCGCTTCCGGGTCTCGGCAACGTCTGGATCATGGCGATCAAGGAAACGACATTGCTCTCGGTGATTTCTCTCGCCGAGCTGATGCGGGTTGTCGGCGTTGCAGGACGCACGACCGGTCAGCCCTTCATCTTCTATGGCGTGGCGGCGCTCATCTATCTCGTGCTGGTGGCGATTTCCTCGCGGGCATTCCACGTCCTTGAAATCAGAATGCGCTGGGCCTGACCATGGATATCGAGACCGCTCTTCATGTGGCAGGTGAACTGGCTGGGGCGATCTGGGTTACGCTGGCGCTTGCGGCCGTGACCCTTCCTTTGGGTTTGATCTTTGCCGGGCTTGCTACCTGGGCAAGGCGTTCGCGCTATCGCGTCCTTAGAGGTGTTGCGTCGGCCTATGTGCTGGCATTCCGTTCGGTACCGCTGCTTGTGCAGATATTCGTTCTCTATTACGGCGTCAGCCAGTTTGCCTGGCTGCGCGCCAGTCCGGTATGGATCCTGCTCAAGGATCCATTTGCCTGCGCGGTGATCGCCATGAGCGTTTGTGCTGGCGCCTATACGGCCGAGGTGATGCGCGGGGGCCTTGCTGCGGTCCCTCAGGGGGCAATCGAAGCAGCGCGAGCACTTGGCCTTTCGCCGTTCAAGACCTTCCTGCTGGTAACAATGCCGATCGCGATCCGACGCGCGCTTCCGGCCTACAGCAACGAGATCGTCGTCACGTTGAAGTCGACGTCGCTCGCCTGCACGATCACCGTGATGGAGCTGACCGGTGTCGCCAAGGACCTGATGAGCCAGACTTTCGCGGTTATCGAAGTGTTCTGCATGGTGGCGCTCATCTACCTGATGATCAACATGGTGCTGATTTTCGCCCTGCGCCTGATCGAGCGCTGGCTGACGCCCCGCTACCAGCGCAAGCCTCTTTTCGCCGGAAGAGGGCGCGCATCGTCCGTCAAGCAGCACTCCGTGCGTGCTGCGGCATCGGAGTAGCGTCTATCATCAGGCCTGCGACAGAACCTGCGGGTGCAGCGTCACCGACACCGAAAGATTGACCGGCCTGTTGTCGGTGTCATAGGCGATCTGGTCGATGACCAGCGCCGCGGCGGGCGGTTCGACCTGCAGCAGCTTCACCTCTTCGCTGGTCAGCAGTCGTGCGCTGACGATTGTCTCTCCGCGCACCGGGATGACTGAATAACGTTCGCGCAGCTCGCCATAGAGTGAGCGGTTGCCGCTCGACCAGTCGAGATCGAGCAGGCCGGGAGCTGTCGCCGGCGACAGCCAGTCCTCCTGCACCGTGACCGGCACATCGTCGAGAAAGCGCAGGCGGCGCAGATAGACGACATCGGCGCCGTCCGGCAGGAACAGCGGCCGCGTTATCTCGCGGTCGGCCTTGCCGACCCATCCTTCGATCAGCCGGCTTCCCGGTTTGCGGTTCGTGGTGATCGCCGTCGAGGTGAAGCTCTTCAGAAGATCGAGCTCGAAAGGCTTGGTCTTGCCACCGGTGACGTAGAAGCCCTTGCCGGGATGGCTGGCGATATAGCCGTCATGTTCCAGATCCTTCAGGGCCTGGCGTACGGTGATACGGCTTACGCCAAGCAGTTCGACCAGCTCGCGTTCCGAAGAGAGTTTCGAATTGAGGGGCTGCCGTCCGTTCTCGATCAGGTTCAGGATGTGCCGCCGAACCTGCATGTAAAGCGGTGCCGGATCGTTGCGGTCGAGTGGCTGGATGGGACGAGCGTCCTTCAAAGATGATCTCCGATTGGCGGATGCCTGGAGCGCCAAGCCGGCTGAAAGGCATCGGAAAATCTTCTGGCACGCCGGGCTGTCGTTAAGCAACAAATGTTCATTGACAGGACTGGTTATATCCAGTTCTAATAAGCTTGTCACGGCAATGCATGAGGAACAGATGAAGCTGACTTTGATCGGTGGCGGGGGCGTTCGCGCGCCATTGTTCGTGGGGTCGGCTTTGCGGCGCGCTCAGAAAAGCGGGCTTACAGAAATCTGCCTGCACGACATCAATCCAGACAAATTGGAGATATTCGGCGCGTTGAGTTCGGAACTCGCTGTGCGTATGCAGTCTCGGGTGCGCATATCGACGGCTTCGGATGCCGAGCGGGCGCTGGATGGCGCATCCTATGTCGTCACCACCGTGCGTCCCGGCGACGAGGAAGGCCGCATCAAGGACGAGCGGATCGCGCTTGCCCACGGGGTGCTCGGTCAGGAGACGACAGGCCCCGGTGGCTTTGCCATGGCCCTGCGCAGCATTCCCGTCATCCTCGATTATGCAAGGCAGCTGCGGCGGGTCAGTCCCAATGCGTGGCTGTTCAATTTCACCAATCCGGCCGGCCTCGTCACGCAGGCGCTGCAGGATGCCGGCTTCGATCGTGTCATCGGTATCTGCGACGGCGCGAATGGCGCGCAGGAGGCCGTCGCGTCCCGTTTTCAAGTGCCGCAGAACGACGTTCGCACGGAGGTGTTCGGCCTGAACCACCTGTCTTTCACGCGGGCTGCCTATGTGAACGGCAAGGAAGTCCTGCAAGATCTGCTCGATGACGATGCATTCCTGGCTTCGACCTCGCAGCGCATGTTCGAACCTTCGGTCGTGCGCCGCCATCGCCTGTGGATCAACGAATATCTCTATTATTACTACTATGCGGAAAAGGCGATTGCCGCGGTGCAGAACGACAAGCGGACGCGCGGCGAGGAAGTGCGCGATCTCAACCGCTCCTTGATGGCCCGGCTGAAGGAGATCGGCGTCACACAAAACGCCGACGAGGCGCTATCTGCCTATTTCGCCTATGAGCAGCGCCGCAACGCCACCTACATGCACTATGCTCGCGGAGATGCGCCAAGCATGGAAGAGGCCGATCAGACCAGCGGCCTGCCGGAAGAGTCGACCGGTCACGAGGGTGAAGGCTATGCCGGTGTGGCTCTCAATCTTGTCGATGCGCTGCAGACCGGTGTGCCTTGCTACAGCGGGCTCAACATTCGAAACGGCGATGCCATCGACGGGTTGCGCGCGGATGACGTGGTGGAAGTGAGCTGCATCATCGACAAGGACGGCGTGCGCCCCACGAAGATCGGGGCGATGCCCGAAGCGCAGTCGCAACTCGTCCAGAACGTGAAGCATTACGAACGGCTTGCGGTTGCGGCCATACGCGAACGGCGCCGCGATATCGCGGTGGAGGCACTGGTGGCGCATCCGCTTGTGCTGTCCTATTCGCGCGCCGAGCCCTTGGTGGACGAATATCTCAAGGCGCATGCCGCCTATGTCGGCGAGTGGCGCTGATGACGGAACCCGCGCCGGCCAATCGTTATGACGTGATGGTTGTGGGCGAATATTACTACGACCTGATCTTCACCGATCTGCCCACACTGCCGCGCTTGGGAGCCGACATCTGGGCAAAGAGCTTCGACGACCTGCCAGGCGCAAGCTACACGACGGCGCTTGCGTTGACACGGCTGGGCCTGAAGGCCGGCTGGTGGTGCGGTTTCGGCACCGACATCTTCAGCCGCATGGTTCTGGACGAGGTGCGGCGCGAGGGCATCGATGAAGGGCTTTTCCAATGGCACGATGGTCCGCTACGCCGGGTCAGCGCCGCCTTTTCCTTTCAGCACGATCGCGGTTTCATCAGCTATGTCGATGAACACGATAGCGATCCCAAGGCGCACGATGTCGCGGCAGCACGGCCGCGCGTGCTGATGCTGCAGGGTTTTTCGAGGAACGCCGAACGGCTTGCTCTTATCAATGGAGCACGCCAGGCCGGCGTGCTGGTCTGCGGCGAATGCCAGCATCTGGATTTCGGCATCGAGGCCGAAGGCGTTGTCGACGTTCTTCAAGCCCTCGACATATTCGTGCCCAACGAGACCGAAGCGGTCCAGTTTACCGGAACGGCGGATGCCGAGACCGCGCTGGAGGTTCTGGCGCAGCACGTTCGGACGGTGGTGATCAAGCGTGGCGCGAACGGCGCCATCGCCATCCATGACGGGCGCCGCTACACGGTTCCCGCTCCCAAGGTCGAGGTCGTCGACACCACCGGGGCCGGTGATTCCTTCAATGCCGGCCTGATCTATGGCGTGCTGCATGGCGCGCCGTTCGAGGAGGCGCTCCGCTACGCCGTCATCTGCGGTTCGCTGTCCACCACTGACTATGGCGGTCGCGCCTTGCCGCACGAAGCCGATCTGCTCGCGCATGTTTCGCAGGACGGGAAGGAGAGACAGGCGCGGTAACACTCACCGAGATCATCCGAAGCAACAGAGGGAACAAAGATAATGATGATGAGATCCATCGCGCTCGGCGCGGCCATGCTTTTCTCCGCAGCGGCGTCACCCGCTTGGGCGGACAGCGTTTCCATGTTCTGCGGCGCCAGCGAATATGAACTTTGCGCCAAGGCGGCTGCCGGCTTCAAGGAAAAGACCGGCAACGAGGTGAAGATCACCAAGATGCCGGCACTGCTCGACGACGCCATTCCGATCTATCAGCAGCTTCTGGCGGCCCAGTCCACTGACGCCGACGTGCTGTTCATCGACGTGATCTGGATCGGCATGCTCCAGCGCAACATGCTGGACCTCAAGCCTTTGGTTCCGGCCGAGGAAGTGTCGCAGCATTTCCAGTCGACCATCGATGCGGCCACGACGCAGGATGGCCGGCTGGTGGCGCTGCCCTGGTACATGGACACCGGGCTGATGTACTACCGCAAGGATCTGCTCGAGAAATACGGCAAGCAGCCGCCGAAGACCTGGGACGAGCTGACCGAAACGGCCAAGTTCATCCAGGATAAGGAACGCGCCGCCGGCAGTCCGGATCTCTGGGGCTTCACCTGGCAAGGCAAAAGCTATGAGGGCCTGACTTGCGACGCGATCGAATGGATCGCTTCCGGCGGCGGCGGCACCATCATCGAACCCGACGGCAAGGTCACGATCAACAACCCTGAAGCAGCCAAGGCGCTAACGCGCGCCAAGGGCTGGGTCAAGACGATCAGCCCCGAAGGCGTGCTCGGCTATGACGAAGAAACCTCGCGCGCCGTGTTCGAGGCGGGCAATGCCGTCTTCCATCGCAACTGGCCCTACGTCTGGGGCACGTCGCAAGCCGATGGCTCCAAGGTCGCCGGCAAGGTCGGCATGATGGCGCTGCCCGTCGGTGCCGATGGCCAGAAGTCGAGCGGATGCCTTGGCCCGATGTATCTCGGCATTTCGAAATATACGGCCAAGCCCGAACTCGCGACCGAACTGCTGCGCTATCTCGTCGGGCCCGAAGTGCAGAAGATGCGCGCCATCGAAGGAGCCTACAACCCGACACAGAAGTCGCTCTACAGCGACAAGGAGGTGCTGGCGAAACTGCCCTTCCTTGCCGATGCGCAGGCGGCCTTCGACGGTTCGGTGGCACGTCCGTCAGGCTATACCGGGTCGAGCTATAATCGCGTGTCCCAGGCCTTCTATCGCGCCGTGCACGAGATCCTGGCGGATGGCGCGGATGTGGACAAAACGCTGGCCGACCTTGCCGGTCGGCTGGAGAGGCTGAAGGAAAGCCGCTAATTTCGACGACGGCTCCGGTTTCTTGGGACACCGGAGTCGTCGACCTGCCTTCCAGCTCGTTTTTTAAGCATGATCTTTCCGAAAAGTCTGAAGCCTTTTGGGATCATGCTCTAGCCAGAGGATGCCATGGCATCAGTTGCCTTGCGGTCAGTGTCCAAGTCGTTTGGCCACGTTCCGGTCATCACCGACGTCAATCTCGAAATCGCCGATGGTGAACTTGTGGTCTTCGTAGGTCCATCGGGTTGCGGCAAGTCGACCCTGCTTCGCCTGATCGCCGGGCTGGTGCCGGTTGGCGCCGGCGATATCGTCATCGATGGCGAGGTGGTAACGGACATCCCTGCTTCAAAACGCGGTATCGCCTTCGTTTTCCAGAGCTATGCGCTCTATCCGCATATGACAATCGCCCGCAACATCGGCTTTGCGCTCGAGACGCTCGGGCTGTCGCGGCAGGAGATAGACGCCAAGGTGGCAGAGGTCGCGGCGACGCTGAAGATCGATCATCTGTTGGCGCGCCGTCCGCGCGAACTCTCCGGCGGCCAGCGGCAGCGGGTTGCCATCGGCCGCGCGCTGGTGCGCCAACCCGAGGTGTTCCTGTTCGACGAACCGCTGTCCAACCTGGATTCGGATCTGCGCATGGAAATGCGCATGGAGATCGCCAAACTGCATGCCAATCTGGCAGCGACGATGATCTATGTCACGCATGACCAGGTCGAGGCGATGACCCTGGCTGACCGCATCGTCGTCCTGAACAGGGGGCGCATCGAGCAGATCGGCACGCCCCAGCAACTTTATCATGCACCGCAGAACCGTTTCGTTGCCGGCTTCATCGGCAGCCCGCGCATGAATTTCATGGCTGTTTCGGCAAACGCCTCGAGCTCTGATTGCCACATGCAAGGACCTGGAAGCCTGTCGTTTGATGTGTCTTTGTCGGCACCCGGGGTGCCGGCTGAAATCGGCATCCGGCCGGAAGCCTTGTCGATCGCCACGCAGGGACAGGGCAAGGTCACCGGCACGCTCGAGCGCCTGGAAGACCTCGGCCATGAGCACCTCGCTTATATACGCATCGCGCCCGACGTCGCCTGGTCTGTCCGGCTGTCGAATTCCTTGGGCAAGAACGCTCTCGGCACATCGATCGGCCTCGACTGGCGTTTCGAAGATCTCTTCCTCTTCGATAAGAACGGCCACCGGCTCGACCATTCCCTGAGCCATGAGCGTTCCGCCGTGGCCAACGGGGTGCGGGCGTGAGGACGAAGCTGGAGCGGCGGGAGCATTTTTCGGGACTGCTGTTCGTCGCGCCGCTGATTGCCGTCCTGATCCTGGTGGCCGGCTGGCCGCTGGCACGCACGCTCTATTTCTCGTTCACTGACGCCTATCTCGACGACAGCGCCAATCATGTGCTGATTGGCTTCCGCAATTTCGTCGATGTGGCCGGTGATCCGGTTTGGTGGCGGGCAGTCCGTAACACGGCGATCTTCACTGCGATCTCCGTCGCCATCGAAACCGTGCTCGGATTGGCAATCGCGCTCCTGTTGCATGGTGCCATCCCTGGGCGTGGACTGGTGCGTGCCGCGATCCTGGTGCCATGGGCGATGCCGGTGGTTGTCTCTACCAAGATCTGGGAATGGATGCTCAACGATCAGTTCGGTGTGGTCAATCGCGCCATCGTCGGATTGGGCCTCGCCGATCATGGCGTCGCCTGGGTCGCGAACGGTTCACTGCTGCTCGGCGTCGTCATCTTCATCGATGTCTGGATGACCACCCCCTTCATGGTGCTGCTGATCCTCGCCGGCCTGCAGATATTGCCGGAGGAGATCTTCGAGGCGGCGGAAGTCGACGGCATTCCATGGTGGAAACGCCTGTGGTCGATCACCTTGCCGTTGCTTGCGCCGACCATCGGTGTCGCGGTGCTGTTTCGCGTGCTCGACGCCTTGCGGATGTTCGACCTCGCCTATGTGCTGGCCGGCGCCAACGTCAATGCCATGACGATGTCGATCTATGCACGTGACCGGCTGATCAACAACCAGGAACTTGGCGTCGGTTCCGCCGCGTCGACCATGGTGTTCCTGTTGATTGCCCTCGTGGCGATCTTCATCGTCGGTGCGATGCGGCTTGATCGCTCGGGAGCGGCGGAACGATGAGCATGCGTATCAAACGGCGCTCGGCCGCCTACTATAGGGCCATGCGAAGGGTACGTCAGTTCGCGCTCGGTTGCCTCACCGCGCTGCTGCTGTTCTACGTGCTGTTCCCTTACTACTGGGCGATCGTCTCATCGACCAAGCAGGGGGCGGAACTCTACAATTCGGTGCTGCTGCCGGCACTGGATTTCAGGCACTACAAGGAGCTGTTCCGCGACGCGAATTTCGCGACGTCGATCCTCAACTCGCTCTGCGTCGCCATCGCAACGACTGCACTGTCGCTGGGCTTGGGCACGCTTGCCGCCTATGCGCTCGGCCGTCTCAATTTCCCGGAGCGACGCTCGCTGCTTTTGACCGTGCTGATGATCTCGATCTTCCCGCAGGTGGTCGTGCTGTCAGGGATGTTCGAACTGATCCGCTGGTTTGGCCTTTATAACCGCGTCTGGTCGCTGGTCTTCGCCTATCTCATCTTCACGCTGCCCTTCACCACCTGGGTGCTGACCAGTTTCATCCGCGAATTCCCGCGCGAACTGGAGGAGGCGGCGATCATGGACGGGTGCTCGCATTGGCGCATCCTCACCAGCATCCTGTTGCCGCTGATGGGGCCGGCCCTCGTCAGCACCGGCCTGCTTGCCTTCATCCTCGCCTGGAACGAGTTCCTTTTCGCACTCACCTTCACCTTGACGGAGGGAAGCCGCACCGTGCCCGTGGCGATCGGGCTCCTGGCCGGCAATTCGCGTTATGAATATCCGTTCGGTCCGATCATGGCCGCGTCGGTCACCGTTACCTTGCCGCTGATCGTCCTGGTGCTGTTCTTCCAGCGCAAGATCGTCGCCGGACTGACGGCTGGTGCCGTCAAGGGGTGACGACGAACTTCATATGACGGCTACCGCATCAGTTTGCGCAGTTCTACCTGGACGCCAGTCATCGCGGGAAGATAAAGCCGCGCCATTTCATCGGTCTCTGCCCGTGATGCTGCGAGGCCAACATTCATCGCCGCGACCGTCTGGCCGCGCGAATTGTAAAGTGGGATGGCGATCGAGCGCAGCCCGAGTTCGACCTCCTGGTCGACGATCGCGTGACCTTGCAACCTGACGCGTTCGAACTCCGCGACGAGTGCTTTCGGATCGGTCAGCGTTCGCGGGGTTCGGGCCAGCAATGATGTCTGGGTTAGGATTTCTGTTGCCGCGGTTTCGGGCAGGGCGGCAAGTAGAACCCGGCCCATCGAGGTGCAATAGGCGGGCAGGCGGGAACCCGGCATGAGGCCGATCGACATCACCTTCCTTTGTGCGGCACGCGCCACATAGACGATGTCGGTCCCGTCGAGGATCGAAACCGAGGAACTCTCGCCGATCTGTTCGGACAGGCGGTCGAGCAAGGGCTGCACCAGCTGCGGAAGCGGCATGGTGGCGAGGCAGGCCGTGCCAAGCCGCAGCACGCGCGGCGTCAGGGTGAAAAACTTGCCGTCATAGTCGGCATGGCCGAGGTGGGCCAAGGTCAGTAGGCAGCGCCGCGCGGTAGCCCGGTCGAGTCCTGACGCGACGGAGACCTCCGATATCGATTGCCGCGGGCGCTCGGCCGTGAAGGTCTCGATGACCGACAAGCCCTTGGCCAGGCCGCCCATGATATCGCGTTCCAGGAGAGACATCGCTTCACTTCCGTGCGTATCAGTTTGTGCGAATAGTCAACAAAAGAATGATATCGCACAAACTGGATTGAAGGAACCGTTCTTTGTCGCATACTGAATTCACCCGGATGCAGGGAGGACAGCATGGACAAGATAGTGGCCAACCTTGCCGAGGCGGTGGCCGTCGTCGAGGACGGCGCGACCGTGATGATCGGCGGCTTCGGCGGTGCGGGTGCGCCGATCGAGCTTATCCACGCACTCATCGACCGTTTTCGAGCGACCGGAAGCCCGGGTCGGCTGACCGTGATCAACAACAACGCCGGCAATGGTCGCATCGGCATCGCCGCCATGATCGATGAAGGCATGGTGGCCAAGATGGTGTGTTCGTTCCCGCGTTCGTCGGATCCGCGCGCTTTCACCGAGAAGTATCTGGCGGGTGAGATCGAACTCGAGCTGGTGCCGCAGGGAACGCTCGCCGAGCGCATTCGCGCCGGTGGTGCCGGCATTCCGGCATTCTACACGCCCACGAGCTACGGCACCGAACTCGCTGCCGGCAAGCCGGTCGCCGAGTTCGAAGGCCGCAGCTACGTGCAGGAGCGCTGGCTGAAGGCCGATGTGGCCCTGATCAAGGCCGAGTTGGCCGACAATCATGGCAATCTCACCTACCGCAAGGCGGCACGCAACTTCTCGCCTTTGATGGCAATGGCGGCACGCACCACCGTGGTGCAGGCGCATGCCATCGTCGAGCCTGGCGACATCGATCCCGAGCATGTGGTGACGCCTGGTATTTTCGTCGACCACGTCGTCAAGGTCGCTGAAGCCGCGCAGGAAGAAGCGCTGATCAGGCAAGGGGTGGAATACGCATGAAACTCACCAACGCCCAGATCGCCTGGCGGGCGGCGCAGGACATCGAAGACGGTGCCTATGTCAATCTCGGCATCGGCTTTCCGGAAATGGTGGCGCAGTTCCAACCGTCCGGACGCGCAGCGATCTTCCACACCGAAAACGGTATCCTCAATTTCGGCGAGGCACCTCCGGCCGGCGAAGAGGATTGGGACCTGATCAATGCCGGCAAGAAGGCGGTGACGTTGAAGCCGGGGGCGGCGTTCTTCCACCACGCTGACAGCTTCGCCATGGTGCGTGGCGGTCATCTCGATGTGGCGATCCTCGGCGCCTATGAGGTAGCCGAAACCGGCGATCTCGCCAATTGGAGCACCGGCCCCAAAGGGGTGCCGGCGGTTGGCGGCGCCATGGATCTGGTGCATGGCGCCAAGCGCGTCGCGGTCATCACCGACCATGTTACCAAGGACGGCAAGCCCAAGCTGGTCAAGCGCTGCAGCTTGCCGCTGACCGGCGTGGGCTGCGTGACGCGCGTTTACACCAGCCTCGCCGTCATCGATATCGTGAATGCGCGGTTCGTGCTGCGGGAAAAGCTGCCAACTCTCAGCCTCGACGAATTGCAGGCACTCACCGGTGCCGAGTTGCTGGTCGAGGGCGGAATCATCAACCTTAACGTTCCGGAAGTCTAAGATGAGCGAAGCCTATATCTGCGACTATGTTCGCACGCCGATCGGCCGGTTTGGCGGAGTGCTTGCCTCGGTTCGTGC
>NZ_JAKREW010000047.1 GCF_022347545.1 Terribium retamae
ATCAGGAACAGGTCGCTCACCGCCTCGTGCAGCTCAAACCGCTCCGGCAGCAAGACATCCGGACCCAGCGGTGTCTCAAGGCGTAAAATACGCTCCGCTTGAATGAACGAAGCCGCCGCGACCTCGAGATTCATGGGCGGTCCCCTAAACTATATTTGGCTCAAACCCGCATCATGGCGTTGTCTGTATAAAGACGCCAACCTCATGACGGCAGCCTAGCCATCCAAACTGCCGCAGACAAGCCAACATCCGTCTCTTGAAGCAGCCCCATGTGTCAGCCGTTTAACAATGTGGAGTCCTGCCGACTGCCAGCAAAGCGAGCACGCGCGGCCTCAAGGTCTGGCCTGTCAGCTTGAGCAATTTGATTAATTTTCAGTAAGAAATACCCCGTTTCGACGAAAAACGCGGTCACTTGGCCGCTCACGAAGCGTTGCAGGCCGTTACGCTCTTGTTCTTGTCGATAATAACCCTCATATTTCGGGCAGGCATGCTGGAGCCCCGCCAGCGGCGCCTGGGTTCGTTCAAGGAACCGGACACCCGACGGGGCAGAGCAATAGAGGAATTCCATGTCTGACTTCCGCAACTACCAAACGCGTAGCGTGCCGGTTGGAACCCGTGCCGACGCCGGCATCGACGAAGGCCTGCGCGCTTATATGCTCAAGGTCTACAACCTTATGGGCCTCGGCCTGCTGATCACGGGCCTTGCCGCAGTCGGCACCGTGATGCTGGCCACCACGACGGATCCCGCTTCGGCTGTCGCGACGCTGCCGAATGGCGATATGCTGACTTCGCTCGGCTACGCCATCTTCGCCTCGCCGCTGCGCTGGATCATCATGCTTGCCCCGCTGGCCGCAGTGTTCTTCCTGTCATTCCGCGTGCAGTCGATGAGCGTTTCTGCCGCGCAGACCACTTTCTGGGTCTATGCCGGCCTGGTTGGCCTGTCGCTGTCGTCGATCTTCCTGGTCTACACGACCGCATCGATCTCGCAGACGTTCTTCGCAACCGCGGCCGCCTTCGGGGCGCTGTCGCTTTATGGCTACACCACCAAGCGTGACCTGACCGCGATGGGCTCGTTCCTGATCATGGGCGTGTTCGGTCTGATCATCGCCTCCGTGATCAACATCTTCCTGCAGTCTTCCGCGCTTTCCTTCGCCGTCTCGGCGATTGGCGTGCTGGTGTTCGCTGGCCTCACGGCTTACGACACCCAGAAGATCAAGGAGATGTATTACGAGAACGACGACCCGCTCGTCGCGGGCCGCAAGGCCATCATGGGCGCGCTGTCGCTCTATCTCGACTTCATCAACATGTTCATGTTCCTGCTGCAGTTCATGGGCGACCGTCGCTAACTGACAGCCTGGACCAGCGAAAAGCGAAGGGGCGGCCCAACGGCCGCCCTTTTCTTTTGGCTCGAGCTTTGCTGTTATTGAAGGCAGCCTCTACGAGTGCATAAAAAATGAGCAATATAATAATCCGAAACGCGGAACCTTCCGATCTGGACCGAATAACAGAAATCTATGCGGACGCCGTCAACAAAGGCACCGCGTCTTATGAACTCGCCCCTCCGAACCGAGAGGAAATGGGCGCACGTTATCAAGCACTGCGAGACGGTGGCTTCCCCTACCTGGTCGCCATTGATTCGGATGAAACTGTTCTTGGCTACGCCTATGCCGGGGCGTTCCGGCCGCGTCAGGCCTACCGTTTCATTGTCGAAGATTCGGTCTATGTCGCGCCTGAAGCCAAGGGACGGGGCATCGGCAAGCAGTTGATGGAACACCTGATCGAGGCAACAAGGAGACTGGGCTTCCGGCAGATCGTCGCCGTGATCGGTGACGGTCATTCCGAAAGCCCCTCGGTGAAGCTGCACGAGAGGCTTGGCTTTCGCCATTCAGGCCGCCTTGTCGGTTCCGGCTACAAGCATGAACGCTGGCTGGACACAGTGTTCATGCAGCTCGAACTGAACGGCGGCGCCTCCCTTCCGCCGGATCCGGCGTCGTGGCCCGAACAGAAATTCAGGCAAGGCTAGAGATTGCCAACCAGCTGAAAGATATTGTCTTTTAAGCCTTCACAAGCTTCAACTTGGTGTCGAAGATACCAAGAACACGGGCAAGCTCATGACCGCGCTTGAGGATACGGCCACCGGCGGCGACGACCGCAAAAGTTCCTTGGCGTCTCGCCAGTTTCGGATCCTTGACGATCTGGAACAGCGGAACCTCCGAGGCACGCCGATAGACGGAAAACACGGCGCGGTCGGCAAGGTGGTCGATGGCATAATCGCGCCATTCATTGGCTGCAACCATCCGCCCATATAAACGGAGAATGAGATCAAGCTCCCGCCGCTCGAATGCGACAGGAAGATCGAGACGCTCGCGTCGCGCCTCGTGCAGCGGGATCAATATTGCGGATGCGTCCCCATCCTCCGTCCCGCCACCGCGTTCCATCATGCCTTGTCCTCAGGCTGAATCGTTTGCTGGCAACAGGGTCGCGCTTTCGGAGCTCAATTGCAAGGGCGCACGCGAATCTGTCGCGGCGTCAGCAGCCGTCACCAAAGGACGGCGCGTCTACTCACGTTTGCAAACGATGTGTTGGAAATGGTGATTCCTTGCCACATTCTCGCCGTCTTTTATCCGCGTTGTCGCCCCAATGTCCGACGAACTTGTGCCCGTTGCCTGAGACGGTTCGGTCCGGCACTGGCTCGTAAACCCCAAGCCCCCCGCCCACGGGTCTGAGTCGGATCGAACCAACCTCGGCAACAATTTGAGCTTTAGACCGGCGTCGGACCCAAGCTGACGTCGGTTTTTATGTTTCGGATCCTGTTCAAATCCGGCTGATTGGGATCCCGCACGTGCGGCCGGGCCTATTGCCACTCCCCTGCCAAGATTTGGAATGGCCTCCACTTCATCGCTAACCGGCTATCCAGCGAGTTCCTTGCGCGCCGTACGGCTTCCCTGCATTCCAGCAGGATGCGCACAAAGTGGCGAAGCTGATCACGGGGCAGAGGTTGCGCCGCAGAGACTACCCAGCATTCTGTTTTCGGCGCCGCTCAGACGGAAGGCCTGCGGATGAAGGATGCCCCGATGATCGGGCCGAGCTCGCCGTCACGGCCAACCGACTGCAGCAGCACGGCAGAGCCGGCTGCCTTGGCAATCTCGCTGGCCGGCAAATCGTATCGTTGCGCCTTGCCGTACCACATGCCGGCAGTCTGGACATTGGAAACGGCATTCCAATAGGTCATCTTGCGGCCGTTGTTCTCGCCCTTGCCGACATTCACCACCTGCGGCGGGTTAAAATAAACGATGACGACATGCGCCTTGACCGGAATTCCGGTGGAATCGCCCGGAGCATTGCCGGCCTCGATAGAGATCCCGTCACCGGTATTGGTTACCTTGATGTCGATGCGCATGCCCTCGCCGGTCTTGTTCAAGCGCGTCAGCGCACCGCTGATGGCTTCGCGGCTGGCACCGTTGACATCGGTACGACCGTTGATGACGGCCTGCGGCGTGTAGACCGAGCGCCCGTTGAAAGCGCGCATATAGCCGTATTGGCGCTCGGTGTTCTCCTTGCGCGCGAGCGAATCCTGCCAGCCCAGATAGTCCCAATAGTCGACGTGATAGGCGAGCGCGATCACATCGCCCTTGGCAGCGATTTCCGCCAGATAACGGTCGGCAGGTGGGCAGGATTTGTTACCTTGGCTGGTGAACAGTTCGACAACTCCCAGCGGCCGCGCCGTTTCCGTCGCTTGGGCCGCAGTCGAGAGCATCGAAACCGCCAGCCCGGCAACAGCCAGCTGCAATGGTTTCCGAAAGAACATAGTCTGATCCCGCCGGCAGGGCCGGCATGTTCGTGTTTTCTGAATTTCTGCCAGAAGCAGCGCTCAAGCGGAAGTCACGTTGCGGTGAAAATTCTCAGGTTAACAAGACGATCGTTTCCATAAAACAAAACCGCCGGAACTCTCGTTCCGGCGGTTTGTTCTTAAATGTGCTTATCCAGCTCAGGCTGCGAGGTCGCGCAGCACATACTGCAGGATGCCGCCATTCTTGAAGTAGTCGAGTTCGTCGAGCGTATCGATTCGGCAAAGGATCGGGACGTTCTTGACCGAACCGTCGGCAAAAGTGACCTTGGCTACCATTTTCTGGCGCGGCTTGATCGTCTCGAGCCCGTCGATCTCGACCAGTTCGTCACCCTTCAGGTTGAGCGAAGCCCAGGAAGTGCCCTCTTCGAAGGTGAAGGGAATGACGCCCATGCCGACCAGGTTAGAGCGGTGGATTCGCTCGAAGGACTGGGCAATCACGGCGCGCACGCCGAGCAGGTTCGTTCCCTTGGCAGCCCAGTCCCGCGAGGAACCGTTGCCGTATTCGACGCCGGCGAAGATCACCAGCGGCACGCCTTCCTTGCGATATTCCATGGCAGCGTCATAGATCGACATCTCTTCCTTCGACGGATAGTGGATGGTGTAGCCACCCTCGCGCCCGTTCTCGCCCAGCATGTGGTTGCGGATGCGGATGTTGGCGAAGGTGCCACGCATCATCACCTCATGATTGCCACGGCGTGTGCCGTATTGGTTGAAGTCGGCAACGCCGACGCCATTGTCGGTCAGATATTTGCCGGCCGGAGAAGCAGCCTTGATCGAGCCAGCCGGCGAGATGTGGTCGGTGGTGATCTTGTCGCCGAAGAGCCCCAGAACCCGCGCGCCCTTGATGTCGCCGATCTGGCCGGGCTTGGCTCCCATGCCCGCAAAGTAAGGCGGGTTCTGCACATAGGTCGACTTGTCGTCCCAGGCATAGGTCTGGCCGCTTGGGGCCTGCACCTTCTGCCAGTTCTCGTCGCCTTTGAAGACGTCGGCATATTTGCGGGCGAACAGTTCGCGCGTGACGTTTTTCTCGATGAACTCCTGGATTTCGGCCGAGGTCGGCCAGATGTCCTTGAGATAAACCGGCTTGCCGTCCCTGTCTTCGCCGATTGGCTCCTTGGTGAGATCCTTGGTGACGGTGCCGGCGAGCGCATGGGCAACCACCAGCGGCGGCGAAGCGAGATAATTCGCCTGCACGTCCGGCGACACGCGGCCCTCGAAGTTGCGGTTGCCGGAGAGCACCGCGGCAGCGATGAGGCCCTTGTCGTTGATGGTCTTGGAAATCGGGCCCGGCAGCGGGCCGGAGTTGCCGATGCAGGTGGTGCAGCCGAATCCGACGAGGTTGAAACCGATCTGGTCGAGTTCCTTCTGCAGGCCGGACTTTTCCAGATATTCGGCGACGACCTGCGAGCCAGGCGCCAGCGAGGTCTTGACCCATGGCTTCTGCTTGAGGCCGAGACGGTTGGCATTGCGGGCAAGCAGGCCGGCGCCGATCAGCACCGAAGGATTGGACGTGTTGGTGCACGAGGTGATGGCGGCGATGACGACGTCGCCATGGCCGAGATCGTGGTCGGTACCTTCGACAGCATAACGCTTGTGGATCTCGGCGGCCTTCTTGTACTCGGTCTCCATCGCCTTGGCGAAGCCGGCAGGGATGTCTTCCAGCGCAACGCGGCCTTCGGGACGCTTCGGGCCTGCCATCGACGGCACGACGGAGCCGAGGTCGAGTTCAAGCGTATCTGTGAAGACCGGATCCGCCGAACCGTCATGGCGCCACATGCCCTGCGCCTTCGAATAGGCTTCGACCAGCGCGATGCGCTCCTCGGAGCGGCCAGACATGGTGAGGTAGCGCAGCGTCTCGCCGTCGACCGGGAAGAAGCCGCAGGTTGCGCCATATTCGGGAGCCATGTTGCCGATGGTGGCACGATCGGCCAGCGTCATGTTGGACAGACCGGGACCGAAGAACTCGACGAACTTGCCGACAACGCCCTTCTTGCGCAGCATCTGGGTAACGGTGAGCACCAGGTCGGTGGCGGTCACGCCTTCCTTCAGCTTTCCGGTGAGCTTGAAGCCGATGACTTCGGGAAGCAGCATCGATACCGGCTGGCCAAGCATGGCAGCCTCGGCTTCGATGCCGCCGACGCCCCAACCCAGCACGCCCAGACCATTGATCATGGTCGTGTGCGAGTCGGTGCCGACGCAGGTATCGGGATAGGCGACCGTTTCGCCGTCTTCCGAATTGGTCCACACCACCTGGCCGAGATATTCGAGATTGACCTGATGGCAGATGCCGGTGCCGGGAGGCACGACGCGGAAATTGCGGAACGCCTGCTGGCCCCACTTCAGGAACTTATAGCGCTCTTCGTTGCGCTGATATTCCAGCTCGACATTGCGCGTGAACGCCATCGGCGTACCGAACTCGTCAACGATGACCGAGTGATCGATGACGAGATCGACCGGAACGAGCGGATTGATCTTCTCCGGATCGCCGCCCAGGGCGGCGATGCCGTCGCGCATGGCGGCCAGGTCCACCACCGCCGGAACACCGGTGAAGTCCTGCATCAGCACACGGGCCGGGCGGTAGGCGATCTCCACGCCGGCGGTACCCTTGTCGGCCAGCCAGGCAGCAACCGCCTGGATGGCTTCCTTGGTTACGGAACGGCCGTCTTCGTTGCGAAGCAGATTCTCCAGCAACACCTTCATGGAATAAGGAAGCTTCGACACTCCGGCCAGGCCGTTCTTCTCGGCCTCGGTCAGGTCGAAATACACATATTCTCCGCCACCTGCGGTCAGGGTCCGGCGGCAATTGAAACTGTCGATTGATTTGGACACGAGCGATCCATCCTTGTCTGTTCAGCCTGAAAGGGAACGGACTCCGATGGGCATGCTCATCACGCGCAAAGGTGCGGGTACGGCCATTTCCGCTGTCCGCTCCCGAGCAACCCGAGCCGTTCAAGGCGGCGCGTGCGCTGGTTCGGCGCAAATGTGTTTGCCTTCCCCGACCGCTGGGGTTGGTAAGCGTGCATATAGAGAAACTTCTCGAATAGTTCTAGAGCAATTCCAGCAAAAGTGCGCAGCGGTTTTGCGTTCGGAATTGCATGAAAATAAGGAGTTAGAGCGTTTCAGCGTTTCCGCTGTGAGCGGAAACGCTTTAGACAAGGAATTTGCATTTTTGCTGCGGCGCAGGCGCCGCCATGCAGACTTTCGGCGAAGGGAAAACGATGCGGCTTGTCGCCGAAAATCTGAGCGGGGAGCGCGGCGGGGAGCCAGTTTTCGAGGACATCGACTTTTCGGTCGAAGAGGGCGAGAGCCTCGTGGTCACCGGCCCCAACGGCTCAGGCAAGTCGACGCTGTTGCGTGTCATTGCCGGCTTTCTGCCTGCCGCCGGCGGCAGCGTGCGAATCGCCGAGGGTGGGGAGGCTTTTCCGAGCATTGCTTCGGCCTGCCACTATCTCGGCCATCAGAACGCGATGAAGACGGCGCTGACGGTGGGGGAGAACCTCGCTTTCTGGCGGCGGTTCAGCGGCGGAGGACGATTCGAAATCGCCGCAGCTCTCGACGCGGTTGGGCTGGGTGGCATCGGCCATTTGCCGTTCGGTTATCTCTCGACAGGCCAGCGCCGGCGCGCTGCGATTGCCAAGCTGCTTGTTTCGCATCGTCCGGTCTGGCTGCTGGATGAGCCTACCGCCGGCCTCGACAAGTCATCGGAAGACCGTTTCGCCGATCTGATGAAGGCGCACTGCACGGGTGGCGGGATCGTCGTGGCGGCCACGCATCTTCCGCTCGGACTGGCACGGGCGAAGACACTCGACATGGGGGCGCGCAACTGATGCTTGCCCTCTACCTCCGCGATCTCAAGCTAGGCGTCCGCGCCGGTGGCGGCGCACTCACCGGCGTCATCTTCTTTCTTGCCGTGATCGCCACCATTCCCTTCGGCGTCGGCCCCGACCTCAATCTGCTCGCCCGCATCGGCCCGGCAATCCTTTGGATCGGGGCGCTGCTTGCATCCCTGCTCGGCCTTGACCGGTTGTTCCAGGCCGAACGGGAGGATGGCTCGCTCGACCTCCTGGTGCTCAACGGCGATCGTCACATGCTGGCCTTCACCGTTTTCATCAAATGCCTGGCGCACTGGACGGTCAGCGTGCTGCCTCTGGTGGTCGCCTCTCCCCTGCTTGGCCTGTTCATGAACATGACCCCAGCCGGTATCGGCGCCACCGCGCTGACCCTGCTGGTCGGTACTCCTGCGATCACCTTCATCGGCGCGGCGGGTGCCGCGGTGGCGGTAGCGCTGCCGCGGGGCGGCCTGTTGATTTCGGTGCTGGTTCTGCCGATCACCATTCCAGCGCTGATTTTCGGTGTCTCTGCAAGCTATGGCGCCGTGAACGATCCCGATCCGTTTTTGCAACCCTTCCTCATTCTTGCCGCGCTGACGTTGTTTCTGGCCGTCATCGGACCGTTGGCTGCCGCCTTGGCGCTGCGCCACAGCGGCGACTGATCGGTGCGGCGCGGCGACAGATTGCGCCGCCAGGGAACGAGGGCTAAGGGGTAGGCATGGTCGGCAAAGGCAAGGAAAGCTGGCGCAGCGACTGTTGCGCGCGAGGTCTCGCATGAGTGCACACGCTCTTTATGTCACCGCCGCCTATGGCATCACCGCTCTTGCCCTGGCTGGCTTGATCGGCTGGATTCTGCTCGACCAGCGGGCCCGCAACCGGGAACTTGCCGAGTTGGAAGCGGCCGGCGTACGCCGGCGTTCTGACAAGGCAGGCAAATCATGAAAGCAGTACTGTCGTGACCGGACAGACAGAAACGCCTTCGCGTCGTCGTTTCAAGCCGATCCTGCTGTTGCCGTTGGCGATCTTCCTCGGACTCGCCGGCCTGTTCCTGTCTCAATTGTTGTCCGGTCGAGACATTTCCGCAATTCCTTCGGCGCTGATCGGCCAGGACGCGCCTGAGACGAACCTCCCGCCACTGGAAGGCAGCAATCTCCCGGGTCTGGATTCGTCCCAGTTCGAAGGCCAGGTCACGCTGCTCAACGTGTTCGCGTCCTGGTGCGTACCCTGCCGCGAAGAGCATCCGGTGCTGATGGGCCTTGCCCAGGACAAACGTTTCGTGATGGCGGCGCTGAATTACAAGGACAAGCCGGAAAATGCGCGCCGCTTCTTCGGCGAACTCGGCAATCCGTTCAACGTCATCGGTGTCGATGAGAATGGCCGGGCCGCGATCAACTGGGGTGTCTATGGTGTTCCGGAGACCTTCCTGATCGACAAGGACGGCAAGATCGCTTTCAAGTATGTCGGGCCCTTGACCCCGCAGACCGCCAAGGCATTGCTTCTACCCGAGATCGAAAAGGCGTTGGCAGCCGATTAGAGCGGCTCCAAGCTCCCGACATTTCACCAGCATGGTTTCGGGGTTGACCTATGGTAAGCCCGCGCGGCCGCGTACCCGATAGGCAAGGGACCGGCTTTTCGATTACCTTTCTTCAATGGCTGCAGGGAGGGCGCCGCAACGGTGCACGCGGCCTGTGGAGCGTTTCCGGCCGGAAACGCGGTACGCTCCAACTCTTTTTGTTACGCAATTCTGGACGCAGACCGCTGTGCACTTTTGCCGGAATTGCCTTTAGGGAGGGGACCTCGATGCAGGACAGTTCCGCGCTGACTATCTTTCTGCCGCTTGCGCTCGGCGTCATCATGCTGGGTCTTGGCCTGTCGCTGACACTCCAGGATTTCCGCAACGTTCTCCAGAAACCGAAGGCCGTCATCGTCGCGCTGATCTGCCAGACGCTGATCTTGCCGCTGGCCTGTCTGGCGATCGTCTATCTGTTCAAACTCGAGCCTGCATTGGCTGTGGGTATGATGCTGCTCGCGGCCAGCCCCGGCGGCACGTCAGCCAATCTCTACAGCCACCTGGCCGGTGGCGACGTGGCGCTCAACATCACGCTGACCGCAATCAACTCGGCGCTTTCGATCGCCACGCTGCCTTTGATCGTCAACTGGTCGCTTGCGCATTTCATGACGGGCGATCAGGCGATCCCGCAGCAGTTCGCGAAGGTCGTGCAGGTGTTCGTCATCGTGCTCGGGCCGGTGCTGATCGGCATGTGGCTTCGCAGCCGCTTTCCCGCATTCGCCGCGCGCATGGCGCAGCCGGTGAAAGTCCTGTCGATGCTGTTCCTGTTCGCAGTGGTGTTGGTGGCATTGGTCCAGGAGTGGGAAACAGCGATGATCTGGGGGCCGGTTGTCGGCCTGGCCGCGCTGGCCTTCAACCTCGTCAGCCTGGCGGTCGGCTATTTTGTGCCGCGCGCGGCAGGGATCGACAAACGGCAATCGACCGCGATCGGCATGGAGATCGGTATCCACAATGGCACGCTGGCGATCGCCATCGCACTTAGCCCCCTTCTGCTCAACAATGCGACGATGGCGGTGCCGGCAGCGATCTACGGGGTTATCGCCTTCATCACCGCCGCGATCTTCGGCTATTGGTTGAAACGGGGGCAGGCTGCGTCAACTGCGGCACAGAGCCTGTAAAACAAAAGAACCCGAAAGCCGGCCGGCTTTCGGATTCTTACATTCTTTACTGCCGTACGCCGAGCGTGCTGCTAAACCGGTGGTAGACAGGCTTAGCCGTAGATCTGCTTGCGGACGTTGTAGAGCATCTCGGCGCGGTTGCCGTTGAAATCGGCGAGGTCACGGTCGGTCAGGCTCTGGATTTCGTTGACGAGCTGGTTGTAGCGCTTGCGCTTGGCCATGCTGTCGCGAGCACGGGAAACGATGTCGAGGATCATAGCGAAATTCCTTCGCGATTGGCCGCATTGGCGCGGCGGTTAGTCCTCCCTTTTCAATTCCAGCATGACATAATTCGTGTGCATTGCAAAACAAGATGTTGCAATGCAGCATTGCACCATGCGCATGGCCGGTTAATCCCGAATTAATCGATTGAAGAGCTATTTTCCGGCCCGTTCATCCACCGAGTGGCGCATGATGAGCGGCATCTGGCTGGCCGTGAACAGGATGGTTATGGGGATGGTTGCCCAGACCTTGAAGGCCACCCAGAAGTCGGTCGAGAAATTGCGCCAGACCACTTCGTTGAGAACCGCGAGGAACAGGAAGAACAGCCCCCAGCGCAAAGTGAGTTTACGCCAACCTTCGGCATCGAGGCGAAAGGCTGAATCGAAGACGTAGCCGAGCAGGGACTTTCCGAAGACGAGACCGCCCAGGAGGATGGCGCCGAAAAGCGTATTGACGATGGTCGGCTTCATCTTGATGAAGATGTCGTCCTGCAGGTAGAGCGTCAGCGCCCCGAACACCAGCACCACGACGCCAGACACCAAGGGCATGATCGGCAAAGTGCGCACCAGCATCCAGGAAGCCGCCAGCGCGATCACGGTCGCAATCATGAACAGGCCGGTGGCGATGAAGATGGGGCCCCCGAAATCCGTCAGGATCGGGAATTTCTGGGCCAGCCATTCTCCACGCGTGTTGGCGAAGAAGAAGACCATCAACGGCCCAAGTTCCAGCACCAGCTTCAATGCCGGATTGATGGCTTCCTTGCGCTTCTGCGGGTCGGCGGGATCACGTTCGAGAATTGGGTTGCTCATGGCTTCCTGATTGTGCAGCAGCCTGGGTGGTTATGCCACCCCTGCGATCGCCTTGGCGAAATCGCCGGCCGAGAAAGGTTCGAGATCGTCGACCTGTTCGCCGACGCCGATGAAATAGACGGGCAGCTTATGCTTGGCCGCGATAGCGACCAGAATTCCGCCGCGCGCTGTGCCGTCCAGCTTGGTCATCACCAGCCCGTTGACCCCCGCGATGTTGCGGAAGATCTCGACCTGGTTGAGCGCATTTTGGCCAGTGGTCGCGTCCACCGTCTGCAGCACCGTGTGCGGTGCTTCCGGGTCGAGCTTACCGAGGACGCGCACGATCTTTTCGAGTTCCGCCATCAGCTCGGCCTTGTTCTGCAGGCGGCCGGCGGTATCGATGATGAGAACGTCGGATCCCGCTTCCTTGGCCTTTTCGAAGGCGTCGTAGGCGAGCCCGGCCGCGTCGGCGCCAAGCTTGGTGGCAATGACGGGCGATTTGGTGCGCTCGCCCCAGATTTTGAGCTGTTCGATGGCCGCCGCCCGAAACGTGTCGCCCGCGGCAAGCATCACCGAAAGCCCGCCATCGGTGAGCTTGGCGGCAAGCTTGCCGATGGTGGTGGTCTTGCCGGTGCCGTTGACGCCGACGACCAGGATGACATGCGGCTTGTGCGACAGGTCGAGTTCCAGCGGCTTCGCCACGGGGCCGAGCACCTTTTCCACCTCGGCAGCCATGACCGCGCGCACTTCCGTGTCGGAAACGTCCTTGCCATAGCGGCTCGAGGCCAGGGAGTCGGTGACGCGCAACGCCGTCTCCACGCCGAGATCGGCGCGGATCAGAACGTCTTCCAGGTCCTGCAGCGTCTCCTCGTCCAGCTTGCGCTTGGTGAAGACGCCGGCGATGTTGCCGCTCAACTCGCGCGATGAGCGGGCCAGCCCCTCGCGCATGCGCTGGAACCAGGACCGCTTCGGCGCCGGCTCCGCAGCCTTCTCGACCTCAGCCTTCTGCTCGACCTTCTTGCTGACGGTGACCTTGCCGGCGCCTGAGCGGGCCACTGCCTGCTCAGGCAGGGCGGCAGGCGGCTCCGGCGCAGCAGTCGCCGGGGCTTCCTGCGGTATCGGCGCAGGTGCTTCGGATACAGCCGGTTCCGCAGTGGCCTCGGTTTCCGCCTCCTCGACGACTTCAAGTTCGATCGTTGCCGCAGGTTCTTCCTCAGCCCGATGTGTCTCGGACTGCTTTTCGGCCTGTTCGACCTCCGGCTCACTTTCCCGCGCAACGGGCACCGGCTCGGCTGCGACATCCGCCTCCGGTTCGGACCTTGCCTCGATTTCAGCGACTGGCTCCGGTTCCAACGGTTCGGCAATAGGGGTTGTCGGCTCCTCGGCAGCCAGTTCGGCCTGCTCGGCCAAGACCTCCTCTGCCGGATCCTCTTCGGCCTCTTCCGCTACCGGTTCGGGCAGGTCGGGCTCCACTTCCTGCTCAGGCTCTGCCGTCGCCTCTTCTTCGGCTGCCTCGGGCGCGACCTCGACGACTGCAGGTCCTTCGAGAACCACCGGTTCTTCCGGCTGGACCGGCGCCTCCGATTCGGTGGCTATCTCGGCAGGTTCTTCAACCGGCGCCTCGGCTTCCGCCGGCGTCTCCGGCTCGATCTTTTCGGGCTCGGGCGCGATCGGTTCCGGGGCCGGAACGGCCTGCTCTTCGCGTTTCAGGAAACCGGGAACTTCCTGTTCCGAGGCAGGCTTGAGCGCTTCCAGCGCGTCAAGATTGAGTGGCGGCAGCGGGGCGGTCTCGTCGACCTTCTCCTCCACCACTTCCTTCTTGCCGAAAGAAAAGACTTTTTTGATGAACCCGAATGCCATGCGTTCCGCTCGTTTCAGGCAGCGCGTGCAGTGAGCGGCGCAGCTTCGAGCCGGGCGCCGTCATGGCCAGTCACCACCGCCTCGATGATTTCGCCGGGCTGACCGGCTGCGATTGCAGCCAGCGTGAAGCCCTCCGTGCGGCCAAGACCTTCGCGTTCGATGAGGATCGACTGCGTGGTGCCGGCCAGGGATGCCAAATGTCTGGCGTAGGCTGCATCGCCTGCCGCACGCAGCCGGGCCGCCCGGCGCTTGACCACGTCGCGCCGCACCTGCGGCATACGTGCAGCCGGTGTGCCTTCGCGCGGGCTGAACGGGAAAACGTGGAGATGGGTGAGGCCGCATTCTTCGACGATGGCGATGGAATTCTCGAACATTTCATCCGTTTCGGTCGGGAAGCCAGCGATGATGTCGGCGCCGAAGACGATGCCCGGCCGCAGCTTCCGCACGTCCTGGCAGAATCGGATCGACTGCTCGCGCAGATGACGCCGCTTCATGCGCTTCAGGATCATGTCGTCACCCGACTGCAGCGAAAGATGCAAATGCGGCATCAGCCGGTTCTCGGTGGCAATCGCTTCCAAAAGATCGTCATCGGCCTCGATCGAATCGATCGAGGACAGGCGCAGTCGCCTTACCTCGGGTACCTGGCGCAGGATGGTCTTCACCAACTTGCCCAACCGCGGCGCGCCCGGGAGATCGGCGCCAAAGCTGGTCATGTCGACCCCGGAAAGCACGATTTCGGCATAGCCGTTGCCGGCCAGCCGCTTGATCTGTTCGACCACTGCACCCATCGGCACGGAGCGCGAATTGCCGCGTCCGTAAGGAATGATACAGAAGGTGCAGCGATGGTCGCAGCCATTCTGCACCTGCACGAAGGCACGCGCGCGGCCCTCGATGGCATCGACCATATGCGAGGCCGTCTCCTTCACCGACATGATGTCGTTGACACGGGCCTTTTCGAAATCATTGACGCCGAAGTCCGGCAGGGCGCGATAATTATGCGCCTTGAGCTTCTCTTCGTTGCCGAGCACGAGATCGACCTCGCCCATGGCCGAAAAGTCCTGCGGGTTGGTTTGCGCGGCGCAGCCGGTGACGATGATGCGCGCCTCCGGATTCTCGCGCCGCGCCTTGCGGATCGACTGCTTGGCCTGGCGCACGGCTTCGCCGGTCACGGCGCAGGTGTTGAAGATGATCGCACCGCCCTTCAAGGCACCGAGGCCGGCGCTTTCGGCTTCCCGGCGCATGACCTCGGATTCATAGGTGTTGAGCCGGCAGCCGAAGGTGACGACCTCGATTCCCTTGGCAGGCGTTTCAGGCATCAGGCGGCACTCTCAGTGTCGCGCTTCCAGGTGCCGTTTGACGGATCAAACGTGCCGGAGAATTCCCATTCGGCCGGTCCGGTCAGGACGACATTGTCGTCGTCGCGCCATTCGACATGCAATTGGCCGCCGGGAGCCGTGAGATTGACGCTGCGTCCGGTGCGCTTGGTGCGTGCACCGGCGACTGCGGCTGCACAGGCGGCCGAGCCGCAGGCCTTGGTCAGACCCGCGCCGCGCTCCCAGGTGCGGATGACCATGCTGTCGGGAGACGTTACCTGCGCAATGCTGATGTTGGCGCGTTCCGGAAACATCGGATGGTTTTCCAGCATCGGGCCGAAACGTTCAAGCTCATAGCTCCAGACGTCGTTGTCGGCCCAGAAGATCGCATGCGGGTTGCCCATCGAGACGGCCGAGGGCGAATGCAGCACAGGCGCATCGATCGGCCCGATCTGCAGTTCGATCATGCGGGTATCGCGGAATTCCTCCGCCAGCGGAATCTCCTGCCAGCCAAAACGCGGCTTGCCCATGTCGACGGAAATCAGCCCATCGGCATGCTGCTTGGCGTTGAGGATTCCTGCGACGGTTTCGAAGGTGAACACCGTCTCGCCGGTTTCGGCGGCCAGCGCCTGCACGACACAGCGCATGCCGTTGCCACAGGCCTGTGCCGACGATCCATCCGAATTCAGGATCTCGACGAAATAGCCTGTGCCGGGTGTCTTCGCATCGTAGATGGCCATGATCTGGTCGAAACGCGTCGCCGGATCGGCATTCAGCGCAATCGCTGCTGCTGCGGTTACCCGGTCAGCACGGCCACGCATATCGGCAACGATGATCTCGTTGCCGATGCCATTCATTTTGGCGAAAGGGGCCGCGCCAGCCATAACGTTCCTGAATTATACGTCTGTTTGGCGCTATATGGCGGAAACGGCCGGAAATTACCAGTCCGGCCGCGGATGCCGGGGTCAGGTGACGGCAAAGACGCCGAGGAGGATGAGCAGGAACAGCACCAGCACGATGGCGATCAGAATTCGCGCACCTGTAGCTGCCGCGCCAGCCAATGCCGGCATTCCGAGCAAGCTCGCAGCAGCGGCAATAATAAGCAGGATCAGAATCCATTTGATCATTTCGTTACCCTCGCAATCGGTGAACTGACCTTGTTGAAACGCTGCTTCCAAGGCGCGGTTCCACAAATGGAGGGATGGCGTGGGCGTTGGAGTTACCGAAACCCTCGGCTCCGCGACTGCTTCCGGTTGCGATAAAAATGCAACAGACTTCAGCACAAACCCTATTTTAACCATATCGGGTTGAAATTCTGCCGCCTTCGCCGTTTTGGTGGACGGTGCATTTTCTTTGGACGGCGCCCGTTTCGGGCCGCGGAGGTTGCCATGATCCTTTCGAGATCCGGTCTTGTTGCCGTATCGCTTGCCGCACTTGTTGTCAGCGGCTGTACCAGCACACGCTTTGGCTCAGAGGACTCTCAGCCGGCGCCGCTCGAGCCGCAGCCGTCCGGTACCGTTTCTTCCAGCCAGCTGCCGCCGCCGGCTGCTCCGGCGCCGACCGACGCTTCGAAATTCCCGACAGCGCCAGGCGCCGGCACCCAGGTGGCTTCCTTGCCCGCAGGTGGTGGCGCCAACCCGCCCGCTAACGCGCCCGACCTCACCGCTTCGGCGATCGCCGGCGTGTGGAGCGCTTCGGTAGCCGGCCAGAGCTGCAAGGTGGCGACGCCGCAGACCAAGTTCGGCCAGGGTTACCGCGCCGGCCCGCTGCGCTGCCCGCCGCCGATCGACAACGTCAAGTCGTGGAACGTCGCCGGGAAGCAGCTGACCCTCTACGATCAGGACGGCGGCACCTTGGCTCGGCTCTATTCCTCGAGCGCGACCAAGTTCGACGGCCAGACCTCCAACGGCCAGCCGATCTCGCTTTCCAGATAAGACCAGTCCAGATAATCGGGATAGGGATTCTCCTATCCCTATCCGGTGACCAGACATATGCATGTGCGTGACGGCCTTCAGACCCACGTAACCGTCAGGCAGCGCTACGATCATATGGTCGGGACCGGCTTGGTGACACGCGACCCGGCGCAGGAGCGTATCGTGGGGAGGCTCGATCGCCTCATCGACGAGATCGCCGACAAGCGGCTTGCGCAGAAGTCGAGCGCTTTGGGCTGGCTGTTCGCCAAACGGCCCAAGACCCCCGCCGTCGTAAAGGGACTCTACGTCTATGGCGGCGTTGGCCGCGGTAAGACGATGCTAATGGACATCTTCTTCGAACTCGTGCCGGTCAGGCGCAAGCGCCGCGTCCATTTCAACGATTTCATGGCCGATGTGCAGGATCGCATCCAGAAACACCGGCAAGCCCGCAAGGAAGGCACTGTCAAGGAAGATGATCCGATTCCGCCGGTGGCCAAGGCCCTGGCCGAAGAATCCTGGGTTTTATGCTTCGACGAGTTCACCGTCACCGACATCGCCGACGCCATGATCCTCTCGCGGCTGTTTTCTGCGCTGTTCGCCAATGGTGTGGTGCTGGTCGCCACCTCGAATGTGGCCCCTCAAGATCTCTATCGCGACGGGCTCAACCGCCAGCTTTTCCTGCCTTTCATCGCCATCCTGGAACGTCATGCCGATGTGGCGACGCTCGATTCCGACACCGATTATCGGCTGGAGAAGCTCAATCGGCTGCCGGTCTATATGTCGCCATTGGGCGAAGACACCGACCGCAGGATGGACGAGGCGTGGCATGCCGTCACTCGCGGCCGGGCCCCGACAACGGTGGAAATCCCGCTCAAGGGCCGACATGTGACCGTTCCCCGGGCCGCCGGCTCCTGCGCGCGCTTTTCCTTCGCGGATCTGTGCGACGCGCCGCTCGGCACGCGTGATTACCTGGCCATTGCCGAGCGCTTCGACACGATTTTCATCGATCATGTGCCGGTGCTCGATCACACACGCCGCAACCCCGCCAAGCGTTTCATCCTGCTCGTGGACACGCTCTACGACACGAAGAAACGTGTCGTTGTGAGCGCCGAAAACACCGCGGACAAGCTCTACGCCGGCCGCGCCGGAACAACAGAAGCGTTCGAATTCGATCGCACCGTGTCCCGCCTCATCGAGATGCAAAGCAAAGACTGGCAGGAGGCATGGTCTGAGAAACAGGCCTTGGCTAGCTAGAGCCGATAGGAATACATCACGAAGCCGTCGGCCGGGACCGTATCTTCCGGCAGGTTCTCGTAAAGAGCCCGCGCGCCGGCATTGTCCGGCTCAGTGCCCACCCAGGCCTCCTCGCATCCATGCTGGCGACCCAGCGCGAACATTGCCTCAAGCATGCTGCGGGCAATGCCCTGGCGCTGAAAGGCGGGGGAAACGCCAACCTCGTCGATGTAAAGTTCTGTCGGTTTGTCGGGATGCCTATGGATCACGGCAGCGCATTGCCCGACGACCAATCTGTCCGACAGAGCCACGATCATCAGGTGGTCCGCCGCGGCCAGGTAGGCGGCCAATCTGCCAGGATCGATCGGGGAGTCGAACACCTCTTCAGCAACGTGGTCGAGGAGCACGTCATCACCCGGCAATAATCTTCTGATTTCTATAGACATCTCGCTGAGCTTCCCTCCGCAGGCGGGTTAAACTTTGACGTTTACGTAAGTCCAAAACAATCTAACCGATTGAAATATTTAGCCTCAAAATAATCGTTTGAATTTTTTCCACAGCGGAGCTATTGGGTGCGGCGAAATCTCGCGGATTTCCCCGATCCTACCGGCCTCCTCCGACGCCGCAATGGCGCCGTCCTTAGACAAGGGAACTGATCCTCACATGGCACGCAACAAGATAGCGCTCATCGGCTCCGGCATGATTGGCGGCACGCTCGCTCACATGATCGGCCTGAAGGAACTCGGCGATGTCGTCCTGTTCGATATCGCCGAAGGCATTCCTCAGGGCAAAGGGCTGGATATCGCAGAATCCTCCCCGGTCGACGGCTTCGATGCGCGCTATGTCGGCGTCAACGACTATGCCGGCATCGAGGGTGCCGACGTGTGCATCGTCACGGCCGGCGTGCCGCGCAAGCCCGGCATGAGCCGCGACGACCTGCTCGGCATCAACCTCAAGGTCATGGAACAGGTAGGCGCCGGCATCAAGAAATATGCCCCGGACGCCTTCGTGATCTGCATCACCAACCCGCTCGACGCCATGGTCTGGGCGCTGCAGAAGTTCTCCGGCCTGCCGAAGAGCCACGTGGTCGGCATGGCCGGCGTGCTCGACTCTGCCCGCTTCCGCTACTTCCTGGCCGAGGAGTTCAAGGTTTCGGTTGAAGACGTCAGCGCCATGACGCTCGGTGGCCACGGCGACGACATGGTGCCGATGGTGCGTTACTCCACCGTTGCAGGCATCCCGTTGCCGGATCTCGTCAAGATGGGCTGGACCAGCCAGGAGAAGCTTGACGCCATCGTCGAGCGCACCCGCAAGGGCGGCGGCGAGATCGTCGGCCTGCTCAAGACGGGTTCTGCCTACTACGCTCCGGCTGCCTCGGCGGTCGCCATGGCCGAAAGCTATCTGCGCGACAAGAAGCGCGTGCTGCCTTGCGCTGCGCACCTCAACGGCCAGTATGGCCTCAAGGACACCTATGTCGGCGTGCCGGTGGTGATCGGCGCCGGCGGCGTCGAGCGCATCATCGAGCTCGACTTCAACAAGACCGAAGAGAAGATGTTCGAGAAGTCGGTCGAGGCCGTGAAGGGCCTTTGCGAGGCCTGCGTGGCGATCGCACCGCAACTCGGCCAAAAGTAAACGGGACCGCTCCAGATGAACATCCACGAATATCAGGCCAAGCAAGTCCTCAAGGGTTTCGGCGCTCCCGTCGCAGAAGGCGTGCCGGTGTTCCAGGCCGGTGACGCGGAAGCGGCTGCCAAGCGCCTTCCCGGACCGCTCTATGTCGTGAAGAGCCAGATCCATGCCGGTGGCCGCGGCAAGGGCAAGTTCAAGGAGTTGCCCGCGGATGCCAAGGGCGGCGTGCGGCTGGCCAAGTCGATCGCCGAGGTGGTCACCAACGTCAATGAGATGCTCGGCCATACGCTGGTCACCAAGCAGACCGGCCCTGCCGGCAAGCAGGTCAATCGCCTCTACATCGAGGACGGCGCCGACATCGACCGCGAACTCTATCTGTCGATCCTGGTCGACCGCTCGGTCGGCCGCGTTGCCTTCGTCGTTTCGACCGAGGGCGGCATGGACATCGAAACCGTCGCGCATGATACGCCGGAGAAAATCGTCACGCTGGCGATCGATCCGGCCAAGGGTGTCACCAGTGACGACGTCGCCAGGCTCAATGAAGCGCTGAAGCTTTCGGGCGAAGCCGCCAAGGACGGCGAAACGCTGTTCCCGCTGCTCTACAAGGCCTTCACCGAGAAGGACATGAGCCTGCTCGAGGTCAATCCGCTCATCGTCATGAAGGATGGCCGCCTGCGCGTGCTCGATGCCAAGGTATCGTTCGACAACAATGCGCTGTTTCGCCATGCCGACATGATGGAACTGCGCGACGAGACCGAAGAGGACGAGAAGGAAATCGAGGCGTCGAAATACGACCTCGCCTATGTCGCGCTCGACGGCAACATCGGCTGCATGGTCAACGGCGCCGGCCTTGCCATGGCGACCATGGACATCATCAAGCTTTATGGCGCCGAGCCCGCCAACTTCCTCGACGTCGGCGGCGGCGCTTCAAAGGAAAAAGTGACGGCTGCTTTCAAGATCATCACCAAGGATCCGGCGGTCGAAGGCATCCTCGTCAACATCTTCGGCGGCATCATGAAATGCGATGTCATCGCGGAAGGCGTCGTTGCGGCCGTGAAGGAAGTGGGTCTCAAGGTACCGCTGGTCGTGCGCCTCGAAGGCACGAATGTCGATCTCGGCAAGAAGATCCTGCGTGAGAGCGGCCTGAATGTTACGCCGGCCGACGATCTCGACGACGCTGCCAAGAAGATCGTGGCGGCGGTGAAGGGCTGATCTCGTGCCTCCCCGCAAGATAAACCTCGTTTCCGCAGCGGATGAGAAGATCCGTAAGGTCTTCGATCCGCATGTGGCCGGCGATGTGAACGAAAGCCAGGCCAAGGTCGCGAAGTTCGGCGCCGAGTTCGACTGGCACGCACATGAAAAAGAAGACGAAGCCTTTCTCGTCTTGCGCGGCAGGATCGCCATCGATTTCCGTGACGGTCCGGTCGAACTTGACGAGGGCGATTTTATCGTCGTCCCGCACGGGGTCGAACATCGGCCGCGCTCGCTGACGAATGAGCCGATCGTGCTGATGTTCGAGCCGGCCACGACTCTCAACACCGGAAACGCCAAGAGTGACCTCACGGTCACGGACCTCAAGAGACTCTAAGGGAGCTCCATGTCCATTCTCGTCGATAAGAACACCAAGGTCCTGGTTCAGGGCCTGACCGGCAAGACCGGCACCTTCCACACCGAACAGGCGCTGGCCTATTACGGCACGCAGATGGTCGGCGGCATCCACCCGAAGAAGGGTGGCGAGACCTGGACCGGCGCCAAGGGCGAGACCCTGCCGATCTTTTCCTCAGTGGCTGAAGGCAAGGAGAGGACGGGAGCAACTGCCTCCGTCGTCTATGTGCCGCCGGCAGGCGCTGCCGAAGCGATCATCGAAGCGATCGACGCTGAAGTCCCCTTCATCGTCTGTATCACTGAGGGCATCCCCGTGCTGGATATGGTGCGGGTCAAGGCGCGGCTGGAAAACTCCAAGTCGCGGCTGCTCGGCCCCAACTGCCCCGGCATACTGACACCGGAACAGTGCAAGATCGGCATCATGCCCGGCAACATCTTCAAGAAGGGTTCGGTGGGCGTTGTTTCGCGCTCGGGAACGCTTACCTATGAAGCTGTGTTCCAGACTTCCAATGTTGGCCTCGGCCAGACCACTGCCGTCGGCATCGGCGGCGATCCCGTCAAGGGTACCGAATTCATCGACGTGCTGGAGATGTTCCTGGCCGACGACGAAACCAAATCGATCATCATGATCGGCGAGATCGGCGGTTCGGCCGAAGAAGACGCCGCTCAGTTCCTCAAGGATGAAGCCAAGCGCGGTCGAAAGAAGCCGATGGCTGGTTTCATCGCCGGTCGCACGGCTCCTGCCGGCCGCACCATGGGCCACGCCGGCGCCGTGATCTCGGGCGGCAAGGGTGGCGCGGAAGACAAGATCGCTGCGATGGAAGCGGCCGGCATTCGGGTGTCGCCGTCACCGGCGCGCCTCGGCACGACGCTGGTCGAAGCGATCAAGGGTTAAGGAGTAAGGGAGTAGGGCAGTAAGGCATTCGGGAAAAATCACATTCCCGCCACTGCCTTACTGCCCGACTCCCCTTCACAAAGGAGACGGAGCTGAGCTCCGATAAGGCAGATGGCACGACAAGATCAGGCCAACGACCAATTTTCCCTCACTTCGTTCCTCTATGGCGGAAACGCCGATTACATCGACGCGCTTTATGCCGCCTATGAGGACAATCCGGCCTCGGTCGATCCGGAATGGCAGGATTTCTTCGCGGCGCTGAAGGATGACGCCGCCGACGTGCAGAAGAACGCCAAGGGCGCATCCTGGGCGCGTCCTTCCTGGCCACTCGTCGCCAATGGCGAACTGGTTTCCGCACTCGACGGCAATTGGGGCCTGGTCGAAAAGACCATTGAGAAGAAGGTCAAGGAAAAGGCCGCCACCAACGGCGTTGCCATCTCCGAGGCCGACGTCCATCAGCAGACCCGCGATTCCGTACGCGCCATCATGATGATCCGCGCCTTCCGCATGCGCGGTCACCTGCACGCCAAGCTGGACCCGCTCGGCATAGCCAATCCGCTCGAGGACTATAACGAGCTGTCGCCTGCCAACTACGGCTTCACCGAGGCAGATTACGACCGGCCGATCTTCCTCGACAACGTGCTGGGCCTCGAGTTCGGCACCATCCGGCAGATGCTGGAGATCTTGACGCGCACCTATTGTTCGACGCTGGGCGTCGAGTTCATGCACATCTCCGACCCTGAGGAAAAGGCCTGGATCCAGGCCCGCATCGAAGGCGCGGACAAGGAGATCTCCTTCACGGCCGAGGGCAAGAAGGCGATCCTGCAGAAGCTGGTCGAGGCCGAAGGCTTCGAGCAGTTCCTCGACGTTAAGTACAAGGGCACCAAGCGTTTCGGTCTCGACGGCGGTGAATCGCTGATCCCGGCGCTTGAGCAGATCCTCAAGCGCGGCGGCCAGCTCGGCCTCAAGGAAGTCGTGCTCGGCATGGCTCATCGCGGCCGCCTCAACGTGCTTTCGCAGGTGATGGCGAAGCCGCACCGCGCCATCTTCCACGAATTCAAGGGCGGTTCCTATGCTCCCGACGACGTCGAGGGCTCGGGCGATGTGAAGTACCACCTTGGTGCCTCCTCGGACCGCGAGTTCGACGGCAACAAGGTGCACCTGTCACTGACAGCTAACCCTTCACATCTGGAAATCGTCGACCCGGTGGTGATGGGCAAGGCCCGCGCCAAGCAGGACCAACTCGTTGGCCGCGAGCGCGGCGAGATCGTGCCGCTTGCCGAACGCGCCAAGGTCATGCCGCTGCTGCTGCATGGCGACGCCGCCTTTGCCGGTCAGGGCGTGATTGCCGAAATCCTCGGCCTGTCGGGCCTGCGCGGCCATCGCGTTGCAGGAACCCTGCACTTCATCATCAACAACCAGATCGGCTTCACGACCAACCCGCGTTTCTCGCGTTCTTCGCCCTATCCATCGGATGTGGCGAAGATGATCGAGGCGCCGATCTTTCACGTCAATGGCGACGATCCGGAGGCCGTGGTGTTCGCCGCCAAGGTGGCCACCGAATTCCGCATGAAGTTCCACAAGCCGGTAGTTGTGGACATGTTCTGCTATCGCCGCTTCGGCCACAATGAGGGCGACGAGCCGGCCTTCACGCAGCCGATCATGTACCGCAAGATCCGCACGCAGAAGACTGCCGTGCAACTTTATGCCGACCGCCTCATCGCCGAAGGCCATCTTGCCCAGGCAGACCTCGACAAGATGAAGGCCGACTGGCGCGCGCACCTGGAAAGCGAGTGGGAAGTCGGCCAGGCCTACAAGCCCAACAAGGCCGACTGGCTGGACGGCGCGTGGTCCGGCCTGCGCTCGGCGGACCAGCAGGACGAGCTGCGCCGCGGCAAGACCGCCGTGCCGGTCAAGACGCTGAAGGAAATCGGCAAGAAGCTGACCGAAGTTCCGAAGGACTTCGAGGCGCACAAGACCATCGCACGCTTCCTCGAAAACCGCCGCCAGGCCATCGAGACCGGCGAAGGCATCGACTGGTCGACCGCCGAGGCACTCGCCTTCGGAGCGATCCTGCTCGACGGCAACCCGATCCGCCTTTCCGGCCAGGATTCGGAGCGCGGCACCTTCTCGCAGCGCCACTCCGTGCTCTACGATCAGCGCGACGAGACCCGCTACATCCCACTCAACAACCTGTCGCCGGCGCAGGCGGGTTACGAGGTCATCAATTCGATGCTCTCGGAAGAAGCCGTACTCGGCTTCGAATACGGCTACTCGCTGGCCGACCCCAAGGCACTCACTCTCTGGGAAGCACAGTTCGGCGACTTTGCCAACGGCGCACAGGTCGTGTTCGACCAGTTCATCTCGTCGGGTGAACGCAAGTGGCTGCGAATGTCGGGTCTCGTCTGCCTGCTGCCGCACGGCTATGAAGGCCAGGGGCCGGAACACTCGTCTGCACGCCTCGAACGCTTCCTGCAGCTTTGCGCCGAAGACAACATGCAAGTCGCCAACTGCACGACGCCGGCCAACTACTTCCACATCCTGCGCCGGCAGCTGAAGCGCGACTTCCGCAAGCCGCTGATCCTGATGACGCCGAAGTCGCTGCTGCGCCACAAGCGCGCGGTGTCGACCATCGCCGAGCTGTCGGGCGAAAGCTCGTTCCACCGTCTTCTGTGGGATGATGCGCAACTGCTGCCGAACCAGGCGATCAAGCTGGTCAAGGATTCCAAGATCCGCCGCGTCGTTTTGTGCACCGGCAAGGTCTATTACGACCTTTATGAGGAACGCGAGAAGCGTGGCATCGACGACATCTACTTGTTGCGCGTCGAACAGCTCTATCCGTTCCCGGCCAAGGCGCTGATCACCGAACTGTCGCGCTTCCGCAATGCGGAGATGGTGTGGTGCCAGGAAGAGCCCAAGAACATGGGCGCGTGGTCGTTCATCGACCCCTATCTGGAATGGGTGCTCGCCCATATCGACGCCAAGCACCAGCGCGTGCGCTACACCGGCCGTCCGGCTGCAGCATCGCCGGCCACCGGCCTGATGTCGAAGCATCTGGCGCAGTTGGCTGCCCTTCTCGAAGACGCGCTCGGCGGCTGAGCTGGAGCATGATCCCGAAAAGTGGGAACCGGTTTTCGGGAAAGATCATGCCGCAATAGAGAATTAGATCGGAATGAAGATTCGTCCAATCATCATTCCGATCTAACATACCGAACCCAACCGACAACAACGGACAGGCACATGGCTACCGAAATCAAAGTCCCGACACTCGGCGAGTCGGTCACCGAAGCGACCATCGGCAAGTGGTTCAAGAAGGTTGGCGATGCTATTGCCGCCGACGAACCGCTGGTTGAGCTGGAAACCGACAAGGTGACGGTGGAAGTGCCCGCTCCTGCTGCCGGCACGCTGGAAGAGATCACCGTGAAGGAAGGCGAGACGGTCGGCGTCGGCGCGCTGCTCGGCACGATCGGTGCCGGCGCAGGCACGCCCGCCACCAAGCCGGAGGCGGTTGCCCAGGCTTCGGCCCCAACCGCGGCCTCGACCGTCAAGGAAGCAGCTGCCCAGAGCGACAAGATCGCCGGCGAGGGCCCGATAGAGGCGCGGACCATGCCGCCGGCGCCGAGTGCTGCCAAGCTGCTCGCCGAGAGCAATATCGCCGTCGACCAGGTCTCGGGTTCCGGCAAGCGCGGCCAGGTGCTGAAGGGCGACGTTCTGGACGCCATCTCCAAGGGCGCGCCGTCGCAGCCGGTTGAAACGCCGAAGGTGCCAGCGGCGCCACGTGCACCATCGGCCGAAGGCGACGCAGTGCGCGAAGAGCGCGTGCGCATGACCAAATTGCGCCAGACGATTGCACGCCGCTTGAAGGATGCGCAGTCGACGGCCGCCATGCTCACCACCTTCAACGAGGTGGACATGAAGGCGGTGATGGACCTGCGCGCCAAATACAAGGACATCTTCGAAAAGAAGCACGGCGTGAAGCTCGGCTTCATGGGCTTCTTCACCAAGGCCGTGACCCACGCCCTGAAGGAGATCCCCGCCGTCAACGCCGAGATCGACGGCACCGACATCATCTACAAGAACTACGCCCATATCGGCGTCGCCGTCGGCACCGACAAGGGTCTTGTCGTGCCGGTGGTGCGTGACGCGGACGCCATGTCGATCGCCGAGATCGAGAAGGAAATCGGTCGCCTCGGCATCGCCGCGCGCGACGGCAAGCTTTCGGTCGCCGACATGCAGGGCGGAACCTTCACGATCTCGAACGGCGGCGTCTACGGGTCGCTGATGTCCACGCCGATCCTGAATGCGCCGCAGTCGGGTATCCTCGGCATGCATAAGATCCAGGAGCGTCCGATGGTCGTCGGCGGGCAGATCGTCATCCGCCCGATGATGTATCTGGCGCTTTCCTACGATCACCGCATCGTCGACGGCAAAGAAGCCGTCACCTTCCTGGTGCGTGTCAAGGAAAGCCTGGAGGATCCGGAACGCCTGGTGCTGGACCTGTAAGGCGGGCTGCCGTTGCTGCTTGGATAAGATTATTCTTCCTGGCCGGTCGAAATGACCGGCCAGCAAACGACTTTCGCTTGTAACTGAACGCAGCGGGGCGCGAGGCGCCTCTCGGCAAAAGGGGACAAGGAATATGGAAGCTGTTGCAGCATCGACTGAAGTTCAGGTTCTTGGCTGGAGTGCCACTCTTGCTCGTACAGGTCATCGCCCAGGCTTCGTTCATCGGAGACCTCGGCCCGAAATATCTGTTTAGCGCGCGTGACGAAGCGCGCGTATCGAAAAGTGTTCTGGCCGGGCGGCTGCTGCGGGCGCTGCACAACCTGCTTGAGACCTATCCGGCCTTCATCGCATTGGTTCTGGCCCTGGCTCTCACCGGCAAGACCGGCGGCATTGCAGCGACCGGCGCGGTGCTTTGGATCATTGCGCGCGTGCTGTATGTCATACTTTACGCAGCCGGGGTTCCGGTGGTGCGTACCATCGTCTGGACCGCTTCCGTCATCGGCCTGGTGATGATGTTGGTCAGGCTGATAGGCTGACATGAAAGACGAGCGGCAGGAGGAATGATGGAAGCTGCAGCAGCGTCGACCGAGATCTGGGTGCTGGGCTGGAGCGTCATCTTCCTGCTGGTCCATATTCTGGTTCAGGCCCTGTCGCTCGACCTGTCGAGCGATCTCGGCCTGAAATATCTGCTCGGTCCGCGCGATCAGCCGAAGGAGCCGGGAAATGTTCTGCCCGGCCGGCTTAAGCGCGCACTGAGCAATCTGCTGGAGACTTATCCGGCTTTCGTCGCCTTGGCGCTGGCCCTTGCCGTCACCGGCAAGACCGGCGGCCTTGGCGCAACGGGCGCCTGGCTCTGGTTTGCGGCGCGCATCGTATATGTATTTCTTTACGCGGCCGGTGTTCCAGTGCTGCGTACACTCGTCTGGTTCGTTTCCATCCTCGGCCTCGCGCTGATGGTGGTCAGGCTGATGGCTTAGCCGGATCGCGAGAGGGGCACCAACCGATGCACTATGTCTACGAATTCCTCGGCCTGATGGCGGTGTTTTCGGTGCTCGTGGTCTCGCCGGGTGCCGACTTCCTGCTGGTGGTGCGCCAAAGCCTGGTGCACGGCCGGCGTGCGGCGATCGTCACCAGTTTCGGCATCGGCGCCTCGCTGCTGTTTCACATCGGCTACACCATCCTCGGCATCGGCATCATCGTTGCCCAGTCGCTGTTCCTGTTCGGCATGCTGAAATGGGCCGGTGCTGCTTATCTCATCTATCTCGGCTGGAAATCGCTGCGCGCCGGCGCCTTCGACATGCCAGATGAAAAAGCCGCCTCACACATCACGCCGGCAATGCCAGTTTCGGCGCTGCGTTGCTTCCTGATCGGCTTCGCCACCAACGCGTTGAACCCCAAGCCGGTGTTGTTCTTTCTATCGCTGTTCACGGCCTTGGTCAGTCACGACACGCCAGCGTCCATTCAGGTCGTCTATGGCCTGCTGATGGCAGCAACGCTGATCCTGTGGTTCGTCGGCGTATCGACCTTCTTTACCGTCGCTTCGGTCAGGGCTCGATTTGTCGCCTGGGGTCGCTGGTTCAATCGTGTCACCGGCGTGATCTTCATCGGCCTCGGCCTACGCCTGGCCACGCAACAGGCGAACTGAGCTCACATGCGACTGCCATCCCTGATACCCTCCCTGGCTCTGTTCGCTGCCTCGCCTTCTTTGGCGGCATGCCCGATCGAGCTTGCCGTTTATGGCGAGCGTGAACAGGTGGCGGAGATCGATTTCCGGCCGACAATGGGCTCGGCCACGGCCACCAACAGCTTCAAGATGCTGCTGGGCAAGGATATCGTACTGGACGGCGTCGTGCTGTGGAGCAGCGATGCGGCCCGCCCGCACGGCACCCTCATGCATCAATGCCCGGAAGGCGACGTCACCGGCGAGGAGCTTGCCGCCTGCACCGTCTGGGAAGGCGTGGTCTATACGGCGGATACGACCGGGACGGTCGGTCTTCTGCCAAACGAACATAAGGACGCGCCCGGCACATTGATCTTCCCGGACCTCGCCGGACAGCTCGCCCGCTCTGCCCTGAAGGACAAGCTTCCCAAACTGCCCTGGGATGTCTTTGTAATGAAAGGTTGCCAGGAATGACCGCTTCCGGAAAGACCTTGCTGGTCACCGGCGGCAGTCGTGGCATCGGCGCAGCCGTGTGCCGGCTGGCTGCCCGGGCGGGTTACCGCGTGGCGGTGAACTATGCCTCGAACGAAGCGGCGGCCGAGGCCGTGGTCGCGGAAATCAAGGCCGGTGGCGGCGACGCTTTTGCCATCAAAGGCGATGTCGGCAATGAAGCCGACGTGATCGCCATGTTCGAAGCCGTCGACAGGACCTTCGGCGGGCTCGACGCCTTCGTCAACAATGCCGGCGTGGTCGACCGCAAGGCACGCGTCGACGAGATGAGCGTTGAGAGGCTGGAGCGCATGATGCGCGTCAACGTCGTCGGCTCGATCCTGTGCGCCCGCGAAGCGATCAAACGCATGTCGACACTGCGCGGCGGCAAGGGCGGTTCGATCGTCAACCTGTCCTCGATCGCGGCGACGCTCGGCGCGCCCGGCGAATATGTTGACTATGCCGCCTCCAAAGGCGCTATCGATACCTTTACCATCGGGCTTGCCCGCGAAGTGGCGGATGAGGGCGTCCGCGTCAACACCGTGCGTCCAGGCATCATCGACACCGAAATCCATGCCTCTGGCGGTCAGCCGGGACGGGTCGCAGCAATGCGCAACGCCGTGCCGATGAAACGCGAAGGCAAGGCTGAAGAAGTCGCCCAAGCCGTGCTCTGGCTTTTGTCGGACGCGGCATCATATACGACGGGCTCCATTGTGAACGTAAGCGGCGGCCGCTGACCGCCCAGGCAGGAAGGACAAGACCATGGCTTATGACGTCGTCGTGATCGGATCTGGCCCCGGTGGCTATGTGTGCGCCATCAAGGCCGCGCAGCTTGGCCTGAAGACGGCCGTGATCGAGAAGCGCGAGACCTATGGCGGCACCTGCCTCAACATCGGCTGCATTCCCTCCAAGGCGCTGCTCCACGCCTCCGAGATGCTGGCCGAGGCCCAGCATTCCTTCGACACGCTTGGTGTCGAGGTCGGCACGCCGAAACTCAATCTGAAAAAGATGCTGGCGCACAAGGACGCAACCGTTGCCTCCAACGTCAACGGTGTCGCCTTCCTGTTCAAGAAGAACAAGATCGATGCCTTCCGCGGTACGGGCAAGGTGGTGGCGGCCGGCAAGGTTTCCGTCACTGGCGAAGATGGCAAGGTGCAAGAAATCGAGGCGAAGAATATCGTCATCGCCACGGGTTCCGACGTGGCCGGCATCCCTGGGGTGAAAGTCGACATCGACGAGAAGGTGATCGTCTCCTCCACGGGCGCGCTGTCGCTGGAGAAGGTGCCGGGCCACCTCGTCGTGGTTGGCGGCGGCGTCATCGGGCTCGAACTCGGCTCGGTTTGGGGCCGCCTGGGCGCCAAGGTCACCGTGGTCGAATACCTGGACACCATCCTTGGCGGCATGGATGGCGAAGTGTCCAAGCAATTCCAGCGCATGCTGGCCAAGCAGGGCTTCGATTTCAAGCTCGGCGCCAAAGTGACCGCCGTCGCCAAGGCCAAGAAGGGCGCAACCGTGACCTTCGAGCCGGTCAAGGGCGGAGCCGCCGAGACCATCGAAGCCGATGCGGTACTGATCGCAACGGGACGCCGGCCCTACACCGACGAACTCGGGCTCAAGGAGGCCGGTGTTGAGGTGGACGAGCGCGGCCGCGTCAAGACCGACGGGCATCTGCGCACCAATGTGCCAGGTATCTATGCGATTGGCGACGTAATTGCCGGCCCGATGCTGGCCCACAAGGCCGAAGACGAGGGCGTCGCCGTGGCCGAGACCATTGCCGGCCAGGCTGGCCATGTGAATTACGACGTCATCCCAAGCGTCGTCTACACCAGCCCCGAAGTTGCCTCTGTCGGCAAGACCGAAGAGGAACTGAAGAAGGCAGGCGTCGAATACAAGATCGGCAAGTTCCCGTTCACGGCCAACGGCCGCGCCCGCGCCATGCTCCACACCGACGGCTTTGTGAAGATCCTGGCCGACAAGGCAACCGACCGCGTGCTCGGCGTACACATTCTAGGCTTCGGCGCCGGCGAGATGATTCATGAGGCGACCGTCCTGATGGAATTCGGCGGCTCATCGGAAGATCTTGCCCGCACTTGTCACGCCCATCCGACCATGTCGGAGGCGGTCAAGGAAGCGGCTCTCGCCACCTTCTTCAAGCCTATCCATCTCTAATGGCCGAAGCCGTCTGACGGAACGACCATCGCGCCGCTTTCGCGCGACCCAAAAGAAAACGGCCCCCCCCAACGCGGGCCGGTGGGTTTAAATGCGTCTACCGGTTTTTGGCCCGGGGCGCCCGGGGCCGGTTTTGCGG
>NZ_JAKREW010000048.1 GCF_022347545.1 Terribium retamae
CACCTGACGTTGCGACGACGACCCCGCCATTGCCGACCAACGCGACTGTCGCGCCGCCGTCACCCGGCGCCACGCGCGTGACCGGTACGGTCGTGCCGCTCTATCGTGTCGAGGTGCCGACCTATACGGTGCTCCCACCCGTCGGCTACTATCTGATGAGCGCCAATCTCGGCACCTTCCATGAGCGGCGCGGCGAGCAGGTCCTGCTCGGGGGCGTTGGCATGATACCCGGCAGTTGGGGCCGTGTGTTCGGCCAGGATGCCGAGGTGCAATGGGGCGGTACCATCGCGCCGACCTTTGACGGCCATCTGTTCGGTTTCCAGGTCGGCACCGACCTGATCGGCTGGGAAGGGCCGTCCGGGCACGAGAACCGGGCTGGCCTGTTCATCGGCCATACCCGCATGGACGGCGACATCAGAGGCCAGGCCCTGGGCTGGAACAACCTCGGCGTCGGCGATCTCGACCTGGGCGCCACCAGCCTTGGCGCCTACTGGACCCATATCGGTCCTGGCGGCTGGTATCTGGACGGCGTCGTCATGGGCACCTGGTTCGACGGCAATGCGACATCGAACCGCAACATCGGCATCGATGTCGACGGGACCGGTGTCACGCTGTCGCTCGAAGGCGGCTATCCGATCCAGCTCTCGTCAGAGTGGACTTTGGAGCCGCAGGCACAGCTGATATGGCAGCATCTGTCGCTCGACGGGCAGAGAGATGCATTCTCGACCGTCTCCTTCGACAATGACGACAGCGTCACCGGCCGGCTCGGTTTGCGCCTGCAAGGCGTGATGCCGCTGGGCACCACCGTCCTGCAACCTTACCTG
This sequence comes from Terribium retamae, assembly GCF_022347545.1. GTDB lineage: Bacteria > Pseudomonadota > Alphaproteobacteria > Rhizobiales > Rhizobiaceae > Mesorhizobium > Mesorhizobium retamae. The sequence continues at coordinate 825 of NZ_JAKREW010000048.1, forward strand.
AAAGCCAATCTCTGGCATGACTTCGACGCTACCGACCGCATCAATTTCGGTGGCGACCCGATCGATGTCGAGCGTGGCGGCACGTCACTGGAAGTCGGCGGCGGCGTGGTGGCGAAGCTCTCGGAAACGCTCAGCGTCTTTGCAACCGCCGACTACACGACCAATCTCGGCGGCGAAAAGCGCCGGGTTTGGGAAGGCAATCTCGGCCTCAGCGTGAAGTGGTGAGATAAGCGGGGCCGGCCAGCGGCCCCGCCCTCCCTTCAATTGCCGGACCGCATCGCCACGGTGGCGATGCCTGCACCAACCAAACGCCCGAAAACACCGCCGACGTGTGACGACGCCTACAGCGTGCATCGGCGCGAACCAGCTTGATGCCGAGCTAGCTGTCATTTACAATCTAGCCCAAACTGTTTGGGTTGTTCGACCAGTTACCCCATACGATCCCCATCCATAGGTGATCGTCAGAACGCGCCAAGCCACCTTACGGCCCTGGCGCATAGACAGCTGTTTCCCGACGTGATGAGAATCAGGATACGATGGCGAGCACTCGGCAGAACGGCAACCGGAGGTGGCGTGGCAAATATATGCACCCCGTCCGCATGTTCGCGAAGATCATTTACAGTTGCGCGCCTCATGTCAAAAGCAGGGCCGCTGGCGACCTTGTCCTTTCCCGCACACTAGCCGAGGGAACCGCCGCGGTCTGCATTGACATACGCCATGGAGGCAAAAGATGACGATGGGCTAGAAGCCTCGAATGGCTCAGCGACGGCACGGAAATCCCGGGGCGATCTTGCAATTGTCACCGGGGCGCGGGGGACGCGGCCTCCAGCCCGGGCGATGAGGTGGTTTGTGCCAATGAGGGGGACGATGCGGCGGCCGCACGACGATGGTCGGCGCGATAACGACGGCGGGAGGCCGAGCCATATCCTCAACCAGGAACGAGGCGGAGATCCAGCCAACAAGGCCGGCACCACGCACATTGCACCAGTTGTTTTGACAACCCCGCAGGCTGACCCGGGTGCCCGCCGTCAACACCCCAATTTTTGCATAACCGGTCCCTGGGCCCGAGCGCACATTGACGTTGCCGCTGGTATATCCGCTGGCGGCCACCGCCTGAGCGGAAATTACGAGACCGCCAATCAAGGCGAGAACCGCGAATAGCTTTCGAGACATCTTTCCCTCCAAGACATCAGGACACGTTGTTATAATCGCGGCAACCGCGGACCAGCTAGCAGCTTCTTATGGTATGATGAATAGCGGGTTATTATGATGCCGCCGCCAAAAGCGTTTTCGGGTTTGGCCTTGGACTGGTCTGCTATGCCCTTCGCAAAAGGCATTTCACTTTCACAGGCTACCCGGGGTCCAAGGTACAGTGAAACGTCCGCGCCAGTCACGAAGCTGGCGTCGTTGCCCCGTTCGGATGAACCGCGCCTGCTCCATCAACGGAATATTCTGATGGAAATCATCCATCAAAGCGGTGTGCATGGTCGAGGTATCATATGCAGCTTCGGTAAGCGGATGCTCTGCGCTGAAGTCTGACCACCATTGCCGCCGCGCGTTTCCCAGAACCTAGTCGCGTGTCGTTTCGGTCACGTCCGGATAATTGAGGAATCTGCTCGGAGTAATGTCGCGCGTCTGTCCAGGCAAAACGCCATCTTGAACGCCGAGCCGCGCGCGCCGCAGCACGTTGACCCTGCGAAGATTATCGTCGCGGGGTACCCTGCCCCAATATTGGTCTGGGTAACGAGGCAAATGTGCGCCAGGCAGACGCGCAATGTTTTTATCCTCCAGGGAATAGGTGTTATTCAGCACGTGCCGATTCATAGTCTTGGAGGTTGACGCCAATGCGACTAGATCATGGCCGGGAATGAAGCGGACAATTTTTTGCATTACCAGGTCTGGCAGTGATTCCAGTTGGCGTTGTCCAATGCTCCGGCTCACAGCGTTTTCCGCACGGGCACGGATACCCCGTAATGAAAGTCGAAACCTGCCCACGGCTCGCAACCATACAGTCAAGGCTGAGTGTCCGCTTGGGTCAATCGAGTTAACCGGATCGCCTTTCACATACGCATAGGCGTTCATCTCTCCGGCACCAAATGGCGAGGACCGGTCGGGAGAGACAAACCGCATCAGAATTGAATTATACGCGCGGTAGCCGTTTCCCAGTATCTGCCAGCCAGTCCCCCGCTCGTGAAACGCTCCATTGAATCCCGGGCCTACCGCTTGCCGCTTTCGCATGTCACTTTTTCGAGTTGCGCTGTGATCTTGAGGCTTCTTACATGTCGATAGTAGCGCGAAATCGCCAAGTTTGCGACATTTCCATAGCAAACGATTGAGGGATTTCTGTAGGCCCGGCGGGGCGCGGTGTGACAGATGTGGGGTCAGCCGAGTTCAATGGGTGGTTGGCCATAGGTCGGCTTCTGGATATCCGGCAGCGCCTCGATCTGCTGGAAATCTTCGAGGAACGATACCGGCGGAAATCGACTCTGATCACGACTCAGTTTCCAGTGGCGGCCTGGCACGAAATGATCGGAGAGGCCACTTAGCTGACGCAAATTTTGGACCGTATTGTTCACAACGCTCACCGCATAACGCTCGAAGGCGAAAGCATGCGGAAACGAAAAACGCCGACGCTCTCGACCGGCGGCGAAATAACCGAAATCACCCCGTAATAGCAACCAGGCAACCAGAATTCGATCGCACCCGTTCTCCGCGACCTAGTGAAGCGCTTGTCCGCGACTTGCTGAAATGACTGCCCCGATCTGCCGAAATCCGTAGATCGGCAGCACTTTCAATCTGAACCGGGATGAACGCCGGTGGTGAAGACGGCGAGAGGGACTGGGGTCTGCGTGCGCTTCCTTATCCACTTGCGCAGAAGGTTCGCACTCACCCTATGATCGAGTGCGAGCCTCGATACCGACACGCCAGGCTCAAGGCTGGCCACGACAAGACGCTCCTCGATGCGGGGGTCGCATCGGCCTCGCCCGTTCCGACCGACAAGCCTCACCCACAGTTTCTGCCACCTTCTTCCATAATTTGGTGTCCACCTTTTTGGGTGAACTCCTCATACCATAGAGCACTCAATAGACAAAGGTGCGCAGAAATTTGCGCGTACTGAACGGGTATGCCGGCAGGTCGGTTATCCGGCCACCATTCGGGTCGACAACGGCAGCGAATTCATCTCGCGAGACCTTGATCTCTGGGCCTATCACAAGGTGTCGTGCTCGACTTCTCGCCACAAGGCAAGCCGACCGACAACAGCTACATCGAGAGTTTTAATGGCAAGTTCCGCGCCGAGTGCCTGAACGCCCACTGGTTCATGAGCATTGACGACGCACGGGCAAAAATGGAGGATTGGCGTAGAGACTATAACGAGTTCCGGCCACACAGCGCGATCGGCAACAGGGTGCCGATTTCGCTCGTCAACGACTCATCGGCACCCTGCCGCCTGACCCTACCCCCGGAAAATTCCAGATTCCGCTGGCCCAAATTCGGAGTGCACTTCACTGGAACTTCAGCCCCGACACGCCATGAGCTAGCCGCTTTATTAGTGCTACCCTTCGCCGACACCGACGCGATGCAGCGCCATGTTGACGAGATAGCTCTCAACGTCGCGAGAGGCGCCCACGCCGGTCCTGCTTCTGGACCGCGCCGGATGGCACACTACCGGCAATCTCGTCTGGCCGAAGAACATCACGCCGATCCTGCTGCCGTCGCGCTCGCCGGAACTCAATCCGGTTGAGCAAGTCTGGCAGTACCTGCGCGCCAATTCCCTCTCCAACAGCGTCTTCGACGATTGCGATGCCATCATCGATGCCGCATGCGACGCATGGCGCAAACTACTCGCCCGACCATCCACAATCACCTCGATCGGAATTCGCGAATGGGCTCACAAAGATCAATTGTGAGGGCCGTTAGTATTACTTGCCTTGCGCACAAGGATACAGCGATTTCCCCCTGTCATCCCAATTTTCAGTGGAAATTGGAATCCCACTGATTATAAGGGCTAACGGCTCCGACGTGTGCTGCGTGCGTCCCAGCGTTTACCCGCAACGGAGATCGAACCAACCGTATTCGAGGTACGCAGCCGCATGTCTTCACATCACCCTGCAACACATCCTTCAAAAGGACGTATCAATTCCACGCTTCGGCGTTTTTTGGACAACGAAGCCTCCAGCGGAATTCTTCTCATGGCCGTGGCGTTGCTGGCGCTCATTGCCGCCAACTCGCCATTTTCCGACGTGTATTTCTCCGCCCTTCATTCATATTTAGGTCCGCTGAGTCTGCAGCACTGGATCAATGATGCATTGATGGCCATGTTCTTCCTGATGGTCGGACTTGAGATCAAGCGAGAGCTCCTGGATGGCCAGTTGTCGAGTTGGACCCGCCGGCTGCTGCCCGGGGCAGCGGCTGCGGGTGGGATGCTGGTCCCCGCTCTGATATACATTGCGTTCAATCATTCGGATCCGAGGACAGTCTCGGGCTGGGCGGTGCCGTCCGCAACCGATATTGCCTTTGCCCTGGGGGTGATGTCGCTGCTTGGGCCTCGTGTGCCGGCCTCGCTCAAGGTGTTTTTGGCAGCGCTAGCGATCATCGACGACCTTGGCGCGGTTGCCATCATTGCCTTGTTTTATACGAGCGGACTCTCAATACCGGATCTCGCCGGAGCCGGCGCCGTCATGGCCGTTCTTTTTGTCCTCAACAAACGCGGGATCAACGCCCTTGCTCCCTATCTGGTCCTCGGTGCGCTGCTTTGGCTGTTGGTCTATCGCTCGGGAATACATGCGACGATCGCAGGCGTACTTCTCGCACTGACGATTCCAATCAAGTTGACTCCGGGAATGCCGGAGGCCTCGCCTGGCGTATCCCCCCTGCACAGGCTGGAACATGCACTTCACGTCCCGGTAGCCTTCGTGATTGTGCCCATTTTCGGCCTTGCCAATGCCGGCGTTTCCTTCGCTGGGGTAACGCCTGCCATTCTTGTCGAGCCGCTTTCCCTGGGCGTCGCTGCAGGACTCGTTGCTGGAAAGCTGATCGGTGTGTTTGGCGCAGTGGCGATCATGGTTCGAACCGGAATGGCTAACCTCCCGGCGGCTGCGAATTGGGGGCAGGTCTTCGGCGTCGCGCTTCTGTGTGGCGTTGGTTTCACGATGAGCCTGTTCATAGGATTGCTCGCCTTCGAGGATTCTTCCCTGCAAGATCGGGTGAAGTTCGGAATCCTGGCAGGCTCGCTCGTTGCCGGCATCAGCGGCTATCTTGTACTTAGAGTTACGAGCGCCCGAAAATCTTGCCCCGCCTGAGGCGCCGGGTAGAATTGCGTACGAAACAAGACAGGGGTCAGTTGACGATCGTGGCGGCATCAGCAACCCGGCCAGATCACGAGCGGCGGATTCTGGTGACTACAGGACTGAGGTTTCGGCTGTGCGGCACCCTACCCTGCCCCGGATGAGAAACAGCCCCATAGGGTGGCGGCGCTGGAAGCGCAGCATCCGGCTGTGGAACGTCTATCTCGGCGTAAGGCGGCGGAGGACGAGAGCCCTGCGAAGATGGTAGCGCCCACTGGCGAATAATGCGCCCCTCCTGGCGCGAGTAGAGGCCCTTATTCCAGATTTCATATCCGTCGTTCAATCGCTGGCCGGGCTTATTGGCACGGAACCACGAATGCATGTCCTTGCGTGCATACTTGCTTGCATCCCGGCTCAGATCGCTCAAGTTCACATAGCCCCTCCGCTCTGCTGCACGCGCCCGTCCTTGTGAGCGGAAATAGTTCTTTGGCAAGTCAGGAACATCCCGGTTCTGGCGCAGCGAATACCGACCAGGTTGCGGCCCCGTGACCGCAACCGACCGCGCTCCGCCACTGCCTGCCACGCCGGATACACGGTTGGTCAGGCCTCTCAACCTCAGACCGTTGTCCATGGTTCTCAACACACGTACCGAGGATTTAAGGTAGTGGCTACTTTGTTGCAGCCTTGCGGCGATCGTCGCAGCGATGTCCGCCAGTCCCTTCCAGAACCACATCTCAACATCTCCGAATTGATCCAGCCCTGAAACAGGTCGCGGTCCCCGTCTTCCCCCGACATCATATACATATGAGCACTTAACTGCATTCCACAGTGCCTGTTGCCTGGCTCAGCCTGCCGCAGGGCAGGATCACGACTAGAGGGCTCTTGAGCGAGGCTGTCTCGGGAGGTGCGACTATTCGGCCTGGTATACGGCAAGGCAGCTATCGGTCGACTGCGCCCACCTTGCCAAAGCGGTGGGCATGTCAACAGCCTCACTGCAGATGTGAGTTCCGCTCGAGAAACACCCTGAGCCCCTCGCGAATTCCGGCCTTGTCGAAAATTCCCAAGAGAAACAGATCAATTGTTGCCTTCACGAGGTCTTCGGCATTTAAGCTTCCGCTGCGAATACGGCGTTCAATGGAAAGCTCCTCATAGATATCTGTGATAAGTTGCAGGCCACCTGCATACGAAATCTTGTCGCTAGCACATGGCGCCATGGTTTTCGCTTTCATTGGGGACGCAAGCATAATCGTCGCTCACAGCAGAGATGTCCTGACTTTTTTACCAAGGACGGCCAGTACCGATTCGCGCACGGCCTGCACGATGGTGACGTTCCGAGACCACAAATAGCCGCCTCCCGGCTTCGAGGCCAGGGGCGGCGCAAAGTTGGACGTATGGCATTGGCAAGACAATCACCCAAGCATTCGAGCTTGTCAAATCACAACGCGGACATGGTGGGCAAGCAGCACCACACAAGAGAGCACCGAGGCGCAGATCGTTTGGTCAGCCCGAGAGGATTCGGCATACTGCCGCATGACGGTCACCAGGTTCAGCGCAGGCAGGTCGAGGCGGCAAATGTGGATGATATAGCTTCCAGTGATACCTTCAACGTGGTGGAAAACACCCTGCCCTTCTGCCAGATCGCCACGTAATGATAGAGCGCCGACGGTTCCACCAGCCTTGCTTCCAGACCGAACGCTGCATATTCCCGCGCAAGGATTTCGTTGGTGATCGAAACCCCAAGCCCTGCCGAGACGAAGCCCGCCTCGTGGCCGCTTGAATCATATTCGACCAATATGTCTGGCTCTATGCCTTCGAAGCGCAGCGCATTCATATTCATCTGATGCGACGCAAACCGGGGGTCGACGTCAACAATCGTTTCGCCCGCCAGATCCTGCGCCTCGACGCGAGCCTGTTTCGAAAAGCGGTGACTGGGATGAAAGACGCACACGTTGCGCGCCGATCCAAGCGGCGCCCACTCGAAGAGGCGAGAATCCACGGGCAGCCGGGTGATCGCAATATCCGCCCGCCCGGTCAGGATATGCTCGCTTATCTGATCATAGGAGCCTGAGATTGTCCGGACATTCGAGCCGGTCTTTGACCGGATAATCGCAACCACTTTTGGTAAAGTTACAAAACCGAATACCGCAGGCGCGGCGATGGCTATCCGCTGCCGTTCGTCACTTTTCATCGCGAAGATCGATGCTTCCAGCCGCTCCAGGGAACTCAGCGCCAGCTCTACGTTGCGCAGGAGTTCCCATGCTTGCTGCAGCGGAAAGATACGGTTGACCGATCGTTTGAATAGGGCAAAACCAAGCGTTGTCTCGAGTTGCTTTACATGCTGACTGACCGCGGGCTGGCTTATCCCCAGCACCGCCGCCGCGCGCCTTGTCGAACCGGCTCGGAGTACTTCACGGAAGACCTGAAGTTGTCGAAGTTTCAGTCCGCTGTGCAACAACTCCATCCTTCATGCTCCCCACGAACCTGTCCTGGCCGGCAGAACTGCGCCCCGGAGTGCATATCGGGGCGGTTCTCCCACACCCTGCAACGCACGGGCAGACAATTTCGAATCCACTACGATACAGTCATTATAGTGACTGGTAAACTCGGGCGTTTGCTTGTCGCTATAAGTTCATGCGGCTGGCGGAAATATTTGGAGCGAATGTACGCAGGGTTCGACTGCAGCGCGGGATGACCCTGGAATCTCTGGCCACCGAAGCTGACCTCGCATACAGCTATATGGGCGGAATCGAGCGAGGGCAGAGGAACCCTAGTCTGGGCGTCGTCGAGCGGATCGCAATGGTGCTGGAGAGCGACCCGCACGCGTTGCTCCGTCCAAACTCATCAAAGAAATAATCTTCCCCACATCCAGTCGAATCCGTCGTGGCCACTCGAGGCCGAGTTCACGAAAGCAAATCGTGGATGAATGCCTGTCCACCGGGCCCCGGTATCGGTCGCATCAGCATTTGGTGAAGTAGGGTGCGTCCCTAAAGGGGCAGCATGCACAAGGCCGTTGCGTATGAGCCGTCGCGCTCCCGAAATACGTTAGCGCTACGCCGGCGCAACAACACCAAGGAAAATCCTATCCGTAAAACAAGACAATCCGGCATATATAACAAATCTTTATAGACAAAATAGTATTTTTTATAGATTGATCGCCAGTGGATAGCCTCTATCCTAACTTATAAGTAAAAATAACCTTCAATTATACGCAATAAAACAAACAACCATAGATGGTAACCCGCAATTATTTGCAAGCGAGCGACGGAATTCGGCCTATATACATAAACTATCGAGGCATGCATGAATGGCTTCGTGAGCCAGTTTGCTGGCGCACTCCTGATTACGGCAGGGCTTGCTCTTGTCAGCGGGTTCGTGGGAACTTCCGTTGGACTGTTGCTGGCCATCGCAAAGCACACGCACACATCCCGGATGGTCGGGCTCATCACCGCCTACACCACCGTCGTCCGTGGCGTACCGGAACTTGTCATTATCCTGTTGATCTACTTCGGCGGCACCGCGCTCGCCAGCGCGATCGCCGGCCGCTATGTCGAGGTCAACGCTTTCACCGCCGGCGTCATCGCGCTCTCTGTCGTGTTCAGCGGCTATGCAACGGAAGTGTTTCGCGGCGCGATTGCTGCGATCCCGGCCGGCCAAGCGGAAGCGGCGAAATCGCTCGGCTTGAGCGCCTGGCAACGCTGGCTCCTGGTCGTCGCTCCACAGATGTGGAGGCTGGCCCTGCCGGCCTATGGCAATCTGTGGATCTCGCTGTTCAAGGACACGGCGCTGGTTTCGATCATCGGGCTCACCGATGTCATGCGCGTCGCCTTTGTCGGCGCCGGTTCCATGCGCGCGCCCCTTTCCTTCTATCTGGCGGCGTCGGCCCTGTATCTCAGCCTGACGACGGTCACGCTGCTGTCGATCCGGCTGGCGGAACGCCGTTACCCCGCCCTGGGCCGATAGGGAGGCGACGGGCATGGATCTCACCATGATGGTCGAGGCGGCGGTGGTGCTGTCGTCCGGCCTGAAGCTCACACTGACCCTGACGGCCTTGGCGTTGGCGGCAGGGTTCATCCTGTCGGTACCGCTCGCCTTCGTTCGCGCTTTCGCGCGCCCTGCCCTGTCGCTGAGCGTGCTCGCCTACACCTACGTCTTCCGCGGCACGCCGATGCTGGTGCAGTTGTTCCTCGTCTATTACGGCCTGGGGCAGATCGAGGCCGTGCGGACGAGCATCTTCTGGGTGGTGCTGCGGGACCCGTTCTGGTGTGCGCTGCTGACCTTTTCGCTGAACAGCGCCGCGCACACGACCGAGATTTTGTGCCGCGGCCTGCAGTCCGTGCCGAAGGGCATGACGGAAGCTGCCGCAGCACTCGGCCTGAAGCGCTTCCAGACCGCCCGCCTCGTCACCTTCCCGATCGCTTTCCGCATATCCCTCCCCGCCTACGGCAACGAAGTGGTCGGTATGATCAAGGGTTCGTCGCTGGCCAGCACGGTCACATTGCTGGAGGTCACCGGCATGGCGCGGCAGATGGTATCGACGACATTCGCGCCCTACGAGATCTTCATCGTCGCCGGCGCCATCTATCTGTTGCTCACATCGATCGCCGTGAAGATCACGCAGGTCCTGGAACTGCACCTCGCGACCGACGGCAAATCAAGCCTGAGACGCAGAACGCGCCTCAAGACGGCGTTGCCCGGGGCCACGACCCCGTGACCCTCAGCCTTATCGTTCCAATCGTCAAACCAACGAAGGGGAATACCCATGCGCATCGTTCTGGCCGGTACCGTGTTTGTCGCATCCATGATCTCGGCATTGCCCACCCGCGCTGAAGATGCGCGGGTGATCACCATCGCCACCGAAGGCGCGTCGCCACCCTGGGACGGCACCGACGAGAAGGGTGAACTCTACGGCTACGACATCGATGTCGGCCTCGACCTGTGCCGTCGCATCAACCTCCGGTGCAAATTCGTCGCCCAGGATTGGGACGGCATCATTCCCGCGCTGCTGGTCGGCAAATACGACGTCATCATGTCGGGTATGGCGATCACGGAAAAGCGCAAGAAGTCCATTGCCTTCTCCAAGCCCTATGCTGCCGGCTACAACCAGCTGGTCGTGCGCAAGGATCTGGAACTCGACTCCGGCGACATCAAGCAACGGCTCAATCTCTCGGCGATCGACGCCAGCGGCAAAGCCGTCATCGAACGCCTGCGATCGACGCTGGGCGGAAGGACGATGGGCGTTCTGCGCTCCTCGAACTCGGAAGCCGTACTGAAGGAACTCTTCGGCGACGTCGTGACCCTGCGCAGCTATGACAGCCTGGACAACCTCAAGCTCGATCTCGCCGCAGGCCGCGTCGACGGCGGACTGGCCGACTTTTTCACATGGCGCGATTTTCTGGAGACGCCAGAGGGATCGGGTGCTGCCTTTTTCGGCCCGCAATTGAACGGCGGCCTGTGGGGGCCGGGCGTCGGCGCCGGTCTGCGCAAGGACGACGCAGAGCTGCTCGCCCGTTTCAACAAGGCGATCGACGCGGCGATCAAGGACGGGACGATCAAGGCACTGAGCCTGAAATGGTTCAAAACCGACATCGCGCCGGGCGCTCCAAGATAGGCTGCGCAGGGATATCAGGAGCGACAAAGCCGCAGCTGAGCTGCCGAACTCGACACTAAATTCCAAGGCAAGATCAATGAAGGATTCTTTCTGCGTGGCCGTAACCGGCCAATCGCTGCTCAAGAGCGATGTGCGTCACGTCCGGCACGAGCGGTTCCTCGACGTGCTCGACTTCCTCAAGCAGGGCGATGTGGTCTTCACCAATTTCGAGTCGACGATCCTCGGGCGCTACGGCGGCTGGCCGACCAAGGGCAAGTACTTCGACTATTCCAGGCCTGAAATGCTCGATGCGTTGCAGGCGATGGGTTTCAACGCTCTTGCACTGGCCAACAACCACGCCTTCGACCTCGGCCCCGCCGGCGTGCTGTCCACACTGGGCGAAGTCTGGTCGCGCGGCTTCCTCCATGCCGGCATCGGAACCGACGAGACCGATGCGATGAAACCGGGGCGCCAGCGCCTGGGCGACCGCGACGTGTCGCTGTTTGCACTCGACGCCGGCCCCGGGGCCGACAATATGTACGCGGAGAACCGATCGGCCGCTCGCCCGGCCCGGCCAGGCGTGAATCGGCTCAAGACCGTGCGTAAGCTCGGCGTGACGGAAGAGAGCTTCCGCAAACTGGCGAAGCTGATGCAGGAGCTGCGGACGTCGGCGCTCGAGTTGACCAACTATGCGCAGCCGGACGACCCAACGCCCGTGGCAGGCGACAGCGAACTCAACTTCTATGGCACTGTCTTCAAGCAAGGCCCCGAATTCCGCCGCCTCGTCGAGATCGATCCAGACAACGCCAGCGAACACCTGTCCGCCATCCGGCGCGCAGCTGAGCGTGGCGACTTCGTCATCGCCTACCTACACCACCACCACTGGGAGCCTGGCTGGCAGGACGTACCCGGCTGGGTGCAAGGCTTCGCCCGCGCCTGCGTCGACGCAGGTGCCAACCTCTTCGTCAGTCATGGCGCACCGGTGCTTCAGGCAATGGAGATCTACAACGGCGCCCCGCTCTTTTATGGCCTCGGCAACTTCCTGTTCCACGTGCCTGCCGAAGAAACGGAGTGGAGCGCGCCGGAGGTGTGGCGAAGCGTCGTCGCGGCCTGCCGCTATGGCGGCAGCGGAACCCTCGAAAGCATCGACCTTCTTCCCGTCGTCATCGGTGGTGAGGAGAAGCCACTTGCAACGCGCCGCCTGGTTCCGCTGGCCGCAACCGGCGAGGTTGCCCGCGATATTCTGCAAGGCTTTGCGGTGCGCTCACGGGTTTTCGGCACGGAGATCGCGATTTCTGGATCTACCGGCCGCGTCTTTCGGGCCCCGAAGCGCAAGTTCGGCTGAGGAGATGAGAGGGCGGTGTTCATCCCTGGACGGCGAGCGGTCTTGCGGCCGTTCTGCACGCAATCTCCAGAATCTTGTCGATTGCTTCAAGAGAAAGGGGCTCGCCGCATGTTCTTAACAAGCCCAGTCGGCCAGGCTGAGAAATTTGGCCAAGTTGCGGAACGTTATGATAACGACTGATGGATGGACAGGAACGCGGCAGATCATGACGGTACGCTATCTGGTGCGCCGGATTTGGCGGCGTTCCCGCCATTTTGGAATCATGTCCGCACGACAGCGTAGCCGTCATTTGTCTCTTCAGGGCCGAAGCGATTCAAGTGATTCCACAGGAGACCCATGCCACCAGCATGCTGCTAGGCGACATTGGCTCCGGCCACGGCAATCATTTCCTGCCCACCACCGCAGGCGCGCCATCGGACGTCTTCATCGACGGCCAACAGGCGATGCGGGGCGGCGACAACCATGCCGCGCATGGCTGAGTAGCAATTTTCAACAAGGCGAAGCATCCCTCGGCGGCACGAAGCAGAGGGCTGATCAAGCCAGACCGAACAGGGGACGCCTTGAGAATAGTTGCAATTTCCATGTCTGCGCGTACAGTTCTCACGGCGTTGCCGTTCGCATTGGTCGGCCAAAACAGAAAACCGAGACTTTGATGTTTGAGCCAAAGAGGTAGGCAGATGGAAGAAGAAGGCACGGATTTGCCCACGGCATTTGGCGACGAAACGCCATCGGCAACCGTCGTTACGGAGAACTTTGACGCGGTGCCCATTCAAATCGCCGGGGTGGGCCAAAGTATCACGACCCCAACAATGATAATAAGCCTTGTTTCGGGAACTGGGGAAATCAGGATACGGGACGAGGCTGATAGGCCGCCTGAAATGATGGGGAAGAAATTATTGATCGGAGCTCCAGAACGTACGACACAGCTGGTTCAGTTCGATCTGAAAGACCCCTGTTCAAGTGTTAAGTTTTGGCATTTCGGCGTAAATGATCGGGAAAGGGCCAGCGTGAATTTTTACGCAGCGAATGGCGAAGCCTTGGGTCAATGCAAGTTTGTCCATACGTCTTCGCGTTCATCTTTGGGTTCAATTGAGTTCAGCGGTAGTGGTATTGCGCGGATAGACATTGAAATTCATGATTTGGCCTATGTGGACTCATTCTCATTCACTCTCCTTGAACAAGCGGCACCGCGAGGGCATCCGGAAGCCGAAATCACTCATGAAAATGTCGGATCAGCCTCTCCGGTTGCTTCGCAGCGTGAGCCATGAGTGGTCCGTGCGTTGAGAAACTTGGCTGCGCGGCCACACCAAGTCGACTCCACGCCCGCTTGGCTTCGTTGCCCATCAAGATCTATGGCCATTGGTGAGCGATCGGAATCATGCCCTGGCAGGCAATCGTTTCAGGCATGGAGATTGCAGTCTGAGAGGCCTGACGTTGCATCACGCTCCGCAGGAGAATTCCATGAGTTAGCTCAGACTTGGCCGCGCATGTCAGCCGGCTATTTTGTCGCCATCTTCTGCCACCGAATGAGCCATTTCTTCTCCTAATGCAACGATAAGAGCCGCCACGCGACCGCGCACGCGCGGATGCAGTTGCATCAGCCCAGCTATCAGTCGCCGTCCTTCCGCGCTGGCCACGAAATCAATGCGCTCGTCGACAGGCAGCGGCAGAGTCTTACAACGGGTCTCGTTGTTGCTCGGCAGCCCCTCGAAAAAGCGGCTGACAGGAACATCCAATGATCGGGCGATCTCGTAAAGCATCGAAGCGCTGACGCGGTTCTTTCCGTTCTCGTATTTCTGGACCTGTTGAAAGCTGACGCCGATCGCGCGGGCCAGTTGGACTTGCGAGACATCCGACTGCACGCGCACCATCGCGACTTGCCGGCCAACGTGCTGATCGGCCGGATGAGGGCCGGTTTCAGCTTTGCCCCCGGCTCCCGAGAAACAGGCGCGTTTGAGTTCCGCCAGTACTTTTCGGTGCTGCATCCGTCACTCCCCGATGAGAGAGTTTGTCGCGGTACGCCCCCGCGAAACTCACCAAACTTCCGAATGATCGGGGAGTTGCAAACCGTGCAGCACGGCCCTGTGGCCTTTAGTTCCGGGGAACCTGGACATACGCCACAGGCTCCCCGACCCGAAAGGTCAGAGAGTTCGATGCCAATTCGACTGGCATCAATCGGCTACAGGGGTTTGCACGCCCCAAGACAGCGCGTACTGCCTCGTTTCAAAGTGTAGCAGAGATCGCAGATTTTGCCAGACATCTATGACTGAATATCAATAGCTTGCGTGTAGACAACGAAACCAAACATGCCGCGAGGCTACCCCCGCTTCGCTTACCGATGCAGTAAAGGAGGACATAAATCAATCTTGGAAACCAATCCGCGTTCGTCTCGATTTCTCAGGAAATATCGCATTTGGCCGGGGCCGCAATTCATCAATAAGGTCATCGCCCTGGATGCAACCAAAATGGAATTTGCGTTTAGCATCCATATTGGCCGTTTGGTCCTCGGGGGATGTCAAAGGGAGCTTACGCATTTATTTGAAAATCGTTGCCGGGTTGCACGCCGGCCAGCCGAAGAATATCGTTAAGAGCTGAGCGAAGCTGCGGCCAGGGAAATTCGGGATCATCTTTCGAAGATCCGCCTTCTCTAAGCACGCCGTGAAGCTTGGCTGCCACACCGGCCAGCGAAGAGGCGGGTGTTTTGGATAAAATTTGGAACAATTCCCCGGCCCTGTCAGCGGCTTCCCGCTCAGCGCGCAATGTAGCAGAATAGCCAATCTCCTTGTCGACAGCATCCCAATGTGCCTGCTCATCGCCATCTTGCAACAGTGTGACGCAATGAACACCGATCGCCTCAACAAATTTTCTCTCCAAACGTTGCTGTTTGCGTAGAAGCCGTTCAGTTTGTTCATATAGTGCCTGCCAAGTTCGCCAAACCGCAACCGCAGGATCATGGAGTGGCTCCGCCTCCCATCCGCTGGGGGCAAGCGCCTTTGCCTGCGCCCCCATAATTGCACCTGCCGCCGTTACAAATACCTTCCTACGCGTGACGAGAGGCATAGACGTGCTATTGTCGGAATCAGTCACGTTCCGAGTTCCCTAGCTGGGTTGAAGTTAGGTCTGCAGTGTTTATGCAACCTGATCAGCTACTCTACACGCCACACTGGCCTGGATCAGAGCAACGATACAGGCAGAACATTTGATAGAAAAAATATTAATTTGACTTGCCGATGTCAATAGAAAAACCATCAAATCGAGATTTTGCGGTGAGCACACGGCAAATCAAGGCTGCTAGGGCACTGTTAGGTTGGTCTCAAGGTGATTTAGCAAAACGCTCCTTTGTCTCAGAACCGACGGTCGCGCGTCTAGAAGCAGAGGATGGGCCTCTTGGAGGCCGTCCTGGGACCGTCACAAAGATCATAAGCGCGTTGGTTTCTTCGGGCATCGAATTCATTTCCGAGAATGGAGGGGGACCCGGGGTTCGCCTGGCACGTCGGCTGGATGGAATATGAAACACTGCGAGCCAAGCTGCCGCGGCAGGCCATTCGTCACGGAGACCGTTTCAAACAATTGCGTTTCGCTGTGCCCCTGTCGCGCCCCGGAGGGCTCCTATTGAGGAATTCGATCCACTCCAATCGATCGCTGAGGCCAAAGGCCCGTGCCGATCCGGCTGAGCGGCAAATTGCTCATAACGCTGCCGTTTCGTACACGATGACACTGAACGGGAGCGAGTAGTTTCGTTGGCGACCGGAGCAGCCGAATGTTTCGTTTTGGCCAAAGACTCGTCCGCGTCACCGCTTGAACCATCTTCCCCGACTTGGATACAAGCTCCTGTTAGCATTTTGTGAAGAATCCTAGGGGGAGGAAAATGAACGGCCGCGTCGGTGTTGCTTCTGTGACCGCCATCGTCACATGGACCGCGCTCGGCCTGCAGTTCAGCCTGATCGTCGACCATATGACAGCCGGCGGTGCCTCGGCAGGCCAGGCGATCTGGAGGTTCTTCGGGTTTTTCACGATCCTGACCAATTGCGCGGTCGCGATCGTCGCAACCGCCATGGCTTTTAGGGCGAAAAGGGCACTTGGCGATCCAAGGGTGCGGCTGGCCACGGTGACAGCGATCGCCATGGTGGGGATCGTCTACTCCATCGCACTTCGGTCGATTTGGAACCCCGAGGGGTGGCAGGCCGTCGCAGACCATGCTCTCCATGACGCGACGCCTCTCTTGTTCTTGCTGTCGTGGATCTTGGCCGATCACGGATCCCTTCGATGGCGCGACATCGTCTGGGCCGTCGTTCCGCCGGCCCTCTACTGTGCTTACGCATTCGCCAGGGGAGCCTTGGAGGGATGGTATGCCTATTGGTTTCTCGATCCGCGAGCACTCGGTGGCGGCCAGATGGCGACGAACATAGGGCTGCTGCTTGCCGCCTTCTCGTTCGTCGGGCTAGCCTTCATAGCTGCCGACCGATGGCTTTCGCAGCGACGCTGACCGGCACATCCGCTTTCAGCTATCCGCGGCAGGAGGTGGTCGAGTTCCCTCGCACGGCCCCAACGCATCGGCAGATCAGTCTCGGCGCTGATGACGATCAGATGCGCCGGAACAAATTGACGACCATGTCTTTCATCAGGTCAAGGTCGATATTCGTGAGAATATTTCCGGACTTCGGGTAGGAAGCAAGTCCATTTCCAGCTTTTACAAGCTGGCAATATATATACTCGTTATCCCTCAAGCCAAGCTGCGAAACCTTCTTGCTCCAGTCGATGTCACGACCGCTATTTTGAACCCCGGGCTTACCGATCTCCCACATGGAAGCTTATAGTCCCGCATCCTGCTTCCTTTGATGACGACGCGTCCGGTACCCCATTCCGCAGAATCTGTTATCGTCAATGGGATATCTTCAAAACCACCGGCGCATATATAGCATTCCTGCAAACCATCTCCCCCAAAAGCTTCCACCAGAGCTTTGTAAATGTTGGCAGCAGGGGTGTCGGATAGCATGAAGCTCTTGAACTTGTGTCCGACAAAATTCGAATTGTCGACATGGGGCGCTATCTCCGTCCCGCCCTCGAGCAAAAAAATACTCACGAGTTTGATTTTATCCGGCTCGTCAAACTCGTCCTCTTTGGTCAGGTACGATGCCTTGATCGGAAGCCCGTGCACGGATTTCCGCATTCGCTGGTCAGTGATATCTTCATCCCTCCCGTCGCGCATGTAAACCATCATCGTTTGCCTTTCAACGAACGAGGGGGTGTAGGCGCTGTCACTGATGTCGATTGCGGTCTTGTCGAAAACACAATCCCCCTTCGAGGTTAAAGCGCTGCCCACCCTGGGACAAAACAGCGTCACCTGCCGGCGATCATCGTATTTCAAGACAAGGGAGTCATCTTCGTCATACCAGATGTCATACTTTGCCAACTTGTAGGTCGTCATGCCGAATACCTCACAAACGCGGCCCAAAACGAAGCAGAAAGCGTATATGTATCGTAAATGATCTCCCAATACTGGTAAAGCGAATCGTGAAAAAGGGACCATCTCCGGATGGTGCCCTCGAGCAAAGAGCTATCGACAGATCGTTCCACCTCTCTGCGCCGTCATGAAGCTCATGGTCCCCCGCCCTACACGTCGCAAAGGACCGAGGCGACCCCATAGCTGTCTGCTTCCCTGGCAGGTGCGCCTCGGGCCGAGGCGCACCTCTGAAATATATTAAGTTGCAAGTTTGACGAAAAATGCAACCTAAGGTATTATTCTTTGGTGCATATGATTGCCTGTAGCCGAGACCAAGGGCTGACGGCGAGGCCGAATGATTGGCAGTATTGATGCCGTCTCGCCAGGTCTTGATTTTCCCTGACAGCGTATCGTCGCGCTGGAGAGGTAAGCCATGTCTACGCTTGGATTGCGCGTCTATCGCTCCGCGTGCTTGCTCGCCGCTTTTCTCATCTTGGTGGAAATGCCGTCCGGCCTTGGCGCTGCAAACGCCAAAAACAAGATCGACGTGGGAGGCGATGCTCCTTCCGGTACACAGAATAGACCGCCATCGCCACTGGACAGAAGCTCAGCAATTGTGATTCCTCCTAACGGAGAGGCGGATGGGCTTTTTGGTGACTGGCCCCGTTCTTTTACGATGTGCCCCAGCGGTCAGTTCGTATGGGGCTTTCAGCTCAAAAGTGAGAGCGATCAGGGCGGAGGCGACGACACGGCACTCAATGCGATTCGGATGTATTGCTCGAGGTCCGCCAGTTCGGAAATCAGGAGTCTGGAGGCGCCATGGGGACACCAAACATATGGACCGTCTTTCTGCAGCGAGAGTCAGGGCCCGGTTTTCGGCTTCAGAATGAGGCTCGAGCCCTACCGACACTCGTGGGACGATACCGCGGCCGGCAACGTCAGACTGTTTTGTCGCCTTGGCGGGGAACTGAGGCTGGAACCAGCGGCGCAATGGGGAGATTGGACATCGATCTTTTTGTGCCCAATCGGTTATGCAGTGAGCGGATTTGTGACGCGCGTCGAGCCGCACCAAGGCAGCAGCGACGACACGGCACTCAACGGTCTACGCCTCGCCTGCTCGCCCTACACACCATGATGTGCACATTAATATTACGCTCCCCTGCACGCTTTAGTTGACGCACTGGAGGCCTAAGCTCCTTCACAACATCATGGGCCGTAGACGTCCCCCATGTCGTAACGAAGCAACTCGCGGTCATCGAGCAGCAGAATGCATGCTTGAGCGACGAAGAGATGCACGGCTAGGTATAGTGTGCGGGCGAATTGCCCCACGCAATCCGTTAATCTGCCTCGAGAAGGAGCAAGACCAACCCGATGACAGATTTGGCACTATCGGAGACCGGAATTGTCGAGGCGATCGGATACAGTTGGGCCTCTGCGGCGTTGCGACACGAATTCGCATCGCTGCAATGCCGTGTTTATCCTCTAGGCGGAGGAGACGAAGACGCTGCGACCGTTCCGCTGCACGACCCCGCCTTCGACGCATTTTCGTTCTATATCCGCGAAGATAGCCAGGTGGTCAGCTATGCCGCCATAGCCAAGAAAACCATCGAATATGCTGGCGACACTTTCAACATCGCCGGGCTGAGTTGCGTTATGACCGATCCGGGTCGCCAGAGGCAAGGACTGGGGCTAAGAGTGGTTTCCGCGGCCACGCGCTGTCTGGAGCGCAGCTCCTTGGATATCGGTGTCTTCACCTGCGATCCGCCGCTGGTTCGTTTCTACGCGCAGGCAGGCTGTTGGCCAATTGCGCCCAATGTCGTGTTGATCGGCAGCCGGCACCCAGGGGCATTGCGTAGCGATGCGCTCGGCAAAGTCGTGCTGATGCGGTTGTTCTCATTGAAAGCGTTGGCGGCAGCATCGACGCTGACCAACGCGACAATCGATCTCAACCTGCCGGTCGGCCAATTCCTGTAAGACTATGCCGCTGGCGCCGAAGGTCGCCGAACATTCCGCCTGTCCTCGGTCGCCTGTCGCGCGTGTCCGCTTGCGGGTGGCGTTCCACCGCCTCTTTTGGATCGGCTCGAAACGTTTCTTAGGACCTCACGTAAACGCCCACTCCGGATCGGTGACGGAGACCGCCTTAGCCTCTATCCGCTTGCGAAGCTCGGACCAGGCAGGGTCAGATACGAAGCCAGCCATGTTTCCACATGCTTCGGTCAGAGTAACCTGCGCGAGGACGTCGATCATATCGGAAATGCCGGATGAGCCGGCCTCGGTAAGCAGATCGAACGGGTGCCGGCTGCCTTCAATGACCCGATGGCCCCAGGCTCCGGGAAGATCGTCCACCGCCAAGGCATGTCGAAGATCGTGATCGATACCAGCAATCTCTACCGCACGGCATACGATATAGCGCATCAGCGGATAATAGATCGGCTGACGGACGCCGCCAAGAACACGCACGCCCGGCAGCATCGCCAGCACGAGAAACGCCAGGAGCATGTTTGGGATAAGGCTGCGGTCTAACAACCGGGCCGCTATTTCGGACGCCGTAAAGCGCACCACTTTCGCACCAGTTGGGTGGCGAACCAACTTCCGTCCCTCAAGCCGGAGCGGCACCCGCTTGCCATTTTCATAAGACCAAAAGAAATCGGTCCCGCGGGCGAGCCAGCCTGCCCAGGGACCCGTTGCCAGATGGTCGATCCCTTCAACGAGGCCCGATGCGACCTTCTGGTTTTCCAGCAGCCGTGTGCGCAACCAGGACGCGTCGTCCGCCAGATGATCCGCGACCAGGTCGGCAATGTCTTCATCGTCGAGTTGGAGGAAGGTGCAACGCTTGCAGAACATCGCCGGCCAGAGCACCTGGTTGGCCGCCTTGATCGCATGCGCGGGTCTTTCGAACTGTGCCGTGGGAAGAAGGTCGCGGAGTTCCTGGAGCGCTTCGCTCTGGCCGTCCGCACCGGCAGGCATAAGGTCGAACTGATAAGGCCCAAGCCCGGTCAAAAGGCCATATCCGATCATCCGGCTTCGGCTGAGGCCGAAGACATTGATCGCCTTTCCGCCGATACTCAGCCACCCTGGTCCCTTGCGCGCCCTTTCAACAAGGCTGACCGTCGAGACAGCGTAGGAGACATAGGAGGAGCAGCCATGCGACGATAAGCCAAGCAAGCTGAAAATATGCGTGTAGAAGGCCTCCGGTTCCGGGATGAGGAGAAGATGCGGACCGGTCTGCAGCACCCGGCGCTGTTCGAAGTCCCTGCACATCTCCCCCGCGGTTCCGTCAGGAATCCCATTGCGGATTGCCGCCTTGCGAATGAGGGCAAGCAGCTTGTGCAAAGCTTGGATTCGAAACTCCGGCTGAGTTCTGGAAGCTGGCGGATCGAAGAGACGGGAGGCATAGTCGCAGACTGGGCGAGCATGAAAAGGCCTCATCCAAGGGTATAGCGCCGCCAGCGACCCCAGGGCTGCCGCTTTTCCGTCCGGCTCGGATGCCAGAGTACCCACCTCACGATTTGCCCTTCTCTTGCGGCTGGCCGTTGCCGATGACCAATGCGGAAATTGCGATGAGAAGCACCGCCGCGAAGCTGAACAAAACCGTCGAGGGGAAAACCCGATACCCAACAACAGCGGCGGCCGCAAAGACTGCAAACCCCAGCATGGCCGCTACACTGCGCATGCGCCCTTTTGCCCGCCCAAGCGAACCGCGGGCCACGCGCGGTTGCAGCGTAACCTCGACGTTGACACGTTCGAGATTATAGAGGAATCCGAGAGGCGCAAAAAGCACCGTCGTCCAGGCATCACGAAAGTTTGGCAACGCCATGAGGGCAAGTGCGGTCGAATCCGGAAGGATCAGGTGTCGGTTATGCCGGCTCAAAAGTCGTTGGACCCGCACGAATGCGACCGCACCAACCAGCGAGCCTGCTGACCAAGAAAGTCTGAGACAGCCGAAGTCCTCAGCGGCCCCATGTCGCTCCATAAAAACGAAACTCGATGCCATCACGCTGACAAGCAACCCGCTGGCATAGAAGGGTGCATAGACGACAATGAAATGAAAAAGTGCGGATCGGTCGCGCAGCGCGACTGCCTTCACGCGGAGAGGGCGCGGCGATGCCTTCCACTTCATCAAGAGGTGGAAGCCACCGAAAGCAAGAAGAACGCCCCGAGTGCGGTGAACGGCAGTGTTGTCGCGAATCCGCCCAGAAACGCCCCTGCGGGCAACGCCGCACCGAGATTGCCGAATTGCATGGCGAAACACGGTTGAATTCCATGACACGGGGTCGTGGCCCACTCCTAACGCGGGGATTATCGACTGATGGGCGGTGAGCGCGATGCGCCCGCATAAAGAGAACACAGCTGCGGCCAAGCACATCGACAGAAGCGTGTCCTTGTAATGCAGGGCGCCGGCTGGCGAAGGCGATACCGAAACCTCCGAGATCGGTCCCCAGCAACGAGACTGGCCAAAGATTCAACGCCGCCGACGACGGCACGGAAAGTTGTAACGCCGGCACTGCCGTAGCCCCGCCCGGCTAGATCCAGGCGACCGCCAGATAGCAGCCGTTTCGGGCAAAAGCGACTGACAGAGCGTTCGCCAGGAACGCGAAGCGCGATTGGCCCAAAGACGGAACCGACGTTCCCATTGCCCTTCGATTCGCGGCCCACAATTGTCATCTCTGGCCTACCTGCCGTGGCCCTGATCATGATCCGATGTTCGCGGGTGCTCCGCTTCCAGAATCTCGTTTGATTTGCCGATAGTTGCTGCGAACCAAGGCCGCAGGAAGCTAAAAGCGGTACAGGCGGCGATATTCCGTCGGGGTAACGCCGAAGGCTTGCTTGAACGCCGTGGAGAAATGGCTCGAGCTTGAGAAGTTGCACGCCATCGCGATCTCGGTCGCGGACAGCGTGGTCGTAAGCAGCATTTCAGAGGATTTCTCCAGCCGGCGCCTTGCCATGAATGCATATGGTGTCACGCCCATCGACTGCTTGAACGCCCGCCAGTAATGGAAGCGGCTGAGCCCTACCTCGTTCGCCAGATCGGGCAAGGTCGGAGCCTTGGCGGATGTTTCGATCATCTCCACCGTATGCCTGAGGTCGAATGACGATAACCCGCCCTTTGCGGTCTCATTAGGCACGCCATTCAGCCGCGTCATCTGAACGAGCAATTGCATTGCCTGGCTTTCAGCCATCATCACACTGAGGGGATCGGGCTGCATGATTTCTGCAGCCATCCGTTGCAACGCCATTTCCGTCGCACTGTCGCGAAACCCGATCGAAGGCCTGAGATGCGGTAAGCGGTGGCGCAACCTGTCTTCGAACCCGTCCTGAATGAAACCTTGATCGACCGAGACGAGGAGATAGGATCCGGTCGCGTCGCCTTCATCCCAACCCGTCCACTCGCTGCTCGCGGGGATATAGATAAGTGAGCCAGCACGACGTGGCGAAAACGAGATACGGCGCCCGTCGACGAAATCTTCCCCTTTCGATGCCGCCCCTCTCAAGTTGATGATGAAGACATGCCCCAAACAGACGATCCTGGTCTCCTGACGTTCCAGGCCCGTTCGTTTGATCAGGTCCGCCCGGATCGGTCCCCAGTTCTGATGCTGGTGGACAAAAGTCTGATGTCTGGATCGCCGAATGCAATTCGGGTCGAGGCAAACTATTTCTCCCACAAGAAACAATCTCCTACTTGCGTAGCAGCCTAAATCCCCGTTTTTTTGAAGAACCTTGAGTTACCCGACAAATCAAAAGTAACTCAGAGTTGGTGGAAGATGTGACTTTTATGAAAACAGAGCAATAGAAGGAAAGCCGTTTCAGTCCTCGGGGTCTACCAGCAACCACAGCCTATACTCGACCCGGACGAAATACCCAGCCAGCCTGACCTTGGCGAAACTTCCCCGGGTAAGTCGTGGCGTCTCACCGTTCTGCCCACTGTGGGAGGCAAGTTGCAATGCGAGGTCTGGACGATTTCCTGGCGGAGTGCGATCTCGGCCCGCGGATCAACGAACTCAGCGGATTCTTTGCCGCAACCGCCGCTGGCAAGAGCGGAATGCCAATCCGCAAACCCGTCGCCGATGCCCGCCTTCTTCCCGATGGAGACCTCCTGCGTGACGTGGTCGCGCTTCACGCTTCGCGACAGGGGCACTTCGACCAGCACTATCACGGCAGTATTCCCTACCGGCTTGAAGAAGAATGCCGCATGACGCACGCGGTCGTGAATTACGCGAGGCAGCGCGGTGCTTGCCTGTCGCTGTACAGCTTAGGAACGGCTGAAGGCACGATGGCGCGAACCCTCTCCGAGCTGTCGGACGGTCAAATCCACACCTTGTCGTGCAGTCCGAATCCCGAAAACTACCAATGCTTCCTCGGGTATGGCGAGCCGCTCCACGCAGAGTTTTTCGTCGGCCCGTTCCATAGATTGACCAAGGACGTCCTGAACACGAGTCCCCGGTTGGCGAAATTCGCGTGCGGATTCGATTTCATTTTGGAAGACACCACGTTCCAGATGTACTCGCCGAACAGGACGAAGCAGATCGAGTATGTCGCGCAGCACCTCAAGAAAGACGGCATCTTCGTTTTCGTGGAAAAGTTCCGCACGTGCGACGAGGATGAATACCGGCGGCGCGAACGCCAGAAGGACTTCGGCTTCAAGGCACGCTACTTCAAACAGGACGAAATCGAAAGGAAAAAGGCTGATGTCTTGGGAACCATGTTCAACAATGAGGTGACGCTGACAGACATGTCAGAGGCAATTCGCGCGCAGTTCAGATATTGCGCGATGACATGGAACAGCGGCAATTTCTACAGCCTTGCGGCGAGCAACGCCAAAGAACACCTCAGCCTTTACCTCTCTCAGATGGAAGAGCCGGCCATCCCGTACGAATATGTCTACGATTCCAGCCTGCCTCGCGATCCCTCCGACGACGTTGCCACCGAGCAGCTGCGATAGATGGGGAACGCACACTGCGAACGTGATGGCGAGGCATCAGCGTTTCCGGCCAATCGGGGCGGAGGTTGCAGTTTGAGCCAGGTCGAATGGGGAGCTTCTTCGCCTCCAGCAGGATCACCTTGGGCATAGGCGCGATCCAGCAATCTGTCCGATAACGTGCCCAACCAGGCAGTGTCCGTCGAGGGGCATGAACTGTGAGACACACCAATAGCGCACTGCGCCGCCTGGACTATGTATTCGCGGCCGTTGACCATGGCAGCCTCCGACAGGCGGCCAGGATGCTTGGCGTCCGAGAATCCAGCGTGAGCCGCAACATCGTTGCGCTTGAGCAATATCTAAACATGCAACTGTTCGACCGCAGCGCCTATGGCGTCCGATTGACGGAAGCGGGCCAAACTTGGGTCGGCGCCGCGCGCACCCATTATGAGGGCCTGAATGAAGCCCTTGTCTCGGGCGGCCGAGGCCGACGCGATGCGAACACGCTGAGGCTCGGATTGTCCGCGCTGGCCGGCCGCGCTTTCCTGGCACGCCTTATCCGTCGTTTCGGCGAGTTGCATTCGAAAGTCGATGTCATCATCGAGGACATTTCCTATGAACAGGGCCTGTCAGCGATACGCCGCCGACAACTCGACATTGTCTTCACAAACGGTCACGTGGCCACTTCCTGCGCTATTGAGGCGTTTGGTCGGGTACGGCTGTTTGTCCTCTTGCCCGTTCGTCATCCGCTTGCTCGGATGAGCGCTGTCAGCTTGGCAGATCTTGCAAACGAGCGTGTCTTCGTGCCGTCGATTTCGAACCAATCGACGCTAGGTGCGCCCCCGGTTGAGCAAAGTCGGCCCGCTCAAATCTGCACCGCCAGCGAGGCTACAGCAATCCTCAAGGTGCAACTTGGCCAGGGGGTGATCTTGGCTGAGGAAGGTTTTGCCAAATCGGTGTCCGCAGACCTCACGACATGGAAGCCCTTGAGGGGCAAGAACAGTGTCAGTTCAATTACAGCCGTGTGGCTGGACTCCAATCCCAAGCGTGCGCTTTTGAGGTTCCTTGGCCTTGCAAGGAAACTGGCTGTTTCAGGTTCACGGGGTGATGCCTGGAATATCGCGAATAAAGTGTGAAGCCTTGCAGAAGATGCGAGCCAGGCCGCTCCTTGCAGGCGACAGATCTGCTCTGAAGGTAGCCAGAATAAAGCACACCGCCGTTGTCTCTCTGGCAGAGAGAACGTACTTTTTAACGATGCCCTCAGCCTGGGCAAGCGGATACGGATCAAGGCGCCGATCGGAGGCGTGCGCATCGGAAGCCACGCCGCTTGAGCACCATGAGCCGCGGGAGCTGTCTTTGCCGTGCAGACCAGTCGAGCGCTTCCGATCCTGTGCGGACCTTGCAGCGTGACGAACCGAAGGTCGCCAACGGGTCGTTGCTTCCGCCAGAACTTTCTCAAACAGAGGTCCGAAAGGGGTTGGAGCCGGTACTCCGCTTAGATTCCAAGGGTTAGGTTTTCACCACGAGGACGGCTTCAGGCGGAGCCGTCGCCTTCGGCACCGCTCCGCATCGTACTGCTGGCTTGCGACGTAACTGGCTGACGGGACCGGCCGGCCTTCGTCTTGCGGCTGCGCCAGCCGCGATCCGAACGTACGAAGGCTTCCAGCATGTGCGGGATCAGCGCTGCGGTGTCCACAGGCTCGTACAGCCGGCCGTGTTCAGCCGCATACTGGTCGAGTTCCTCCTTGAGCGGTTCCGGCAGGATGATGGTCATGCGGACGACGCCAACTTTCGGCAACCGACCGAGCCTCAGGTCCGGCATGGTTCACCTCCTGCTGCCGAGACAGAGACATGTTGGCTGTTCAGATAATCGGCATAGGTCGCCACACGACGGTGCAGCGCAGCCGGCAGTTCGACCGTCACCTTTACAGGCTTGTCGTCGGCGATCAGACTGAGCTTCAGTTTGACCATCGTTAACCTCCATACGGTTCGAGAAGGAGATCGCGCGTCACGATGACCCGGATGGGGAAGCCGGGCCGGATAGTCAGCGTCGGGGCCACTTGCAACTGCCGCTGGATGATCTGCTGTCCCGCCTGATTGATGGTGTCCTGTGTGCCGTCGCGGATGGCTCGGATCAGACGGTCCTCGTCGTTCGTCGCGAGTTGGGTGCCGACGGCAAGCAGCGTGGACAGACCCGCGGCCTTTACCAGATCCCACCAGTGGTAGTCGACGCCGTCCTCAAGTCCGGCGTAGCCCTCCGTATCGGTGCCTGGCTGGCGTTCCAGCACAATGGAACGGCCATTCGGCAAAATGAGCCGATTCCAGACGAGCAGCGCGCGCCGCTGCCCGAACCGCACATTGTTGTCGTACTGGCCGATGACCCGCGTGCCCTGCGGGACGAGCAAGATACGACCAGTGGGGCTGTCGTAGATATTCTCCGTAACTTGAGCGACGATCTGCCCAGGCAGATCGGAGCGGATGCCGGTGATGAGCGCCGCGGGAATGACAGCGCCTGCCTGGAGGACGAAGGGCGATGCCGGCGGCGTGACGCGATCAGATGACGTGGAGCGGCGATCAACGGCGGCGTTGAGGAAGGCGAGATGCTTGTCCTGCGCGGTCTGCTGGCCGGCCTGCCCCGTCTGGTCGAGGCCAGCAAGATTCGGGATGGTCGCGCCGCCCGGCGTTCCGGCCGTAGTCGCAGCGCCCGGTTGCGTCTGGAAGAACACCTTGCTTGTTCGTGCGGCCTCTTCCTCGGCTCGCCGGCGCTGCTCGGCTTCGTCGACCGTGGGCGTTGTGATGGTATGGGGAACGACAGGCTGCCCCTTGTTCTGCGCGTCGAGGATCGGCCGGCCGAGATCGCCGGGCAGCGGTGGACCGAGCACCGGCCCCGTATAGTCGCGCGGCAGGCCGGCAAGACCATCGGCGGGCTGGCGATTGTTGGTGGAATAAGGTTCGTTGCCGCCATCGCCGGACGTCCGGGTCTGGAGCGCATAAATCAATGCGCCGCCGATGCCGAGGCTTCCAACTACAGCAATGCCCGCCAGCACCTTGCGCGACAGGCGGGTGACGCGCGGCGGCTCGGCGCGAAGCCGCATGGGGGCGGCAGTGTTGGTTTGGTTCTCGCTCACGACGCTGGCCTCCCATCCGTGCGCACGATCCTGACAGTCTGCTGGTGCTTGCCGCTGCCAAGGCGCAGCTCGGCGGCGCCGAAGAGGCGATCGACGATCAGCATGTTGCGATAGATTCGGGTGTTGGCGATCTGCGCTTCGCCTTCCGGGCCGATGACAAAGATCGGCGGCATCTCACCTTGGACGATGCCGCGCGGGAACTCGACATAGACGCGCCTGCCGTCGTCACAGACGGAGACCGGTTTCCAGGGGGGATTGTCGCCAGTCAGGCCATAGCGATAGTTCCGTGCGGCGACGACGGGGATGATCGGCGTGGCCGGCACGCCGTGTCCGTTCGCGGCCACCGAGCGTGAATAGGCCCAGGCTACGGCTGGCATGTAGGGTTTTGGGCCGGAGCGCAGTTCGAGCATGTAGGTGCGCCGATCGGTGGTGATGACCACATTGGTGGTGATGTCCGGCCGCGACGGCTTCACCAGTACATGCACTCGACGGGTGACACCGGAACCGGATTCCGTATCGCCGATGATCCACCGTGCCGTGTCTCCCGCCGCGATCGGTCCCGCGCCGGTCAGGCTTTCCCCCGGCTCAAGCGCGACGTCGGTGATCTGACCTGGCGCGGCATAGACTTGATAGAGCGCACCTTCCGACCAAGGATAGATCTGGATGGCGTTGTAGTAGCCTTCGCGGCGTGGCTGGACACGCGCGGCGGCATTGGCGCTCTCGACGCGCTCGACCGGCGTGTTGGCGGCCGTGCCACCTTTCGCCGGTCTCCAGGCCGGGGGGATGTGCAGCGGCTTCGGCCGATCGTCGGTGACGGACGCGGGCAGGGCCGGCAGCGGTGGTACGTTGCGATCGTAAGTGATTTCCGGCGGCTTCTGTGGCGTGGCGCAGCCGACGAGCGCAATCCCGGAAAGCAGCAGAACCGGAATGACGGATTTACGGAACCCCGGAGTGACGGCGATACGGAAAGGCTCTCCGTCTGTGCGGATCCTCGGTCGATTCATTGGCTCATCTCCCGCGACCAGTTGATGGCGTTGACGTAGATGCCGAGCGGATTCGCCTTGAGCCGGTCGGCGTCGCGCGGCGGCTGGATGACGATGGTCAGGATCGCGGTCCAGCGCTCGGTCGTGGAAAGCTGGCCGTTCTCGTAGTGCCGTTCCGTCCAGGCGACGCGGAAGCTGTCGGCCGACGCGCGAATGACACTGGAGACCTCGACGGCGACCTGTTGCTTGCCGACCTTGGTGAAGGGGTCGTTCGAGCGGGCATAGTCGTTGAGCGCCGCAGCACCCCGATCCGTCGTCCACTCATAGCCGCGCAACCAGTTCTGGCGGACGATGACGGGATCGGCCGGAATGCTCCTGACCTGCTCGATGAAGCGTGCCAGATGCCACGCGACCTGGGGATCGGTCGGCCTATAGTCGGCAGACGCTGGCTCGACCGCCTGTGCCTGACCAAGCTTGTCCACCTGGACAATCCACGGAACGACGGTTCCTTGCACCGATTGCCAGGCAAGGGCCGCGGCGAAGCCGGCCGACAGGACCAGCGATCCAAAGGCCATATAGCGCCAGTTCCTCGCCTGCACGCGCGCCGAGCCTATGCGCTCGTCCCAGACCTGTTCGGCCCTCTGATACGGCGTTTCGGGTTGCGGGGTTTTGCCGAAATGGGCGGCGGGTCGCTTGAAGAGGTTCATGACTTGTCACTTTCGGAGAGATTGACGGAGGCGCCGGAGCCGTGGCTGTCGCCGGAGCGGACGGCATGCGCGGTTGCCTGGACCGCATGGCCTGTATGTCCCCTGCCTCGCATGCGCTCGGCCCAGGCGGGCGGTGAGCCGGCCGTGGGCGAGGAGGAGGCGGCCGCGGCAACGCTTCCAGATCCAACGGTTCCCTGGGTGGACGTGCCGCCGGTGACGCTGAACCCGCCTTTGACGCCTTCGGCGTAGCGCGACTGGACGCTGGCGGCCGCCCGTCGCAAAGGCGACACGGCGGCTGATCCGGCAG
>NZ_JAKREW010000049.1 GCF_022347545.1 Terribium retamae
GGTCGTCAATACGGTCGGCATCGATCTCGACACGGCCGAGCCAGTCGGTTGCGGTGGCGCGGATCTTGCCGTAGTGGGGGGGGGGGGGCGCCCCCCCCCCCCCCCCCCCCCCAAAACCCCCCCCCCCCCCCCCCCCCCCCCCCCCGTTCTGTTTCATGACGTCTCCGGTTATTGAGCCGGGGCAGCCGGAGCCGGATTTGCCGGGGCTGGAGCTGGTTCTGCCGGCTTCGCGGGCTCGGCAGGGGCCGGTTCAGCTGGCTTGGCCGGTTCAGCGGAAGGCGCTGGAGCCGGAGCCGGCGTGCTCGCTGCCGGAGGCTCGGCAGGTGCCGGGGCCTCACCGCCGCTGCGGCCGAAGACAAAATACGCGACGACGGCCAGAACGACGATAACGAGCGCGATCAGCCAGCCGCTGCCGCCACCACCAGAGCTTGGAGAGCTGTTGGATGAATCCGCCATGGAAGTCCTCCTGGGAGAAAGTTATCAATCAACGCCAATCGACGCGCAACGCGTGATTGTGTTTTGAATCTAGAAGCCGCAAGGCGTCAAAACAACGACAGTGACGTTAAAATCAGCAAATCGCCCAGCTTTTTTGCATTCAGGCGGGTTAAAACCGGTAGTTCAAAATCTATAGCCGGCTTTTTTACTGTCAAAATCGCCTTCCCAGAATCAATCGCCGCGCCCCGACAGCGACATTTGGTCAACTGATTCTATTGCTGCGTGGTGCTAGAATTGCACTTGCTCCGTACCTTTTGGACTCTCGGGGCAACAGGAGATGGCCCGTATGCACGATCTCTCCAGACATCACGATAAGCTGCCCGCCGCCCAGTTCTCCGACCGATATTCGATCGAGGTCTCTGGCCGGAATCTTGATGCGCGCACCGCAGCGGAATATGTGATCTTGCGCAGGCCCGCTTGGATCGGTTGGTTGATGGCTTTGCGCAACCTGATGGTCCGTCCCTTCGGTCTAAAGGCTGGGCCTACCGACATACCGTCCAGCCGGGAACAGATCGGATTTTTTCCTCTGATCGACGAAAGCCCTTCCACCATCGTCCTCGGTCTTGATGATCGGCATCTCGACTTTAGGCTGTTGGTCGAAGTGCGTGAACTTGGCGACGGCCGGCAGTCGGTCAGCGCCACGACTCTCGTTGCCACGCACAACCTGCTCGGTCGCGCCTATCTGGCAATCGTCATGCCATTCCACCGCATTATCGTGCCGGCAATGCTGTCGCGGGTTGCCTGAAGGCTGTCAATTCACGGCAGTGACCGTGTAACCTGCCTTGCGGAAATCCTCGACAAGCCCCTCAGCACCGGGCAGATGCAGAGCCCCCACCGCCACGAAGGCGTTGCCACGTGCCAGTATCGGCAAGGCGCGTTCGGCCATGACCTTGTTGCGCTTCGTGATCATGGCCTCCTCGAAAGCTGCATAGCCCTGCTCGTCACCCGCCGCATCCGGCAATGCGGCGCGAAACAGCGGCCAGATCATGCCGATGTCGCCACGCTGGTAGAGCACGATCATCGTTTCCGACACGTCGTTGATCTTGTCGCCCAGCTTCAGCGTCTCGATCAATCCTTTGATGTGTTGTTCCATCGGCAGCGAAGCCATGGCACGCAGCTGGTCCGCGGCCGTTTCCAGCCCTTTCAGGTCCTTGCCGGCCGCTTTGGCCTGCTCAGCCAGGTTGACGTCAAGCACCGGCTTTCCTTCACTCTTGCGAGCCATCTCGCAGGCCGGCAATGAAACCATCGCCGACAGCATCCAGGGTTTCATTTTGGCAACCGAAGCGGCGGGAATGCCGCGCGCATCCAGGCCCTTGTCCAGCGCCTTCACATCGTCCGGCGACAGGAACGAATTCAGCGTCCTGCCGTCGGTAAACATCATCAATTCAGGCTCCTTGGCCAGCGCCGCCATCATCTTGCCCTGGTCGAGCACGTCGGTCGTCTCGATGATCACGGTCTCGGCGCCGTCGAAAGCCTTCTGCGCGGCTTCCGGCAAGGACACCACACGCGGATCGGTCATATGCATGGTGCCGAACAGCCATGACGGGTTTTCGCCGGATTTCTCCAACTTCCATAGCAGGCCCTTGCCGTTGGGTACGGCGGCTGCTTCCTTTTCGATCGCGGCATAGGCATTCGGGTCGCTTTTCTGCAGCCCGGCAACCATATCGACACCGCTGCAGACAACGGTCTCGGCATGCGCGCGGTTGGCGGTGAGCAGTGCTACCACCGCGAATGACAGGAACAAAAGCACATTGATCGCTGCAAGCAGCTTCAATGAAAGGAGCGCGATGCGGTCAGCTTTGGTCGGCACGGGAGTCATGCCATCGTTCTATGCGCCAAAGGAGGCAAAACGGTTAATCCGGCGATGAAAATTGTCATCGCCTTCAATGTCACTTCAGGCCCTGGGATGCGCCGCCTCGTAGATGTCGAGCAGCCGTGCAGTGTCGACGCCGGTATAGATCTGGGTCGTCGACAGGCTTGCATGGCCAAGCAGTTCCTGGATGGTGCGCAGGTCGCCGCCGCGTCCTAGGAGATGCGTCGCGAAGGAATGTCGCAATGCATGCGGCGTGGCCGTCTCAGGCAGGTTCAGCGCCGACCGCAATTTCACCATCTCGCGCTGGACAATTGCGGCGTTGAGCGGCCCGCCGCGAGCCCCGCGAAACAGCGGTCCGTCGGCACCGAGATGGAAGGGACAGAGTTTGCGATATTCGGCAATTGCCTGGAACGCAACCGGCAGCACCGGCACCAGCCTCACCTTGCCGCCCTTGCCGGTCACACGCAGCACAGTCTCAGAAGCTTGCACAAGATCGGCCCCAGTCAAGCCGAGCGCCTCGGAAATACGCAGACCGGAACCATAGAGCAACGTCAGGACGGCGGCGTTGCGCGCCGCGATCCAGGGTTCCTCAGCCATTTGCTCACCTGCGGAGACGACACGTTTCGCGTCCGCTGCCGTCAGCGGCTTCGGAAGCGACTTTGGTTGTTTCGGCGCTCGCAGTGCTACCGCGCCGGCGGCGTTCGCCAGGCCCCGTCGTTCGAGGAAACGCAGCAGGGAACGCACACCGGCAAGCCCACGCCCCAAGGTGCGGGCGCCGGCACCGTTGTTGCGGCGTTGGGCAAGAAAGCCGCGCAGGTCGGCAGGACGCAGGGCGGCGATGTCGGCAATGCCGGCCGGGCCGCCGACATGGCCAGTTAGAAACTGGAGGAACTGGCGCGTGTCGCGCTCATAGGCCGCCACCGTCAGCGCGGACAGTCTGCGCTCGCCGGCCAGCGCTTTCAGCCAGCTTTCGCGGGCTGCCTGGAGGTCAGGTTTGGCGGCGATGAGGAATTCCTGCATTGGCAGAGCGGGTCCCGTTGACTAGAACACCTGGCAGACCCTCGTTGGGAGGCAGGTGCTCCGAGCCAGCATTTGCCTTTCAGGTTACCAAGCGATGAAGCGCGGCCTATGAGCAAACCGAAAAATCCCATCCAGATGGCCGTGATCGGCGCGGCGCACGGCATCAAGGGCGAGCTGCGCGTGAAAACCTTCACCGGCGATCCGCTGGCGCTCGCTGACTACGGTCCACTTTATTCGAAGGACGGTCGCGCCTTCGAGATCATCGATATCCGCCCCGCGGGCAATGTCGTCGTGGTGCGTTTCAAAGGCGTCAACGACCGCAATGCTGCCGAGGCACTGACAAATGTGGAACTCTTCGTTGATCGCTCGGCCCTGCCCGACGATGGCGACGAAGATGAATTCTACCATGCCGACCTGATGGGCCTTGCGGTGAAGGACGACACCGGCGCCACGATCGGGAAAGTCGTGTCGGTGCAGAACTTCGGCGGTGGTGACATCCTCGACATTACGCTCGGATCGCGCAAGGGCGTGCTTATCCCGTTCACCCAGGCAGCCGTGCCCGAGGTTTCGATCGTCGGCGGCTTCGTGCGCATCGACCCGGTTGCAGCCGGTTTGGTGGAGGATGAAGACGGCGATGGCGAGTTGGATAGCGAGACGGCACCGGGTCGCGACGGCTTTGACCCCAAGCGTCGCCCGCGCGGTCCAAGGGATGCCGGGGGCAACCGGTGAGCTTTTCAGCTTCCGTTCTCACGCTCTATCCGGAAATGTTCCCAGGCGCGCTCGGCCTTTCGCTGGCCGGCCGGGCGCTGGAGCGCGGCGACTGGTCCTTGCAGCCGGTCCAGATTCGCAACTTCGCTCTCGACAAGCACCGTACTGTCGATGACACGCCCGCTGGCGGCGGCGCCGGCATGGTGATGCGTGCCGACGTGCTGGCGCGCGCGTTAGACCACGCCGCGCCCGAAGGCGATCCACGCCCGAAGCTGCTGATGAGCCCGCGCGGAAAGCCATTGACGCAGGCGCGCGTGCGCGGACTGGCGGCTGGACCGGGCGTCGTCATCCTGTGCGGCCGCTTCGAAGGCGTCGACCAACGCGTTATCGAGGCCCGCGAGCTGGAGGAGGTCTCCATTGGTGATTTCATCCTCTCCGGTGGCGAGCCGGCAGCGCTGGTTCTGCTCGACGCGATCGTGCGGCTCCTACCCGGTGTGATGGGCAATGAGCGCTCTGGCGAGGAAGAGAGTTTCGAGAACGGTCTCCTCGAGCATCCGCATTACACGCGGCCGCAGGAGTTCGAGGGTCGGCCTATCCCCGATGTCCTGATTTCGGGAAACCACGCCAGGATCGCCGCCTGGCGGCGCGAACAGGCAATGAAGCTGACGGCAGAACGAAGGCCGGACCTGTTGGCAGAGAAGCCTTCGCCGTGAGGGCTGCTAGGTCTTCAGGAAGTAATATCCCGCCAGGAACAAACCCACCGCGATGACAAAGCCGCGAACCGCGTTCTGCGGCACGCGCTTGGCGATCCAGACGCCGACATAACCTCCTATGGCGACTGCCGGGATCATTACGATCGCCTCCGGCCAGGACACGACGCCGCCTGACACGAAGATCAAGATGGCGACTGCGGCAATGACGATGGAGAACATATTCTTCAGCGCATTGAGGCGGTGGTAGTCGCCGCTCTGGGTCAGCCCCAGCGTTGCCAGCATCATCACGCCCATGCCTGCTCCGAAGAAACCGCCATAGATGGCGGTGACAAACTGCATCAAAGCGCCCGGAACGGTGCCAACAGCGGCCGGCTGGCCGAGCTTCGGTTTCGGCTTCAGCCATGGCCCGGCGGCGAACAGCGCCGTTGCCGCGATCAGCAGCCAGGGCACCATCGCGCGGAAAGACGGATTGTCGAGTGCAAGCAACAAAAGCGCGCCGCCTAGCGCGCCGATGGCCGAAACGATGCAAAGCAGCAGCGCGCTGCGCCAGATTGCACGGATGTCGCTCCAATAGGCCAGCGTCGATGTGATATAGCCCGGAAACTGTGTGATCGAGGACGTCGCATTGGCCGAGATCGGCGGAATGCCAAGCACGCTCATCGCCCCGAAAGTAAGAAAGGTGCCGCCACCGGCGACGGCATTGACGATCCCGGACAGGAGTCCAGCGGCAAAGAGGATGGCGGCGTCGATGGATGTCAAGGCGTCGGCAGGCTCCCGGTTCCCAGCGAGGTTTAGGGACCACATTGCCTTAGCGCAAGCAATCTCAACTCTTGCCGATCAGTTCCAGCAGAGCTTGCGCCGTCGCTTCCGGAGCCTCCTGTGGGATATTGTGACCGACACCGGGCAGTATTCGCCGCTCGAACGGACCGGAGAACTGACTGCTGTCCTCCTTGTCTGGCGGACCGACACCGTCGTCGGCGCCACAGAGGGAAATTGTCGGAACGGAGATCTGCGGCTGTTCAGCCAGTCGGTCTTCAATTTTCTGCAGCACAGGATCGCCGGGCGCATAGCCATAGCGGTGACGATAGGAGTGTATGACGATCTCGACGAAATCCGGGTTGTGAAAGGACACCGCGCTGCGAGCGAAATCGTCTTCGCTGAACCCCCAGCTCGGCGACCACAGCTTCCATAGCAATCGGCTGAGCTCCTCGCGGTTCTCCGTCAGCCCACGCATGCCGCGCGCAGAATGGAAGTAATATTGATACCAGTAGCGGTACTCAGCCTCCGGCGATGCCGGCTTTACCGAGGCCGGGATGTTCTGGATGTTGTAGCCGTCGCCGCTTACCAGGCAACGTGCCCGTTGCGGCCAGAGCGCCGCAACGATACAGGCGGCGCGGCCTCCCCAGTCGTAGCCGGCAAGCGCTGCCTTTTCGATCGACAGAGCATCCATCAGGTCGATCAGGTCTTGCGCGATGGCCGCCTGCTGGCCCGAACGCATCGTGGCTTCGGAGCGGAACCGGGTCGGCCCGTAGCCCCGCAGATAAGGCACGACCACGCGATGGCCCTGTGCTGCCAGCAACGGCCAGACCTCGTCATAGCCGCGCGGATCGTAGGGAAAGCCGTGCAGCAGGATGATCGGCTGGCCGTCTGGCTCGCCGTGCTCCTCGTAGGCGATGTCGAGCAAGGCCGTGTGGGCAAAGCGGATGGGGTAGGGTCCGGTCATTGGGCAACTTCCCTTTGGATCGTCTTTTTGCCATTGTGAGATGGCTTGACCAACCAGCCACGGTAAAAAATACCGTTGGACAGGTGACAAACGCGCGAAATAGCGCTATGTGCCGCGCCGAACCGGACAAGATCGTCCGGACCCGTCAACAATGGCGGTGTAGTCGCCCCTGCCGGACATCCTTGGATGAAAGGCATAGCCGAGCGGTCCCATCATGAAGGAGACTGCAAGGCAAGTGCAGGGCGCTCTGGCTGTCGGAAGAACAAGAAGTGGATTTTAAGATGGATCTGATCCGTCAGCTCGAGGCCGAACAGGCCGCCAAGATCGAAGCCAAGCGCAAGCTGCCCGAATTCCAGCCCGGCGACACCGTGCGTGTCCAGGTGCGCGTTACCGAAGGCACTCGCACCCGCGTGCAGGCCTATGAGGGCGTCGTGATTGCCCGTTCCGGTTCCGGCTTCCAGGAAAATTTCACCGTCCGCAAGATTTCCTACGGCGAAGGCGTGGAGCGCGTGTTCCCGGTCTACTCGCCGATGGTCGAAGCGGTCGAGATCGTCCGTCGCGGTAAGGTTCGCCGCGCCAAGCTCTATTACCTGCGCGATCGTCGCGGCAAGTCGGCTCGCATTTCCGAGAACACCGGCGTGCGCGCCCGCAAGCTGAACGACGAGGAGCGCGAAGCGCTCGCCGCCGAGAAGGCCCGGATCGAAGCCGAGAAGGTCGCTGCCGCCGAGGCCCTGGCTGCCGAGAAGGCCGCTCAGGAAGCCGCCGAGAAGAAGGCTGCTGCCGAGGCGGCTGCTGCAGAAACTGCGGCTGCCGAATAAGATCTTCGGATAGCATCGAATTTGAAAAAGGCGGCTTCGGCCGCCTTTTTCAGTTCTGTCTCTCCGGCAATCGCCGGTTTTCTCGGAGACAACCCGTGCGGAAAGGGGCAGACAAGGAAGTTGACTCCATTTAATTTGTGTACTAATCGTTAGCGCACAAATTAAATGGAGATGATGATGTCCGCTCTGTATTCCACCGTAGCCCGTACCGTTGGGGGCCGCGCCGGCCATGTGAAGTCCGGCGACGGCTTGCTTAGCCTCGACCTCGCCATGCCGAAGGAACTGGGCGGCAAGGGTGGAGCTACCAATCCGGAACAGCTTTTTGCTGCTGGCTACTCCGCCTGCTTTGAAAGCGCCATGCGTTTCATTGCCGGCAAGCAGAAGCTGCCACTGGCGGACGCAGCTGTGACGGCGAAGATCGACCTTCTGCCGAACGGCGAGGGCGGCTTTCGGCTCGGTGCTGAGCTCATAGCCGAAACCAAGGGCCTGGATCAGGCCGCCGCCGAGGCGCTGGTTGCTGCCGCTCACAAGGTCTGCCCTTATTCCAATGCGCTCAAGGGCAATGTAGACGTCGCTCTTTCGGTGAAGGCTGAATGACCACGACAAACACAACGACCGAAAAAAACGCTGCGAGCCGGGTGCAAACGCCCCGGCTCGACCGGCAGCTTTGCTTCGCGCTCTATTCGGCCAGCGGGCTGATGACGAAACTCTATCGTCCCCTGCTGGCGCCGCTTGGACTGACCTATCCGCAATATCTCACCATGCTGGCATTGTGGGAAAAGGCGCCCCGCACGGTGGGCGAATTGGGCGACACGCTTGGCCTTGACCCGGCCACGCTGACACCGCTGCTGAAGCGCATGGAAGTGGGCGGGCTGATCAGCCGCCGCCGAGATCGCGCCGACGAGCGGCGCGTCCTAGTACAGCCTACCACCGACGGAGAAGCGCTGCGCGCTGCGGCCAGTGGTATTCAGGAGGCCCTTGGCTGCCAGTTGCCGCTTGAGCCGACAGAGCTCGGCAAACTGCGTGATACGCTGAATGGACTGGTCAGCCAGTTGCGGACTGTGGAAGCCCAGGCCGCGACGATTGAACAGGGCAGCGAAGGATAATTCGCCCCCAATCCCGTCACTTCCCGGTATTGAATTCCAATTTCTTCGTTCCAGCTGCAGCGCGCCGGCTTGCATGGTCGCGCCGGACGGCTAATGTCGGCGATCCTTTTGACCGCTGACATAGCTTGCCCGCGGTCTTTGTACCTCGGGGGAAGTTTCATGATCCGATCGAAACTCGTGCTGGCCGCGATTGCCGCCTGCCTTCTTGCGCCGATTGCCGCGGCGGCTCAGACCTTGCCGGACCTTGCCGGTAAGAAAGTCGTGGTGGTGACAGAAAATGCCTACCCGCCGCTGCAATTCGTCGATCCCAAATCGGGCAAGCAGATCGGCTGGGAATATGATTTCATGAACGAAATCGCCAAGCGGTTGAACTTCAAGGTCGAGTACCAGAACACATCCTGGGATGCGATGATCCAAGCCGTTGCCGACAAGCAGTACGACATCGGCATGACCGGCATCACCATAAACGAGGAGCGCAAGGCCAAGGTCGATTTCTCCGACCCTTACATGCGCAACGAACAATTCATGCTGGTGCGCGGCGATGAGAGCCGTTTCAACGACGCCAAGAGCTTCGCAGCGCTGAAGGATGGCCTGATCGGCGCGCAACCGGGAACCTCGCCCTTCTACACCGCCGTCTATTCCGTGCTTGACGGCAACGAGCAGAACCCGCGCATCAAGCTGTTCGAGACCTTCGGCGCCACTGTGCAGGCACTCAAATCGGGCGACGTCGATGTCGTTCTCACCGATTCCACGGCCGGAAAAGGTTATGTCGACGCCTCCGAAGGCAAGCTGAAGCTTGTCGGCGGCCCCCTCGGCACCGAGGATTTCGGTTTCATCTTCGCCAAGGGCTCCGACTTGGTGAAACCGGTCAACGAGGCGATCGCGGCCATCAAGGCCGACGGCACAATCGATGCCCTGAACAAGAAGTGGTTCCTCGACTACAAGATCGGCCAGTAATCGTTCGGTTGTGTTGAGATCAGCCGGTGCCGTAGTGGCTGGCGCCGGCATGATCGATCACATAGCGCCATGAGCCGTCAGGCTGCTTGCGGATGATCTCTGCGGTGAAGCCGGAATAGACGATGGCGCCTTTCTCATCGGTCAGCGTGAAATCGGCGCGCAGCAGCGCGAGATCGCCATGCTCCACGCAGAACGTATTGTTCGATACCATCGTGCCGGGCAGATCGATGAGCATCTGCAATTCCCTCGCGATCGCTGCCTTGCCGGAGAGAGCCGTCCCGCTCGCGTCGACCAGCAACTGCGCGTCGGCTTCGTAGAGCGAGAGCATTTCATCGAGATTTCCTGCGTTGCGGGCAGCCGCAAAAGCTCCATTCATCTCAGCCGGCTGATAGACTTTTCTTGACATTGGCTTTCTCCTGTTTCGAGAACAGAACCATGTCGTCTCAGAACTATCCAAACGGGAACCCAACATGACCGAACCGGCGATGGCCGAAGCCAACTTGGAAGCGCCTGCCCCGCGACGACCGGATTTGTGCCCGGTCGAGGATTGGCTAGCTTTCCTCGGTCACCGCTGGAACGCGCTGATGCTATGGCACCTGTCCGTTGGCGCCAGGCGACACGGTGAGTTGATGGCCTGCCTGCCCGGCATCACCGCGAAAGTGCTGTCGGAACGTCTGGACGGCCTGATGCAACGGGGACTGATCGAACGGAACGCAGTCTCCACCTTCCCGCGCGGTGTCGTCTATGCCCTATCTGAAGGCGGCCGCCAGGTCGTTGCCATCCTCGATCGCTTCGAGGCGCTGCCCCCCTCCTTTGGTGAGCCGCGACATTGATCCCGTCCGCATCTGGCAAGCAGACCAAGGAATTTCCCTGGTGGCTGGCGGTAGCAGTCGCCATCGCCTTGGTCGCAGCATTTGCGATCGCCTCAAGTGACGTCTACGCTCAGGTCTTCGCCACCGTCGCGCAAGGCATCGGCATCACCATCTTCGTCGCGCTGGTAGCCTTCCTTCTGGCAGCGGTGATCGGCCTTGGCATCGCGCTGATGGGACTGTCGGGATCGATCTGGCTGCGGCAGGCCGCACGCTTCTATGTAGAGATCATGCGCGGCATCCCGGTGCTTGTACTGCTGTTCTGGATCGCCTTCGCGGGCGTGCCCGCTTTCGTCGCAGGCTGGAACTTTGTTACCTTGCCGCTGCAGCAGGCCGGCTACATGGACGCATTGCTGGTGCGAGAGGTTTCACTGCTGTGGCGTGCCATCATCGCGCTTGCCTTCGGTTATTCGCCCTTCATCGCCGAGATTTTCCGAGCCGGCATCCAGTCGGTCG
This sequence comes from Terribium retamae, assembly GCF_022347545.1. Lineage (GTDB taxonomy): Bacteria > Pseudomonadota > Alphaproteobacteria > Rhizobiales > Rhizobiaceae > Mesorhizobium > Mesorhizobium retamae. The sequence goes on from NZ_JAKREW010000049.1 coordinate 10,679, forward strand.
ACATTGGCCAGGTCGAGGCCGCCAAGGCGCTTGGCTTGGGCCGCGGGCAGCGTTTCAGGTTCATCGTCATGCCGCAGGCAATCAGGGTCATCCTGCCGCCGCTCGGCAACGACTTCATCGCCATCACCAAGGATTCTTCGCTGGTCTCGGTGCTTGGCGTTGCCGACATAACCCAGATGGGCAAGATCTACGCTTCTGGCTCATTCCGCTTCTTCGAGACCTATTCCATCGTCGCCTACATCTACCTGACCCTTACCGTCAGCCTTTCGTTGGCGCTCAGAGCGCTGGAACAGCGCATGCGGCGCAGCCAGCGCCAAGGCTAACACGCCCTTGGAGCGTTTCCGCGTTTTCGTTAAAATGGAAACGCTTCACGGTTGACGCCGATGCTGTTCGCTTCCACGCTGGCCTGAGAGAGCTGCAGGGAGAAAGCGATGGACACCGACAAGGCGCATGCGGCGCTGGATTCCGTCTATGGCGCTGGTTCACCCGACGCCCTCGACGCCGCCTATGCCGCTTGGGCGGCAAGCTATGACAGCGAAACCGCTTCGCTCGGCTATCTGCTGCCTTTCCTGATCACCGCCTGGGTGACACGTTATGTGGCGGCGGGCGAGGGTCCGCTGCTCGACGCCGGCTGCGGCACCGGTCTGACCGGTCCACAGCTCAAGGCGCTCGGCTATTCCGATCTGGTTGGGCTCGACCTCTCCGACGACATGCTGCAGGTTGCCGCCGGCCGGCAGACCTATGGCGACCTGAAAAAGGCGATGCTTGGCGGCCCGCTGCCCTGGCCGGACGGGTATTTCCGCGCATTCTTCTCCACTGGTGTCTTCACGATCGGCCATGCGCCGGCTTCGGCCCTGCGCGAACTGGTGCGCGTTACGAAAAGCGGCGGCCACGCCATCTTCACCGTGCGCGATCAGGTGTTTGAAATCGGCGGCTTCCGCGACGTCTTCGTCGAACTGGAACAGGCCGGCAAATGGCGCTCTCTTGAAGAAAGTCCGTGGTTCCGCTGCTACGCCGTCGCCGATCCAGACGCACAGGTGAAGACCCTCGTGTTCGAAGTGCTGTAGCGCCGTTGACCCCTTCGCCTTGCGCAAAATGCAAATCAGGCGGTGGGCGCGAAACGGAAATGGCCAACCACGCGGAACGCGAACAGCCTATCCTCGACCTTCGCGCCGGCACCGATATTGTGCACCACCAGCGGCCGCTGGCCATCCGGCGTCATCCGGCCGGTAACGATGGCGATATGGGGTAGGTTGCCCGGCAGCCGCTGGGTCACCAAGTCGCCCGGCCGATAGGCCGCCGGATCATCGGCAACCTCAAGCGCCGCGCCCTTTCGCCTGAAGAAGGTTTCCAGGTTGGGGACACGGCGGTGATCGATGTTGCGGTCCGGCCGTTTGCGGCCCCAGATCGTCGGATAGGCGGAAAACGCCGCATGCATGTCCTCGTTGACCAGCCGTTGCAAGTCGACATTGAACGCCTTGCGGTAGGCACGCACCACCACATCGGTGCAGACGCCGCGCTCGGCAGGAACGTCGCCGCCGGGATAGTCGAGCCGCACATAGGCGGGGTCGTAGATGAGGGTCACGCCGACCTGATCGAGGGCTGCATTCACCAGCCGCATTGTCCACGCTTGCGATTGCGCAGCCGCCGATATCGGACGTGTCAACAACGCCGGACAAGCCGCCAGCGCCAGAGATTTCAGGACAGCCCGGCGATCAACCAATGGAATCTCCTCGTTCGCCGCTCAAGCCAATCGAGCTTTCGGGCTTATTTGCGGCCAGCGCATTAGGCCGAAAATCGAAATCGATTTTCGGAAACCACGATGCACAGATTCAAAAATTTTAGACGTCCTTTGCGCGGCCGAACGGAAGTGCAGCGCTCCAAGCGGCGCAATTGCCGAAAACCCAAAAGATTGCTATGGCAACGGCGATGGAAGAGCTTTTCGGCGATCCGGCCTACAAGGGCTTCGTGCTGCAGGACAAGAAGCGCCTGCCCGCGCGCTTTTTCGCCCGCATTTCCGGCGCGCTGACCAGCCGACTTAGGTGACCTCCAGGTCGCCTTAGCTGACGGCCGACTGCGCCCTTTTGAGACAGGCGCATCTCCGCATCTTCCTTGCATCACATCGACGGATTTACGCACATGAGCGCACCGCGCACCCTCTACGACAAGATTTTCGACGAACACGTGGTCGACCGCCAGGACGACGGCACCTGCCTGCTGTGGATCGACCGCCACCTGGTGCATGAGGTGACCAGCCCGCAGGCTTTCGAAGGCCTGCGCATGGCCGGCCGCAAGGTTCGCCACCCGGAAAAGACGCTCGCTGTCGTCGACCACAACGTGCCGACCTCGCCCGACCGCGTGAACGGCATCAAGAACGAGGAAAGCCGCATCCAGGTTGAGGCGTTGGCCAAGAACGCCGCCGACTTCGGTGTCGAATATTATTCCGAGAAGGACCGCCGCCAGGGCATCGTCCACATCATCGGCCCAGAGCAGGGCTTCACTCTGCCGGGCATGACCATCGTCTGCGGCGACAGCCATACCTCCACCCACGGCGCCTTCGGCGCCCTGGCGCATGGTATCGGCACCTCGGAAGTCGAGCACGTGCTCGCCACCCAGACGCTGATCCAAAAGAAGGCCAAGAACATGCTGGTGCGTGTCGACGGCCAGTTGCCGGAAGGCGTCACCGCCAAGGACATCATTCTCGCCATCATCGGCGAGATCGGCACCGCAGGCGGCACCGGCTATGTCATCGAGTATGCGGGTGAGGCGATCCGCGCGCTGTCGATGGAAGGCCGCATGACCATCTGCAACATGTCGATCGAGGGCGGTGCCCGAGCCGGTCTGATCGCGCCGGATGAGACCACCTTTGCTTATGTGAAGGACAAACCACGCGCGCCGAAGGGCGAAGCCTGGGAAAAGGCACTGGAATACTGGAAGACGCTGCAATCGGACGAGGACGCCCACTACGACAAGGTCGTAGTGCTCGACGCCGGCAAGCTGCCGCCCATCGTCACCTGGGGTTCGTCTCCAGAGGACGTGACCTCGGTGCTCGGCGTCGTGCCGAATCCTGACGAGATCGATGACGAGAACAAGCGCAACTCCAAGAAGCGCGCGCTCGAATATATGGGCCTCGAACCCGGTACCAAGATCACCGACATCAAGCTCGACCGCGTCTTCATCGGCTCCTGCACCAATGGCCGCATCGAAGACCTGCGCGCTGTCGCGGCCGTCGCCAAGGGAAAGAAGGTCGCGGCCACTGTCAACGCGATGATCGTACCTGGCTCCGGGCTGGTAAAGGCGCAGGCCGAGGCGGAAGGCCTGGACAAGATCTTCATCGAAGCCGGTTTCGACTGGCGCGAGCCCGGCTGCTCGATGTGCCTGGCCATGAACGACGATCGCCTGAAGCCGCATGAGCGCTGCGCCTCGACTTCGAACCGCAATTTCGAAGGCCGTCAGGGCTTCAAGGGCCGCACGCATCTGGTGTCGCCGGCCATGGCCGCAGCCGCCGCGATCGCCGGCCACTTCGTCGACATCCGCGACTGGAACTGATCGCTTTTAGAGCGATCTTCCCACAACGTAAAAGGCCCCGGCAAAACCCGCCGGGGCCTTTTTCTTTGAAGATGTTTAAGCCCGCGACTGCGGGGCGACGGACGGCCCGTCAGCGGAATAAGCGGTCAAAGGACCGCAAGCACGACTGTGCGTCGCGCCCCGTCCGGAGCGAGCCGCGAAGCGGCGACAGCGTGAGGACGAAACTAAGCCGCCTTCTTCTTTGGCTGGATCAGGCCACGCTCGACGAGCAGCTCGGCGATCTGCACGGCGTTGAGAGCAGCACCCTTGCGCAGATTGTCGGAGACGATCCACATGTTGAGGGCGTTGTCGAGCGTCGAATCCTCGCGGATGCGCGAGATGTAGGTGGCGTCTTCACCGGCAGATTCGATCGGCGTGATGTAGCCGCCGTCCTCGCGCTTGTCGATGACCAGGCAGCCCGGTGCCTCGCGCAGGATATCGCGCGCCTCGTCAGCCGTGATCGGCTTCTCGAACTCGACGTTGACCGCTTCCGAATGGCCGATGAACACCGGCACGCGTACGCAGGTGGCCGTCAGCTTGATCTTGGGATCGAGCATCTTCTTGGTCTCGGCCACCATCTTCCACTCTTCCTTGGTGGAGCCGTCTTCCATGAAGACATCGATATGCGGGATGACGTTGAAGGCGATGCGCTTGGTGAACTTCTTGGCCTCGACCGGATCGGCGACGAAGACCGCGCGGGTCTGCGTGAAAAGCTCGTCCATGCCTTCCTTGCCGGCGCCCGACACCGACTGGTAGGTCGCTACGACGACCCGCTTGATGGTCGCCACGTCGTGCAGCGGCTTTAGCGCCACCACCATCTGCGCGGTCGAGCAGTTCGGATTGGCGATGATGTTCTTCTTGGAGAAGCCCTCGATCGCGTCGGGATTCACTTCCGGAACGATCAGCGGCACTTCCGGATCGTAGCGGAACGCCGACGAATTATCGATGACGACGCAGCCCTGCTTGCCGATCTTGGGCGACCATTCCTTGGAGATGTTGCCGCCGGCCGACATGATGGCGATATCGGTGTCGGAAAAATCATAGGTGTCGAGCGCCTTCACCTTCAGCGTCTTGTCGCCGAAGGACACTTCAGTGCCCTGGCTGCGCCGCGAAGCGAGTGCGACCACTTCGCTTACCGGGAAGCCGCGCTCTTCCAGAATGTTCAGCATTTCGCGGCCCACATTGCCCGTGGCGCCAACTACCGCAACCTTGAAACCCATCGAAAAATTCTCCTGTCGCTCTCCGCTCGCTTTGCTTGGAGAAACCCGCCGGCCACTGCGGGTCTCGCCTCCCTCGGGCCGGACCCGGGGAGAGGGCGAGAAGGCCAAGGGAGATCAGACCGTGGTGACGGTGGTTTTTTTGGCCATAGTTTTGGTCGAGGACAGGAGCGCACGCTGCCGGCCACCCGCAACCATGTTGCCATGGCCGGGGAAGTCGAATGCGAAAAGAGCCATGATAAGGCCGCGCATGGAGACGTTCCTGTTCGGTGCCGGCTTTTACGCCGATTGCGCCAAGAGTCAATCACAGCAAAGGGCCGGCAGCGAAGTTAGCCCGCCTGTGGCGGTCAGATCACGTTGAGCTCCCGGAACGGCCGGCCTTCCGCCACGCGGGCATAACCGAAAGCCGAGCAGTCGATCGTGCGATAGCTGCCGTGCATGATCAGCTCGGCCAGCGCCTTGCCGACCGCCGGCGCCTGCTGCAGGCCATGGCCGGAAAAGCCGTTGGCGAAGATGAAGTTCTTCACCTCGGGATGCTGGCCGATCACCGCATTCTGATCCAGCGTGTTGTAGTCATAGTGGCCGGCCCAGGCGCGCGTCATCTTGATCGCCTCGAAGGCAGGAATGCGGGTGGCAAGCACCGGCCAGATCGTTTCTTCGAACAGCGACCAGTCCGGCTCGAAGTCGGCCGGGTCAGCGGCAAGCTCGCCTTCCTCCGGCTCCGCGCCACCGGTGATGTAGACCGAACCTTCCGGGCGCACATAGATACCGCTCGGGTCGACCAGCAACGGCAGGTCTTCGTATCGTTCGCGCGCCTCGAACACGAACACCGAGCGTTTGCGCGGCTCGACCGGGAGCTCGAGACCGGCCATGGCCGAGACCTTGCCGGCATTGGGACCGGCGGCATTGACGACGATGCCCGCCTGCAGCGTCTCGCCATTGTCCAGCGTCACGGAATGGACCTTGTCGCCCTCACGGGCAATGGCAGTGGCGGAAGCGGTGATGAGATCCACCGATTTCGTCCGCAATGCCTTACGGAACAGCTGCAGATAGGCATGTGCGTCGAACCAGCCTTCGCCGGAGCGGCCGTAAGCGCCTGCGGTGATACCCTCCGCCGACAACCAGGCGAAACGGCGGGTAAGCGCTTCGGCGTCTTCCAAAACGATATCGGCGCCTTCGGCCACCTGCACGTCGTGGTTGGCCTTCAGGATCGGCAGGCCGTTCTCGCCCGCCAGGATCAGATAGCCGCCTTCCCGGAAGCCGATATCAGCCTCCTCGCCGAATTCTTCTTTCAGCCGGCGGAACAGTTTCAGCGTGAACTGCGACAGCCGGATGTTTTCCGGGATGGAGAACTGCTGGCGGATGGAGGCGCAGGACAAGGTCGTGGCGGCATGGGCGAATTGCGGGTCGCGCTCGATCAGTGCGATGGAGCCAGTGAAGCCTTCCTCGCGCAGATAATAGGCGACCGAGGCGCCAACGATGGCCCCGCCGATGATCACGATGTCGTATTGCGCCATGAAGTCTGTTCCAGATTGTCGAGCAAATAGTGAGTTGCGAGTAGCGAATAGGGCTTATCGTCGTACCTCAAAACCGGCACTATTCGCTACTCACTATTCGCTACTCACTGGCAGGCATGAAGACCAGATGGCTGAAAATACCTATCGTCCCCGCCGTTCCGTTCTCTATATTCCCGCCGCCAACGAGCGCGCCCTGGCCAAGATTGCGACGCTTGCCTGCGACGCCGTCATTATCGACCTGGAAGATGCCGTTGCCTCCGGGGAAAAGGCCTCGGCGCGCGACAGGCTCGCCACAATCTTCGCCAATCGCCCACAACGACGCTGCGAGATGGTGGTGCGCATCAACCGCTTCGGCGGCGAAGGCGGGCCGGAAGACCTGGCTGCGGCTCTTGCCTGCCAACCGGACGGCATTCTGCTGCCCAAGATCGATACGCCACGCGATATACTGGAGGCCGGCGACGCTCTCGACGAGGCCGATGCGCCCGACGAGGTGAAGCTGTGGGCCATGATCGAGACGCCAAAGGCGCTGATCAACATCGCCGCCATCGCGGAGCTCGGACGCGATCCTGCATCGCGGCTGGCCTGTCTGGTTGCCGGCACCAACGATCTGATCAAGGAAACCGGTGTTCTGGCCACCGCGGACCGGCGCTATCTGGCTCCATGGCTGATGCAGATGGTGCTGGCCGCGCGTGCCGGCGGCATCGCCCTGCTTGACGGTGTCTTCAACGATTTCCGCAATTCGGACGGCTTCACCCGCGAATGCGCCGATTCCGCCGGCATGGGGTTCGACGGCAAGACTTTGATCCACCCATCGCAGATCGAGGCTGCCAATGCCGCTTTCTCCCCCTCGGAAGAGGCTTTGACGGAGGCCAGGGCCATCGTCGCGGCTTTTGCCGCACCGGAGAATGCCGGCAAGGGTGTGATTGCCCTGGAGGGCCGGATGGTCGAGCGTCTCCATTTGGTCCAGGCCGAAAAATTGCTGGCGAAAGCCGTCAGCATCGGCGCATGATCGGACGACAGCTTTAAGGACAGAACCATGCGCCTCTACCGCTTCCTCACCGACGTCGATGACGCCACCTTTTGCCATAAGGTGACGGCCGCGCTGAACAAGGGCTGGCACCTCTACGGATCGCCAACCTATGCCTATGACAAGAAAGAAAAGGTGATGCGCTGCGGCCAGGCCGTTGTGAAGGACGTCGATGGCCAGGAATATGTCTCCGGCGAAACCAAGCTGAGCGACTGGTAGACGCCCACGCAGGCAAGGGTTATTCCGCCGACGCCTCGATGCGCTCCATGTCGTCGTCGGAGAGGCCGAAATGATGGCCGATCTCGTGGATCAGCACATGGGTGACGATATCGCCCATCGTCTCCTCGTTCTCGGCCCAATAATCGAGGATGGCCCGGCGATAGAGCGTAATACGGTTGGGCCCTTCGCCGGTCGCGGGATTCCAGCGTTCGGCGATGCCGCGCCCTTCGAACAGGCCGAGCAGGTCGAAGGGGGTTTCAAGCGACAGGTCGTCCATGATCTCGTCGGTCGGGAACTCGGCCACCTGGATGACGATCTCGCCGGTCAGCTTGCGGAACTCCTCCGGCAGGTGCGCGTAAGCTTCCAGCGCCAGCAGCTCAAGCTCCTCGAGGGAGGGGGAAAGCTCGTTATGCCAGGTGCGGGTCTTGTAGATGCGGGCCATGCTTTGTCCTTTGATCCCGGCATATAGGCTGTTGCGGTAAAATCGGCAAATAACAGACCGGTCAACGGCATTTTGCCGCCGGCAGCAGAGGAATAAATTCTCCCTGAGGCCGCTTGACTCTCATCTCACCCTCTGGAATCTATAAGAACATAACAGGAACAAATTGACTGGACATTGACCGACATGGCGATAAACGCCGTGGCGCGAGACACTGTTTTTGCCTTGCGCCGCCAGATCGCGAAGATCGAAGGCACGCTGTCGGAACGCCTGGAGGCACCGGCTGGCCTCGACGCTGACCGCATGCTGGTACGCCGCAGCGGCGTGGCTGAAAGCCACGGCTTGCTGGCCACCGGTGCGCAACACTTCGACGCCGCCCTCAATGGCGGACTGCCCAAAGCAGCTCTGACCGAATTCTATGGCGCCGAGACCCGCGATGCCGGCACTGTTGCAGGCTTTGCCCTCGCCCTCGCAGGCTTGCTGCTGAAGGCGGCAAAAACTCCGACCCCTATTCTATGGGTCGGCACCACCGAGATCTTTCGCGAGGCCGGCTTTCCTTATGCACGCGGTCTTCAAGCCAACTTCGGCATTGCACCGCAAGACCTACTTTATGCCGAAGCCCCGAAGATCAGCGACGCCTTGTGGATCGCCGAAGAGGCGGCAGGATTGACTGCACTCTCGGCCGTCATTCTGGAACTGCGCGGCAATCCCGAACGGCTCGACCTGACCGCAACGCGCCGGCTGCACCGCCGCGCGCAGATGGCAGGCCGACCGGTCTTCCTGCTGCGCCAGGCCGCCTTTGCCGAGCCGACCGCGGCACCCGTCCGTCTCGTCGTCACACCGGCACCGGCAACATTGCGCAACACCCTGGCCGGTCCCCTGGACGGCTCGATCGGTCGCCCGGGCATCGCCGTCACCGTCGGCAAGAGCCGCGCCGCACAGCCTGGACAATTCACACTGGAGTGGAATCCCGATGAACGCACATTCCTGGATCGAACGCGCTCGGGCGCAACCCACCAGCAGCCAAGGGACATTCAGAACCGGACAAAGGATCCTGTCGCTGTGGTTTCCCTATCTTCCGGCAGAACGGATCCTGCGACAGCGGCACGGTCGGTCCTGGCGTTCACGCCCCGCCAATCATCGTCCCCTGGTGATCAGCCATCGCGACCGCAACGCCCAGCGCATCGCCGCGCTTGACGAACGGGCCGAAGCGCTGCCGCTGAAACCCGGCATGGGCATTGCCGATGCACGCGCCATGCATCCGACAATCGATATTGTCGAGGCCGACCCGCAGGCCGATCTGCGCCTGCTCGATGGTCTGGCCGACTGGTGCGACCGCTACACGCCGCTGGTGGCACTGGACGGGACTGATGGCCTGTTCCTCGACATCACCGGCTGCACGCATCTGTTCGGCGGCGAGCATGCCATGCTGGATGAAATTCTGGCTCGCTTCTTCCACCAGGGCTTTGACGTGCGCGCCGGCATCGCTTCGACAGCGGGGGCAGCCTGGGCTGCAGCCAGGTTTCGCGGCCGCTGCATCATCGAATTAGGCGAGGAGGAAGCCCTTCTCGGACCGCTGCCGCTTGCGGCATTGCGGCTTGAGCCGGCCATTCGCAGCAGCCTGGAAAGCGTCGGCCTGCGTACGGTCGGCGCCGTCCTGGCGGCGCCCCGCGCGCCGCTGGTGCGCCGCTTCGGTGCTGCCTTGCTCCTGCGCATCGACCAGGCGCTGGGGCGACAAGATGAAGCCGTCTCGCCGCGCTTGCCTATCGCCCCGCTTTCAGTCGAGCGCCACCTCGCTGAGCCCGTCATCCTGATCGACGACATCGAACGTCTGGTGTTTCTGCTTGCAACGGCGCTGAAGACCGATCTCGAGCGGAGAGGCGAGGGGGCGAGAGCGGTCGCCCTCCTGCTCTTCAGGGTCGACGGTATGGTCACGCGCCTTGTCGTCGGCACGTCTCGGTCGATACGCGAACCGCGTCTGATCCTGAAATTGTTTCAGGAGAAGCTGACAGCGATCGCTGAGGATTTCGATGCCGGATACGGCTTCGATCTGGTTCGCCTCGCAATACTGACGACTGCTCCTTTCGACATGCATCAGGCCGACCTTGCCGATACGACCGAAGACAGCGAGGAGGACCTTGCACTTTTTGCCGACCGCATTCGTGCGCGCCTGGGCGAGGGCGCCGTGCTGAAACCCGTCGCCGTCGAAAGCCATCTGCCGGAACGTGCCGTTGCAGTCATTCCCTATTGGCAGGACGCGCCCCAGCGGATTTCACCCCCGAAGAAGCCGGCTGGGCCGAGAGGACTGCCTTCCGCCGTGCCCTTCCAGCCGGAGCGCCCGATCAGGCTGTTTCAGGCGCCTGAACCAGTGGAAGTCCCCGCCTCTGAAATTCCGGATGGTCCGCCCCGGCAATTCCGCTGGCGGCGAGCGCTCTACCGTGTCGCCAAGGTCGAGGGACCGGAACGCATCGCAGCGGAATGGTGGCGCAAGGAAGAGCCAACACGCGACTATTTTCGCATCGAGGACACCGACGGCCGTCGCTATTGGCTCTACCGCCAAGGCCTTTACGACGCTTCGAAACCGCCGCCGCGCTGGTTCATGCATGGAGTGTTTGCATGAATCTGGTCGCCCATCGCGCACCGCCCTATGCCGAATTCGGCGTGCAGTCGAATTTCTCCTTCCTGCGTGGTGCATCCCGTCCCGAAGAATTGGTGGTCGCCGCGAAGCTCTATGGCTTTTCGGCAATCGGCCTGGCCGATCGCAACACGGTCGCCGGCGTCGTGCGCGCCTGGCAGCAATCGAAGGTCGAAGGCATCGACTATCATCCCGGTTGCCGGCTGGTCTTCGGTGATGGCACCCCCGACATCCTGGCCTATCCGCAGGATCGCAAGGGGTGGGGACATCTGTGCCGCATGCTCACCCAGGCCAACCTGCGCCCAGAGACAGAAAAAGGCGCAACGCTGCTTGAACGGGGCGACCTGCTCGAATGGGGTCACCGCCTGTCGCTTGCCGTCCTGCCGAATCTCCAAGGTGATGGTGAAACGCAACTGGCCCTGCTGCGGCAGCTCAAAGATCGCTTCGACGGCAATCTATGGCTGGCGGCAGCTCCCGACTACCAGGGCAATGACCGCTTTCGGCTGGAACAGACAGCCGCCCTAGCCGCGGCCGCCGAGCTGCCTCTGATGGCGACCAATGATGTGCTCTACCACACAGCTGCGCGCCGGCCACTCCAGGATGTGGTCACCGCGATCCGCCTCAATGTTCCGGTTGCTGAAGCCGGTTTCGAACTGGCGGCAAATGCCGAACGTCATATGAAACCGGCGGTCGAGATGATCCGGCTCTTCCGCAGTTACCCGGAAGCGCTGGAACAGACGCTACGTTTTGCCAAGACGCTACGGTTTTCGCTGAGCGAGCTTGAATATAACTATCCCGACGAACCAACCCAATCGGGTCTTGGGCCGCAGGAAGAATTGGCCCGCTTAGCTTGGGAAGGCGCAGCCAAACGTTACCCGGCTGGCGTTCCGACCGGTGTGCGCAAGCGCATTCTCGAAGAATTGGCGCTTATCGAACGCCTCAACTATGCGCGCTATTTCCTGACAGTCCACGACATCATGCGCTTTGCCCGCGAGAAAGGAATTCTCTGCCAGGGAAGGGGTTCGGCCGCCAATTCGATTGTCTGCTTCTGCGTCGGAATCACTGAGGTAGGGCCTGAACGAATCGATACGCTTTTCGAGCGCTTCATCTCCGAGGAACGAAACGAGCCTCCGGACATCGACGTCGATTTCGAACATGAAAGGCGCGAGGAAGTCATCGCCTACATTTATGAAAAGTACAAAGAGAAGCACACCGCACTCGCTGCTGCCGTAACCAGCTATCGTGGCCGCTCCGCTTTGCGCGAGGTCGCCAAGGCCATGGGGCTTTCCGAAGACGTTCGAAGCGCTTTGTCGAGCTCGATCTGGGGTTGGTATTCATCCGAACTCGGCCAACGGGAAACCCAGGCCGGCGGGCTGGACCAGAGCGATCCATTGACCAGGCACGTGGTTGATCTCGCCAACGAGATCATGGGTTTTCCGCGTCATCTCACCCAGCATGTCGGCGGCTTCGTCATCACCAAGGATCGGCTCGACGAGATCGTACCCATCGTCAAGACGGCGATGGATGAACGCAAGATGGTCGAATGGGACAAGGACGATCTTGATGCGGTGAAGATCCTCAAGGTCGACATATTAGCGCTCGGCATGCTGTCTTGCCTGAAACGCGCCTTTACCCTGCTGGAAGATCACTATCCAGCACGCGACGAATTCGGCCGGCCTTATTCCCTGGCAACGCTGCCCGAGAAGGATCAACGCGTCTATGATATGATTTGTCGCGCCGATACCTTAGGCGTTTTCCAGATCGAATCCCGCGCACAGATGTCGATGCTGCCGCGTTTGCAACCACGCACTTTCTATGATCTCGTCATCGAAGTCGCGATCGTCCGCCCCGGTCCCATCCAGGGCAACATGGTGCATCCTTATCTCCGACGCAGACAGAAGAAGGAGCTCCCTGAATATCCAAAGCCGGAACTGGAAGGCATTTTGGGAAAGACCCTGGGCGTGCCCCTGTTCCAGGAACAGGCCATGAAGATCGCCATCGTGGCCGGCGGCTTCAAACCGGGAGAGGCCGACCAGTTGCGTCGCGCCATGGCGACATTCAAGCGCACCGGAACCATCGGCAATTACCGCGACCGCATGGTCAACGGCATGATCGACCGCGGTTATCCCAAGGAGTTCGCCGAACGCTGCTTCAAGCAGATCGAAGGTTTCGGCGAATATGGCTTCCCGGAAAGCCATGCCGCATCCTTCGCTCTGCTCGTCTATGCGTCCTGCTGGTTCAAGACCTTCTATCCCGACGTCTTCTGCGCGGCGATCCTCAACTCCCAGCCGATGGGTTTCTACCAGCCGGCCCAACTGGTGCGGGATGCCCGCGACCATGGCGTTGAAGTCCGCGATGTCGACATCAATGCATCCGCCTGGGACTACACGCTTGAAAAAGTTTTCTTTGATCCAGGACGTATCGTTGCTCGTCATGCCGAGATGCGCGGTGTCATTCTAACCAACCACGCTGTCAGGCTTGGTTTTCGCCAGATCAAAGGCTTGTCCGAGGACAGGATGAACGCCCTCATCGCGCGGCGTGGCGACGGCTATGAATCCGTGCGCGATGTCTGGCTGCGCTCCGGCCTCGACACCGACGAGATCGAAAGACTGGCTGAAGCCGATGCCTTTCGTTCGCTGGGCATCAGCCGGCGCGACGCCCTCTGGGCGGTGCGCGCACTTGATGGTCGCAAGGCGACGGAGCGGCTGCCTCTGTTCGACCAGCCCGACATCAGGCTTCCCGATCTCGAGCCGATAGCGAAACTGCCGATGATGCAGCCGGGCGAACATGTCATTCACGACTATCGTTCGCTCGGCCTGTCGCTCAAGGCACACCCCGTGTCATTCCTGCGTGAACGCCTTGCTCGCAGCGGCGTCACGCCGAATGCGCAGCTGCCTTCAGTGCCGGACGGCAGGCGTGTCACCGTTGCCGGACTCGTGCTGGTGCGGCAGCGTCCGGGTAATGGCAAAGCTATTTTCCTCACCTTGGAAGACGAGAAGACCGTAGCCAACGTCATTTTCTGGGAAAGGGTTTTCCAACGCTTCCGGCCGGTCGTCATGGGCGCACGCTTCGTCCGCGTCACCGGCAAGCTGCAGTGCGAGTCCGATGTCATCCACATCGTCGCCGACAGGATCGACGATCTGACGCCCTGGCTGTCGTCCTTGTTGGAAGAGACGCATCCGGACCTTGCCCAATCCGCAGACGGCAGGAAGCTCCTGACGAGGCAGGTCAGACGAGATCATGCCGGCCCATTCGAGAAACGGCAGAAACCGTCAGAACCCGGTCCTCGCACGCTTGCCGATGATGCACAGCGTGTCATGCCGAAGGGGCGCAACTTCCATTGACGCCCGCATCTCTCGAATTTCTGTAACGGGTCCGAGTACCCTTGCCGTTCAGCTCTTGCCCGGCGTGAGGGTTCGCGCCTCGGAGGGGAGCATGATCGGAATACCGTCTCGTACCGGATAAGCCAATTTGGCAAGGCGCGACACCAGTTCGCCGCGCTCAGCATCCCAGGTGAGCGGACCCTTGGTCAGCGGGCACGCCAGAAGCTCCAGAAGCTTGGGGTCGACACCGACCTTTTTGCCTTCCCGCTCACCCATCGTCTGCCTTTCCAAGCTTATTGCAGGCCCGGACCGAAATCCTCGTTCTCTCGCGCCAGCGTCATCTCGGTAATCGCGATCAACGTCTCGGCCCGGTTTTTCAAATCCTGCGCTTCAAGCAGCGCCTGTTTCTCTGCCGGCCCGTAGGGCGCCATCATCGACAGGGCATTGACCAAAATCGCGTTGTCGGCGCGGCTGACACTTTCCCAGTCGGCTTCCAGCTCGTTGGCTTGAAGGTAGGCGCGAAAGGCCTTCAGCAACGCCGTCCGGTCGACGGAGGCCGCTGAGGGATCCTCCTCGAGATCCGCCAGGAATGGCGCAACGCGGCATTGACGAAACGGCGTGCGCACCGTGAGCTCCTGCGTCACCCGGAAACGACAGATGCCTTGCAGCGACACGACGTAGCGGCCGTCACCCGTCTCCATGAAGGAGGTCAGGCGCCCGATGCAGCCAATGCCGCTCAATTCCGGTTCGCCGTCGTCACGAAGTGCCCCGTCGAGGCTCGGCTGGATCATGCCGATCAGGCGCGATTCGCCCAGCACCTCATCCACCATCTGCAGATAGCGCGGCTCGAAGATGTTCAGTGGCAAACGGCCGCCAGGCAGCAACAACGCTCCACCCAGCGGGAAGACCGCAATCGTATTGGGCAGGTCCGTTTCGAGCCGATACCGGGCGTTTCCCGCTCGCATCCTTCCCTCATCCGACATGTTCTTGCGCGAGAAGGAAGGACCCGTGCCCTTCCTCGCTCGTGATCTGCCCGGTCGGTCCGACCTGAGGCCTTACGAAAACAGCAGCGACGACAGCTTGCGGCGCGCCGACAAGGTCACCTCGTCGGCCGGGCCCCAGGCCTCGAACAGCTGCAACAATTGTGCTCGTGCGCCGTCGTCATTCCATGCGCGGTCGGCTTTGACGATCGCGAGCAGATTGTCGGCAGCTTTCTCACGCTCGCCCATGGCGTTCTGGACCATGGCAAGGTCGAAACGAGCCTGGTGATCCTTCGGGTTCTCGGCCAGGCGCTTCTCGAATTCCGCAGGATTGCCAAGCTCCGACGCTTGCGCGGCAAGCGCCATGCGCGCCCGCACGGCGCTGATGGCTGGTGCTTCACCCTTGCCTTCGGGCACCTGTGCCAGCACGGCCTCCGCGCCGGCAGTATCGCCTGCATCGAACAGGATTTCGGCAAGCCCCGCGATGGCATCGACCGTGTCCGGCGCCTGTTCCAGGATCGACTGATAGATATCGGCGGCGGTTTGGACGTCACCAGCCGCGCGCGCCTCGGTTGCGGCGGCCAGGGCCTCGGCAAGTTGCGGCTGGCCGCCACCCTTGCCACCCACGCGTTCGATGAACTCGCGGATCTGGCTTTCGGGAATGGCGCCCATGAAACCGTCGACCGGCTGCCCATTCTTGAACGCAATGACTGCAGGAATAGACTGGATACCAAGCTGTCCGGCAATCGACGGATGCTCGTCGATGTTCATCTTGACGAGTTTCACTGTACCGCCGGCGGCGGTGATCGCCTTTTCCAGCAGCGGCGTCAGCTGTTTGCAGGGGCCGCACCACGGTGCCCAGAAGTCTACCAGCACCGGCTGGTTTCGCGATTCCTGGATAACATCGGCCGTAAAAGTCGCCGTGGTCGTATCCTTGATCAGGTTGCCGGCCGCACCGTTTCCGGGTGCCGATCCGCCGTTCTGCCCGCCATATTGCACGGTTGTCGTATATGCGTTGCCCATGCCGCCGAACGGGTTCTGGTCGCTCATCATCTTGTCCTTTCGGCCGCCGCGCGAAAGCAGCGGCTATATTCTGCAGGGCTGGTTGCCACCAATGTGGCGATCATGCCGAGACTTTCAAGATAACAGGCTCGTGGCCTGTTGCCTCGATGAATCTGACCAGATCATCCGAAGCGATCGATGTTGTCGCCTCGTTGGTCAGCGGATGCGCGTTTATCACTGAATTTTCCATCAGCGGAGCATCCAACACGACCTTGACCTGCTTTTCGCTGTCGTTGATCAGTCCGAAAACGGTGACGGCGCCCGGAACCACACCCAGCAGTTCCATGAGCTTCTCCGGCTTGCCGAAAGAAACCCGGCTGGACGCGCCGATCAGATGATGGATCTGCTTGAGGTCGACCTCCGCCTCCTCATCCACGGTCACAAGGAAGAAATTGTCCTTCTTGTCCTTGAGGAAAAGGTTCTTGGTGTGTCCGCCGGCGATTTCGCCGCGCAACGCTTGCGAATCGGCGACGGTGAAGAGCGGCGCATGCCTCCGTGTCGAAACCTCGATGTCCAATCCGGCCAGGAAAGCGAAAAGTTCGTCTTCTTTCTTGGCCATGATGCTCCACCTTGTTGCAGCGTCGACGTGGCCGCTCATGGGCCGTACGACTGTGTATATCCTCCCGATCCATAAAGCAGAGCGAGCCTGCAAGCCAAGGCGTTTTGGCGAGTTTTGCCAACGATGCAAAAAGCGTATTTTTCCCTGTTGCATTCGGCGCGGTCTTCGGCCATATAGGCCCGGCTTGCGGCCCAAGGCCGTGTGAGCGGGTGTAGCTCAGGGGTAGAGCACAACCTTGCCAAGGTTGGGGTCGGGCGTTCGAATCGCCTCACCCGCTCCAATTTCCTTCAAGGAAATCAAGCATATAAAAAAGGCGCCCTGCGGGGCGCTTTTTTGTTTTTCCGGTCTGATTTTCTCACAAATAGGTACGAAAGCTTCTCGCGATGCACGTCCTATCGATCGATGCATTGAGGATACCAATCGACGGCGTTCAGGATAACTGCATAGATATCCTCCATGTGGACGCTGATCGTTACCTATTGGCCTCATATGCTCGCGGTCGTCTCGACGGTGATCGCGGCAGTTGCCGCCGCACATGCGGCGATGACGAAAGACGAAGTGCGCGCGGCGATCGGTTGGGTTGGCGTCATTGTGCTGTCGCCCTTCGTCGGCGCGGCGCTCTACGCCATTGCCGGGATAAATCGTATCAGAAGCGTCTCTCTCGCAGCGGAGCGGGCAGCGGCCGGGCGGGCGGTTCTGGAGCACCCGCGCTTCGATGCAGCCGACAGCTCCATTGACGCTCGGTTCGGGCCGCGTTTCGTTGCGCTCAAGACCGCGGGCGACAGAATAACGCACCACGTGCTGACAACGGCGAATGCCGTCACCATGATGGAGAGTGGGGACGAAGCCTATGCTGCCATGATCGCAGCGATCGGAAGCGCGCAACGCAGCGTCATCCTGGAGACCTACATATTCGATCGCGACCCGATCGGGCTGCGAATCGCCGACGCCTTGATAGCAGCCGTGCGACGCGGAGTTGCCGTGCGGGTATTGATCGACGCGGTCGGTGCCCGCTACTCAGTTCCGAGCATCGTCGGTTATCTACAAAAGGGTGGTGTCCCCACCGACGTGTTCAATGGCGCCATCATCATGGGGCTTCGCCTGCCTTATGCCAATCTGAGAACGCACCGAAAGATCCTGGTTGCGGACGGTGCCGTGGCTTTCATGGGCGGGATGAACATAAGGCAAGGGTTTACCGCCGAATTCGCCGGCGCAGCCATGGCGCACGACACGCATTTCCGCATCGATGGTCCGGTTGTCGCCGACATCTTCTCGGTTGCCGCGGAGGACTGGTATTTCGCGAGCGGCGAGCGGCTCCGGGGCGAAGCCTGGCATATAGCGTTCGATGCAGCCGGAGAATCTGGTTCGCCGATGCTGATGCGTGCGCTTCCTTCCGGACCCGACGCCAGCCTGGAAGCCAATCACAAAATGCTTATGGCTGCCTTTTCGATCGCACGCCGATCGATCCGCATCATGTCACCCTATTTCCTGCCCGATCGCGAGTTGATCAGCGCCTTGACCACTGCAGCGCGGCGGGGGGTCGATATCGATATTGTGGTGCCATCGGCCAACAATCTTGTTCTTGTCGATCGGGCGATGACTGCCCAGTTCGACCAGGTTCTCAGGAGTTACTGCCGGGTCTGGCGTGCTCAAGGGTCTTTCGATCACTCAAAGCTGCTTGTCGTCGATTCCACGTGGGCTTTCGTCGGCTCTTCCAATCTCGATCCACGGTCGTTGAGACTGAATTTCGAGATCGACCTCGAAGTCATGGATCCCGGCTTTGCCTCAAAAATCGAAGC
Source organism: Terribium retamae (assembly GCF_022347545.1). Classification (GTDB taxonomy): domain Bacteria; phylum Pseudomonadota; class Alphaproteobacteria; order Rhizobiales; family Rhizobiaceae; genus Mesorhizobium; species Mesorhizobium retamae. Next base: position 29,023 of record NZ_JAKREW010000049.1, read on the forward strand.
GCGCATCGATTCCGCGATGCAATCGGCCGTAGAGGTAACACTGAAGGAATTGCGCGGACGCCCATTCCTTGTACGTTTGATCGACCGTGTGCTTTGGCTCGGATCGCCCTATCTTTGACAAGAGGCGCAACGGGTGCTTCGGTTGGTTGCAGGAAGATTCGTCCGCCCTAACTACAGAGACGACGCAAGGCCAGACTTATCAAAAGAAACGAGAAGCATCATGCATAGGCTCGGCGGCGGTCTTCCCGCAAACATTCTTGAGCGCATCCGAATGCGCCGGGATCGTGCGGGCCACGCGCCATCGCCGGCTGACTACGAACAGCCGGGGGTGCTGGTTGCTTCGTACAATGTCCACAAATGTGTTGGGACCGACGGGAGATTCGATCCGGAGCGCACCGCGCATGTGATCCGTGAAATCGACGCCGATGTCATAGCCCTTCAGGAGGCGGACAAGCGTTTTGGCGACCGCAACGGCTTGCTGGATCTTACGCGCCTGCAAAGCGAGTCCGGGCTCACCGCCGTGCCCGTCTCAGGGCAGGTAAAAGCTCATGGCTGGCACGGAAACGTCGTGCTTTTCAGGCGCGGAAGTGTACGCGACGTCCACCAGATCAGGCTGCCGGGACTCGAGCCGCGCGGCGCGGTGATCGCGGAGATCGAATTGGAGGCCGGCGGCACGATACGGATCGTCGCGGCGCATTTCGGTCTGCTTCGTCGCTCGCGTACCCGGCAGGTCCGCGCAATTCTGGATATCATGAAGGACAGCGACGACATCCCGACATTGCTGATGGGAGACCTAAACGAGTGGCGTCTCAACGGTCGCTCTGCGCTCACCATGTTCGAAACCGCCTTCGGAGAGCTGCCGCCTGCCGTGCCCAGTTTCCCATCGAGGCTTCCATTGCTGGCCCTTGATCGCCTGATTTCAAACCGCAAGGAAATCCTGTCGCCTGTCCTAGCCCACGACACGCCTCTGGCGCGACTTGCCTCCGATCATCTCCCGATCAAGGCCTGGGTAAACCTGGCGCGAGCGCGCTCGACAGCCCCCGGAGATAAACGCGTGGCGGCCTAGCCTGATCTTGATTGAATCCAATTCCCACAAAGTGGACGGAGCCTTGGAGCATTTCCGTGAAAACGGAAACGTTGTGGGACGAGCTTTTCCTGGCTTGGTTAGAGCCGCTCAAGATTTAGGTTGGGAAAGGGAGACGACTTGCCGCGATGAGCTGCCGCAGCGGTTCATATGACAAGCAAAGAGAATGTTACGTGCGTTTAGCAGACCTGGCAGCGACCTACTCTCCCGCGTCTTGAGACGAAGTACCATTGGCG
>NZ_JAKREW010000004.1 GCF_022347545.1 Terribium retamae
CCCCCACTTCCCCCCCCCCCCCCCCCCCCCCCCCCCCCCCGCGCGCCCCCCCCCCCCCACCCCCCGCCGCCCCCCCCCCCGGGCCCCCCCCCCCCCCCCCCGCCCCCCCCCCGCTCTCCTGCACGATTGTCTCTTGCGGTCCCTGTCGCTCATGCTGTAATTGAACCGATCCAATCAAACCGATCGAGGGAGATGCAGCATGCCGATCAGAGCACTGGTGTGGGGCGAGAACGTGCACGAGCGGGAAAATGCTGTCGTTGCCGGCATCTACCCCCTCGGCATGCACGGCACCATCGCCGCGGCCCTCGGCCAGGACAAGGACATCGCGACGGAAACGGCGGTTCTGCAGGATCCCGAGCACGGCCTGACCGAAGAGCGGCTGGCGAAGACCGACGTGCTGGTTTGGTGGGGCCATGCCGCGCACGGCAAGGTCGAGGACGCGATCGTCGAACGCGTGCAGCAGCGCGTATGGGAAGGCATGGGGCTGATCGTCCTGCACTCGGGCCATTTCTCCAAGATCTTCAAGCGGCTCATGGGCACGCCCTGCTCCCTGAAATGGCGCGAGGCCGGCGAACGCGAGCGGATCTGGGTTGTCAACCGCAACCATCCCATCGCCAAGGGACTTGGCGAATGCATCGAACTGCCGAACGAAGAAATGTATGGCGAGCCCTTCACCGTGCCGGAGCCGATGGAGACTGTCTTCGTCTCCTGGTTCGAAGGCGGCGAGGTTTTCCGGTCAGGCCTTACCTATCAGCGTGGCGCTGGACGCATTTTCTACTTCCGTCCCGGCCACGAGACCTACCCGACCTATCACCATCCCGACGTGCACACTGTGCTGCGCAACGCAGTGCATTGGGCATACAACCCCGCACCCGCCTGGGCGACGATCGCGAATGCGCCGAACGTGCCGATTTCGGCTGCCAAGGAGCCGCTGGTCGAAAAGGGACCCAAGCTGCACAAGGATGGCGACGAGGGCCTACGCTGATGCAGCGGCTGCTCTTGCTCGGCACAGGCGGCATTGCCGGCCAGCATATGGAAGAGTTCGGCAAAGTGCCGGAATGCAGGATCGTCGCCTGCGCCGATGCTTTACCGGGCCGTGCTGCCGCCTATGCGGAAAAGAGCGGGATCGCCCACGCCTTCGACGGCCTGGAGGAGGCGCTCGCCTGGAATGGATTCGATGCGGCCATCAACGCCACGCCGGATGGCGTGCACCGGGAAACGACGCTGGCGCTGCTTGCCGCCGGCAAGCACGTGTTCTGCGAAAAGCCGCTGGCGCCCAACCATGCTGACGCTCTGGAAATGACCGAGGCGGCAGAACGGGCCGGCCTGATCAACATGGTCAATCTGACCTATCGCAACTCCCCAGCCCTGCAGCACGCCCGGCATATGGTGGAGGCCGGCGAACTCGGTGAGTTGCGCCATGTGGAGGCCAGCTACCGGCAGAGCTGGTTGGTCGGCAAAGCCTGGGGTGACTGGCGCACGGCCGATCAATGGCTTTGGAGGCTATCGACGGAACACGGCTCGACTGGCGTGCTCGGCGATGTCGGCATCCATATTCTCGACTTCGCGACCTATGGCGCCGCCGACGACATCGCCAGCCTCAATGCCGAGCTAGTCACCTTTCCCAAAGCTCCAGGCGATCAGATTGGCAAGTATCGATTGGATGCCAATGACAGCGTCGCCATGACCGCACGGTTTCAATCCGGTGCGCTGGCCACCATCGTCGCCACACGGTACGCGACCGGCCATCTGAACGATCTCGAATTGAAGCTACACGGCACGAAGGGCGCACTGTGGGTGGAAACCAACGGCAGGACCTCGTCGCTGAAAGGCTGCTTCGGCGAGGATATAGACACCGTAACCTGGCGCGACATCGAGCTGCCTCAGATCAGGCGCAACGCACGCCGGTTCATTGACGCCCTGTTGTCCGGCGTCAATGGTGACACGTCGTTCCGGCGTGCTGCCGACATGCAAAAATTGATCGACGCTGCTTTCCTGAGCAGCGCCGACAAGCGTCCGATCCCCATTGCCTAAGCCGCTGCGGCAGAAGGCACCTTCTCCCTGCTGACGGGAGAAGGCGAAGACATCACTTTAGAAGAATGCCTGCAGACCAGTCTGCGCACGGCCAAGGATGAGCGCATGCACATCATGCGCGCCCTCATAGGTGTTGACCGTCTCGAGGTTCTGGGCGTGGCGCATGACATGGTAGCCGATCTGGATGCCATTCCCGCCGTGCATGTCGCGCGCCATGCGGGCAATGTCGAGTGCCTTGCCGCAATTGTTGCGCTTGACGATGGAGATCATCTCCGGCGCCATCTTGCCCTCGTCCATCAACCGGCCGACGCGCAATGAACCCTGCAGGCCGAGCGAAATCTCGGTCTGCATGTCGGCGAGTTTCTTCTGATAGAGCTGCATACCGGCCAGCGGCTTGCCGAACTGCTTGCGGTCGAGACCGTATTGGCGGGCACGATGCCAGCAGTCTTCTGCGGCACCCATGGCGCCCCAGGAAATGCCATAGCGCGCGCGGTTGAGGCAGCCGAACGGGCCTTTGAGACCGGAAACGTTGGGCAGCAGCGCATCTTCGCCAACCTCGACGCCTTCCATTACGATCTCGCCGGTGATCGAAGCGCGCAGCGAGAGCTTGCCGCCGATCTTCGGCGCCGACAGGCCCTTCATGCCCTTTTCCAGCACGAAGCCGCGGATCTGGTTGTCGTGCGCGGCGGACTTCGCCCAAACCACGAACACATCGGCGATCGGTGCGTTGGAGATCCACATCTTCGAACCGGAGAGGCGATAGCCGTTCGCCGTCTTTTCAGCGCGGGTCTTCATGCCACCGGGATCAGATCCCGCATCCGGCTCGGTCAGGCCGAAGCAGCCGATCCATTCGCCCGATGCGAGCTTCGGCAGGTACTTCTTGCGCTGTTCTTCCGAACCGTAGGCATGGATCGGATACATGACCAGCGACGACTGCACGCTCATCATCGAGCGATAGCCGCTGTCTATGCGCTCGACTTCGCGAGCAACAAGGCCATATGTGACGTAATTGGCACCGAGCCCGCCATATTCTTCCGGCACGGTAATGCCGAGCAGGCCGGCTTCGCCCATCTCGCGGAAGATCGCCGGATCGGTCTTTTCTTCCATGTAGGCGTCTTCAATGCGCGGCGCGAGCTTGTCGGCGGCGAATGCCGCGGCACCGTCACGGATCATGCGCTCGTCTTCCGAAAGCTGGTCCTCGAGGAGGAACGGATCGTCCCAGACGAAGGCGTTCTTGTCGGATGCCATGCAAATTTCTCCCAAAATGCGCGGAATGCCGGGCTTATCGGCCCCTGCCTGGAAAAAAGCAAATGAAATTGCCTCGGAGACCAATGACGATTAGTAATGGATCATGAGTGTCCAACGTCGCCTTTTGCCAACCACTGGAGCGCTCGCAGCCTTTGAGGCAGTGGCCAGGCTGGGTTCGTTCACTGCGGCGGCCCAGGAACTGGCGCTGACGCAGGGAGCCATCAGCAGGCAGATCAAATTGTTGGAGGACCAGTTCGGCAAGCGGTTGATCGAACGAGACAGCCGCAACGTCCATCTTTCGCCCGAAGGCGAAATCTATGCCGAAACGGTACGCGCCGCACTCGGCCAGCTCCGCGAGGCAGCGCTTGGATTGATGAGCAATCGACATGGTGGCGTCCTTAACCTTGCCATCCTGCCCACCTTCGGCACGCGCTGGCTGATGCCGCTGATCCCGGAATTCGTCGAACAGAACCCGGATATCACCATCAACTTCGCCACTCGTATCGGTCGTTTCGATTTTGCCCGCGAGCGGTTGGATGCCGCCATCCATGTCGGGCAGCCGGACTGGCCAGGAGCGACGTCGACCCTTCTGATGCATGAGGAGGTGGCACCGGTGGCTGCTCCTGAGTTCCTGACGGCGAATGCGGTGGCTGAACCGCGCGACCTTGGCCGGCTGCCGCTGTTGCACATGGCTTCACGGCCGGGTGGTTGGGCGGAATGGTTCGAGCACCAGGGACTTGCCACGCCGACCGGCCCAGGCATGCAGTTCGAGCAGTTCTCGACCGCTGCCCAGGCCTGCATCGCCGGCCTCGGCATCGCGCTGTTGCCGCTGTTCCTGATCACCGGGGAATTGCAGCGCGGTCAGCTGGTGCCGGCGCCCGGCCGCGCAATGCAGAGCCGCAGCGCCTATTATCTGGTGGTGCCCAACGAAAAGCGTCTCTATCCACCGGTGGCCAGCTTTCGCAACTGGCTGCTCACCAAACTGCCACAGGACGAGACGCCTTCCACCTGACAATCGCGGACGGGCGGTAGGTCAAACCATGCCCACCAGCGCTTCGAAGAAATCGACATTGTCGTGATCGAGCGGATCGTCGACCGGGGTTGGCTGCGACGACATCTTGACGATGACCACCTCGCTTGCCGGATCGACGAACAGCCACTGGCCATGGATGCCAATGCCGCAACAAGAACCCTTGCCGCTCTGGTACCATTTGTTGCGGTAGCGCCCTTCGGCAAACAGATGTGCGAAATCGCCTCGCTTCCAGGCGTCGAGGCTGCCGGCCGTCGTCGTGTCGTGGACCCAGGCTTCCGGCACGACGCGCTTGCCACCGGCGACACCGCCCCGGCGTATCATCTCGCCGACCCGTGCAAGATCGCGTGGCGTCATTGAGATGCCGCCTGCAGTGCGCGCCGTGCCGACACGATCGACGGTGATGGCGCCTTCACCGCAGGCGCCGAGTGGTCCCCATAGTTTTTCGCGGAACAGCTCCGGCACACGTCTGCCGGAAGCGCGCTCGACCAGGACGCCGAGCAGGTCGGAATTCGGCGAACGGTAGCGGAACACTTCGCCATGCGGTTCGGGCCTGCGCTTGATCGACAGCAGGAACTCTTCCAGTCCTTCGTCGCCGCCACCAGGATTCCACAATGTCGCCCGTCGATAACGTGCAAAGGCGCTTTCGGGGTCGAGATAGGCTTCCTCGAAATCGAGACTCACCGTCATGTCGAGCACATGCCGCACGGTGGCGTCGCCATAGGCTGAGCCAGTCGCCTCCGGAATATAGGCCGTCACCGGCGCTTCCGGATCGAAACCCCCCTCACCTTCCAGGATGCCGGCAAGGATCGCCGTCAGAGACTTGCTGATCGAAAAGACGATGTGCCGATTGCCGGGTCGCGTATGCGGCGCGAACCAGTCGCCAACGAACCTGCCACCTTTCATCACCGTCAGCGCATCCGCGCTGGAGCGATCGAGGAATGTGGCGATCGTTTCTGCTCCCTTCGAAAGCGAAACCGTTTCGTTAAGCAGGCCGCTGAAGTCGACTGCCTCGGTTTCAGTTGCGCCCGACGAAGCTTCGATGCGCGCGCTCGGCACCAGTTCGCCGACATTCTGGAAAGACCAGCGATTAAATGGCGCCGTGCGCCAATTCGCGAGCGCCACATCGCTGCGACGGAAACCGTAGGCTTCTTCGAATTTTGTCGGGTTGATCACGTCTTTTCCTTCCTGGATCGTGCGTACAGCACAGGCGATCCACGATCGCCGGAGCCACCTTTCTGCATCGGTTGATCTAGTTGGCGGAGCCCAGTTCCGCCGCGATTGCCGCGATCGCCTTCAGCGTCGCCACGGCATAGGGCGTGTTCGAAAAATCCGGGAACGATGACAGCTTCACCGTCACCATCCGGCTGTTCCAGTCCACATGGATGAGCTGGCCGAAGACGCCCCGGCACATGAGTGCGCGCGAGCGTGGGTTCTCGATCCAGAACTGGTTGCGATAGCTTCCTTCCGGCAGACTTTCAGAGAAATTGCTGCCATGAATGCCGTTCCTGGTCGCCTCGATCCAGTCGGCGGGAACGATGCCGGCGCCATTGTCGAGGATCATCTGGCTGAAACGCGCATAGTCCCGAAGCGTGGCGTTGAACCCACCGTCGGCCAGCGCGTAGCCGGCGCTGTCCACGGTGAAGCACGCACTTTCTTCAACACCCAGCTTCTGCCACAGCTCTTCCGAAACGAGGTCGGCCAACCTCCGTCCAGTCACACGCTCCATCACAAAGGCAAGCACATCCGTTTCGATAGAGCGATACTCGAAGGCGGCGCCGTGCGGCCGCGTGGTTTCCTTCAGCCGCAGGATGAGTTCCCACACATGCCGAGGCCATTGAAAGGAAGGATCGCTGCCTGGCGGCACCGGTTTCCAGCCGGACGCAACGTCAACTTGGCCGATGTCGGAATAGCGATCGGTGTACGCTTCCGAGAACTTCACACCGGTCGTCATGTCGAGCACCTGCTGGACAGTCGCACCTGCCCAGCCGGTCTCCGCCAGTTCCGGGAGATAGGTCGTCACCGGCTTTGCGGGATCGATCAAACTCCGCCCGACGAGGATGCCGCAAACCGCGGCCGTTACCGACTTCGCCATCGACTGCGACAGATGCAGGGAGCGCGGCGTCATTCCATTGAAATAATGCTCATAGGCAATGGCCCCATCCTTCAACACCAGGAAGCCGTCGGTATAGGTTTCGTCGAGCAAGCCGACGAGCGTCGAGGGCCGGCCAAGGCTGTCAGTCACCGGCAGAGCATCGAGGTCGGTCTCGGCGCGCGGCAAGTCGCGCACCGCACCAGCGCCACGCCAGACTTCCACCGTCGGCACGATCTGGCGCATGTTCTGGAAGGCCCAGCGGTTCCATGGCGCCCTGTCCCAGTCGAGCCGGGGCGGCACCAGGGCCGGCGGCGAACCTTGCATGATCGGCGGGCACGGATCACTGTTGCGGTAGGGCTGCATGGAAGCACCTCCTGCGACATTCTCGGAGTTTTGAAGCGATGGCTGGAGCTGAGCGCGGTTCGTCCAGCGCCAGGCAGGTAGTCCGGCAGCAATCACTGCCGGACGACGGGACCGTTACTTGCGCAGCTCGGTCCAGATCTTCTTGTAGAGCGTGTCCGCCTCTTCCGAGCACATCAACGCCATCGTGCCGTGCGGTTTGGCTTCTTCCGGAACGATGATCTCCGGCGCATCGCGCATTTCGGCCGGCATGAACTTCTCCGAGCCCGCGACGCCGTTGGCATAGCGGTGGAAAGCGGACAGCCCGGCGGCCACTTCTGGATCCATGATGAAATTCTGGAACAGCTTGGCGTTCTCCGCGTTCTTGGCGTCCTTCAGGACCACGACATTGTCGGACCAGTAGGTGAAGCCTTCCTTCGGATAGCCATAGCGGACCTCAGGATGCGCGAGGCGGATGCGCAGGCCGGCGCCGTTCCAGGTGGAGGACGCCTTGAAGTCGCCTGCGCCCATCTTGTCGACAGCGCCATACTCCATGGCGATCCAGTTCGGTTTGGCGGCCACCAGCAGGTCGCGAACCTTTTTCAGCAGTTCTTTGTCAGTCGTGCACTGCTCGCCGCCGAGATAACGGATGGCAGCAGTCATTACGTCTTTCATCTCGGGAACGACGTTGACCTTGCCCTTCAATTCGTCCGGCGTCTTGAAGATGATATCCCACGTGTTGATATCACCCTTGTAGTCATTGGTGTTGACGACGACGCCGACCGTGCCCCAGGCCCATGGCACCGAATATTTGCGGCCGGGGTCGAAGTCGGGATTGGCCCATTCCGGCGCGATGTTCTTGAAATTCTCCATGCCGCCCGGGTTGGTCTCGAGCAGCAGACCTTCCTGGATCCAGATCGGCAGATGCGTCTGCGACGGGACCGCAATGTCGAAGCCGGAGCCGCCCTGGCGAACCTTCGCCAAAGCCGTCTCGTTGGAATCGTAGTCAGTGATGGTGACCTTGACCTTGTACTTTTCCTCGAACTTCTTGATCACATCCGGGTTGGTGTAGTTGCCCCAGTTGTAGATGTTGAGCTCGCCTTCTGCGCGAGCCAGGCCCGTCGCCGCAAGCAGCGCCAGCGCCGTCGTTGCGGCAAACAATCTCGAGTTCATGACAAGGGCTCCTTCTTCAATCTGCGGTGTTCCTGCCTGCTTCAGGCAAAGCTCGTGACTGCCGGGGCCGACTTCTCGGTCCCGGCTTTCGTCCTGACGGATTCTCCGGCTGCTTATTTCTGCAACTCGGTCCAGATCTTGCTGTAGATCTCCTGGATCTCCGGCGAGCACAGACGCTGCAATTCGCCGAGCGACTTCACGTCTTCCGGAATGTTCACTTCCGGAGCATCCTTCATGTCTGCGGGCATGAACTTCTCGGAGCCGGCAATGCCGTTGGCATAGCGGTGGAAGGCCGAGTTCAGCGCCGCGTTTTCCGGATCCATCATGAAGTTCTGGAACAGCTTGGCGTTCTCGACGTTCTTGGCTTCCTTGAGCACCACGACGTTATCGCTCCAGAGACCATAGCCCTCCTTCGGATAGTTGTAGTGAATGGCCGGATTGGCCAGTCGCTGGCGCAAGGCCGAGCCATTCCAGTCGCTGGTGGCCTTGAAGTCGCCGGCGCCCATCTTCTCGATGGTGTTGTATTCCATCGCGATCCAGTTCGGCTTGGCGGCGACGAGCATGTCGCGCACTTTCTTCAGCACAGCCTTGTCGTCGGTACACTGCTGGCCGCCGACATATTTGATGGCGGCGAAGATCACGTCGTTCATCTCTGGAACGACGTTGACCTTGCCCTTCAATTCATCCGGCGTGTCGAAGATGATACCCCAGCTGTTGGCCGGTCCCTTGTAGACGTCCGTGTTGACGACCACGCCGATCGTGCCCCAGGCCCACGGCACAGTGTACTTACGACCCGGGTCGAAGTCGGGATTGGCCCACTCCGGCGCGACGTTCTTGAAATTCTCCATCTTGCCGGGATTGGTCTCCTGGACGAGACCCTCCTTGATCCAGACCGGCACGAAGGTCTGCGACGGGATGGCAATGTCGAAACCGGTACCGCCCTGCCGCACCTTGGCCAGTGCAGTATCGTTGGAATCGTAGTCGGTGACAGTGACCTTGACGTTGTATTGTTTCTCAAATTTCTTGATCATGTCGGGGCTGATGTAATTGCCCCAGTTGTAGATGTTGAGCGCACCCTCGGCGCGGGCCATACTCGACGAGGCGAGCAGCGCCAGCCCGACGGCTGTCGCGGTGGTCTTCCAGTTCATTCCAGTCTCCCATTATCGCTTTTTGCTTTGGTTTTGACCTCGGCCTTGGCTTCAGTCGCGTTTCCTGCTGACAAAGAAAAACAACGTGACGATGACCACCGACAGCAGCAGGAAGGCCGTCGATATCGCGTTGATCTCAGGTGTGATGCCGCGGCGGATCTGGCCGAGCATGTAGGTTGGCAGCGTGTCCTGGCCGCCCGACTTGACGAATTCGGTGATGACGACGTCGTCAAGCGAGATCACGAAGGCGAGCATCAGTCCAGCCAGGATGCCAGGCCACAGAAGTGGCAGCGTCACCCGCCGGAAGGCCTGCCAGGGCGTGGCGTAGAGATCCGCCGCCGCGCGCTCCAGCGACAGATCCATGTTCTCCAGTCGCGCGCGGATTGGCAGATAGGCGAAGGGGATACAGAAGGCCGTGTGCGCCGCGATCAGATAACCCAAGCCCGAATAGCCGGTGAAGATCTTGATGCGTGAGAAGAAGATCAGCAGCGCCACACCGGTGACGATTTCCGGCACCATCAGCGGCTGGTTGATCATCGCATATTTGAAGGTCAAACCCGGATAAGGAGGTGTGCGCGTTGTCGCAAGTGCCGCCATGGTCGCCGCGATCGTGGCAAGCGTCGCGGCGATCGCCGCGATCTGGAACGACCGCAACGTGGCGTCGATGACTTGTGCGTTCTGGGAAGCGGACTGGAACCACTTCAACGAGAAGCCGCCCCATTCCGAGGTCGATGGCGCTTCGTTGAAGGCGTAGACCACGAGCACGATGATCGGCATGTAGAGCGCGACAAAACATACGGCGGCGATCGTCGTGAAGCCCGGCTGATGGCGAATGGAGAAGCTCTTAGCCATGCCGCATCTCCTTCGAACCGGCGTTGCGCACATAGACGAGCAGCGCCACCATCACGATGAGCATGACCGTGATCGAAAGTGCTGAACCGAGGGGCCAGTTGCGGCCCTGGCCGAACTGCAGCTCGATCAGATTGGAGAGCATCATGTTCTTGCCCCCACCCAGAACGCTCGGTGTCACATAGGCACCGATGGCCGGGATGAAGACCAGGATCGAGCCGGCGATGACACCGGGCTTGACCAGCGGGAAGATGATGCGGCGCAGCACCTGCCAGCGCGACGCGTAAAGATCGTAGCCTGCCTCGACCAGTCGGAAGTCGAGCTTCTCCATCGACGCATAGACGGGCAGCACCATCAACGGCAGGTAGACATAGGCCATGCCGATCAGGATCGCGACGTCGGTATAGAGGATTTGGATCGGCGCCGAGATGATGCCGAGTTTCATCAGCACGGTGTTGACGATGCCCTCGTTGCGGATGATCTGCAGCACCGCGAAGGTGCGGATAAGCAGGTTCGTCCAGAACGGAATGGTGATCAAGAACAGCCACAGGTCGCGGGTCTTTTCACTGCGCGTCGCCATGAAATAGGCGGTCGGGAAACCAAGTGCCAAGGTGATGAGCGTCGTGATGATCGCGAGCTTCACCGAGCGCCAGAAAATGCTGATATGTGCGCCCGCCAAGGATAGCGTGTCGTCGAAGATGTCACGTTCGAACAGCACCGACACCCATGCCTCGGGCGAGAACTGCCACTTCACGTCGCCATAGGAACCTGGCGTCAGGAAGGAATAGACGAGCACGATCGCCAGCGGACCGACGGCGGCAAAGAAGATGGTGAGCAATGCGGGCGCGGAAAGATACCAGCGGTTGCGGACGTCGCGCCGGTCGGCCGCCTTGGCGATTTCCTCGGCGGTGGCCATCAGTCCCTCAACACCTGTGCGGCGTCATCGCCGATGGCGATGCCGGCCTTGTCGCCCGTTTCAAAGCCGCAGTCTGCATTGCGAGCATTCTGCTGGCGCACGATGAACAGGTCATTGCTGCCGTCGAGCCGCACATGGATATGCGTGTCCGTGCCGAAATAGACGATGTTTTCGACCGTACCCGAAAGCTCAGCCTTGCCCTTGACCAGCTTGGCATGTTCGGGCCGGACCACCACGGTGGCTTCGCTCTTCGGCTGGAACCCGTCGGCAACGCTGGCCGCGATGGTAGCACCCGATTTCAGCGTGGCACGTGCCTTGCCGTTTTCGATGCCGGCAATCGAGGCGGTTAGGAAATTGGTCTCACCGATGAAGTCGGCGACGAAGCGGTCTGCCGGCTTGTCATAGATGTCCCAGGGGCTGCCGACCTGCAGGATCTTGCCCGCCGACATCACCGCGATGCGATCGGACATCGTCAGCGCTTCTTCCTGGTCGTGCGTGACGAAGATGAAGGTGATGCCGGTCTGGTTCTGCAGCCGCTTCAGCTCGATCTGCATCTCCTTGCGCAGCTTGTAGTCCAGTGCCGACAGCGGCTCGTCGAGCAGCAGCACTTTCGGCTGCGGCGCTAGCGCTCTGGCTAGCGCCACGCGCTGCTGCTGGCCACCGGAAATCTGGCTGGTGCGCCGCGAAGCCAGATGCTCCATGCGTACCAGCTTGAGCATCTCGGCAACCCGGGCCTTGATCTCGGCCTTGGGCTTGCGCAGCATCTCCAGACCGAAACCGATATTCTCGGCCACGGTCATGTGCGGGAACAGTGCGTAGCTCTGGAAGACGGTGTTGACGGGGCGCTTGAACGGCGGCAACAGCGCGATATCATCGCCATGGAGCAGGATTTCGCCGGCACTCGGATAGTCGAAACCAGCAATCAGCCGCAGCAGCGTCGTTTTTCCGCAGCCGGAAGGACCCAGCAGCGTGAAGAATTCATTTTCTCGGATTGAAACCGAGACAGTGTCCAATGCGGCAACCGCCGCCTCTCCAGCACCGAAGACTTTCCGCACGCCGCGGACTTCGATCGCGTTCTTACCCGGTTGTTCCGGCACTCAAGCCCCTCTTTTTTCTTGGCCTGCCCCCGAACGCAGGCCTTTTCTTCTGGTTTAGATTGTCACCACAAGCCGCTCTGCTTGGCAACAATCGGATCGAATATCCGTTCGTCGAGTGAAACGAATGTTCACCCTCAGGACTGATAGGTAACTCTGCCGCCGCAAATGGTCGTGACCGGCCGCACCTCGTGTAGCCGCTGCGCTTCCACCGTTTCGATGTCATGCGAAAGCACGACGAGATCGGCCAGGAAGCCCGGCTTCAGCATGCCCTTGCGATGCTCCTTGAACTCGGCATACGCACCCTCCACCGTGTAGGCAGCAAGCGACTCCGTCAGCGAGAAGCTCTGGTCCGGATCGCTGTCCGCCCAAGGCTTGCGCAGCACCGCCGCCTGAACGCCACGGATCGGATCAATCGGCGAGACCGGCCAATCGGACGCGAAGACGACATGCGCGCCAGCGTTCTTCAACGTCCGCCACGCATAACTAAGCGGCCAGCGCTCCTTGCCGATACGCGATATGGTCGGCTCCAAGGGAAAATCCATCGCGCCGGGCGGATGCGGGGGCTGCATCGAGGCGATCACGCCGAGTTCGGCGAACCGTGGAATATCGGAAGCAGCGACCACCTCGATATGTTCAATGCGGTGACGGCTGTCGCGTTTGCCGTTGGCTTTCGCCGCCGCTTCGTAACCGTTGAGGACTGCTTGCACCGCGCCATCGCCGATGGCGTGCACGGCGATCTGCAAGCCGCGCGCGTCGACTGCAACGGCCAACTCCTTGAATTCGTCCGGCGTGAACAGCGGTTCGCCAACCCAATCTGGACGGTCGGCATAAGGTTCGATCATCACCGCCGTCCAGGAATCCAGCACCCCGTCGTAGAAAACCTTGACGATACCGGACGACAGCCATTCGCTGTTGAAGCGCTCGGCCATGGCCGAAGCCTTCTCCAGGATGTCCAGCTTCATGAAATTCTTGAAATGGAAAGGTACCTGTACGCGGCAGGAAAGCCCTTCCTCGGCCTCGATCTCGGACAGCAGTTCGAGCTGGTACAGGTTCCCGTCCATGTTCTGGATCGAGGTGATGCCGTGTTGAGCACACCAAGCCAGGCCGCGCCGCATGATGTCGCGATCGGTAGCCCGCTGTTGCGCTGTTGGTGCCGGATCGGGTTCGCCTCCGGTCGACAGGCCTAGCCGCACGCGTTCCTCGCCGGCCAGAGCCAGCACGGGCCCAAACGCCTCGCCTTCCCGCAACTCGCCTTCCGCCAGCCCGTCCTCACCCATGACGATTTCGTTGCCGGGGCCAAGCGTACGGCCGTGCAGCACGCCGGCGGCTTCGAGCGCCTTGGTATTGGCCCACATCGTGTGGTGGTCGGGCGCAGCCATGCAAAATGGCCGATCCGGCAGGATCGCATCGAGATGATGCCGCGTTACGCGCTCCTCGCCGAGGATGGTGTAGTCGGCACTTTGCGCGACAAGCATGGGCACATCGGGCTTGGAGGCGGCATAGGCGAGGACCGCCTGCTTCAGAGCATCGAACCCGTGCACGCCTGCCAGTTGCAGATGCCCCAGTTCGGCCGCTCCGGAAAAGAGGTGCATATGAGCTTCGATAAAGCCGGGCAGTACCGAGCTACCCTTAGCGTCGACGACTTTGGTGGCAGGCCCCTTCAGCGCTTCAACGGCATTACGATGCCCGACCGCGACGATGGATCCGTCCTTGATGGCCACGGCTTCAGCGATGGGATTGTCGTCATCCATGGTCAGCACACGACCGTTGATGACGATCATATCGGCATGATGAACCGTACCAGTGACAGACATCGCGACTCCGCGCTTTTGACTGACCGAGGCCGGCTAATGCTGCGCCTCATGCCTCGCCGCCCCGGCTGGAGCGGCCCGGATGAGACAGAATTGATGCCGGTTCGCCGCCTTTGGAATTCCCCTTAGTTTCCCTAAAGACAGCGTGGAGAAAAAATGCGACTAATTATTCGCGTTTGTCAATATGCGGAATCGACGATGCCTTGTGGACAGCACCCTGCACGTATGCTGAGAGCGGATGGGGAACGAGGGATTCAAGCAGTGAAGCGCGATCTCAAACGCAAGACCAAGATAGCGCTCGAACCGCGCAAGCAACCGCGGCAGGAACGCTCAAGCAAGGTCGTCGATCGGATTCTGGATGCCGCCTTGATCCTCACGAGGGAGCAAGGAACGGGAACGCCGACAACGCTTGCCATTGCGCAACGCGCCGGCTTGTCGGTGGGCTCCGTCTATCAATACTATCCCAACAAGGAAGCCATCCTTCTTGACCTTGCCCGGCGTTGGCTGGGGGCATTTCCCAAAGTGATCGAGAAGCGTATCAGGGTCCCGCGCCCAACGACTCGCGATGCGTTCCGGCAGGAAGTTCGCGAGCTCTTCATCGATACATCCAGGCTCTACCTTGAGAACGCCAATCTGATGCCGGTTATCGAGGCCATCACCGGCAATCCGGACCTGAGGCCCATCCAGAATGAATATGACGAGCAGATCATTGCCCTCTATGCAGCCTGGCTGAGGCACGTGAATCCTGCTTTGCAGGAGGATATCGCCAACCGGCTAGGTATCGTGATGATGGAGGTCGGGCACGTCTGCCGTCTTGTCGGGCTGAAGAAGGACCGCAAGACCTTCGACCTCCTCGAGGACGATGTCGAGACCATGTGGATCGCCCTCGTCACCCCCTATCTCGACCTCAACTGACAATCATCCAGGGAAGGAACTTCATGAAGACTATCTATTCGCCGCTTCATGCCGGTCACGCCGGCACGATGGAACTGATGTCGGGGGTGATCGTACCCGGCTTCGAAAAGCCGTCCCGCGCCGAGATTATCAAGGCACGCGTCGAGAGCGAGAAGCTTGGACCTATCCTGGCGCCGGAGGCTCACGACCTCACCGCCGCCAAGCGCATCCACAAGGCCGACTACATCGACTTCCTGCCGACGGTCTATCCTGCCTGGGAGGCTCTTGGCCGCTCCGGCTCGGCCATTCCCTATACCTGGCCGACGCGCGGACTGCGTGGCGATGTCGTGCCGGACACCATCGACGCCAAGCTGGGTTATTATTCCTTCGACGCCGGCGCGCCTTTCGTCAAAGGCACATGGGAAGCGATCAGGTCTTCCTATGACGTTGTTCTGACAGGTGCCAAGCTGGTCAAGAACGGCGAGCCGGCCGCCTTTGCGCTTTGCCGCCCGCCTGGGCATCACGCCGGTGCCGGCTTCATGGGCGGCTATTGTTATATCAACAACGCCGCTGTCGCTGCCCAGTGGTTCCTTGACCAGGGCGCCAAACGTGTCGCGATCCTCGATATCGACTATCACCATGGCAACGGCACGCAGGAGATCTTTTACTCCCGCGCCGACGTGCAGGTGTTGAACCTGCATGGCGATCCTATGGTCGAATACCCATACTTCCTCGGCCATGCCGACGAACATGGCAGCGGTGCGGGTGAAGGTTTCAACGTCAACTATCCGCTGCCCTTCGGCACCACATGGGAAAGCTGGAACGCCGCGCTGGAGGATGCCTGCGCGAAACTCACGGCCTACGGTCCTGACGTCGTCGTGGTCTCGCTCGGCGTAGACACATTCGAGAAGGATCCGATCAGCCAGTTCAAGCTGAAGAGCAGCGACTACCCCATGATCGGCGCTCGCATCGCCAAGCTGAACCTGCCTACCCTCTTTGTGATGGAAGGCGGCTATGCCGTCGACGAAATCGGCGTGAACGCGGTCGGCGTCCTGACCGGTTTCGAAGACCGCTGAGACGACTCATGTCTCGCCGGCCGGAGCAATTCCAGGAAAAGTGAGTAGCGGTTTTCCGTCCGGAATTGCGTAGGAACGACGGCTGGAGTGTTTCCGCATTTCCGTGAAAAACGGAAACGCTCCAAGGCCGGCGAGACATTTTTTGCAGCTCGGAATCCAGCAAAAGCAAGGCCTGAGTCGCGCTTGTGAGTCCGTTGATTCATAATCTGTCAATTCCCGTTTGAAGTCAGATTCATCAACAGCTAAATTAAACCCGAATCAGCCGTTCCGCGGGGGCACGGCGAACCTTCTAAAGTCCTGTTGTACCGGAGTTTTCCGGCACAAGACGCGATAGGTTTCGCGTTCCCTGCCGGATTCGGCCGATAGGCGCCGTCTGCGCCGAGAGTGCGTTTTAAGTGAATGTGACGCGTACCCGCGTCCGGCGCTGTTGAATCAGCACCGGGCATAAGAATCGATTCTGGCTCGAAGACTATGATGGCCTTTGCAGCGCCTATAACATCCGACACGATCGGAACACGTCTGGCCACTCGCGCGGACCTGACCGGGTTTCTGACCCAACTCTCCGACGAGATCGGCGCCGACAGCTACATGCTGGTGGCAATCATCCATGGCGACGAGCGCAATGACGCCCGCATCGTCGCATCCAACTGGCTTTACGACGCCATCGAACTTGTCGGCAAACCCCTGCTTGCCACCTTGGCGAATGGCCCTCTTACCACCCCGCCGGGCTCTCGCCCGCGCGCCCTGATTGCCGCTTATGCCGAAACGGCAGCGGGACTGCTGAACGGGGAACAGGCACGGCTGCTCGACGTGCTGGGACATGCAGAACTCTATTCGCTTCGCCTGGATGTCGGCAGACAACGGTTGTTCGTTTTGTTTTCGGCCGCGACTGCCGGCTCGATAGAGCCCGCAGCGCTCAATCAGGCGCAGTTGAAGTGCTGCTACGCGCTATCGCAGGTGCCGCAGCTTCTCACCGTCACAACTCTGCAAGACCCGCTTTCCGACCGCGAGCGCGAATGCCTCTTCTGGGTATCGGAAGGCAAGACCACGGAAGAGGTCGCGCTCATCCTTGGCGTCTCCGCCAACACGGTCAACAGCTACATCACCCATGCGATTCAGAAATTCTCGGCCTCCAATCGGGTAATGGCGATTGCAACGGCAATCAGGAGCGGCATCATTTGACACACGCTCGGGCACAAGAGATCTCCAACGATCCATTCTTTACGCATAGCAATCCCTTCGGCACGGTGACGGGAAATTCCGACCTTTACACCGTCACCATTCCCGATGCCGTGCGCCGCTGCCGCTGGATTGCCATGGATATCAACGCCAGCGCTTTCGGGCTTTATTTGATCGCTCCCTCTGCTGAACGAGCGCGGCTGGTGCCTTGTTTTGATTCCGATTATCCGCGCCTCGGCGAAACCACGCGCACCATCTCGGCCACCGCGAGCGAGGAGATCGTGCTGCACGCGCGCCGCTCCACCAGCCCGCGCTGGTGGTCCGATCTCCAGGAAAGCAATCCGGGTGTCGCCGCGTTGCCCTGGATCGAGCGCATGGCCGCTCTCGTTTCGGGCACAGCAGGCATCGCCTTTCCCGTTCACGCCGAGCGGAGTCAGGGAGGGCTGGTGGTTTTCATCGGCCCGAACCTCGCCGCCCTCGCAGGCGAAGCTGTCTATGACATCCACGCTCGCTGCTTCTCGCTGTTCGATGCCGTGTCGCGTATCCGTCCCGGCGATGCTGGCCGCGCGCGCGCCATGTCGAAGCGCGAATTGGAATGCCTGAAGCTTACCGCCAACGGCTATACCAGCGAGGAGATTGCGCGGCTCCTGAAATTGTCGGTCCACACCGCCAACCAGTACCTTACCCAGTCGGCGCAGAAACTCGATGCGGTGAACCGCACGCAGGCGGTCGCAAAAGCCTTGCGCCTCGGCCTCATCGACTAAATCAAATCCAGGAAAAATGTGTCGCGGTTGTCCGTCCGGAATTTTGCGCAAACAAAGAAGCTGGACCGTTCCGTAAAATGGAAACGCTCCCACCGGAACTTACGCGATCGGCACGGGCTTGCGGATACGGGCATCTTCCAGCGTCGCCTGCAACAATTCGGTGTTGCGCGACGGATCCTCGTCGGGCTTCTCGAAAGAGATATAATTCAGAACCACCGAAGCATCGTTTTCGGTCAGCGTAAGCTGGAAATAGACAGTCACGCCATGCGGTCTGAGCTCCAGATCCAGCACGATGCGGGGCGAGCCGCTCCAGTCGACATGTGCCTCGCCGCCATTGCCAAGCCGTAATGTGCCTGGCGCGAAGAACAGCTCCGAAGCAGAATCCACCAGATCCGACAGGCAGGCGAAATGCTCGAGCCGGATGAAAGCAATGTAGTCGGCAACGTCGATCAATCTGAGCTCTGCAACCACCTGTTCGATGGCGCTGGCTACGATGACTTCGCGCGAGAGTGTGTGCGGCTGTCGAATCATGAGGTCCGTCGGCGCTCTGCCTTTTTAGAGTAGACGATGCGTACCAGCTCGGCGACTGCTTGGTAAAATTGTGATGGAATGACGCTATCAACCGAAACTTGCTTGTACATGGAGCGAGCGAGCGCAACATCCTCGAAGATCGGAATATTGTGCTCGCGTGCGATTTCGCGGATGCGCAGCGCCACGAGATCCTGCCCCTTGGCCAGCACGACCGGCGCCGAATCCTGATCGCGAACGTAGCGCAGCGCGATCGAGAAATGGGTCGGATTGGCGATGACCAACGTGGCGGTCGGTACAGCCGTCATCATACGCCGCCGAGCCCTGTCACGCGCCAGCGAGCGCAGCCTGGACTTGACGATCGGATCGCCTTCGGACTGCTTGAGCTCGTCCTTCACTTCCTGCTTGCTCATTCTCAGATCGCGCCGCCAATGAAAACGCGACCAGACGAAGTCGGCAGCTGCGATGACCGCCATCACGAAAACGATCGCCACGAGGATCTGGATCGCGATCGAGCGGATGACCAGGCCGAACTCTGCGGGCCCCGTGATCATGCCGTTGAGAAGGCGGCGATGATCCTGTGACAGGGTGAAGATCAGCACGGCGATGACGACGCCGAGCTTGGCCAGCGACTTCAGGAACTCGACGAAACCTTGCAGGCCGAACAGTCTTTTCCAGCCTTGAGTGAGCGAAATGCGCGACCATTGCGGCCGGATCCGCTCACCGATCAACTGCGGCACATTCTGAAATACCGAAGCGCCGATCCCCGCAATCACCAGCAGTACCAGCAGGGCAACTACTGCCCGACCGATCTCGGCCATCACCATGCTGTAGAGTTGGATGACGTCGGTCTCGGTATCGATCGACCAGGATTCCGGTCGCTCGAGAAACGAAGCCAGGAAAACGCTGAGGTTTACGGTTGCTTCCCGCGCGTAGAAAACGGTGAAAACCAGAATGGCCACGAAGGAGGTGAGCAGCGCTGCCTCTCGGGAGTGGGGCAACTTGCCCTTCTCCATCGTATCGCGGATCTTCTTCTCGGTGGGTTCCTCTGTTTTGGAATCCTTGTCCTCGGCTTCCGCCATGCCGCGCCCGCCGGACTAGTTGAGGTCAGGCTGCATTGGCGGCGCTCTGTGCCGCCGGCAGCTCGAAAGCGCCTTCTCGGGCCAACCGCACCGTCGCCGCTGCAACGCTCTTGCGTGCCGCCAAGATGTCGGCCAGCGGAACACCTTCGGAGCCTTGACCGAGTTCCGCCTCGATCATGCGGCGCGAACGTTGACCGATCGACGACAGAACGGCCTCGGTGAGCGCAGGCGTCGCGCCACGCAGGGCAAGCGTGACGACCTCGCTGGACAGACCGTCGAATACCAGCACCCGCGCCTTCTGGGTAAGCAGCGGCAGGTCTTCGAAGTTGAAGATACGGGCGCGCACGCCATCGAGATCCGGCGTGCCGGCGGCCTCGAGGTCCTGCATCGTTTCGTCGAGTTGCGTCTTGTCCATTTCGTTGAGCAGGCTCGCAACGCGGATCTGACCTGCGGTCGTATCCTTTGAAGCAGTTTCGGCGAGCACGCGCGCACGCAGCTGGCTTTCCACGATCTTGGTCGCCGCTTCCGGGATCACTGTCATCGTCACCATGCGACGCAGGATTTCGCTGCGCTGGGCTTTCTCCAGGGTGAGCAGAACCGCCGAGGCAGGTTGCGGAGCCAACATCGACAGGATCATCGCCGCGGTCTGCGGATGTTCACCGGCCAGGAAGCTTCCTAACCGCTGCGGCTCCAGCTTCTCCAGTTGCGGCCAGATCGATGGCGGGCCGGAAGGCTCTTCGACAGCCTTTTTGCCGCTCATGATGGCGTCGACTTCCTCAGGCGACAGGGACTCGTTGAGGATCGTGTCCATCTTGTCGGCGGAATCGAGCAGGCCGGCGCCTTCGGTGAACTCAGCTTCGAACTCGGCAACGATACGTTCCAGATCAGCCTGCGGGATCGTGCGCAGAAGACGCGCCGCTTCGATCAGCGCCTTGAGCTCTTCCTGTTTGAAGAACTTCAAAAGCCGGCTCGCCGAGGGCTTGCCCATCGCGACCAGGATGGCCGCGGCTTTCTGTGCGCGGGTCAGCGTCAGCGGCGTGCTCATCTCCCCATCATCCTCGCTGCTTGTCGGACGGCTTGCATATCCGGGTTAGCCCTTCTTCTGCGCCGTGACGATCTCGGTCAGCCTGATGCCGAAACGCGATGGATCACTTTCCAGGACGGTGATCTCGCCGCGCGCAATGCGCCGGCCATTGACGACGACATCGACGGGTTCGCCGATCCGACGGTTGAGCGCCACGGTCGAGCCTTTCTGTAGCGCCATCAGCTCAGACACCTGCATTTCGGCGCTGCCCAGTACGATCTGCACGTCGACAGGAATGTTGAGGATGACCCCGGGATTTGTCGTGGTCGCATCGCGTTCCGGAGCACCTGTCCGCTGCTCTTCTTCCTGCAGCACGCCGCGAAGCTCCTCAATTGCACGATTGAGTTGATCGTCCGAGGCTTCGAGATCGGCTTCCGGGTTGGTCTTGCTCATGCGTCGTCTCCAAATACCGCACCGGCATCAGCCGGGCATCAACCCGTCGATGAAGTCCTGGCCGGCATCAAAGGGCTGCTTGATGCGAACCGTATAATTCTGGCCGAGCTTTCCGAACTCGCACACGAACAGCGTCTTGTTGCGCGCCGACAGCTGCGCACGCGCCTGGGCGTTTTCTTCGATCTCCAGAACCTGCCCCGTATGAAGGCGAGCGAGATCGCCCAACGTCATCCTCGCCAGTGGCATCGTCGCTTCCAAGGTGACGGCCGAGCGCATCACCTCTTCCGAGAAGCGCTCTTGCCACTCTGTCTTCGCGACAGCCTCTTCATCTTCTGCAGCACCGCTGCGCTGCGTGAGCAGCACACGCTGCGGGATCATGACGGTGACCGCGCCGCTTTCCGTCGGTGTCGACAGGCCGAAAACCAGGCGTACCGCCGCGCCGTCGCGCAGCACGCGACGCCTGGCTTCCTGCCCGGACATGGCGCGCGGCACAGGAAAACGCAGATCGAGCGAGCGCTTGCCTGAACCATTCAGCGCCTGTGCGATCTCCTCGAAAACCAGCGTGGCGATATCAGCCTCGAGAGGAGACAGATCGCGCTCGATCGGCGTGATCGCGGCATCGGGATCGCCACCGAAAAGACCGCAGATCATGACCGCGACGGCTTGCGCGTCCATGACCATGGTCAGCGCATCCGACGATGTCGACGATGGCACGACGGTCATAGCGAAGTTACCGCCGGCTTGCGAACGCGCGTCGATCGTGCGCGAAACTTCGACCGTACGCAGTTCGATCGACACTTGCGCGCCGATCTCGTTCGAAAGCCGCTTTTGCAACGGAGAGACGATGCGCTCGCCCATCGACCGACCTGCGCCGATCACATGCGATGCTTCGCCGCTATCTCCGACCAGGCGCTCGATCACCAGCGCACGGCTGTCATCCATGGTGGCAAGACCGCTCATGACGCTGTCACGCCGCTTCTTTCACACGCCATTCTCAAGCCGCCTTCTTGTCCGCGACGCCGGCGCTCAGCGTGCTCTGTTCGACGGCGTCTATCGAGGGACGATCATAGGACGAGATTGTCTTGCGGCCGAATTCGATGGCAACCTGCGGCAGCGAGCCGTTCATGTAAGCGAGCAGCGTCTGCTTCACGATGATGTAGAGGCGGTTCTTCTTCTCCCGCACCATCTTGATCTTGGTGGCGATGGGGCCGACCACGGCATAGGAAAGGAAGATTCCGAGGAAGGTGCCGACCAGCGCCGCACCGATCAGGCCACCCAGGATTTCGGGCGACTGGTCTAGCGCCCCCATCGCTTTCACCACGCCCAGCACGGCTGCGACGATGCCAAGCGCCGGCAGGCCGTCACCAACGGCTACCATGGCATGGTAAGGCTTCAGCTTGTCGGCCTTGATGGTCTGGATTTCTTCATCCATCAGCGCCTCGATCTCGAATGGGCGAGCATTGCCGATGATGATGATACGGCAATAGTCGCAAATGAAATGCGTGAGATCGTGGTTCTTGAGCACCGTCGGGAACGCCTGGAAGATCGGCGACTCCTCCGGATTGTCGATGTGAGCCTCAACCTCGGAGCGAGATTTGGAACGCAGCTCGCGCATCAGCGAGTGCAGGACACCGAGTGTTTCGAGATAGTCCTGTTCCTTCGGCACCGACTGCTTGAAGGCTTCCATGATACCCTTGCCGGTATCCTTCACCGTCTTCATCGGATTGGCGACAAGGAAACATCCCAGCGCCGCGCCGCAGATGATCACTGCTTCCCATGGCTGGATCAGCACCTGCACGTGCCCGCCCATGGCCATGAAGCCGCCGAGGACGCAACCGAGCGTCACCACCAAGCCGATCAGAATGCCCACTGCCGGTCCTTCCGCAATTCAACTGCATCACGAAATAGACGCCGTGCCTTGTGTGAGGCTTGAATCGTGAACTTCACTCACGTCGTTTTTGACGGATACGATTCAGCCTCGCGCAAGGAAGTTGCCCTATTTTAGCACGGACTGCTTCAGTGGGGGGCGTGCGTGAATACGTATCTGGATTATCAGCTGATCACCAGGGACCTTGCCCGATCGCTCGATCGGACCAGCAAGCAGCCGGTCGTCTCGCGCGAAACGAAGTATTATCTCGACAACATCGGCAAGGTGAAGTCGATCGACCAGTTCCTGAAGGATGACCGTCTTTTCAGATATGCGATGAAGGCTTTTGGGCTGGAGGACATGGCCTATGCCAAGGCCTTCATGAAGAAGGCGCTGACCGAAGGCGTGGACAGCCCGGACGCTTTTGCAAACAAGCTCACGGACAAGCGCTATGCCGAATTCGTCAAGGCGTTCAATTTCGAGCGCTATGGTGAGCTGGCCACGACCTACAACAGCGCCCAGCACGATGTGACCAGAAACTTCGCCGTGCAAGTCGGCACCGCTTACACACAACCGGGCTTCGCCTTCGCCAAGAGCGAAGTCAGCTACTATGTCGGCAAGATCTCGACCGTGAAGTCCATCGACGATCTGATGGCCGACTCCAGACTGCTCAATGTTGCGTTGGGAGCCTTTGGGCTGGATGCAAAAACCGAAACGCCGGCGCGCATCCGTGAGATGCTGGAGGGCGGCATTAGCGACCCGAACAGTCCGGCCAACAAGCTCGCCCTTCTCGGCGACAAGCGCTACGCCAATCTCGTCGCGGCCTTCGATTTCGCCAAATATGGTGCTGACACCACTGCGCAGGACGCGGTCCAGACCATCGTGCCCAAGCAGTTCATTGCCAACAGCGGCCTCACCACGATCATACCGCGCGCCGAATACACAAAGGCGGAGAGCGAATATTATCAAGCCAATATCGGCAAGGTGAAGTCGATCGACGATCTGCTGGCTGACAAGCGCCTGCTTCGTGCTGCGATGGCAGCCTACGGCCTCGACCTGGATGCGGAAACGCCAAAGCGCATCCGCGAGATGCTGGAAGGCGGCGTCACCAATCCCGACAGCCCCGCCAACAAATTGGCCGACAAGAGTTATGCCGCGTTCGTCAGCGCCTTCAACTTCGTCGAATATGGCGCAGGCACGACGGCTCGCGACGCCGTTCAGAAAGACACTCTGAAGCTCTACACCATCAAGAGCCAGCTGGGCCTGATCAGACCCGGTACCGATTATATCGCGGCCGAAACGGCTTACTACAGCGCCAATGTCGTCAAGCTGCGTTCCATCGACGACTTGATGGCGGACAAGCGCCTGCTGAATTACGCGCTGACATCTTATGGCCTCGATCCGGCCAAGGAGACTCCGGCTCGTATACGTCAGATGCTGGAGAGCGGCATCACCGACCCCGGCAGCCCGGCCAACAAGTCTGGCAGCAAGCCATATGTGGCCTTCGTCACTGCTTTCAACTTCGCGCAATATGGCGAAAAGGCAACGACACGCTCGTTGGCTCAGCAACCTGCGAGCGACCAGTATGTGCGCCAGACGCTGGAACAAGACGCAGGAAAGACAAACGACGGTGTCCGGCTGGCGCTCTATTTCCAGCGTAAAGCGCCCACGATCAAGAATTGGTACGAAGTGCTCGGCGACAAGGCCTTGGCGGCCGTCGTGCGCACCGCGCTCGGCCTGCCTGAAGCGATGGCCAAAGCCGACATCGACATGCAGGCGCGGGCGTTTGAGCAGAAAATCAAAATCACGGATTTCGCCGACCCGGTGAAACTCGGCAAATTTCTCACCCGCTTCACCACAATGTATGAACTCAACAATCCGTCGTCGCCGCAATTGTCCGCAGTCAGCGTTCTGTTTGCCAAACCGACCACCGCCGGCGTTTCGACAGATCTCCTCTTTGCCATGCAGCGGCTGAAGTTCTGACCATCATGCAAGATAGCCTTTATGTTTCGCTCTCGTCGCAACTCGCGCTGGAAAAGCGCCTCAACACCATTGCCGACAACGTCGCCAACGCTTCGACGATCGGCTTCCGGGCGACAGGCGTGAAGTTCGAGGACGTCGTTTCCGGCGCCGGGCAGCGTTCCATCGCTTTTGCCTCGACCGGCGATACCTTTCTTTCCGGCGCACACGGCGCCATGCAGGAAACCGGCAATCCGTTCGACTTCGCGGTGCAGGGCGACGCCTGGTTCGGCATCCAGACGCCATCGGGCACGATCATGACGCGGGATGGCCGCTTTTCGATGAACGAAAACGGCGAGCTTCTGTCGATTGAAGGTCATCCGGTGCTCGATGCCGGCGGGGCTCCCATCCAGCTCGATCCGCGTGGCGGCGCCCCAAAGGTCGGCGCAGACGGCGCATTGCGCCAAGGTGACCGGCAGGTCGGTGCCATCGGCCTCTTCACCTTCAATCCGGGTATTAATTTCACCCGCTACGGCAATTCCGGCATCGTGCCGCCACAGCCGCCTGAGCCGATCACCGACCGTTCCGATGTCGGCGTGGCGCAGGGCTTCCTTGAAGAGTCCAACGTCAATCCGGTCATGGAGATGATGCGGCTGATCCAGGTGCAGCGCGCCTTCGAGAATGTCGCAGCGATGGTCCGGCAGGCTGGTGAGTCGACCGATGAAGCCATCAAGACGCTGGGCTCCAAGTAACTTCTAGATGTCAACCGATCGCTCCCTGATCCGCATCAACGAACGCGATGCCAGACCGGCTAGCCGACTGGCCGTATTGGAGCATGTCTGGCGCCGCTTCGGCGATGACGAGGCCATCCTGAAGCGCGGCGGCCTCGTCGCGGAAGTCTCAGCCACGCATTACAAAGTGCGCGGCCTTTCCGATACCGCCAGGCTCGGCGATATCGTCGAACATCGCAGCCGCAGCGGCAACCGGCGCGGCGAGGTCGTTCATATCGGCCGCGACGATGTCGTCGTCGCCCCCTTCGAACGCAGCCCGGATGCCGGCATCGGCGACACAGTTTTCCGGCGAGGCCCCCTGGCGGTGTCACCGCACACCTCCTGGCGCGGGCGCAGCATCGACGCGCTCGCGCGCGTCATCGACGGCGGCCCGCCTTTGCTGCGCACCGCCGAGATTGATCTGCCGCACGACGCGACACCAGGAGCC
Source organism: Terribium retamae (assembly GCF_022347545.1). Lineage (GTDB taxonomy): Bacteria > Pseudomonadota > Alphaproteobacteria > Rhizobiales > Rhizobiaceae > Mesorhizobium > Mesorhizobium retamae. The sequence continues at coordinate 25,785 of NZ_JAKREW010000004.1, forward strand.
CTTGCCCGTCAGCGCGTCGGCACGCCTTTCATCACCGGTGTGCGCGTCATCGATATCTTCACCCCGCTCTGCTTCGGTCAGCGCATGGGTGTGTTCGCCGGTTCCGGCGTCGGCAAGTCGACGCTTCTGGCGATGCTGGCCGCTGCCGGTGCCTTCGATACGGTCGTCGTGGCCCTGGTCGGCGAACGCGGTCGCGAGGTGCGCGAGTTCCTGGAAGACACGATCGGGGCGGCGGCGATGGCCAAGACCGTTGCGGTGGTCGCAACCAGCGACGAGAGCGCGATGATGCGCCGTCGCGCACCCGATACAGCCATGCGTGTCGCGGAATATTTCCGTGATCAAGGCCATCGCGTGCTTCTGGTGCTCGATTCCATCACCCGTTTCGCGCACGCCTTGCGCGAAGTGGCCACCGGCACAGGCGAGCCGCCGGTGGCACGCGGCTATCCGGCCTCCGTCTTCACCGATCTACCCAAGCTGCTTGAACGTGCGGGCCCCGGCCTGGAAGGCAGCGGCTCGATCACTGCAATCATCTCGGTCCTGGTCGACGGCGACGACCACAACGACCCTGTCGCTGACTCCGTGCGCGGCATCCTCGACGGACATGTCGTGCTCGATCGTTCCATTGCCGAACAGGGACGTTATCCGCCAGTCAATCCGCTGGCCTCTATCTCGCGCCTCGCCTCGAAGGCCTGGACACCGGAGCAGCAGACGCTGGTGACGAGGTTGAAATCGATGATTTCTCGCTTCGAGGACACGCGCGATATCCGCCTGCTCGGTGCCTACCAGGGCGGTGCCGATCCCGAACTCGACATGGCGGTGCGCCAGGTGCCGTTGATCTATGAAGCGCTGACGCAATCGCCGAAGGACGGCCCCTCACCCGATCCCTTCTCGGATCTCGCGCACCATCTGAGAGGCAGGCACAATGCCGATCCGACAGACTGACCTGCAGCAGACCGAGGCATTGCTGCGCGAGATGCTGGCGGAAGCGGCCGAGGCTGAGAAACGCGCGAAGCCCAATCGTCGCCTGATGTCCAAACTGTCCAGCCCGTTTCCGCGACTCGGGCGGAAGCGTGCAGCGCCCTCTGAACAGGTGGGGTCCAGCGATGCGCTTGCCGAATTGTTCGCACCGCCTGACATCACGCCGGAGCCCAGGACACGTTTACCAAATCTAAGCCGCCCGCCCATTAAGACAGTTGGGCCCGATTTCCTTCGCGATCGGCCTCTGCAATCGAGCGAGCCATATACGAGAATGAGGAAGGATACGAGGCGTAGCGACTTCGTCATGGCGGTCTCGGGCGTCATGCTGGGCCTCATCTGCGCGCTGTTTCCCTGGTACATCTTCTTCAATCCGGAACAGTTCGGCGTGCAGGGCATCAAGTTCGGCGGCCGCGGTGAAAATGCCGGTCGCCTGGTGGTGGCGCCCGATGGCAGAGGCACCGACCCGATGCCCGGCCAGGCCGAGGCACTCGAGCCAAATCTCGACATGTCCTTCACCGCTACGCTGCAAAGTCGCCCTCTCGCGCCCGAACATGCGCCCGGGATTGAAGAACAGCCCTTCCCACTCGAAGCAGTGGCCTTCCGCCTGGTGCATGTCGCCAACGGTCGCGCCATGATCGAGGACAATGCGGGTCTTTGGGTGGTGCAGCAAGGTTCGACGCTACCGGATTCGTCGCGCGTGAAATCGATCGAGCAGCGCGCTGGCAAATGGGTTCTGGTCACCAACACCGACCGCGTACTCGAAATCTCCAACTAGCTCTCACTCGTCCTTGCGATCACGCGCAAGGCCCGCGCAAGACTGGCATCCTAATTTCCGGTTAACGATCCGGAGATTCCAATGGAGCCCGTCAACCTTTTCGACCTCGCGACCCGCCAGTCCCAATGGCTGTCGGTGCGCCAGTCTTCCGTCGCCGGCAACATCGCCAACGCCAACACGCCGGGTTACACCGCCACCGATGTCGAGCCCTTCGACAAGGTGCTGGACCGTACGGCCGTACGCCTGAGCGCCACACAGAGCGGTCATCTGGGCGGCGTCACCGAGGCGGCCTTCTCCGTCAAGCCGCAGGAGCCGACCGGCCCTGCAATGCCATCCAAGAACACCGTCGTAATGGAAAACGAATTGATGAAGGCCGGCGAAGTGCGTCGCTCCTTCGAGCTGAACACGGCCATCGTGAAGGCATTCCACACCATGATGATGACGACGTTGAAGGGTTGATGCGATGGATGCCCTGACAGCCGCCCTCAAAGTCGCAGCGTCCGGCCTCGGTGCACAATCCGAGCGAATGCGCGTCGTTTCCGAAAACCTCGCCAACGCACAGTCCACCGGCTCGACGCCGGGAGCGGATCCCTATCGGCGCAAGACAATCTCTTTCATCTCCGAACTCGACAGGGCTTCCGGCGGCTCCATGGTGGAGATCAATTCGATCGCGCAGGATCCGGCCGATTTTCCAGTCGAGTTCCAGCCCGGCAATCAAGCCGCTGACGAAAAGGGTTACGTCAAGATGCCCAACGTCAACGTGCTGGTCGAGATGGCCGATATGACCGAGGCGAACCGCTCCTATGAAGCGAACCTGCAGGTCGTGAAACAGGCCCGCGATCTCATTTCGATGACCATTGACCTGATGAGGAACCAGTCATGATTGGCGGTATCGGCGCAGTCCAGTTGAAATCCGCCACCGGCGGCTCGGAAACCTCGACCGACTTTTTTGGCGCAACGAGCGCAGCCCCTACAGGCACGCAGGTGGCCTCCACCTTCGCTGAGGCATTGAGCCAGGCAGCGACCAAAACGGTGAACACGCTGCAGAACGCCGAACAGGTCTCCATCCAGGCCCTGAAAGGCGATGTCGACACCCGTCAGGTGGTGGACGCCGTGATGGGGGCACAGCAAGCGCTTCAGACGACCATCGCCATCCGCGACAAGATCGTCACGGCATACCTCGAAATCAGCCGCATGAGCATCTGAGGATACTGTCGTGAAAGCCCTTGCCATCGCCGCCACCGGCATGAACGCCCAGCAGACCAATCTGGAAGTCATCGCCAACAACATCGCCAACATCAACACCACCGGCTACAAGCGCGCCCGCGCCGAGTTCTCCGACCTTCTCTACCAGGTCGACCGCACCCAGGGCGTCCCGGACCGCGGCAACACCGCGATCGTGCCGGAAGGCGTGTCGATCGGCCTTGGCGTCAAGACGAGCGCAGTGCGCAACGTCCACATCCAGGGCAGCTTCACCAACACCGGCAACGCCTATGACCTCGCCCTTGACGGCAAGGGCTGGTTCCAGATCGAAGGGGCCGACGGCCAGACGTTCTACACGCGCGCCGGTACATTCAACACGAACGCGACCGGCCAGATGGTGACCGTCGACGGTGCGCCGATCGTTCCGGCCATCACCGTACCGCTGGATACAAAGGAACTCATCGTCAACAAATCGGGCCAGGTCTTCGCCCGCGTCGACGGGCAGCTGGAACTCCAGAATCTCGGCCAGCTCACCATCGCCACCTTTGCCAACGAGGCAGGTCTCGCGCCGCTCGGCGACAATCTCTTCCAGGAAACCGAGGCATCGGGCCCCGCCAATGTCGGCGTGCCCGGCGATCCGGGCTTCGCCACCATCCGGCAGAACTATGTCGAGAACTCCAACGTTGATCCGGTCAAGGAGATCACCGACCTGATTTCGGCCCAGCGCGCCTATGAGATGAACTCCAAGGTCATCCAGGCAGCCGACGAAATGGCCGCCGTCGTTTCGAAGAACATCCGGTGACAGCGATGACCCGGCACGCTCTCGGCTTCACGTCCCGTCGTCTGGCACTCGCCTTGGCCTTTGCCATGGGCGCACTGCCGGCGCTCGCCGACGAGGTCGTGCTGATCCCCAACCGCGTCATCTATCCCGGCGAGACGATCGGTCTTGCCGCACTGAAGGAAGTCACCCTCGCTCCCGGCAAGCGCAAGCCCGATGGCGTGATCACCGTCGCCACCGAACTCGACGGCAAGGTAGCCAAGCGCACCTTGCTGCCGGGCCGTTACATCACGGCCAGTTCGGTGCGCGAAGCCTGGCTGGTCGAACAAGGCGCAACCGTGCAGGTCTTCTTCACGGCCGGCGTGCTGACTATCTCGGCTTCCGCGGTGACCTTGCAGCCGGGCTCCGCCGGCGACCTCATCAAAGTGCGCAACGTAGACAGCGGCAAGGTGCTTTCCGGAACCGTCATGGCCGATGGCTCCATCCAGGTTTCCGCCACATGAAGCGCAGTCTCTCCATTGCCCTGGCGGCGCTGCTTTGCGCACAGCCCGCTCTGGCCGACGGCTTGAGCGCCAAGGCCAAGCGCGAGCTTGCCGCCAAAGCTGCGCGCGAGGGGGGACAGTTCGACGATCCGAGCTACGACGGCAACACCGCCAGCCGCATGTTCCAGGTTTCGTCGGGGCCGAGTTCGCTTCCGCCTGGCCAGGTCGCCTCCCGCATCAAGGATGTCGCGCGCCTGCAGAGCGCACGCGACAACCAGTTGGTTGGCTACGGTCTGGTCATCGGATTGCAGGGCACCGGCGACTCACTGCGCAATTCGCCCTTCACCGAGCAGTCGATCCGCGCCATGCTCGAAAATCTCGGCATCGCTTCGCAGGGCACAAATGCACGCGCCAAAAATGTCGCGGCAGTGATCGTCACCGCCAACATGCCGCCTTTCGTGCAGTCCGGCGCGCGTATCGATATCAGCGTATCGTCGATGGGCGATGCCACCTCCTTGCAGGGCGGCACCCTCATCATGACGCCACTGAAGGCAGCGGACGGCGAAATCTATGCCGTCGGGCAAGGCTCGGTCGTGGTTTCCGGTTTCACGGCACAAGGACAGGCGCAGCAGGTGACCCAAGGCGTGCCGACCGCCGGTCGCGTCCCGAACGGCGCCATCGTCGAGCGGGCGGTTCAGGCGGAGTTCGGCGATCAGTCGATGCTGACGCTGCAACTCTACAACGCCGATTTCTCCACCGCCGTGCGGATCGCCGATGCGGTCAACGATTATACCCGCCAGCGTTTCGGCGTGCGCGTCGCTGCCGAGCGCGACAGCCGTACCGTCTCGATCAAGAAGCCGAAAGGCATCGCCGCGGCTCGCTTCTACGCCGAGATCGAAAACCTCGTCATCGAAACCGACACTCCTGCCCGCGTCGTCATCGACGAACGCACCGGCACCATCGTCATCGGCAACAAGGTCAAGATCTCGCGCGTGGCGATCAGCCACGGCACGCTCACGGTGCGCATCACCGAGGCGCCGACCATCGTCCAGCCTGAACCTTTCTCCCGTGGTGTGACGGCGGTCGAGCCCAACACGGCGATCGACATCAGCCAGCCGAACGCTCGGGTTGCCGTTCTCGATGGCCCCGACCTGCAGACGCTGGTGTCCGGCCTCAACCGCCTCGGCGTCAAGCCGGACGGGATCATCGCAATTCTGCAGGGCATCAAATCGGCCGGCGCGCTGCAGGCCGACCTCGTGCTTCAATAGGCCGTCCGATGACCGAAGCGACCCGCCCGTCCCGCCATCGCACTCTAACGCACATTGCCGGTGTCCTCGCCGCGATTTTGGCAATGCCCGGACCGGCAAGATCCGAAGACGCAGTGCGTCAAGTTCTGCCCGGAGGGCCGACTGCTGTCGCTGCGCAAAACCTCACTCGCGAGGCACCACGCCCGGAAGCAGAAGAACCAGCGCTGCCACTGCCGAATCCGGAGAGCGGCGTACCCGCCACCACAGGGACGATAACGCCGCAAAGCGACGAGAGTGAGGTTCAGCGCTTCTGCTCCAACATCGCCGACGCCGCGCGCGACCGCCGCTACTCGCTGCAGGCCGCTGAACTCAAAGAGCTGCAGACCGAAGTCGACAAACGCATTGCCGCGCTGGAACAGAAACGCGCCGAATACGAGGAATGGCTGAAGCGGCGCGAGGTCTTTCTCGCACGCGCCGAAGACAGCCTCGTCAAGATTTATTCCGGTATGAAGCCCGACGCCGCCGCCGAACAGTTGGCCGGCATCAATGCCGAACTCGCCGCCGCGATCCTGATGAAACTCGAGGCGCGCAAGGCAAGCGTCATCCTGAATGAAATGGACACCAAGGCGGCCGCCGCGCTCACCGGCATCATGGGCAGTGCCGCACGCAGGGTAGACCCGACATGATCCGCAACGCACTGTTTCTCATCGCTGTTGCCGGCCTCGCTGGCTGCGCTGCAGATTTGCGCGAGGTCAACAAGGAACCCGCCATGTCGCCGGTCGGCTCGGGCATTCGCAGCCAGGCCGCACCCGTCTATCAGTATCCCGAACCGCCGGCGGCGCAGCGTCGGCGTTTTTCCCTGTGGGACGACCGCCAGAGCCGCCTGTTCACCGACCCTCGGGCATTGCGCGCCGGCGACATCCTGACCGTCATGATCAAGATCAACGACCGGGCAAAGTTCAAGAACCAGAACGATCGCAGCCGCACCGCCAGCCGCTCGCTCGGCCTTACGGCCGATGCGGAATGGGACAGTGCCAGCACCGGCGGCAAGTTGGACGGTAGCATGGAGTCCAAGACCAAGACCAACGCCGACGGCGCCATCGAACGCTCGGAAACCATCGATCTCAACGTTGCAGCGGTCGTCACCAATGTGCTGCCGAACGGCAATCTGATGATCACCGGCTCGCAGGAAGTGCGCGTCAACTATGAGATGCGCGTTTTGACCATCGCCGGCATCGTCCGCCCGGCCGACATCGGCCCGGAAAACACCATCGCCTATGATCGTATCGCCGAGGCGCGCATTTCCTATGGCGGTCGCGGTCGCGTCTCCGAGGTTCAGCAACCGGGTTACGGCCAGCAAATCATCGATCAGGTATTACCATTCTAGCTTCGGGTGAAAGACCTTGGCCAACGCCGAACAGATAGCGCCGCCGAAGGGGCCATCCATCGTCGTCCAGCTGGCGATGCTGCTGGTCATGACCGGGGCAGCACTGGGCGTCGGCTGGTTCGCAGGGACTTACCTCAAGAATTCCGAGAAGCCGACGCCACCGGCCAAAGAAAGCCACGACAAGAAGCCTGCCCACGAGACCAAGAAGGAGGGCGAAACCGGCCCGACCCTGGTCGATCTGGCGCCGATGACAACCAATCTGGCTGCACCTTCCGAGGTTTGGGCTCGTTTGCAGCTATCGCTGGTCTTCGATGGAGCGCCGCCACCCGGCATGGCCGAGGACGTGCATCAAGACCTGCTCGCCTTCCTGCGCACCGTGAAGATGCATCAGGTGGAAGGGGCCAGCGGCTATCAGCATCTGCGCGCCGACCTGCAGGAACGCGCCGCCATCCGCAGCGGCGGCAAGATCAAGGAAGTACTGGTCAGGACGCTGTTGTTCGAATGAAAAAATTTCTCGTCCTCCTGACCATCTTCACGGCCACTGCAACTGCAGCCAGCGCCCAGCAGATCGATCTCGGCGGCATTGGCCAAGCCAACGGCACCACCGTGGGCTATATTATCCAGATGTTTGGGCTGCTCACCGTTTTGTCGGTGGCGCCCGGCCTGCTCATCATGGTGACCAGCTTCACCCGATTCATCATCGCTTTCTCGATCCTGCGCGCCGGCATCGGCCTGCAATCGACCCCCGCCAACCTGATCCTGATATCACTGTCCCTGTTCATGACCTTCTACGTCATGGCGCCGACCTTCGACCGTGCCTGGGCCAACGGCGTGAAGCCGCTGATGGACAATCAGATCAGCCAGACGGAAGCGCTCGAACGTATCTCCGATCCGTTTCGGACCTTCATGCTGAACAACGTACGCGACAAGGATTTCGACCTTTTCGCCGATCTCGCTCGCGAGCGCGGCCAGACGGTCGAGAGAGGCACGGTGGACCTTCGCATCCTGGTGCCGGCTTTCATGATCTCCGAAATCCGCCGCGGCTTCGAGATCGGCTTCCTGATCGTGTTGCCCTTCCTGGTCATCGACCTGATTGTCGCAACCATCACCATGGCGATGGGCATGATGATGCTCCCTCCCACCGTCGTGTCGCTGCCCTTCAAGATCATGTTCTTCGTGCTGATCGACGGCTGGAACCTGCTTGTCGGCAGCCTTGTAAGATCATTCAGCTAGCAGCGGCCTTAGCCAGCTAATCTTCATCCGAAATAGCGTCCTGCACCCGCTCGCCGCCATGGCGCGCTGGGGTTGCAGGCGTTCTAGCAAATGCACGCAAACTTCAAAAAAATCAGTCATTTAGCATTGGTTAACCACGTTCCTTAGCGCTTCCATAGGAACTCCCCCCGCATAGAAGACGGCATAGAGCGAATTGGCCGAAACAGATGGCCATAGGCATGATGCCGCTCCGCTCCAGCCGGCTCAATCCGGCATGTTCCTGTAAAAAGTACGAGTATAAGGAACAAGGCTCATGGCTAGCCTTCTGACCAATGCCGCCGCTATGACGGCTCTGCAGACCCTTCAGGCGACCAGCAAGAACCTCGAAACCACCCAGAACCGCATCGCTACCGGTCAGCGCGTCTCCACCGCTTCGGACAACGCTGCCTACTGGTCGATCGCTACCAGCATGCGCACGCAGACTGGTGCTCTCGGTGCCGTGCAGGACGCCCTCGGCCTCGGCGCTGCTATCCTCGACACTGCTTCCTCCGCTTTGGAAGAAGCCATCAGCAAGACCAAGGATATCGTCAACAAGTACGTTGCTCGCGCAACTCCGGGTACCGACACCGCTGCCATCGACGCTGAAATCACCCAGCTGAAGGCTCAGGTCGTTTCGATCGCCCAGAACGCCGATTTCCAGGGCGTCAACATGCTGAAGACCGGTGGTACGGCAGCCGCCATCGTCACCGGCTACCAGCCGGGTGCGGCTCCGACGACCATGTCCGTCGCCGCTTACGACCTCGAAGCAGCCCTCACGGCCGCCACGGATGCCACCGCTGTCGACACCGCCCTCAAGGCGATGCAGAGTGCGGCTGCCACCATCGGTGCCGCGAAGACCCGCGTTGACTCGCAGAAGTCGTTCACCAGCAAGCTGATCGACTCGATCGATCGCGGTATCGGCCAGCTGGTCGACGCCGACATGAATAAGGAATCGGCTCGCCTTTCGGCTCTGCAGGTTCAGCAGCAGCTCGGCGTGCAGGCTCTGTCGATCGCCAACGGTTCGACGCAGCAGATCCTGTCGCTCTTCCGCGGCTAATCCGAACCTTCTCAGGCAACAACGATTTGATGACAGGGCCGTGCGCGAGCGCGGCCCTTTCTGCTTGTTCCCCGTCCATATTAGCTTCGTCTTTAATGGCCCGTTAACCATGTCTGGTTAGACAAGGTTAACCACTGGACACGCCCTCCCCACGGAGGAAAGCAGCGTCCGGGCGAGCGATCGGCATGCCAAGTGCGCATGCAGCCATTGGAGAAGGGGACTTATCTTGGCCAGCATCATGACAAACGCCGCTGCGCTGACCGCGTTGCAGAGCCTCAGCGCTACCAACAAGGCGCTCGAGCAGACGCAGTCCCGTATCTCCACCGGCCTCCGCGTTTCGACCGCTAGCGACAACGCCGCCTACTGGTCGATCGCCACGACCATGCGTTCGGACAACAAGGCCAACTCGGCCGTGCAGGATGCACTTGGGCTTGGCGCAGGCAAGGTCGACACAGCCTATGCCGCGATCGTCGATGTCAAAACCGAAGTCGACAAGATCAAGACCAAGCTGCTTGCGGCCATGGGCAAGGGTCAGGACATCCAGAAACAGATCGCAACTGAAATCAGGGCGATCCAAGCCGGCATCAGATCGTCAGTGGCCAATGCCACCTATGCCGGCACGAACATGCTGCAGACCGACGGCACAGCCGCCTCGGACCTGAAGATCATCGCTGCCTACAACCGCACGGGAACCACCGTCAACATCGACACGATCAACATCGCAGCGATCGATACACAGGTCCTCGACGTTGCCGGCACCGGCGGTTTTGTCGGCGGATTGCTCGCAACGGGTTTCTTCGATCCCAGCGCCGCCGCGCTCACCGATGCGGCCATCACGACAGCGCTGGGCGCGGTTGAAACGGCCCTCGTCAAACTTGCCGATGGAGCGGCCACGCTCGGTGCCGCCAAGTCACGCATCGACACCCAGAAAAGCTTCCTGTCCAACCTGACCGACTCGATAGACCGCGGCGTCGGCCAGCTCGTCGATGCCGACATGGATCGGGAATCAACCAAGCTTCAGGCGCTCCAGGTTCAGCAGCAGCTCGGCATCCAGGCCCTGTCGATCGCCAATTCCAACGCCCAGAGCATCTTGGCGCTGTTCAAGAGCTAACCAGCTTCGGATTTTCGTCTTCTTCGTTCGGGCCGTGCCACAAGCGCGGCCCGATACCATTTTCGCACAAGCTTCAACGTCTAGTGTTCCAGCGGGCAATCATGCAGGGACCCTCGACCCGTGCCGGAACAATTAAGAAGCATCGTCATCAATCTTCAGGATTTCGGCACCAGGCGGCTGGCCATCATGGCCGGAATCGCGCTGCTGACGCTGGCCGTCATCGGCATCGGAGCGGTCTACCTCAATCGCCCAGCCTATGAAACGCTTTACGTCGGCCTCGAACGCTCGGACGTGAACCAGATCGGCATGGTGCTTTCCGAGGCCGGCATGAATTTCGACGTCGGCTCTGACGGTACCAGCGTCCTGGTGCCGGTCGGCACGACAGCGAAGGCGCGCATGCTGCTGGCTGAGAAAGGCCTGCCGACCAGCGCGAATGCCGGGTACGAGCTGTTCGACAAGGTAGGCTCGCTTGGACTCACCTCCTTCATGCAGCAGGTCACTCGCGTGCGTGCGCTGGAAGGCGAGATCGCCCGCACCATCCAGTCGCTGGCAGGCGTGAAGGCGGCTCGCGTACACATCGTCATGTCCGAGCGCGCCAATTTTCGCCGCGAAGAGCAGCAGCCTTCGGCTTCCGTCGTGATCCGTTATGCCGGCATCGATGGCGGCAAGGCGGCGATGTCGATCCGCCACCTCGTTGCCGCAGCCGTGCCCGGCCTGTCGGCCGAGAAAGTCACCGTGCTCGATTCCGCCGGCAATCTGCTTGCCGCCGGCGACGATCCTTCCAACACCAGCGCGGCTCGCTCGCTCGGCGTCGAACGCACCGTGGAAAGCCAGATCGAGGACAATATCCGCCGCGCCCTCACCCCCTATCTTGGCCCCGACAATTTCCGCGCCAGCGTCAAGGCCGACGTAAACACCGACACGCGTCAGACGGAAGAGACGATTTTCGATCCGGAATCGCGCGTCGAGCGTTCGATCCAGACCGTGAAGTCGAACGAAAACAGCAATCAACGCCAGGCTGCCACGCCAACCACCGTGGAACAGAACCTGCCTGAAACACAGACGGCATCCTCAGAAGGGCCGCAGTCGAGTTCGCAGAACGACCGCAAGGAAGAGATCACCAACTACGAGATCAACTCCAAGAAGATCGCCACTGTCTCGAACGGCTATTCGGTGACCAAGATGTCGATCGCCGTGGTCGTCAACCAGCAGCGGTTGCTTGCCGTGCTCGGCAAGGACGCAACGCCGGAGCAGGTTGCGCAGCGTGTCGCAGACATCAAGAAGATGGTCACTTCCGCCACCGGCCTCGACGAAAAGCGGGGCGACATCATCGACGTCTCGGCAGTCGAATTCATCGACGGGCTCGACGGCCAGGAGCTCGCCTCTCCCGGCATTCTGGACGCCGTCTCGAGCTACACCGGCAGCCTGATCAACGCCGCAGCGTTCATCATCGTGGTGTTCCTGGTTGCCTTCTTCGGCTTGCGACCGATGGCGGCCGCGCTCAGCAACAAGCCGGCAGCCCTTGCCGGACCGAGCTTCGAGGATGTCCAGCGTTCGCTACCCACGCCGGCCGCCACAGCCGAAGCGGAGGCAGTTCCTCCGGTGCTCGCCGACAACCGTCCGGCCCCGCTTGACGATTTGCGCAAGAAGCTCAGGCCTGCCCCGCAGGACAGGTTGGCGCGCATGGTTGATATCAACGAAGAGCGCACGGCCAACATTCTGCGCAAATGGACGGCCCAGGAAGCCGTAGGCTGATGCGGCAGGCCACCCTATCCGATCTGCTGCCCGATTTCGGTGCGCCGTCCCTGCATGCCGGCGCGTCGGCCCCGGCGCTCGTCGAGCCGCATGACTTTGCCGACACCTCTTCGCAGGTCGACGTCGACAGGCTGATCGCCATGGCCGTCGCCAAGGCGGAAGATGCGCTCGAGGCCAGACTGACGGCGGCCTTCAACGAACAGCTGGAAGCCGAACGCCGTACGGCAGCGGAACAAGCCAGAGCATTGGTTGAGGGTCTGGGCGAGGATATCGGCCAAGCGATTGCCCAACGGACAGACCAGTTGGAACGCCAACTGCATGAGCTGATGAGCGATGCAGTCGCCCGCATCGTCGGCGGCGTGTTGAGCGAGGAATTGCAGAAACGTTCGCTCGTCGCGTTGGAGAAAATCATTCGCAATACACTGGCGGACCCCGAAACCATCCGCATCGGCGTGCACGGTCCGCTGTCCCTGTATGAACCGTTGAAAGCCGCGCTCGGCAAGCAGGCGGCATGCCTGGATTTCACGGAATCCTCGGCGCTCGACCTCACCCTCGTCGTTAACGACACGGTCGTCGAAACCCGAATATCCGAGTGGTCGGCAGCCCTGTCGGAGGTCCTGTCATGAGTACCGCAGAAGGCGCCGATCACAGGCAGGAAATCATAATCGTCCGCCGAAACCACGATGGCGATGACGATGGTCACCATGGCGGCGTCTGGAAGATCGCGTTTGCCGATTTCATGACGGCTATGATGTGTTTTTTCCTGGTCATGTGGCTGATCAACGCTGCGAACGAACAGACGCGCGCAGCCGTCGCTTCCTATTTCAATCCGGTCCCGCTGATCGACCGCAGCGCCAGCCGCAAGGGACTGCAGGACATCGGCGATGGCCCGGATGAGCCCGGCTACACGTCCAACGATCCCGTGGAGGGGACATCCAGGCAAGGCCACAACGGTAAGGGCAATCCCGGCACCACACAGGACGAAGAGAGCGGTAAGGACGAGAAAGAGGAAAAGGCCGAGGAAGCCAAGAACGCCGACGAGAAGCTGTTCGCGGACCCCTACGCGGTGCTTGCCGAAATCGCGGCAGAGACCGGCACAAGACAGAATGTGAGCACCAAGGGCGAAGGCGGGGCACAAACGGCAGGCCCGGCGACCGGCGCCTCCGGTGGCGAATCTTATCGCGACCCCTTTGCGCCGGATTTCTGGTCGCAACAGATTTCCACTCCGTTGCCCGAGGCCAGTGCCGAAACTGCGAAGGCGGACGAGCAACTGCAAAAACAGGCGGAGACGAAAGCCGGGAATCAGCACGCCGCCAAGCCTGAAGGCAAGGAACAGAAAGCCGACACCGATCAAGCGGCAGCCAAGGATCCAGCCATGGCCAAGCCGGTGTCCAACAAAGACGAGGCAAGCAAGCAGGACAAGGCACCGAGCGAAAGCACCGAAAAGGCTGCCGAAGAGGTGAGGAAGAAGATTGCCGAGGCCTTCAAGCCGGGTGAAGCCGTGGCTGATGGCGTCAGCGTCCAGGCCACCGACAAGGGCGTTGTGATTTCGGTCACCGACAGCTTCAATTTCGGCATGTTCGAGATCGGCTCGGCCGTACCGCGGCGTGAACTGGTGCTGGCGATGGAAAAGATCGGCCGTATCGTCACGGAGCAGAAAGGCAGGGTCTCGATCCAGGGCCATACCGATGCCCGCCCCTTCAAGGGGGGCTATGACAACTGGCGGCTGTCGACTGCGCGTGCGCACTCGGCCTACTACATGCTGGTGCGCGGCGGCCTGGACGAAAGCCGTGTCAAGGAAGTCGCCGGTTTCGCCGACCGCGAACCGAAGAACAAGGCCGACCCGCTCGCCGCGGTCAATCGCCGTATAGAAATCCTTCTGGAGACCGGAGGATGATCCGCGTCGTGCGCATGCGTGCCGCAAGTCTTGCCCTGTTCGCCTGGGCAACGGCCACGTCCGCGCTGGCTCAGGACCCGCTGCAACCCTACCAGATGGTCCGCTCGCTGCAGCTCGTACAGGACAGGCTGGCCCTGGGTGACCATGCAGCGTTGCCCATGCAGAACAAGCTGCTCGAAATGGTCGATGAGCGTTTCCGCACTGCCAAGACGGACGTTTTCGAGGACCCCAAAAATCTCCGCGCCTTGCTCGTTTATGGCATGAGCGGCGGCAACCCCGCAACGGTCAAGACCGCGGCCGCCCGCATCGAGCTCGATCAGACGAACCAGGCGATCATCACCGGCGTTCTCGATTATGTCGGCGGTAAACCCGGTCCTGCCATTGAAGCGTTGCAGCCGATCGACCCGATGACGTTGCCTTCCGACGTTGGCGCTTTCGTCGCCCTCATCAAGGGATCGCTGCTGGCAACGGAAGACCCGGTCCAGGCCCTTGCCTTGCTGGACCAGGCACGCCTGCTGAGCCCCGGCACTCTGGTGGAAGAGGCCGCGTTGCGCCGTTCCGTCGCGATCGCAACGACCAATGCCGATGCAGCGCGTTTCGCGCTCGCCTCCACTCAATATGTCGAGCGATATCTGCTTTCGCCCTATGCCAGCCAGTTCGCCGATAGTTTCGTTGCCGGGGTCGTCACGCTGCATATGGCGCTGAGCCAGGACAAGCTGGCCGACATCACCTCCATGATGGACAAGGAACGCGAGCGCGTCATCTATCTGCGCATCGCCCGTCGCGCGGCCATTGACGGACTGAACGACCTGTCGGCCTTTGCCTCCGCAAAGGCCATTCCTGCCAATGGCAGCACGCCGGGTGCTGACGATCCCCGCGCTGAGCTTTATGCCAGCCTCTCCAACATCACATCGGCAACGGTGGACGACATCCGCGCCAAACTACGGACCATCGACCGCAGCCGCCTGTCGCCGAGTGATCGTTCACTGCTCGACGCTGCTCAGCAGATCACACAGGAAGTCGTCGCGCCGCCGATACCGGCAGTGTTCGATCAACCGCCGCCTGCGGAAAAATCCGCCAAAGCGAGCCCGCCTGCTGAAATGACGGCGCAAGACAAGGCGAAGCCCAGCCAGGTCGCCGAAACGCCGCCCGGCGCGGACGCCAGCGACGGTGCGGATCTTCTGCCTGTGGAGGGTGCCGTTTCGGAGCGGCCGGCCGCCGCTGCACGATCGTCTGAAGAAAGCGCGCCGGCCAAGCAAGATGCAGAAATCGAACCGCCGGCAACCGTATTGCCAGCCTCCGCCAAGGCAACCGGGGCGCCGGATGCGACCGATACGGCGATCGCCGACACCAAGCGCAAACTCGACAAGATCGATCTTCTTCTTGGAGCCTCTCCGCAATGACCGCTACCGTTGGCCAGAATCTATCAGCCATTGTTCTGCAGCGGTCCGGCACCCAACAGTCCGGCGCAAAGACAAGCGAAGACGGCGCCGCCTTCGATGATCTTCTCGACCGCCAGCCTGCCGCTGGCAAAGAAAAAGCCGCTTCTCATGAGCTCCATGGTTCGCATTGGGAGCGGATTCGCGCGGGCTTCGTATTCGGCGGCCGCGAGCATGCGGAGAAGACAGCGCAATTCGAGAAAGACGCAGCCAAGGTCGAAGAAGAGAGCGGCGACGAGAAGCCTGCCGACAAGAAATCCGCGGAGACCATGGAGCTGCGGGCTCAATTTCCTGAGGCCGTGAACTTTCAGGTTTTCGGGCGGGCTTCGTCCGGCAAGGAAGGTCCGAGCGAATCCGGCGCGACATCCGGTGAAAGCGATCCACTGCCTGTCGGCAAGACGGTTCGGCTCGTTGCTATCCGCGGGCAACAAGGCGCCGAAGTCGGCGTGGACGACGACCCGAAAGACCTGAGGATCCAGGGCGATCGGTCGGCTCTACGCAGCGGGAACGCTGCCCAGCCGGCAGCGCCGTCCAACGCGTCGAAGCTTACCCCCGATACAGTCGATGGGAATGCTGCAGCATCCAATCCAGTGGCCGCCGAGGAGGGCTCCGGTCTGTCGACGCAAGTCGAAATGGTTGCGATTGAAACGGACGATAGACGCATGTCCGGCGATGTCCAAAAATCCCCCGGCGCGTCGCGCGCCTCGATCGTTGCCGAGCAGAACTTTCCGGCACCCGTCAGCCAGGCCATGAGCGAAACGGCACGCAGCGTGATTGACGCGATTGCAAGCTCTGAAAGCCCCGCGCACGCTGCTGCGACGGCGGCAAACGGTCCCAAAGCCGGCGCTCCTGTTGCAGTTCCGGCACACATATTGAAGATCGAATTGCATCCGGCCGAGCTTGGCGCCGTTACAGCCAGCATGCGCTTAAGTGGCGAGCAACTGTCGATTGAGCTCAAGCCTGAAACCTATGAAGCGCATCGTCGCCTGACCTCCGACAGCGAGGCGATCGTGAAGTCGCTGAAGGCTCTCGGCTTCGATGTGGACAAGGTGACCATTCTACAACCTTCGATAGCAACGACACCAGCCGCGCGCGCGGACGCGGCACAGCCAGGGATTGCCACCGGCCGAGATCAATCGTCGTTCCAGCAAGGAAATTCCGGAGGTAATGGCGATGGCATGAGCGGCCAGCAATCGGGAAGGAATCGAGGCGATGAGAGGCATCAGGACCAGCGCCCAGGCCAGCCTTCTCGCGAGCATCCTGGCAGCGGCCTGTTTATCTAACCCTTCGCTTTCACAGCCGGCTGCCGCCGCATCGAACCCTTGCGAAGCAGAAATTCTGCGCGCTGCCGACCGCTATCAAATTCCCGCCGGCATACTTTATGCCGTAGGGCTGACGGAAACCGGGAATAAGGGCAGCCTTCAACCCAACGCATTGAATATAGAAGGAAAAGCCGTCTTTCCCCGCTCACGTCCGGAAGCACTTTTGACCTTTGAGAATGCGCGGCGGGAAGGCAAGACCCTGATCGACCTCGGTTGCATGCAGATCAACCACCGTTATCACGGTGATCAGTTTCGCAATGTCGAGGATATGCTCGATCCTCGTCGCAATGTCGAATACGCAGCACGCTTCCTGGCACAGTTGCATGCCCGCCACGAGACCTGGTCGATGGCGGTTGCACGCTATCATGCCGGCCCCGACAACGACCCGGCGCAAAAGCGCTATGTCTGCCGGGTCATCACCAATATGGTCGCCGTCGGCTTCGGCAAATGGACCGCGAATGCCCGCAGCTTCTGCACCCAATAGGTTGTATTTTCCTGGCGCGCAAATCGCGTGAAGTCAGCCGCGACTGAAGCTCATTTTCGCCCCCGGAATCGCTCCACGTCGCGGGTAAATTGTACGCGGTACAACCAGCGCGATTCCCGACTCCCAAGAAACCACTCACAAGAAATAACGGTTGGTCAGATTCCGTGACGGGGCATACGCCTCTCCGCACGGGGCAGATGAGCTGATTCGGGGGCTGGCGATGATCGTGATTGTAGACGAACGCGAACTTGTGACGGAGGGTTACAACTCGTTGTTCGATCGGGAAGGTGTGGCAAGCGCGGGTTTCGCGCCACGCGATTTCGACGCATGGGTCTCGAGCGCAGCCGAGGATGACCTGAAATCGGTCCGAGCCTTCCTGATCGGCGATTGTCGTGAAGGCGCGGTGTCGCCCCGACAGATCCGGGACCGCACAGGCGCTCCTGTCATCGCGCTCAGCGAACAGAACTCCCTCGAAAACACTCTGCGACTGTTTGAGGCCGGTGTCGACGACGTCGTCCGCAAACCGGTTCATATTCGCGAAATCCTGGCGCGCATCAGCGCGATCCGTCGCCGCGCCAATGAGGATGCTTCTTTCACCGAGATCGGCAAGATGCGCATCTTCATGGATGGACGTGACCCCGAAATCGACGGCGAACCGATGCCCTTGCCGCGCCGCGAACGTCGCATTCTCGAATATCTGGCCAGCAATCGCGGCCGCCGCGTCACCAAGACCCAGGTCTTCAACGCCATCTACGGCATCTTCGACGAAGAGGTCGAAGAGAACGTGGTGGAAAGCCACATCTCGAAACTGCGCAAGAAACTGCGCGAACGGCTGGGCCAGGATCCGATCGATTCCAAGCGCTTCCTCGGCTACCGGCTGGTCGCCTGATGTGCCCGGCCTGCGCCAGCCTCGCGCAAGACAGCACGTTTAGCTTGGCCGGCGACACCATGCGCATAACGGAGACGTTGCGATGAGCCTTTATGGAATGATGCGGACCGGCGTTTCCGGCATGAACGCCCAAGCCAACCGCCTGTCCACCGTTGCCGACAACATCGCCAATTCCGACACGACCGGTTACAAGCGCTCGTCGATCGAGTTCTCCAGCCTGGTGATGCCAACGACTGGCGGCGCCTACAACTCCGGCGGTGTCAACTCGACGATCCGCACCGCCATCACCGATCGCGGCGACCTCAAGGGCACGACATCGGTCTCCGACCTCGCCATCCGCGGCGACGGCTTCTTCGTGGTGCAGGATTCGTCCGGCACGCCTTACATGACCCGTGCCGGTTCTTTCGTACCTGACGCGCAGGGCCGCCTGGTCAATGCCGCCGGCTACCAGCTGATGGCCTACAGCTACGAAAACGGCGTACCAGCAGCGACCGTCAACGGCTTCCAGGGTCTCGTGCCGGTCCAGATTTCCGACGGCAAGATGACGGCGGCGCCGTCGACCTCAGGCACCTTCAGCGGCAACCTGCCCTCTGGCGCCAACGCCATCGTCGCACCGGCAACCGCGCCCTCCGGCAACGCAGCAACCGCTCAATACACCAACAAGTCGTCGATGGTCGTCTACGACAATCTCGGCAACAAGGTGATGGTCGACATCTACTTCACCAAGACTGCCGCCGGCACTTGGGATGTGGCGGTCTTCGATCAATCCAAGGCCGCAGCCGGCGGACCTTTCCCTTACGGAGCCGGCGGCCTGCTGGGCAATGTCACACTCAATTTCGACGGTACTGGCAAGCTGACCGGCGCGACCGACAGTGTCACCTTTACGGTCCCCGGCGGCGCACCCTTGAAACTGGACCTCAAGGGTCTGAGCCAGATCGGTACCGGCTACACCGCTACCGGCCAGGTCAACGGCAACGGACCGAGCAACATCGAGAAGGTAACCATCGGCAAGGACGGCACGATCTACGCCCAGTATCAGGACGGATCGACCAAGCCGCTCTACAAGATCCCGCTGGCGGACGTGCCGAGCCCCGACCGGTTGATCCAGCAATCCGGCAACGTCTTTACCCAAAGCCCAGATTCGGGCGACGTGCAGATCGGGTTTGCCGGCGAAGGAAAGCGCGGCGAGATCATCTCCGGCGCTCTTGAAAACTCGAATGTCGATATCGCTGAAGAGCTCACCAACATGATCTCCTCGCAGCGCAGCTACACAGCCAATTCGAAGGTGTTCCAGACAGGCTCCGAACTGATGGACATCCTCGTCAACCTGAAGAGATGAGGCGCGGCTGAGAGGCCCGGTCGATGGTCGACCGGGCCTTGGCCGCATCACCGCCTGAAAGACCCGCATGTCGTTGTCATCCGCACTCAGCATCGCCCAGTCATCGCTCAAGGCAACGTCGCGGCAGACAAGCATCGTCTCGCGCAACGTCGCGGATGCCTCCAATCCGGACTACTCGCGCCGCACCGCGGTGCTCTCCTACACAGATCCCGGCGTCAGTGCGGTCAAAATCCACCGCGCGGCCAACGACCTGCTGTTTCGGCAAAACCTGAGCGCCCTGTCCGCCTGGAGCGGACAGGCAACACTTGCCCAGGGCATGGACCGGCTCGAGCTCCAAGTGAACGGCGTCGACAACGCCTCGTCGGTTTCAACCGCCATCGGCAGCCTCCAGAAGGCGCTCCAGCTCTATGCCACCACGCCGTCGAACCAGAACCTTGGCACCAGCCTGATCGAGTCGGCGCGCCAGGTGATCCGTTCCCTGAACGACGGCACCAAGGCCATCCAGGACTTCCGCACCAAGACCGATGGCGAGATCACGACGGCCGTCAACGACATCAACGATCTCCTCAAACAGTTCGAGATCGCCAACCAGGCCGTCATCAATGGCACACGCTCCGGTGAGGACGTCTCCGATGCGCTTGACCACCGCGATGCAGTGCTGAAGCGGCTCTCGGAATTTGTTCCGATCTCCACCTACACCCGCGGCGACAATGACATGGTCATCACCAGCGGTGATGGCACCACGCTGTTCGAGACCATTCCGCGGTCGGTGACGTTCACGCCTTCGTCTGGCTACACGCCGGGCGCGGTCGGTGGCCAGATCTATATCGACAAAGTACCGATCAAGGTTTCAGGCTCGACTGAAGCGACCGGCATGCTGGCAGGTATGCTGCAGTTGCGCGACAATGTCACCGTCACCATGCAGCGACAGCTCGACGAGGTTGCGCGCGGCCTGATCACCGCCTTTGCCGAGACGGCACCCGGCCAACCCGACGCAGTCGGTCTCTTCACCTGGCCCGGCGCCCCGGGCATCCCTGCTGCCGGCACGCTGATCGACGGACTTGCCGGGACGATCAAGATCAACGCGGCGGTCGACCCGGCAGCCGGAGGCAACCCGGTGCTGCTGCGTGACGGCGGCATCAACGGCGCGGCCTACCGTACCAATCCCAATCCGGTCGGCAGCGGTGCTTCCTATGCCGACAGGCTGATCGCCTATGGCGAAAAACTCACCCAGCCCATGGCGTTCGACCCCGATGCCGGCATAACCGCAAATTCCAGTGTCGTCTCTTATGCAGCCAACTCCATCGGCTGGTTCGAAGGCGTTCGTCAGCAAGCCTCGAACCTCGCCGATACCAAGGAAGCTCTCGCTCAGCGTACCGGCGAAGCTCTCTCCAACGCCACCGGCGTCAATGTCGACAACGAGATGTCGCTGATGCTGGATCTCGAACACACCTACCAGGCGTCCGCCCGCATCTTGACCACCGTGAACCAGATGCTTGATGCCCTCCTCGCAGCGGTGAGATAAGTCATGAAGACCACCTCCGTTTCGTCCTCCGCCATGTCCAACGCGATGCGTTATTCGCAATCGCGCATGCAGGTCGAACTCGTGAAGCGCCAGAAGGAACTGGATACGCTGCGCGTGGCCGACCTTGGCCTGGCGCTCGGTGCCCGCACGTCGCAGTCGGTCACTTTCGCGCGCGACCTGGAGCGACTGAACACCATTGTCGATTCCAACAAGCTGATCTCTTCGCGGCTCTCTACCACGCAGGATGCACTCAGCAAGCTCGGCGACGCCGCACAGAAACTCCTGACCGCCGTGACCGCCGCCGTCAGCACAGATCCCGGGTCCAACGTCACACGCGATGCCGGCCGCGCTGCTCTGCAGTCGATGACCTCGATCCTGAATTCCAGCATCAATGGCGAATATTTGTTTTCGGGCACCAACACGGATGTGAAGCCGATCAACGACTTCACCGCTGCAGGATCGCCGGCCAGCGCCGCCTTCGAGGCGGCCTTCGTGGCGCGCTTCGGCTTTGCCTCGACCGATCCCGCGGCCGCCGGCCTGACGGCGACCCAGATCGAGAATTTCATCAACACCGATGTGACGCCTCAGTTCTTCGGGCCAGGCTGGAAAGGCAACTGGTCGAACGCCACCGACCAGCAGATCGTCAGCCGGATTTCGCTCAACGAAACGACGGAGTCGTCTGTCAGCGCCAATACGGATGGCGTCAAGAAGCTCGCCATGGCCGCAGCCGTCGTTACGGCGTTGTTCTCCGGCAATCTCAGCAACGACGCCAAGAAGGCGGTTGCGCAAAAGGCGTTGACGCTGACTGGCGAAGCGCTCGGCAGCATCGCGCAAACACAGTCGCAAGCTGGTATCATCGAGCAGCGGGTGAGCGATGCGAGCGACCGTATGAAGGCGCAGATCAACCTGTTCGAGAAGCATGTGATCGACTTGGAAGGCATCGACGAGTACGAGGCCGCCAACCGTGTCAACGATCTGATGTCGCACATCCAGACTTCGTTCGCTCTCACCGCCCGCATCCAGCAGCTCAGCCTGATCAACTTCCTGAAATAACGGCGATCGACACGCGATGTATCAATTCTCCTACGCCGATATCCAGACGGACTCCGTGGCGGATGCCAGGGAACGCGAGCGGCACCTGCTGACGCGTTCGATCGATCTTTTGATCAATGCCGCCAATGCCGGCAGCGAGTCCATGCAGGCGGTGGAAGCGCTGCACTTCACGAACCGCGTGTGGACGGCCCTGCTCGAGGACCTTTCCTCGAATGAAAACGCCCTGCCGAAGGAATTGCGAGCCAACCTGATCTCGATCGGCATGTGGCTGCTGCGTGAAACCGAAGAAATCCGTCAGGGCCGCTCGAACAATTTCGACGGGCTGATCGAAGTCTCGCAGATCATACGGGACGGCATCCAATGACATCGGCCAAGAGTACCTTGAAGCTCTCGCTGAAACCCGGCGAGCGCATCTATCTGAACGGAGCCGTCATCCGCGTCGACCGCAAGGTCACGCTGGAATTGTTGAACGACGTGCAGTTCCTGTTAGAGGGCCACGTCTTGCAGGCCGAGGATGCCTCGACGCCACTTCGGCAGCTCTATTTCGTGGCGCAGATCATGCTGATCAATCCGCAGGGTGCCGAAGAGGCGCGCGAGATGTTCCGCCATTCGCTGCCGCTCCTGCTTGCCTCCTTCCAGAACGAGCGCATTCGCTCGACACTGAAGGAAGTCGACCGCATGGTCTCGGAAGGCCATGTCTATGAAGCACTGAAGGCGATCCGCTCGCTTTATCCATTGGAGAAGCGGGCATTCGAAACTGACGAGAGTGAACACCGGGACGCTCAGCGTCCAATGGCAGTGGGAGCACACTGATCATGGCCGTCGATATGAACGTCAACAACAATGTCGGCAACACGCCGCAGACGCAGCAGAAATCCAAGACATCCGTCGACTACCAGTCCTTCCTGAAGCTTCTGATGGCCCAGATGAAGAACCAGGATCCGACCAAGCCGATGGACTCCACCGAGTACGTGGCGCAGCTTGCCCAGTTCTCGCAAGTCGAACAGTCGGTGCAGATGAACACCAAGCTGGAATACATCCTGCAGTCTTCGGCACTGTCCCAGGCGGACTCCCTCATTGGACGTCAACTGACGTCCGCGGACGGCAGCATCACGGGTGTGGTCAAGGAAGTGCGGCTGGCCAGCGACGGTCTGATCGCAGTGCTGAACGACGGCAAGGAAGTGCCGGTGTTGCCGGGCGTCGTCGTCAAGCAGGCTCCGGCAGCCGCCTGAGGCCCGAACGATGAATGAAGCGGATGCGCTCGATATTGTCCAGTTCGCCGTCTGGACGGTGCTGACGGCATCGGCTCCGGTGGTTTTGGTCGCCATGGTGGTGGGCATTGGCATCGCCCTTGTCCAGGCGCTTACCCAGATCCAGGAAATCACGCTGACCTTCGTACCGAAGATCGTCGCCATCATGCTCGTGGTGGCATTGACGGGACCTTTCGTCGGCGGTCAGATCTCAGCCTTCACCAACGTCGTCTTCGAGCGCATACAGAACGGATTCTGATACCGTCGACCTTGGTCCACGAATTCAACCGGTAGCGGAGTCTGGATCGTTTCCGGTTCTTCCCGGAGTTGCACGCTTTTCCTGGAATTGTCCTATCTCGACACTGGACCAGTCGGATCAGGAAAACTCGTTCGCCTTTTTCGCAGTCTCGTCTAGTTTTGTCGGCAAACGCCGCCGAGAGAGCAGCGATTCACGAGACGAGACATGCCCCAAGACAGCGGTCCGGCTATCGAGGACGAGCCGAACAGCCAACGTGTTTCTGCGTTGGCGCCTTTCCAGCACGGTATCTTCCGCGCGGTGTGGAGTGCCAGCCTGGTCTCCAACCTGGGTGGCCTCATCCAGGGCGTCGGCGCCGCCTGGATGATGACGCAGATCGCCACCTCTCCCTACCAGGTGGCACTGGTGCAGGCATCCACCACCTTACCGATCATGCTGTTCGCGCTCGTCGCCGGCGCCATCGCCGACAGCTACAATCGGCGCAAGGTGATGCTGATCGCGCAATGCTTCATGCTTGTCGTGTCACTGCTCCTGATGGTTTTCACGCAACTCGACCTTCTGACGCCGTGGCTGCTGCTGGCCTTCACCTTCCTGATCGACTGCGGCACCGCACTGAACAGCCCGTCCTGGCAGGCATCCGTCGGCGACATGGTTCCGCGCAACAAGGTGCCGGCAGCCGTGGCGTTGAATTCGATGGGCTTCAACCTGACCCGCAGCGTGGGGCCAGCGCTGGGCGGCATCATCGTGGCGACGCTGGGGGCCGCCGCGGCCTTCGCCGCCAACGCTTTCAGCTACGTCGGCCTGATCATCGTCATGGCACGATGGAAGCCGGATCTGCCGATCTCCAACCTGCCGCGCGAGTCGCTGGGGGCAGCGATGGGCGCGGGCCTGCGCTATGTCGCGATGTCGCCGAATATCGGCAAGGTTCTGGTGCGTGGCTTCACCTTCGGTTTCAGCGCGGGCGCCGTGCTCGCCCTGTTGCCATTGGTGACGCGCGACCTCGTCAAGGGTGGCGCCCTCACCTACGGTGTCATGTTGGGTGCCTTCGGCATCGGTGCCGTCATCGGCGCACTGACCAGCGCGAGATTGAGACAAGTTCTCCCCAGTGAGACCATGGTGCGCTCGGCGTTCCTGGGCTTTGCGCTCTGCGCAACCGTTGCGGCCCTCAGCCCCGAAGCCTGGCAGGTGGCGCTCGGCCTGCTGGTCGGCGGCGCCTGCTGGGTCACAGCGCTTTCACACTTCAACATCACCGTGCAGATGTCGACGCCGCGCTGGGTCGTAGGACGCGTGCTTTCCATCTACCAGATGGCTACCTTCGGCGGCATCGCCCTGGGCAGCTGGATCTGGGGCGTGACCGCCGACAATCACGGCGCCAGCTTTGCCCTCCTGGCCGCCGCGGTTACGATGCTAGCCGGTGCCGCCATCGGTTTTCTCCTGCCGTTGCCGCAGCACATTGCCCCCAATCTCGATCCGCTCGACCGCTGGCGGGAGCCCATGCTGGCGCTCGACCTGAAGCCGCGGTCGGGACCGATCGAGATCACGATCGAATACGTCATCAAGGAAGAGGACGTGCCGGAGTTCCTGAAAGTGATGACCGAGCGCGCGCGCATCCGCCGC
Organism: Terribium retamae; assembly: GCF_022347545.1. Classification (GTDB taxonomy): domain Bacteria; phylum Pseudomonadota; class Alphaproteobacteria; order Rhizobiales; family Rhizobiaceae; genus Mesorhizobium; species Mesorhizobium retamae. The sequence goes on from NZ_JAKREW010000004.1 coordinate 50,880, forward strand.
CGTGACGGCGCACGCAATTGGGTTCTGGCACGAGACCTCGAACATCCCGAAATCTGGATGGAGAGCTACCACACGCCGACATGGCTGGATTACATCCGCCACAACAAGCGGGCCACCCATGCCGACGCCGAAATCACCGAACGCATCCGTGCGCTGCATTCCGGCATCGAACGGCCGAGGGTGAGGCGCATGATCGAGCGTCCGACCAATCCGATCGGGTACTACGGCACGCCGAAGCCGCACGAGGAGCACTGATCGGATCCGGAGATCACCCTTCGCCGGAAAGATCGCGCCGCGCCTTGTCCAATTCCTCGGCATAGCGGCGCAACAGATGTCCCTCGGTAAGCAGGCCGACGACCTTGCGGTTCTCGAAGTCATCGACGACCGCCAGTTCCTCCGCACCGGCACGATGGAACGTTTCGGCCGCCGACTGAACATTCATCGACGGCACCAGAACGGAATCGCCGAAGCGTGCGAGGGTCAAAACGGTGCTGGCGGAATCGGGCTGGTCGCCATAGGCATCGGAAACGATGATCATGCCGATATAACGCCCCTCGCCATCCACGGCGATAACGCGCTGCGACGAACCGAGCGGCACCTGCTGGCGGAACTCTGCGACGGTTGTCGTGGCCGTGATGGTGCGGACATCCTTGCGCATCATCAGGCCGACGGTCAGGCTGCGCATCCAGCCGACGTCCTGCGCCGAGCGGATGGTTTCGCCCCGCAGATGGAAGCGCCAAGTCGAGAAGGAATAACCGAAGGTCTCGCGCACCAGGATCGAGGTCATGATCGCGGCAGCGAGAACCACTCCCGTCAGCGTCAGGTCACCCGTCGATTCCAGCGCCAGAAAAGCCATGGTCAGCGGCCCGCCGATGATGCCGACCGCCATCGAACTCATGCCGACCACGGCCGCTACTGCAGGATCGATGCCGGAACCTGGCGCGATGGCCAATATGACTGCCGCGAAGATCTTGCCCAGCAACGCGCCGAGCAGCAGAGAGGCGAAGAACAGGCCGCCGCGGAACCCGGAACCGAGCGAGATGACCGATGCCGCGATCTTGAGCAGGAACACCGAGGCGATCACCGTAAGGCCATAGTTCATCGCAAATTCACGATGCAGCGCGCCATGCCCGCTGGACAGAACCTGCGGCGTGACGAGCCCGAGCAGGCCGACGGCGCAGCCGCCCAGGAATGGCCTGAGCGAGGAGTCGATCGACAGTCTGGTCAGGCCGCGTTCGACGGCGGCGACCAGGTACATGATGGCAATGGAGATGCCGCCTGCGATCAAACCGAGTGCAAGGAACGGCAGGTACTGGCTGGCTGTCAGTTCCGGTACAGCGCCGAGCTCCAGCGGAAACGGCGCGCCGCCCAACCATCCGGTCACCAATGTCGCGCAGATCGCCGCCGTCATCACCGGCGCGACATTGGCAATGGAGTAGATGCCAATGATCAATTCGAAGCCATAGAAGGCTCCTGTCAAAGGCGCATCGAAGGCGGCGGCGATGGCGCCTGCCGCCCCCGCCCCGACAAGGATGCGCACATCATTGCGTTTCATGCGGAAGAAACGCGCCAGGCGCGAACCGAAGCCGCCACCGACCTGGGTATAGCCTGCTTCAAGCCCGACCGATGCGCCGAAGCCCGAGGACAGCATCGTCTGCCCGGCAATGATGAACGTGTCGGTCAAGGACATCCGACCGCCATAGAGCGCGTTCGCTTCGATCGGGTCGATCGGCGTGCGGAACTTGCGTTTGCGCAACCAGATGATGGAGAGCCCGAGCAGCAAACCGCCGACTGCCGGCATCGCCGCCTGCAAAGGGTGGCTGAGCGAGAACATCGACGACAACCGTCCGCCCGTCGGCACGTCGAACAACAGCCAGTGCATGCCCTGGACGAAAGCGCTCATCGCGGTCACCGCGGCACCCGAAAACGCTCCCACCACGGCCGCAAGCAGGACGATGATGATGCCACGTGCTTCGAGCATGGGTACGGAGCGGACCAGCAAGGCACGCAGACGACGGGCGTGGACAGGCAGGGAATGGCTCGAAGACAACGGTAAGCTCGCGGATGTCTGAGTAGGGCAACGCCCCTTTGCCTGATACGCTCGACATTATGGCATGGCAACCGCGGTGCGCTTGCCCCGTGCCGTTGCCTGGAACACAGTTCCAGTCGCGATGTCTCCCACCCTCGCGCAAGCTTGACCGACTAGGGTGCACTGCCCGGACCGCCGTCCGGCTGTCAGTGCATGCGAGGTAGACATGGCCATCAGCGAGAGCATTTCGGCAGGCGCGATGCCGCGCAACAGCCGCGATATCTTCTTCGCACTGGGCATCGTCGTCATCCTGGCGGTTCTCTTCCTGCCGATCCCCGCTTTCCTGATCGACGTCGGCCTCGCCTTCTCGATCGCGCTTTCGGTGCTGATCCTGATGGTGGCGTTGTGGATCCAACGCCCGCTCGACTTCTCATCCTTTCCGACCGTGCTGCTGATTGCCACCATGCTGCGCCTGTCGCTGAACATCGCGACGACGCGTATGATCCTGTCGCACGGCAATGAAGGCACCCACGCCGCCGGTTACGTGATTTCCGGCTTCTCGAAGCTTGTCATGTCGAGCGACTTCGTCATCGGCCTGATCGTCTTCCTGATCCTGATCGTGGTGAATTTCATCGTCATCACCAAAGGTGCGACCCGTATCGCCGAAGTCGGCGCCCGTTTCACCCTGGACGCCATTCCCGGCAAGCAGATGTCGATCGACGCCGATCTCTCGGCAGGCATGATCGACGAAAAGACCGCGCAACTGCGCCGTCGCGAGCTGGAAGAGGAATCTTCCTTTTTCGGCTCGATGGACGGTGCCTCGAAATTCGTGCGCGGCGACGCCATCGCCGGCCTCATCATCACCGCCATCAACATCATCGGCGGCATCGCCATCGGCTATCTGCGCCACGGCATGGGACTGGGTGAAGCCGCCGATGTCTTCATCAAGCTCTCGGTCGGCGACGGTCTTGTCACCCAGATCCCGGCCCTCATCGTGTCGCTTGCTGCCGGCCTGCTCGTCTCCAAGGGCGGCACGCGCGGCTCGGCCGACCAGGCCGTGTTCGGCCAGCTCGGCGCTCATCCGCGCGCGCTCTACGTCGCTGCCGCTCTGCTCGGATTGCTGGCATTGATGCCTGGCCTGCCGATGTTCCCGTTCGTGACCCTGGGAGCGGCCATGGCTGGTATGGGCTACATCATCCCGCTACGCCACAATCGCCGCATGGCGGAGCAGGAAGAGGTGCGCAGCCGCGAGGCCGCCGCCAAGGTCGAGGAAGAAAAGAACTCGGTAAAGGCCTCGCTCGCCACCGCCGAGATCGAACTCCTGATAGGCAAGCAGCTGTCGACCAAGCTGCTCACTTCGCACCAGGAACTGGCCTTCCGCATGGGCAAGATGCGCAAGAAGTTCGCCACACAATATGGCTTCGTGGTGCCCGAGGTGAAACTGACCGATGATTTCGGCATTCCGCCCAAGAGCTATCAGATCAAGATCCACGGCACGGTGGTGGCCGAACACCAGATGCGGGTCGGTGAACTGATGGTGTTGCTCGGCAATCGCGATCTGCCGGACATCCCAGGCGAAGAGGTGCGCGAGCCCGCTTTCGGGATGCGTGCCTATTCCGTGATGGAAGCCTTCGCCGAGGATCTGAAGCGCGAGCAATATACTTTCGCCGACAACATGTCGGTGTTGCTCACCCACCTCTCCGAGGTGATCCGCAACAACCTGCCGCAACTGCTGTCCTACAAGGACATGAAGACGCTGCTGGACAGCCAGGACCCGGAATACCGCAAGCTGGCCGATGAGGTCTGTTCCTCGCACATCTCCTATCCGGGCCTGCAGGCGGTGCTCAAATTGCTGCTCGCCGAGCGTGTATCGATCCGCAACCTTCATCTCATCATCGAGGCGATAGCCGAGATCGCACCGCATGTACGCCGCACCGAACAGATCGTCGAGCACGTGCGCATTCGTATGGCACAGCAGATTTGCGGCGACCTGTCTGAGGGCGGCGTGCTCAAGGTGCTGAGACTCGGCAATCGATGGGACCTTGCTTTTCACCAGAGCCTCAAGCGCGACGCCAAGGGCGAGATCCGCGAGTTCGACATCGACCCTCGTCAGCTGGAGGAATTCGGCCTGGAGGCCTCGAAGGCGATCCGCCTGCACATGGAGGCTGGCGAGCGTTTCGTGCTGGTCACCGCACCCGATGCCCGTCCCTATGTGCGCATGATCATCGAGCGGCTGTTCGCGACGCTTCCAGTACTCAGCCATGTCGAGATCGCCAAAGGCGTCGAGATCAGGGTACTCGGGACGATCTCGTGACCATGGGGCTTACGGCGGTCACGCAGAGTTTCGTGCTGGCGGCATTTCTCGCCTTCTGCCGTGTCGGCGCCTGCTTCATGCTGATGCCGGGTCTGTCTTCGATCCGGCTGCCGTTGCAGATCCGCCTGTTCACCGCCGTAGCCGTCACCGTCGGCTTGCTCGCTTTCCTGTGGGACAAGATCTATCCTTTTGTGGACACTCGTCCCAGCATCTTCGTGCCAATGATCGTGTCCGAACTTCTGGTCGGTGGGCTGATCGGCGCCATGACCCGCCTCTACATGGAAGCGCTTCGTTTCATGGGCGCCGGTATCGCCATGCTGATCGGCTATGGCGGCGCAGGCGGACCGGCAATCGAGGAGCCCGAACCGCAGGCTGCACTTGCCGCCTTGATTTCCTTTTCGGCACTTCTGCTGCTGTTTGCGCTCAACTTCCATCACGAAGTGATCCGCGCTCTGATCTCGTCCTACAATGTGGCGCCGGTGAACGTCTTCTTCAGTGCGCAGGCCTCGCTCGTCGATGTCACCGATACGATTTCGGAAGCTTTCCTGCTGGTGTTGAGGTTGGGCAGTCCGTTCGTCGCCTATGCGATCCTGGTCAATCTGGCGATCGGCTTCGTCAACAAGCTCACCCCGCAGATCCCGATCTATTTCATCTCGCTGCCCTTCGTCATCGCCGGCGGCCTGATCCTGTTCTACTTCGCCATTCCCACGCTTCTGTCGCTGTTCGGCGACGGCTTCGTCGAAACCACGCTGGCAAGGTGAGGCGATGTCGACCCGCAAGGATCGCCTGAAGAAACTGGTCGAGGTTCAGGAGCAGCTAAAGGCGCTGCACGAGATGCGGCGCGCTGGTTTTCTGGCCAAGGCCGTTGCTGCCGGACAGGAAGCGGCCGACATTGCCGCACGCTTCGACGCGCCGGATTCGTTATCGACGCTGTTTCCGGAGATCTACCAGCAGCGCATCGCGGCAGCACTCGCCGAGCGCGACCGCAATCTCGAGGCCGCACGCCTGGAAACCGGCAATCTCGCCACCGCCACGGCCCGCACCAACATGGTCGAACGCGCCTATCGCGATGCACGTCGCGAGCACGAGCGCCAGCGTTCCGACCGCGAACGGCTGGAGCTCATCGAGCAGAAATTCGGCAGCGAAAAATAGGAACGATGCAAGCCGGAGTTGCGGTCGCAAGCCTGCGGCAAGCTTGTTCGGCCATCATCATCCAACACACATTAGAGCGTTTCCGTTTTTCACGGATACGCGAAAACGCTCTAACTCTTTTGTTTTGCGCAATTTCGGGCGGAAACCGTATTTCCGGAATTGCCCAAGCGAGAAGGTAAAAGCTTTTTGGCGATCTCTCCTCCCAGCGATATTGTCCTGGATGTGGCCCGCGCCGCCGAGCCGATGGACGTCGAAGCCGCTCGCGCCGCGCTGACCAAGCGCGCCGGCGGGGCCTCAGTCGCCTTCTCGGTGGATGCCGATATGGCTACGCGTCCTGCAGGACCGCCAGCGGGAACGAACCGCGGTGAGGAGTTCAAGCGCTTCGAAGCGATGGTGTTGCAGACTTTCGTCCAGAACATGCTGCCGAAAGACGCAGAAAGCGTCTACGGCAAGGGGCTCGCCGGCGATATGTGGAAATCGCAGCTCGCAGAACATCTGGCCGATGTGATGGCTGAGCGCGGCGGTATCGGCATTGCGCGCTCGCTGTTGGCCGACCGCTATCGCGATGGCGAACGCACCGTACCCGTCGGCCCTGTCGCGGGCGGACCGGAACGCGCAGCGATCGATGAGCAGAACCGCCTGTCGGATTCGCTTGTGCAGGAAATTCAGCGCCGCATGGTCCGCTCACTGGATGGAGATGCGGCGCCAGAAATAACAAAGACGAGGGTTTAGGAAACGACCATGGATCAGTTCGAGCAGAATTCAGGCCTCATGGCGCATTCCGATCTCACCATTTCAAGGGTCGGCAGCCTGACCGCCATCATCAACCGCATCGAAGAGGCGGTCGAGACGGAAACGGCAGCGATCCGCACCGACATGAATTTCGACCTCAAGGCTTCGAACGCACGCAAGAGCCGCTGCCTTTACGAGTTGAATCGTGCCATGAAAAACCTCACGGTCGAAGATCTTGTCGACGAGCACAAGGAAGGACTGCTGCGCCTGCGCGGCAAGCTGGAGCGCAACGAGGCGGCACTGCTTGCACATCTCAGCGCCGTCAGCGAGGTCGCCAATCTGATGAAAAGCGCAATCCAGCACGCCGAGGCCGACGGCACTTATTCCGCTGGCGAATTCGGCTGGGCAAAGTCGTAGCGGGTCATGATCAAATTCATCGTTGCAGCGCTCTGGATCGTCGCCGCTACCGTCGGCGCGACCTTCTACGCCTTCCAGGCGGCCGGGGCGCGCGGCGATGACCCTGCACCCAAGCCCCTTCTCGGTGGACTGGACTACGTCTCGACCGAGATCATTTCGGTACCGATCATCCGCAGTTCCGCCGTGCAAGGCTATTTCCTGACCAAATTGGTCTATACGGTCGAACCGAAGGAAATGGCCAAGCTTTCGGTGCCGGCTCCGGCTTTGATAACCGATCAGGTTTATTCGTATCTTTATGCCAACCCGCAAATCGACTTCTCGAAGCAGGAAACCGTCGACCTGGACAAGTTCCGCAATTCGATCCGCGAGGCAGTCAATGCGCGCGTTGGCGTCGAACTGATCCACGACGTGCTCGTCAACCAGGTCAACTATCTCAGCAAGGACGAAGTGCGCGACAACGCCATCAAACGACGCGGCAATGGGCTGATGGAACCCATCATGAAGCCGATGCAGCCGAAGGAACCTGCCGGGCATTGACGGCGGCTGACGAGCCGCTGGGGACTTTCCCCAGTGACAGAACGGCTCGTTGACGACCAGAAACCGTCGTGCGCTCAACCGTCCAAGTATAACGTCGGAGTTCAGCGATACTCGCCTGCACTCATGGCGGAAATGGATGCCCGGTCTCTGCCCAGTCCCTTGGCTTCGTATAATGCGGCGTCGGCCAGCATCAGAAGTTCACGGAAATCCTTGGCGTTGGCGGGACAGGTGGCGATGCCGATGCTGACCGTCACAGACCGGTTCAGTTTGGGATGTACCGTATCGGCAACAGCCGCCCTCATTCGTTCGGCAAGCATGAATGCGCCCGCCGACGCCTCCGGACAAAGCAGCGCGAATTCTTCACCACCATAGCGAAACAATTCATCACCTTCCCGCTTGGCGTTCAAAAGAGCGTTCGCCACCGCTTGAAGAACCCTGTCGCCTTCAGCATGTCCATGGTTGTCGTTGACGGCTTTGAAGTGATCGATGTCGATCATCATCAAGCTCAGCGGGAGACCTGACTTGAGCGCTTCCGTCAGCATAGCCGGACCTTTTTCATCGAGCTGGCCACGATCCTGCAGGCCTGTCAGAGGGTCCTTTCCGATCCGCCCGACGAGTTTCTCATAACGATGCCGATAGGTGAGCCTGTCGAACACATCGGTAGCGCGCCTGACGCCGACAGGAAGTGGGCTCTTTTCAACAAACCGCAGATAGAGCGTCAGCATCACGCTGAAGAAGAGCGCCGAGCCGATCTTAGCGATCCATCCACCATAGAAGGCGGACAGTGGAGCCCCGGTTACGAGATACAGGCCGAGATAGAAAAACAGTTGGTCGAAGCTTAGGACGACCGCCAGGCTGATGAACATCCGGCCCAGTATGGTATTCGTGACAACTGCTCCCAGGCGCTCGAAGAGCAGTACCATGCCGATCAGATCGACGAAAAGCAGAGCTGTTCCCCAGACCATCAGGAAACCGATCTGGTTGATGAAGTCCATCTCCGGCTGGCGCCAGGCCAGCTGCGCGGGATCGCTGTAATAGTTCAGCGGCAGCGCCAGCACCACCATTAGCAGATTGCCGATGAGCAGGCCGTAAGTGGGCTGCCGCATGCTTTCGGCGTCTTCCTTGATGTAGAGCAGCAGGAAAAAGGCAAGCTTGCCGGCAAACATCACGGTTGAGCCCGGCGAAATCAGACCGAACGGCAACTGGATGAAATAAACTGCTGCGAGATAGGTCTCCAGGAAGTGCATCGCCCCGAGCGTGCAGAAAAAGACGCCCATGCCCAGGCTTGTCCTGACGCGGAAAACCAGCGCCATGGCGACAAAATAGACGGAGGCCTGCGTCAGCAGAACCAGAAAACCGGACATGTTGCGATTACCCCTGAGCGCCTGGCGCCTCTGGCTGCATCTTGCGACGCTATTCGCCGCTGCAGCAAGGCATGCCGCTCCCTCCTAAGTCGGCTGGCCATCTAAGGTATTCTGCGTTAGCCCGCAAGAGAATTGAGTGGAGACCTTAGGCCCCCGCCAAGGCCTTGAGCCGGTCAAGCGCGGCAGCCAGACCTTTCAGGGAGATGGACAACGTCACTTCCTGCTTGTCCATGTTCTGGACCTTGATCTTCAGCGCCGTGCCGGGGCGGAGCGCGGCGATAGTCTTGGCATCGAAAGTGAGCGGCACCAGACATCCCGCCGGCACGCAGGTCGAGAAGCGCAGCGGTGCGCGCGGCTGCCCATCATCGATCTGGAGAACGGCGCCGCTGTCGAGCAAAAGCCCGAACGGCAGCACGAGATTGCCGGAGATGCCACCCTCGGCGCCACCGCGCAGTTCGACGGCAAGGACACGCTGACCGTTCTGCTGTGACTGTTGCTGCGAGACCGCGCAGACCACTTTCTGCGCGCTTTGGCACGAGAGGCTCCAGTCCTGGTACGTCTCCTGCAGCGATGAAGCCCCGCCTGGCAATAAGGAACCGGCGTTCTGCGCAGCCGCGGACGCCGAGAGCGCCAGCAGCGCGGCGCCTGCCACGGCGAGGAGTTTGGACGAATGGAAGCTCGGCACTGCTATGGAACCTTCTGTTGTTGGGCTGGCCTGCTTCGGCCAGACCCACAGCATACACGCTCGATCGGGCTTGGGGCAGAGCGGTTTCGCATTCTGTCGGGCCGCTCTACCATTTAACGCTGAATCCGAGCTTCGCGCCGATGGATTTGCTGTCGCCGAAATGCTCCAGGCTGGTGCGCGCAAGGGCTTCGCCATGGACGGCATAGCGACCGTCCGCCCAGGAGAGTGTCCCGCCAAGGCCCAGCCCGCCCCACGAACACCAAGGTCGTACAATTGTTTGCAGCGATCTATATTTTAATCCGCTGCACGCGTCCTTGATCAGGATTGCACCTCGATGATCCGCTATTTGGCTGCAGGCACTGCCCGGTTGGTCGACCGGCAACGGTTCGCTGTCCGCCTTGGATTGACTGCAGCGAAGCGCCATGAAGATTTTTTCGTCCCGCAAGGGATTAAATGTCAGACAGGCACCGTATACCTTGCATGAAGACCAGACGGTCATCCCTTGATGTATTCGCCCAGCTCGGTTCGCTCCGTCGCTATGCGCGCTCCCTGACGCGCAACGATGCCGACGCGGAGGATCTTGTCCAGGACGCGCTTGTCCGCGCCTATGAACGCCGTTCGGGCTTCCGCTCTGGCGGCAATCTGCGCGGCTGGCTGCTTTCAATCCTCCACAATACTTTCATCGATCGTGTGCGCTCGGCTCGCGCCGAACAGCAACGAATGGATGCTGCAGCGCAGCTCGCCGATGCATCCATGGAAGCACCACAGGAACATTCGGCTCGCCTTGCCCAGGTGCGGGAGAACTTCCTCGCACTGCCGGAGGAACAGCGAGCGGCGATCCATCTCGTGGCGATCGAGGGCCTCGCCTATCAGGAAGCCGCCGATGCGCTCGGCATTCCGGTGGGCACGTTGATGTCACGCCTTGGACGCGCCCGTGCGGCGCTGCGTGAAATGGAAGAGAACCCTTCGTCCCGGCCAGGGCATCTCAGGATCGTGGGAGGAACCTCATGACGGACCCGGTGACGGATACCGATATCCTCGGCTATGTCGATGACCAACTCGACACGTCGCGGCGCATCGACGTTGAGGCATATCTTGCAGCACGTCCGGCAGAAGCCGCCCGCGTAATGGCGGATCTGCGGCTGCACCATGAACTTCGGATGGCCCTCTCCGTGCCGTCACGCGCTGTGCGGTCGAGCACGACGGAAGCCGCGCAACGGCTACAGCGCGGGCTTCTCCGGCGCCGGATTTCCTCCGTGCTTCAGCGCGCAGCAGCTGTGATCATGCTCGTCGGTGCCGGTTGGATCGCCCATGAGGCGATCGGGCCGTTCGGCGTCAGTCAATCAATCGCTTCGGTCCAACCTCCAGCCTATGTCGAGGAGGCCGTCCGGGCCCACGGCACCAGCCTGTTGCGCGCCTCCATGGCCTCGCAGCCGAAAGTCAGCGACTACGATCCGGCCGAGATCCTGTCGGCGACCGCGATCCTCATGCCTACGCTGCCCAAGGACTGGAGCGTCAGGGATGTCCAGATCTATCCATCACGCTTCGGTCCGAGCGTCGAACTGGCGATCCATTCGGATTCCATCGGCGACGCGTCGCTGTTCGCAGTTCGGCCGGGAATTTTCGACGTCGTAAAGCCCACACAGACGGACGTCGGCGGCACAGCGTCCAGCTATTTCCAGATTGGCGACGTCGCCTACACGTTGGTCGGACGCGACAATCCGAGAGAACTCGGCGTATCTGCCAAGAAACTTGCCGACAGCCTTTATTGATCATCCACCAAGGAGACTGACATGAATTCGCCCAATTACCGTCAACACGCCGGCTTCGGCCAGCCCAGCGCCGTCCTCTTCGACGAGGGCCTGCGCCAGCACATGCTGCGCGTCTACAATTACATGGCGCTCGGGCTTGTCCTGACAGGCGTCGTCGCCTTCACCGTGAGCTCCGTTCCCGCGCTCTATGTACCGATCTTCTCCAGCCCGCTGAAATGGGTGGTGATGCTCGCGCCGCTCGCCTTCGTGCTGCTCTTCTCGTTCCGCATCCAGACCATGTCCGCCGCAGGCGCACAAGCCATGTTCTGGGCCTTCTGCGCGGTCATGGGTCTGTCGCTCGCTTCGGTTTTCCTTGTCTTCACCGGCACATCGATCGCGCGCACATTCTTCATCGCCGCCACGATGTTTGGCGCGATGAGCCTCTACGGCTACACGACGAAGACCGACATGACGAAGTTCTCGTCTTTCCTGATCATGGGATTGATCGGCGTCGTCATCGCCAGCATCGTCAACATCTTCCTCGGCTCGTCCGCCCTGCAGTTCGCGATCTCGGTTATCGGCATCCTTGTTTTCCTCGGCCTGACAGCTTGGGACACGCAGAATATCAAGGAGCAGTACGCCGAGCACTTCGACAGCGAGTCCCGGCAGAAGATGGCCGTCTGGGGCGCGTTCTCGCTCTACCTGAACTTCGTCAACATCTTCCAGCTGCTGCTGAACTTCACGGGCGAGCGCGAGTAAGCGCACGCGGTAAACCGTATAGTTCGAGGAGACCAGTATGGATCGCAATGACAGCCAGGCAATCGAACAGCTGTTCGGCAAGCTCACCCTTGTCGAACAGCAGTCGCCGCCGCGAGACAGCGAAGCCGAAGCCTTCATCCGCGACAAGATCGCCTCCCAACCCGGCGCTCCGTATTATATGGCGCAAACCATCATCGTGCAGGAACAGGCCTTGCAGTCCGCACAGGCGCATATCCAGCAGCTTGAAGCCGATGCCTCTCGCTCGGGTGGGGGGCTGTTCGGCGGATTGTTCGGCGGCAGCCGGCAAACGCGTCGTGCATCTCCCTCGCAGATCGGCGGGACATACGGCTCGGGGGTTGGGCAGCAGCAGCCCTACCAACAGGGCGGCTTCGGCCAGCAACGTGCGGGCGGCGGCTTCCTCGCCGGCGCGGCACAAACTGCGATGGGTGTCGCCGGCGGCATGCTGCTCGCAAACGCTGTCGGCAGCATGTTTGGTGCCAACGAAGCCCAGGCAGCCGAGCAACCGGAACAGCCGGCGAAGGAACCTGCCGCCGAGGATGCCGGGTTTGACGACGGCGGCATGGAAGACATGGAGTTTTAGTCAACCCCTATGCCGAAGACGGCGAGAAGTCGTCTCCTGTTGGCCGCTTTCCGCGGTAAGGAGCAGCCTGCGCAATGACATGCGCAGGCTGCCGATCTTTAGAACCAACCGCTGCGATTTTCCCGGCAGGCCTTACCCAGAAAAGCGCCGCACCGCCTAGAGCCAGCCACCAGCAAACCCAGCCTTCCGCAGACCCGTCGCTATGAAGGAGCAATTTCGCATCAGACGCCAGATCAGCCCGGAACGATGGTTCTCGAACATGATCACGACCGGCCCCTGGTTGATCCCGACATGATCATCAGAAATCCAACCCTGTCCTTGCTCTGTTTTAAGAGTCGGATTGAAGCTTGCGGTGAAGCCATAGGGGTTGTCGCCGGCAAGATCGAGTGCCTGGAAATGATGGATGACCGGCATGACGATCTCGGGCGCGAAGGGGAGCGATGAGAGGGCTGCACAGGGCGAGAGTGTGCCGTCGTCAGGACCGAAGGGCACCCCACGGGCCATATAGCCATGGAAATACCGCTCGCTGCCACGGATGTTCTCCCGCCGCTTTCCCGGCCCGTCACTCGCCGTCACACCCCAGCAATTCTCGTGATAGCCCTCGAAACCTCGAGGGTTGCGGATTGCATATTCGCGCTGGACATAGGCCGCGCGCCGGCTGTTTTCGAAATAGTCCAGCCCCTTGTCGCGCATGAAGACATCGCGGATACCACGAAAGTCGATCCACAGATGCGACATCTGGTGAATGAACAGCGGGCCTGCATACACAAATGCCTGGTCATAGATCGTCTTCCAGCGATAACCCGAAAGCCACGCCGAATAACTTTCAGGCCCGATGCAATGCGTGGGTGATCCGAGCGCCAGGACATAAAGGATCAGGGCTTCGTCATAGCCTTTCCAATGATAAGGCAAGAAGCCTCGGCCCGGCTTCCAGCCATGGCTGAGCAAGGCGCCGCCATCCAGGGCCCAGCGCCAATCGACCCTGCAATAGAGCGCAGTGGCCAGCGTGCGAATTTCCTGCTCCTGCTGACAATCCAGATCGAAATAGGCGCCTGAAGTCAGAACCCCTGCCATGAGAAGCGCCGTATCCACAGTGGAAAGCTCTGAATTCCAGGCCCGCTGTCCGGTCCTCATGTCGAGGAAATGATAGAAGAAACCCTTGTAGCCTGTCGCGTACCGTTCTGTTCCCTGGTGACTGTTCCAAAGAAAACGCAAGGTCGTGAGTGTTCGTCTGCAGGCCTCCTGACGATCGATCCAGCCACGTTCCGCGCCAACGGCATAAGCCGAAAGCCCCATGCCCGTGGCGGCAATGCTTGCGGGAAAACCGGGACGGTTCCTGTCGGCCACAAGGCCGGTCTCCGGATCGGCCTCCTGCAGGAAATAAGCGAACGAGCGCCGCTGGAGACTTTCCAGCAGCAACTCGTCAGGCTCTTTTATGGGCGGAATATCCATGAAGCGGAGAAGGCGCGTCTAGAGTGGACGACGCGACGTGTTGCGGCTTTCGGCTCCCGTAAAGCCGCGCTCCCGTGCCCAAACGACTGCGGCTGTCCGGCTGTGAACACCCGTTTTGTTGTAGATCCGGGCGACATGATTGCGCACCGTGTTGCGGGTCAGTCCGAGCTTCTTGACGATATCGGCATCACTGAGCCCCTGACACATCAGCCCCAATACATCCTTCTCACGGGCCGTCAGATCGGAAAGCCCGGAGGCGCCTTTGTTCGATTGTCCGGGGTGACGCAAGTTGGCCAGCTTTTCGATGACCGTGCGACTGAACCAGGACGTATCCTGCATGACGGCCTCAATTGCAGCGATCAGCTCCACCTCGGACCGTTTGCGCTCGGTAATGTCCTGGATGACAATCAGCACGCATTCCTGGCCATGGATGAGCACCGTTTCGGCCGACAACAGGCAGTCGAGGATCTCGTCCTGCTTCGTGCGAAGCTGGATTTCCATATCTCGAAAACCGCCCGCCCTCTCGATCTCCCGCTCAACCTGGCGGCGCGAAGCACCGCTCATCCAGATCGGCAGTTCCGGTCCGGTCCGGCCGGCTGCCTCTTCCTCCGCGTAACCAAGCACGGATGTGAAGGCGTCGTTGACATCGAGAACCCGATAGTCTTCACGCGTGACCAGCAAGGTCGGAACCGGCGTGAGACGAAACGACCGGGCGAAGCGCTCCTCGCTCTGTCGCAACGCATCTTCTGCCTTCTTGCGCGGCTCCAGGTCCATGAAGGTAAAGAGCATGCACGCTTCTTCCCCGACCTCGATCGGCTGACCGGCGACGATCACGAATTTCGAGCCGCCTTGCGGCAGCTTCAGCGTCGCCTCCGTCTGCGGGATCGTCTTGCCTTCGCGCAGGCAGGCGATCGCCTCATCCTTGCCAGCCGCACCTTCCAAAACGTCGATCTCATATGTCGAGCGTCCGATCAGGTCCGCAGCGGCATAGCCGGTCATCTCCAGAAATCCCTGATTGACCTTGACATAGCGCAGATCGGACAGCCGGCAGATAATGGCCGGCGCTGGGTTGGCGTTGAAGGTGCGTTCGAAGCGCTCCTCGGCTGTGAAACGCTCGGTCATGTCCTGGACGACGAGCGCGTAGGATTCGGGCTTTCCTTTGATGTCGGTCAGCACGATTCCGCGCAACAGATGAAAACACCGCCAGGGGTTTTCCTCGTCACCAGGCAGCTTGGTGACCTCGACCGTCACATCCTCAAACGCCTCTCCCGCAAGCAGACGATCGATGGGATACTGATCGGATGTGAGCGTATGGTTGTTCCGATATTTGAGCAGGAAGCGTTTGCGATAGTCAAAGGCGGCGGGGCCAATCTCGGAAAGATCCTTGGCATCGTGCAGAAAGAGCGCCTGTTGGTTTGCCCAGACGATCTCTCCTGAGAGATCGATCAACAGGATACCCTCGCCGAGGCCGGCGACAATCTCCTGCAACTGTCGACGATCCGTCTGCGCTGTGAGGATCGCTTCGTCATCAATGCCAGAACCCATGCGTCTGACCTTACAGCGGTTGTTGCTGCCTGAACAACATGGCCGGCTGGCGTTAGCCAGCCGGCCATGCGCTACACGCGAAGCATTCCAGAACGAAGGAGCAAGGTTGGGAACGCTTCATGCGTCAGACTGGCGACGTTTTAGGATTTCCACTTGCCTTCATAGGTGAAGGCTGGGGCTGCTTTGAGTTGGTCTGCCGTTGCATTCATCCTTGCCTGCCATTTCTTGTTGCTGGCGTCATAGCTGACTGCCATGGCTGCAGGATCGACGACAACATAGTGCTCTCCCACGCCGAGGAAGCCGCCCACCGACACCACAAAACCCTCGATGCCATTCTCCTTGGAAACCACGACATCCTTGATCTCACCGATGGTCTCGTCTCCCGCATTGAGGACATTCAGCCCAATAACGTTGGAGGAAAGCACGCTCGTGTCGGTGACGGATACAAAGCGTGGTTCGGCTGCCGGTGTGGTGGTCTGGGCAAAAGCAGGAATGACTGCGGCGGACAGCAGGAGGGCGCCTAGAAGTATATTGCGCATGGGGTATTCCCTTGATTGAAGTCATAGGTACGGAAGGAAGCAGCGTGGGATTGACGCTGCGGCTTGCTATTTCTTCAGCGCATCGCGCACCGCATCCTTGGCGCCGCCGATCGTGCTGAGAACTTTGCCGGCAGCCTTCTCGGCCTTGCCTTCGGCTTGCGTTTTGGTGTCGCCGGTTAGCTTGCCGGCAGCTTCATTGATGGTGCCTTCACCTGTTTTGCGGCACCCGTGATGCGGTCTTTGTCCATGTCATTTCTCCAAAGCTTGGCCCGAACCCTTGGTGTTCGGGAAGCTGGAACCTATGAAATAGGGCCAAGCCTCAAAAGACACGACTGGATCAGCACGAGTGATGCAAACGCATCATTCACGTTCAAACTAGTTCGTTTGAATCCCTGACCTGAACGTCGCCTGGAACTTCATAGGAGACTGGAAAACCAGCCTCTTCCGCCGCGGCGAGAACGGCATGACGCACCTCCTGTGGCAGCCGCTTTGCAAGCATGTGCTCCATCGATGTTTGCACGGCCAGCAGATACATCGGTCCTTTGACGCCCAGCCAATGACGGCAAAGGATCTCGGCGGCCTGATCGGTGTTACGCACGACCATGCGGCCCCGACTGGGCAAATCTATTGTAAAGGGATCGAAAACAACGTTGCGCACGATGCCTCCATGTGTTGACTTTCCCGCAGGAAATGGTGGTCAAGCATCAAGGTAGTCCGACGGCCGCGGTTCGGTAGAAACCGTTGCATCATTTGCCTTGATGCATTCGCACCGGTGAACTATCCGTCCTCTTGCACTC
This sequence comes from Terribium retamae, assembly GCF_022347545.1. Taxonomy (GTDB): domain Bacteria; phylum Pseudomonadota; class Alphaproteobacteria; order Rhizobiales; family Rhizobiaceae; genus Mesorhizobium; species Mesorhizobium retamae. The sequence continues at coordinate 67,554 of NZ_JAKREW010000004.1, forward strand.
GACGGCGGCGCAGGGTGGCACTTCTCTTGCCGGTGCAACCACGCAGCGTGGCTGCGTGGAATCTGGCAGACGTCGCTGGAGGCCTAGACTATCGAAATCGCCAGATAGGCGATCCCGAACATCGATATCGCAATGATGAATACGAGCGCCATCACGAGTCCAAAGCTTGGACCGTCTATCGGTTTCTGGTCGCCTAGTCCGGAGGCCGTCTTATCTCTGAGTTTCGTCACCATGCGAGCCTCCCTGTTACACAAGAGAAAGCGTGGATCCTGCCCGGTATTTTCAGAACGTCCGCTGTCGAGGTCTTCGCGGCAAGTTCAAGGTAGTGGCCGCCAATCTGCCAAAACAGATGCAACTGTATCTGATCATCCAGATGCAGATGAGTTACGCGAACACGGCACAGGTTTCGGGATCGCCAGATATTGCTGTCGATCTCAAGATCGTCAGAAATCACGTTGACGTAAACGTCAATCGAAGGCTATAGAACGATCACGGTGACGATGCCTTCTTGAAACGCGTTTTGCGCGAGGCTTGCGCGCCGCAGCGTCCGGCAAAGCCGGCCGAAACGAACATGCGCGACGCGCAAAAGACAGGGAGACAATCATGGGCGTTCAGGAAATCGCGGCAGGCCTCAAGTCCAAGGTCGAAAGCGCCGGCTTCGACAAGTCGGTGAAGTTCGACACGGGCGCCGATGGCGTCATCGTCATCGACGGCGCGTCGATCTCGACCACCGATGCTCCGACCGACTGCACCATCAAGCTTTCGCTCGACGACCTGGAGTCGCTGATCGCCGGCGACCTTAACCCGACCATGGCTTTCATGACCGGCAAGCTGAAGATCGAGGGCGACATGTCGGTTGCCATGGCGCTCAGCCAATTGATCGGCTGAGCCGAAGAGCATTGCCAAGATGCGGCCGCGGCCCTGCCCTGGCCCATCGGCTCGATAGCAACGGCGGCAGACTGAGCCGAAACTCGCCTGCCGCCGTCCGGCCCCCGCCGTTTCAGGCTGCTGCGACCCGCACTGCCGCGCGCTCGCCTGCCTTGCGCCCCGAAGCCTTCAACGTGCCCTGGGCGCCATCCAATACGCCCGGCACCAGTTCCAACGCCAGGAAGCGATCGCGTTCATAAGGGCCCGGCATCGCCAACCCGGCGGTCTTCTCGGCCGAGAAGCCGAAACGCGCGTAGTAAGCTGCATCTCCGACAAGCAGGATGGCCCGGTGGCCGAGACGAGTTGCTTCAGCCACGGCGTGATGCATCAGCGCTGAGCCGATGCCGGCGCTCTTGACCGTTGGATCGACGGCGAGCGGGCCGAGCAGCAGCGCAGCCGCACCATGGTCACCCAGACGGACATCCCACAACCGGACGGTTCCGACGACCGCGCCACCTTCGCCACGTGCAACAAAGGCCAGCCCTTCGGATGGACGGCGGCCGCGCCGCAGTTTCTCCGACGACTTGCGCTTGCGTCCCGCGCCCATGGCACGGTCGAGCAGCGCCTCGCGTGCGGCAATATCGGCGCCGGTTTCGGCGGTGATGATGATGGCAGGCGAAGCTGCCGGCAGGGTTTTGGCAATGTCCATTTCCGCGATCCTTCACAAGCGGAGATCTGTTCCACGAGCGAACCCACCGCCGGCGCAAGAGCACCGGCGAGCGGGGTGATCTGACAGGCTGACGCCCGTCAGATCACGTAGGATCGGAGGGGCTCGAAGCCGTTGAACGCGACCGCCGAGTAGGTGGTCGTGTAAGCACCGGTGCCCTCGATCAGCACTTCGTCACCAATGGTGAGCGAGAGCGGCAGCGGGTATGGTGCCTTCTCGTACAGGACGTCCGCGGAGTCGCAGGTCGGGCCTGCGAGTACGCAGAGCGCCTTCTCGTCCTCGTCACGGGCCGTCACGATCGGGTAGCGGATCGCCTCGTCCATCGTCTCGGCGAGACCGCCGAACTTGCCGATGTCGAGATAGACCCAGCGCACATTGTCGTTGTCGGCCTTCTTCGAGATCAGCACGACTTCCGACTTGATGACGCCGGCATTGCCCACCATGCCGCGACCGGGCTCGATGATGGTTTCCGGGATGTCGTTGCCGAAATGCTTGCGCAGCGCGCCGAAAATCGCTTGGCCATAGGCCTGCGCCGCCGGCACGTCCTTCAGGTAACGGGTCGGGAAACCACCGCCCATATTGACCATCTTGAGCACGATGCCTTCCTCGGCCAGCGTCGCGAACACGCGCTTTGCGTCAGCCAGGGCACGATCCCAGGCGGTCAGGTCGGTCTGCTGCGAGCCGACGTGGAACGACACGCCATAGGCATCGAGGCCGAGCTTCCTGGCATGACGCAGGACGTCGACGGCCATCGCCGGCACGCAGCCGAACTTGCGCGACAGCGGCCACTCAGCGCCTTCGCCATCGGTCAGCACGCGGCAGAACACGCGAGCGCCCGGAGCAGCGCGCGCGATCTTCTCGACCTCTTCGACGCTGTCGACGGCGTAGAGACGGATGCCGAGCGCATAGGCCTTGGCGATGTCGCGCTCCTTCTTGATGGTGTTGCCGAAGGAGATGCGGTCCGCGGTTGCACCCGCGTCCAGTGCCATCTCGACCTCGGCAACCGACGCGGTGTCGAAGGACGAACCCATCGCAGCAAGCAGGCGCAGGATTTCCGGCGCCGGGTTTGCTTTGACCGCGTAATAGATCTTGGAATCCGGCAACGCCTTCTCGAAGGCGCGGAAATTGTCACGCACAACGTCGAGATCGACGACAAGGCAGGGGCCTTCCGGACGTCGGGTGGCGAGGAAGTCGAGAACACGTTGCGTAGCCATAGGACTCTCCATCGCGCCTTGCGGCACGTGCAAAGGTGCGGGACGCGGGCCTCGGCCTCGCGAACGCGCGGTCAAACAAAGGCGGGACGAAAATCCAATAGCGCCAGCCGGTGGAGACCCCGGAGCCATTGAATGCCGTCTCGCGGCGATGGACCTAGCCTTGCCCGGCTATGATCCGCTTTGTCTGCCTTGGCTTGGATGGGAGTTCCCAACCGCACTGCCGGCAATGAGGGTGTGCCTCTTCAGTAACCCCGGTCTATGGACAACCGGGAAACACCAGAAAGGCCCGCACCGTCGTTGCTTCAAGACGTCCTCGGATCGGCGGTTGGCCGCTGAACCGACCGGGCTCGTTACTTCCCGGGTACCGTCCCGAAATCCTCGCCATTCGAGGTTCGGGGGACGCCCACAGGCACGTGCGACTTTGGGCAAGCGCGATATAGGCGCGCATGCTTTCACAATCAATTAAAATCGAACCCCGGCTTGAAAAAAATCCGTTGTCGAACGACTGTGGACGCACCGTATCCAGATATTGAACGATGCCCCAGCAGAACGACCGCCTCAACGCCTTCCTTAACATCCAGCAAGCACCTGTTTCCAATGCACAATCCGGACCGCTGTCGGGATTGACGCTGGCCGTTAAGGACATTTTTGACGTTGCCGGTTACGTCACCGGCTGCGGCAATCCCGACAAGGTGGAAACCGGGCAAGCAGCGCCCTCGACGGCTCCGACAGCACAAAGGCTGCTTGACGCCGGTGCGCGATTCGTCGGCAAGACGCAGACCGACGAACTTGCCTTCTCGCTGATGGGGCAGAACGCTCACTACCCGCACCCGGTGAACCCTGCGGCACCCGATCGCGTCACCGGCGGCTCTTCATCCGGTTCGGCGGCAGCGGTTGCGGGCGGGCTCGCCGACATCGCCAGCGGCTCCGATACCGGCGGCTCAATCCGCGCTCCGGCCAGCTTCTGCGGCCTGATCGGCCTGCGTACCACCCACGGCGCGATCCCCCTGCAAGGCGCCATGCCTTTGGCACCCAGCTTCGACACCTTCGGCTGGTTCGCCAGGGATATCGATGTGTACGAGAAGGTGGCCCGAGTGTTGCTGGGGGCGAGTGATCGAACACCCCCATCACGTGCGTTTCGCCTGGCTGCCCTTGATGCTCTTCTACTCGGTGAAATGGAAACGCATGAATATCGCCGCATGGTTACGATGATCGCGCGTGTACTCGGCGAGCCAAAGGATGCCCCTGCCCTCAGTCATGATCTCGATGATCTCTATTGGTGCTTCCGCAAGCTGCAGGCATATGAAGCCTGGAACTCTCACGGTGCGTGGATATCCGGCAAAGATCGCCGCCTGGGGCCCGGCGTGAAAGAACGTTTTGCCTTTGGCGCGAGCATCGACGCGGCAACGGTAGAAAAGCAAACTGCGTATCGAAATACGTTTCGCACCGAACTCGCAGACCGGCTGGGCAACGACGGCATCCTTGTTTTGCCGACCGTTCCGGGAGCCGGGCCATTCGCCGCCTCGAGCTTTGAAGAAACCCAGACCTATCGTGAGCGCGCGCTGCATTTGCTGTGCCTGTCCGGTCTCTCCGGTTTTCCCCAACTGACTTTGCCGCTGGGCATGGTCGATGGCGCCCCTTTCGGCATCTCCTTGCTCGGCCCTGCCGGCAGCGACCTTACGTTGATACAGGTCGGACGGCGCATTCTCGAAACGATCGGAAAGGCCTGACGCCATGGACACTCTCACCCGCATGCGCGCCTTTATCGATGTGGTCGAGGCGGAGGGCTTTTCGGCCGCAGGGCGCAAGATCGGCCGCTCCAAGGCCCTGCTCTCCAAATATGTGCGCGAACTGGAAGACGAGCTCGGTGCACTGCTGCTCAATCGCACCACGCGCCAGTTCTCGCTCACGGAAGCGGGCCACACCTATTACCGCCGCGCCTCGGAAATCGTGCGCGAGATCGACAGCCTGTCCGATGCGGTGCGCGACAGCTCCGGCGACGTGCGTGGCAGGATCAAGCTAACCGCGCCGCGTACGATGGCAGACGCCGCAGTCGGTCAATCCATGATCGACTTTGCCAAGCAATATCCGGAGGTTTCGCTGGAAGTGCATCTCGACGACCGCTTCGTCGATCTCGTTGAAGAAGGTTTCGATCTTGCCATCCGCATCACCCGGCTGGAAAATTCTTCGCTGATCGCCCGCAAGCTGGCCCCCTTCTCGCTCAAGCTGTGCGGTTCACGGGAACTGATCGCCAAATACGGCAAGCCGACCCGGCCGCAAGATCTGGCGCACATGCCCTGTGTCGTCGACACCAATGGCCGCTGGGCTTCGAACTGGCCGTTCCGCGGCGACGACGGCGACATCACCAGCATTCCGATCAGCGGCCCGATGATGGTGAACAGCCCGATCACCACCCGCATGGCAGCGCTGGACGGATTGGGTTTTGCGCTGTTGCCCGACTTTATCGCCGCACCCGAAATCAAAAGCGGCCGGCTGGTCTCCTTGCTGGAAGACCGTATCGACTTCAACGGTGGCATCTTTGCCGTCTACCCGCATCGCCGCTACCTGCCCGCCAAGGTGCGCGTCTTTGTCGACTTCATGGTGCAATGGTTCAAGACACACGAAACGTCGGGACAACCTGCAGCGCGCGAAACGTGATAACATTTTTGTAGCCCGGTCCCATTTTCGCCCGGTTTCTGCTAACCCTCAGGCTGCACCAACATTGGGGAATCGCCGCCGGCCATGCAGCTTCGGGCATCAACCGCCACCATGGCCGCAGTTTTCGGCACGCTTCTCGCCGGCACGACACCGGCCCTTGTCCATCCGCACGTTTTTGCCGAAGCCCGGCTGGATGTCGTGCTTTCTCCCGACCACAAGACAATCGCCGGGTTGCGCCATTTGTGGCGCTTCGACGAATTGTTTTCCTCTACGGTGCTGATGGAGTTCGACAAGAACTCCGACCTCAAGCTGGACGATGCCGAACTGAAGGAAGTGGCGAATACCATCAAGACATCGCTTGCCGAGTATAATTACTTCCAGATGGTCACGCTCGACGGCAAGGACATCAAGATGAAGGCGCCCGCCGAAATCGTTGCCTCCTTCGACAACAACCAGCTGATCGTGCTGTTCGAGGACCAGCCGCAAGAGCCGATCAAGCTGAAGGGCAAGATCGACCTCGGCGTCTATGACCCGACTTTCTACACCGCGATCGATTTCACCGACGATGCCAACATGTCGGTGAAGGACTTGCCCGCTTCTTGCGCCCGCGCGGTGGTGCGGCCCGATCCCGACACAGCGATCGCACAGAACCAGAAGACGCTCACCGAAGCCTTTTTCAACGATCCAACTGGCACGGATATGAGCAAGATCTTTGCCACCAAGCTCGAGCTGAACTGCCGCACGGAAGGGTGACTTGATGACCAGGACGACCACCCGCCTGATCTTCTGCCTGCTCGGCGTTGCCCTCCTCGCCACGGCCAGCCACGCTTATGCGCAAAGTTCGCTCGGCATCGGCACCAACGATGCCATGACCCCGGCGACCGGCCTGTTTGCGGGCTTCCTGAACTGGGTGAACATACACCAGCAACGTTTCTACCATGCGCTCGCCGGCGCCATCAAAGAGATGCGGCAGGATGGCTCGAAACTGTGGTTGCTGATCGGCCTCTCGTTCCTCTACGGCATCTTCCACGCCGCCGGCCCCGGCCATGGCAAGGCCGTGATTTCCTCCTACATGCTGGCCAACGAAGTCGCCCTGCGGCGCGGCATCCTGCTCTCGTTCATCTCCGCCTTCCTGCAGGCCATCACAGCGATCGTGGTGATGCTGCTTGCTTATTTCGTTCTGCGCGGCACCTCGATTTCGATGACAGACACTGCCTGGTTCCTGGAGATAGCGTCCTACGCCTTCGTCACAGCCTTCGGTGCGTGGCTGCTGTGGCGCAAGCTCGGATCATCGCTTATGCGGCTGTTTGGAGCCACACCGGCCTACAGCCTGTCAGCGGCGCATGCCGGCCACGGTAGCCATGCCCACGCCGCCCGAAGCCATGACCACACCACGCATGATCATCGCGCCCACCACGGCCACGATCATCATACGCATGATCACCATGAGCATGGCGGCCATCATCACCACGGCCACCATCATGGTCCGGGCGCGGTCTGCGAGACCTGCGGCCATTCGCATGCACCGGACCCAACCCTGCTTTCCGGCGATCGCTTCGACTGGCGCATCGCATGGACAGCTGTCGCCGCCGTCGGCATACGGCCGTGCTCCGGCGCCTTGATCGTTTTGTCGTTCGCCTTCCTCAACGGGTTGTGGGCAGGCGGCATACTCTCGGTGCTGGCGATGGCGGTCGGCACCGCGATCACCGTTTCCATCCTGGCAACGCTGGCCGTAACGGCAAAAGATTGGGCTGTGACGCTTGCAGGTGACGGTCGCCTCGGCAATCGTGTTCACTCCGCCATCGAGATCGGCGGCGCGGCACTGGTATTCCTGTTCGGGCTAGTCCTGCTGACGGCCAGCATTGGAGCCTGATCACCATCCCTCCAATGAAGGATGAAGCGTGCCTGACCTCACTCAATCCCTCAGCCGCGGTTTCGTCCGCGCAGCCAGAACACCAGGAAGAAGGCGGCCACGAACAGAACCGCGAAGATGCCGGCCAGAATCGGCGAGAAATGGCCGATGGCCAGCATGATGGTCGGCAGATAGTAAGCGGTCACGCCGAACAACAGCATGATCGACAGCGCGGCGATGGCGGCGCTCTTGTTTTCAGGACTCATCATCACTCCGGAACCAACCCGCATCGTCTCGCGCCGATGGTTAGCACAGCCAACGCGCTAATGCAGGTGCCTGGGCTGCGATGAGACGCCACGGACCTCGTCGCGTCTGCGACCGTCTTCGGCACGGCGGTCGAAATCGATTTCAACGGTTGCATGGGTGATGCCGTGCCGGGTGAGCAGGCGGTGCTTGATGGCATCGACAGCCACGTGCGCGTCCAGCCCATCCATCAGTCTTGCATGTAGCGTGGCCATGTTGGCGGCGCCATCGATCGACCACAGATGCATATGGTGGATTTCATGGATCCCTTTGATGGAAGTTTGCAGATCCTGGGCGATGATGTCGCGATCGAGCCCCGCCGGTGTGCCTTCCAGAAGCACATGCGCGGCAGCGCGCATCAGGCTCCAGGCAGTTGACAGGATCAGCACTGCCACCAGTACAGACAGGATCGGATCGATCGGCATCCAACCGGTCGCCATGATGACAAGCGCCGCAACGATCGCGGCCAGTGAACCCAGCAGATCACCCATAACATGCAGGATGGCGCCACGCATGTTGAGGCTTTCACGGCTTCCGCCATGCAAGATCAGGAAGCTGGCGATGTTGACCAGCAAGCCGAGCACAGCGACCACCAGCATGGGGCCACCGAGCACGGGCGGCGGCGCCTGGAACCTCTGCCAGGCCTCATAGCAGATCCATATGGCCACCAGGAAAATCGCCAGCCCATTGGTATAGGCAACCAGCGTCTTGACCCGGCCATAACCATAGGTGTGCCGGCCCGTGGGCGGTTTGTCGCCGAGATGGAAAGCATACCACGCCAACGCCAGCGCAATGGCGTCCGTCAGCATGTGGCCGGCGTCGGCGAGCAGCGCCAGAGATCCGGTGAGCAAACCACCGGCCACCTCGGCGACCATGAAGCCACCCGTCAGGACCGCAGCGATAAGTACACGCTTCTTGTCGGACGACTCGGGTGCTCCGCCATCATGGCTGTGGGCACCTTGAGCGTGCGATTGATTATGACCCATCGGCCAACCCTGTTTTGGGCGCCGAACTTAATTCAATTCATTTGGATGTCAAAGTATCCGATAGTCGTGTTTTCTTCGGTCCAGAGAAATTTCTCCAACTGTCAAAATTTCTGTCACTGCAACAACTATATCGAAGCGTAGAAATCCTCCAACCGGCGTTTTTGCTGGCCTTTTTCGTCGAAATTCTCCGAATCAAGCCAAGCTTCGTAAGCTTTCTTGAGGGCCGGCCATTCCTCATCAATGATGGAATACCAAGCCGTATCACGATTCTCGCCCTTGACCACCAGATGCTGGCGGAAGATGCCTTCGAACTGGAAACCGAATCGCTCTGCCGCCCGCTTCGACGGCGCATTGTTGTTGTTGCACTTCCATTCGTAGCGGCGATAGCCAAGTTCGTCGAACGCATAGCGCATAAAAAGGAATTGAGCTTCGGTAGCCGCTGGCTTGCGCGAAATCAGCGGCCCCCAGTAAATGTTGCCAATCTCGATGACCCCGTGGGCGGGCTCGATGCGCATCAGCGTCTGCCGGCCGGCAATTCTGCCGCTCGCCTTGTCGATCACCGTAAAATAGAGCGGATCCGAGCTGGCTTGCGCCCTGTCGAGCCAGGGCTGAAAATCCTCCCGTTTTTCGGGTGCGAATTCAGGCAGCCAGCGGAAACGGCCATCGGCATCGCTGACTGAGGACGCCTCGAACAAGCCATCGCCATGGCGCGCGGCATCGAGCGGTTCGAGGCGCACATAGCGGCCCTCCAGAACCTTGCGTTCCGGGCGCGGGCGTGGCTGCCAGTTCTTCAGGTCCTCGGTCACCATCGGCTCCATAATTGGGCGATTTCGAAGAAATTATTGCATCTATGGATGGTCGCAATCGTCTGTAAGTGCGACCTTTGGTCTAAAAGAAATGCAATAGTCCTTCGAAATCGCCTCGTTTGACAGGGCGCTTCCACCCTTTCAAAAAACATGACCCCGCAACTAGCACCAGCTGGACCAACAAAATGATCCACACAGTTCCTGCCTTTGACCGCCTCGGCGAGGAAAACGCATTCGCCGTACTCGCTCGCGCTACCGCGCTTTCACAGCAGGGACGCGATGTCGTCAATCTCGGCATCGGCCAGCCGGATTTCCGCACGCCGGAACATATTGTCGAGGCAGCAATCAAAGCCCTGCGCGACGGCCATCATGGCTATACGCCGGCCACTGGCCTGCTGGCGACACGCGAAGCCGTCGCGCGACGGACGCTGACCACAACAGGCATCGAAGTATCGCCGGACAATGTGATGATCTTGCCCGGCGGCAAACCCACCATGTTCGCCGCTATCCTTATGTTCGGCGAACCGGGCGCGGATATCCTTTATCCGGACCCAGGATTTCCGATCTATCGCTCCATGATCGAATTCACCGGCGCGCGGCCCGTTCCGGTGCCGATCCGCGAAGAGAACGGCTTTGCTTTTTCGGCCGAGGAAACGCTGGCATTGATCACGCCCGCCACGCGTCTTCTCATCCTCAATTCGCCGGCCAACCCCACCGGCGGGGTGACACCGCGCGCTGAGATCGAGAAGTTGGTGAAGGGTCTCGATAAGCATCCGCAGGTCGCCGTCCTCTCCGACGAAATCTATGACGTCATGACTTATGACGGAGAGGTCCATACGTCGCTGTTGCAGTTTCCGGAAATCCGCGACCGGCTGATCATCCTCAATGGATGGTCCAAGACCTGGGCGATGACAGGCTGGCGCATGGGATGGTCGATCTGGCCGAATGGCCAGAAGGGCGCGCACCTTTATGACAAGGTGCGAAAGCTTGCGGTCAATTGCTGGTCCTGCGTGAATGCACCCAGCCAGTATGCCGGCATCGCAGCCATAGACGGGCCGCAGGATGATGTCGCGACAATGATGCGAGCCTTCGATCGCCGCCGCAAGCTTGTGGTGGAAGGCTTGAATACGCTGCCGGGCATCTCCTGCATCACGCCGAAGGGTGCTTTCTATGCCTTCCCGAACATTTCCGGCACCGGATGGCCGGCGAAGAAGCTGGCCTCAGCACTACTGGAGGAAACAGGGGTGGCGCTGATAGGCGGGCCGGATTTCGGCGTACTCGGCGAAGGCTATATGCGGCTTTCCTATGCCAATTCGGAAGAGAATATTCTCCGCGCGTTGGAGCGCATCGGCGTTTTCCTCACCACGAGTGCAAAGGCCTAGGAGGACACGGCATGAAACACCTGATCGCCATCGGGTTCGGCGCCTTCGCCCTGCTTGGTGCAGCGACGTTTGCCGGCCTTGCCGACGAACCGGTTAAAACCTGCGGTGGCATCAGGGGCCTGACCTGTGACGCAGGCCAGTTTTGTGAGTTTGCAGCCGAAACCCAATGCGGCCGCGCCGACCGTATGGGCATCTGCATGCCGAGACCACAAATTTGCACCGAACAATACCAGCCGGTTTGCGGTTGCGACGGCAAGACCTATGGCAATGATTGTGCTCGCCGCGCCGCAGGAGCAGCCAAGCTCAAGGATGGCGAGTGTTGATGTTTTTATTCCATCCTGTGTGAAGGCAATAGACCAGCGCTAGCTTCCTCCTGACCTCTGGCGGCTGGCGACATGGCAAACGTCACCCTCAATGAGGCAGAAGGGCCGCGAATTGCAGAGCGACCAGCAAAAAGGGCGGCCATTGGCGACCGCCCCGATCTGAACCAGCTTGGGAGGAGGAAAGCCGATCCGACTGATTAAAATGATGCGCTTGACTGGTTAACGGAAGGTTAACACTTCAAACCATCTCAATCGGGATAGGGTTTACCACTTGGTGTCGGCTCCAGGCGCCGCTACAGGCTCCTTTGCTGCCGAAACGGTCGCCTCGATATGGTCGACCAGCTTGTCGTCCAGCCCGAGCCTTCCCGCGAGCATATCGAGATAGCCCCGTTCAGCGCGCGTATCCGGCTCTATGGCCAGCCTCGATGCAGTGTAGAGTTCTATCTTCTGCGCCTCATTGCGGGCGGCCGAGGCAAGCGTGTCGATGTCGACGGGAGCCGTCAGCGCGTCCTTCAGAAACGCTGTCGCCTCGGCGCCGAGGCCGGAGAGGCTGACTTTGTCGATGATCTTGCCGCGCTCTTCCTCATCGATGCGTCCGTCCGCCTTCGCGGCCGCGATCATGGCGCGCACGATGGTGAGCGCGAACTCGCTCTCGCCCTGCGGCGCCTGGGCCGGATCGAAACTGTCACCCGCCGGCGGCGGCAGAAGCTCCGGTTCCTTCATCGTCTCGGCAGGCTTCTGGCCGGCCTTGTAGTTCTGATAGGCCTTGTAGGCGAGACCGCCGATGGCGGCGAGGCCACCGAGTTTCACCGCTGTTCCAGTGACCTTGCGACCCGGGCCGGTACCAAGCAGCACGGCGGCCAGCGCCCCTGCGGCGAGCGGATTGTCCTTCGCCATCTGAACGGCCTGTCCGGCCTTGTCGCGTACGGTTCCCGCGGTTCCGGGAACCTGCGAGCTGAGAAGATCGTCGAGCAGTTTTTTGGGGTCGAACATCAGTGGCTCCAGCTAAAGCAATTCCAGCAAAAGCGTGTAGCGGTTTTGCGTTTGGAATTGCGTAAAAACATAAAGTTAGAACGTTTCCGCGTTTCCGTGCAAAACGGAAACGCTCTAGGCTCGGCGGTTATCCCGCAGAGGTAGGCGGCCGAAGGCAACATTACAATGATGTTCCAAAGTTGGCCCGCCCGGCAGCCGAGAAAATCTTTCTAGCTGCCGATATGCCGACGATCGCCGCGTTGCTGCGCGAGTTCCACCTGGCGATGACGTTCGGCGTAGCGGGCTCGATCATCGTCGCTACGCGCTTCGTGACAGTGCGGACAGGAGATACCCGGCCGATAATGTGGCGAGTTCCGCTCCTGCGGCGTCAGCGGGTGGCGGCAAGCGCGGCACAGTTCTGCCTCGCCCTCAACCAATCCATGCGAGACCGAGACGCGCTCGTCGAAAACGAAACACTCGCCTTTCCAGAGGCTCTCCTGCCGCGGCACATCTTCCAGATATTTCAGAATGCCACCCTTGAGATGGAATACTTCTTCGAAGCCGAGCGATTTCACATAAGCCGTCGCCTTCTCGCAGCGTATGCCGCCGGTGCAGAACATGGCGATCTTCTTGCCTTCGAGCTCGGCGCTGTGTTCGCGCGCCCATTGTGGAAACTCGCGGAAGCTCTTGGTGCGGGGATCGACGGCATTTTCGAAGGTACCCAACGACACTTCGTAGTCGTTGCGCGTATCGATGACGACCGTATCGGGATCCGAGATCAACGCGTTCCAGTCACCGGGCTCAACATAAGTGCCGACGGCGCGGAGCGGATCGACATCCTCCACGCCCATGGTGACGATCTCGCGTTTCAGCCGCACCTTCATGCGGTGAAACGGCATCTCCTCGGCTGAGGAATACTTGACGTCCAGGCCGACGAATTCCGCATCGCTTCCAGATAGCCGATGAGCTCCGCGATCGCTTCCTCGCGGCCGGCGACGGTGCCGTTGATGCCCTCGCGTGCGAGAAGCAGCGTGCCCTTGATGCCCCGCTCGCAGCAGAAGGCGGCCAGCGGCGGCTGCAGCGCCTCATAGCCCTCGAGACGGACGAAACGATAAAGCGCCGCGACGCGGAAGGGGGAAGTGGATGGGTTCATGCCCGTGCCCTACCGCCTTGCTCCAAAATTTTCAATGCGAGCCGGAAAACGCACTGATTATAGACCATGCGCGATAGAAGGCGGTTACCCAGATATTCATCCGCGCCGAGTAAAGGCTATTTGACAATCGCTCCCGTCGAAAGGAGTAGGAAATCGCATGTTCAGCAAGCACACAGCGGACGAAATCGAAAGGACGGCCCGTGAATTCGGGCTGGAGCCCAAAGCTTTGCTTGCCATCGCCGAAGTGGAAAGTGGCGGCCAGGTCTTTGCCAGGATCGATGGGCGCAACGAGCCGCTGATCCGTTTCGAAGGACACTATTTCGACCGCCGGCTTTCCGGCGTAAAACAGGAAAGGGCGCGCGCGGCGGGTCTCGCCTCCCCCACGGCTGGTGCGGTTGCCAATCCACGCAGCCAGGTTGGGCGCTGGCGTTTGGTCGAGCAGGCGGCGGAGATTGACCGCGACGCAGCTTATGAATCCATATCGTGGGGCCTCGGTCAGGTCATGGGTGCCCATTGGCGATGGCTGGGTTTTGACAGCGTCGACGGCTTGGTCGCAGAGGCACGATCCGGTGCCGCCGGACAGGCGCGGCTGATGGCGCGCTACATCGACAAATCCGGATTGACCTCGGCGCTCAATGCGCATGACTGGGAAGCCGTTGGTCATGGCTACAACGGTCCCGGCTTTGCCAAGAACGGCTATCACCTGAAACTGGCGGAAGCCTATCGACAACAGGTCGAAGGGCCGGCGCCGGGCGACCGGCTGATGAAGACTGGTTCGCGTGGCGAACTTGTTATGGCGTTGCAGGATGATCTGGTCGCCCTAGGTTACACTGTCGATACGGACGGAATTTACGGTCCCGGTACGGCCGAGGCGGTCGCAAAGTTCCAACGGGAACATGGTCTCAATGCCGACGGCATTGCAGGGCCGGCCACCCAGGCCGCCATCGGGAAGGCGCTCAGCGCCATAAAAGGCGAAGTAACCCTCTGGAGCTGGGTAAATGGGCTTTTTGGAGGGATATGGAGATCGCGTCGCTCATGACCCTGCTTGCGGCCGACCGCCGCAACGCCCGTCACACCCCATCCGTAGACTTAGAAAACACAGTCTGTTAAATCGATTGAAAAGACTGAGCGATAGGCAAGCACCATGACCAGCAAAACCCAGAAACTCCTTTCGCTGCTTGATGGCCAGCCGGTCATTCCGGTGATCAAGATAACCGACGCGAAAGATGCGGTTCCACTGGCACGCGCACTGGCGCGTGGCGGTCTCAGGGCCATCGAGATCACGTTGCGCACCGACGCGGCGCTCGAAGCGATCCGCCGCGCGGCGGCGGAAGTTGAAGAAGCGGTTGTCGGCGCCGGAACCATCCTGAATGCGCGCCAGTTCGAAGAAGCATCGAAGGCCGGCTCGCAATTCATCGTGAGCCCAGGCATTACCAGCCAGTTGCTGTCCGCTGCCGCCGATAGCCCAGTCCCGCTGCTTCCGGGTGCCATCACGCCGGGCGAAATCATGGCAGCGCGCGAAGCTGGTCTCGATTTCTTGAAATTCTTTCCTGCCGAACAGGCCGGCGGTGCCGCTTTCCTGAAGGCATTGTCCTCACCGATCGCCGACGTGAGATTCTGCCCCACCGGCGGCATCGGCGCCAAGAATGCCAACGACTATCTCAGCCTTCCCAATGTCATCTGTGTCGGCGGCTCCTGGGTCGCCCCCGACGAAATGGTGAAAGCCGGCGATTGGGCCGGAATAGAGGCTTTGGCGCGCGAAGCGAGCAAACTGCGCAAGGCATAGTCTTCAGTAGCAGATATCGGTCTGCTGCATCCTTTGTTCGATCAAGTTTGTCGTGCCCAAACAAAAAACCGCGCCCAGGGCGCGGTTTCTAGTTTGCGATCTCAGTCAGTCCTACTTGGTCGGGAAGCGGGCAACCGACATGAACTTGACAGCAGTGCCGGTGAAACGGTTTGCGTCCGCCATTTCGTTGCCGGTCTGGAATCCGGCAGTGTAGACTTCGCTCGGCGCCGTACGCACCACGTTATAAGCCATCCGCGGCGCCGTCGTGGAATCGGTCACCTTGGCGATTTGCTCGTTGCCCTGAAGGGCCCAGCGCGCCACCTTCGGTGCAGCAGGAACAACCACTGACTTCTGGTCCGGCTTGGCATCGTGCGCGTTGGCACGGGCAGCCTTACGAGTCGTCTTCACATTGCCGCCCATGGCGGCGGCGGGATCAGAGCCGGCCGGCCGACTTGCGACGGCAGCGCGCGGGGTAGCTGCATCGACACCGGATGGATCGTTGAACGCAGAACGAGGGCTCGGCAAGGCCGCAACCTGGTAGCTGTCGGTCGAAGACTGCTCCAGAACCGCCTTGACCTCGTCAGGACGCTGGGTCGGCAACATGGCTAAAGCATCCGTTGCCGTCTGCTGGCCATCGCGCTTTGCGGTTTCAGCCAATGCGAGCAACACCGATTCCTGGTTCGGCTCGGCGGCTGCCGGCGTCTTGGGGCGCCAGCTCGGTACCGGCACATTGCCAGCCACCGCTTGCTCGGCAACGGCAGGCGTTGCTTCGGCGGTCGGAGCGACCGCATTCGGATCGGCTATGCCAAAAGGCACATTCTCGGGGGTGACCGGTGCGGCAGCTGCGACCATGGTCGCCTGTTCCACCTGCTCGACGGCGTTGGCATCGGCCATCCCGAACGGAACGGTCTCAGGCGTCGGCGCAGTCGGCGGCGTCGTCACGCCTACATCCGCCTTCGGACGCGGCGCTGCACCGGGCACGGGCACCGAACGGGCCGGGAGGGCAGCCAGGATGGTTTCCGGCGTCTCCTGCTTCGGCTCTTCGACCATCTGCGGCTGTTCCGCCTCGGCTCCAGCCGGCACCTCGACGCGCTGCGCATTCTCCGGCGAAACGATGGCTATACCCGGCAGATTGCTCTTGGCCGATGCAGCAGGCTTGGTCGCAGCCTTGGGCTTCGGCGCCGGTGCCATTGCGACGTCAGCGGTATCTTCTTCCTCGTCTGCGCCACCACCGAAGAAGGCAGCCAGGAACCCGCCCGACTTCCGGCTCGAGCCACCGGCGCTGGCGAGTTCGATATTCGGCGTGCCATTGGCCTTGCGCGCCTTGTAGGAAGCCATCGCCTGCTCATAGCCAGGCAACGGGCGACCGTCGCTCGGCACGTGCAGCGTCTTGCCATTCGGGAACAGGCGCGCCAGTTCTTGGCGGCTGATGCCCGGCCAGTGACGCACATTGCCGACGTCCATATGCACGAAAGGCGAACCGGAAGTCGGGTAGTAGCCGACACCGCCGCCCTGCATCTTCAAGCCGATGTCGCGCAGCTTCTTCAGCGGCACGCCCTCGATGTAGAAATCCATCGCCTTGCCCAGGATGTGCTGACTCTTTTCGGCAACGCCGCTGCGGCGGCTGCGCGATTTCAGCATGGCATTGGTGGAAGGTGCACGATAGCCGCAGATGACCTGGATATAACCGCGCGAGCCGCTCTGCCGGTAGGCTTCCCAGACCAGATCCAGCAGGCGCGGGTCCATCTTGGTCGGCTCGTTGCGGCGCCAGTCGCGCAGGAAATAGTTCAGCTTCTTGAGGCCGGATTGATCGTAGCGGCCATTGCGCTTGAAGACGATCTCGTCGACTTCGCCGGTGTGCAGATTGCGCAGCTTGAGCGCGCGAACTTCGGCGCTGGCGGTTCCCGCCGATACAGCCAGCAATCCGGCAGCCATCACCGCGCCGGTCAGCCACTTCTGCCAGACGCTCAACGAGAATAGGCGCCTGTTCTGGTGTCGCTCGATTCTGCTCAAATCAAATGGCCTTGCAGACTGCCGTTTGTCCCCGGATTTGACCAAACGGATGTGGTTGGATTCACATCCGATAATCGATCCTAATGGTTAATTGACGCTTATTGAAGCCGAAATGCGGTAACACCATGGCGATATCCCGCCCAAAATGCAGCTCCTCGGCTTGTGGTAAACCACTGGTTTAAACCAGGAAACTCGCTCGAGGCTTGCGCGGAATTCAATATGCCACTTTTTCCGCGCGCTCGGCTTCCGGGTCGATGCCGTACTCCTTGAGCTTTCTGTACAGCGTAGAACGCCCGATGCCAAGACGTCTGGCCACCTCGCTCATCTGACCGTTGTAATGGTCGATGGCAAGCTTGATCATCTCCAATTCGACCTCAGCCAGCGAACGCACATTGCCGCGTTCGTCGAGTGCTGCCAGCGTGCCGAAGCGGGGTTCAGGTCCCCGAGGAGGGGAAATAGGCGCTGTGGCAGCGGGCCGCTCCCGATCGAGCGCGACGTCTTCCGGGAAGTCGGGCACGACCGACGGCGCAGAGGCTTCCAACACCACCGTGCCCTCGACCTGGGCGCGGATCTGCGGAAATTCCTCCGGCGTGAGAACTTCGCCTTCGGCGAGCACCGATGCACGATAGATGGCGTTTTCGAGCTGGCGGATGTTGCCCGGCCAGTCATAGGCCTGCAGCATCGCCAGCGCCGCGTCCGAAATCGAGAGGCGTTTGCGCGGATTGACCGGCGTCACCTTGTCCATGAAATGCCGAACGAGAAAGGGGATGTCCTCCTTGCGACGGCGCAAGGGCGGTACCAGGATCGGAAAGACATTGAGACGATAGAACAGGTCTTCGCGGAACCGGCCATCCTTCACCTGCTGCAACAGGTCACGATGCGTGGCGGAGATCAACCGGATATCGACCTTGACGGTGGAACGGGCACCCACCGGATCGACCTCGCCCTCCTGCACGGCACGCAACAGCTTCACCTGTACGTCGAGCGGCAGGTCGCCGATCTCATCCAGGAACAATGTGCCCGAATGTGCCTCCACGAACTTGCCGGTGTGCTTTTCCGTGGCACCGGTAAAAGAACCCTTCTCATGACCGAACAGGATCGACTCGACGAGATTGTCGGGAATTGCGCCGCAATTGACCGTGACGAAGGGCTTCCCCTTGCGGTCGCCACTGCCCTGGATGGCACGCGCTACCATTTCCTTGCCGACGCCGGATTCGCCTTCGATCAGGATCGGGATCGAGGACGCCGCTGCCTTCTGGCCGAGCCGGATGACCCGCTCCATCGAGGAACTGCGCGTGGCCAGATCCCTGAAGGTCAACGTCTGGCCGAGACGTCGCGACGAACGCTTCACGGCAACTTCAAATTCTTCCACCTTGAGCGCGCTGGCGATGGCGGTATTGAGCCGCTCCGGCGAGACTGGCTTGACGACGAAATCGAAAGCACCGTGGCGCATCGCCTTCACCACGGTCTCGATACCGCCCTGTGCGGTCTGCACGATAACGGGGATGTGGATGTCGCGCGCGCGCATCGCCTGCAGGACGGCGATACCATCCATACCCGGCATGGCAAGGTCGAGCACGACGACCGACACCTCGCGCGCAGCAGGGCCGTCCATCAACGACAGCCCCGCCTCGCCGCTTTCGGCGGTCAGCGCTGAATGGCCAAAACGGCCAACCGCGGCCTCCACCAGCCTGCGCTGAACGGGGTCGTCATCGACGATGAGGATGGAACCTGTCATGAGTCTTGCGAATTCGCCTCTGCCCTATGGATCATCCTGGCACAGGGTTCTAAATAAGCTTTCAAAAAAGCCGGTGAACGAATTGCTTAGAAGTTGATCGGCTTCGCGCGAGATTTCCGGAAGGTGTTGGAATGCATACTTTTTACGGCCGGCTGCACGCACCGGCTCAATCCGGTCGCAAGGCATTGGAGCTCGGCAGCCTGCCCGAGTGGAACCTCGCCGATCTTTATCCCGGCATGGATGCGCCGGAACTGAAGCGCGACATCGCCAAGGCCGGTGCCGATGCCGCCGCCTTCGAGAGCCGGTGGAAGGGCACGCTGGCTGCCGAAGCCGCGCGCGGTGCGGACGGCAAGCTTGGCGAGGCTCTCAAAGCCTACGAAGCGCTCGAAGAACTGATCGGCAAGATCGTCTCCTATGCCGGCCTGATCTATGCCGGCGATACGTCCGATCCCAAACGCGCCAAACTTTATGGCGACGTCCAGGAAAAGATGACGGACGCTTCCTCACATCTGCTTTTCTTCGGGCTTGAATTGAATCTCGTCGACGACAAGGCCATTGAGCTGGCGCTCGATGCCGATCCGGGCTTCGGTCATTACCGGCCCTGGGTGATCGACCTGAGGAAAGACAAACCTTTCCAGCTAGAAGACCGTATCGAGCAGCTGTTCCACGAAAAGTCGGTCACGGGACGCGGCGCCTGGAACCGGCTGTTCGACGAGACGATGACGGAACTACGTTTCGACATCGATGGCGAAAAGCTCACGCTCGAACCAATGCTGAACAAGTTGCAGGATGCCGACGGCGCGGTGCGCCGCAAAGCTTCCGAAGCGCTGGCGGCGACTTTTGCTGGCAACCTGCGCACCTTCACCTTGATCACCAACACGCTCGCCAAGGATAAGGAAATCTCCGATCGCTGGCGCGGCTTCGACGATATTGCCGACTCGCGGCATCTCGCCAACCGCGTCGAGCGCAGCGTCGTGGATGCGCTGGCCAGCGCCGTTCGCGATGCCTATCCACGGCTGTCACACCGCTACTATCGCATGAAGGCGCGCTGGCTCGGCATGGACGAGATGAACCACTGGGACCGCAACGCGCCGCTGCCCGAGACACCGCAGGCAACGATATCGTGGGACGAAGCCAGGAATACCGTTCTCTCAGCCTACCACCGTTTCTCGCCGGAGATGGCCGATATCGCGCGCCGCTTTTTCGACCGCAACTGGATCGACGCACCGGTCAGGCCCGGCAAGTCACCCGGCGCGTTTGCACATCCTACGGTGCCGTCGGCGCATCCCTATGTGCTGCTGAACTACATGGGCAAACCGCGGGACGTCATGACGCTCGCGCACGAACTCGGCCATGGCGTGCATCAGGTCTTGGCGGGCGGTCAAGGCGCGCTGATGGCTTCCACGCCCTTAACTCTGGCCGAGACGGCTTCGGTCTTCGGCGAGATGCTGACCTTCCGCTCGCTGCTCGACAAGACCGAGGATCGGCGCGAACGCAAGGCCATGCTCGCCCAGAAGGTCGAGGACATGATCAACACGGTCGTGCGGCAGATCGCCTTCTACGAATTCGAGCGCAAGGTGCATACCGAGCGCAAGAATGGCGAGCTGACTTCCGATCAGCTCGGCAAGTTCTGGCTGGAGGTACAGGCCGAGAGCCTGGGGCCGGCGATCAAGCTGCGGGAAGGCTACGAGACCTTCTGGACCTATATCCCGCACTTCATCCACTCGCCGTTCTACGTCTATGCCTATGCCTTCGGCGATTGCCTGGTGAACTCGCTCTATGCCGTCTACCAGAACGCCGAAGGCGGCTTCCAGGAGAAGTATTTCGACATGCTGCGCGCCGGTGGCACAAAGCATCATTCCGAACTCTTGAAGCCGTTCGGCCTGGATGCCAGCGACCCAGCCTTCTGGCAGATCGGGCTTGGTGTCATCTCCAATCTGATCGACGAATTGGAAGCGCTGGACTAGAGCATTTCCGCTTTTCTCCAACAGGCGGACATGCTCCAACTCGTCGTTATTGCGCAATTCCGGATGAAAAGCCGCTAAACACTTTTCCCGGATTTGCTCTAGGGCATCCGTGTTCGGCTTCGCGCATGGTCTCGAAAGTCGCAGATCGATTTTCGGAGTCCTGTGCGGGCGACGGAGCTGAACGGGTGGGGTACAGGTAAATTGACGGCATCCCCTTTCGTACTTTTCCGCGACGACCCGGCCGGTCGCGACGTGCTGTTCGAAGAGCCGTCGCAGTTGATCGTTGCTGACAGGCCCCAGGATTTCGAACCAGCGCTTGAACAGGTTGAAGCCGCGCGCCAGAGTGGCAAATGGCTGGCCGGCTATTTTTCTTACGAGGCCGGCTATCTGCTCGAACCCAAGTTGAAGCCACTGCTGCCCGAGGGCCGGCGGGCGCCGCTTGTGGCACTCGGCGTCTTCGACGGACCGTCCGACCACATCCTGCCTCCGACCCAGACCGCCACGAACGGCCCGATCTTCGATGCGAAGGCACAATGGTCCTATGAAGACTACGAGAAGCGCTTTGCGCGCCTTCACCAGCACCTGCGCAAGGGCGACTGCTACCAGGGTAACCTCACCTTCCCGATCGATGCACACTGGTCAGGCGATCCGCTTGCCGCCTTCGACGCGCTGATCGCCCGTCAGCCGGTGAAATATGGCGCGCTCATCTCTTTGGCTGGGCCGACGGTGCTGTCGCGCTCGCCGGAACTGTTCTTCCAGGTAGATGCCGACGGCTGGATCGAAACGCATCCGATGAAGGGCACCGCACCGCGCGGCGCCTCACCGCAAGAGGATGCGGCACTCAAGGACTTCCTGCGCAATGACGAGAAGAACCAGGCGGAGAACCGCATGATCGTCGACCTGCTGCGCAACGACATCTCGTTGATTTCCGAAGTTGGCACGCTCGATGTCCCAGATCTCTTTCGCATCGAGAGCTATCCGACCGTGCACCAGATGGTCTCGACGGTGCGCGCCAAGCTCCTTCACAACCTCACCATTCGGGAAATCTTTGCCGCCCTCTTCCCTTGCGGCTCGATCACAGGGGCGCCAAAGATCCGAGCCATGGAAATCCTGCGTGAGCTGGAAGAAACGCCCCGCGATGCCTATTGCGGCGCCATCGGCTGGATCGCACCCGATGGCACCATGCGCTTTTCGGTCGCCATCCGCACCATCTCGCTCTTCGCCAACGGCGAGGCCGTTTACAATGTCGGCGGCGGTGTGGTGTTCGATTCCACAGCGGAGGAGGAGTATGAGGAGTGCCTGCTGAAAGCCCGCTTCGCGACAGGGACACGTCCGACTTCACGCTGATAGAGACCCTGCGCTGGGAGACCGGAACCGGCTTCCTCCGGTTGGAGCGGCATCTTCAGCGGCTGGCCGATTCAGCGGCGGTGCTCGGCTTCCGCCACGACAGTGGGGCAATTCACGCTGCACTTGAAAGCGCCATAAAAGGTGCCGCGGAGCCACAACGCGTGCGTCTGACGCTTGCCGGAGAGGGCACTGCGGAAGCAAGCGCCCAGCTGTTTACGCCACTGCCCGATTGCACTGTCTGGACTTTACGATTGGCTCATATCCGGCTCTCGTCTCAGGATATGCTGCTGCAACACAAGACCAGCCGCCGCGACGCCTATCAGGCAGCACGCGCCGAATATGCTGCGACCGACGCGGACGAGGTTCTGCTTGCCAACGAACGTGGTGAAATCTGCGAAGGCACAATCACCAACCTCTTCATCGACGCAGGCGACGATGCCGTCTTGCAGACCCCCAAGTTTGCTTGCGGATTGCTGCCAGGCATATTGCGCGGCGAATTGCTGGATCAAGGCAGGGCACGCGAAGCGGTTCTAACCTTGGACGATCTAATCGCTGCAAGGCAGCTTTACGTTGGAAATTCTCTGCGCGGACTGATCGCAGCAAAACTGGGCTGATAATCTCCATACCAACGAGAGGAATATCAATGCCGATATGGCCGTCGGGTCCGTCACGGGCGTCTTATGCGTCGGTCATCCTGCTTTCCACGGCAATGGCACTCCTGCCCTTGCCGACATGGGCGCAGGGTCTCGGATTGACGCCCGAACAGATGCGCGAAGATCTTGTTGTGTTGCGCGATACATGGTTGCCGCGGGACAAAAGCTTCGATGACGCCGAGAGACGCGATTTCGACCGTGTGGTTGAAGCAGCTTTTTCCAATGCAGACGCCATGTCTGCCGCGGATTTTGCACTTGCGGTCCAAAAGGCGGCCGCCACGTCCGGCAATGGCCATTCAACAGCGGCGATCGGCGCAGCGCTGCGAACGCTTCCCATTCGTGCCTGGTGGTTTGCCGATGGTCTCTATGTCGTCAGCACCGATGAGGCCCATAGGGATCTGCTTGGCGCACGGATCATAAAATTGGGTGAACTGTCCAGCGAAGAGGCTCTGGTGCGGGTAACTCCCTTCATTTCCGGAACAGGCACCCGCGTGCGCTATCTCAGCGCAGCCTTCCTCACCAGCCCAGACGTGCTGAGAGCGATCGGTGCAAGCACCGACGACAACGTGACGTTGGCAATTTCGAAGGACGGCAACACCAACGACATCACGCTAGCGCCGGCTTCGAGTCGTGCTCCTGGGGACGAGGGTCAGCCGACCAAACGCGTCTATTCGATTCTGGTGCCGGACGCGCAAGATAACCCGAACCGCTGGCCACACGTGCTGGATACCATAGCCGAACGTTCGCCGACTTATGCCGCCCGCACCGACGTCGAACAACGTTGGCTCGATCCCGATCAGCGCGTGCTTTACCTGCGCAGCAATTCGATCAACGGCCTCGGGGAAACGCCCCTTCAGCTGAAACTTGGTGAAATTCTTGCCAAGTCCGTGGTGGCAAAGCACCCACGCGCCGTCGTGATCGACCTGCGCTTCAACAATGGCGGCGACTTCTTCAACACCATCCTCTTTTCTCAGGCTCTACCAAAGCTCATGCCGCGCGACGGTCGGATCATGGTTCTGGTGGGTCGAGCGACATTTTCAGCGGCCCTCGTCACCGCTGCGATGCTGAAGGGCGCGTCTCAAGGCAATGTCATGCTCATCGGCGAGCCGATGGGCGATGCTGGCCACTTCTGGGCCGAAGGCGACGATGTGAAGCTGCCGAATTCCGGCATCGAGGTGCACTACAGCGACGCCTTCCAGGATTACGAGACCGGCTGCGAGGATCCTGACAAATGCTACTGGCCTACGGTCGCGTTTGGGCCGCGCGGCATCTCTCTGAAACCGGACATCCTGATCGACCCGACATTCGCGGATTATGCTGCAGGCCGAGATCCGGTACTCGAAAAAGCGATTGAGCTGGCCAGATGAGGACGTCCCCGAGTGCCCCTCATCCTTCCGGCATTTCGCCGAACCGTTTGCAAGCGGCCTGACACCGCTGGAATTCGATTGCTGACTGGAGAAACCATGTTCGTCGTCAACCTCACCTACAAGGCGCCGCTCACCGAAATCGACCAAGTGCGCGATGCACATATGGAGTGGGTTAAGGCCGGCTACGCCGATGGCATCTTCATCGCGTCCGGTGCCAAGCGGCCACGCACCGGCGGCATCATTCTTGCCCGCGGCACACGCGAGGCGCTCGACGCCAGGTTGGCCGAGGATCCGTTCATCAAAACAGATGTCGCCGATTATGAGGTGATCGACTTTGCCGCGACCAGTGCCGCTGCCGGTCTGGAAGCGCTGAAAGACTGATGTCCATGCAGCGCCCCCTGCCCCCGCATACGCCTTACGACGGCTCGTCGAAAGCCTTTGCCATCGGTCTGAAACCTTTAGAACTCGACCGCTGGCTGGAAGTCGATGGCTATTTCGGTGCCCAACTGGCCGAGAAGCACCGCCTCTACGCTGAATTGCCGGACAAGGTATTTGTTGAAGAGATCGACACGCGTGACGCACAACGTGAAGTGCTCGAACTCGTCGAAACGCATATGAGCCAATACCACACGCCCACGCTGGCCGAAGCACGGGCACTGGGTACATCCGGCCCCGGCTTGCTGGCTGATGTACCGCTGGTGACCGCCTCGTTGATGACGCAAGACGATCTCATCCTGATGCGCCGAGGCGACGATGGCTGGCGCCTGGCAGCCGGTTCGCTATGCTTTCCCTCGTCCTGGTCCCTGACGGAAAAATTCGGCAAGCCGTTGCACCACATCCACGACCCTGTTCCGGGTTTTGGGACCGGCACGCGGCCGGCCGACATCATCAGCCGCATGTTCGACAATCTGCAAGGTCAGGCGGTGGAGCGTTTCAACTGGTCTATCCAGGCCAACGACGCACTTTACCATCCCCTGTCGGACCGCCAGCGCATCGCTCGCTCCGCGGAGCGCCAATCGAATTTCCCCGAAGGCGACATCAATGCGCACGCGTTCATCCGCGTCGAACGGCAGACGTTGCGCAAGCTGCCGGTTTCGCGCGACATCCTTTTCACCATACGCATCTATCTCGACCCGCTGTCCGTGCTCGCGCGCCATTCCGACCGTGCCCGTATTGCGGCCGGTTTTGCCACGCAGCTCGGCGAGTTGGACGAGGCACAACTCGACTACAAAGGTCTGATCGCCGATCGCGACCGGTTGGTGGCTTACCTTCAGGGGATCGCGAATGGCTGACGTCCAGGCACGGCACCGTTAACGCCAGCGGCCGGATTCGCTTTATTGTGACAAGCATGTATGGTTTAGCAGTTGCAGCCGGGCGCATCCGCGCCCGGTTTTTCTGTTGAGGACATACGACAAAGAAGGAGTGCCGCAAAAAATGGCGAATGAAAAATGGCCCGTCTATGGCGAGATCACCGGCCCGATCGTGATGATTGGCTTCGGTTCGATCGGCCGTGGCTCGCTTCCGCTCATCGA
The DNA here is from genome assembly GCF_022347545.1 of Terribium retamae. GTDB lineage: Bacteria > Pseudomonadota > Alphaproteobacteria > Rhizobiales > Rhizobiaceae > Mesorhizobium > Mesorhizobium retamae. Next base: position 93,200 of record NZ_JAKREW010000004.1, read on the forward strand.
GCGCCATTTCAAGTTCGACAAGTCCCGCATGGTGATCATCGATCCCAGCGAGGAGAACCGCAAACTGGCGGACGAACGCGGCATCACCTTCATCAAGCAGGCCATCACCAAGGAAAACTACAAAGAAGTGCTGACCCCGCTGCTTACCAATGGCGGCGGCCAGGGCTTCTGCGTCAATCTGTCGGTCGACACCGGCTCGGTCGACCTCATGCGCCTCACCCGCAAGCTCGGCGCGCTTTATGTCGACACGGTGGTCGAGCCGTGGCTCGGCTTCTATTTCGACACCGAGGCCAGCAACGCTTCGCGGACCAACTACGCTCTCCGCGAGGGCATGCTGGCTGAAAAGCGCAGGCATCCGGGCGGCCCAACAGCGGTCTCCACCTGCGGCGCAAATCCCGGCATGGTGTCCTGGTTCGTCAAGCAGGCGCTGGTCGACCTCGCCAAGGAACTCGGCCTTGAGGTCGAGACGCCCGCGCAACATGACCGCGAAGGTTGGGCCAAGCTGATGAAGAAGGTGGGCGTCAAGGGCGTGCATATCGCCGAACGCGACACCCAGCGCAGCAAGAAGCCGAAGCCGCTCAACGTGTTTTGGAATACCTGGTCGGTCGAGGGCTTTATTTCGGAAGGCCTGCAGCCGGCCGAACTCGGCTGGGGCACCCATGAGAAATGGATGCCCAAGAATGCCAAGAAGCATAAGAAGGGGTCGAAGGCAGCGATCTATCTGGAACAGCCGGGTGCCAACACGCGCGTGCGCACCTGGGCGCCGACCCCCGGCCCGCAATACGGCTTCCTGGTCACCCACAACGAGGCGATCTCGATCTCCGATTTCTTCACCGTGCGCGACAAGCATGGAGAAGTGACCTATCGCCCGACATGCCACTACGCCTACCACCCGAGCAACGACGCCGTGCTGTCGCTGCACGAGATGTTCGGCGCGGCGGGCAAGGCGCAGCCGGTGCATCACGTGCTCGAAGAAAACGAGTTGGTCGACGGTTCCGATGAACTCGGCGTGCTGCTCTACGGCCACAAGAAGAACGCCTACTGGTACGGCTCCCAGCTGACGCTGGAAGAAGCACGCAAGCTTGCACCCCACCAGAACGCCACCGGTCTGCAGGTGTCGTCCGCAGTGCTGGCCGGCATGGTCTGGGCGCTCGAAAATCCGGAAGCCGGCATCGTCGAGACCGACGAGATGGATTTCAGCCGCTGCCTGGAAGTGCAGAAGCCTTATCTCGGCCCGGTCAAGGGGTACTACACCGACTGGACACCGCTGGACGGCCGACCCGGCCTCTTCAAGGAAGACATCGACGACAAGGATCCCTGGCAGTTCCGCAACATCCTGGTGCGCTGACAGGCCAATCCATGAACAGGAAAGGGCGCCGATTGGCGCCCTTTTTCATTCTGCTTGCGAAAACGGCCGCTGGCCTCGCTATTTCCGCAGCTCCGCCTCGATGTCGTCCAGCGCCTTGTCCTTGCCGATACCGGTGAGGAAGGCCAACCCCTTGACGATAGGCACCGTCACCGAAGCCGAGATCGGCGTGGTCGAGACAATCAGGTCGACCCCGTCGGCCATGCTGGCCACTTCGGTCGCCTTGCACTGCAGGGCATTGAAGGTCAGCCCGCGTGCCTTCATGGCTTCCGTCACCGTGGCATTGACGGCCGTCGAAGTTGCGACACCGGTGCCGCAGGCGAAAAGAATGGTCTTCTGTCTGGCCATGTCGAATTTACTCCTGCTAGCTCAATATTGCCCTGACATCATCGACGCTCGTGGCCTGTTTCAGCCCGGTCAGCGCTTCAGGGCTCTGAATTGCGCCCATGATCTCCTGCAGCATTTCTATCTGCTTGTCCTTGTCGTTGATGGCAAGCAGGAAGACGATACCGACGGAAACCGCTTCGTCCGGTTCTTCCATATTGGCGAAGTCGACCGGCTGCGACAGCACTGCCAGCGCTACGCCCGCCCTGTGGACGTGTATCGGGTCCGTGTGCGGTACGGCGACGTTTTCGGCAAGGCCGAGCGGCAGGCCGGTCGGCATGGTCTGCTCGCGCTTCACCACCGCATCGACATAGCTCGGCTTGACGTAGCCCAAGGACTCCAGGCGCGCCGCCAACTGACGGATCACCGCTTCACTGTTGGCGGCGTTCACACCCAGCAGTATGGCTTCGGGGTGGATGTGGTCGATCAAGGCTTGCGCCATGCTTCTTTCTCCAAATTTGGGGCCGGCGACGACACCGCCACCGGCCCCATGTTTCATTTCAGGCACTGCTACTGCCTCAGGCGGACGGAAATCCGTCCAATCCAATCTCAGGCCGCTTCGTCCTCAGCACCGGCAGCGCGCTCCCAGGCTAGCGTGTTGCGGCGGTAGAGCACGAAGGTGCCCGCAATCACCAGCGCCAGCACGGCAAGTCCGGCAACGCCAAGACCTTGGATCGCCTCGATGATCACGTAGGGGACCCACAGGAAGCCGTCGACCACCGAGGTGATCTGCACGGCATGCTCGGGCATTTTGAAGCCGGAGGCGATGGCAGCACTGGTGAACAGCGGAGCAAGCGCGTTGGCGACATAGAAGCCGACAGCAAGCGTGATGGTGCCCACCACGACCATGCGGAAGACGTTGCCCTTGAGCAGCGGGGCTGTCATGGCCACGATGAAGGGGATGACCGCGAGGTCGGCGAACAGGATGACGCGGTTGCCCGGCAGGATCACCGACAGGATGATGGCGATCGGCACCAGGATCAGTGACGACGAGATCGCAGCCGGGTGCCCGATCAGGATCGCCGAGTCGAGACCGACGAGCAATTCGCGGTCACCGGTGCGCTTGCGCACGAATTCCTGCGCGGCATCGGACACCGGCAGCAACCCTTCCATCAACACCTTCACCATGCGCGGCAGAAGCAGCATGACGGCGGCAAGCGTCATGCCGGTGGAAAGCACCTTCGACAGCACCGTGCCGAAATCGCCTGCGTTGTAATAAGCGATCAAGCCGAGCACGAGGCCGATGATCAGGCCGAGCACCACCGGCTCGCCGAATACGCCGAAACGCTTTTCGATCGTCTCGGTGCTGATGTTGATCTTGTTGATGCCGGGGATGCGGTCCATCACCCAGTTGAGCACGATTGCGATCGGCAGGATCTGGGCGGATGCCAGATGCGGCACCGAGACGCCCGGAATGCCGTAGAACTGCTGCACGGCGCGCGCCGACCAGTCGGCGAAGAGCAGTGCAAGGGCTGCAACGAGGGCTGCAACGATCAGGCCGTAGGCGAGGCTGTTGGTGGCAGCCGTGGCCAGCGAACCGACGAAGGCGAAATGCCAGAAATTCCAGACGTCGACATTGAGCGTGCGGGTAAGGCGCAGAAGCAGGAGCGCGACGTTGACGGCGATGCCGATCGGGATCACCCAGAGACCGACGGAGGAACCGAAGGCGATGGCCGCGGCCGAAGGCCAGCCGACATCGACGATGTCACGCTGGATGCCGGTATTGGTGACGATGGCCTTCGCCACGTCGCCGATCGAGGTCAGCATCAGGCCGAGCACCAGATTGATACCGATGAAAGCAACGCCGATCGTGACGGCGGCACGAAATGCCCGGCCAACCTTGGCGCCAAGAACCACTGCAATGATGAAAATAACGATGGGCAACAGAACGGTCGCGCCAAGCGTGTCCACGGCCGATTTAAGGCCGGTCAAAAACGTGTCCATTTTTCCTCCCCAGGACGCCCGGTTGTGTCCGGCACGCCGCTCCAAGAACATTTGTGTTCTTCGATATACGAAAGTTGCAGCCTTTCAAGAGGCTGTCAATCGGCGCTTCCCCACAAAACGGTGGACGCCAGGGCGTCACCATACTGTTGCCTGCGCGCCACGCTACATCCGTCGCATACTTATGCGAGCCTTGTTTTCATCCGCAATTCGGGCGATGGAAGGGGCGCGGACCGAGGAGAGGTTTTACGACATGACCACAGCGCGCAAACTTATTTCGGCCAGCCTTGCCGTAACCGCCACCATCGCACTGGCTGCCTGCCAGACCGGCGCTCCCGGCGAGCCGCCGCCCTCTGCTGCGCCGAAGGGTGTGGAAGGCTCGTGGATTGATGCGCAGGGCACCGGACTTTCGACAATTTCGGCTGGCAAGTTTCAGACGGTTGCAACCGATACCGGCCAGAAGCTGGCCGACGGCAGCTATCGCATGACGGGCCAGACCTCGATCGAGATCAACGGCACCTCGCTGATCCGGCAGTCTCCCATCGCCTTCAATTGCCTGCTTGTCTCGATCAACCAGCTCAATTGCACCAGCCAGGCGGGCCAGAATTTCGTGCTGACACGCCGAAGCTGATACCAAGCCGTCGCAAATGCGGCGAAGTGGACCATTCTCATTCTTCACAACGGCCGCATCCAGCGATGCGGCCGTTGTCTCTTGCACGATCCTTCGCCGGCAAAACCGGCCGCGAATCCGCTTGCAACAGCAGAAAGGCAATGTGAACATACCCGACGAGGGCGTGTAACATTCCAGTCAAGCAGGGCAATTAAAACGCCACGACGGATTATCCGCATCGCTCCGGGATCGGCATGATATCTGGCGTGGTGAGGGCATTGTGAACGCAATGGGAGAGCAGGAATGAAGAAGATCGCTGCCGTCACAGCACTTGCGGCCGCCGCAATCGGCATGAGCACAAGCCTGTCTTTTGCCGACTACACCCTGAACATCCTGCACATCAACGACTGGCATAGTCGGATCGAAAGCAACAACAAGTACGAATCCACCTGTTCGGCAGAAGAAGAGACCAAGGGAGAGTGCTTTGGCGGCGCGGCCCGTCTCGTCACGGCGATCGCCGCTGAGCGCAAGAAATTGGAGGGCCAGAACGTGTTGCTGCTCAACGGCGGCGATAATTTCCAGGGCTCGCTCTTCTACACGACTTACAAAGGCAAGGCCGAGGCCGAGTTCCTGAATGATATGAAGTTCGACGCTATGACCGTCGGCAACCACGAATTCGACGACGGCGAAGATGCGCTGGCGCCGTTTCTCGACGTCGTCAAGTTCCCGGTGCTGTCGGCCAATGTGAAGGCAAGCGCCGCCGCCAAGGTGGGCGACCGCATCAAGCCGTCCGTGGTCATCGAGCTCGGCGGCCAGGAGATCGGCATTGTCGGTGCCGTCACCAATGACACGCCCGAACTGGCCACGCCGGGTCCCAACATCACCATCGAGGACGACATCAAGACCATCACCGCCGAGGTCGAGAAACTCAGGGGCCAGGGTGTCAACAAGATCATCGCACTCACCCATGTCGGCTATCCGCGCGACAAGGAGATGATCGCCAAGATTCCCGGCGTCGACGTGGTCGTGGGTGGACATTCGCATTCGCTTCTGTCCAACACCGATCCGAAGGCCGAAGGCCCTTACCCGACGATGATCGACAACCCGGACGGCTATAAGGTTCCGGTGACGCAGGCCGCCTCCTATTCCAAGCTGCTCGGCGAATTTAAAGTCGTGTTCGACGACAACGGCGTCGTCAAGGAAGCCAGCGGCAACCCGATCCCGCTCGACAAGTCGGTGACGCCTGACCCGCAGGTGCTTGCGCGCATCAAGGAACTTGGTGCGCCCATTGAAGAATTGAAAGCCAAGCAGGTCGGCGAGACCAGTGCCGCCATCGACGGCAGCCGCGAAAACTGCCGCACCCGCGAATGCGCGATGGGCAACCTCGTTTCCGATGCCGTGCTCGATCGCGTGAAGGATCAGGGCGTCCAGATCGCCTTCACCAATGGCGGCGGTCTGCGCGCCTCGATCGACCAGGGGAAGGTCTCGATGGGAGAAGTGTTGACGGTGCTACCGTTCCAGAACACCATCGCCACCTTCCAGCTTTCCGGTGCCGGCGTAAAAGAGGCGTTGGAAAACGGCGCCAGCCAGGTAGAGGAAGGTGCGGGTCGCTTCGCCCAGGTCGCCGGCTTGAGATATTCCTTCGATCGTTCGGCCCCTGCGCAGAGCCGCATCAAGTCGGTCGAGGTGATGGAGAACGGCAATTGGGTGCCACTCGATCCGAACAAGGACTATCTGGTCGCCGCCAACAACTACACGCGCCAAGGGGGTGACGGCTACAAGGTGTTCGCGGAGAAGGGCAAGAATGCCTACGACTACGGTCCAGGCCTCGAGCAGACCGTGGCTGACTATCTCGGCGCTCACAATCCCTACACGCCCAAGATCGAAGGGCGCATCACCGAAGTAGGCGCCGGGGCACAGCCAGCTGAGGCGACAAAGCCTGCGGAAACGGCTCAAACCGGCAGCGGCGCCGCCCTTGCAGACGCCACACCGGAGGTGCCAGCACCGCCTGCGGCCTCCAATAACATCGCCAACACGCCACCCGCGGTCGAGGCACCGGCGGCAAAGCCGGCCGATGCTCCTGCCGCTGAAGCAGGCAAGCAGGGCGAGACTGAAAAACCCGTCGAGGCTGGCGCGGCTGTCCAGGCTGGCGGCACCCACATCATCGCCCGGGGAGACACCTTCTGGGACATCGCGGTCAAAGCCTATGGCGACGGCACCAAATGGCGGCGCATCGCTCGTGCCAATCCCGGCCAGGAGCCGCATCGGCTGCTGGTTGGATCGGAACTGAAGATACCGGCGAAGTGAGGGACGGTCGCCGTCTCCCTTTGCAAGGCAAATAAGCACGCCAGGGTGCGGCCAGACGTGGCATTGAAACCACGTCTGGCGCTGTTAATTACATGCCCATGACATTCGCTACCGACACAAAGGCCGAGGCTCCCTTGCCCGCTGGCAGCTTTACATACAACAGCCCTGACAAGGTCGGGCTGATGCTGGTCAACCTCGGTACGCCCGACGGCACGGAATACGGACCGATGTGGCGCTATCTGCGCGAATTCCTGTCCGACCCGCGCGTTATCGAGCTGCCGCGCTGGATCTGGTATCCAATCCTCTATGGCCTTGTGTTGACCACCCGCCCGAGAAAATCCGGCGCCAACTACGCAAAGATCTGGAATCGCGAGAAGGACGAGTCGCCGCTGCGGACCTATACGCGGGGCCAAGGCGAGAAACTTGCCGTGCGTCTCGGTGATCTCACCAATGTCAGCGTCGACTGGGCGATGCGCTATGGCAATCCGTCGACGCGTTCAGTGGTGGAAAAGCTGGTCTCTAAAGGCTGCGACCGCATCCTGACCTTCCCGCTCTATCCTCAATATTCGGCGACGACGACGGCCACAGCCAACGATCAACTGTTCCGGGCGCTGATGAAACTTCGCCGCGCACCGGCGGTGCGGTCCGTGCCGCCCTATTATGCGGAACCCGTCTATATCGACGCGCTCGCGCGATCGATCGAAAGCCACCTGGCCACGCTGGACTTCGAGCCCGAAGTGGTGGTCGCCTCCTATCACGGCATCCCGAAACCCTATGCGGACAAGGGCGACCCGTATCAGCAGCACTGTCTGGAAACCACGCGTCTGCTGCGCCAACGCCTGGGCTGGAGTGAGGCGAAGCTGATCTCCACTTTCCAATCGCGGTTTGGCGCACAGGAATGGCTGCAGCCTTACACCGACAAGACGATGGAGCGACTGGGCAAGGAAGGCGTGAAGCGCATCGCCGTCGTCAATCCCGGCTTCTCGTCCGACTGCATCGAAACACTGGAAGAGATCGCCCAGGAGGCACAGGAAATCTTCAAGCACGCGGGTGGCGAAAAATTCGCGCACATCCCCTGCCTGAACGACAGCCCGGAAGGCATGGAGGTCATCGAGACCCTGGCGCGGCGCGAGCTGGCTGGCTGGATCTGACCATCGACTGCGCCGATACGAAAAGCCCCCTCCACGGCAGAACCGCGTTCAGTCGATTGTATCGGTCGCCAATTGTAACGACAATGAAACACACTTAAGTGTTTCGTGAGGCTTGGCCTCATGACGTGTCGGCAATTGAGGGAGAGCCGAATGGATTTCAGCGGTTTCACGGGTTTCGATATCGCGATCGTCGTTCTGGTCGCGCTGGTCCTAATCCTCCTGTTCAAAGGCATCCGCACGGTACCCCAAGGGTTTAACTATACGGTCGAACGCTTCGGGCGCTACACCAAGACGCTGACACCGGGCCTCAACATCATCAATCCCATCTTCGAACGTGTCGGCGCCAAGCTGAACATGATGGAACAGGTGCTGGATGTTCCAACCCAGGAGATCATTACCCGCGACAATGCCATTGTGGGCGTCGATGGCGTTGCCTTCTACCAGGTGCTGAATGCCGCCCAGGCCGCTTACCAGATTTCAGGTCTGCAAAACGCCATCCTGAACCTGACCATGACCAACATCCGCACCGTGATGGGTTCGATGGACCTGGACGAATTGCTGTCCAACCGCGATGCCATCAACGAGCGGCTGCTGCGCGTGGTCGATGAAGCGGCGCATCCATGGGGTATCAAGATCACCCGCGTCGAGATCAAGGATATCAACCCGCCGGCCAATCTGGTCGATTCCATGGCCCGCCAGATGATGGCTGAGCGTGACAAGCGTGCCCGCATCCTTGAAGCCGAAGGCCTGAAACAGGCTCAGGTGCTGGAGGCTGAAGGCCGCCGCGAAGCTGCTTTTCGCGATGCCGAGGCACGTGAGCGTGCCGCGGAAGCAGAGGCACGCGCCACGCAGGTGGTGTCGGAGGCCATCGCCAAGGGCGATGTGCAGGCGATCAACTATTTCGTGGCGCAGAAATATACAGAGGCGCTGGCCAAGATCGGTACCGCTGGCAATTCCAAGATCGTGTTGATGCCGATGGAGGCTTCATCGCTGATCGGCACTTTGGGCGGCATCGGCGAGATTGCCAAGGAGGTGTTCAAAGGCGACGGCTCGGGCACCCAGAGGCAGGCGTCACGCCCGCCGGTGGTACGCCCGAACGAGAGCTGATCGCGGAGCACGGCGATGCTGCATCAGCTTATCCTCGAACTTGGCCCGTGGAACTGGATGGTTCTCGGTTTCGTGCTTCTGGTGGCGGAAATCCTCATTCCCGGCGTCTTCCTGTTATGGATCGGCATAGCCGCGTTGTTGATCGGCGCGGTCTCGCTCGTCCTTTGGGATGCCGCCTTCTGGACCTGGCAAGCGCAGGTGTTGTCCTTTCTGGTGCTGGCACTGTTGTCTGCCTACGCCGGCAAGCGTTTCTTCAACGGCAGACGCGAGAACAGCGACCAGCCCCTGCTCAATCGGCGCGGCGAGCAGATGATCGGCCGCACGGCGACGCTTTCGGAGCCGATCCGCGAAGGCCGAGGCCGTATCCAGCTTGGCGACACGCTGTGGCGGGTCTCCGGCCCGGATTTGCCGGCCGGCGCGCGGGTGCGTGTAACGGGTGCGGCCGAAACCGACCTGGAACTGACGGTCGAGAAGATTTGAGATCGAGACGCCGGAGCGGGCTCTGCCTATGCAGCACCCGCTCTTGCGAGCAGCTTCTCTCTTAGCGCCTCAAAATCCGGCACGAACCAGATCGAGTTGCCTTTGTTTGTCTCGCGCACGAAATCACGCAGTGGTCCGCTGCGCGCAAGCGCCTCGCTGATATCGCCGACGATGGCGCATTTCAGGTGATAATTGACCATCTTCTGGAATGCCGCGCCGGCAAGGCCGGTGCTGAGTTTCAGGAAATCCGAGCCGAGCCGCTCGACAGGAATGGCAAGCAAATCGGCCCCGGACGAAAAGGCCGCGCCCAGCAGGTCATTGATATCGACTTCGCGTGCCAGCACCATGCCTTCCTTGGCGTAGTGAAGCACCCGCATGCCGCCAATCTCGATCAATTCATCCATGACAGTGCTCCCGCTCGGACGCAAAGCCGGCGTTCATGGAATCAGGCTTCGCGGAATTAAGGATCAGGCCGCGCCAACACGCAGCAGATCGTGGAAATGCACCACGCCGACCGGCGTACCACCCTCAACCACCACCAATGCACTGATGTTGTGTTTGTTGAGCAGCGCAATTGCGGCGCCTGCGAACATCTGTGGCTCGACGGTCTTGGGCGTGCGCGTCATGACCTCGTCGACGGTGGTCTCGGCGAGATTGCGATGCAGGTTACGGGCAAGGTCGCCGTCGGTAACGATTCCCGCCAGTTGGCCCTCGCCATCGACGACGCACACACAGCCGACCTTTTTCTGCGCCAGCGTCATCACCGCTGCCGGCATCTTGGTGCCGAGCGGCACAAGCGGAACCTGCTCACCCGTGCGCATGATCTCGGAAATCAGCGTCAGATTGGCACCGAGCTGGCCACCGGGGTGGAAGGTGCGGAAATGGTCGGGCGTGAAACCGCGTGCCTCCAGCAAGGCAATTGCCAGCGCATCGCCCATCACCAGTTGCAGCAGCGTCGAGGTGGTCGGCGCCAGCCCATGCGGGCAGGCCTCCTGCGCCTTCGGCAGCGTCAGCACCACGTCGGCCGCGCGCCCAAGTGCCGATTTTTCGCCTGAAGTCAGCCCGATCAACGGAATGGAGAACCGCCGCGAATAATCGATGATGCCTTTCAGCTCCAGGCTTTCTCCCGACCACGACAGCGCGATGATGGCGTCGTCCGGTGCAATCATGCCGAGATCGCCATGATTGGCCTCGACGGGATGTACGAAGAAAGCCGGAGTTCCCGTTGAAGCAAGCGTGGCAGCGATCTTGGAGCCGATATGGCCGCTCTTGCCAACACCGGTGACGATGACACGACCGGTGATCCGCGACAGGATGTCGACAGCCTGCCCGAAGGGTTCGGCCAAGCCATTTTCGAGCGCTGCGCTGAGCGCGGCCAATCCCGACTGTTCGGTGGCAACGGTTCTGAGCGCCGAAGCGATGGCGGCCTGACGATCCGCTGGCTTCTTTTTCAAGCTTGCAGCATGCATGGGCGAAGCGATTATCCTGTCCGCGCGCGTCTGTCCAATTCTATCGACTACGTCTCGTTAAGCGCCTCGAACCTAACACTCCATTAACCATCCCCATTTACGGTTCGGTAAGCATGGCGCCGGGATGCGCCACAACCGTGTGGTAACGATGTCGCGTGTCCAACCCGACCAGAGCCGTGGAAGGATAGCGGCCAGCGCTTTGCTGGCGGCGACAGCTCTGCCATTGCTGCTGGGGATGCCAGCCTCAGCCCAACAGCTCGATCTGCGCGGCCCTCTTGACGACCAACGCCTGGCACAGGTTCAACCGCTTGATCGGCAAGCGGGCGACCAACCCGTGACGCCTGGCCAGCAACCAAACAACCAAGCCCCTGGCACCCTGCCGACTCCGAGACTGCCGGCGGCCACAGGCATCCCGTCGCCGGCCTATCGGCCTGCGAGCCCCGGCGCATTGCCCGACAACCCCGATGTGTTGAATGCCGCGCCGGCTGACGGCCCGGACCAGGTCGACGCGACCGGCAATCCGATCCAACCCGGAACCGCTGGTGCCAACGGGACAGGTAGCTGGACGCCCGCCACAACCTTCGACGCTCAAGCCGCGCCGGACCCCCGGCGCGCGGCAGGAACCGGGACAGGGTCGAGGACGCCTGCGACGCAAACGCGCGCGCGATCACGGGCTGAACGCGCACAAGGCGACCCTGCAACCGCCGAAGAAGCTGAACAGGCAACCGGCCGCGCCGCCACCCGAGGTAATGCCCTTCGTCGACCGGGACAGGCGCCTGCAGAGCAGGAAGCGGCAACGGTGGAAAATCCCAATCTGCGCAACAGGACCATCGATGCCGAAGATCGCCAGCTGATTGATCCACGCGAAGTACGCACCGGTTCCATCGAAAACGGGCGTCTGCAGCGCGACGACGATCCCTATGCGCCGCTCGGCATCAAGGCTGGCACCTTCACTCTGAGGCCTTCGCTCGAACAAGGTGTTCTCGCCACCTCCAACGCCGACAACAGCGCCTCTGGCCGCTCGGCAACAATTTCGGAAAGTACGCTCCGCCTTAACGCGGTGTCCGACTGGGCCACCAATTCGGCCACCGTCGATGGCAACATCAATTATCGCAAAAGCCTTTCCGGCCAGGATGTGAAGGAGTGGCGCGGCCGCCTGGAAGGTACTCTCAATGTCGACCTCGACCATGACTGGCGCGCCATCGGCAGGCTAGGTTTCGAGACAGCTCCGGAAGGTGCCACCTCGCCGGAAGGCGTGGAGGGTGCAACCACCCAGCCGCAGCGCAAGACCTTCACCGGCAGCCTGGCGCTCCAAAAGGAAGTCGGCAAGCTGCGATTGGGCCTCACGGGTGAGGCCGAGCGCAGCGTCTATGGCGACGCGACCCTAGGCGACGGCACCATCCAGTCGCAGGAAACACGCAACTCGACCCTCTACACCGCGACCCTGCGCGGCGGTTATCAGATCTCGCCGGCGCTGACCCCCTTCGCAGAACTCGAGATCGGCCACCGAGCGTTCGACGAAAAGGTCGACCTCAATGGTTACGAACGTTCTTCCAACCGGCTTGGCGTACGCGGCGGTGTCGAGCTTGACCTGGGCGAAAAGTTGAATGGCGAGATGTCGGTCGGCTGGCTTCGCCAGGGTTTCGACGACAACCGTCTCGATCCGATCTCCGGAGCCACCGTGGCCGCAGATTTGCGTTGGTCGCCGGTACGCGGCACCATTGTGGGACTGGCCGGAGAAACCGTCTTGGAAGACTCCACCACGCCCGGCCAGAGCGGATCGGTGCTTTACACGTCCACGCTCCGGCTGGAACGGCAGATGCGTGCCAACCTCACCGGCAACACCGCCTTCGGCTTGTCTTATCGCGACTACGAAGGCACAGGCGACCACGATCTGATCTACAGCGCCCAGATCGGCGCAACGTGGTGGCTCAACCGTTATCTCGGCCTCACGTCCTACCTGCGGCACGAGCGGCTGAGCAGCAACATTGAAGGCCGCGACAGCAAGACCAACAGTGTCTATCTGGGCTTGACCGTCCAGCGCTGATCGATCACCAAAGAAAAAGGCCGGTGATCCACCCGGCCGTTCCCTGCCTCGTTAATCGCCAGGCTGCAGTCGCCTCGGCTCAGGCCTTGTCATATTCATCGAGCAAAGTGCGGATGACACCGGCCATGCTGCGGGCGGTACCCTCGCGCCATAATGCGAAGGCGACATTTGCCTCGACGAAGCCTTCCGGCGAGCCGCAATCGAAGGTACGGCCCCGATAGTGGTAGCCGTAGAAGGACTGGTTGTTCATCAGCTTGAGCATGCCGTCAGTGAGCTGTATCTCATTGCCCGCGCCACGCTCCTGGTTTTCCAGGATCTGGAAGATCTCCGGCTGCAGGATGTAGCGGCCATTGATGTAGAAATTCGACGGCGCGGTGCCCTTCTTCGGTTTCTCCACCATCTCGGTGATGCGGAAACCGGTATGCGTGTCCTCCCCGCGGCCGACGATCCCATATTTATGCGCTTCCGCGGGGTCACATTCCTGCACAGCGATGATGTTGTTGCCCGTCTCTTCATAAAGCTCAACCATGCCCTTCATACAGCTCTTCTGCGACTGCATGATCATGTCGGGCAGCAACAGCGCGAAAGGCTCGTCGCCGACCAGTTCTCGCGCGCACCATACGGCGTGGCCGAGGCCCAGCGGCACCTGCTGGCGGGTGAAGGAGGTCTGTCCCGGCGCCGGTTGCAGGCTCTGCAGGCGCGACAGCACCTCGTCCTTGCCGCGCTGGGCAAGCGTGTCATAGAGCTCGAACTGAACGTCGAAATGGTCCTCGATGACCGCCTTGTTGCGGCCAGTGACAAAAATGAAGTGTTCGATGCCTGCTTCGCGCGCTTCGTCCACGACATATTGGATGACGGGTCTGTCGACGACAGTCAGCATTTCCTTCGGGATGGCCTTGGTGGCGGGAAGAAATCGCGTGCCGAGACCGGCGACGGGGAAAACTGCCTTTCTGACTTTTCTCATCGATCCTCATCCGTTGCGGACTGCACGTTTGCCGGGACATTTTCATGCCCGAATTGAAGACTAGTGAACAGCCGGAGGCTTCCTGTCAAAATTTGTATCGGTCGTGTTTTTGTGGCCCGGCCGCTCTATGGTAAACCAAATCCTAACCGGGTTCGGCGATGAATGCTCTTCCTGAGATCGAAATGGAGGACATGATGCCCTTTCGCACCGCCGTTAAGCGCCTTGCCAGTCTTGCCTCGGCGACGGCGCTGTCGATTGCCCTGTTGATCCCAACGGGGCCTGCGCAAGCCGATGCCGGCTTCCGCAACTGGATCGCCTCGTTCCGCGCCACCGCCATTCAATCAGGCGTGTCTGGCGCGGTCTACGATGCCGCGTTCCGCAATATCAAGGATCCCGATTTGGAAGTGCTGGAAAAGGCTCGTTTCCAGCCTGAATTTACCGCTCCCGCCTGGGACTACTTCGACAATCGCGTGCATGAGCAGTCGATCGCCAACGGTCAGGCGATGGCACGCAAGTGGAAACCTTGGCTGGACAAGATCGAAGCCCGCTTTGGTGTAGACCGCTACATCTTGCTCGCCATCTGGTCGATGGAATCGAACTATGGCGAGATGCTGAAGCGTGACGATGTCATGCGCAACGTCATCCGTTCGCTGGCCACACTCGGCTATGGCGACAAGAAGCGTTCCAAGTTTGCCCGCACCCAATTGGTCGCGGCACTGAAGATCCTGCAGACCGGCGACATCGACGAAAGCCACCTGCAGGGCTCGTGGGCTGGCGCCATGGGTCACACCCAGTTCATCCCCACCAGCTACCAGGCCTATGCGGTCGATTTCGACGGCAATGGCCGCCGCGACATCTGGACTTCCGTGCCGGACGCACTGGCCACCGCTGCCAATCTCCTGAAGAAGAACGGTTGGCAGGCGGGCAAGACCTGGGGCTATGAAGTCTCCCTGCCCGACGGCAAGATGCCAGGCGGCTCCATGTCGCTTTCAAAATGGCAATCGATCGGTGTTGCCCGTGCCAGCGGAAAGCCCTTCCGGAACGGCGCGGACAGGGCCGAACTGAAGCTGCCGGGCGGCCGCCAAGGTCCAGCCTTTCTGGTGACCCGCAACTTTTCGGTGATCAAGCGCTACAACAACGCAGATAAATACGCATTCGCCGTCGGCCTGCTGGCCGATCAGATCGCGGGCTACGGTACGCTGGTAAACGATTGGAAGCGCCCCTTCACCAAGCTCAGCTTCGCCGAAAAACAGGAACTGCAGCAGCGTCTGGCCGATCATGGTTATTACAGCGGCAATTTCGACGGCAAGATCGGCCAGGCGTCCAAGGACGCCATCATGGCTTACCAAGCCAAGGTTGGCTTGACCCCGGACGGTCATCCGAGCATGGAAGTTCTGAAGACGCTGCGACAGCGCTAAGCATTCGGCAAACGCAAGCGAATGACCCGGTTATGGCCGGGTCTTCGTAGAAAAAGGAGAGGCGGTTTGGAGGCGGCAACGCGCTCGATGGCTGGATTTCGTCGGCTGCCGCTCCTCCTCGTCGCGGCCGCCGTTCTGATTGTCGGCGCCGCCACAGCATTCCACGCCCCGGCTTTCGCCCAGGAAGAGGAAGCGCGGCCCTGGTCTCTGCGGGATCTGTTCTTCCCTCGTCGCAGCGAACGCGTGGCACCTCCGCCGGATGTCCGCTTCCCGCCTCGTCCCAAAAAGAAGAAGCCAGTCGTGCGCAAGCCGGCGGAGCCGCAGGTGCCGGTGGTGGAAAAGGCACCAGACGCCCGCACAATCCTCGTCATCGGCGACTTCATGGCAAGCGGCCTTGCCGAGGGTCTCAACGAGGTCTTCGCCAACAATCCTGCTATCCGCGTCGCCGACAAGGCGAAGGGCTCCTCCGGCTTCGTGCGCGACGACGTCTATAACTGGCCACAGGAGATCGCAGGCGTCCTCGCGACCGAAAAGCCGGCCGCAGTCATCGTCATGATGGGTTCCAACGACCGCCAGCAGATGAAGGTTGGCGAGGAGCGCGAACAGCCGCGCACGGAAGTGTGGACGAAGGCCTATGAACTGCGCACCGAGGCACTTGCCAAAGCGCTGGCCAACTCCAAGATTCCCTATCTGTGGGTCGGCATGCCGGCTTTCAAGACACAAAAGATGACCGCAGATATGCTGGCCTTCAACGGCATCTATCGTGGCGCCGCCGAAGCCTACAATGGGGAATTCGTCGACATTTGGGACGGTTTCGTCGACGAGAACGGTGCTTTCGTCTCGACCGGCCCGGACGTCAACGGCCAGCCGGTGCGCCTGCGTGCCGATGACGGCATCAACATGACGCGCGGCGGCAAGCGCAAGCTCGCCTTCTATGCCGAGAAGCCGCTGTTGAAAATCCTCGGCCTGTCAGCGCCGACGGCCCCGGCATCATTGCCCGCCGGTCCTTTGCCGTCGGGACAACCGGTGACGCCGGCTGCACCGATGCCAGTCGACCGCACCGACCCCATTGCCCTTGGCGACCCGGCACTGGACGGGGGAACGGAGCTGATGGGCGCAACGCCGCCGGCAAAACCCGCTCTCGTGCTTCCAGGAGAAAAACTGGCGGTCCGAGGCATCGCGCCAGCCGCTTCGCCCGGCCGCGCCGATGACTTCGGCGGGGCAGCGGCGAGTGTGCCGGCGCGAGAAACGACCAATGCGATTAAGGTAAGAGAGTAGCGAGTAGCCAATAGTAAGTAGTGATAAGGAGCCCCCTACTCGCTATTGGCTATTCACCCGTTTCAGCGTGGCAGCACGCTTGAGCCGGTCAACGCTTCGTCGATAGCCCGCGCCGCCTGACGGCCCTCGCGGATCGCCCACACCACCAGCGACTGCCCACGGCGTATGTCGCCGGCAGCATAGAGCCGGTCAACGCTGGTGCGGTAATCCTGATCGTTGGCAGCGACATTCTTCGAACGGCGCGCGTCCGTGACGATTTCAAGCTTCCCATCCAGTTCCGCCGTCACGGCGCCATCGATCGGGCCGGCGAAACCGATGGCGATGAAGGCGAGGTCGGCGCGGATGACGAATTCCGTGCCGGGGATCGGCTTGCGCTTCTCGTCCACCTCGCAGCACTTCACACCGGTGAGCTGACCTTCCTCGCCGATGAATTCCAGCGTCGCGACCTGGAACTCGCGCTCGGCACCTTCGGCCTGGCTCGACGAGGTGCGCATCTTGGTCGCCCAATAAGGCCAGACCGAAAGCTTGTCTTCCTTCTCCGGAGGCTGTGGACGGATGTCGAGCTGAGTGACCCGCACCGCCCCCTGGCGGAAGGCGGTTCCGACGCAGTCGGAAGCCGTATCACCGCCGCCGACGACCACGACATGCTGGCCGGATGCCACGATCGGCCGCGACGGCCAAGCGACCGACTGGATGTCTTCGCCGCCGACACGCTTGTTCTGCTGGACGAGGTAAGGCATCGCGTCATGCACGCCTTCGAGATCGTCGCCAGGGATGCCGGCAGGACGTGGCGTTTCCGAACCGCCGCAATAGAGCACTGCATCATATTCGGCGAGCAATTCCTCGACCTTCTTGTCGACGCCGACATTGACGCCACAATGGAAGGTCACGCCTTCACCCGCCATCTGCTCGATACGACGGTCGATATAGTGCTTCTCCATCTTGAAGTCGGGAATGCCGAAACGCAGCAGCCCGCCTGGACGGCTCTCGCGCTCGTAAACATGCACGTCATGCCCGGCGCGACCAAGCTGCTGTGCCGCCGCCATGCCAGCCGGACCCGAACCGATGACGGCAACCTTCTTGCCGGTCTTCTTTTCCGGCGGATAGGGTCGAACATAGCCGGTCTCATAGGCCTTGTCGGCAAGCGCCTGCTCCACCGTCTTGATAGCGACTGGAATGTCTTCCAGGTTCAGCGTGCAGGCTTCCTCGCAAGGCGCGGGGCAGATGCGGCCGGTGAATTCCGGGAAATTGTTGGTCGAATGCAGATTGCGGATCGCCGCGTCCCAGTCGCCATTGTAGACGAGATCGTTCCAGTCCGGAATCTGGTTGTGGATCGGACAGCCCGTCGGGCCGTGACAGAAGGGAATGCCGCAATCCATGCAGCGCGCGGCCTGCTTCTCGACTTCTGGCTGCGACATCGGCAGCGTGAACTCGCGAAAATGCCGGATACGATCGGATGCCGGCTGGTACTTGTGCACCTGCCGGTCGATCTCGAGAAAACCTGTTACCTTGCCCATGTCTCGGTTCCTGTAGAGCACGTGGCGGGGTTACCGCCGCACCCGTTATCCTCATCCGGTCGCAAGCGCAACCGCGGGATCGGGTCATTGATTGGCTGTATCGTGTGACGGTTGCCGGGAAGCGCATGCTTCCCGGCTGACCGGACGCCTATTCGGCCGCCACGCTCATGCGGGCGCGCTCCATCTCCTGCAGCGCACGGCGATACTCGACCGGCATGACCTTCCGGAATTTCGGCCGGAAGCTAGCCCAATTGTCGAGTATCTCCTTGCCGCGTGTCGAACCGGTGAAGTGCACATGGTTCGAGATCAGCTGATAGAGACGCTCCTCGTCATGGCTGGTCATGTCGCCCGACACATCGACGCGACCCTTGTGGTCGATGTCGCCGCCGTGATGGAGCAGTTTCTCCATCAGATCGTCCTCTTCCGGGACCGGCTCCAGTTCAACCATGGCCATGTTGCAGCGGAGCGCGAAATCGCCTTCCTCGTCCAGAACATAGGCGACACCGCCCGACATGCCGGCCGCGAAGTTGCGGCCGGTCTTGCCGATGACGACGACCACACCACCGGTCATGTATTCGCAGCCGTGATCGCCAACGCCTTCCACCACCGCTACCGCGCCGGAATTGCGCACCGCGAAACGCTCACCGGCAACGCCACGGAAGTAGCACTCGCCCTCGATGGCGCCATAGAGCACGGTGTTGCCGACGATGATCGAATCTTCAGCGACGATCTTGGCGTCTTCCGGCGGACGAATGACGATGCGGCCGCCCGACAAACCCTTGGCGACATAGTCGTTGCCGGCGCCGATCAGTTCGAACGACACGCCACGTGCCAGGAAGGCGCCAAAGGACTGGCCGGCAGTGCCGGTCAGCGTCACCTTGATAGTGTCCTCGCGCAGGCCCTTGTGCTTGAAGCGCTTGGCGACCTCGCCCGACAGCATGGCACCGGCGGAGCGGTCGACATTGCGGATCGGCAGCGCGATCTCGACTGGTTGGCGCGCCTCGAGCGCAGGCTTGGCCTGTTCGATCATCTGGCGGTCGAGCACGTCGTCGATCGGATGCTTCTGGCGTTCGGTCCAGTGCACAGCCTCACGCGGCGCCTCGGGCTTGTAGAACATCTTCGAGAAGTCCAGCCCGCGCGCCTTCCAGTGATTGACGACCTCGCGCTTTTCCAGAAGATCGGTATCGCCGATGACCTGGTCGAGATGGGTGTAACCCATTTCAGCCAACAGCTCGCGCACCTCTTCCGCCACGTAGAAGAAGTAGTTGATGACGTGTTCCGGCGTGCCCTTGAAACGCTTGCGTAGCACCGGATCCTGGGTAGCGACACCAACCGGGCAGGTGTTGAGATGGCACTTGCGCATCATGATGCAGCCGGCTGCGATCAGCGGCGCTGTCGAGAAGCCGAACTCGTCGGCACCCAGCAGCGCACCGACGATGACGTCGCGGCCGGTGCGCAAGCCACCATCGACCTGTAGCGCCACTCTGGAGCGCAGGCCGTTCAGGACAAGCGTCTGGTGCGTCTCGGCCAAGCCCATTTCCCAGGGCGAACCGGCGTGCTTGAGCGACGTCAGCGGCGAGGCACCGGTGCCGCCGTCATAACCGGAAATGGTGATGTGGTCGGCGCGCGCCTTGGCGACACCTGCCGCCACCGTACCGACGCCCACTTCCGACACAAGCTTCACCGACACGTCAGCAGCCGGATTGACGTTCTTCAGGTCGTAGATCAGCTGCGCCAGATCTTCGATCGAATAGATGTCGTGATGGGGCGGCGGCGAGATCAGGCCGACGCCCGGAGTCGAGTGGCGCACCTTGGCGATGGTCGCGTCAACCTTGTGACCGGGCAGTTGGCCGCCTTCACCTGGCTTTGCACCCTGCGCCACTTTGATCTGCATCATATCGGAGTTGACGAGGTATTCTGCACTCACGCCAAAACGACCCGATGCCACCTGCTTGATGGCAGAACGTTCGAGATTGCGGCCGCCGCCAGGCAGTGGCAGATAACGATCCGGCTCCTCGCCCCCCTCGCCCGTGTTCGACTTGCCGCCGATCGTGTTCATGGCGATCGCCAGCGTGGTGTGGGCTTCCCGCGAGATCGAACCGAAGGACATCGCGCCCGTCGAGAAGCGCTTCACGATCTCGGCGGCCGGCATCACCTCATCCAGTGCGACCTTCTTGCGGCCTGTTTCTTCAGCCAGCTTGATGCGGAACAGGCCGCGGATCTGCTGGGCGCGTGCCGTCTCGCTGTCGATCTGCTGCGAGAACTCCTTGAAGGTCGACCACGAACCCTTGCGCACGGCGTGCTGCAGCGTGGCAACAGCATCGGGTGTCCACATGTGGGCTTCGCCGCGCATGCGGTACATGTAGTCGCCGCCGACCTGCAGGCTGGTGCGCAGCACCGGATCGTCGCCGAAGGCGTCGCCGTGGCGTGCCAAGGTCTCTTCCGAAACCTCTTCGAGGCCGACACCTTCGATGAGAGTGGCGGTGCCGGTGAAGTACTTCTCGATGAAATCGCTCTTCAGGCCGACCGCATCGAAGATCTGCGCGCCGCAATAAGATTGATAGGTCGAGATGCCCATCTTGGACATGACCTTGAGGATACCCTTGCCGATCGACTTGATGTAGCGCGAGACGACTTCGGAGGCATCGACCTCTTCCGGCATCTCACCCTTCTTGTGCATGTCGAGCAGCGTATCGAAGGCGAGATACGGGTTGATCGCTTCCGCACCATAGCCGGCGAGGCAGCAGAAATGGTGCACTTCGCGCGGCTCACCCGATTCCACGACCAGGCCGACCGACGTGCGCAGACCCTTGCGGATCAAATGATGGTGTACGGCCGCCGTCGCCAGCAGCGCCGGAATGGCGATGCGGTCCGGCCCGACCTGCCGGTCCGACAGGATGATGATGTTGTAGCCGCCGGCCACCGCCGCTTCGGCACGGTCGCACAGGCGCTCGACCGCGCCTGCCATGCCCGCTGCCCCTTCGGTGATCGAATAGGTGACGTCGATGGTCTTGGTGTCGAAGCGGTCCTCTGTGTGGCCGATGGAACGGATCTTCTCCAGATCGCCATTGGTCAGGATCGGCTGGCGCACTTCCAGCCGCTTCTTGCGGGAGGAGCCGACAAGGTCGAAGATGTTCGGCCGCGGCCCGATGAAAGAAACCAGGCTCATCACCAACTCTTCGCGGATCGGATCGATCGGCGGGTTGGTGACCTGGGCGAAGTTCTGCTTGAAATAGGTGTAGAGCAGCTTCGACTTGTCCGACATCGCCGAAATCGGCGTATCGGTGCCCATCGAGCCGACGGCTTCCTGGCCGGTGACGGCCATCGGCGCCATCAACAGCTTAAGGTCTTCCTGGCTGTAGCCGAAGGCCTGCTGGCGATCGAGCAGCGTCACATCCTTGCGCAGCGCGCGCGGCTCGACCGGATTAAGATCCTCCAGCACCAGCTGGGTGCGCTTGAGCCAGTCCTTGTAGGGATGCTGGGTGGCGATTTCCTTCTTGATCTCCTCGTCGGAGATGATGCGACCCTTGACCAGATCGATCAGCAGCATCTTGCCCGGCTGGAGGCGCCATTTGCGCACGATGTGCTTTTCCTCGACCGGCAGCACGCCAGCCTCGGATGCAAGGATGACACGGTCGTCGTCGGTGACGATATAGCGTGCCGGCCTCAGGCCGTTGCGGTCCAGCGTCGCGCCGATCTGGCGTCCGTCGGTGAAGCAGACCGCAGCAGGACCGTCCCACGGCTCCATCAAGGCTGCGTGATATTCGTAAAAAGCCTTGCGATCGGCATCCATCGACTTGTTGCCGGCCCAGGCTTCCGGGATCAGCATCATCATCGAATGCGCCAGCGTGTAACCGCCCTGGAACAGGAACTCCAACGCATTGTCGAAGCAGGCCGTGTCCGACTGTCCCTCATAGGAAATCGGCCAGAGCTTCGAGATGTTGTTGCCGAAGAGTTCGGAGTCGACCGAGGCCTGGCGGGCCGCCATCCAGTTGTTGTTGCCGCGCACGGTGTTGATCTCACCGTTGTGGGCGACCATGCGGTAGGGATGTGCCAGCTTCCACGACGGGAAGGTGTTGGTCGAGAAGCGCTGGTGGACCAGGATCAGCGCCGTTTCGAAGCGCGGGTCGGACAGGTCCTTGTAATAGGCGCCGACCTGGTAGGCCAGGAACATGCCCTTGTAGACGATGGTTCGCGCCGACAGCGACACGCAATAGGAGCCGATGTCCTTGTTGTTGTGCTCGGCATAGATGCGGCCTGAGATCACCTTACGAAGAAGGTAGAGGCGCGCCTCGTATTCCTCGTCATTGTCGATGTCAGGCGTGCGGCCGATGAAGACCTGCCGATGGAACGGTTCGGCAGCGGCAATCTCCGGCGCCTTGGACAAGGAGGAATTGTCCACCGGCACGTCGCGGAAACCGATCAGCGGCAGACCTTCCGACTGCGCCGATTCCGCGATGATCGCATCGACATGGGCACGCAACTCCGGGTCCCGCGGCATGAACCAGTGACCGACGCCATACTGGCCGGCCGGCGGCAGTTCGATGCCCTGCTTGGCCATTTCTTCGCGGAAGAAGCGATCGGGGATTTGCACCAGCACGCCGGCGCCGTCGCCCATCAGCGGATCCGCCCCCACCGCGCCGCGATGGGTGAGGTTCTCCAGCATGAACAGGCCGTCCTTGACGATCTGGTGCGACTTCACACCCTTCATTTGGGCGATGAAGCCGACACCGCAGGCGTCATGCTCATTGCGCGGATCATACATGCCCTGGGCGGAGGGGGATCGGTCGAACAGCGCGGTAGTCGGAGCGGTAGTGGTTCGAAGCACAGTTTTGACGGTGGCCGCTTTCGTCTGTGCAACCGGGGCAAAAACCGTCGTCACAGATGGCGTCACTTCCGTCATCGTCCTATCCTCTGTTCTGCGCCACTTGGGCGCTTCTTCTCCATGGGAAGTTTGACACTTCCCTCTCACATCTCTCGCACCTGTCGCGAAATCTGGCGAACCATGCCGGGCATCGTCCGGCCGGGCTCGGCCTGTCATCGCACGCCACTCGTGGCGGCAGCCAGACCAGCGTCGATCATACGCCAATCCGGCCTGGTTGGTACTGGTAAATAAGACAGCAATGCTGTCCTAAATTTTCTATGGCAGAAATCTATATCCCACACAAGACCGATTTGGAAATTTCCCGGCCGTTTTGCGAAAGAAAATTACCCAACCTCGGACACCGTGGAAACTTTGTGGCGGGCGACGTGGAAGACTTCTGGCTCCAAACATCCTGACAGCGCTGGACCTTGCGGGGTCCGCCAGAATGCCGTCATGGTCGCGCCTCCCAAATCGCCAAGAGATGAGCTCCAAAAGTATGTTTTTTGCCTCCGACAACTGGGCAGGCGCCCATCCTAAGGTTGCCGCTGCACTCAGTGCGCACAATACGGGCTATGCGGCCGCCTATGGCGACAGCGATCTCGACAAGGCGGTCTATGAACGCTTCAGCGAGATTTTCGAGCGTGAGGTTGCGATTTTCTTCGTGGCCACCGGTACCGCCGCCAACTCGCTTTCGCTCACCGCTTACAACAAACCCGGCGGCATCACCTTCTGCCATCGTGAGTCGCACATTGTGGAAGACGAATGCGGGGCCCCGGAATATTTTACCGGCGGCTCGCGCCTCAGGCCGGTCGATGGTGCGCTCGGCCGTATCGACCCGAGCGCCCTCGAGCAGGGGATCGAGCGCTTTGCCGGAGAAGTCGTCCATGCCGGCCGGCCGATGGCGATCTCGATCACCCAATCGACCGAAGCGGGTACGATCTATGGGCTGGACGACATCGAGGCCATCTCGAAAATCGCCAGCCGCTACGGTCTGCCGCTGCAAATGGACGGGGCCCGTTTCGCCAACGCACTCGCTTCCTTGGAGACGACTCCCGCGGAGATGACCTGGAAGCGAGGTATCGACATCCTGTCCTTTGGCGGGACCAAGAATGGCTGCTGGTGCGCCGAAGCCATCGTGCTATTCGATCTCGACCGCGCCAAGGAGCTTACCTTCCTGCGCAAACGTGCCGCTCAGCTCTTTTCTAAATCGCGCTTCATCGCCGCACAGTTCGACGCCTATTTCAAGGACGGCCTATGGATGGAGACAGCCCACCATGCCAATGCCATGGCAGCGCGGTTGGCAGCAGCGATCGAAGATGACGAAAACTCGAAGCTGGCGTGGCTGCCGCAGGCCAATGAGGTCTTTGCCATACTCGACCGGAAGAGGGCCGAAAGGCTGCTAGCTTCAGGTGCCGCCTTCTACGATTGGCATATGCCCCACGGTTTCGATGGTCATATCGGCGAGAATGAAGGGCTCTACCGGTTCGTGACCAGCTTCGCGACCACGGAAAAAGATATCGACCGCTTCGCCGAACAGCTGAGGGCCTGAGCAACAGAAGCACAAACGGAAGCAACGCCATGACGGCAATGTATCAAGTCGACGCCTTCTCAGACCGGATCTTCGGCGGCAATCCCGCCGCCGTGCTCATTCTCGATGATTGGCTGGCCGACAACGTCATGCAATCGATCGCAGCCGAGAACAATTTGGCTGAGACCGCTTTTGCCCGGCCAAACGGCAAAGGTTGGGACCTGCGCTGGTTCACACCCGTTCACGAGGTGGATTTCTGCGGGCATGCCACGCTGGCGACGGCGCATGTGCTTGCCGCACATCACAACGTGCCAGGTGAAATGGCCTTTTTGACCCGCGTTGGCGAGTTGCGTATTGCTCACGTCGGCGGCGGTTATCGCATGGATCTTCCTTCTTTTCCGCCCGAGCCACTGCCAGCCCTGCCGGTTCTGATCGCCGAGTTGTTCGCGGGCGTCGAGTACAACGCTTTCCGCAATTTCGAGAACATCTTCGTCGAATTGCCTGACGAGGCGGCGGTTCGCGCCTTCGTGCCCGATCTGGCGAAGATCGCAACGCTGAAGTCGCAGGGACTGGTCATCACCGGCAAAAGCGACACCCATGATTTCGTCTCGCGCTATTTCGCGCCGGGCGCCGGAATCCCGGAGGATCCAGTGACCGGCTCGATCCACGCGACACTCGTTCCGTATTGGGCAAATAAGCTTGGCAAGACCCGCCTCTCGGCGTTCCAAGCCTCGGCCCGCGGTGGTCATCTATTGTGTGAACTGGCTGGCGATCGCGTTCTGATAACCGGCAAGGCCATCACGTTCATGCAAGCGGAGATACACCTGCCCAAGGACCTGTAGATCCGCTTTGGATGGATGGAGATTTCAGGTAAAGCAATATTCGCCAGTTCCTTCAGAGGCCAGACCATGCCCTCCACCGAAGTTCTCATCGCATTCATCATCACCACGGCGATTTTTGCCTACATCCCCGGTCCGGCCATGCTTTATGCGGCAGCACAGACGATCGCACGGGGCCGCTGGTCGGGAATGATGGCGACGCTCGGGATTCATCTCGGTTGCTACATCCATGTCATTGCGGCTGCTGCCGGGCTGTCGGTCCTCTTCCACGCCGTGCCGGTGCTTTATCTTGTCGTGAAGCTCGCCGGCGCCGCTTACCTGATCTGGCTGGGTATTTCGATGTTCCGCGCCAAAGCTCAAGGCGATGAAACCGCGCTGCCTGTGCTCGAGGCGAAATCGGGGCGCCGGGCGTTCCTGGAAAGCATCACCGTCGAGGTGCTCAATCCCAAGACGGCGCTGTTCTTTTTGGCCTTCCTGCCGCAATTCATCGACGCATCGGCCACTTTGCCGGTTTGGGCGCAGTTCCTTATCCTCGGGACCATTGTCAACCTCGTCTTCTCGTCGGCAGACGTAGTCTGCGTCATGCTGGCTGGCGTGCTCGTCGCAAGGCTTAAGCGCTCCAGTGGAGCGCAGCGGCTCATGCGCCGCGCCGGCGGCGCGCTGCTGGTAGGGCTCGGCGCACATCTGGCGCTGCAGAAAACCTAGAACGTTTTCCGATTTTCTCGGAGACACTCTAACCTGTTGCTTTTTAAGCGATCTGCTACGAGGAACCGCTGCGCATTTTGCTGGAATTGCTCAGCTTGCCCCTTTCCACCTGGCAGCGTCTTCGAAAACCGGAAACTGGTTAAGGTGCGGTGGTGAACTCCTCCCCAAATTCTTTTCTACGTCTCTTGACCTCAAGCTAACTTGAACTTGTAGGACGAAGCTTAATCGATCCGGGACTGCACTGCTGCCGCCTTCGGGCGCTGCAACGAGGATGGAACCGTGCTGCCCTGAGCAGGCCGGGCCAGCCGATCTGATGGAGATGATGGATGACATGCGCGGAAACGACACTTCCCGCCGGCTCGGCAAGATCGGAAATCGGGCGCAAGGCAACCCTGCTGATGGTCGCGACCCTGACGATCATGGCCGGCACCGCGATTGCCCCCTCGCTGCCGGCCATTGAGATGACCTTTGCCGACGTCGATGGCGTCAAGCTGCTCAGCCGTATGGTGCTGACGCTTCCGGCGCTGTTCGTCGCTTTCTGCGCACCCTTGATCGGAGGGCTGGCTGACCGCTACGGGCGGCTGCGTCTGCTGGCCGGCTCGATCCTGCTCTATGGCTTCTCCGGCATTTCAGGCTTGTTCGTCGACAGCCTGCCGGCATTACTGGTCGGTCGTGCAGCACTCGGTATCGCCATTGCCGGCATCATGACGCTGACCACCGCGCTCGTCGGCGACTATTTCACGGGCAGCGAACGCGAACGTTACCTGGGACTTCAGCAGGCCTTTACCGGCATCGGCGGGGTCGCCTTCGTTGCCGCCGGCGGCTTGCTTGCCGATTACCACTGGCGTGCCCCTTTCGCGATCTATGCAGTGGCCTTCGCCATCATTCCAGCTGTCGTCGTCTTCTTGACCGAACCCACGCGGCCGACCTTGAATAGTCAGGCCACGCCTTCCCTGTCCGACCCTGCTGTCCGCTGGCTTCCGGTTGTGGCGCTGTGCGCACTCACCTTCCTCGTCAACCTGATCTTTTACTTCATCCCGTCGCAAGTGCCTTTCTACCTGCGGGCGATTGGTATCACCACCGCAAGCAGCACCGGTTTCGCCATCGGCTTGCACAATCTGGTCATGGCTGGCTCTGCACTCGCCTATGGTCGGTTGCGCGCCCGCCTTTCCGTGCCAGTGATCTTCGTCATCGGTCTTTGCCTGATGACTTTGGGATTTGTGCTGGTTGCCTTTTCAACGACAATGCCGTCAGTGCTGCTCGCGATGGCGATCGCCGGCGCAGGCCTTGGCCTGACCGTCCCCAATCTGATGTCGGGCATCATCGCGCTCGCCAGCCCAGCCACGCGCGGGCGACTGGCAGGCATGGTGACGGCGTCGATGTTCATCGGCCACTTTACCTCGCCCTTCGCCAGCCAACCCCTGATCGAGGCTATCGGTTATCAGGAATCCTATCTCGTGGCCGGTTGCGGACTGGCAATGCTTGCCAGCGTCAACGCGGTCATCGCCCTGAACCGCAGAAGCAAGCCCTGATTGGGGATCGCACGCGCTGCGGCAGCAAAAAAGGCGACGCCTCGCGGCGCCGCCTTCGTCTCGGGAGGAGACTCTCGACTGCCTAGTTGGCAGCCTTTGCTTCGATCTGCTTGGTCTTGGCCGGAGCAGCCGAGATCGCGATCTTGCGGGGCTTCAGCTCTTCGGGGATGTTGCGCTTCAGGTCGATATGAAGCAGGCCGTTCTTGAGAGCGGCGCCGACGACGTCGACATGATCTGCAAGCTGGAAGCGGCGCTCGAAAGCGCGAGCGGCAATACCGCGATAGAGGACTTCCGAACCTTCGCCGTTGGTCTCATCCTTGCGCTCACCTTTGATGGTCAGCACATTGCGATGGGCCTCGATCGAAATCTCGTCATCCGAGAAGCCGGCGACGGCCATGGAGATCCGGTAGGAATCCTCGCCGGTGCGCTCGATGTTGTAGGGCGGATAGCTCTGGCCGCCTTCAGGCTGGGCCAGCGAATCCAGCATCGTGAACAGGCGGTCGAAACCGACGGTCGAGCGATAAAGCGGGGAAAAATCGACATGACGCATGATGTGTTCTCCTGTTGAGCAACATGGTTTGCGTATGGCCCAGGCGAAACCCTTCAGGCGTTTCCAATGGACCAGCGGCCCCGACATCGGCGGCCGCATCAGACATCTGGGTGTCCTCAAAGGACGTTTCAAGACGTTTGGTTGAGTTCCTGGGGCAGTTCTACATGAACGTCAGATGAACCACCTCTTCTGCCGTCGTTCAGATCGCCGGCGCTAGCTTGGCACCAACATTGCGACCAGCGGCGGAATCGACGCCGCAACGAAGCCGAGCCGGGTGCAACGTCCCTTCCTCCCGGATCGACAGAAGCCGGAGGCGCTGTATCAAGCGCTTCCGGCTTCGGATATTTAAAGCCTCGCCCAAACAGCTCGCCCTTGGGGATTTGCTTTGCATTTTACCCAATAGCTTCTATCACCTGCTGATTGGCCCGCATGCGGGCGCGGAGCCTCGTCCTTCCAAAAAGCCCCCGATGACGGATCTTTTCTACGAACTCGACGGCAATCCCGTTCCCGAAAATGCCGTCACCGGCTTTTTCACCACGCACGACCGCAAGCAGATCCGCTACGCCAGGTTTGCCGCAACCAGCCGGCCGCTCAAGGGCACGATTGTAGTGCTTCCGGGCCGCAACGAGTGCATCGAGAAATATTTCGAAACCGTGCGCGACATCGCCGGGCGAGGCTTCGGCGTGGCCATGCTCGACTGGCGTGGCCAGGGTGCCTCCGACCGGCTTCTCAAGAACCCGCAGCGCGGTTATGTCGGAAGTTTCCACGACTATGCGGCAGACCTCGAACAGCTGTTCGTGGACGTCGTCCTGCCTGATTGCCGCGGTCCCTACTACATTCTCGCGCATTCGGCAGGCGCGTTGGTTGCCCTGCTTTCCAGCCCCGCCCTGGTCAATCGGGTGCAGCGCATGGTACTGATCGCGCCTTTTCTCGAACTCCCCGACCAGCGCGTGTCGATGAAAACCGTGCGTCGCCTCGGCAGCGCGCTGGCTTATGCCGGACTTGGCCGCGCCTACGCCGCGTGGGGGCCGCGCAAGGCCTTGCCGACGCCGTTCGAGAGCAATCTGCTGACCACCGATCCCAACCGCTATCGCCGCAACACCGAGCTCTACCAGGCTTATCCGCAATTGGCGCTGGGCGGCCCCACCGTGCGCTGGTTGCGTGCCGCAGCAATCGCCGCCGAGACAGTGCGCGATCCTGAATTCATGGCACGGATGAAGATCCCCACGCTGATCATCGGAGCCGGCAACGACCGCGTCGTTTCAACCCGCGCGGTCGAACATTTTGCCCGCCATATCAGGCTCGGCTCTTTCCTGATGATCGACGGCGCCAAGCACGAGATCCTGCAGGAGAAAGACTATTACCGCGAGCAATTCCTTGCAGCCTTCGACGCGTTCATTCCAGGCAGCGAAGAGTAGGAAGGGGCGGGCTAGTTCAACCCCGCAGCGCCTCCATGGCAGCTTCGTGCAATTCGGGCGTCGCCGCCGCTATGATATCGCCACCGTTTTCAGCCGGATGCCCATCGAACGTGGTGATCACGCCGCCCGCCTTCTCGATGATCGGGATCAGCGCAACGATGTCATAAGGCTTCAGCCCGGGGTCGGCGACGATGTCGACCGTACCCGCCGCGACCATGGCGAAGGCATAGCAGTCGGTGCCATAGCGCGAGAGCTGCACCTTTGTCTCGAAAAGGTCGAAACGGCCGCGGGCATCGCCTTTGAACAGCGCCGGCGTCGTGGTGAACAGTGTGGCGTCTTCGAGTTTCGTCGTCTTTCGCGCAGCAAGCTTGCGCGGCCCGCCGGGCCCTTCGTAGAAGGCGCCGTCTGTATTGGCGTAGAACAATTCACCTGTGAAAGGCTGCGACATCAGTCCGGCGACCGCATCGCCATCGACCGTTAGCCCGACCAGCGTGCCCCAGACCGGAAGACCGGAAATGAAGGCACGGGTGCCGTCGATCGGATCGATCACCCAAACATGCCGGCTGGCGAGATTCTCGCTGCCATGCTCTTCACCAAGGATGCCATGATCCGGGAACTCGGCACCGATCAGTGCGCGAATGGCGCGTTCCGCCTCGCGGTCGGCTTCCGTGACGGGATCGAAGCCACCGGACAGCTTGTTGACCACCGCCCCCTGGCTGCGGAAACGTGGCAACGTCTCGGCCGCGGCAGCGCTGGCGATCCGCCGCATGAAGTCGGGGGAAATGTTCAAGTGCCTCTCCTGGGAACTGCCGGTCGGATGTGCCGCCTCGCGTACTTACCAAAAGCGTTGCGGGAATGTCACGCGCCGAGCACGGCAGACTTTTCCTATTTCATTTTGAATTAATTATCAGGTTGACTTTTGTGCAGCGCACAATAACCTCGGAGACGGACAGGTTCTCCTGTCCATGCCCACCTTGGGCGTTTCCTCCCTAGACTTCGACCGCGTCGTGTCAACGATGCGGTCTTTTTTTGAGCGAGTAGGGAATAGTGAGTAGCGGTATCCATGCCTATTCGCTTTAAATCTCGAATAGTTCCCTATTCGCTCTCTATCACTCCGCCGCTTCCGGCAGGTCGATGAGGTGATGGTCCGGCAACGCCATCAAGTCTGCCGCGAAGCGCGCAATATCCTCCGCCAGCGCATCGAATCCTGCCGACTTCTGGAAAGTGCGTTCATTCATATAAAGACCGCGATTGATCTCGATTTGCAGCGCATGCAGGTTGCGTGCCGGCCGTCCATAATGCTCGGTGATGAAGCCACCGGCATAAGGTTTGTTGTAGGCAACGGAATAACCCATGCCGCTCAGGAGTGAGATCGCCTCCTGTGTCAGGGCCGCTGCCGCCGACGTGCCGAAGCGGTCGCCGATGATAAAATCGGGGCGCATGCCCTGATCGCTGGTACGCACACTGGCCGGCATCGAGTGGCAGTCGATGAGCACCGCATAGCCGAAACGGGCATGGGTGCCGGCAATCAATCGTTTCAGCGTCTCGTGATACGGCTTGTAGACGGTCTCGATGCGTTGGAAAGCCTCCGCGATAGGCAGCCTGCTGGCATAGATATCCAGCCCCTCGCCCACCAGTTTCGGCACGGTACCAAGCCCACCCGCCACGCGCGCCGAACGGATGTTGCAATAGGAAGGCACCGGCTCGACGAACATGCGCGGGTCGAGCTCCCACGGCTCGCGGTTCACATCGAGATAGGCGCGCGGGAAATTGGCGGCCAGCATCGGCGCGCCCAGCATGATGGCAGAACCGAACAACTCCTCGACATAACAATCCTCGGACCGGCGGATGGTGTTGCGGTCCAGCTTGGCCATCGCCAGGAATCGATCCGGATAGTGTCGGCCACTGTGCGGAGAGTTGAAGACGAAGGGGACGCGCTGTTCGGCGCCCGAGCGGATTTCGAAGGGCGGTATGACCGCAAAATCCTCTGCCGGCGACGTCAAATTTCAGGAACCCATAGGAACGCATCTGTCATGGCGTCAACGTGCCACCGCGCAGGCCACATGTCCAGCATTTCAGCACCGTTTGCCAGCTTGACGCAACGGGAGAGAACGCCATCATTCACTTGATGTTTACCCTCGCGATTCCATATACGGGATGGTTAACGGGATTGTTCTGCACAATTCCCGGGGGATGATTCGGACGGGACGAGAATGACACGCATCCTGCTGGCGGAAGACGACGATGACATGCGCCGGTTTCTGGTGAAGGCGCTTGAGCGCGCCGGCTACCAGGTCAGTGATTTCGACAATGGCGCCAGCGCCTATGAGCGCCTGCGCGAAGAGCCGTTTTCGCTGCTTTTGACCGATATCGTCATGCCGGAGATGGACGGCATCGAATTGGCCCGCCGCGCCACCGAGATCGATCCGGACCTCAAGGTCATGTTCATCACCGGCTTTGCCGCCGTGGCACTGAACCCCGATTCGAAGGCGCCACGCGACGCCAAGGTTCTGTCGAAACCCTTCCATCTGCGCGACCTCGTCAACGAAGTCGAGAAAATGCTGCACGCCGCGTAAGCGGCCATTTCAACCAAACCTTCATTGCAGCTGTTTCAGTGGCGTCGCTTCCGCACGCCTGTGCATATCTGTGTGGTCGATTCGTTTCCGAACTGGCCAGCCACCCGCCGCAAGATTGCACTGCCAGCAGTGAATGCAGCAGCCAAGCTGCTGCAAAACCCATGCAGACGCCGCCGCCGCCATCACGACATTTTGGATGTCGGCTTTCTTTCGCTGTTCTCGCTATTGACGCGCCGAAACAAAAGTGGTGTATGCGCGGCGTCGGATGGGCGTGTAGCTCAGCGGGAGAGCACTACGTTGACATCGTAGGGGTCACAGGTTCAATCCCTGTCACGCCCACCATCCAGACCTCTAAAAATACCCTTCAGTGGTCCGTAGTGTCCCCGCACGTCGGGCAGAGCCCTCAACGGAAAGGCTGATAAATCAGCTGCTTACGTAGTCTACTCCTCCGTTCCGTCAGAGACAACGACCTTTCCTCAAGCAACACGCCCATTCAAACAGCCGACGCCGCGCATCATCCCCAGCGAGAGCAGATTGGCATGAACCATAGGCTCCAAGCGAAGCAGGTGTGACAAAGGTGTGACAGCGGACTAGCTCCGAGTCGTGACCGTCACATAGGCCCCACCCCTAGGGCCGGTACCCGGGGGAACCACCCCCTACGCTTTTAAGGGTATGACCCCTCGAAATATTCTCACTGAAATTATGGGTTTTCCGGGTCGGGCGACTCTATGCTTGTTCGAGTGTTAGGTTGAAAATAAAAGAAATAGCAACCAAGGCATCCAAAATGCACCACATTTATTTAATGTCATGAAACCACCCCAATATATACCTTTATGATACCTTCATGACATTTACGTAATAATTAATAACGGGAAAGTACTCTAAAGATAATACATTAGGGTGACTTCCCGTTATTTATTTCACCTAAGGATATCAATCCCTCACTCGTACAGCTTCGATAGAAGCGATCCTTTAGGGCCGCCGTTCAAAGTAAGACCCTCCCCGGCCTTTCCGTCTGATCAAGGATATCCCCTTAGAGGACAGCGCACCTTCGAAATCCCGGTGGTTGATGATGTCGCTTTGCCAATCTCGCTGATCTACCCCCAGCTTGGCCAATACCGCACGTGAAGAAAGCTGCCCCTTTGGGTTTCTCGATAAATCCCAAGATATGAACTCGACAGCCTCTTTGACTTTCCCGGTTAGCTTCCGCTCGACAGGGGACCAATCAACCACCTTGGAGTTAGGGAAGATTACACCGTCTTCCAGCATTTTCGGTATGCCTGAATTCGGGTTCGCGATCACATAGGCATTACATTCGCCACAAGCAGGGCCGATGCTCTTTCGAACTGAGCCACGACACAAAGCCTGAAGAATCGTTTGAGCATGTTCACCACGCTCGATCTCTTTGCGGACTTCCTTATCCAGCTTTTCGTCTGACCCCATGCCCCGGGATAGCCTGCCAAGCGCGTCGTAGTGGCCGTGTTCGTAAAAGAGTGTTCCGGCAAGAATGACGTTCTTTACATCCTTGAAGCGGTTCGTTGCTCGGTAATCCTCCCCACCCCAATGGGCAAAATGCAGCCTATCGGGATTCTCTGCCCTCCCCCTTATCAGGGACGGGATGTCCTTTCGAAACCGATGGTTCTCCATATGGTGAAGGATCAAGAATTCTTCGTCAGGCTTTGAATCGATCGTGTCGACGATGCCATTAATCAGGGTCCCGTCATCATTCTTCCAAGCCTCTTTCCCTCCCCCTCGTCGCCACACGTGGACAGTAAGATTTTCATATGACTTGGGGGCATGACGGAGTTGCACTAGATCGCCCCGACCCTCCGACCAATGAGAATAAGTCTGCCTGACACGCCCGGATGCGTCACAGATCAGAACCGGTTTCAAATCATCAGGTAGGGTGTTCTCGTAATGGACGAAGATATTATCTTTCCCGGCGCGTTGGATCACGACAGGCTTGCCCGATAGCGACCATAGGTCGTTAGCTACATTCTGTGTCGCCTTGGTCTCCTCGCTGTACATTGCAAGAGCTGAGTTCAGGCTGAAGGCGGCTTCAAGGTCCGGAATGTCATAGATAGACCCATCTTGCGCTGTTTCGATCTCGCTGATGATTTTCGATAGTGTGTCGTGGATGTCTTTACGTTGTCGTCCTGCCTCCTCCAGCAGCTTCTTCATTGCATCCACGCGGAGGTAGTACGGCCGCGCCGGCAAACACGCCTCATCCCACAATCGGACCTGTCGTGGCCTTCCACGGTAAAAGAAGTCTCTGGCCTCACAGAAGCCTTCCGCCCGCTTCATCCGGGATTCAAGCATCTGTTGCGTCGTGAACAAAACCCGGGCGGAGTCCGTGACTGGATTGCCTAGAAGCGAAAGCTCCTTGTTCCCTTCCGTGTCCGCCACCAAAACACCGAAGTCATGCTTCTCAAGTCCCATATCCTCGACAAGCGATTTGATTTCCGCCAGTCGTCCAAGACAGATCAGGACAGAGACATCCTTATGAAGCTTGGACTTCAGCAGTCGCTTCGTAAAATGCGTGATCGATTGTGTCTTGCCAACACCGGGGTCCAGACTGGTCAGATAGAAAAGACTGTCAGCCGTGCCGTTTGCCATCGCTTCGAGGTGGCTCACAAGGTCCTTCAGTCCGCCCATCTGTGCCAGTGATGGGTTGTGGCTAAAGCGGTCAAAGCTCTCCCGGAGGTCCGCCATTGTCTCTGAGGTCAGCCGACCGGGATCGGCAGTAGATGCGGGCGGGACACTAACTTCAGGCAGAGAATGGACAGACGTCTCATCCCATCCTCTCTGTCTCGCATCAAAGAAGATGCTTCCAAGTCCTGCCCGCTTATTCGCTTGCCGCTTGAATTCGATAACCCAGTGCCGAAACTGCGCCTTGGCGGAATAGTTTCCAGCAGTCGTCTTCCGGGACCAATCGTCCCAAATCTGAAAGCCGTCATCACCCCCAGAACAAGCATCGTAGATAGCCCCGCCATAGCGGAACCAAGCATTCCGATTCTCGGCAGGCACAACAGTCAGGGCAGACTTCACCCTCTCAGCCGTTCGAGAATCCCACCTTTGGATTTTGCTCTCCACGCCATCCGTCCCATCCTCTGACAGATCGGCCCTTTCAGTCGGTGGAAATGCGTCGAGAATTTCTCCCTGTGAGTAACGTTTCCTGTCCCCATCGATCACCCTGACTAGGTGGGGCTCAGCTTTCTGATGCAAGAACCCGGGGAGCCGGAGGACGCGAGAGAGGTCTTTTGCGTTCGGATCGGAACCATAGTCTTGGACCATCGTGTCCATCACGTGAGGAAAGAGTTCCCCGAATTCGGACAGCACGTCGGCACCGCTCTCTAACAGCCAATAGCGATGGAACTTGCCGGGACTGGATTCGACAACCAAAGACGGAGCGAGGGGGAACTCATCTAGCCGCCCTTCATCGTCCTCGTGCCAGATACCCCGAATATGAGTGATATTATCTGTCTTCCTGCCCTTACCGTCTGTTTGGTTGACGGCCACAAAGACGCCAGCACCATGGGAATTCAAACGCTCTAGTTCGTCCGCGTGCTTATCAAGGCTGCCGTGCAGCAGGCGCACTAAATCCCTGTTACTCCGATCCTTGTCGTCAAATGTCTGGAATGTGAAATCTGTCGTCGTCTGGTCTAGCAATTGCAAAAAACGTCTGGCGGCCATCAAGTCAGCCAATGTCGCGTTCCCCTTTCTTCTTTACGCGAGGCAAGCTCGCTTGCTGTCTGTTTCGGTTCATCTGCCTCCTGCTCTTGTCGCCAAAGGCTTAGGAGAGCCGCAAACGTCTCCTTGTTCACAGCCCCACCTCTTCGACGAACGCTGTCGACAAATCCTTTGATGGAATCGAACTCTTGGACGGCGCCACGACGAAGGATCAGAAGCTTCCCGTCCCGGAGGGTTGCGGAAATATCCTTGCCTATCGATACGGAGTACCCTTCGACCGTCATGCCGCGAAACTCGCTGACGTATCAGGTCGTCCGGACTGTTGACTGAAAACGAGTTCGTCCTTCCTGTGCTGCAACGGGAGGGAGTTCGGCATAGACAAAAGCTCAGCAGCTTCCTGCTTGAACGCAGCACGTGAGAGCGAATTGGCGGCAATACTCCGATCCAGCTTTTTCAACCAAGACACTTGTTCCTGGCACAGCATGTGATCACGATGGATCAGCCGGACCCGAAGCTCTTGGACATCAGAGAAATCAGGATCACTGTCCGATCCAGCCCCGATGAAAACCTCTCGAATGATTTTCTTGGCTTCAACGAGTGGTCGAAGGGATGAACGTATCCTCCCCCTAGCTTTCTGCCTTCTGCCATGAGGGAGGTCTAAATATTCATCAAGATATCTGACTGCCGCTTTCTCTGACCTGAGGCGTTTCCTCGACTTGTATTCGGGCGCAACAATTTCGTTCATTTTAAAATCCTTCAAATATCAATGGAAGTGTGGCCACTTAGGAAAAATGGCTCTCGAAATTACTATTAAAATCAATTAGTTATCGGTCGTGAAAATTCAGAACTGAAGGGGGCCGCGATAGGACACTGACCCCCTCGAAATTCGGCCCTAAGTGGCCATCTGTTAGGCGACAGGAAGTGCCTTTGCCTTGATGGGAATGAAGTTCGGACCAAGGGTCCTCGCACCGGGTTGCCTTGGCTTGGTGATCCTGTCGGGTTGGAATATCTCAGGCTTCCAGAACCGTGGATGATAGGAACCAGCAGCGACCTCTATAAGCTTCCTCCGCTCGAACTCAGCGTGAGCTTCGATCAGTTCTCCCCTGTCGTGACGGATAGACGATCCCCAATCCTGAAGATCGAGATTGCCCCGACGAAGATTGAACGGACTGCCATCCACATAGAGTACACGCTGACCCGGCTCAGCATTCGTCAAGACGCGGGCTATCAGGACTTCGATTCCGAGTGGCCCTCTAGCTCCTACCTGCCCTCCCCGAAGCTGCCAGTTTGGATAGACTTTGAACGACACGAGTTCGTTGTAATCGTCGAGATCAAGAGTGGCTTCATTGACCCCATCACGACCGATAGGGACATGAACAAGAAAGCCGTTTTCCCGATCCCCTGAAATTCGGACCGGACGGGCTTTCATTCCCAGCCTCGACCACCTAGCGAACCTCGACTCTGGCTGCCTCGTTGTTCAGCGAATGGGGATTTACCGGAGGAAGGGCGCTCATCTTCCGCCTTGATGGAATCGAGCAAGTTCTGGACGGAGCCTTTAGGAATCGCCCCCCGAGCTTCGAGGATTTGATAAGCAACAAGGGTGCTGTCCATACCGCTACCGGTGATAGCTTCAGCTACCTGTTGAGTTCGAAGTTTAAGGAGTTCCCTCTCCGCCTTGGACATTTTTTCGATAGGCTTAGAGAGAATATTCTTATCGAGAACATTGAATGAAACTGACATTATTTTTCTTTCTTATTATTAAAATGATGTTTAGTTAAATAGCTTTTAGATTTGCCCGAAGGGACTTCTTACCGTCCTTTGAAATATGCGTAATTCCGAGAGTCCAGCCGTGCTTTTCACAACAGTCACGAAGGGCGTGCAGCGCCCCTTGGTTGGTCGTATAGGAACCAGCAAGCTCAGCCGGGGCTTCAAGCCCGATGAATTCTAGCCAGAAGTGGTGGTATTGATTTTTGTGAATTCGGACGTGACCTCTTCGAGACTTCTTGTCCCCGGTCGATATCTCGATGACCGTCCAGTGATAGGCGTCGTTGCCGACGTAAGATAATTCAGGCGTTGCAATTGTATGTAACGTAGCAGGCGACGGAGTCGCTTCTTCAATTGTAATCATTATCTCCTTGAAGGCTTCACACGTCGAAGGCTTATCGCGAGGCAAGCTCGCTTGCTGACCCTGCGGCTTGAGTGAAGCAATTGTTTTGGAAGGTTGCCGAAACGGCCAAACTAGAAGAGGTGAAAACCAAATCTAATTACACCCTATTATAACACATTCCGACAAGAAAGTCAAATAAAAAATGGAGTAGACTTCCAAATTACCTGAATTCGCGATCAACTAAACCGGAGTCATATGTATTAGTTTCCATTAAAGAAAATAGTTTGACAGCATAGATAGGAATATGATTTTTCGTATATCCCGATCCGGCCAATTTATGCTTAATATTCTATTCTGTGAAACAAGGGGGAGGAAGAGAGAGTATGGACAACGAGCAAAGCACAAACTCAACGATCAAAGCGCCAAGAAATTTAGAATCCTTCGAGGTACCTTACTTTCCGAAGGATGACTTGATTTGCTCCCGCCCTCTATATTTATTCCTACATGACCATTCTATGATTTTGGACCACTTTCTCCACACTATTAACTTGGCCGCAACAGCAGATAAAGTTCAAAAAATCGCAAGCAGGGCGTTAAATAAAATCGACAACAAAGCTATGAATCAAGATGACGAAAATGAAGAGGAAGAATTCTCTGGAGAAAACTTCAAACGATTAAAAGACAGAGCCTATATTTCAAGCAAGAATCTTTTGACAGGAATAATAGATTCATTTTTGTGGTACATTTCAGAAATTATTCAAGAGTCAATGAAAAGAAAGCCGGAGATAGTTAAATCCGGACAAACAATAAAAATTGAGGAGTTATTTCTTTTCAAGAAGAAACGCGACCTTATCAATCATATTGTAGAGCAGAAAGTTCATTCACTTTCCTACAAAGGAATTGATGAAATAGAAAAATTTATTTCCGACTCTCTTGGGGTCGATATGTTTGTCGAAAAAGATGACAAGGATTATATGAAGCAATTTATCGAAACAAGAAATATTTATGTGCACAACAGAGGTATTGCCGACAGGGTTTTTGTCGAAAAGATGAAATACATCAATAAGACATATACAGTGGGGAAGAGAATTTCCTTTGATTACGAAAAACTCGCTTTACTGTCGAACGTTTGCGCCAAAACTGCAAATAATATTGATGAAAAGATATCACTCAAATTCGGAATAGAGAGGAAGAAGAGATCCACTTGGAAGAAAAATGCAAAACCTGTTGGGTATCAGGACTAAAGTAAAAGAATAGGCCCAAGGAGGGGTCCAAGGGCCTGTAAAGTCTACGGTTATGTAGAGGTATCAAGGAACCCAATGTGTACAAAGTCAAAGAGGATCAGAAAAGATAACTATATCAAATGGTTATTATCAACCAAGGGTATCGCCTTGAGCTCATCCACCCTTGGAGACTTGACTTGCTTAAGACACAACGTCTCCTCTTGTCTCCGACTCAATAGCTTCGCCCTAACAGCCCCTTGGTTCGCATGGGAATATCTCATCAGTTGGGCGAGTGTCCTATGACCGGAAATTGAAGCCACCTCTGGGACAGTCAAGCCGAGTTCAAACAGCCTTGAGATCGCCTCATGTCGGAGATCGTGGAAATTCAGATCATCTAAGCCAGCCCTCTTCAGCAGTTTGTCCCATGCGAGACGGAGAGCTAGCGCTGTCGTCGGAAATGCCCGGTCGGTTCCCCTAGCATCGTCCTTTTTGACTGCCGACAAAATGGCAATCGCTCTATTAGTCAGAGGGATCACCCGGGAATAGCCGCTCTTTGACTCAGGGATGACCAGAGAGGAGCGTTCGAAATCGACATGGCGGAATTGTATCGCCAATATCTCACCGCGTCTCATGGCCGTCTCTAGGGCGAAAAGAATGATAGGAAGGACATAAGTGTTTCGGCACTTTCTGGCCGACTGGATAAGCCTTTCCTCCTCTGAAGGTCCACGGGTCCCATCAGGACGAATGTCGCCACTTTGAAGCCGTCTTTCCCTCTTGTTGTCGATGACACGAAGCTTCAAGGCGTCTAACGGGTTTGAGACTGGGATTTCCCACTCGACAGAGGCATGACGGAACATGTTGCTGAGTGGAGAAAGTTGCCGCTTCAGAGATTTTGCCGTTATCGGAGCGGAGCTTTTGCGGCCCTCAGAAGAACCAAAGGCAATGTTCTGGTGCCTGGGCTCTTTCAGCCGCTTGTCTCGATACGCTGCAAAGTCGGCTGTCGTGAGATCGGAGAGAGGCTTTCGACATATCGGGTCTTGAAGGAAGCGATTCAGGATAATCGTCTCTACCTCGGAGGATCGCTTCTTTGAGACGACTTCATCCCTGTATCTGGTGACAAGTTCAGACAGAAGTATATCTTTGAGGGCTTTTCGACATGGCCCGAGTTCTTGCCGGTCTGCCTGCCCTTCGATCAACCTAGCCCATTCCCGAGCATCCCCTTTTGATAGGAAGGATTTGGAGATTGGAGGGAAGCCCTTTCGCCTGACTTGGACTTGCCATCTCCCGTTACGCCTTCGAAAAGTAGCCATTTCGGTTCTCGCTGTGACTGAGTTGTGACAGCAGCCGAAAACCAGACTTCCCGTTCGAGACTGACCTACTCTATGTGATTGAATAGAATAGATATTTCTCAACCATGGACTAACCGACAGAGAAAGAGAGCACTACGTTGACATCGTAGGGGTCACAGGTTCAATCCCTGTCACGCCCACCATCCAACCACTTGATATCGAGAAGTTTTCAAATTTTGCGGCGGGCGAATTGCGCCCGACTGCAACGCAGGTGGCACGTTAATCTGCGCAAATTTGCCAGAATCGCCGTCGCGATGTTTGAAGAAGGCCCAGGTCCTTGAAATAGTCGTCGACAGCTCGACTGCCACGGGCCAGGCAGTCCGGGTCGAATCTGGCATAGATCTCGGTGACCCCAGCCGCTATGCGATCCGCTGGAGCTGTTCTGTCTCGACGCGCTTGCGTATCCCTGTAGCGACGACCGAAACGCGGAATTTTCCCGAAAAGGCCGGGTCGAAGATAGCACCGACAATGATGTCGGCATCGGCGTCCACCTCCTCCCGTATCCGGGTTGCGGCCTCGTCGACTTCGAATAGGGTCATGTCGGTGCCGCCGCAGATCGACACCAGCAAGCCGCGAGCGCCGCTCATGGAGGCTTCGTCGAGGAGCGGATTGGCGATTGCAGCTTCCGCCGCCGCTTTTGCACGGCCCTGCCCCGATGCTTCCCCGGTCCCCATCATCGCGCGCCCCATGTCTTTCATCACTGATCTCACATCGGCGAAATCCAGATTGATCAGGCCCTCCTTAACGATGAGATCCGTGATGCACCTGACACCAGCGAAGAGCACGCCATCGGCCATGACAAACGCATCGGCAAAGGTGGTCTTGGAGTCGGCAATCCTGAAAAGGTTTTGGTTCGGGATTACGATGACGGTGTCAGCGCTCTCGCGCAGGCGCTCTATGCCCTCTTCGGCCGCTTGCATCCTGCGTTTGCCTTCAAACGCGAAAGGCTTTGTAACAACCGCCACCGTCAAAATGCCGGCACTGCGCGCAGCGCGCGCGATGATCGGCGCAGCCCCTGTCCCGGTGCCGCCTCCCATGCCTGCGGTAATGAAACACATGTGGGTGCCGGCGAGATGATCCATGACTTCATCGATCGATTCTTCCGCAGCGGCGGCACCGACCTGAGGCATGGAGCCAGCGCCCAGGCCCTCGGTCACGTGAGCGCCAAGCTGGATCAGCCGCGATGACTTCGACATGGCCAAAGCCTGGGCATCGGTGTTGGCCGCAACGAACTCGACGCCCTGTAAGTCTTCGACAATCATGTTGTTGATGGCGTTTCCACCCGCGCCGCCAACCCCGAAGATCGTGATCTTGGGCTTCATTTCCAATATTTCTGGCTTGGCGGTCATTGGCCTCTCCTACGACAAGTGCTCGCTCCGCTGCGCGAAGCGAGCAACGAGTATGCGAATCAATGCGATTTCCCCTGCCTAAGGAATCAGAGCAGATGCTGTGCGACAAGGTCGAGTTGGCCGTCTCGACACCTAAGCCCGCTCCGGCACAATATGCACACGCGGGCAATCCGATGCGTCGATTCAGCTGAGCCCGGCCGGAAGATTACTCACGATGAACCTTGATCGTAAAATTGCCGTCAACGTCGGACTTCCCGTATTTGCCCTGATTGTTTCGCTCGCCTTTGGCGAATTTCCAATGGACGATGCCAATCTGCCATTCAGGATGGCGCTCATAGCGATGACCATCGGACTCCTCGTCGCAACGGTCTTCGTCGTCCTGCGCCATGCCGAGACCGTCGCACATCATGTCGGCGAACCCTACGGCACCCTTGTTCTGACACTGTCGGTTACCACGATCGAGGCATCCCTGATCGTCTCAATGATGCTTCACGGTGCAAACAATCCCACGCTCGCCCGGGAGTCCGTTTTCTCCACCGTGATGATCGTTTGTGCCGGCGTGGTCGGCGTGTGTATCACGCTTGGCGGTTGGCGCCATCGCCATCAGGATCTCAAGAGGCAAGGAACGAGCGCCTTTCTGGCTATGCTGATCGCCTTGACCGGCTTTACCCTCGTCCTGCCGAATTTCACGCTTGCCAGCGACCCAGGCACTTTCTCCCCTACGCAAATGGAGTTTGTGAGCATCCTTTCGATCCTCTTGTACGGCAGCTTTGTGCTGGCGCAGATGAAGCGCTATCGAGCGGATTTTGTGGAGGATATGGCTCTCTCGACAGCAGAACGCCGGGATGATCGAGGCAAAGGCGTGGCAGTCAGTTCTGCCCTTCTTGTGATCGGTCTTGTCGGGATAGTCCTGCTGGCGGAAAACGCAGCCGCCGGCCTGGAGGATGGCCTCGTGAGCCTTGGCATCGAACAGTCGGACGCGGTGGTCGGCGCGTTCATCGCCACACTGGTTCTCATGCCGGAATCGGTTGCTGCCATCAAGGCAGCGCTCCGGAACGAATTGCAACGCAGCCTAAACATCGCGCTGGGCTCAGCCTGCGCAACCATCGGATTGACCATTCCCGTTGTCGCCACTGCCGGCCTTCTGACCGGGCGCTCATTGACACTTGGTCTGAGCTCGGGAGATACGGTTTTACTTGTGGTTGCGCTGGGCACCAGCATCGTCAGCTTCGGAACCGGACGAACGACGGTGCTGACCGGTCTTGTGCATCTGGTGGTGTTCTTCGCCTATCTGCTTCTTATCGTAGCGCCTTGAGGCGGTCGGCAATCGCCAGGTCAGCACGTTTCCACGACGCAGATTGCGCGCAAAGACTCACGAATTTCCATGCATGAGAGGCAATTCGGTTGTCGAGATTTGACAATGCGAGCGAAGAAGAGACGGTACAGGACATTCTGGGCACCGATCCGGCACGAGAAACGAGTCGGGCCCTCAGAGCGGTCCGCAGCCACCTGGACCGGGCACATTGGAGGCGCGTTCAGACGCTGACACCCCGGGGGTCAGGCAGCCATTTCCGCAAACAGCCAGTCGCGAAACGCCTTGACCTTCTTCTGTCTCAAGGCGCCTTCGGGATAGACCACATAGTAGCTCCATCTCGATTTGAGGGAGATATCGAAGGGACGCACCAACCTCCCTGCTGCCAAATCCGCTGAGACGAGCGCACTTCTGCCGAGAAGAACCCCCTCACCGTACACGGCCGCCTCGACCGCGTAGACGGCGGAGTCGAATTTCACGCCACCGTCCGGCTTGATGTCATCGATACCAACTTCGTGGAACCACTTCTCCCAACCGAGTTGAAAATTGTCATGGATGAGTCTGTGGTGTCGAAGATCGGCTGGCGTGCGCAACGGGTGTTTGCCTTCGAGCAATGAAGGGCTGCAGACAGGTGAAACGTCCTCGTCAGCCAGAAATTCTGAAACCACGCCCTGATAGTCGCCCATGCCATAGCGAATGGCGATGTCGATCCCATCCCTGATGAAGTCGGCATGCACACCCGATGTAGACAGGCGCACATCGAGATCCGGATGCGCGCTGTGAAAGCGGTGCAACCGCGGAACAAGCCAGCGGCCTGCAAAGCCGTCGGACGTACTGACCGTGAGGACACCCGCCGCCCTTGATGCCGAAGCGGCCATCGTCGCAGCAGCAATGCGGTCCAGCGCCGGACCGATCTCGGCAACATACGCGGCACCCTGAGGCGTGAGTCGCACCGAGCGCGTGTGCCGTTCAAACAACCGGGTGCCCAAAACC
Organism: Terribium retamae; assembly: GCF_022347545.1. GTDB lineage: Bacteria > Pseudomonadota > Alphaproteobacteria > Rhizobiales > Rhizobiaceae > Mesorhizobium > Mesorhizobium retamae. The sequence continues at coordinate 137,274 of NZ_JAKREW010000004.1, forward strand.
TCCTCCAGGTTCCGGATCGCACGACTGACGGCCGCGTGTGTCACGAGGAGTTCATCGGCAGCCTTGGTAAAGCTCAAATGACGTGCCGCCGCGTCAAAAGCGGGAAGAGCGGTCAAGGGTGGCAGCTTACGAGCCATCGCATTTGAAACTTTTGCTTACAAATTTCGAAGAATTAGTCGTTTGTCGTCCGAGCCCGAATTGCACATGCTTATCCCGCGAAATCAAGCGATTTCCACCCCTTGGACAACCCAACGAACTCCGGGAAGAGCCCTAAGATGACAAACATTTACGCACTTACACCCTCGCAATCTCCCGTATTGGCCGACTTCGCGGAAACGATCGCCGCCGCATGCAACCGGCTCGTAGCCGCTGCCAATGACCTGTTCGTCAAATTGCATGATCGCCAGGCGATGAAGCGCCTCGAACGCTTCTCCGGCCACCGGCTTCAGGATGTCGGCTTCCAACGTGAGTGGGATGGCTCGATCCAGCCACTCAACCGCTGATCGGCCCGAAATGCCCTGACAGAAAGGTCAACGCCATGAAAATCTACCCGCACCTCTGGTTCAAAGGCCGAGCCGAAGAAGCCATGGAGTTCTACCGGTCGGTATTCAAGGACTCTAAGACTTTGAGCCAAACCAAGTTGCCCGATCCGGAACTGTCGGTTGTCCGCTTCGAGCTGGCCGGAATCCCGATCCAAGCCCTCAATGCCGGCTCGCATGTCACCTACAACGAAGCCTTTTCGTTTCTGGTCGAGACCGGCGACCAGGCAGAAACCGACTACTACTGGAATGCGCTGATAGCCGACGGCGGCCGGGAGCAGCCCTGCGGCTGGCTGACGGACAAGTTCGGCGTCTATTGGCAGGTCACGCCGACGATCCTGCTCGAAATGATTGCCGACAAGGACCGGGCCAAAGCCGAGCGCGCCATGCAGGCCATGTACAAGATGAAGAAGATCATCATCGCCGATCTCGAGCAGGCATATAGGGGGTAGTGATGGACTACGAGCTTGTTGAAAATTGCAGGCGGCTGGACGAGGCCGCGCGCAATGATCCCGATGTCCTGCGCTCGCTCTATTCCGATGACTTTCTGCTCTATCGGCTCGACAGCAGTGGCGAAACCCTGGTGCTGGACAAGCAGACGGTGATTTCGTTCTTGGCGGGACAACGTGACAATGACGCGTCGTCGCAAGAGGGGAACACCGTTGAATACCTGCATGCCAGCAAGAGCGGCGACGTCGGCATGGTCGTCGGAAAGCGTACCATGCAAGCCAATCAGAATCCGGTCGAACTGATCTTCAGCCAGGTTTGGCGGCGCAAGAAGGGCGGTTGGCAGATGATCCGCGAATCCGTCTACGCGCAATGACCGATCGGCAGGGGCGACGCCAGGCCGATCCCGCGAGATGAAGAAGACCCGCTCGCCAACGGAACGGTCTTTGTTGCCCGAGGCGGAACTCGATCCATGGCCGCCGGGGTCCGTCCATCGCGGTCTATCCGGGCAGTTCCGAACAAAAAACCTTACCGATCTCACGGTGAGAAGCCCCGGCAAGGGAACCATCCAGCGCCCGTCGCAACCAGCGCATTCCCGCATGCCGCAGCTCGGCCGGAAGGAGCCTCGGTAAAAGCCGGCCAGTCTGCCTCAGGGGATTCAAGACTGCGGTTGTTCCAGACGTTCTTTTGTCCCCTCTGCAAGCCAGAGAGTTCGGAAGTCGGTCGGATCGGTTCCAGGATGATGCTGGCCAGCCGACCGTAAGAAGCATTTACATTTTTCCGGCTTGATGCCCTGATGGGCAAAGGAGGAAGAGGAGGATGGCCGCAAAGCGGCCATGCGGCTTGATGGTTCCACGCTCCGATCACATCCGTGAGATCGAGAATGTCGGCATGGGGGTGGCGACCGGGCGCGACGAGGTTGTCGTGCAGTCCTGGTTGCGTTGCCTGGAGCAGCACCGGCTCGATCCGGCGCAGAATTGCGAGGCCTTCATCGTCCCCGAGCACAAGCTTCGCGAGCACCGACAACAATCGGAGGAACTCATCAACATTGCCCGCTCGGGCCTGGAGCACCTCTTCCAGCAGGTGGCGGGGCAGAATTACGTGCTGCTTCTGTCTGACCGACAGGGCGTGACGGTCGAGTTCCTGGGCGATCCATTATTCGACAACAATCTGCGCAAAGCAGGCCTCTACATGGGCTCCGAATGGTCAGAGGGGCGCGCCGGTACCTGTGCCGTCGGCGCATGCCTTGAGACGGGCGAGGCGCTGACCATTCATCAGACCGATCATTTCGACAACACGCACACGCCGCTTTCCTGCACGGCAGCGCCCATCTACGACATGCGCGGATCGCTGAACGCCGTGCTCGACATCTCGCTTCTGAGCTCGCCCATTCTCAAGGCCAGCCAGAATCTCGCCCTGCATCTGGTGAACGCTACGGCACGGCGCATCGAGCTTGCAAACCTGATGGCCAATACACGCCATGAATGGGTCCTGCGTTTCGCGCGCTCACCCGAATTTCTGGACGTCGATCCGGAAGCTGCCATTTCCATCGACCCCAATGGCAGGGTGATCGGCATGACCCATGGCGGCGCAAAGCTTCTTGCCCGTGCCTCGGGGCTCGACTGGAGGCAGCCCGACACACTGCTCGGCCAGCCGCTTTCGCTGTTTTTCGACACGGACATAGACAGCCTTCCGGATTTGACCCGTATTCGGCCGACCGAGGAACGGGTTCTTTTCGCACGGGACGGCAATGCGCTCTTTGCCCATGCGATCGAGCCCAACACGCGGGCACGGCGAGGCACAGCCGGACGGCATCAAATCCCCTCTCCGCTACGTCGACTCGGCGGCGATGAACCCGCCATCCTCGCGCTTCAGGCAAAGGCGGCGAAGCTGGCCCGGACACGCCTGCCGATCCTCATCCAGGGGGAGACGGGAACGGGCAAGGAATATCTCGCCCGTGCGCTGCATGACGGCAGCGGACTTTCGGGCCGCTTCGTTGCCGTCAATTGCGCGGCGATCCCCGAGCAGCTGATCGAAAGCGAATTGTTCGGCCATGTTCCCGGTGCGTTTACCGGCGCCTCAACCAAGGGGCGCAAGGGGCTGATCGAACAGGCAGATGGCGGCACGCTGTTCCTCGACGAGATCGGCGACATGCCCTACACGCTGCAAAGCCGCCTTCTGCGGGTACTGGCCGAACAGGAGGTACTGCCCGTGGGGGCATCCGAACCCCGGCCGGTGCGCGTGCGCATTGTCTCGGCGTCGCACCACTCCCTGCCCGAAGCGGTGCGTGAGGGCCGCTTTCGCGAGGATCTTTATTACAGGCTCAATGCAGCGACCATCGCGCTTCCGCCATTGCGCGAGAGGTCAGACTTCGACTGGCTTCTCGAACGTGTCCTCAAACGCCATGCGAGCGAAGGCCACAATCCAACCCTGTCAAGAGCGGCCATTCAGGCGCTGAAAGCCCATTCCTGGCCCGGCAACATCCGCGAACTCGATAATGTCATCGCTGTAGCGACCGCGCTTTGCGAACAGGGCCATATAGAGCTCGCGGACCTGCCCGAGCATCTTTCATGCGATGAAGAAACCGATGCGGATGCGCAGGCACTCAGGCAATTGCTCGTGGCTTGCGACTGGAATGTTTCGGAAGCCGCGCGCAGGCTCGGCCTCGACCGGTCGACGGTGCACCGGCGCTTGAAGCGGCACGGCATTTCCCAGCCGCACTGAAGCGCAACAGCTGTTGCGCCACACCTGTTGCGTTGCAGCGGCGCGCTGCAACAGACTTGCCGGCCAAGCCCTTGATTTCCCTCCTCCGATCTGTTGGCACGCGCCTTGCATCCCTGTCGTTCAACAACAATGACAGGAGGAAAATGTGTCCAGGGACCTTGAAGGGCGTTCCATCATCGTCACCGGCGCGGGCCGGGGCATCGGCGAGACCATGGCGCGCGGGCTGGCCGCTCAGGGCGGCGCACTGGTGATTGCCGACATCAATGGCGAGGCCGCCGAAGCCGTTGCCTCAGGCATTCGCGATAGTGGCGGCAAAGCCGTCGGCGTGAGCGCCGACGTCTCGGACCGTGAGAGCGTCAAGGGCATGATCGCCAAAGCCGTCGAAGCCAACGGCAGGCTCGATGTCATCTTCAACAATGCCGGCATCGCCCAGACGAAGCCATTCCTCTCAATCAGCGACGAGGACTGGCGTCGGGTGATGGATGTCAACGGGCTTGGTGTTCTGATCTGCATGCAGGAGGCTATCCGCCAGATGATCGCACAGGGCCGGGGCGGCAAAATCATCAACACCGCGTCGATTGCGGGTAAGCAGGGCTACGAGCCGCTCGCCCATTATTCCGCCAGCAAGTTCGCCGTCGTCGCCCTGACACAAGCCGCCGCCCGCGCTTTCGGCAAGGACCAGATCAACGTCAATGCCATCTGTCCCGGCGTCGTGGCGACCGACATGTGGAAGGTGATCGACAAGGGCTTTGTCGATGAAGGACTGACACAACGCGACAACCAGGCTTTCGAGACCTTCTCCGCTGACATTCTTCTCGGCCGTCCGTCCAAGTCCGACGACCTCGTCGGGGTTGCCTGTTTCCTCGCCTCCTCCGCCTCCGACTACATGACCGGCCAGAGCCTGGTGGTCGACGGCGGCATGGTTCTCATCTGACGGTATCGAAGGACAGACACGATGAAAGCACTGCGTTTTCACGCGGCAAAGGATTTGCGCGTCGAGGATATCGGCAAGCCTGCCGCCCAGCCCCCTGCCGGCCAGGTTCTGGTGCGCAACCGCTTCGTAGGCATCTGCGGGACCGATCTGCATGAATATGCCTATGGCCCGATCTTCATTCCCACCGAGCCGCATCCCTTCACAGGGGCACATGGCCCCCAGATCCTCGGACATGAATTCGGCGGCGTCGTCGAGGCTGTCGGCGAGGACGTCGACAATCTGGCCGTGGGCGATAGGGTGTCGGTGCAGCCGCTCATCATGCCGCGCTCCGGGGACTACTACGCCGATCGCGGCCTTTTCCACCTGAGCACGGACCTCGCATTGGCTGGTCTCAGCTGGCAATGGGGCGGCATGGCAGAATACGCCACGCTCAACGCCTACAACGTCCAGAAGATACCCGACGAAATGAGCGACGAAGAGGCCGCACTCGTCGAACCTACGGCGGTCGCCGTCTATGCCTGCGACCGCGGGGGCGTGACGGCCGGCAACAGCGTGCTTGTCACCGGCGCGGGCCCCATCGGCGTTCTCACGCTTCTTGCGGCGCGGGCAGCTGGCGCCGCACAGCTCTTCGTTTCCGACATCAATGATGCGCGCCTGGAATTCGCCCGTTCCATCCTGCCCGACGTCATTACCATCAACCCGGCCCGCGACAGTCCCGGCGAGGTGGTTCGCTCCCTGACCGAAGGCCAGGTGGGATGCGACGTGGCCATCGAATGCGTGGGCAACGAGCATGCACTGAAGGCCTGCGCGGACGCAGTCCGCAAACAGGGCGTGGTCGTGCAGACGGGACTACATCCGCACGAAAACCCGCTCGACTGGTTCCAGGTGACCTTCAAGGACATCGATATTCGGGGCTCATGGGCCTATCCGACACATTACTGGCCGCGCGTCATCCGCCTCATCGCATCCGGCCTGTTGCCGGCCAAACGGGTCGTGACCAAGCGCATCAAGCTCGACGATGCGGTCAAGGAAGGGTTCGACGCCCTGCTCGATCCCTCGGGCAGGCATCTCAAAATTCTTATCGATCTCACGGACTAACCCGAATTCCGCGCCGGGCGGCGGAGGAGGCCTACCGGCGCGGCCATCACATCAATCACATGGAGGAGACAACATGCTTGAAGACAGCCCGCATGCCAAAATCGATACAGTGCTCGGCAAGCTTGGCCGCGCGCTTGAGGTCGGCGACATCGACGCCGCCGTCAACCTGTTCCAGGCCGAATGCTACTGGCGCGATCTCGTCGCGTTCACCTGGAACCTCCGCACGATGGAAGGGCACGACCAGATCCGCGACATGCTTTCGAGCCAGTTGGCGGTCATCAAGCCTTCCCGTTTCCGGCAGGACGAGAAGGAACCGGCGAGCGGTTCGGATGGCGACACGGAAGGCTGGTTCGAATTCGAGACGGAGCTTGCACGCGGATATGGCCAAATCCGCCTCAAGAACGGTCTGATCTGGACGCTTCTCACGACCATGAGCGAGCTCAAGGGGTTTGAAGAACCGAAGGGCCTGCGCCGGCCGCTCGGTGCTGAGCACGGGCACAATCGCGATCGCAAAACCTGGAAGGAGAAGCGCGAGGCGGAAGCGGCCGAGCTTGGCTACACCACGCAGCCCTATGCGCTTATCATCGGCGGCGGACAGGGCGGCATCGCGCTTGGCGCAAGGCTGCGCCAACTCGGCGTTCCCACCATTATCGTGGAGCGCAACGAGAGGCCAGGCGACAGCTGGCGCAAGCGCTACAAGTCATTGTGCCTGCACGATCCCGTCTGGTACGATCACCTGCCCTACATTCCGTTCCCCGAGAACTGGCCGATTTTCGCGCCGAAGGACAAGATCGGCGACTGGCTGGAGATGTATACGAAGGTGATGGAACTCAACTACTGGAGTTCCACGACCTGCAAGTCCGCCTCTTACGACGAGGACAGAAAGGAATGGACCGTCGTGGTGGACCGCGGCGGCGAAGAAGTGGTGCTGCGCCCCAGGCAGCTCGTCCTGGCAACAGGCATGTCAGGCAAGCCCAACGTTCCGACCTTCAAGGGACAGGATATTTTCAAGGGCGAGCAGCAGCATTCCTCGCAACATCCCGGACCCGACGCCTACAAGGGCAAGAAGGTGGTGGTGATCGGCTCCAACAACTCCGCACACGACATCTGCGCGGCCTTGTGGGAAGGGGGTGCGGACGTGACGATGCTGCAGCGCTCGTCCACCCACATCGTGCGCTCGGAAACGCTGATGGATATCGGCCTCGGCGACCTCTATTCCGAACGCGCCGTCGCCAGCGGCATGACCACGCGCAAGGCGGACCTGATCTTCGCCTCCCTGCCCTACCGGATCATGCACGAGTTCCAGATCCCGCTCTATGACAAGATGCGCGAGCGGGATGCGAAATTCTATGCCGATCTGGAGGCAACGGGCTTCATGCTCGACTGGGGCGCCGACGGCTCCGGCCTGTTCATGAAATATCTCAGGCGGGGCTCAGGCTACTATATCGACGTCGGCGCGTGCGACCTCGTCATCGACGGCAGCATCAAGCTGAAATCCGGCAGCGGTGTGAGCCACCTCACCGAAGACGCGGTCGTCCTGGAAGATGGCACGGAGCTTCCCGCCGATCTCGTAATCTACGCGACTGGCTACGGCTCGATGAACGGCTGGGCTGCCGACCTCATTTCAAAAGAGGTGGCCGACAAGGTGGGCAAATGCTGGGGGCTCGGCTCCGACACGCCCAAGGACCCCGGCCCATGGGAAGGCGAACAGCGCAACATGTGGAAGCCCACGCAGCAGGAAGCGCTGTGGTTCCATGGCGGTAACCTGCATCAATCGCGCCACTACTCGCAGTATCTATCGCTGCAGATCAAGGCGCGAATGGAAGGGCTGACCACCCCCGTTTACGGGCTCCAGGAACGGCATCACCTGTCCTGATCCATCCAAGCGGCCGGTCGCAGCCTGTGGGGCGCCCGGCCGTCCAATCGCAACCTCCCATGGTTCCAGCGCCGCAGACCGCTCGCGCAGCTCAGCTCAGGCAAACATAGAGCGTTTCCGTTTTTCACGGAAACGCGGAAACGCTCTAAGTTTTTGTTTCGTCGCATTTTTGTAACGCCAAGTGATTCCACTTGGCTACAAAATGCTCTAGCCAAATCTGCGCGCCAGACCCTTCGCCTAAGGGCCAATTGACCCGGTCTGCGCGCCCGATACCAATGGACTGGAGAAAAATGAAAGCGTGAGCCCGCTGTCGCGCCGGCACCGATGAAGAAAAGCGGATGAACAGTCTAGCGACAGACCATGTGAACCGTATCCACGCGGCTCTCGATACGAGCGAAGCCGCGAGGTCGGCTTTGGTCGCATCCTGGCGGCGTTCGTCTAGTCTACATCAGCTCGACCCTGCCGAACGGAACTCACCGAGGCGAGTCACGGACGGCGAACTGCGCATTGCCCGGCAAGGTCTTGAGCGTCTCATCTATGCAGCCCAACCAAGTCTCGACCGTCTCTACCTGGCGATCGGCGGTGTTGGCTGTTGCGTGGTCCTTGCCGACCGGAACGGTGTGTCGGTGGACAGACGCGGAGCCGTCCACGACGACGATACGTTCCGCGAATTGGGACTGTGGACCGGATCGGTATGGAGCGAAGAGAGCGAAGGCACCAACGGGATTGGTACGTGTCTGGTCGAACAGCGGGCGGTCAGCATCCATCGGAACCAACACTTCTTTGCACGCAACACCGCGCTGTCTTGCGTGAGCGCGCCGATCTACGACCATGAAGGCAATCTTGCTGCAGCGCTCGACATATCTTCGTGCACGGCCGATGTAACGGAGAATTTCATCAATCTCATCGGTCTCGCGGTGCGCGAAACCGCACGTCGGATTGAAGCCGACAATTTCCGCCTTGCCTTTCCCGCTGCTCGCATCCAGTTGTCCCCGGCCGCTGAGGCGCACCCGGGCGCACTGGTGGCAATCGACGCTGACGACATGATCGTGGGTGCAACCCGGCAAGCGCGCCTCGCCCATGGCATCTCTGACGGTGCCCTGGAGAGACGCCAGTTAGTGGCTGATATGCTCGGTAGCGAACCTCCCGCCGAAGACCTCAGCGAGGCTGAACGGGCCGCACTTCACCGCGCCTTGGCTCGCTGCGATGGGAACGTTTCGGCGGCAGCCCAGATGCTCGGTATCTCGCGCGCCACGCTGTATCGCAAGCTGGCTCGCTATCAAATCCGCTATCGCCCCTGAATTCGGCAATAGCAGACTGTCGCAGAATTGCGACAATTCAAACCGCCTCTCGTTTCCTCCAGGGCTGACAAGACAACGGGCATGGCGGAGCCTGCAGGGCGGGCGCCGCATGGGGCGATGCCCTTTTCGGGAGGAAGAAATGAACAAGGTTGAATTCTCGCGCGCGGCCAAAATTCCCTTCGCCAAACGCTACGACAACTATATCGGCGGCCAGTGGGTCGCTCCAAAATCGGGCAGATATTTTGAAAACATCTCACCGGTGACAGGGCGACCTCTCGGCGAAATCGCGCGCTCGGACGCCGCTGACATCGAGGCAGCACTCGACGCCGCTCACAAGGCAAAGGATTCCTGGGGCCGGACTGCGCCCGCCAATCGCGCATTGATCCTGAATCGCATCGCCGACAGAATGGAAGAAAATCTCGACCTGCTGGCGCTGGCCGAAACCTGGGACAACGGCAAGCCAATTCGGGAGACGACCGCAGCGGACGTTCCATTGGCGATCGACCATTTCCGCTATTTCGCGGGCGTGCTGCGCGGTCAGGAAGGCTCCATCTCGGAGATCGATTCCGATACGATCGCGTATCACTTTCACGAGCCACTGGGAGTTGTCGGCCAGATCATTCCATGGAACTTCCCACTGCTGATGGCTTGCTGGAAATTGGCACCCGCATTGGCTGCCGGCAATTGTGTGGTGCTGAAGCCCGCTGAACAGACACCCGCTACCATTATGCTGTGGGCCGATCTGGTAGGCGACCTCTTGCCCGAAGGCGTACTCAATATCGTGAACGGCTTCGGTCTCGAAGCGGGAAAACCGCTGGCGTCCAGCCCTCGTATCGCCAAAATTGCGTTCACCGGCGAGACCACGACAGGCCGGCTCATCATGCAGTACGCCTCGCAGAATCTCATCCCTGTGACGCTCGAGCTGGGTGGCAAGAGCCCGAACATTTTCTTCCAGGACGTCACGGCAGAAGACGATGATTTCTTCGACAAGGCGATCGAAGGGTTCGTCATGTTCGCGCTGAACCAAGGCGAAGTCTGCACCTGCCCCAGCCGAGCACTTGTGCACGAGAAGATTTATGACAAGTTTATCGAGCGCGCCGTCAAGCGCACCGAGGCGATCATCCAGGGCGATCCGCTGGATTCGGCCACAATGATCGGCGCCCAGGCTTCTTCGGAGCAACTGGAGAAGATCCTCTCCTATATCGACATCGGCAAGCAGGAAGGTGCCGCCGTGCTGACCGGCGGCGGGCAAAATCACCTGCCCGGTGACCTGGCAGGCGGTTACTACGTCAAGCCAACCATCTTCAGAGGGCACAACAAGATGCGCATCTTCCAGGAAGAGATTTTCGGGCCGGTCGTGTCCGTAACAACCTTCAGGGATGAGGATGAAGCCCTCTCAATTGCCAACGACACGCTCTACGGCCTGGGAGCTGGCGTATGGACTCGCGACGGCAATCGCGCTTACCGCTTCGGCCGTGCTATCCAGGCGGGCCGGGTGTGGACCAACTGCTACCATGCATATCCCGCTCATGCGGCCTTCGGTGGCTACAAGCAATCGGGCATCGGTCGTGAGACCCATAAGATGATGCTCGACCACTATCAGCAGACGAAGAATCTTCTGGTGAGCTACAGCCCCAAAAAGCTCGGGTTCTTTTGACATGACCTGCCGGCCCTCCTGATTGCGGTGGGCCGGTCACTCTCTGGAAAAGCTGCAGATCACCTGCGCCGCACAGCGCGAGCGGCGCTGATATCGTCGACGGGGCCTTCAATGTCCGAACGTATTTCCCTGAACAAAGTATCCGCCACAGAGGATGCGTTGAAGCTGCTCGCGGAAATCATCGCTGATCACGGGCCGGTTCTGTTTCACCAATCGGGGGGATGCTGCGATGGCTCGTCACCGATGTGTTACCCACGAGGAGACTACATCGTCGGTGACCGTGACGTGCTCCTGGGGATAATCGGCGATACACCGGTCTATATCAGTGAGACACAATACGAAGCATGGAAGCACACCGATCTTATCCTCGACGTCGTGTCTGGTCGCGGCGGCATGTTTTCATTGGACAATGGCCGCGAGAAACGCTTCCTCACCCGTTCCGTTGTTTGTACCCTATCTTCGCATGTCGCTGTTGCGAAAACAGGCTGAAACCGCCACCGACAGCAAGGAAGTTTGCTGCATAGGTTGCCGCAGTCATGGCATAGGATAGGTTCACGTGCTTAGGCGCTGTACGCCCAAAAGCAACGGCAGATCGGATAGGCTTCCTCAGCAATGACAACACTACGTTCTGGCGGCTGCGCATGCGGCAAGGTTCGTTATTCTGTATCAGGCGATCCGTTACGCGTGGGAATTTGCCATTGCACCGACTGCAGGCGCACCAGCGGATCGGCCTTCACCTTCTACGGAATCTGGCCGCTGGCGGCATTCCGATGCGAGGGAGAGACTTCGCGTTACAAGGACCGCAGTTTCTGCCCGGCCTGCGGCAGCCACGTCTTCGCCCTCAACGACACCGAGGCTGAGATCATGGCCGGCACGCTTGATGAGGCGCCATCCGATCTTGCCCCTCAATATGAGCTCTGGACACCACGGCGAGAGCCCTGGTTGCAGGCTCTGCACGGAGCCGATCAGTTTCAAGGCAACCGCTGATATGTTGAAGCGGGTTCGTCGACAAAAACCACTCATGACGCTCGCCGCGATTCAGCCGGGAAGGCCTGCCTTACGAAAACCTTCGACGAAATGCTCCAGCGTGGCGTCGTCGCGGAATGGCTCCGTCGCAACCCAATGGCTGATGGTGAAATGCGGATTGCCGATCAGAAACAGCTCGACTTCCGCGCGTGCCTCATCGAGCCGTCCCAATTGCGCAAGACTTGCTGCCAGAAAGCGGCGTGAGCTCGTGCGATAGGTTTCATCCCTGCGTAACGTCTCGATGGCGGCTTCATAATCTCTGGCTGCGTATTGCGCCTGGCCAAGCGTCAGATAGTACCCGCTCGTCGGAAACGGATTCAGCCGGAATGCCCTGCGGATGTGGTCGAGGCCTTTTTCAACCTGTCCGGCCAGGACCGCGATGTCGGACAACGCCATCCATGTGTCGGCTTCATTGGGGTCGAGTTCGATCGCCTTGGCAAATTCCGCCTCCGCTCCCTCGAAGTCGCGCTCATAAGCCAGCAGATACGCCAAAACCCAGCGGCACCCGGCATTGGCGGGATCGATCGCAACAGCCTTGCGCGCCATATCCAAGGCAACGTTGCGGTTCTCTTCCGTGGGCCCGCCCCAGTGCACCCATCCCATCCAATGGTTCATGGCCAGCCAGCGATAGGCCTCGGCATAATCCGGATCGAGCGAAACCGCACGCGCCAGCATCAGGTGCACTTCCCGCGCCATCTGCGGAGAATCATCCATCAGCTTGCGCGCCCGCATGCAAAGGTCATACGCTTCCGCATTCTTCGGCCGATTGCGCGGCTGCGGTGCGCGCAGCCGGCCAAGCAACGCCTCGACGATCTTGGCCGTCACCTCGTCCTGAACGGCAAAAACATCTTCGAAACTTCGATCGAAGCGTTCTGCCCAAAGCTGCTCTCCGCTCACCGCATCGACCAGTTGGGCGTTGATGCGCACACGTCCGGCAGCTCGTCGCGCGCTGCCCTCGAGCAGGTAGCGCACGCCAAGATCCTGCGCGATGGCGCGCACGTCGGTTGCCTTTCCCTTGTAGGCAAAAGCCGAGTTGCGCGCGATGACGAACAGGCCGGAGACCCGGGAGAGATCCGTGATCAGGTCCTCGGTCAGCCCGTCCGCGAACGATTCCTGCTCGGGATCGTTGCTGATATTCACGAAAGGCAGCACGGCAATGGAAGGTTTGCCCGGCAGCGACAAGGGCTTGCGCTGGGCATTGTCGCGTTGTTCGACGATGCCTGAAAAGCGGTAGCCGACGCGCGGTACCGTGACGATCCATTCGTCGTCGGAGCCCAGCAACTTCCTGAGTTGCGCAATCTGCACGGTGAGATTGCCTTCCTCGACGGCGGTACCCGGCCAGGCCGCATCCATCAGCTCGGCCTTGCTCAGGATTTCACCAGGCCGTGCGACAAATGCCGCGAGCAGCTTCAAGCCGCGATACCCGGCCGCAACGGGAACATCGTTCCGGGTCAGCGTCCCCGCCTCCGGATCAAGCACGAACGGACCAAAGGCAAAGCGCGATCCCTGCATGGCGCATCCTTAGGGCTTTTCATGCTCGGAGGAAACTGTGCTGCTCGGGGCGGATTGGGAGCGGAAGCCTCTCCGGGCCGCATTTGATCGATCATGGCAGTGATGATCAAATCATCTCAGCACGAAGATCGAGCATCGAGGTTATTTGTCATGGCTTATTGGGCTGCGAATGCGGTTGGATTGGCAATTGCCTATCTTCTTGGTTCCATTCCCACAGGCTATCTCGCGGGCAGACTCCTCAAGGGCATCGACATCCGGGAGCACGGCTCCAAATCCACCGGGGCAACGAATGTCCTTAGAACGCTCGGAAAATGGCCAGCTTTGGCGGTCCTGCTGGTCGATGTGCTGAAAGGCGTTACAGCCGTCGTCTTTGCCCGCTGGTGGTCCATTGGGTTCTCCTCATGGCTCGTCGGCAGCTCGCCATCGACAGCTGAGCCGCAGGGTTTGGAGTTTTGGATTGTCTGTCTGGCCGGGCTTGCCGCGTTATCGGGGCATGGCCGGTCGATTTGGCTGAATTTCACCGGCGGCAAGTCGGCGGCGACGGGGCTCGGTGTATTGCTGGCGGTGTCTTGGCCGGTTGGCTTGGGGGCTGCCGGGGTTTTTGGGCTCACGCTGGCCTCATCAAGGATTGTATCCCTGAGTTCGATGCTTGCGGCATTGATGGCTATCGCCCTCGTCTGCGTCCTGGAACAACCGCTCCCTTATCGGTTACTGGTAATCGCGGGAGGCATGTACGTGATTGCGCGCCACCGAGCCAACATTCAGCGATTGCTATCAGGAACAGAGCCACGCCTGGGGCAAAGCAGTTTTTGATGATGGTCCCCGCAAGCGAAGAAAGAACTCAATCCTGCCTGACGATAGCACCGATCGTATTGGCCAGCAGGCGTGACGCAGTCAACGCCGTCAAGCCATCAATGTCAGCCGGAGGATAAAATTCGACAAGATCGAACCCAATGATCTTAGCGCGCTGGCCAACGCCACCAATCAGATCGATCACCTGCGTGTAGGTCAGGCCTCCGGGTGTTCGCGCCGCCACGCCCGGCATGATGCTGGGGTCGAGGCCGTCGCAATCGAGGGTGATGATCACGCGTGCCCCTTCCGGGATATGCCGGAGAGCGGCATTGACGCCTGCAGCATGCACTTCACGAGCAGTCACGAAGCGACTGCCAAAGCCCTGTGCCGCCTCGATCTCGGCCAACCTTGCACTGCCGACGCTGCGCAGGCCGACCTGGACCATGCCGGCGACATGCGGCATCTCGCTCGCGCGGCGCATCGGGCTCGAATAGCCGTAGCGCTCGCCATGCACCTCGTCCCGCCAATCGATATGGGCGTCGATTTGCAGGATCCAGACAGGCCCGTGGTCCGCAAAGCCGGCCAGGAACGGAATGACGACGGAATCGTCGCCGCCGAGCAGGATCGGCACGGCCGGCAGCGCGAGGATCTCCCGCGTCTTCGCCTCGATCCGGGTCCGGTTGCCGGTATTGTCATGCATGGTGGTCGCAATGTCGCCGGTGTCGACGCAGCAGACGGGCTTGCCATCGAACAGCGGGCCGCCGAGATCGAAATCCCAGTTCTCGACAAGCTCGGCATCGTACAGGCTGGCGGCGCGGATCCTATCGGCAGCCGGCACATACCCGCTGCTGTCCTTGCCGGGATAGGTGCTGCCGTGACCCGCCCCAAAAATCACCGCACGGGGTATACGGTTGTCGGCGAGACGATTGGGAAGGTCGAGAAAACTTGGCGAAGCGGTCATGTCTTGATCGTCGGGATGATGGTTTGTCTTGGAACATGTGGGCCGCAACGGAATGCGACCTGCCCTTCGAGATTGCAAACTTAGCCCATTTGGAAGTTTTGAGAACTATTTGGCGGGGCTTAATTACGACGCACGCCGCATCCGGCAAAATTCAATCTCTTTCAGATTCAGGGCCCTGCCCTTCAACTGTATGGAGGTTGCCATGCATGACACCCTTTGCGTCGGCTCAGCGTCGACAAACCGGTCAAGGTCGTCCTCCCGACGGATTCCGAGCCACCGCTACAGTCTGACGACGCTGTTCAGGAACTTCGTGGCCTGGCGCCAGCGCACCCGCTTTCGCTGGGAACTCAAGCGACTGGCGAAAGACAATGCTTATCTGATCGATGACATCGGCCTGACGAAAGAGCAGGTCGAGGAAGAGATCGCCAAGCTGCCTTTCTGGCAAAGATAATGTTGCCACGGCTAAAGGAGCGCTTCAAGCGAAGTGCTCCTTTAGCCCCTCTGGCTGTTTCGAGTGCCCTTACCCTTCCAGCCACACCTTCTCGAAATGCTGCTCGAGTGCCTGATGCTGCTCGCAATTGTGCACGCCGGTGCGGAAACTGCGGTAGACCGAGCGCCAGTAGGGCTGGATGATGATGCCGGCATCGCGTAGGTTTTGCTCGATCTTGCCCATCACCTCCTGTCGCTGTTTGGCCTCGGGCATGGCCAGTGCCTTGTCCAGCAATTCATCGAACTCCTTGCTGGAATAGGCGCTTTCGTTCCAGGCTGCACCCGACCGGTAGGCAAGCGCCAACACCTGCACGCCGAGCGGCCGGCCGAGCCATTCTGTGCAGGAGAAGGGATATTTGCTCCAGTCGTTCCAGAAGGTAGCGGCGGGCAGCACCGTGCGTTTCACCTTGAGGCCAGCATCGCGCATCTGCGCCGCGATCGCATCGCCGGATGATTTCTGCCACTCGACGTCGACCGAGATCAGATCGAACTCGTGATCGCCCTTGCCGGCTTCCTGGAGCAGCGCCTTGGATTCGTCGACCTTGCGCACGGCCGGGCCGATGTCGGCATATTCGGGATGCATCGGACCGACATGGTGGTTGTCGGCAGGCTTGCCGCGGTCGTCCAGCGCGATCTTCAGCACGGCACTGTTGTCGACCGCAAGCTGCGCCGCGCGCCGCACCTTGACGTCGTCATAGGGCGCGTTGTTGACGTTGAAGCGCGCGACGATTGTCGAACCGGTCGCGATTTCCGATTGGCCAAGTCCGATCGACTCGGTCTGCGACAGGATATCGGCGGACGTCTCGTGATTGGTATCGATCTCGCCGGATTCGAAAGCCGACAACATCGGGCTCGGGTCGGAGCCATAGTCGACCCATTTGATGCCGTCGAGATAGACCTCACCCTTCCACCATTTCTCCTTGCGCTTGACCTCGGCGCCAGTTTCGGCATCCCAGCTGACAAGCTCGAACGGGCCGGTGGTGATGGCCAGTGCCTTCTTCGGATCGCCATCGCCCTCATAGGAGCGGTGCATGATCAGAGCCGGGTAATCGGCCATGCCGGCGATCAGCGAAATGTCCGGCTTCGGCAGATTGAGACGGATAGTGTGGTCGTCCACACGTTCTATACCGCCCGGGATGGCTTTCTTGGAATTCGCATCGACCAGCGCGCCCATGCGCGCGGCCAGTGAATTGCCGGCGACATCGGCCTCACACCAGCGATTCAGATTATGGATGACGTCGTCGGCGTTGAAGGTATCGCCATTCGACCAGCTGATACCCTTGCGCACCTTCAGCGTGAGCGTCTTGGCATCATCGCTCATTTCCCAGGCTTCCAGGAGCCAAGGTTCGAAGCTGAAGTCCCGATTCCAGCGCACCAGATATTCGTTGCAGTGGCGCGCGACGTTCGACATCTCGACGCCGTCGAAAGTGCGCGGGTCCTTGAAACCCTTGACGTTCATGGCGACCCTGAGCACGCCGCCTTTCTTCGGTTCTTCGGCGCGGGCGGGTGTCGGCGCAATGCCACCGAGCGCGAAAGCTCCGGCCGCGCTCACGCCCAACGCCGCCATGGCAGCGAGGTATTCGCGCCGGTTCATCGTGCCTTCCTTGAAGTCACGCGCCGTCGGTTCGGCACGCGGGTGCAGCGGCCTGTCGGTCAACATCAGCTTGATCATGGTTTTCCCCTGCCTGACCCCGGCTTGTTCGATGGTTTTGGTGGTCGCCGGGCGTTCTTGGTAGAAGTGGAGGATAAGTCCGCGGCAGGACGAGCACTGTTCCGGTTTCGGCAAATCTTGTGCACTGTTCCGCAGCGCGGTCGTCGGAGGAGCAACGGTTCCGTGCCTGTGGCGGCGCAGTCAATACGGCCAGCGGCTCTCCCCCAGCGCGGCGAGTGCCGCGACGATATCGGCCATCGCTTCACCTGCTCGCGAAGCGGTCTTGCGCGCACGCAGGAAGCTATGTGTCAGACGCGTTTCGTTGAGCCATGCTGCCTTGCCGCCGGCGTCACGGATACGATTCCGATAGCTCTCGCCGTCCGAAGACAGCGGGTCGCATTCGGCGGTAACGATCACCGTCGGCGGCAATCCTGCAAAGTTGCTGTCCCACAACGGCTCCAGTGTCGCGTCGTCTGCCCGCCGCGCATGGCCGGTGCGCACCTGGTGGTAGAAGTCGAGATCCGCCGTCGAAAGCAGTGGAGCCTCGGTATGTTCAACATAAGACCCTGTCGAATGATCGCCACCGAGGCTGGGATAGATCAGCACCTGGCCTACCGCCGGTCTCGGCCGGTTGCGCGTGGCATGCGCTACCGTCGCGGCTAGATTTCCGCCAGCACTTTCCCCACAGAGCACGATCGGAAGTTCGCACGCAGCCGCCAGCCAATCGAAGGCCGCTACAGCATCATCGAAAGCAGCGGGATGAACGTGTTCCGGTGCCAGGCGATAGTCGATGGAGATCAAGACATAGCCGGTTTCCGCGCACAGTTCGGCGCAGATGTCGTCGTGGCTGTCCAGCCCGCCGAAGACAAAACCACCACCATGGAAATAGAGGATGGCCGCCTGCGGCAGGCGACCATCCAGCCGGTAACGGCGAAACGGGATGGCGCGATCTGCCAACGCGATCTTGCCATCCTCGGTCTCGACACCGGCAGGTCGGCCGACATGAAAGGCGGCCGCCATCTCATCGTAAAGTGCACGCTCTTGTTCGACCGGCATGTCGACGACAGCGGGGGAATGCCTGGCATTCACCCGGTCGATATAGGCCCAGTATTCCGGGTCGAGCAGTGACGCGTATTTCCCGCGGTCCATAGTTCTCTCAACTCTGTCGGGCGTCACCGCGGCCGTCCGGTCTTTCCTTAAAGTGAACGGTAAAGGTCCGCTGCGTTCTCATAAGTGAAACGCATCGGCACCGAACCTTCCACTTGCCAGACTGGCACCGCCTCGCCCGCCATCAGCCGGCAAGCGGCATCCGTATCTGCCACTGCACCGCCATAGAGACGGTTAGCGAGGTTGAGGATCGCCGTCTGGTGCATGGCGGCACTGCCGCTGCCGCAGGCATCCTTGACCAGCAGAACACGAAAGCCGGCGGTCACCGCATCTCGCACGGTGGCGTCGATGCATGCCTCGGTCCACACGCCGGCGACGATCAACCACTCGATGCCGCGTGCCTTGAGGAGTTCGACCGCCTCGGCAGTACGGAAGGCACTTGCATGCGCCTTGATCAACAACGTCTCGTTATCGCCAGGCGCCACTTCGGAACAGATCGCCGTGAGCGGGTCGTTCTTGCTGGAGAAAGCAGACTTGCCGTTTTCGTCGAGCGGATGAAACGGCCGCTCTTGGGTATCGAGATCGACGACATAGGCCCAATGATAAAGGGGCACGCCGTTCGCCCGTGCGACAGCCTGCAGCCGCTGCACATTGGCGAGCAGATCGGAAAACCCCTCGACCAGATAGCGGCTGTCCTTGCGATGCTCTTCCTGCAGGTCGATGAAAACGGCGGCGGCCGTCCCGCGCCGGATCGAAACAGGCGCTTTCATCAAGCATGGCCCTCGAGGAATTCGTCTTCATAGGGAAAACGCGACAAAAGTTCGGTCCCCGTTTCGGTGATCAGCATCTCATCCTCCAGCTTGACGCCTTCGCGACCGCCCTTCTCACCGATATAGCTTTCGACAGAAACCACCATGCCTGGCTGCATGATGCCGTCGCGGCCATAGGTCTCGTAATCCACGGAATGTGCGATGAAGGGTGTTTCCCCATGCATGCCCACGCCATGCATGACGGAAGTGTAGCGCTGGTCGACGAAACGGTCCGGGATCTTCCAGGCCTTCTCGGCGATCTCGCGGAACGCCATGCCCGGCTTCACGATCGAGATGTTGTGCTGCACCTGGTCGTACGCCATGCGGTAAAGCATCTTCTGATAGTCACTGGGCTTGCCCGGTCCGCAGCGGAAGGTGCGGGAGAAATCCGAATAATAGCCATAGCAGCCGATCGTATCCGTATCGAGCGCCACCAGCTCGCCGGGCCGCACCTTGCGGCCGCTCGCCTCGTTGAACCAGGGGTTGGTGCGCTGGCCGGATGTCAACAGCCGCGTCTCGATGAATTCGCCGCCCTGCCGGATCACCTCGTGATACATGATGGCAAAGAGTTCGTTTTCAGCAACGCCGGGCTTGATCGCTTCGCGCACCGCCGCAACCGCCGCCTCCGCGCCAGCCATCGAGGCAACGAGGCATTTCACCTCTTGCGGCGTCTTGATCGCGCGCACGGCCAGGATCTCGCCCTGGCAATCCTTCACGTCGCAACCGCGCTTCTGCAGCGCCAGCGCCTGCAGATGGCTGCAGCGATCCAGTCCGAGCTTCATCGAGCCGCCGCCATGCGTCTTCAAGAGATCGGCGATCTCGTCGGCGAAAGGCCCGGCCGTCTCGTCGTCGCGCCCAGAGACGGAGGACCACACCAGCTTTGAGGGCCTCGCCTCGTCGACCGTGTCGAGCACCATGGAGACATGATAGCTCTGCGGATATTCGAACAGCACGATCGGTCCCTCGGCCGGGATGAAGAAGTAGCGC
Organism: Terribium retamae; assembly: GCF_022347545.1. Lineage (GTDB taxonomy): Bacteria > Pseudomonadota > Alphaproteobacteria > Rhizobiales > Rhizobiaceae > Mesorhizobium > Mesorhizobium retamae. Next base: position 157,184 of record NZ_JAKREW010000004.1, read on the forward strand.
GTCGAATTGCGCAGGAAGTAGCCGAACATATTGCGAGAGCCGGTCGCGTAGCGCTGATTGTAGGGGTCGAACAGCACGACAGCACCGTAGCCGGCCTCACTCATCCAGCCACGCAGCCGCTCAAGCCGTTCCCTTCGCAGCGCAACCGCGTCGATGAAGGAAGGCTCGGTGTCGGAAAGCCACATGCCACCGGCGGGATCCGCTGTCGCCGGATGGCGCATACGATCCTTGAAATCAACGTCATCGGTGCTGTCGGGGTCGAAAACCACAATGCTCATGTCTGCCTCCTGAGGCCTTGAACAATGGGCCAAACCGCTTGTCAGAATTGTGCAGGAAGCCGCAAGGATCGTGCCGAAACCCGTGAGGCTAATGTCGTCGTGCCGCCTTCGGCGTATGGCCGTATTGCTCGCGAAAGGCGCGGGCGAAACTCGACATGGAGGCGAAGCCGCAGGCCAGCGAAACGTCGCGCACGGCAAGTGTCGAATGCGCCAGAAGGTCCGCCGCCCGCTTCAGGCGCAACTGGCGATAGTAGCTGTTGGGTGAGGTGGACAGTTCCGCACGGAAGCTGCGCTCCAAACGATCCGGCGAGACATTCAAACGTTCCGCCAGATCCGCCATCGCGAGTCGCTCCTCGACCGCATCTTCCATGATGGCGATAGCCGATAGCACCAGTTCATTGCGCACGCCGGTGCGCAGCCTCAACGGCATCAGCTTGCGGTCGACGCTCGAGCGCAGCGGGCTGTGAACGAACCACTCGGCGACGCCAGCGGCAAGCTCCGCACCATAATCACCGGCGATGATTTCCAGCATCATGTCGAGGCCGCCGACGCCGCCGGCAGACGTGAAGCGCCGCCGGTCGATGACGTAGAGATCGCGCCGAAGATCGATCTCGGGAAACGCTTCCGTGAAGGCTGCCTGGCTCGTCCAGTGCAAGGTGCAGGCGTGCCCGTCGAGCAGGCCGGCGCGCGCAAGGAAGAAGGCCGCGTCGGCCACGGCGCCGAGATGGGTGCCGCCGCGCAGGCTCTTGCGTATCCAGCCGACGGCATCGCTGGCGACAAGATGATCGGCATCGCCGCCGGAACAGACCACGATGCGGTCTGCCTTCGGATCGGCGGTCGCGGGAAAATCCGGCTGGATGACGACGCCGTTGGACGCCGCGACCGGCCCTTTGTCGGCGCCGACGATGATCCAGCGATAACACTCCTTCTTCGCCAGCGTGTTGGCGGCGCGCAGTGGTTCGACGATCGACGAGAAGGCCATCATCGGAAACTGCGGAAACACCAGAACGGCAAAGGTGATCGGTGGGTTCGTAGCCATCAGTGTGAGCTTGGCAGGGGTTTGGTCCAGCGTCGTCATGACGCTTCACGCGCGATGAAAATTCACCTGGTCTGTCGGTGTCAATCCCCTCGCCGGCGCTCTGCAGGCCCCCTGGTACACAACGAACTCGATCTTCGTTGGCGAAGCAATGAGGATGACCCTTGGCATCAAATGAGAATGATCAAACGCCGCTCTTGCCAGCCATTTCGGAATTGATCATACTCCATGAATAATTCCGATCGATGCTCGCGATCGACCGGATTCAACAACGTTCCAGACATCCTAACGCGATCAGGGAGGGCGCATCGGGGTGGCCGGCCAGCCAAGGCGCGGGCAATGGAATTACACCGAGGAAATATCCAGTTTTCATCGAGGTTCGCGCACCGATGGTGGGCGAGCCGAGTTGGGAGGTAGCCGGCGGCAGCCGGTCGCATGATTGCAACAAGGGAGGAAGTACATGTTGCGCAAACTGCTTATCGGAACGATGCTCGGCTCGGCGCTCACCGCCGGCTACGCGGCATCGACCTATGCCGCCGGCGGCTCCGTCGAAGTCCTGCACTGGTGGACTTCCGGCGGTGAAGCCGCCGCGCTCGACGTCCTGAAGAAGAAGCTCGAAAGCCAGGGCGTGACCTGGAAGGACATGCCGGTTGCCGGTGGCGGCGGCGAGGCAGCGATGACCGCGCTGCGCGCTCGCGTCACCGCCGGAGATCCGCCGACCGCCGTGCAGGCCCTCGGCTTCGACATCACCGACTGGGCCAAGCAGGGCGTTGTCGGCGATCTCGGCGAAGTGGCCGACAAGGAAGGCTGGGACAAGGTAGTGCCGGCCGCGCTGCAGAACTTCGCCAAACATGACGGCAAGTGGATCGCGGCACCGGTCAATGTCCATTCGACCAACTGGGTCTGGATCTCCAAGAAGGCGCTCGATGCCGCCGGCGGAAAGGCCCCCGAAAACTGGGACGAGCTGATCGCGGTGCTCGACAAGATGAAGGCCAATGGCATTACCCCGCTCGCCCATGGCGGCCAGGCCTGGCAGGACGCCACCATCTTCGACGCCGTGGTGCTCTCGCTCGGCACCGACTTCTACAAGGCTTCGATGATCGACAACGATCCCGCGGCCCTCGGCGGCGAAAAGATGGTCGAAGCCTTCGATCGGATGGCCAAGCTCAAGGGCTATGTCGACAAGGATTTCTCCGGCCGCGATTGGAACCTGGCTTCGGCCATGGTCATCGAGGGCAAGGCCGGCATGCAGATGATGGGCGACTGGGCCAAGGGTGAATTCCTCAAGGCCGGCCAGAAACCTGGCTCCGACTTCGTCTGCATCCGCTTCCCGGGCACCCAAGGTGCCGTCACCTTCAACTCCGACATGTTCATGATGTTCAAGGTCGGCGACGACAAGAAGGCGGCACAGCTCACCATGGCCTCCGATATCGAGAGCCCTGAATTCCAGTCATCGTTCAACGTTGTGAAGGGCTCGGTGCCGGCGCGCACCGACGTGCCGGATACCGCCTTCGACGATTGCGGCAAGAAGGGCATCAAGGACCTCGCCGAAGCCAACTCCTCCGGCAAGCTGTTCGGCTCGATGGCACACGGCTACGCCGTGCCGGCAGCGGTGAAGAACGCCATGTATGACGTGATCACCCGCCACTTCAACGGCGAGCTGGACTCCAAGGCCGCGGCCGCTGCGTTGGCCGAAGCGGTCGCTGCAGCCAAGGGCTAACAGAGCCTGAGCCTTCGTGCCCCGGCCGCGGCCGGGGCACCCACTCTTTTCGAACCGAGGCTGCCCCCATGGCCGACACCACCATGACCGCGCGCAGCGCCGCAGCAAATCCGCGCGCCACCCTGCAGGACCTGTTGCCGAAGATCGTTCTGGCACCGAGCTTTGCCGTCATCCTGATCTTCGTCTACGGCTTCATCGCGTTTACGGCGGTGCTGTCCTTCTCGGGATCGAAGCTGCTGCCGGATTTCTCGACCTGGGTCGGCTTCGGCAATTACGTGCGCCTGTTCAATCATCCGAACTGGATCGTGGCGCTGAAGAACCTGGCGATCTTCTCGATCCTCTACATCGTCGTCTGTTCGGTGATCGGGCTGGCGCTCGCCATCTTCCTCGACCAGAAGATCCGTGGCGAAGGCGTGCTCAGGCCCATCTACCTCTATCCGATGGCGCTGTCCTTCATCGTTACCGGCGTTGCCTGGAAATGGTTTCTCGACCCCGGCATCGGCCTCGAACATGTCATGCAGTCGATCGGCTGGGAGAGCTTCTCCTTCCGCTGGATCAAAGACGGCAAGATGGCGATCTACACCATCGTCATTGCCGCGGTCTGGCAGTCATCCGGCTTTGTCATGGCGATGTTCCTCGCCGGCCTGCGCGGCGTCGACAACGAAATCATCAAGGCCGCCCAGATCGATGGCGCTTCGACCTTGACCATCTACCGCCGCATCATCATTCCGCTGATGCGCCCGGTCTTCCTGTCGGCCTTCGTCGTGCTCGCGCACCTTGCCATCAAATCCTACGACCTTGTCGTGGCCATGACCGATGGCGGTCCTGGAACGGCAACCTGGACGCCGGCATTGTTCATGCAGAAATTCACCTTCGGGCGCAACGAGATGGGCATGGGCGCGGCATCCGCCATCGTCATGATGATGATGATCTTCACGATCATCGTGCCCTATCTCTACTCTGAACTCGGGGGGAAGAAGAAATGAGCGCCCCTTCGCAGGACGTTGCCACCCGCAACGGCGTTTTCGTTCGCGCGCTGATCTACGCGCTGCTCATTGTGTTCGCGGTCTACTACCTGTTGCCGCTCTATGTGATGGTGGTGAATTCACTCAAACCGCTCGACGAGATCCGCCAGGGCAACATGCTGGCGTTGCCGCAGCAATGGACCATCGCGCCCTGGCTGTCGGCATGGTCGACGGCACAGATCGGTGTCTCGCCCACCGGCCTGAAACCGTATTTCCTGAATTCGGTGCTGATGGTGGTACCAGCAGTGGCAATCTCCACCGTTCTCGGCGCGCTGAACGGCTATGTGCTGACCAAATGGCGCTTCAAGGGCGACAACATCGTCTTCGGCATGATGCTGCTTGCCTGTTTCATCCCCTTCCAGATCGTGCTGATCCCCTCTGCCCGCATCCTCGGGCTCCTGGGGTTGGCCGGCTCGGTGCCGGGATTGATCCTGATCCACGCCATCTATGGCCTCGGCTTCACCACGCTGTTCTTCCGAAACTACTACGAAGCCTTCCCGACCGAACTGGTGCGCGCCGCACAGATCGACGGCGCTTCCTTCTTCCAGATCTTCAGGCGGATTCTGCTGCCCTCGTCGGGACCGATCATCGTGGTGACCGTGATCTGGCAATTCACCAACATCTGGAACGACTTCCTATTCGGCTCGTCCTTCTCCAGCGTCGACTCCATTCCGATCACCGTGGCGCTGAACAATCTGGTCAACTCCTCGACCGGCGTGAAGGAATACAATGTCCACTTCGCCGGTGCGATCTTGGCGGCCCTTCCCACCCTTATCGTCTACATCGTCTCCGGACGCTATTTCGTGCGTGGCCTGATGGCCGGCGCCGTGAAAGGCTAAGACAGCATGTCCTTTCTTGAGATCGACAACCTCGAAAAATCCTTCGGCACCACCAGGATCCTGAAGGGCGTCACACTCGGCATCGAGGAAGGTGGTTTCCTCGTGCTGGTTGGCCCCTCCGGCTGCGGCAAGTCCACGCTGCTCAACACCATAGCCGGGCTGGAGCAGATCACCAGCGGTGAGATCCGCATCGCCGGCAAACGCGTCAACGAGTTGCACCCGTCGAAGCGTGACATCGCCATGGTGTTCCAGTCCTACGCGCTCTATCCCAACATGACAGTGAGCGAAAACATCGGCTTCGGCATGGAAATCCGTGGCATTGCCAAACCCGAGCGGGACAAGGCGATCGCTGAGGTGGCCCAGCTCCTGCAGATCGGCCATCTGCTCGACCGCAAGCCCAGCCAACTGTCCGGTGGCCAACGCCAGCGTGTCGCCATGGGCCGAGCCCTGGTGCGCAAGCCGCAGGTCTTCCTGTTCGATGAACCGCTGTCCAATCTCGACGCCAAGCTGCGCATCGACATGCGCACCGAAATCAAGCGGCTGCACCAGCGCATGAAGACCACCATCGTCTATGTGACGCATGACCAGATCGAGGCGATGACGCTGGCCACGAAGATCGCTGTGTTGAAAGATGGCGTCCTGCAGCAGTTCGGCACACCGGCAGAGATCTACAACAACCCAGTCAACATGTTCGTTGCCGACTTCATGGGTTCACCGGCCATGAACCTCGTGCCTGCAACAATTGGCCAAAGTGGCAGTGAAGCGACTGTCGAACTCGCCCGCGCCGGAGCAGCTCCCGTTTCGCTGGCACTCAACGGCGCATCGGACGCTCTGTCGGCTTATCGCGGCAAGGAGGTGGTGTTCGGCATCCGTCCCGAAGCCTTGACCGATCCCGATGGCGCCGATCGCAACGCGAAACATCTGGTGACAACGGATTGCCATATCGAGGTGGTCGAGCCCGCAGGCTCCGATACCTTCGCGGTCACCAATCTGGGCGGAAAGGGCGTGGTCGCCCGGCTGCGCGCCGATGCTCGCATCAAGCCGGGTGCCACGGCACCGCTCACCTTCAATCTGACAAAGGCGGTGTTTTTCGATCCGGCAACCCAGGAAAGGATTGCGTGAAGAAGGCCATGATCCGTCACTGTGTTTTCGTCAAATTCCGCGACGATGTTCCCGAGGCGGAGAGATCGGCAATCCATGCCGACCTCTCCGCGCTCCGCGGCTCGATCAAGGGCATGGGCGCGGTGCATTTCAACGGCAATGCCAGCCCCGAACCCTTTGCGCACGGCTTCACGCACGGCTTCACCATCGATTTCAACGACGCCGCCGCCCGCGATGCCTATCTGGTGCATGAGGCACACCAAAAGGCCGGCGCCCGCCTGGTCGCTGCGCTTGAAGGCGGAACGGATGGGCTAATGGTGTTCGACCTGGAGATCGACGAAAGCTGATTCGGCAGGCGTTCAGCCTAACCTCAAGGCCACGACGCCAGCGACAATGCCAAGGGCTGCAGCGCTGCGCCATACCGTCATTTTTTCGCCAAGCGCGAAGACGGAGATCAGCATGGCAAACAGGATCGAGCTTTCGCGCAGGGAGGCCACGGCCGCGATCGGCGCTTTGGTCATCGCCCACATCACGATCCAGTAGGCAGTGCCGCTCAATCCCCCGGTGATGACGCCAGCCTTCCAGTTGCGCGCCATGGCCGGCAGCGACTGCGGTCCACGCACCAGCAGACACAGGATGAGCGACCAGATGCCGTCGGCCAGGAACAGATATACGGCATAGCTCGAGGCGCTGGCCGCCAGCCGAGCGCCACTGCCGTCGGAAAGCGTATAGCTGGCGATGAACACCGAGGTGGCGAGCGCGTAGCCGACAGCGTGCAGGTTCAGTTTTTCGAGATGGCCGCCGCCACGAAACGACATCACCAGCGTACCCGCGCATAGAAGCACGATGCCGATGATCGACAGCGGTCCGGGGACTTCCGACACGACGAAGATGCCGCCGATGGCGGCAAGCAAAGGTGCGGTACCTCGTGCTAGCGGATAGGTCTGGGCCAGATCGCCGGCCCTGTAGGCACCGATCAGGCAGAGCTTGTAGCCCATGTGGAACAGGGTCGAGGCGAGGATCCAGGGCCAGACTTCAGCCCTGGGGAATTCGACGAAGGGCACTGCCAGCAGCGCCATGAGCGCCATGCCCATCGTCAGAACCGTGACCGAAAGGAAACGGTCGAGATGCACCTTGACCATCGCGTTCCAGCTTGCGTGCATGGCGGCTGCAGCCAGCACGGCGAGGAAAACGGCAAGGCTCATTTCGTATCCGACCTCGTTCAGGCAGCGCGTCTCGCCGGATCGGGAGGAAAATCGTTATCCGGCTCATCTCTTCCGCCCGAAATACGCCTTTGCGCAGCCGGCGGCAATGTGCAGCCGTCACATCAGGCCTGGACCAGATGCCCGTGAGGTTGGGTCAAAGCATCGATACGAAGCAGTGGCGCCGCTCACCCGGAAGGGAGGTCTCAGAGCATTCCGAAGGTTTCGAAAAGCTTAGTGCAGAACCAGGACGTCGCCGGAAGAGAAGGAAATCTCGGCCTTGTCGCCAACATTCGGCGGTGGCGTGGAGGAGTTGTTGAAGGTGTCCAGCGAAATCTTCGAACCGCCGATACCGACCCTGACGCGGATCACCGAACCCAGGAAATGCACATCGGCGATCTCGCCCGACAGCTTCGCGTCGTGGCCGGGGCGTGGTCCGAGCGCGATCGCTTCAGGCCGCAGCGCCAGCGAAAGCGTATCGCCGGTCTTGGAGCCATTAAGCTTGCCCTTGAGACCGATCTCCTCAGTGTTGATGCGCACGCGGCCCGAGCCGGCATCGCTGACCACGCCTTCTAGTACATTGAGCGTGCCGACGAAATTGGCGACGAATTTGGTGGCCGGGCGGTTGTAAATCTCGAACGGTGCACCGACCTGTTCCGCCTTGCCACCATACATCACCGCGATGCGGTCCGAGATCGACAGGGCCTCTTCCTGGTCGTGGGTGACGAAGATGGTCGTGATGCCGAGTTCCTTCTGGATGGCGCGGATCTCGTCGCGCAGCGACACACGCACCTTGGCATCGAGCGCCGACAGCGGCTCGTCGAGCAGGAGAAGCTTCGGCTTCGGCGCCAGTGCGCGCGCCAGAGCAACGCGCTGCTGCTGGCCACCGGAAAGCTGATAGGGATAGCGGTCACCCAGTTGCGGCAGCTTGATCAGCTCCAGCATCTCGGCCACCCGCTTGTCGCTCTCGGCCTTGGCCACGCCGGCGACCTTCAGGCCGAAGGCGACGTTCTGCGCCACGGTGAGGTTCGGAAACAGCGCGTAGGCCTGGAAAACCATACCGACATTGCGCTGGTTCGGCTTGAGCCGAGTCACATCCTTGCCGCCGACGATGATGGAACCGGCAGTCGGCTCCTCGAAGCCGGCGACCATGCGCAGCACCGTCGTCTTACCACAGCCCGAGGGGCCCAGGAAGGAGACGAATTCGCCCCGCTCGATGTCGAGATTGAAGTCGTCGACAACGGTGGTGGGGCCGAAGGTTTTCTTGACGTGCTGGATCGAAAGGAAGGGGTCGGCCATGGGCTGGACTTTCTCGATACTCAATTCGGACGGTTCGCCGATTTCGGCGCGAAACGCGAAAGCACCTGGATGACGGACATACAGCCCCAGGTGATGACGAATGCGATGATGGCGAGGGCCGCCGGTTCATAAGCGCGGTTGGCGCCGATATTCTGCAGATAGGGGCCGAAGGCCGGGCGGTTGAGCAGGCTCGCCATGGTGAACTCGCCGATGACGATGGCGAAGGTCAGGAACGCACCCGACAGCACGGCAATCAGCACATTGGGCAGGATGACGCGGCTGATAATGGTGGTCCAGCCGGCACCGAGAATCTGCGCGGCCTCGGTCAGGGTGCGTACATCGATGGTTCGCAAGCCCGTATCGACGGCACGGTACATATAAGGCAGCGCAAGCGTCGCATAGCCGATGACCAGTAGCGCGCTGGTGCCGATGTCGCTCGACAGGAATGGCAACGGCGAATTCGAACCGTACATGCGGATATAGCCGAAGACGATGACGATCGCCGGGATGACGAGCGGCAGCAGTGTCACGAACTCGACCACCGGCCGAAGCTGCGGCAGGCGCAGCCTGATCCAATAGGCGGTGGGCACCACCAGCAGCACACCGAGGATGATGGTGAAGACAGCAGCGACCACCGAAAAAGTGAAGCTTTCCTGGAAGCGCGGGTCACCGAGCACCACCCTGTAAGCCTCGAATGAGTATTCCCCGCGCTTCATGCGCATGGAGAACTCCATGGTCGCGATCAGCGGGATGAAGAAATACGCGGCACCCAGGATGAAAGTGACCCAGGCCCAGGACTTGCCCGACTTCATTTCAGCCACCTTTCCGAACGGGTCCGGAACCAGATGTAGAAGACATTGGCGAGCCCGGTGATGAAGATCATGCCGAAGGCGATGGCATAGCCCAGATTGGCATTGTGCAGCACGTCACCGCGGATTTGCGCATAAAGCACGATCGGCACGATGTTGAGCGATGAGCCGGTGAGCGCATAAGCGGTGGCGATCGCCCCGAAAGCGTTGGCGAAGAGCAGGATGACAGTACCGAGGAAGCTCGGCCAGATCACCGGGATGACGACCATCTGCCAGTACTGCCATTGGGTCGCGCCAAGTGTGGCGGCGGCCTCCCCCCATTCCTTCCTGATGCCGTCGATGGCTGGCGTGATGATCACGACCATCAGCGGAATCTGGAAATAGAGATAGGTGAGCGTCAGCCCCCAGAAGGAAAGCACATTGAAGCCGTGCTGGTAGAGATCGAACCCGACCGCACGCAGAAGCACCGTGACGAGACCGAGACGGCCCAGCGTCGCGAGGAAGGCGAAGGCCAGTGGCACACCCGCGAATTGCGAGGCCACACCGGAGAAGGTGAGCGTCGCGGAGCGTGTCCAGTTGGGCAAGCCGCCGCGCACGATGGCGATAGCGATTGCCAGGCCGATGAATGCGCCAAGGAGCGACGACGCGACCGAGACTTTGATCGAGATCCAATACGCGGCGAGGATCGTCGGCTGCGCAAGCTCGAGGATGTTTTCCAGGGTGAAAACGCCGTCGGCATTCTGGAATGCGCCAAGGATCAGATACAGCGTCGGCAGGATCAGGAACATCAGCGCGAAGATGATGAACGGTGCCACGCCCAGCCATTGCGTCGGCAGTCGCGCCGCGCGCGCCTGCGCCGGTGGAAGGGTCTTCCCGGCAGCAGCCGGTTCCGAGAGGCTGATATCTGTCATGCCGGCCTGTCTTTTTATGAAGAATCCGGGCGGCGCTGAGCCGCCCGGATAGTCGTCAGCAAATTACTTGACGTTGGCGCCGACCGCCGAGTCCCAGCTCTTGGTAATCACTTCCTTCGAAGCACCCTGTTCGTCCAGCGTCGGGAACACGGCCTTCTCATAGGCAGCGGCCGGCGGCAGCTTGTCGAGCAATTCCTGCGGGATCTTGCCGTTCTTAGCGAGATCGTTGAAGCGGATCGGGTGGCAATAGCCCTTCAGCCAGCCGATCTGGCCTTCGTCGGAATAGAGGTGTTCCATCCAGAGCTTGGCGGCGTTCGGATGCGGCGCATAGGCGCTGATGGCCTGCACGTAGACACCGGCGACAACGCCCTTGGCCGGGATGACGATCTCGGTCGGCGGGTTGCCGTTCAGCGTGTCGCGGCCCGACAGGTTGTTGTAGTCCCAGTTGATCAAGATCGGCGTCTGGCCCTGTGCCAGCGTCGCCGGCTTACCGATGACCGGGACGAAGTTGCCGGCGGCGTTGAGCTTCTTGAAGAATTCGAGGCCAGCTTCGCCGGCAGCCTTGCCGGCAGCGGCGCCGGAGGCGAGACCGGCAGCGTGCACGGCCTGGATCGCCTGGTTGGACGCACGCGGATCACCGGCCAGCGCAACCGAATTGGCGTATTCCGGCTTCAGCAGGTCTTCCCAGTCTGCGGGGATGTTCTTGACCAGATCCTTGTTCACCATGAACGAAAGAACGCCGTAATAGTCGCCATACCAGAAACCTTCCGGATCCTTGGCGCTGTCGGGGATCGAGTCCCAGGTCGAGACCTTGTACGGCTGGATCAGGCCATCCTTCTTGGCGGATGGACCGAAGGAAAGGCCGACGTCGATGACGTCAGGCGCCTGAGGGCCCTTGTTGTCCTTGTTGGCCTTGATCGCTTCGATCTCGTCGCCCGAACCGGCGTCCGGGTTGAGTTCGTTGACCTTGATCTCAGGATACTTAGCCTTGAAGGCGTCGATGACGGCGCCATAGCCGCACCAGTCATGCGGCAGCGCGATCGTGGTGAGCTGACCTTCGGCCTTGGCCGCGGCAACGAGCTCAGCCGAAGGCTCGGCGGACGAAATCGCCGTCGTGACCATCAGGGCCACTGCCGTAAGGGAAAGCACTTTTCCCGTGAATCTGAACATTTTTCTCTCCGTTGAACTGCGCCGTGGGACGCCAGCAACCGGCTGGTATCCTTGATGTATGACAGTCCGATGAAGCTGGACTGCCCCCGCGCCCCGAAGGGCTTGAAAAAGTTAACTACAACTGCCGGACACCCGCAATCGGGTGCCCAATCATTTTCCGGCTAAACTTTTCGGCGCCTCCTCCAGCCCTTTCGTTCCCCTTGCTTTTTTTATTTTTTCGCAAGTCCGCGAAAGACAGTCGCACCTGCCTCGCGCGTCTCCTATACTGTTCCCGACAAAGAATTCTCCAGCAGCGACAGCGCCGCCTTCTTGGTCAGCTTAACAGGATTGCCGCCAGCGGTCGGGTCGACGATGGCCATATCGGCGATGAGAGCCTTTCGCTTCTTGTCCATGTCGAGCCCTTTTATCAGGCCGTCGAGCGTGTGCGGAACCTTTAGCTCCTTGCGCAGCTTTATGATCGCCTTGGCGAAACCATCGAAGCCGCCTTTGATGCCGCAATAGGCAGCCAGGCGTTCGATCTTGCCTTCGATCGCATCACGATTGAAGGCAAGCACATAGGGCATGAAGACGGCATTGGTCATGCCGTGGTGAGTATCGTAGAGCGCGCCGATTGGATGCGACAACGAGTGGATTGCTCCGAGCCCCTTCTGGAAAGCGGTGGCGCCCATGGCGGCCGCGCTCATCATGTGAGCACGGGCGGTCAGGTCCTTGCCGTTGGCGTAGGCCTTGGGCAGATTCTCGAACACCAGACGCACGCCTTCCACCGCGATGCCGTCGGCCATCGGATGGTAACCGGGTGCGCAATAGGCCTCCAGGCAATGTGCCAGCGCGTCCATGCCGGTACCAGCGGTGATGAAGGCTGGCATGCCGACCGACAGGGCCGGATCTGCAATGACGATGCCCGGCAGCATCTTCGGATGGAAGATCACCTTCTTGGTATGGCTCTCTTCATGCGTAATGACACCGGCTCGACCGACTTCAGAACCGGTGCCGGCGGTGGTTGGCACCGCGACGATCGGGGCGATGGCGTCGGTATTCGCGCGCGTCCACCAGTCACCAATGTCCTCGAAGTCCCAGACCGGACGGGTCTGGCCAGCCTGGAAGGCGATCAATTTGCCGAGATCGAGCGCCGAGCCACCACCGAAGGCGATAACGCCGTCATGCTTGCCCTTCTTGAATGCAGCGATGCCGGCAGTGAGGTTGGATTCGATCGGGTTCGGCTTGACGTCCGAAAAGACCGCGTAGGGAACTTTCGCCTCGTCGAGAATTTTGAGCGTGGAAGCGACAACCGGGAGCTTGGCGAGACCAGGATCGGTGACGAACAACGGCTTCTTGATGCCGGTCGCGGCCAGCGCATCCGGCAATTCCGAGATACGGCCGGCGCCGAAACGCACGGTGGTCGGGTAGTTCCATTTGGAGACGAGCTTGGACATGATGCGGTTCTTTCGGAAAACGAAGTGGGTAGCCTGCTGGAAGGAAACGCCCTCCATCGCGTGAAACGTGGGGGCGCTCGGGGTTAGATCGTCTCTCTGAGATGATAGCTCTTCGGGCGAGTCAGATTGTCGTAGCCGATCTGCGACAGTGCAGCGCCTTTGCCGGTGTCTTTGACCCCGGTCCACACCAGCGCCGGATCGAGATAGTCGCAGCGGTTCATGAACACGGTGCCGGTCTCGACGCGGTCGCCGATGGCGACAGCACGCTCAGTGTCCGCCGTCCAGATCGACGCCGTCAGCCCGTAGGGGCTGTCGTTCATCAGCGCGATCGCCTCCTCATCGTTGCGCACCTTCATGATGCCGACGATCGGGCCGAAGCTCTCCTCGCGCATCACGCTCATCTGATGATCGACATTGGTCAGCACCTCGGCCGGCAGATAGGGCGATCCGGCCTTGTCGGCGGCATCCTTTGTGTTCATGTGTGCGGTAGCGCCTTTGCGCAGGGCTTCGGCCTTCTGCTCGCGGATGAAGTCGGCAAAACGCGCCTGCGCCATCGGCCCCATTGTGGTCGCCTGTTCGAGCGGATTGCCCAGCACATAGCTCTTGGTTTCTTCGATGAAGCCTTCGACGAAATCGTCATAGACCTTCTCATGCACATAGACGCGCTCGATGCCGCAGCAGCACTGGCCTGAATTGAAGAACGAGCCTTCGACAAGATTGGCGACTGCATGGTCGAGCTTCGCGTCGGGCAGCACATAGGCCGGGTCCTTGCCGCCGAGCTCCAGGCCAAGCGTCATGAAGGTGCCTGCCGCCGCCTTCTCGATGGCACGCCCGCCGGCAACCGAACCGGTGAAGTTGACATGATCGATCTTGCCCGAGGCCAGCAGCTTCTCGGTCTGGGTATGGTTGAGCACGACATTCTGGAAAACGTATTTCGGCAGGCCTGCCGCTTCGAAAGCCTTGGCGAAACGTTCGCCGACCAGCAAAGTCTGCGCAGCATGCTTGAGGATGACCGTCGAGCCGGCGATCAGCGCCGGCACGATCGTGTTGACGGCGGTGAGATACGGATAGTTCCACGGCGCGATCACCATCACGACGCCGAGCGGGTCCTTCTTCACATAGCGACGGAAACCATCCTTCGGATTGGAAGCCGGAACCGGCGCCAGCGCACGTTCGGCGATCTCGACCATATATTGCGTGCGTTCCTTGACGCCGCCGAATTCACCGCCGTAACGAACCGGTCGGCCCATCTGCCAGGCCAGCTCCGGCACGATCTCATCGGCCATGCCGACAAGCGCTTCGAGCATCTTCAGCATGTATTTGGCACGTTCCGCCACCGGCAACCGCGCCCAGTCAGCCTGTGCGGTTCGGGCACGCTCCACGGCAGCATTCACAGCCTGGTCGGTCGCGATCGGTCGCTCGACGTAGATCGAGCCGTCGATGGGGGATGTGAGTTTGACCGTCTCGGTCATGTCGATGTCCTTCACATAGAAATTGTCCGCGCTCTACCGAAAGCGCAAAAAGCCGGGATAGGCCGAGCAGCGTCTATACGAAATGCCTTTCGCCAAACAGCCCTGCACGGCCATTGCGGATGCCTTCGTTTTCGCGAAGGCAAGAGCGATCAATACCGTTCGAAGCCCCGATGCAGTTCCCAGTCGGTGATGCGGCGGTCGTATTCGAACTGCTCCCAGCGAGCGGTGTGCACATAGTGCTCGATCACCTCCTCGCCGAAAGCCGCCTTCAGCATTTTCGACTTGGCCATGGTCTCGGTCGCCTCGCGCAGGGTCTTCGGAATCTCCGGCAAACGCGAAGCCTGGTAAGCGTCACCCACGAAAGGTTTCTGCAGTTCCAGCTTCTCGTCGATACCCGCAAGGCCGGCCGCGATCAGAGCCGCGAAAGCGAGATAAGGGTTGAGATCGGCCCCACCGATGCGACATTCCATGCGGATGCCCTTGGTACCCTCGCCGCACAGACGGAAGCCGGCGGTGCGGTTGTCTTCCGACCACATGATCTTGGTCGGTGCGAACGTACCGGATTGGAAACGCTTGTAGGAATTGATGTAGGGCGCCAGGAACCAGGTGAACTCCTTGGCGTATTTGAGCTGGCCCGCAGACCAGGCCTGCCCGAGCGCCGACAGCGTCCACGGACCTTGTCTGTCGTAGAACAGCGGGGTCTTGCCGTCTGCGCTCCACAGGGAATTGTGGATGTGACTCGAATTACCGGCGAGGCCGTAATTGTATTTGGCCATGAAGGTGATCGCCTTGCCTTCAGAATCGGCAATTTCCTTTGCACCGTTCTTCAGGATGACATGGCGGTCCGCCATCTCCAGCGCCTCGGCATAGCGCACATTGATCTCTTCCTGGCCGGGGCCCCATTCGCCCTTTGAATTCTCGATCGGAATGCCGGCGGCCTGCATCTCATTGCGCAGGCGGCGCATGATGCCTTCTTCCTTGGTGGTGATGCCGATCTGATAATCGCCGATATAGGGTGATGCGGTCTCGATGCCTTGCCAGTGCTTCTTGCGGGCGGCGTCGTAACTTTCGCTGAACAGGTAGAATTCCAGCTCGGAAGCGAAATAGCCGATATAGCCACGCTCGGTCAGCCGCTTCACCTGCTTGCGCAGGATGGCGCGCGGCGAATGGGCAAGGTCCTCATGGCTGTGGTGGTCGAGCAGATCGCACAACACCAGCGCTGTTTTTTCAAGCCAGGGTATCTGTCGCAAAGTCGCCAGATCCGGCTTCATGACGAAGTCGCCATAGCCCTTGGACCAGCTTGCCGCCTTGTAGCCGGGCACAGGCTCCATATCGATGTCGTCCGCCAGCAGATAGTTGCAGCCATGCGTTTCGTCATGCGCGGAATCGACGAAATACTGCGCCAGGAAACGCTTGCCGACGAGTCGGCCCTGCATATCGACGGCGCAGGCGAGAACGGTATCGATCTCACCTGTCTGTGCCGCCTTCTTCAACTGATCGAACGAAAGGTTGCCTGCCATTCTAAGAGCACTCCGGCTTTCACTTTTTTGAAAAATTGATTTCTGGAAGGAGGACCATGGCCGGAACCGGCCATGGTCCCTTTGTTATCAGTGAGCGCCACCCGTTTCGCCGACCGCACGCTCGGCGGCGGCGATGATGGCCTTGCGTTTGGCGATCTCGTCGCCGATTGGCGGACCCTGGAAGCGGTTCTTTTCAACCGCGAACCAAAGAATCGCGGCCAGCAAAACGAAGCCGATAACGATCCACAGCACCTTGTCGTTCGGCGGCTGGATAGCGATGTAGAAGATAACCGCCATGCCGACCACGGACAGGAAGGTCACAAGCTTGTAGAGCCCGCCCGACATCGCCCACGGACCCGGATTCGGCCATTTGGCTGTTCCGTAGGCGAACATCGCCAGAACCAGCGGGATGGTGAAGGACAGGAACAGGAAGACCAGCGTCGAGTTGACGACGATGGTGTAGAGATTGGTGCCACCGATCGAGACGAACTGTGCCGCGAACACGTAGACGATCTCCAGAATCGCTGCCGTCCAGATCGCGGTAACGGGTGTCCGGTACTTCGGCGAAACCGTGGACAGCGCCTTCGACCCCACCGGCATCCCATCGTCTCGCGAGAAGGCGAACAACATGCGCGAAGCAGAGGTCACAGTCGCCAGACCACACAGAAGCTGCGTGATGAAGATCAGGAAGTAGATGATGTTCTTCAACCCGGCAGGCAGAATGGCGTCCATCGTGCCGAAGAACATGCCCCAGCCCTGCTTCGCAGCCACCGCCATGTCGGGAATGGCAAGCGTGATGGCGCAGATCATGATCCAACCGACCAACGACGACCACAGCACCGCCGAAACGATGCCTTTTGGCACGGAGAGTGCAGCACCCTTGGTCTCTTCCGAGGTGTGAGCGGAAGCGTCGTACCCGGTGATTGTATAGACCGGAAGCAGCAAGCAGAGCAGAAACAGGTAGCCCATGCTGTCGCTCTGCGGGAAAACGCCGCCACCGGCATCACCCGAATAGTTGGTGAACGTCCACAATCGCGAGATGTCTATCGCCGGCGCGAAGTACAAGCAGGCCAGCACCAATACCGCAGTGGTGGCGAAGATGATGTAGCCGGAAATATCCGTCAGGAATGTCGTGACCTTGATGCCGAGGTGGTTGAACAGCGCCTGTATGACCGTAATCAGCGCGACGAAGGCAACGATGTGCCCCGCCGAGGTGTCCATTCCCACCCAAGAGCCGAACGTGCCCTGGAAGAAGAACGCTGTACCGATGTTGATAGCGCCGAGCACGGTGATCAGGCCGAGCAGGTTGAGCCAGGCGGTCAGCCAGCCGGTGAACCGATTGCCCAGGATCGATGCCCAGTGATAAAGCCCGCCCGCCGTCGGAAAAGCGGAAGCGATCTGGGCCATCGACAATGCGAACATACCCGAGATCAAGCAGCCGACGATCCACCCGATGCCGGCGCCGGCGCCGCCAATCGAAGAGATCGCCTGAGCGAAAGAATTGATGCCGCCCGACAAGATGCAGATGATCGAAAATGAGATTGCAAAGTTGGAAAAGCGGCTCATCGACCGCTGAAGTTCCTGGGCGTAGCCCATGGAATGGAGGACTTTGACGTCCTCGCTCTTTTCGTGTTCGGTGTAATCAGGCGCTGCCATAAGAGTGTTCCCTTATTTGTACTTTCAGATGGTGCCTTCGATCGTTCGTACCGTTTTCGTCGGCGGCGGCTTCGGCGACCGCGCCGGTTCGAGGCTGGTGAAGATGCCCGCCAGCCGTTCTCCCCATTTTTTCTGCCCGGCTTGATCCCGGATCTCATCGTTGCGGATTTCGATCATCGCGCACAACAGGCCACGCGAGCGCGCGTGCCGTTCCAGCGTGAAGTAGACGCGGTCTGCCGGCGAATAGGGCTGGTTGGCTCCAACGATGAAACCGCCCTCTCTTTCGAGCGCCGCAATCAGCGGTGCCGACAGACGCGTGTCTTCGTCGTGGATGATGCCGATATGCCAGGGACGGTCGACGCCCTTGTAGACCGGCGTGAAGGAATGCACCGAGACCAGTCGCGTCTCCAGCCCGCGCGCCGTCCGCGCCTCGATCAAACCGTCGATCGTTTCGTGAAAAGGCCTCCAGCAACGGTCGATGCGCGCCTCGCGTGCAGCGACCGATAGGTTCTCGTTACCGGGTATGACCGTCGTTTCGCTGACGGGTGGGATCAGGTCCGGCGCATCGAGAGGACGATTGCAGTCCAGGACTAGCCGCGAGATGCAGGTTTCGACCAGGGGCGCATCGAGCCGCGCACTCAGGAGCTGCGCCACGGGCAGCGCGCCAGGGTCCCAGGCAATATGTCGCGCAAGGTCGGAAGCGGGAAGCCCGAGAGTGCCGAATTCGGCAGGCAAAAAGTTGGTGGCGTGGTCGCATGTGAAGACAAAAGCTCCCCTGCCGTCCGAGTTTGTCACCCTTACGGAATCCACGCCCTGGTGCCTGTTACGGCTTGTCCTCTCCATTCGATCCGCCGTCCCCGGGGAGCGTATCGTATGTTACGTATTTTGTTTCATTGCGCTCCCATGAATGATTTCATACAGTTTGTTTCGCTTTGTCAAACGCCTTTTCCGAAATGTGGGGGATACCGGGTTGGGAACGCAGACGACGACCACGTCCATTGCCGAGCTCATCGCGGACCGCATCGATTCCATGCCGGCGGGCGAGCGCCGTGCCGCCCAGACACTGGTCGCCAATTACCCCGTCATCGGCCTGAAGACGGTGGCGGATTTCTCCCAACAGGCCGGCGTCTCATCGCCCACTATCCTGCGTTTCGTTGCCCGGCTGGGCTTCCAGAACTACCCGGAATTCCAGTCCGCCTTGCAGGATGAACTCGCCGCGCAATTGCAGTCGCCGGCCTCTCGAACAACCATCAGCCCCAACCGAAGCGACGCCGCCTCGCCGATGATCGAGGCCACGCTCGACAATCTGCGCGAGACCTTCCGCCATCTGTCGGACAAGCAGTTGAACGAGATTGCCGAGAAGATGGCCGACCATCGCGGCCACATGTTCCTGATCGGCGGGCGCTTCACCGACCCGCTTGCGCGCTACATGGCCGCCCATCTCGCCATCATCCGCCCTAACGTCTTCCACCTCGTCGGTCAGGAAAGCATGTGGCGCGACCGGCTGATCGACATGGGCAAACGCGACGTGCTGGTGATCTTCGACATCCGCCGCTACCAGGACAGTCTGATCCGTTTTGCCGAAAAAGCGCACCAGCGCGGCGTGCAGATCGTGCTCTTCACCGACCAATGGCTGTCCCCCATTGCCCGTTTCGCCCGTCACGTGATTGCGGGGCGTACCGCCGTTCCATCACCTTGGGATTCCTCCGCGGCACTTTTCGTGGTGGCCGAGACATTGATCGGTGCGGTCACACGCCAGATGGAACCGGACAGCGCCAGGCGCATCCGCGAGATGGAAGGCCTGCGCTGAGGCTAGAGCGGTTCGTTTTCACGGAAAACGCGGAAACGCTCTAAGTTTTTGTTTTCGTCGCTTTTTTGTAATGCCAAGTGATTCCACTTAGCTACAAAATGCTAGTGGAGCAGGCGCCCTTCGATCGACCAGCGCGCAGCGAGAAAATTCAACGCGGCGGCCACGATCACACCAGCGATCTTGGCAGGCCACACGTCAATCCAGCCGGCAAGACCGGCGATGAAGACGCTGGACACGCCGAGCGAAATCAGGGCGCCGAGCGAAACGAAGCGAAACACGGAATGTGCGAGCTTGATGGAGTGATCGCGCTCGAACGACCAGAAACGGTTGGCCGTGAAGGAAAAGGCGACAGCGACCACCCAGGCGCCGACATTAGCCGCGAGAGGCAGAACGCCAAACCACAGCAAGAGCGAAAAGGCGGCAAGATCGATTGCCGTGTTCGCCAGGCCAACCGTAGCGAAACGCACCATCTTGTTGCCGAGCGAACGACCAGATTGATCGCTCATGACACGCTGTCCCGAACGACGGCTCCGTTCTGGGCCAGGACGGCCCCGAACTCATCCGAGGCCAGAAAGGCATATTCGACTTCGCGCACTTTCTGCATGGGGTCGCGCGCCTCGAGAACTGCGTCGACATGGCCCGGATGACACATGAACACCCCATCTTCCGGCATCGTCGAAACGGCCGCGCGCAAGGTCGGAGCGAAATCCTCAGGCCGCTTCCAATCATAGATACCGGTGAGCGGTCTCAATATCGGAAATCCCGCCGCTTGCATGGTGCGATCGAAGCCACGGGCAAGCGCCGCGATGACCGCCGTCTTCACGGCGATAACGCCGACCTCAAGCGGTACGACCGGGGCGCCACGCAGGATCGGCTTTTGTGCACTTGCAAACCGCGTCTTCAACCAGTCGCGAACGGCAGGCAGGAAATGCACATGCTGGTGTCCGTCGATGAAATCCGGCATGCGGCCGAGCGTATCGGCAAAGCGACCAAGCTGCGCATCCAGCTCAGCATGAACATCACCTGCCTTGATCCCCTTGAATGGTGCCGCAAACTGGCCGAGCGGCGGCAGGCGTCCTGCGGATACCAAGCTGGAATCGGCGGTCAGCGCCGATTGATCGGTCAAAGTGAGATGCAGTCCAATCGCAGCGCGACCCGCCAGTGGCTTGATGCGCACCGCGGCTTGCTGCCATTCCTCAAAACAGGTCATGCAGCTGGTGCCCGTCAGGCGACCACGTGCGATCAGATCCAGTATGGCATCGGAGACACCGGGTGCCAGACCATAGTCGTCGGCGATCAGGCGGATCGACCGCTTCACGGCTCTCGATCGTCCCGCTTGCGGCTGAGCACATCGCGCACGATGTAGACTGGCCGATCCTTGCTTTCGCTGAGTGCCACCCAGACATATTCCCCGATGAGGCCGAGCAGCGCGAGGTTGAAACCGCCAAGCACGACGATGGCAATCAACAGGCTGGGAAAGCCAGGCACGGCGATGCCGTAGAAGATCACTTCGAAGAATATCTTGAAGCCGTAGATGATGCCGGCAAGGGCCGTCGCCAGCCCTGACAGGCTGAGAATGCGCAGCGGCACGACGGAGAAGGAAGCAATGCCCTCGAGCGAAAAGGCCACGAGGTTGCGCCGGCTCCATTTGCTGGTGCCGCTGGCGCGGTCCGCCGGCGTGTAGATCAGAGCCTTGTGCCGGAAACCAGCCCAGGCATACAGGCCCTTGTTGAAGCGCCGCTTGTCGCGCAATTGCGTCAGCGCTCGGGCCACAGGGCCGCGCATGACACGGAAGTCACCGGCGTTTTCCGGAATATCGAAACGCTGGCTCGAGTTGATAAGACCGTAGAACAGTTTGGCCAACTGGCTGCGCCTCCAACTCGCTCCTTCCCGATTGGTGCGGGCATAGACGACATCGATGTCCGGATCCTCCACCAATTCGGTAATGAGCTGCAGGCTGACTTCCAGCGAGTGCTGCAGGTCGGCGTCCATGATCAGCACAAAATCACCGTGCGCCCTGTCGAGGCCAGCCAAGACCGCCACCTCCTTACCGAAATTGCGGCTGAGACGGACAATCTCCCACTCACCGGTCAGTGCTTGGGCGAAACGCTCGGCACCATCGTCGGTGCCGCCGTCATCGATCAGGATCTTGCGGGTCTCGAAGCCGAAGCGGCGTGAGACTTCAGCTTCCAACTCCGACAGCAGCCGCGCGAACTCCTTCGCTGAGGCCGCCTCGTTCCAGAACGGCGCGACGATGTCGAGTTTCGGCTGGGCTTCAGGCATAGGCCTGCACTCCTGCACGCTTGAACCTTCCGTGCGCAACCGACCAGAACCACCACAAGATCGGCAGCGTAATTGCGGTCATGGCAACAGGGCGGAACCAGAGACGCAGCGCCTCCTGAAGATCGGAGTTGATGCCGCTCAAACCTGTGACGAACAAGGCAATAGCGGCGACGCTGCGCAGAAGGCCGCCGTCTTCATTGTCCCAGATGGCTGCCAGGGCAGCACCGGCGGGCATCGCGAGCACGGCGAAGGTGTTGTATTCCACGCGCGGGTTGAGCAGGCACATATAGAACGCCGCGGTCAGGAAGATGGCGAGGCCGGCGAACCGGCGATCGAGATTGCGATCATACCACAACACCAAAAGGAGCGTCGGCAATGCGACGACGATTCGAACCAAGGTCGCTGCCTGGGTGGAGATCGGCATGCCGAGCGCGGTAAAGGGAGCCGTGAAGTCAGCCGTATCGAAAGCTGTCGATTTGTCGAGTGACATCGATGTCATCAGCATCGCGAAGTCACGGTATAGCTGGTTGACATAGTCGACCGGTGCGAAAGCGTAGGGGAGCGCAAGCACGAAAAACAGCACCAGGACAAGAACGGGGATCAGCCGTAACCGCAACGCGCCTACCAGCAGAAAAACGATGATCGCAGTCGGCTTGGCAACCACCGCCAACGTCGCCCACAAAAAGGTTTCAGCGCGCCGGCCTTCCAAGGCCGACAGCACCAGCAGCCAGCAGGCTCCGGTCAGAAGGATGGTCGCTTGACCGTTGCGAAGGGCACCGGCCGTGATCGGCACAGCCAGAAACAATGCATAGGAGAACATCCATAGGCGGTTTTCGGGATTGATTATCCGCACCTGCCGCCAAACAGCATAGGTCAGCACAGCGAAATTCAGGATGCGCCACAGACTATCACCGATCACAGGGCCAAGCTTCATGAACGGCACGTAGAGCACGGCGAAGGCTGGCGAATAGAGATAACCCATGGCGATGTTGAGATCGTATAATTGCCTGCCGGACAGGAACATTTCGCTGGCCGTACGATAGCTGGGCATGACTGACCGATGGTCGGGCGTCATGCTGGCCATGATGAGGATCGCGGCAAAACCGCCGACCCACAAAGCGAGACCGCCCCAGTCCCAAGAATGCCTGACTTTAGCCATTTCCCAACATGCCCCGCTCGTGGCTAAGAATACGAAGCCACCTTTCCCGGCGCGGGCATATCATGGCGAGGGTTGCTCGGTACACCCCACCACCAGCATCCAGCGGCGACGCGTTTTCGGCTGGCTGTCTATGCAGTCAACATTGCCGCAGGATTGCGTTCAAGGCCGGAGGAAGACCTTGCCGTTGGGCTTCGCAAGTTCGGCGGGAACGCGCTCCATCGCCTCGGCCAGCGGCACTACGGCGGTTACGTCGGTCGCCCAGCGTCCATCGGAAAAGCGGCGCTGCACCTCCAGCGCCGCCGGGCCGCGACGATCCTTGTGCCGGCGCATCCAGTCGGTCAGCCAGAAACCTTCCACCTGTTTCTGCTGGAAGATCAACTGGCCCGGCTCCCGGATCAACGTGTCGGACGGATCGAGCCTGCCATAGATGATCCAGCGCGAACGCTTCGGCATCGCATCGAACACCAGCGAGGCGAGCGGACCGGTGACGGCATCGAGGAAGATGCGCGGCTGCTCCGCCTTCATCACCTCGCGCAGTGTCCTTGCGAAATCCGGCGCCTTTTCGTTGAGCACATGCGCCGCTCCCAACTCCTTCAGCGGCGCGATCTGATCATCGCGGCGAACGGTCACGATCGGATGGTAACCGTCCTCCTTCGCGAGCCCGATGATGAGCTTGCAGAGCTGGCTGGCGCCGGCGGTCATGACGAAAGCCTTGTGCCCTTCATCCTTGACGATCCCGTACATGGCGATGGCGGTCAGCGGATTGACGATCATTGCCGCCGCATCCTCGTCGCGGACGCTATCGATCAATGGGATGCAGGCAAGCGCCTCCGCCAGCGCATAGTCGGCCCAGGCGCCCCAGTTGGTGAGACCGGTGGCAAAAGCGATCCGCTTGCCAATCAGGCTTTGCGCATAGCTGTCCTCGCCAGCTGCGACCACGGTGCCGACGCCTTCGAAGCCGGCAGGTTGCCCCTGCACACGCGGCTGGCCGTAAAGCCCCTTCACGAACATGACGTCGGAAGGGTTGATGGAAGCCAGGTTCACCTTGATGAGAACCTGCGTTGCGCTTGGCACCGGCACGCCGATGGTGCCGAAGCGCACGTAGGGCTCCATCGCTTCCAGCACACTGCCGCCCGGCTCGCGCGCATAGCCGTCGCCGACCAGGAGAAGTGCCTGCATTTCGGAGGGAATGGTCATGGCTGCATCCCTTGCATGTTACGGTTTGAGGATCAGCTTGCCGGAGGCGCCACGCCCCAGCACGCGTTGCAGGACATTGGCCGCATCGGCCAAAGGATAGACGCCTTCGATCACAGGCTTGACCTTACCCTCGAGATACCAGCCGACCAGTTCGCGCATGTTGTCGGCATAGGCTTGCGGTTCCTTGACGGTGAAGTCACCCCAATAGACGCCTACGACCGAGAACCCTTTCACCAGCGTCAGGTTGACGGCCAGCTTGGGGATACTGCCGGAGGCAAAACCGATGACCAGCAGCCGCCCGTTCCAGCCCATGGCGCGCGCCAGCGCTTCGAACGCATCGCCGCCAACCGGATCGAAGCCGACATCGACACCCTTGCCCCCGGTGATTTCCTTGAGGGCGTCCTTCAGATTGTCGTAACCGATCGCGATGTCGGCTCCCGCCTCCACGGCGATGCGCTGCTTCTCAGGCGTGGACGCCACCGCGATGACCTTGGCACCCATTGCCTTGCCGATCTGCACGGCGGCGATGCCGGTGGCGCCTGCTGCACCCAGCACACACAGCGTCTCGCCTGCCTTTAGTTGGCCGCGCTGCTTCAGAGCATGATGAGACGTACCATAGCCGCACACCAGTGCGCAGGCATCCGCCGCGCTCATCCGATCGGGCAGCTTCATCGTCATGGCTTCGGAGACAGCCACTTTTTCGGCATAACCTCCAATTACGGTGAGTGCAGCCACCCTGTCCCCAACCGTCAGACCGGTTACCTTCGCTCCGACAGCGGCAACTCGACCGGCCACCTCCATGCCCGGCACGAAAGGCGCCGGCGGCTTCATCTGATAAAGCCCCTGGACAAGCAGCCCGTCAGGATAGTTGACGCCGATGGCCTCGGCCTCGATGACCACCGCATCGCCCTTCGCCTCGGGCTCCGGCCAATCGCCGTAGACGAGTTGATCGAGCGGCGCGAAGGCTCGGGCAATGATGGCTTTCATGCTCTCCTCCAGACCGCGCTTTATACTCCGAACGAGAGCCTAAAGCTTTTCCTGCGTGTATTTTTTGAGTTCTTCTCGCGCGATCTGGCGGCGGTGCACGGCATCGGGGCCATCGGCCAGCCGCAGTGTGCGGAGATGCGTCCATGCCCGCGCCAAGGGCGTGTCCTGGCTGATGCCTTGCGCGCCATGCATCTGCACGGCTTCATCGACCACCTTCAGCGCTACGCGCGGCGCAATCACCTTGATCTGGCTGATCCAGGGCGCTGCGGCACGTGCGTCGCCCTGGTCGATCATCCAGGCAGCCTTCAGGCAAAGCAGCCTGGCCATTTCGATCTCCATGCGGCACTCGGCGATGATGTCGAAATTGGCGCCGAGCCTGGCAAGCGGCTGACCGAATGCCTCGCGCCGCATCGATCGTCTGGACAGAAGCTCCAGCGCCATTTCGGCCTGCCCGATGGCGCGCATGCAGTGATGGATGCGGCCTGGCCCGAGCCGCCCTTGAGCAATCTCGAAGCCCCTGCCCTCGCCGAGGATCATGTTGGCGGCGGGCACCCTCACATTTTCGAAACGCAGATGCATGTGACCATGCGGA
Organism: Terribium retamae; assembly: GCF_022347545.1. Classification (GTDB taxonomy): domain Bacteria; phylum Pseudomonadota; class Alphaproteobacteria; order Rhizobiales; family Rhizobiaceae; genus Mesorhizobium; species Mesorhizobium retamae. Next base: position 182,683 of record NZ_JAKREW010000004.1, read on the forward strand.
GCGTCATCGTCGCCATAGACCTGCATGGCGCGCAGTTTGGTTATGCCCCTGCTGTCGGCAGGCACCAGGACCATCGAATGCCGCCTGTGCTTGGGGTCGCTCTCGGCGCCGGTCTTCACCATGACGATGTAGATGGCGCAGCGTGGATCGCCGGCACCGGATGCCCACCATTTCTCGCCGTTCAGCACATAGCCGTCGCCATCGCGCTCGCAACGCATGGAGATATTTGTGGCATCGGAGGACGCCACATCCGGTTCTGTCATCAGATAGGCTGAGCGAATCTTGCCGCCCAGCAACGGTTCCAGCCACGCTTTCTTGTGCTCGGCTGAACCGTAGCGCTCCAGCACCTCCATATTGCCGGTATCGGGCGCCGAGCAATTGAAGGTTTCGGCGCCGAGATGCGCCTTGCCCATCTCTTCGGCGAGATAGGCATATTCAACCGTCGTGAGCCCATAGCCGCGTTCGGAACCGGTCAGCCAGAAATTCCACAGGCCACGTTGCCGCGCCGTGCCTTTCAGGCTTTCAAGGATCTCGGTCTGGCGCTGCGTATAGACCCATCGATCGCCTGTTTTGCCGACCTCGGCCAGGAATTCCCCGTCCAGTGGCATCACCTCGTTGCGCACCATCGCAGCGACCTGGGCATGGATCGGCTTCAGCCGCTCCGTCATGCCGAGATTCATGTCAGCCATTGCAGGCTCCTTCCCTGACGCCCAACCCGCGGGCGGTGAAATCGACAACCTGCGCCACGATCACTTCGATGTCGCGTTCGTTCTCGCCGGGACGCGGCGTGTACCAGAAGAGTGGCGAATTCAGCGAGACAAACATCAGCTGTTCGGTGACGCGAGGGTCCTCGAAGCGCATGTCGCCGGCCTCGCGCGCGGCCACGATCACCTGCCGGAAGATCGCACCATAATCATTGCGATACTGCATCAGCCGCGCGAACTCTTCACGCTGTTCCGGCGTGGTGGCGCCACGCAGGTAGAGTTCGACGCCTTCCCAGACGACGCGCTGGTAGGGTCTGGTCACGATCATCTGACGCGTATGGACCATCGCCATGCGCCGCCAACGCGCAACCGCCGTTCCCGCAGCATCGCGCACTGGCCTGATCGCGGCGTAGTTCATCTCCATGCCCGCGCGGAAGACGTCCGCGAAGAGATCACCCTTCGAAGGGTAGTGATGGTAGATGCGACCTTTGGTCGATCCGAGGCTGCGCGCGACATCATCGATGGAACTCGCCGCATAACCCTTGGCCATGAAACAGGCGGCAGCGGCGTCGAGGATCGTGGCGCGGGAACTGTCGGAAGCGCCGACCGATCTGATCTCCTCTTCCCGCTCCGTCAGATGCGGTCTCGCTGCCATGGCCCCTCGATTTTGCCGGCTTTACAAGGATTAAAGTTCAACATACTACTCGGTATGTTGTCAATCCGAACGTCGAAGCCGGAGGCAATAGGAGGAGTGATGACCTATCTCGACGAGCTGTTCTCGGTAACTGGCAAGACAGCGCTGGTGACAGGCGCCGCGACCGGCATCGGCCGCATGGCCGCAACGGCGCTGGTGCTCGGTGGGGCCACCGTCATGATTGCCTCACGCAAGGGCGAGGATTGCGCCAAGGTCGCGGACGAATTGAATGCTCTCGGCGCGCCCGGTCGCGCTGAAGGCTTCGCAGGAGACGTCTCCTCCGAAGCCGGTATCGCCGCACTGGTCGATACCGTGAAGGCACGAACCGAGCGGCTTCACATCCTGATCAACAACGCAGGCATTTCCTGGGGCGCGCCGTTGGAGAGTTTTCCCTACCACGCCTGGGCCAAGGTGTTCGGTGTCAATGTCACTGCCGTTTTCCATCTGACCCGCGAATTGCTGCCGCTGCTGGAGAAGGCGGCCACCGATGCCGATCCTGCGCGCGTCATCAATCTTGGTTCGGTAATGGGTACGCAGCCGCTGGCCGACGATGCCTATTCCTACACCGCCTCCAAGGCCGCCGTTCATCATCTCACCCGCACGCTTGCCATAGAGCTCGCCGCCCGGCGCATCACGGTCAATGCCTTCGCTCCCGGACCTTTTCAGAGCCGCATGACGGCATTCGCTACCGGCACGGAAGAACAGGCCAGACATGTCGGCGGCCATGTTCCCATCGGGCGCATCGGGCAACCGGATGACATTGGCGGCGCCACGCTCTATTTGTGCAGCCGGGCTGGCAGCTATGTCACCGGCGCAATCCTGCCGATCGATGGCGGACAATCGGTGCAGCACGGCCTGACCCTGTTCAAGGAATGAAGGCCTGGCGCCAGGAGATGCCCGTGCAACCCATCAGTCTCGAAACATTGCTCGCCAATGTCGGCAAGGAAGTCGGCCTCTCGCCTTGGCGGGTTGTGACGCAAACGATGATCGACCAATTCGCCGACGCGACCGACGATCATCAATTCATCCACTGCGATCCGGAACGCGCCGCTGCGGAAGCCCCCTTTGGCGGCACGATCGCACATGGTTTCCTCACCTTGTCATTGCTGTCGGCCATGACTTTCGAGACGCTTCCCCCACTCGCGAAAGGCAAGATGGGCGTCAACCACGGTTTTGACGAAGTCCGGTTCCTGGCGCCGGTCAAGACCGGTGCCCGCATCCGCACCCGTTTCGTGTTGGCCGACGTGAAGGCGCGGCCATCCGGCTGGGTGCAGACTTCGCACGACGTGACCATCGAGATCGAAGGGTCGCTGAAACCGGCGCTCACCGCGCGCTGGCTGACGCTGACCTTCGTGGAGCCTGAAACGCAGGACGCATGACCGATCCGAACACGCTCGATCCTACGCTGCTTGCCCCATATCTGGAGCGGGAAATCGACGGCTTTTCAGGCTTGCAATCGATCGAGAAGTTCAAGTCGGGCCAATCAAACCCAACCTATCTGCTGACCGCGAAAAGCGGTCGTTACGTACTGCGCGCCAAGCCGCCGGGCCAATTGCTGAAATCGGCGCACCAGGTCGACCGCGAATTCCACGTCATGCGGGCACTGGCTGAGACCGACGTGCCGGTGCCCCGCATGCTGCATCTGGCTGACGAGGACTCGCCGATAGGGCGCATGTTCTATGTCATGTCCTTCGTCGAAGGCCGGATCTTCTGGGACCCTGCCTTGCCGGAATTGTCCGTTAAGGAAGAACGCGCCGCCATCTACGACGCGATGAACGCCACACTGGCGGCGCTCCATGACGTTGATATCGATGCGGTCGGTCTCGCCGATTACGGCAAGCCCGGCAGCTATTTCGAACGCCAGCTCGGGCGCTGGACCAGCCAGTATCGTGCCTCCGAAACCGAGCCCAGTGCTGAGATGGAGACGCTGATTGCCTGGCTGGAAGGAAACAGGCCCACGGACGATGGGCGACTTGCCCTGGTGCATGGCGATTACCGGCTGGACAACATGATGTTCGCTCCTGACCGTCCCGATGTCATTGCCGTGCTCGACTGGGAACTGTCGACGCTTGGCCATCCCTTCGCCGACATCGCCTACCAATGCATGCAATGGCGCCTGCCGCATCAATCCGGTTTCAAAGGGCTGGGCGGCGTCGATCGTGCGACGATCGGCTTACCGTCGGAAGAGGACTATGTCGCCGCTTACTGCCGCCGCCGAAACCTGCCCGGCATCGACAATTGGACCTTCCTGCTTGCATTTTCCTTCTTCCGGCTCGCGGCGATTTGCCAAGGCGTCTACAAGCGCGCTCTCGACGGCAACGCTTCCAACCCCGCCAGGGCGAAGGTCTATGCCGACGCCGTCAAGCTGCTGACGCATCTTGCCGTGCAACTGATCGAAAAGGGAAGATGACCATGGGTCGTTTCGATGGGGCAACGGTGCTCATCACGGGTGCCACCGGCGGTCTCGGCCAAGGTGCGGCCAAGGGTTTCGCCGCAGAAGGCGCTCGGCTGATCCTCTCGGACATCGATGATGTCGCGCTGGCACATTTCGCCGCGACGCTAGACGTCGAAACGGCGGTCCTGGCCGGTAACATAGCCGACGAAGCACTGTCGGACGCTTTGGTGAAACTCGCTGTCGATCGGTTCGGCCGGCTCGATGTCGCCGTCAACAATGCCGGCATCGCCCAGAGTTTCGTGCGCCTGCCGCAAGTTGCTTCGGACGAGGCACGCCGCATCTTCGAAATCGACTTGCTCGGCGTTTTCTATGCGATGAAACACCAGATTCCGCAGATGGAACGACAATTCAAGGCGAACGGCAAAGGTGGCGTCATCGTCAACATCGCTTCCGTGGCAGGGCTGGTGGGCGCGCCGAAGCTGTCGGTTTACGCCGCAGCAAAGCACGGCGTTATCGGCCTTACCAAATCGGCAGCGGCCGAATATGCCACCAAGGGCGTGCGCGTGAACGCCATTTGTCCGGCGCATACACGCACGAAGATGGTCGATGACTTCGTCAAACTATCAGGGGCACCGGAGGCTCTGGCGCTGTCGGAACTTGCGCGCGGGGTGCCGATGAAGCGGGTCGGCGAGGTGCCGGAGATCGTCGAGGCGATGCTTTTTGCTGCAGACCCGAAAAACACTTTCATGACAGGTCACTCGCTTGCCGTGGACGGTGGTATTGGAGCGATCTGAGTAAGGTCCTGGAAGGCAATTTCCCTAACGATATCTTGCGGATGGCTGCACTGAGTATATACTGTCCGTGAGTGGGAATGGGAGCAAAACAAAAAAAGAAAGGCAACAAGATTGCCCCAGACTGCGCAAACACGCCGCGAACAACAAAAGGCGGCATTGCGATCCGAACTCGTGGCCGCAGCTCACAAGCTGGTACAGGAGGAAGGCTACGAGGGATTGACCATCCGCAAGCTGGCCAAGATGGTCGGCTATGCGCCGATGTCGGTCTATTCCTATTTCGCCGACAAACAGGACATCCTGTTCGCACTGGCGGAAGATGCCTTCCAGATATTGGCCAAGCGCATCGAGCAGAATGCCCCTGCCGATCCGATCGACGCACTGCGTGCCGTCATGACCGAATATGCCGCCTTCGGTCTTGGCAATCCGAACGAATACCGCACCGTCTTCATGACCGAGAAGACGAAGCTGCCCGAAGGCCGCTCATTCGAAAAGCTCGACGAAGAAAACCCGGCGATGAAATTGCTCATCGACCGCGTCCGGGCCTGTGTCGCCGCCGGCAAGCTGAAGGGTGACGCCCACGCCATCGCCACCATGTTGTGGGCGAACGGGCACGGCACGATCTCTTTGCTGATTACTTTTCCGTTTTATCATTTTGGTGACCAGCAGGCCTTCGTGAAGCGGATGTGCGATTTCGGGCTGGCTGCCCTGCAGGACCAGGACGTTCCTCCCCTCAGTGACCAACCTCCCAAGAAGTGCTGAGCCGATAGCGAAGCAAGTCGCGCGCTGAAGCTATCAGCCGTCCCTGCGAGCTTTCTGTCGGCCACCGATGCCCGTCGACAAGGCTAGGACGAACTGCATCGCTCTTCGCCTCTGAGCCTCTCCCCTATTCCTTTCAATGGCTTGACCTCCATGCACGCTCCAGGCCGGGCAATGCATAAAATTCGGATCAAAAGATTCTTTTCGTACGCGTACGATTTTCTCTTGAACTCCTTCTATGACGAGCATACATGTGCGAAGTAACGTACATGTACGATGTCGAATTCAGATGTTGAACCGGAGAAAGTCGATGAAAACGACAGCTCTTACCCTCGCCGCCCTGGTTGCCCTTTCGGGCGCCGCCTTCGCTGGCGAACCCGTGAAGACCCACGCCCCTGTCACCCATGCCCAGACCACCGAAAACGTCGACTATTCGTCGACCGGCTCGATCGAGCAGGGCAAGGCCAGCAACGGTCCGCGCCTCGGCGTTGACGTCAATCCGTGGATCATGCCGACGATCCAGTAAGGCTCCCCCTCCCTTACGGTTGAATGACAAAGAGCGACCGGAGATCCGGTCGCTCTTTTCTTTGAACCTTGGCGGAATTTCCAATGGAAGCCTGAAATGGCAGCCTACCGCTTTGGTTTGCCAGGCTCCGCAGGCGCTCCCGAAATGGACGTATTCGTTACCGCGACTGGATCGCTGGCAGGGAACGTATCCTCCAGCCCTTCTTCCAATTCCTCTTCGGCATCATGCTCGCCGTGGCGTTCATGCTCGAACGACCGGACAGCGGACGTCTTTTCCGATTGAGACGCCCCGGGCTTTGACGGACTGGCCATGGATAACTCCCTCTATCCTGTCCCGACAGAACGGCGCGGCCCGTCTTTGGTTCCTCGCGCGCCGGCCCGAAAATCGAAATCGACTTCGGCAAGCACGAGGCACGATACCCCTATGCTGCCGCGTCGCGTGCGGCCTCGGAAAGGAAAGTAAAGACATAGTCGGAGAAGGAGCGCCAGCATTCCACGCGGAAGGTGTCCTCAGCCGTGCGATAGAGCACGACCTCGACCTTGCCGAAGATGGTTCGCGAGCAGGCGCCGACGGGGAAAGCTGTCAATGACAGGTCCTGCGGACAGCCCGCACTGAGCGTTGCTTCCACGCCAGGACCGGTCACGCCGATCGCCACATTGCGATGCGAGACACCGACGGCCGAATGCAACTGCTTGACCTTGCCGCAATCGCCAAGTGGGTCACCGGCGGCTTCGTCGATCACCAGCCATTCATCCGGTCCCAGCCAGAGCGCAAAGCGACCGTCCTTCGAGGCGGAAGTCTTCGGCTTTTTCGGCAATGTCAGTCCAAGCGCCTTCGACAGGGCAGCAAGCGAAGCTTCCGGCGCGCGCAGCGAAACACGTTCGGCCGGCTCCAGTACGCTCAGCGTAACATGAGCGGCCGAAGCATTGCGCCCTGCCAGCGCCGGGTGACGCTCCGCCTGGGAAATTCCGGTCTTCTGGACAGCCTTAGCCATTGAGGCGCTCTCCCTTCTCGTCGAAGAACACCATGCCGGTGACTTCCGCTTCGATCACCTTGTCCGGCATCGGCACATAAAGCGTTTCGCCCATGCGGTCACGACCGCCGGCAACCAGCGCCAACGCGATCGAGCGTCCGCAATTTTCGGACCAGTAGCTCGATGTGACGTGGCCGATCATCTTCATCGGGATCGGCTGGTTCGGATTGTCGACGACCTGCGCGCCCTCTTCCAGGACGATCTTGGGGTCCTTCGTCTTCAGGCCGACGAGCTGCTTGCGGCCCTTGGCCACGAGGTCGGGCCGTGTCAGACCGCGGATGCCGACGAAGTCGGTCTTCTTCCTGCCGACCGCCCAATCGAGACCGGCATCGTTCGGCGTGACCGTCCCGTCGGTGTCTTGGCCGACGATGATGTAACCCTTCTCGGCACGGAGCACGTGCATGGCCTCGGTTCCATAGGCAGCAGCATCGTGCTTCCGCCCTTCGGCCCACAGCGCTTCCCAGACAGCCTGGCCATAGTCCGCCGGCACGTTGACCTCGAAACCGCGATCACCGGTGAACGACATGCGGAAGAGCCGGGTCGTCACGCCGCAGATCTTGCCCTCGCGCACCGACATATGCGGCATCGCTTCGTCGGACATGTCGATGCCTTCGACCAGCGGCGCGATGATGTCGCGCGACTTCGGCCCCTGCACTGCTATCACCGCCCATTGTTCGGAAATCGACGTCAGCCAGACGTTCAGATGCGGGAACTCGGTCTGCAGGTAGTCTTCCATGTGGTTCATGACGCGGGCGGCACCGCCGGTCGTGGTCGTCACATGGAAACGGTCGGCCGCAAGACGCCCGACCACGCCGTCATCATAGATGAAGCCGTCCTCGCGCAGCATGATGCCATAGCGGCAGCGGCCGACTTCCAGCTTTTCCCACGGATTGGTGTAGAGCAACTCCATGAACTTGGCGGCGTCGGGCCCGACCACTTCGATCTTGCCGAGCGTCGAAGCATCGAAAAGGCCTGCCGTCTTGCGCACAGCGACGCACTCACGGTTGACCGCAGCGTGCATGTCTTCGCCGGCTTGCGGGAAGTACCAGGCGCGCTTCCATTGCCCGACATCCTCGAAGACCGCACCGTGCTTTTCGGCCCATCCATGCATCGGCGTGCGCCGCGTGGGATCGAACAGCGGCCCGCGTGCGTGCGAAATGATGGCGCCGAAGGTCACCGGCGTGTAAGGCGCGCGGAAGGTGGTGAGACCCACTTCCGGGATCGACTTGCCCAGCATGTCTGCGGCGATCGCCAGGCCGTGCATGTTCGAGGTCTTGCCCTGGTCGGTCGCCATGCCGTTGGTGGTAAAACGTTTTACGTGCTCGATCGAGCGCATGCCTTCGCGCACCGCCTGGCGGATGTCCTTGGCGGTGACGTCGTTCTGGAAATCGACGAAGGCCTTCACCGTCGTGTCCGGGCCGGCACCGGGCGCGGAGCCCAGCATGCCACGCGACCAGATTTCGTCGGCATCGACCTTCGGCTTGTTCCCCTTGGTCGCCTTGCCACCCGCCTCCTTCGCAGCCTTGGCGCCTGCAGCATAGGCCTCGTCGATCGAGGCGGCGAGGCCATCGGTGCCGTTGCACGCGCCGACCGACACGCAATCCTGCGCATAGGTGCCGGGCACGAAACGCTTGTCATCGTTGAAGGCGACCTTGCCACGCGACTGCGAAAACAGATGCACGGATGGTGTCCAGCCAGCCGACATCAGCAGCGCGTCGATGGCGATCGTACGTTCGCCGCCACCGTTCTTCGGCTGCACGGTCATGGATGAAACGCGCAGCTTGCCGCCGACGCGCGTGACTGCGCGGCCATCATGGATCTCGATACCGGCGGCGCGGGCTTGATCGATCAATGAGCCGGAAGGATTGTCCCGCAGATCGACGATGGCCGCGACGTTGACGCCGGCCTTCTTCAGATCGATCGCCGCGGCATAGGCGGAATCGTTCGCCGTATAGACGCCGACATTGCGGCCCACCGCGACACCATAATGATTGAGATAGGTCCGCGCCGCCGAAGCCAGCATCACGCCCGGACGATCATTGTCGGCGAAGACCATATGCCGCTCGATCGCACCGGTGGCGAGCACGACGCGCTTGGCACGCACCTGCCACAACCGCTCGCGTGGCACATCATGGCCGGGATCGGCCAGATGGTCGCTCACGCGTTCGACCATCCCGACGAAATTCTGCGCGTAATAGCCGAAAGCCGTGGTGCGCGGCAGCACCCGCACATTGCTCATGCCCTTCAGCCTGGCCACGACATCTTGTGCCCAAGCCCAGCCATCCTGATCTTCAATGCGGGCGCCGCTCTCGAAGCGCAGCGCGCCGCCGAATTCGGCCTGCTCATCGGCAACAATGACGCGCACACCCGTCTCGGCCGCCGCGAGTGCGGCCGCAAGCCCGGCAGCGCCACCGCCAAGCACCAGCACGTCGCAATGCGCGAAACGCGAAGAATAGTGATCAGGGTCCGGCTGGTCCGGCGCGACGCCGAGGCCGGCGGCTGAACGGATGTTCGGCTCGTACAGGTTCTTCCATGCCGATTTCGGCCACATGAAGGTCTTGTAGTAGAAGCCGGCGGAGAAGAACGGCGAGGCCACGTCATTGACCGCGCCCACGTCGAAGGACAGCGACGGCCAGCGGTTTTGCGACTTGGCCGACAGCCCGTCATAAAGCTCCTGCACGGTGGCCCGCACATTGGGCGTCTTGCGCGCGCTGTCGCGGGAGATCTCCACCAGCGCGTTCGGCTCCTCCGCTCCTGCGGATAGGAAACCACGCGGACGATGGTATTTGAACGAGCGGCCGACCAGGTGCACGCCGTTGGCGAGCAATGCCGAAGCCAGCGTGTCGCCCTCGACGCCGGTATAGGTCTTGCCGTCGAAGGTGAAACGGGCTGTCCTGGCCGGGGTCAAACGGCCGGCGTTGCCGATGCGAAAGGCGCCGCTCATTTGGAAACTCCGGGCAGCTTGGAAGGCTTGGGCTCGCCGGCCTTGTAGGTCATCACAAACTTGTCGCTGACGGTGTCGCGCACTGCGTTGAAGAAGCGCGCGCAACCGTGCACGTGCCGCCAACGCTCGTAGATGATCCCCTTGGGATTGGCGCGGATGAAGAAGAACTTCTCGAAATCGTCGTCGCTGATGGCGGCGATATCGGTTGGGCGCGCGATGTGCGCCTCGCCGGCGTTGCGGAATTCGAGTTCCGGACGTTCTTCCTCGCAATAGGGGCAGCGGATGAGAAGCATAGTCTTGATCCTAGAGTTCGCCGTCGCCGAGGCGTGCACCTTGCGGCTGGTCGCAGAGTTTCTCACCGAGCAGCTCGAAAGGTGCGACACGTTTGATCAGTGTTTCCACCGAGTCCGCCGGCGCAAAAAGGTCGCGGTTGGCCATGTTGAGCAAAGTCAGTTGAAACGGGTCGGTCGTAACGATCACCACCCGCGGGTCCTTGACATCCCCATCGGATGGCTCGGGTTTCTCAACAAACGAAACCGTCCTCTTTCCCGCGCTCCAGACGCAGCCGAGATAGCCGGAGGAAACCGAGAACGGCCAGTCGTCTTCATGCGCCGCACGGCTGATGTCCTGCAGCCGCACCTCACTGGCGTCGGGAAGATGGAACAATCCCTTCTCGCCGGTCAGCACAAAGGGCGCAGCCAGAGCCATGGTTGCCGCCAACGCTTGCATCAGTGCGCCACCGCGGCCGCCGCGGCCTCATCGATCAGGCGCCCGCTGCGGAAACGCTCGATGGTGAAAGGCGCGTTGATCGCGTGCGGTTCATCGCGCGCGATCGTATGGGCAAAGACATGGCCCGAGCCCGGTGTCGCCTTGAAGCCGCCCGTGCCCCAACCGCAATTTACATAAAGACCTTTGACAGGGGTCTTGGCCAGGATCGGCGAACGGTCCGGCGTCACGTCGACGATGCCGCCCCATGAACGCAGCATCTTCATGCGCGTGAACATCGGGAACATTTCGCAGATCGCATCCAGCGTATGGGTCAGGATGTGCAGTCCGCCGGTCTGCGAATAGGAGACATATTGATCGGTTCCGGCGCCGATCACCAGTTCGCCCTTGTCGGACTGCGAGATGTAGGCATGCACCGTGTTCGACATGACCACACAAGGAAACACCGGCTTCACCGGCTCGGACACCAGTGCCTGGAGCGGATAGCTTTCGAGCGGCATGCGCACATCGGCCATCTGCATGATCACCGAGGAATGGCCAGCCGCGACCACGCCGACCTTGCGCGCACCGATGAAGCCCTTCGAGGTTTCGACACCGGTCACCGCACCACTGGTGTCGCGCCGGATACCCGTGACCTCGCAGTTCTGGATGATGTCGACGCCGCGTGCCGCCGCGCCGCGCGCATAACCCCAGGCGACCGCATCATGACGGGCGGTGCCGCCGCGCCGCTGCAACGCCGCACCCACCACCGGATAGCGCGCATTGCGCGAGATGTTCAGTGGCGGGCAATAGGCTTTGGCCTCTTCCGGCGTCAGCCATTCATTGTCGATACCGTTGAGGCGGTTGGCATGGACATGGCGTTTCAACACCTGGATGTCATGCACATTGTGCGCCAGCATCATCACGCCACGCGCCGAATACATGACGTTGTAGTTGAGATCCTGCGAAAGCCCGTCCCACAGCTTTACGGCGTGGTCGTAGATCCCGGCGCTCTCATCATAAAGATAGTTGGAGCGGATGATGGTCGTGTTGCGGCCGGTATTGCCGCCGCCGAGCCAACCCTTCTCGATCACGCCGACATTGGTGATGCCATGTTCCTTGGCGAGGTAGTAGGCTGTTGCCAGCCCGTGTCCGCCCGCACCGACGATGATGACATCGTAGCTCTTCTTCGGTTCGGGCGAAGGCCACTGCTCTTCCCAACCCTTGTGGCCGCGCATGGCCTCGCGGGCGATGGCGAATACTGAATATTTCTTCACGTTACCTGGCCTCGCGTATGGGCAATCGGGCGTCCGACGCGCGAGGAGTATCACTAGCGAAACCTGGCTGCCATCCTTGCACTGTTTGCGACGACAATTGCCGTTTTGCGCCGTGTCGTTCCTCGATCCGCCATGCCGGTTTCGGGTGGTTCGCCCTCCATCGATTTGCGAGCAAGGACCATCCACTCAGAAAGGAACAGGACATGCTCGCACTCACCAACAAGGTGGCCATCGTCACCGGCGCTTCTTCCGGCATCGGCCGCGCCACGGCGCGATTGTTTGCCACGGAAGGAGCAAAAATCATCGCCGCTGCGCGCCGCCAGGCCGAACTCGATGCCCTGGTAGCCGAGATTGCCGAGGGTGGCGGCGAAGCGATCGCACTTGCAGGCGACGTTAACGACGAGGCCTATGCAAAGGCGCTGGTGGAACTGGCGCAAGGCCGTTTCAGCGGACTGGACATCGCCTTCAACAATGCCGGAGCCGTCGGCCCGATGGGCCCGGTGCCCGAAATGCCGCGCCAGAGCTGGGAAGACGTTCTGGATACCAATCTGACCAGCGCGTTCCTCGCTGCCAAACACCAGCTTCCAGCGCTGCTGGCACGCGGTGGCGGCTCGCTGATCTTCACCTCGAGCTTCGTCGGCGTTACCGCCGGCATGCCCGGCATGGCAGCCTATGCCGCCGCCAAGGCCGGCCTGATCGGGCTGACCCAAGTCCTTGCAGCCGAATATGGCCGAGAGGGCATCCGCGTGAATGCGCTGCTGCCCGGCGGCACCGATACGCCAGCCGCGACCTTCAAGACGGCCGACGAGCGCGCCTTTGTGGAAGGTCTTCACGCGCTGAAGCGCATCGCGCGACCGGAAGAGATCGCCCGCTCGGCTCTCTACCTGGCCTCGGACGCCTCTTCCTTCACCACCGGCACGGCCCTGTTTGCCGATGGCGGTGTTTCCATCAATCGCACCTGAGCGGCGGCCAGGCAGCGACGAAACGCCCGGACGCGATCGCAACTGTTTGAATTGACGATCGCGTCCGGGCACTTCATGTTGAGGTATTGGTGGCAATGAACGGCACGATGCGGCAAAAACCGCGAAAGCCGACAAGCAACTGTGGACATTCAGTCCCGATTCTGCTATCAGCCGCCGGAATTCGTGGTGGAAGCCGCCGCGGAGGCTTGTGGTTATTGCCGCTTGCCTATTGATTTCAAATCGAAAGACAGGATTGCCCGTGCAGGTACTCGTCCGCGACAACAACGTTGATCAGGCGCTTCGCGCGCTGAAGAAGAAAATGCAGCGCGAAGGCATCTTCCGTGAAATGAAGATGCGCGGTCATTACGAGAAGCCGTCCGAGAAGCGTGCGCGTGAGAAGGCCGAAGCCGTGCGCCGTGCCCGCAAGCTGGCTCGCAAGCGCGCCCAGCGCGAAGGCCTGCTGCCTTCGACCCCGCGCCCGGCTCCTGCCGGCGCCGGTGCAGCGCGCGCTCCGCGCTAATCCTGCCTGCAATCGTCCTTTTCGAAGGAACGCCAAGGTGGCGCGATGGAAATCGCCGCCACCTTTTTGTTTGACGCACGCCGATATTTGTATAACGCAGGACGGCGGGACAGGGGCCGGTGCGATTGCCCGGGATGCCGGGCGTCGATGTTGAGGATGCGGCAGCCGATGCATGTTTTGACCACGGAGCACAAAAACTCCTTGAATGGTTTTGTCTTGAGCGCTGCCTTGATGGCGGCCCTGGCTCTTGCCGGCTGCCAATCGACGCCCACCGGCGAACTCAATTCCATCGATCAGGCGCAGGGGTCGAGCCAGAACATCTCGTCGCTATCCTCGGTCATCGACCGCAATCCGCGCGACCCCGAAGCCTACAATGTGCGCGGCTCGGCCTATGGCCGTGGTGGCAAATATCCGGCGGCACTGAAGGACTTCGACACCGCGATCCAGCTCAAGCCGGATTTCTACCAGGCCTATTCGAACCGTGCGTTGATCTACCGCTTCGTCGGCGACCAACAAAAAGCCCTGGCGGACTACAACCGCGCCATCCAGATCAATCCGAACTACGACGCTGCCTATATCGGCCGCGGCAATCTCTACCGAAAAGCCGGGCGCACCCAAGACGCTTTCAATGACTTCCAGAAAGCGATCCAGCTCGATACCACCGACGCGCGCGCCTATCATAACCGCGGCCTGATCTATCAGAGCCAGGGCCAGCATACTTTCGCCATCGAGGATTTCTCGACCGCGATCTCGCTGTCCCCGGACGCTTCAGAGCCTTACAACGGCCGTGGTCTATCCTATCTGGCGCTCAACCAGGACGACAACGCCTTCGCCGACTTCAATATGGCGATCAAGCTCGACGGCAAGAATGCCGAAGCCTGGACCAACCAGGGGCTCATCTACGAGCGCAGGGGCGAGAAGGCCAAGGCGATAAAGTCCTATAAGGAAGCCGCCCGACTGGCACCGACTTATCAGCCGGCACGTGACGGCCTGTCGCGTGTGGGCGGAGCCTGATCGTTAGCCCGTACTATCCTCGCTAGGGAACCGATACTGGGATCGGTAAGGCCGGACGCGCCATCGACCGTGGCTGATCGGCAACGATAACCCTCGTTTTTTAACCACGCTTTCTTCGCACCACGATTACGTCAACATCGCGCCACGGTTATGAGGGAACCGTCTGCGCACCCGGCCGTTTGTCCGGCATGCACTTTAAAAGGATAGCCACCATGAAAAAGTTTGCCTGTTTAGCCGCCCTGGCCATGACGACCCTTGCCGCGCCGGCGAGCGCGGGCAAGGTCGAACTCGGCGTTCTCGATTGCGTCATCGACGGCGGCCAGTCCTACATCGTCGCCTCGAACAAGGGCGTCACTTGCACCTATCGTCCCTACAACAGCCGTAAGTCCGAACTCTACACCGGCGTCATCTCGAAAGTTGGCGTCGACCTCGGCATGACGCACCAGGGACAGTTGTCCTGGGCGGTCCTCGCTGCCTCGAGCAGCTACGATTCCGGTGCCCTCGCCGGCAAATATTTCGGCGTCAATGCCGAGGCCAGCGTCGTGACCGGCGGCGGCCTGAATGTGCTCGTCGGCGGCTTCGAGAACTCCTACGCCTTGCAGCCGCTTTCCGTTCAGGCGCAGACCGGCCTCAATGTCGCGGCAGCCGTGACCTCGCTGGAATTGTTGCATTCGCTGAAGTAATCGGCTTTTGGGCGGGGCGTTTACGCCCCGCCCAATCCGGCTACGTCAGGCAGCCGGGGACACCAGCCCCACCATGCTGGTTCGCGTTCGCGAAATTTCCTCGACAATCGAACAGACAGGCTGAACTGATCGTCGACACACGATCAAGCTTAGCTCGCCTCTCGACAAAGATAATCTGCCCCTGGGTTCGCCTCTTGCGCCAGGCGTCATTGGCTCAACACAAATCCTCTCCGCGACCAGAGGACTGCCAAATAACGCTTGCGTTCAACTGCGCTTGAAGTTTTACAAGTATAAACTTGGAAAATTTTGCCGGCCGTAGCTGGCGGTTTTGGACGAACGGGCATGGTGCAGGGTAAGGTGAACCGGGTGGATTGGCGCGCCTTGTGGGCCAGCGGCGATCTCGCGCGATTCTGCTTCATTTCACTGGGCATCCTGCTCCACGCCACCAACGAGACAATGGTGGCGACCATCATGCCCGCCATGGTGGGGGATCTGTCCGGCGTACAATTGGTCGGGTGGTCGCTGGCGATCTATGAGCTTGGCGCCATCGTCGCGGGAGCGGCCGCCGGCCGGATGGTCAGCTATGTCGCGTTGCGCAGCAATGTCATGGTCGCGGCTTTGTTCTATTCGACCGGTGCCCTCATCTGCGCCGCAGCACCATCCATGCAGGCCTTTCTCGCCGGTCGTCTCATCGAAGGGCTCGGCGGCGGCGCTTTGGTCTCCCTAGCCTTCGTTTCCGTCGAACGTCTGTTCCCCCGCACGATCTGGCCACAGCTGTTCGGCCTGATGTCGGCAATCTGGGGCGTGGCGGCATTCAGCGGCCCGATGCTCGGAGCGCTGATGGCTGAATTGCTTTCCTGGCGCTGGGCATTCGGGGTTTTTGTCATTGGCGGCGTGGCGATGGCGCTGGCATGCCTTATCGTGCTGAACACGCCGGAAGCGCGGCGCAGGCAAAGCGCTGGCACAGAACTACCGCCCTTTCCTGCTGTGCCGTTAGCCTGCCTGGCGATCAGTGTGATCCTGATCGCCTCGGCAGGCGTCAATGTCGCCCTATTGCGCTCCAGCCTGCTGCTCGGTCTGGGGCTTGCGGGGCTGGCGCTCTTCTTCCGGATCGACGCGCTGAAACCTCAATCCAGGCTGTTTCCGGCGAACCTGTTTTCATGGCGCACGCCAGTCGGGAGCGGCATGACAATGATCGCCTCATTCTCGGTCGCGACCTGCTCCTTCGCAGTCTACGGACCTCTGATCCTGACAAATCTGCATGGCATCTCGATGCTGACCACCGGCTACATCATCGCAGCCGAATCGATCGCCTGGTCGATCTTGTCCATCCTCGTGGCAAATGCGCCGGCGGAGCGTGAACGGAGCATCATCGCCTGCGGCGCGGTGATGATCGCCGCCGGCGTTGCCGGCTTCGCCTACACGGTGCCGCACGGCTCCATACCGCTCATCCTCTTCTGCGCCTTATTGCAGGGCGGCGGTTTCGGTATCGCCTGGCCGTTCGTGACGCGTATCATCGTTGCTTCTGCGCCCGCCGACGAACAGACCATCGCCTCGTCGGCCGTGCCAACCATGCAGCGCATCGGTTATGCGGTGGGGGCCGCCAGTGCCGGTATCGTCGCCAACGCCAGTGGTTTTTCCGAAGGTATAAATCGCGCGGCTGCAGCAAATGCCGGAGTGTGGCTGTTCCTGGCCTTCGTACCGCTCGGTCTGCTTGGCGCGGTCGCGGCGTTCCGATTGTCATCGGAGCCAGGACGACCGCAACGAGCGCAGGAGGCTTGAGCCTGTCGTGGAATGGCGGATCAGACCGCCTTCAGGCGTTCCGCAATCAGTACCGCGAGACGCGAAGCCACCTCCGCCTTGGTGAGCTCCGGCCATTCCTCGATGCCGCTTTTCGAGACGATGCGGACACGGTTGCGGTCACCGCCCATGACACCGGCAGGGCCGACGCCGCTGTCATGCGAGACATCGTTGGCGACGATGAAGTCGGCGCCCTTCTTGCTCAACTTGGCTTCGGCGTTCTTCTGGATATTCTGCGTCTCGGCGGCAAAGCCGACCACAAGACGGGGCCGTTTCGCATGATGGCCGACACCGGCCAGTATATCGGGGTTCTCCACCATCTGCAGCGCGGGTGGTCCCTCACCCGCTACCTTTTTGATCTTTTCGCCGGCGGAATTTGCCGTCCGCCAATCGGCAACAGCCGCCACGAACACCGCCGCGTCAGCCGGCAGTAGGCCTTCAACGGCGGCCTGCATCTGCCGTGCCGTCTCGACATGCACCGTTGTCACGCCGGACGGATCGGCGATCGTCACTGGACCCGACACCAGATGCACGTCTGCGCCGAGCTTTGCGAGAGCACCGGCCAGCGCATGCCCCTGCTTTCCCGAAGAACGGTTGGCGATATAACGCACCGGATCGATCGGCTCATGAGTGGGACCGGAAGTGACGATGATCTTTCTGCCTGCAAGCGGCTTCGGCTGGCTGTCGACCTGCGCCTCGACAGCGGCTACGATTTCCAGCGGCTCGGCCATGCGGCCTTCGCCGGCTTCGCCGCTTTCCGCCATCTCACCACTGGCCGGGCCGATGAAGATCACGCCGTCTTTGACAAGCGTGGCGTGATTGCGTCGCGTTGCAGGATGCGACCACATCCTTGGGTTCATTGCCGGTGCCATCAGCACCCTCTTGTCGGTGGCAAGCAGCACTGTCGAAGCGAGATCGTTGGCGTGGCCATTGGCCAGCTTGGCCATCAGATCCGCCGTTGCTGGCGCCACGACGATCAGGTCCGCCTCTCTCGACAACCTTATGTGGCCGACATCGTGTTCGTCTTGACGATCGAACAGATCGGTGAAGACATGATCCGCCGAGAGCGCGCCGACCGAAAGCTGGGTGACGAATTCCTGTGCTGCCGCCGACATCACGCAGCGCACTGCCGCACCGCGTTCACGCAGGCGGCGGATGAGATCGAGCGACTTATAGGCCGCGATGCCCCCGCCGATGATCAATAGGACACGCTTTCCGGAAAGGGTCATGCCGACGCGGCCTCCCATGGATTGATTACCGCTATGCCGCAGTGCTCGAAGTCGGCCACGTTACGTGTCGCCACGGCAAAGCCATGGGACACCGCAATCGCGGCAATCTGACCATCCAATTCCTTTACAGGTCGTCCCAGCTTGCGCCGTCTCGCGGATATTTTCGCGTAAGGCAGCGCATCCTGATCCGCAAATGGCAAGATCGGGTTTCTTAAGCGCTCCGCGAGGAAAATTTGGATTGCTCGCGCCAGGACCTCCTTGCGCTGACCGTCCGGCATAAGCGCAAGACCATACAAAAGCTCTGCCTGTGTTATTGCTGTGATATATATTCCGTCGATGGGCTGGCTGCGGAGCCAAGCTGCCACCTGGGTGTCGACAACAGGCTTCATCGCCTCTGAAACGACATTGGTGTCAATGACGATCATTCCCAGTCCTTGAAGGGCAGGTCGCGTTGCGCAGGGCTCCGTGGCGGAATATCGACGTCGAAGCCGCCGTGAGGCTCAACCAGATCGCGGATCGCATCATAAAGGTTGTCGAATTGCGCAGGCTTTCCAGATTGCCGCGCTTCGCGCCGGAGGACGGAACGCAGCTCTTCCTCAAGCGACACGCCATTCCTGGCGGCATTGATCTTGAGCCTCTGCTTTGTTTCGTCCTCGACATTGCGAATGGTGAGCGTGGCCATGCTGACCTCCAACAAACACTGACTGCAATGTATGCATTGACTGCAATGCAGTCAAACCAGCTTCCATGCAATGAAGATCAAGGTCAGCGCGATCACCCAAAGCGCCACCCGCCCGGAGCGCGTGTGGCGCGCCTCGGCCTTGCCGATCGCCTTGGCGGTCGCGTCGTCGAAACGCAGGCCGTGTTCGGCCATCAGGTCGATCTCGCGCGACAGTCGCTCAGCGCGAGCCGCAAGGTCCGGGGCCTGCCTGGCCAACGAAACCAGCGCGCCGACACCCTCGCGGGCATCTTCAAGCATGCCGCGCGGTCCCAGGTTGGAACGGATCCAATGGCCCACCACCGGCTCGGCCGTCCTCCACATGTTGAAGGCGGGGTCGAGCGTGCGGGCGACGCCTTCCACCACCACCATCGTCTTCTGCAGCAGGACCAGTTCCGGCCGGGTCTGCATGTCGAACAGCTCCGTCACCTCGAACAGCAATGTGAGCAGCTTGGCCATCGAGATGGTTTCCGCCGGCTGGCCGTGGATCGGCTCGCCGATGGCGCGGATCGCCTGCGCGAAGGCGGCAACGTCATGTTTGTGGGGGACGTAACCAGCTTCGAAATGCACTTCCGCAACTCGCAGGTAATTTCGGGTGATGAAGCCATAGAGGATTTCGGCAAGGAAGCGCCTTTCCTTCTTGCCGAGGCGGCCGGCAATGCCGAGG
This sequence comes from Terribium retamae, assembly GCF_022347545.1. GTDB lineage: Bacteria > Pseudomonadota > Alphaproteobacteria > Rhizobiales > Rhizobiaceae > Mesorhizobium > Mesorhizobium retamae. The sequence continues at coordinate 202,104 of NZ_JAKREW010000004.1, forward strand.
TCCACCGCAACGATCGTGCCATCGGCCTCCACGAACAGGTTGCCGGGATGCATATCGGCATGGAAAAAACCGTCACGCAGCGTGTGGCGCAGGAAGGACTGGATCAGATTGGCGGCAATCGCCTTGAGATCGTGGCCGGCCTCTACAAGGCCGGCGACATTATTCATCTTGATGCCATCGACCCACTCCATGGTGAGCACGTCGCGGCCTGTGCGCTCCCAGTCGACTGCCGGCACGCGGAAGCCTGGATCGGCTTTGGTGTTTTCGCCCAGTTCCGAAAGTGCGGCGCCTTCGAGCCGCAGATCCATTTCAACCTTGGTGGTCTGGGCGAGCGTTTCGGTGACTTCGACCGGACGCAGGCGCCGCGACGACGGAACGTATTTTTCCTGCAGGCGCGCAGCCAGGAAGTAACTTTCGAGATCCTGGTGAAATCTTTTGCGCACGCCCGGTCGGATCACCTTGACGGCGACCTTGGTCGGGATCCCACCTTGGATGACTTCGCCCTCATGCACCTGTGCGATGGAGGCCGCTGCAACCGGCTCATCCAGCCGAGCATAAAGTTCGGAAACAGGCCGGCCAAGCGAGGACTCGATTGCGGCCACGGCCTGGGATTGCGGGAAAGTGCCCATCTTGTCCTGCAGCAGGGCAAGATCGAGCGCGATGTCATTGCCGACCACATCGGGCCGCGTCGCCAGGAACTGGCCGAGCTTGACGTAAGACGGCCCGAGCCGAGCCACCGCATGCGCCATCCGATCGCTACGGCCCTCCCGCAAGGCGCGGCGACGCGTGAGCAGCCTGGCCATCTGCCAGCCGAATTTCGGCATTCCGGACAGCTGATCGCCGGGTATCGCCGCGACGACGCCCTCACGCACCAGCACCCAGCCGGCCCGAACGAGCCGGAACGCCGCTCCGACAGAACTCATGAACGCACCCGCCTCAAAGCTTCCAGCCCGAATGGGCGGCGGCGATGCCACCGGTATAGTTGCGGAAGCTGACGCGCTCGAAGCCGGCCTTGCCGATCATCGCGGCGAAATTCTGCTGGTTGGGGAATTTGGCGATGGATTCGACCAGATAGGAATAGGGTTCGCCATCTCCAGTCACCGCTTTGCCGATCTTCGGAATGGCGTTGAAGGACCAAGCTTCATAAACCTTGTCGAGCAGCGGCATCTCCACTTCGGAGAACTCGAGGCACAGGAACCGCCCGCCTGGCTTCAGCACCCGAAAAGCTTCGCTCAATGCCACTTCGATGCGCGGCACGTTGCGGATGCCAAAAGCGATCGTATAGGCGTCGAAGCTATTGTCGGCAAAGGGCAGGTCTTCGGCGTTGGCTTCGACGAAATCGACATTGGCGGCCAATCCCCGCTTTTCCGCCCGCTCGCGGCCAACGGTCAGCATCGAGCCATTGATGTCGAGCACGGTCGCCTGAGCCTGGCCCTGACTGGCATCGATGATCCGGAAAGCGATGTCGCCGGTACCGCCGGCCACATCCAGCACTTTCCAGCCCGGCCTTTTCGGCGGGTTGAGCCAGGCGACCATCGCATCCTTCCAGAGGCGATGCATGCCGGCCGACATCAGGTCGTTCATCAGATCGTAGCGCTTGGCGACCTTGTGGAACACCTCATTGACCAGCGGCTGCTTCTCGCCGGTTCCGACCTGCCGGAAGCCATAGGAGGTTTCCATGCCTCCGGTCGCGGTGGTTCTCTCAACAGACATCTTCTTCATCCGCCATAAAATCGGCCGGACCATAGCCGATCGCAGTAGGCGACGCTATTGTCAAAGGCGCGGTGTTCGGCCGCGCCGGATGGCCCGTTCACAGGAATGCCTCATGGTCTTGAAAGCCGAATTGCACTGCCACATCGAAGGAGCGGCAGCACCGGAACTCGTTGTGCGGCAGGCACGCAAATACGGCAAGGACCCCTCTCCCTTCATCCGCGACGGTTCGTTCGTCTGGCACGACTTCACCTCTTTCCTCGCCGCCTATGATTTTTCAGCTGACCTTTTCCGGTCGGAAGAGGACTATGCGCTGCTGGCCGAATACTATCTCACCAGCCTGGCGCGCGACGGCGCCATCTATTCGGAAGTGTTTACCTCGCCCGACCATGCAGCGCGCGCCGGCCTGTCGCCAAAGGCTTATACAGATGCGCTTGGCGAAGGCATGGCGCGCGCCAAGGCCAAGACCGGCATTGAGGGGCGCATGATCGTGACAGGGGTACGGCATGCCGGCGTCGAGGCGATCGAAAAGGCGGCCCGTTTCGCTGCCAGATGTGGGCATCCTCTCGTCACCGGCTTCGGTGTTGCAGGCGATGAGCGCATGGGTGATTTCGAGGATTATGTACGGGCCTTCGAGATTGCGCGCGAAGCCGGTCTGGGCATCACCATCCATGCCGGCGAACTGATGGGCTGGGAAAGTGTGCAAGCCGCGCTCGACCACATCCGCCCTGCCCGTATCGGCCACGGTGTCCGCGCCATTGAGAATGCCGATCTGGTACGCCGCATTGCCGATGAGGGCGTGGTGCTGGAGTGCTGTCCCGGCTCCAACATCGCGCTGAAGGTGTTCGACAGCTTTGCCGACCATCCCTTCTCTGCGCTGAAGGCAGCCGGCTGTAGGGTGACGCTGAATTCCGACGATCCGCCCTATTTCTGGACGTCGCTGAAGCGCGAGTACGACATTGCTGCGGAACACTTTGGCCTGAACGACAAGGCGCTGACCGCCGTGACCCGCACCGCGATCGATGCGGCTTTTGTCGACAAGAAAACCAAAGCTGCCCTTATAGCGCGGCTGGACAAGGCAAACGGCCGCTGAAAGTCCGCAAAAACTGTGGTTGGCGTGCACCGAGGCGTTTCTTGGCCCGGACTTAATCGCTAGGGTCTTCTCCAAGTTCGAGGAGAAGACCATGAAGGGCGTAACCGTCGTCGACCACCCGCTTGTCCAGCACAAGCTGACCATCATGCGCAACAAGGAGACGTCAACGGCGTCGTTCCGGCGGCTGTTGCGCGAGATCTCGCTTCTGCTCGGCTACGAGGTGACGCGCAATCTGGAGCTCACGAAGACCACGATCGAGACTCCGATGGAGACGATGGAAGCCCCCACGCTCGAAGGCAAGAAGCTGGTTTTCGCCTCGGTCCTGCGCGCCGGCAACGGTTTGCTTGAAGGCTTGCTCGATCTGGTGCCAGCCGCTCGCGTCGCCCATATCGGCCTCTATCGCGACCACGACACGCTGGAAGCGGTCGAATATTTCTTCAAGGCTCCAAGTGATCTTGCCGATCGCCTGATCATCGTAGTGGACCCGATGCTGGCCACGGCCAATTCCGCCATCGCCGCAATCGAAAAGCTGAAGGAACGCGGTGCGACCAACATCCTGTTCCTGTGCCTGCTGGCCGCCCCGGAAGGCATAGAGCGCTTCACCACGGCCCATCCGGACGTACCGGTCTTTACCGCTTCCATCGATCGTGAGCTGAACGAAAAGGGCTATATCCTGCCTGGCCTCGGCGACGCTGGCGACCGCATGTTCGGAACGAAATAGATCTTTACTGTTCGTTTACGCATCCGCGCGGTTTCGCCCCATCGTGGCCGAGGATTAAAGTGCCGGATACCAAGATTGCGTAGGTTCGCCTGGAACGGGGGCGTTCCATGCTGCGTAAACTGGTCATCTTGGGTATTTTCGCCGGCGGCACGGCGGCAATTCCCTCCGTTTTCCAATCTAATCCCGAGCTTCTCAACCAACTCCTTGGCAGAAGCGCCAGTGAAAAGACCACGAACCTCCGGAGCAGTCCCGACGCAGTTGGACAAGCTTCGCAGCAGCCGCTCGGCCGCAAGGTGTTGATCAAGGCGGATGCGACGGGCCACTTCCGTTCACCGTTCAAGATCAATGGTCGGCAGGTGGATGCCCTCATCGACACCGGCGCGACATTGGTCGCTTTGAACACCTCGACGGCGCGCCGTGTCGGGCTATCGATCAGCCCTTCCGACTTCACGCAACAGGTCTCGACCGCCAATGGGCCGGTCAAGGTCGCGGTGGTACGGCTTTCCAGTCTGCAGGTCGGTAAGATCGCGCTGGAGAACATCGACGCCGTCGTCATCGACGACAAGGCACTCAACACCAATCTGATCGGCATGAGCTTTCTGAGCCGCCTCGGCAAATACGCCGTCGAGGACGGTGCATTGCTGATGGTGCAGTAGTTCCGTCCCGATCTGGACTGGCACAGCGGCATTCCGTTCGACCAACGCGATGCCCTTAACTAACGAAACTGCTGAAACACCGGATGGAGCCCAAGCCGACCAGTAGGACACACCTTCGCTGTTCTCTGCACATTTTCAGCAAGGTATCGCTTCTGTTTGGGCGTTAGAAATTCGCTTAGAATCTTGGCAAAAGGAAGCAATAAAACCGGCTTTTCGACACACCATTCGGGCGCGATTTCTTTCAACAAAAATCCGTCCAGAACTCCGTCGAAAACAGCTACTGAATAGGTAGCCATGCGATTTAGCCTGGCAACAGTCTCGGCCACCCCTTCTGGATTGTCCTTCACCGATTGGTTCTGCGCCATCTCCTTTGCCATGTTCAAGGTGACGGTATGCGCAATAACGACCACGTCAAAACAGCTGCTGAGACGGTTCGTGTTTGGCGTAATTAAATGTTCCGGCTGGTCCGAAAATACGTCCATTACCGTGGCCGCTGCCTTTACGTACCGAACGACAATTTTGTAATCTTCGACGCTGAGCGTTTCGAGCCTTCTTGCGTCCTCAACCCGGCATATTTTTTCCAGTATTGGTGCAAATTCCGCTATGGAGGCATCGAGATTACGCCTCTCCACGATGAGACCAGCGGCGAACTCCTGCAATTGCTCTGCGGCTTCTTCGATTTCCTTTAACGGCGTTGCAAATAGAGAACTTTCGGCTTCTACAGATTTTGCCTGGCCAGCAAGTGCGGGAAGACAGAGAGAGACCGTCAGGATTGCGGAAGCGGCAATGTTTCTCAACAAACATCCTTCTCTCAGTTTAGTCCACTTGCCTCCGTCTATTTGAAAACAAACGGCAAATGAAATTGGCCCTGCAGCCCAAATTCTGAATAGGGCTGACATTTCAGGAGCGCCCGCACCGCCGCTTTACCAATCATCTCGCTTCCCTGCCCTTCGCCTTGATCGACAACCACCGGCTTTCCTTCAAGAGTGCCATCCTCGTTAATTGCAAACGAAACAACGGCTTTTCCTTCTGCTTCTCCCGCTGCCAGGTTCAGGCAAGACTCAACCTTCTTCGCCAATCCCCGCATACCCTCCATATTTACTGTTACAGGAGGGGTGTTCTCATGTTGCATACGCGCAATCAATTGCCTGACGGCCTGATATTTGGCTTCGTCAATGGTGGTTTCGTAATGCAACACCCAAATTAGCAGCGGCGTCGATTCAATCATGGTGTAAACTGAAAAGCCGCCACCGATTTCCTTGCCTTCCTTGCCGAATTTTCGAAGGCCGTAATAAACGCCGTGGCGGTCGCTGCCGAGCAACGCGAATGCGGCGCTCATCTCCGCAGGATGTCTGAAAAACGCCTTTGCATCTTTATAGCGCGGTGTGTCTCTTGCAACCAAGGCAGCGATCATACCTTTCAAATTGTCAGGAATTGGCGGCTGCTGGTCTTTTGTACGCGGAAGTTCTGCAAGAAAAATTACATTGGTTGGCGGCTTGCCCGAAAAATCACCTTTGCGGGCCTGTTCCAACGCTAGGCAGTCGATAAAGGTTGTATGCGTCAACTGAGCCGTTTTCGGGTCCGGAAGCGTCGTCCAAATTTGCTGGTCTGCTTTTGAGCGCGACGGATCGACCTGACAAAGCTCCTTTGGCGGTGTGAATTTCAGGTCGATTGCTTTCGCCTTCTCGGCAAGCGCGGGAAGGCTGAGCGAAAACGTCAAGGCGGCGGCCGTGGCGATGTTTCTCAACAAATAATATCCTCTGTGATTGGATGGCCGGAGGGTCAAAGCAGGGCGCTGTACTGCTTTCGGGTTGAATTAGCCGACGGATCGACCCTGATGAAAAACGGCATTGGCAAAGGGCAATCTCCGTCAAAGAATTAAACAACCTACGCTCTAGTCGCGCGGGCCAACACGGCGCAGGATCGTCTTCTCCGAAGCCGGTTTGGCGGAACCAATCGTATAGGCAGCTGAAACGGCCATGGCAGCCTGTTCGGCCTCGCCTTGCGAGCGCGCATGAACGAGCGCGATTGCTTCGCCCGGACGCACTTCCGCCCCGACAGGCAAAATGCGGGTAAGGCCCACGGCATGGTCGACCTTGTCTTCCGGTCGTGTCCGACCACCACCCAAAGCCACGACGACAAGCCCGATCTCGCGCGTCGCGATCCCGGTGACAAAACCTTTGCGATCCGCCTTCACCTCAACCTGCACAGGCGCCGGAGGCAGGTACTTTGCGTGCTTCTCGACAAAATCCGGCGGGCCACCCAGCACAGAGACCATGCGGCCGAACACCGCCGCGGCTCGCCCGCTGCCCAGCGCCTCCGTGGCGCGCTGCAGCCCGTCATGGTTGGAGGTGACGAGGCGCGCCGATTGTAGCATTTCGGCGGCAAGCGCCAGTGTCACCATCTCCAGGCGCTTGTCGCGGCTTCGGCCCGTCAGGAAATCGACCGCGTTCTGGACTTCGACGGCATTGCCGGCAGCCGAAGCGAGAGGCTCGTTCATGTTGGTGACCAGCGCGCTGGTCTTCAAGCCGGCGCCATTGGCGACCTCGACCAGACTGGTCGCAAGCGCGGTCGCGTCGCGCGACTTCTCCATGAAGGCGCCGTTGCCGACCTTCACATCCAGGACCAGAGACTGCAGCCCGGCAGCAAGCTTCTTCGACAGGATCGACGCCGTGATCAGCGGCACGGATTCCACCGTGGCAGTGACGTCCCGAATAGCATAGAGCCGCTTGTCGGCGGGAGCGAGGTCGCCGGTCTGGCCGATGATCGCAGCACCCGCTTCCAGCACGGCCTGTCGCAGCAGGCCAAGATCGGGCTGGCTGACATAGCCGGGGATCGAATCCATCTTGTCCAGCGTGCCGCCGGTATGACCGAGGCCCCGCCCGGAAATCATCGGCACATAGGCGCCACAGGCCGCCACGATCGGAGCGAGCATCAGCGAGACGTTGTCGCCGACCCCGCCGGTGGAATGCTTGTCGGTCACGGGGCCCGGCAGATCCGACCAGTCGAGCACATCGCCGGAATCGCGCATGGCCGTCGTCAAAGCCACTGCTTCATCGCGGCTCATGCCATTGAAGAAGACGGCCATTGCAAAGGAAGCCGCCTGTCCTTCGGTGACGGCGCCAGACGTGAGACCGGAGACGAAGGCCGCAATCTCATCGGCCGACAGCTTCAGCCCGTCACGTTTCCTGCGGATGACCTCCTGAGGCAACATCAGGCCGCGTCCAGCAATCCGTCCTGGAGCGCCTTCTTCAGCACCTTGGCGAGCTTGGCACCGCCGATCGGCGCCATGTCCTTGGTCTCGGTGTGCGAAAGCTCGGCGCCCGTCATGCCGGCGGCCAAGTTGGTGATGACGGAACAAGCCGCCACGCTGAGCCCGAAGAAGCGAGCCAGGATCACTTCCGGCACCGTCGACATGCCGACCGCTGTGGCCCCCATGATGCGTGCCATGCGGATTTCCGCCGGCGTTTCGAAGGATGGCCCGGAGAACCACATATAGACACCCTGGTGCAGTTTCGTGCCGGTCGCCTTCGCCGCCCGCTCGATCGCCGCGCGCATGCCGGCATCATAGGCTTCCGTCAGCCCGACGAAGCGACGATCGGACGGCTCGCCGAACAGTGGATTGGACCCTGAGAAATTGATGTGATCGTTTACCAGCATCACCGATCCCGGCGGCATGTCGGGATCGACGGAGCCGGCGGCATTGGTGAGGATCAGCTTCGTTATGCCGATGCCGGCCAGCGTCTCGATGGCCGGGCGCATCACGGCTGCATCGCCATGTTCGTAATAATGGGAACGGCCCGCCAGCATCAGCACCGGCTTTCCGGCGAGATGGCCTGCCACGACCGCGCCGGCATGGCCGGTCACCCCGCTTTGCGGGAAGCCCGGCAGGTCGGCGTATGGGATGCGCATGGCATCCTCGACGTCATCGACGAGTCCGCCCAGACCCGAACCCAACACCAGCGCGACGGTCGGCGCAAGGCCGTCCAGCCGTTCGACGAGGCGATCGATTGCGTCCTTCATTTGAGGATATCGCCCCTGAAGCCGTAAGGCAGCATCTCGCCCATGGTGACGGTTTCGGCCACGCCTGTCTCATCGCAGAGATAAAGCTTGGTATCTGGCCTCGTGAATTCGGCCAGCCGCTGACGGCAGCCGCCGCAAGGCGAGCATTTCGCCATGCGTTCGGCGATCACGGCGATTTCCACGATCTTGCCGCCGCCGCCCATGATGTAGTGGCCGAGCGCCGTCGTCTCGGCGCACCAGCCCTCGGGATAGGAGGCTACCTCGATATTGGCACCGGCAAAGATCTTCCCGTCCTCGGTGCGGAGCGCTGCCCCCACCGGGAACTTCGAATAGGGCGCGTAAGCCTTGGCCATGGCCGCCTTGGCAGCGAGGTAGAGGTCATGCGACATGGATCAGCGTTCTTTCACATAGGGCACGCCGCCGGCGCGCGGCGGGATCGCCTTGCCGATGAAACCGGCAAGCAGGATCACGGTGAGGATGTAGGGCAGTGCCTGCATGAGTTGCACCGGAACCTTGCCGATGACCGGCAGCGGTGCGCCTTGCAGGCGGATCGCCAAGGCGTCAAGGAAACCGAACAGCAGGCAGGCGAACATGGCATTCACCGGCCGCCACTTCGCGAAGATCAGTGCAGCAAGCGCGATGTAGCCCTTGCCCGCGGTCATGTCCTTCACGAAGCCACCGCTCTGCACCATGGAGAGATAGGCGCCCGCGATCGCAGTGAGGATGCCGGTACAGATAACCGCGCGGTAGCGCAGCCAGGCGACCGAAATGCCGGCCGTATCGACCGCCGCCGGATTCTCACCGACAGCACGCAGCCTGAGACCGAAACGCGTGCGGAACAACACCCACCAGGTGAACGGCACCGCGAGGAAGGCGACATAGACGAGCAGTGAATGGCCGGAGAGCAGCTCCGAATAGATCGGCCCGACGATCGGCACGCTGCGCACCGCTTCGGCTCCGGGAAGGGTGATCGCCTCGAACCGTTCGTTCGGAGCCAAGGCCGGCGTGCGGCCACCTTGCTGGAACCAGGCCTGGCCGAGAATGATGGTCGAACCGGCAGCGATGAAGTTGATGGCGAGGCCGGAAACGATCTGGTTGCCACGATGCGTGATTGAGGCAAAGCCGTGCACCAGGGCAAGCGACACCGAGACCAGGATAGCCATGCCGAGGCCGATCCAGGCCGAGTGGAACACCGAAGCCGCTGCAGCACCGGCGAAGGCAGCGGCCAGCATCTTGCCCTCCAGGCCGATGTCGAAAATGCCCGAGCGTTCCGAATAGAGACCGGCCAGGCAGGCCAGCAAAAGTGGCACCGACAGGCGGATGGTGGAGTCCAGCGTCTGGATGATGACGTCGAAGAAACTCATCTCAGGCCCCCTCACCCTTCACCGCGGCCATGCCGACAGACTTCGGGCTGATCGAAGCGAACAGCGTCTGGATATAGGGCCGGAACATGTGTTCGAGCGCGCCCGCAAACAGGATCACAAGACCCTGGATGATGACGATCATGTCGCGGCTGATCGCGGGCATCTCGAAGGAGAGTTCCGCACCGCCTTGATAAAGCACGCCGAAGAGGATCGAGGCGAGGATGATGCCGACGGGATGCGCTCGCCCCATCAGCGCGACGGCGATGCCGATGAAGCCTGCGCCGCCGGCCAAATCGACGTAGACGCTGTGCTGGTCGCCCATGATCGCGTTGATCGACATCATACCGGCGAGCGCCCCTGAAATGAGCATGGCAATGATGGTGACACGCACTTCCGAGATACCGGCATAACGCGCTGCCTTCTGGCTGAAGCCGAAGGTGCGGATCTCGTAACCAAGCTTCGTGCGCCAGATCAGGAGCCAAACCAGATAGGCCATCACCAAAGCCAGCAGGAAGGATACGTTGAAGGGCGCGGAACGGATCTTGGCTGTCCCGAACAGCTCGATGATCCAGTTGAGCCGCGGGAGTTGCGCACCTGCCTCCAGCATACGCGTCTTCACCTCCTGCATCGCCTCCGGTTTCAGGATGTCGCGCAGCACATAGATCATCAGGCTGGCCGCGATCATGTTGAACATGATGGTGGTGATGACGATGTGCGAACCTCGCCTGGCCTGGAGATAGGCTGGGATGAAGGCCCAAGCTGCACCGAACAGGGCAGCGCCGGCAATGGCGAAGGGGAACGTGACGTACCACGGCACGATCCTGTCGAGCGCAAGGCAGACCAGTCCGACGCCGAGCCCAGCCACATAGGCCTGCCCCTCGCCGCCGATGTTGAACAGGCCGGCATGCATTGCGACAGCGACAGCAAGGCCGGTGAAAATGAAGTTCGTGGCATAGAAGAGGGTGTAGGCGATGCCCTGCCCGCGGCCGAAGGCCCCCTCCACCAGGATCACGGCGGCGCGGAATGGATTTTCGCCGACCAACAGCACGACGAGACCGGCGACGATGAAGGCGACGGCCAGATTGATCAGCGGAATCAGCCCGTAATCGGCCCAGGCCGGCAGCTTGGCATAAGGCGTGCTCATTCGGCGGCTTCCTTCTGCTCGACGCCGGCCATCAGCAGGCCAAGCTCACCTTCGCTGGCCTCGGGCCCACGCTCGCCGACGACACGCCCGGCGAACATCACCAGGATGCGATCGGATAGCGAGCGGATTTCGTCGAGTTCGACCGAGACCAGCAGCACCGCCTTACCTTGGTCGCGCATGGCGATCAGCCGCTTGTGGATGAATTCGATGGCGCCGACATCGACGCCGCGCGTCGGCTGGCCGACGATCAGGACACCCGGATCTTGCTCGATTTCGCGCGCCAGCACAATCTTCTGCTGGTTGCCGCCCGAGAAGTTGGCAGTCTTCAGGCGCGGATTGGCGGGCCGGATATCGTATTTCGCGATCTTGTCCTTGGCATCGGCCATGATGGCATCGACGTCGAGGAGAGGTCCTTTGAGATAGCGCTTGTCGTTGTGATAACCGAGGATCGAGTTCTCGTTTTCCTCGAAAGCCAGCACCAGGCCGACATGATGCCGGTCTTCCGGCACATGCGCGAGCCCGCGTTGACGCAATTCGCCAGGATCTGCGGCGCCGGTCAGGTCGATCGGCTTGCCGTCCAGGGTCACGCTGCCCGAAACCGCCTTGCGGATGCCCGAGATCGCCTCCAGCAGCTCAGATTGCCCGTTGCCGGCAACACCGGCGATGCCGACGATCTCGCCGGCGCGGACATCGAACGAAACGTCGTCGACCATGGTGACGCCGCGCTGGTCCTTCACGACGAGGTTCTTGACCGAGAGCTTGACCTCGCCGGCCTTGGCCTCGCCCTTTTCCACCCTCAGCAGCACGCGCCGACCGACCATCAATTCGGCCAGTTCCTCGACAGTCGTCTTCTTGGTCTCACGCGTCGCCACCATCGTGCCCTGGCGCATGACCGAGACGGAGTCGGTGATCGCCATGATCTCGCGCAGCTTGTGCGTGATGAGCACGATCGTCTTGCCCTGGTCCTTGAGCTGCTTGAGGATGCGGAACAGGTGATCGGCCTCGGCGGGCGTCAACACGCCGGTCGGCTCATCCAGGATCAGGATTTCGGCACCGCGATAAAGCGCCTTCAGGATTTCGACACGCTGCTGCAGACCGACCGGCAGTTCCTCGATGATGGCATCGGGGTCGACCTCCAGCCCGTATTCACGCTCCAGCCGCTCCAGCTCCGACCGCGCCTTGGCGATGGAGGATTTGAGCAGCGCATCGCTCTCGGCGCCGAGGATGATGTTCTCCAGCACGGTGAAATTGTCGACCAGCATGAAATGCTGGTGCACCATGCCGATGCCGGTTGCGATGGCATCGTTGGAGGTCCTGATCGTGGCCGGCTTGCCGTTGACACGGATTTCGCCACTGTCGGCCTGGTAGAAGCCGTAAAGGATGGACATCAACGTCGACTTGCCGGCGCCGTTTTCCCCAACGATGCCATGGATCGTGCCGCGCGTGATCTCGAGATTGATGTCGCGATTGGCGCGGACCGCGCCAAAACTCTTGTTGATGCCGATCAGCTCGATTGCGGCTTCCGCCATGCGATCGTTCCCACAGGTTTTTTATCGTTTGGTCAAAGTGCCTAGCACGGCGCCCGTCCCCTGCCAATTGGCCGGTTATGGCATCCACTCTCGACAAATCCCGACATGCTTGTCAATTTCGAACACACGGGGCACGCGCCATTGGCAGGCGCTGTTGTGCGACTCAAGCCCGCCAAGAAAACGTCCCCAGGGAAATTGATATGTCCGAAGAACGATTGACCACACTGGAAATCCACGTCGCGGAACAAGACAAGACCATAGAGGAATTGTCCGGCCAGATCACCGAACAGTGGAAGACGATCGAGCGCTTGCAGAAGAAACTCGACGCGCTGGCCAGCCGTTTTCTGGCACTGGAAGAGCAGACCGCGCCGGACGTTCCGGTGACAAAACCACCACACTGGTAAAGCGAAGCACAACGACACGGAGTGCGCAGCGATGACTGGGGAAAGTGATCGCATCGCCCGTGCCAGCGATTATGTGCTCGGGCTTATGAACGAGCGCGACCGCGAGCGTGCGGAGCGCGACCTCGAGATCGATCCCGCCTTTCGCAACGCCGTGATGCAATTGGCCGAGCGCATGCATTTGTTCGACCGAACTGCGGCGGAGGAAGCCAGCCGTCCATGGCAAGAGGTCGCCGCCCGCATTGCGGAGTTGCCGCAAATGTCACAAATCGGACAGGACAAAGCGGGCAAACGCATCATCGACGGACCGCATCCGCCCGTTGGTATCGGCCTGCACGCCTTGCAGGGTAGACTGGCCGTCGCGGTAGCCGCCGGTTTGATCATTGCTTTCGCGTTTGGCTATCTCGCCGGTCGCCTGAGCTGAGGCAAGCAGTCCTCGTCAGGAAGCATCCGCTTCGTTCACTATGCTCACCGGATCCATCGACGGCTCCCACAATTCGATCGGATTGCCTTCCGGATCATGAATGCGGGCAAAGCGCCCGACTTCCGAATCCCACTCGTCGCGCGTTTCGACAGCGATGCCTGCCGTGTTCAGGCAGGTGATCATACCGTCCAGGTCGTCAACACGGAAATCGATCAACCACTGCTGTTCGGCACGTCCAAACTATCCGGTATCTTCGGCGAAGAGGCTGATTATGGTGGGACCCGCGTCCTGCCGCCACACAGTCTTGGCGATGTCGTCGACGCCGAGATGGCGCTCGTACCACTCCGCCAGCAGCCTCGGATCGCGGGCACGGAAGAACATGCCGCCTATGCCGGTTATCCTCGCCATGTCGTCCCTCCAATCCGCAGCGCTGCGATGCCCAAACCTGGCACATCAGAAAGAACGAAAGGGCACCCTGAAGCAGCTTCCCAACCACGCTAAAATGTCCGCTTCATCAGCATCAGCGGCTCGCCGTCGATGACCATCCGCTCGGCGACCACCCAGCCCAGCTTGGCGTAGAGCGCCTCCGCGGCGTCAGTATAGAGATAAAGCTGATCACAGCCGACCGAGCGGGCATGTTTCTCGACAATTTCGACCAGTAAGCGGCTTAGTCCGCGTCCGCGATAGGGCTCCGCAACGACCAATCCGGCAAGCCAGGGCGAGACGTCGTGCAGCGGTTCGATCTCCTCGCGCACGAACAGGCATGAGCCAGCCAGTTCGCCGTCGACCTCAGCGACGAAACCGGCCTCGTAACCATCTCCGTCGATCAGGTTCGCCAGACCAGCCGCATCCGCTTCCCGCGAGATCTTGCCGTCCTCGAAGAAGGTGATCTGTCGCAGTCCCGTAAGCGGCCCAATGTCGGGATGCCGCATCTTGCGGATGGTGGGGGACATCGTGGTTCTCCTGGCGGAGCACATACGCATGCGGGAGACAGCTGCCGACACTGGCGCAATTCGCAAGGTTCAAAAAGTGCGGCGTCGATAGACCAAGTCGCCAAAAAAAGAACCGCCGGACTCTCGCCCGGCGGTGCTTCATTCGCTGCTCAGGAACAGATCAATAAGGGCACTTGTTGTCGCTAGAGTAGTCGTGCACTTCGATCTTTCCGGCGATGATCTCTTCCTTGGCCTTGTCGGCCGCGGCCTTCATCTCGGCGGTGATGAGATCCTTGTTGTTGTCGTCCATGGCGTAGTCCACACCACCTTCCTTGAGGCCGAGATTGTTGATGCCGCCTGTGAACTTGCCGTCCTTGGCATCCATGAACGCGCTGTAGACAGCGACGTCGACGCGCTTCAGCATCGAGGTCAGAACCTTGCCCGGCTGCAAGCCGTTCTGGTTGGAATCGACACCGATGCCGAGCTTGCCGGCATCCGCAGCCGCCTGCAGAACACCGACGCCCGTGCCGCCGGCTGCCGCGTAGATCACGTCGGCACCCTGGTCGATCTGGGTCTTGGCGATTTCACCACCCTTGGCCGGATCGTTCCAGGCTGCCGGCGTGTCGCCGGTCATGTTGTAGATCACGTCCGTCGCGCCGTTCGCCTTGGCACCGCCGACGTAGCCGCAGCCGAACTTGCGGATCAGCGGAATGTCCATGCCGCCGATGAAGCCGACCTTTTTGGTCTTGGAGGCCATCGCGCCGAGCAGGCCGACGATGTAGGAGCCTTCCTGTTCCTTGAACTTCAGCGAGCGCACATTCGGCAGATCGACCTGATCGTCGATGATGGCGAACTTCAGCTCCGGATATTCCTTGGCCACCTTGGTCAGCGAATCGACCCAGGAGAAACCAGCCATGACGATCGGGCTGCGGCCGTCTTCGGCGAAGCGGCGAAGCGCCTGCTCGCGCTGCGAGGCATTGGACACTTCGAATTCGACGTAAGAGACGCCGCTCTCCTTCTTGAACTTCTCGGCGCCATTATAGGCAGCTTCGTTGAAGGATTTGTCGAACTTCCCGCCCAGATCGTAGAGCAGCGCCGGCTTGATGTCTTCGGCCATGGCCGGGAAGGCCAGCGCGGTTGCGGCCAGAAGGCCGAGAACGATACGTTTCATAGGATCCACACCCCTGAGGTTTATTTTTCCAGTCTGCCGCAGGGCCGGGTCCGGCCCGGCTTGCGACGTCCGGCAGGAGCTGTTCCCTCCCGCTCAAGCTTTATCTTGCACGGCTAGGGACAAAATTCACGTGGAATTTTGACCCTTTGGAAAAAGCATGGCGCCGAAGCGGCGCCATGGAAAACCGTTTCTGAATGGGATGCTGAAGGTGGTCAAAGCCAGCCTTCGCCACCTCGCCCCTGGTGTCAGGCTGTCGCGTTGGCGGCAGGTATGGCGCAACTCACGCCTGTCCCCTTAAGCCCACAGTAGCCGTAAGGGTTTTTCGCCAGATATTGCTGGTGATCCTCTTCGGCAAAGTAGAATTCGGGCGCCGGTGCAATCTCGGTCGTGATCTTGTCGCGGCCGGCGGCGCGCAACGAAGCCTGATAGGCGTCGCGCGAAGCGACTGCGGCCTGCTGCTGGGCGTCCGAGAAAGTATAGATGGCGGAACGATAGGTAGTGCCGACATCATTTCCCTGGCGCATCCCTTGCGTGGGATCATGCGCCTCCCAGAATATCTTCAGCAGTTCCGCATAAGAGACGACCTTTGGATCGAACACCACCAATACGACCTCGGCATGCCCGGTAAGACCGGTGCATGTTTCCTGATAGGTCGGGTTGGGCGTGATGCCACCGGCATAGCCGACAGCCGTCACCCACACGCCTTCGGTCTGCCAGAACAGCCGCTCGGCGCCCCAGAAGCAGCCAAGGCCAAACAGCGCCGTTTCCAGTCCTTCGGGATAAGGTCCTTTCAGCGGCCGTTTCGAAACATAGTGCTTCGATGCGGTCGGGATCGGCCGGTCGCGGCCGGGCAATGCCTCTTCGGGCTTCGGCAGATTGATCTTCTTGTTCAACATGTCACTGAGGAAAAACACGAGATGTCTCCCTGTTTCGTCGACTTCTAGTTCGCTGCAGACGCCGGAATGTTACGCACCGACCGCGAAATTCCCTGTCCGTCGCTGCCGGCGATAAGCGACCGCATAGAGCAGGAAGGCCAGCATCGCGAAGAGCACGAAGCCCGGCAGATCGAGCACCTTGTCGATCACCGAATCCCAGGCGGCCGCACCTGCCTTTTCACGTATGAACGCTTCCGTCCTGGCCAATGTATCGGGCGAAACCGCGCTCCAACTCACCTTAAGCGGCGTCATCACCAGATTTGAAGCCGCGACGGTGCGGGTGGCGTCGAGCACAGCCATGATGACGGCGATGGCCAACGCCACCATGGCGGCAAGTCTGAACAGGAAACGGAACATGCAGACCTTTCCAGCGTCTGTTTGCCCTACAGATATGGCGTGCGGCCTCAGCATGCAATTGGCCGTGCGGCCTCAGCGTGCAATTGGCGCAGCGACGATAAAAGCAACAGCCGAAGCATAGCTCGACCCTTTCTCTGCCGTGATGCAGCTAGGTCAACACCTTCTGGAGGCGATATCCCTTTTCGATCACGCAGGAGGCGCTGAACCGGCAATCCTGACCTTTCGAAAGAAACCACGAAGAAGCGTCACGATTACGGTCGATATGACTTGGCATTCGCCGCCGGATCGACTAGATGAGCCCCGCGCGCCCAAAGCTTCGACGGCTCAGGGCGCCGGAAACGGATTGGTCGTCGGTCGAGGCACAATCCCACGCGAACCAGGGTTCGGTTTCAGAACGGGATGCGCTCCCGACGACCGGCGTGGCGAAACCGGCCGCGACAGCGCCAGGACGGAGAGGTGGCCGAGTGGTTGAAGGCGCACGCCTGGAAAGTGTGTATACGGGGAACCGTATCGCGGGTTCGAATCCCGCTCTCTCCGCCAAAAATCTCATAACACCAATGAATTCGATCGCTTAATCGACCAACAGAGCATTTCGAGGTCGAAGCGTCCCTGATCAGTCAGGCCTCGCGAACAGGATGAGACTTCTGTCCAATCCAGGATACGAAGTTCCGCGCGCGCCAAGCTCCCTCTCCGATTTTTGGTGAAAAACCACACCAGCTGCTCCGAATTCAAGGAACAACTGCTTGAATTCGTCTGCCGTATCAACGGTGATCGAGGTCGACAAAAGGTGCTCCTTCTGGCGAAGGTCTCCAACATAAAGAAGCTCACCAAGCATGCGCTGCAGAGACCTTTTCGGCTATCGTGAACGTCAGACAGCGCAAATCATCGAGCGGACAGGGCAAGACTCATGACTTTCGACTATTGCGTCGTCGGCGGCGGCATCGTCGGCCTGGCGACGGCCATGCGGCTGCTCGAGACATATCCCGGCAGCAGCCTGATACTGCTGGAGAAGGAGGAGGCCCTCGGCAAGCACCAGACCGGCCACAACAGCGGCGTCATCCATGCCGGCATCTACTATCCGCCGGGCAGCCTGAAGGCCGAACTCTGCCGCAGGGGTGCGGATGCCACCAAGGCGTTCTGCCAGGAAAACGGCATCCGCTTCGATGTCTGTGGCAAATTGCTCGTTGCCACCTCCGCGCTCGAAATGCAGCGCATGGAGGCACTCTACGAACGCTCGAAGCGGAACACGATCGAAGTCCATCGCGTCAGCGATGGCGAATTGAAGGAGCGGGAACCGAACATTCGCGGTCTCGGCGCGCTTTTTGTGCCCTCGACCGGCATCGTCAGCTATGCCGACGTCTGCGAGGCCATGGGGCACCGTATCAAGGTGCTCGGCGGCGAGATCCGCCTTTCGACGCGCGTCACCGGCATTCGCGAAGCCGCCGGTTGCGTGGATATCACGTCGGCCGGCGAAAACTGGCAGGTGAGAAAACTGGTGGTCTGCGGCGGTCTCCAGTCGGACCGCTTGGCTGTGCTCGCAGGACTTTCGATCGAGCATCGCATCATTCCCTTCCGGGGCGAATACTATCGCCTTCCGGCAGCGAGGAACGGCATCGTCCGCCATCTGATCTATCCCGTCCCCGACCCCGCTTTGCCCTTCCTCGGCGTACACCTCACGCGGATGATCGACGGCAGCGTCACGGTGGGGCCGAATGCCGTGATCGGTTTTGCCCGCGAGGGCTATCCGCGGCTGTCATTCAACGTTTCGGACCTGGCTGACTACGCGCTGTTCCCCGGCTTCTGGAAGACCGTGTTTGCCAACCGAGGATCCGCACTGAAGGAACTGCGCAATTCGTTCTGGAAACCCGGCTATCTGGAGGAGTGTCGAAAATACTGCCCAAGCCTGAACCTTGCCGACCTACTCCCACACGAGGCAGGTATCCGCGCGCAAGCTGTGCGGAAAGACGGCGCCCTCATCCATGATTTTCTGTTCGCACAAACGGACCGCATGCTGCACGTTTGCAACGCCCCCTCGCCTGCCGCCACCTCGGCGCTCCCGATTGCGGAGATGATCGTGAAGCGTTTGGTAGATCGACGGCATGTCGGGATAGCGGCTAGCTGAGGCTCGGCCCGAGCATCGCGAAGTGGACGACGCCGAACAGCGCCCCGCTGCCGAACGCGCCAGTCCAAACGCCGTAGCGGTTCAACGCGTTGACGCCGCGAAACAGATGTCGCCGAGCCTGAGTTCGGGCACGAGCACCTTCTCGACATAAGTCTGGCTAGGGCAACGTGTAAGAGGTCTTCACGGTGGTGTAGAACTCTGCAGCATAGCGACCCTGTTCGCGTGGTCCGTAGGATGAGCCTTTCCGCCCGCCAAAGGGCACGTGATAGTCCACCCCGGCGGTTGGCAGGTTGACCATCACCATCCCGGATTCGGCGTTCCGCTTATAGTGACTGGCGTGTTTGAGACTCGTCGTGCAGATTCCTGCCGTAAGCCCGAATTCGGTGTCGTTGGCAAGCGCCAGCGCCTCATCATAGTCTTTGACCCGAATGACCGAGGCGACCGGACCAAAGATCTCCTCCCGGTTGATACGCATCTCGGACGTCGTTTCAATGAATAGCGCCGGCTCCAAGTAGTATCCTGGCGTCCCCCGCTCCAGCTGAGAGCCGCCCCACGCAAGCTTGGCCCCCTCAGCCTCGCCAATCGCGATGTAGGACAGGTCTTGATCGAGCTGATTTTGATCCACGACGGGCCCAATATGCGTTCCATCCTTGAGCGCGTCATCGACGACAAGCTTGCCCAGCCGCTCCTTGAGCGCGTCGACAAAGGAGTCGTGTATCTTGTCCGTCACGATCAGGCGGGACGAGGCAGTGCAACGCTGACCGGTGGAGAAGAAGGCGCCGTTCGCAGCACATTCAACGGCGGTTTGGAGATCCGCATCATCCAGAATGACGAGCGGATTCTTTCCTCCGAGTTCGAGCTGGAATTTGCGCATGTGTTCGACACTGCTGGCAGCAACCTTCCTGCCTGTCGCGACCGAGCCAGTGAAACTGATCGCATGCACATCGCGACTGGCAAGAAGCGCATCGCCAACAACTGAACCGCGACCCATCACCAGATTGAAGACGCCGTCAGGAACACCGGACCGGATGATGATGTCGGCAAGCGCCCAAGCTGAGCCAGGCACCAGGTCGGCGGGCTTGAAGACGACGCAGTTTCCATAGGCGAGCGCCGGTGCGATCTTCCAGGCAGGGATCGCGATCGGAAAATTCCAGGGCGTGATGATTCCCACGACGCCAACCGGCTCGCGTGTTATGTCAACGTCGACGCCTGGGCGAACGGAAGGCAGCTTCTCGCCGGACAGGCGCAGGGTTTCACCCGCGAAGAAGCCGAATATCTGGCCCGCTCGGACGACCTCACCAATGGCTTCGCCCAGCGTCTTGCCTTCTTCTCGCGCCAGCAACCTGCCCAGTTCCTCCCTGCGGGCCAACAACTCTGTCGAAACCTTTTGCAGGATGTCGTGCCGGAGCTGGATGCTCGACCGCGACCAGGACCTGGACGCCTGTTTGGCCGCAGCGATGGCGGCTTCGGCGTCCTGCCGGGACCCACGGACATAGATGCCGATGACGTCTCGGGTGTTCGAAGGATTGATGTTGTCTGCCGCCTCGGCCGAGTTCGTCCATTGCCCGGCGATGAAATTCTGATGCACGGTCATTCTGGTATTTTTTCCTGCTGGCGCTGTTCGCCTGATGGGAACATTGGTCTACTGAACCGAAAGTCTAACTGCCCTGCTTGGGACACAAGTTTTCGAAGGTGATGACGGCCCGGCGGTTGCCGGTGAAGCTCGAATAGAGCGGCCGCCGGTCCGCCTGGCAGCATCAAGCATGGCGCGTGCCGGTAACACCGGCAACGTCAATCTGTTGAACCTTGCGCCCGCGACGAGTCCTACACTCCGCGCACTGCCTGCGGCTTCAAATTGAATCAGGCGTACCGTGCTTCCAATGAGCGCCGGAGCAGCGACTGGCTCCGGCGCGCCAAGACCTTTATGGCTTGGCAACCGCGGCCATAGCGGAGCGCGCCTGTTCGACCAGATCGACGCCGATCTTTTCGCTGTACTCTTTTACGACAGGTGCAACGCGTTCGCGCATGGCTGCGAGCGCTTCAGGCGTGGGTCGGGTAATCTTGAAACCCTTCGCCTCAAGCTCCGCCTCCAATTTCTCTGCCTCCTTGCGGGAAAGATCCCGCTGGAAGGCTGCCGATTCCTTCGCAGCTGCCATGACGGCTGCCTTGTCTTCCTCAGAGAGGCTCCCAAACCATTTCTGACTGGCTAGAAGAACAAAGGGTGTATAGACATGACCTGTCTTAGCCAGATAGGACTGAACCTCATAGAACCTGGCGGTGTAGATAAGGGCGTACGGCGTCTCCTGACCGTCGACGGCGCCGTTTTCGAGCGCACTGTAAAGCTCAGGCCAAGGAAGCGGCGTCGGATTGGTTCCCAAGGCCGTCCACGTCGCAATGAACAACGGGTTGGGTATGACCCGGATATTGATCCCTGCCATATCCTCCACCGTGTTGACGGGGCGAATCTTGTTGGTCATGTGGCGGAAACCGTTATCCCACCAAGCCAGTCCGACGATGCCGGTCTTTTCCTTCAGCTGTGCAAACAGCTGCTCGCCGACGGCGCCGTCCATGACGGCATCGGCCGCGGCGAAGTCCTTGTAGAAAAACGGAAGGTCGTAGATCATGAATTGCGGAACGACACCAACCAGGTTGGGCGTGGGGCCGACCATGATGTCGATGAAGCCGGCCTGAACCGACGCCTGCATCTCCGGCTCGCTGCCGAGCAGGCCGTTGCCGAATGTATCGATCTTGATGCGCCCGCCGGTCTTTCCTTCCACCAGCTTCGCAAAATGGCGCGAAGCTTGTCCGACCGGGTGGTCCTCTGTAGGCACGTAGCCCAGGCGCGGATTCTGAGCCATGGCCGGAGCGGCAACCAGAAGCCCTCCCAACAATGCCGCAGCCAGAAGCAATAGTTTCTTCATATTTCAACCTCCCAAGAATTGGTTCACAGGAACCAGAATGCAGGAACTGCCACCACTGAGGAACAGAACCGGCGGAACGAGAATGGCCAGTTCGGCTAAATGTAACGGAATGTCGCCCCGGCAACTGAAGCGGAGGGGGCGCTGCTTGTGCTACGGTGCCGAAGACGGTCCCGATCGACGGTGTGGTCAAGTCGAAGCTTCGGCTATGAGGAAAAGTAGTAACCCCACAGCACTCCAGCTCGATGCCTGCCCCTTTCACCGATGGTCTACGAGACCAACGGCCCGCCCTCGCGGGGAGGACGGGCCAACGGCAAGATCAATCCAGCCAGCCCTTGCCCGAGATCGGGGGCACCGGGGGATTCGGCTGGGAGGCCGTTGGCGGCCAGTTATGCGTGCCGGTTGGGAAGGGATTGATGGCAATGCGCGTGTCGAACCCCGGACAATAATTCGCTGCCGAATGCCAGCGGCCGGCTGGGACATAGACAATATCGCCAGCTTCCGAGACGAAGGGGTCCACGCCTTCGATGTTGTATTGGATCTGGCCCTCCATGATGAACCAGAATTCACCATAGTTGATGTGCCTGTGTCCGAGCGCCGTCGGGGACTGCATGTTGCAATTGAACGCCTGGCCCCGGATGGCGTTCAAAAACAAGCCAGGGGCGGATACGAATGCGCCCGCCGACGGCGAACCAAGGTAATCCCTGAAAGTGTTATTGCCTGTCCCAAGCGCTTCTGGACCCGGATCCTGACGGGTCAGTTCCCAGGTAAACCTTGGCAGCGGCTTCGGCAAGGTGGCCGCCGTCTGCGGGTAGGTAATCCTGGCATCCGCAGTGAAGACTTCGAAATGCAGGGACGGCACCGCGCCGATATTCTTCATCTGGAATTGCGTGCGCGCGGGCACCTGAACCATGAAGCCTTTGGTGGCGGTAAACGGCGCCTGGTTCCCGATTGTGAACTCGACTGAACCCTCCCAGACAATGAAAGCCGCGCGGGTGTCCGATATGAACATGGCCGGCGACTGGTCGCCGGCCGCCAATTGCACCCATGAAGCCTGCAGGTGCGCATCGCTGACAACCTGCCGGTGCCACGTCTTGGATTGCTTGGCGGGCGATATCTTGGCGCGAACTTCCGCTAGCGTCGTGCGGGGCTTGTTCGGGGCCTTGTATGGTGCCGGCGCCACCGTCCTTGGCGTCCAGGTGAACACGGTCTGTGCGAATGCCGCGGTGGGCGATACCGCCCCTATCGCCAGCGCGGCCGCGATAGCCAATCCGCCTTTCCATAGATTCATGAAAGTTTCTCCTCCCTCTGCTGCTTGACCAATGGCGACATCACCAATCTGACCGAACCTCCCGAGTCAGTTAGATGATTTCCACAATGTGGGCATGTTGTCCAACACATAATACTGGGCAGAATATTAAACCGTTGTCAACGCTTCATCGCTGCGCTTCAAAGCTCGGAGATCAGATCTCTCCCCCAAGGCTAGCGTAACGGCGCTACACTGGCTGACGGGCCCCTCGGCGGCCCGCCTGCGTTTTCCTAAGGAACGGGAGTGAGCGCCGCGCCGGTGTCGAACCAGGAGATCACGTTCCGTGCCACCAGATCGGCCATCGCGGTGCGTGTGCTGACCGACGCGGATCCGATATGCGGCAGGATCGTCAGGTTTTCGAGCGCCAGCATGTCGTCGGAGACATTGGGTTCGTCCGCGAGCACGTCGAGACCCGCCGCCGCGATGGCTCCTGTGCGCAACGCGTTGATCAGTGCATCCTCGTCCACGACGGTTCCGCGGCCGACATTGATGAACACCCCCTCGGGCCCGAGGGCGGACAGCACCTCGGCATTCACGCTGTTTGCGGTCGACGGATCGCCCGGCACGATGGAAATGAGCACATCGACGGCGCTTGCAAGTTCCAGCAATGAAGGAAAGTACTCGTACGCAACCCCCTCCACCGGGCGTCGGCTGTAATAAGCGACAGGCAGCCCGAATGCTTCAATTCGTCGGGCGATGCAGCGACCGATCCGTCCCATTCCATAAATGCCCACCCTGCGATTTCGCAGCGTGAGCCGGCTAAGCGGGTAGTCCGATGCTTTCCACCGGCCCTCGCGAACGAAGGCTGCCGCCTTGGGTATCTCGCGCACGACGCTGATTAGGAGCCCCAATGTGAGATCGGCGACCTCCTCGTTCAGAACATCAGGGGTGTTCGTGACGACGACATTCTTGCTGCGTGCGTAGGCCGCATCCACCGCGTCATAGCCGACGCCGTAGCTGGCGATGATCTCAAGGTTGGGAAGGGCGTCTATGAACTGCCGATCGATTCTGGCGCGACAGGCCACGCCACGAATTGACGCCCGCATCTCCGAGGACAGATGGGTGTGAAGGTCGCAGTCAGGGGTTTCGACCAGGCTGAAATGCGTTCCCAGCACGCGGCGGGCATGCTCGTGCATCCAGCCTGGTATCAGCACGGTGGCGTTGGGCTTCGACAAAGGCTTTCCTTCCGGTTCGGGGTGTCACTGCCGGCACGAGTGGCCGCTGGTGAAAGGGCTTTCGCAGGGGGGCCTTTGGATTGCGCAATGCGTTGGTGGTGAGCCGCGGCTTCGAGTTCGCGGCGGCTGATTAGTTCCCCCGACGAAATCAGCATGTCAGCGGTTCCTGTACCATGTCCTCCAAGGCCGCATCGGCTTGACCATAATGTGGTCAATCCGTCCACAAAATTGGATAAGGGCTCGCAACTTCTTTGTCAAGGCTGGAGGGAACGCCGCAACCACGAGGTGGAGCTTGACAAGTGTGCAGTTCCACCTAATGTTTGGGCATATTGTCCATATTATGGACTAGACGATTCCAAAAGGTCGCGTGTTCGTATTCACCGGCTGCACGAAATGTGCCGAATGCCAGACGGTGGCTGCAGCATTGCATATGCGGAATATCAAGGAGTGTGGCAGCGTGAATAATATAAACTACCTTACAACTATCAATTTCGGACTTGGAGCAGCCGAGTCACTGTCAGAAATTCTGTTCGAGCTTGGCGTTTCGCGCCCTTTGGTGATCAGTGATCACGGAATCAAATCTGCTGGTTTGCTTGAACGTCCGGTCTTCGGGTTCCTGAAAGCAGCGCCGATCTTCCTGGACGTTCCCTCCAACCCGACTGAGAGTGCAGTTGCTGCCGGTCTCGCGCTATACAGGCAGGGCGGCTGCGATGGGGTGGTGGCGATTGGCGGGGGGTCTCCTATCGACTTGGCCAAGGGTGTGGCGCTGCTCGCCACGCACGACGGTGAACTGGAGCGTTATGCGGCGATCCTGGGCGGGGTGGCGCGCATCACCAGCGCGGTAGCGCCGCTTGTGGCCATTCCCACAACGGCGGGTACGGGGTCCGAAGTTGGACGCGCGGCATTGATCACACTGGATGACGGCCGGAAGCTCGGATTTATCAGCCCGCACCTCATCCCGCGCAGGGCGATCTGCGACCCAGGGTTGACGATGGGGCTCCCCCCGGCTCTGACGGCCTCGACAGGGCTTGACGCACTGTCGCATTGTATCGAGACGTACCTTTCCCCCCGCTATAATCCGCCTGCCGAGGCAATTGCCACCGACGGTTTCCAACGTATCTGGAAGGCTTTGCCTGTCGCCTATGCAGATGGCTCGAACGCGGAGGCGCGAACTGAGCTCATGATGGGTGCCCTCGAAGGAGGGATGACGTTTCAGAAGGGGCTTGGAGCCGTCCATGCGCTTAGCCATGCATTGGGCGGTCTCAAGGAGGCCAAGCTCCATCATGGGACGCTCAACGCCATCCTGATGCCGACCGTCCTTCGATGGAACGTGAAAGTTGAAGCCGTCGCTCAGAAGGTCGGCTACCTTGAGCGCCTGGCGGGACTTGAACATACGACGCTCGCAGATGCGCTGGACGGGTTGAACCATAGTCTAGGCATTACGCCCAGATTGTCCGAACTGGGGGTTCCCCGTCACGTCATCGATTGGGTGTGTGAGCGAGCCATCGCAGACCACAGTCATCCCACAAATCCACGTTCGCTGACCAAGAAGGACTACGCCGCGATCCTTGAGACCGTTTTCTAGCTGCGAACGCCCTCAAAGGAGGAGCAAGGAGATAATTGCGTGAGACCGATTGTAATCGTAACGGGCGCAAGCCACGGCATCGGCGCCGCAACGGCGCGGCTGTTCGCCGTTGAAGGATATGATGTTTGCATAAACTATCTTTCGGATGCTGCCGCTGCATCCGAAGTCGTCGAGCATTGCAAGGCCGCCGGCGCCCGCGCCATTGCGGTACAGGGAGACGTGGGCAAGAGGGAGGACATCGAGGCTCTGTTCAGCGCCTGCGACGATGCACTGGGGCGGGTGACCTGTCTGGTCAACAATGCCGGGATCATTGGGAAAGCCTGCAGAATCGAGGAGTTGCAGCCCGCAGTGCTGGAAAACACCTTCAGGGTCAACGTCTTCGCCGTCATGTACTGTATACAGGAAGCTGCGAAACGCATGTCCAATCGCAAGGGCGGCAAAGGCGGGACGATTATCAACATGTCTTCGCTCGCCGCCTTCCTCGGCAGCCCGAACGAATACGTGCATTATGCCGCCAGCAAGGGTGCAGTGGAATCCATCTCCATCGGCGCAGGCAAAGAACTGGCGCCGGAGGGCATCCGCGTGAATGCCATACGTGTCGGGACCACCAACACGCGGATACACACTCAAGGCGGAAACCCCGAGCGACCAGCCAGGATTGCGGCGGCAACCCCCATGGGGCGCATCGCAGAGCCTGAAGATATTGCGCGCGCGGCCCTGATGCTTGCGTCTCCTGGCGCGGGGTTCATGACAGGCACCCTGATTACGGTGTCCGGAGGGCTCTGAAGCTTGCAATTGGGATACAGGGGAGTGCCAGGGTCGCTTGGCGTATTTGCCAAGGGGTCGCGTCGTCAATCCCGAAACTTGACTTGAACCATCCGGGGTTCGCCTGAGGCTCCAACCCTCTTCGGAGTTGGAGCCTCAGCAAACTGGAACGGTTTATTCAATGGCCCATGGCGCGTTCCGCGCTGGTGAAACTCGAAGCCATGCTGAAGACCTTAGGCCAACACCGTGTTTACGGTCGTTCAGCGGATCCGTGCGAGGATAATGCGTCAATGGGCTTTCATTCCAGCTCGATTGCCGCGCGACGCCAGTCAAGCACTCTGTAGGGTGCCTGGTCCCCGTTCGATACAAGCATCAATACCTCGAACGATTCGCTGTAGCCCGACTGCAGGGTCGTCTTGAGATCGACGCGCCAGCTCGGTGCCTGCTCCAGCGTGTTGAAGGTCACCCCCGCAAGCGATTGGTCGAGTTGCTCGCGCGACAGTTGGCCGATGCGGAAATCCTTGATCGCCTTCCGCACTGACGGCGGCAGGCCAGGAATGTCGCCCAGCAGTCGATCATCGAGCGCTTCCAGGCGAACGCCTGCCAAGCCGGAGGAAACGGTAACATAAGGTTCGATGGCGATAGCTATGTCGGGTGTCATTCCGGGGAAGGCAGCGAATTCGGACACCGTCTGGAACCGCCTTGTGTCGTTTCCGCCCTGTTGCGGAGCGGAACCGGGCGGCTGTCCGTCTAGCCCGGCGCGATGGCCGATGATCTTCGTCGCCAGATCGTCCGCGCTTTCGGGAGCGGCGCCTGCGGCTCGCAAGGCGCCAACGATCAGCGGCCGCTCGGCGGTGTTGAGATCGATCCGCAAGGCTTCATTTGTCGCAGAGACTGAAGCGACTCCGGCCGGCAGGGTGATCGTGGACGATATCTGATCGCTCAGCGTGCCCACCCCGTCGGGCGGACCCACGCGGATCTCAGCCACGGCCTGCGCCAGCCCGGCCTCCGCCAGAATACGCGCCGACGCCTTGTCTTCCGTGACACGCACGCTGGCCACGACGCCGGTCATCTGCACGCGAAGGATGACGGCAAGGAATCCCAGGAAAATCATGATCCACAGGACGCTGACGAGGATTGCCCCCCGCCGGCTTGTTGCCGAGTTCATGCCCAATGCCGCAAGACCCATATCGGCCTCCTGCTGCGCCAGGTGACGCCACCATCCCGGCGGAATCAAGACTCTGCCCTCCACCGCTTCAAGCAGTGTGATCACCATGGAGCGGACAGCCATGCCCACACCATCACCAGCGCCGGCGCGAGGAAGGTGCCGAATGGAACCTTCGCCGCGGCACGGAGCGGGCGGCGCAAACGAGCGGCGCGGATAATGCTGAAGATGAAAGCCGCGACCGAAGCAAGCAGGATCTGGGCGCCGACGCCGGCCAGCCCGACCAGGACAGTAGATACACCGATCAGCTTGGTGTCGCCGAAGCCTATGCCGTCGCGGCCGCGTAGCCTCCTGTATACGACGTCGAAAAGACACAGCAGGAGCATCACGGCGCCCCCTGGCCCGATGCGCCAGCCCAGCGCGGCGAAATCGCTTGCCTCGAACCACCAGTCGGCGAGCGCGACGACCAAGATGCCGGCCGTATAGCGGTCGGGAATGAGCATCGTGGCGAGGTCATGGACCGCGATGGCCGCTGCCAGAAAGCATAGCGCGAGCGTCGATGCGACGACGAACGCGGGGCTTCCGATGACGGCGGGTACGGCACCGACGGCGAGCGCGAACGCGACGGCTGCGGTCGATCGACGCCGTGCCCTCAAAAGCTTCATTCGATGATCGTCTTGGCCGGCCGCCGCAGCGGCACGTTTCTGGATGGCTCGTTCATCAGCCGCAATTGCGACCGCATCTGCTCGGCCACATGCTGCGCATCCAGGCTGTCGCGGATGACCTGAGGCCGGATCAAGATGATGAGTTCCGTGCGCGTCCCGGCATTCTGGTTGGACCGGAACGCGTCGCCGATGAGTGCAAGGTCGCCGAGAACCGGCAGTCCGTCGCGGCCGCGCTGTTGGCGCTCGCTGATCAGGCCGCCGAGCATGACGGTCTGGCCGCTGGTGACCGATACGGTCGAGCTGACCTTTCGCTGCGATATGGTCGGGGTCAAGGACTGGGCCTGGCTGCGCTGGACCGAACTGATCTCCTGTTCGACGACGAGGCTGATCGTGCCGTTTCCGGTGATCCGGGGCAGAACCTTCAGGATCACGCCGGTATTTCGAAACTCGACATTGTTGACGATCGGGGCTTCCGGATCGGTGATGGACTGCGCCGTGCGGGTGACGATCGGAATCTCGTCGCCGACCTGAAGCACGGCCGGCTTGTTGTCGAGGACGACGACTGAGGGCGTGGAAAGCACCTTGACCTCGGTAACGCCGCGCAGCGCATCGATGACGACGCGCGGCTCGGTCTCCGAACCGAGGAGGAGGTTGAACCCCGGCATGGTTCTGGACAACACAGCCTTGCTTGCTTCCGTGAACAAGCCCACCGAGCCTTTGTTGTCGCCCAAACCAAGATCCTTGGAGTTCAGGAAGAACTGCACGCCGTAGCGCAACTCGTTGGTCAGGGTAACCTCGGCGATCGTCGCCTCGATGGCGACCTGCTCCTGCGGGCGATCGAGCGCGACGAGGGCCTGTTCGATGAGCCGCTGCTGGTCGGGCCGCGCGAAGATGAGAATGGTGTTGTTTTCCGGGTTCGCGGTGATGCGCACGCCGCTTTGGGACCCGTTGCCGGCAGCGCTCGGAGAAAGCTGGTCGGCGCTTCCACCGGGGGTCGGCAGGCTATCCGCCATGCGCTGATCCGGTGTCGCCTCGGCCGGCTGCGAAGCGTTTGCGCCCTGATTCTGGCCGTCGGCCTGCGAGCCGGGTGGAAACTGCGAGGCCGGATCTTCCGAAGCCGACGATGCTGTGGCGCCATTGAATATCTCGTTGACCATCGATGCAAGGCGCCGTGCCTGCAGATGCTGTACCTTGTACACCCGCAAATTGGACGCAGCGGCGTCGATCCGGTCGAGCCGCTGGATCCAGGTCGCCGCGCGCTGCAACTGGTTGCGCGTCTTCGCCACTACCAGAATCGCATTGCTGCGCTCGATCGGCTGGACCTTGATCGTGTTGCGTCCGCGGCCACCCTCCCCGATGTCGAGCACGCGGGTCAGTTCGGGCATCAGGGTGGCCGCGCTCGAATTGTTGATAGGGAAAATGCCGACCGACTGGTCCACCAGCCAGTCCTGGTCGAATGAACGCGCTGCTTCGACCGCCGCGCTCCGCTCCGCTGCTGTTCCCTGGAAGATCAGCGCGTTGCGGCCGGGATCCTCGCGCACCATGCCGGCACGGGCGACGAAGTTTTCGAGGAGCGGCAGGATCGTGCTGGCGGAAACGTTTTTCAGGGGAAACACCGTGACGCCGTAACCGGGCTGGATGGTGGTGCCCTGATCGAGTTCGGCAGCTCCGAGCGCTTCGTTTGCGGGCATCAGCCGCAGACGGTCGCTTTCACGCACCATGGCCACGCCGTTGCTGCGTAGCGCGGACTCGAACATGGTGAGGATTTCTGAGGCCGGCGTAGGCCTCGACGTCGTGATCGAGACCTTGCCCGCGACCCTAGGGTCGAGCGTATAGCTGATTCCCAACACCTCCCCCAGCACCGTGCGGGCCGCGACCTTGATCTCGGCGTCCTCGAGGTTGACCTCGAACTCTTCGCCGCTCAGCCGCTCGAGCGACTTGCGCTCGCCAGCAGTCAGCCGTTGTGGGTAGCCGTAATATACTTCACCCTGCCGATTGTCCTGCGTGCCCCCGAAGCCGAGCTTCGACAGAAAACCGCCGCCGGAAGGCTTGCGCGCACTCAAATCTGCATTCGCGACCTTGTTCAGGGGATCCCGCCCCTCGGCAACGTCTCCGAGATAATCAGGGGTGGAGGTACACGCGGCCACTACCGCCAAGACGCAGGCCGCCGCTCCTCTGCGAACCCACACGGCATAGGCATTTGGAGCGCCGCCTTCCCGACCTACACTCACGCGCGCACCCCACTCAGGCGTCCACGCGGCACCCTATGGCCGGAAAAGTATCGTCCTATTGACCGCCTGAAAACCATAAAGCACTGCTTCCCGCTTGCTCACCGGAGCTCATCGACGTCTGTCAACCCGAGGCGAAGGTGAAGAACTCGAACTTGTGGAGCGGTTCGACATCGACCTGCGTCATCAGTTGCAACTCTCCCGCGTCAGGGGCCGCCGACATCGTCGTCGAGGGCCTTGCTCGCATGAGCAGAAAAGCCATCGTCGAATGTTCCGTCCAACTACTCCACAGTTCGGCTCTCAATGAATCCAGCCCGCTGGCACGGTCACCAATGCTGGGAATAGAACCAGCAGCACGATGAGGATCATCTGGGCCACAAGGTACGGCATGGCACCCTTCGTGGCCGCCTCCATTGAAACCCCACTGATGCCGCACACTGTGTTGAGGACCGTCCCAACGGGAGGCGTGATCAGGCCGACCGCGTTGACCATCATGAAGATGACCCCGAAATAGACCGGATCGATACCGGCCGCCTTGACGAGCGGCATGAGGATGGGGACGAGAATGGTGATGCAGGGCGCGAAATCGAGCGCCGTGCCGACGACGAAGACCGCCAGAACGATCATACTCATCAACAGAATCGGCGAGTCGATGAATGGATCGAGGAGGCTGACGAGTTGGGCGGGCATATTGGAGATCGTCAGCATGAAGCCGGAAATCATGGAAGCCGCGACCAACAGCATGATCACCGCTGTCAAGCGCCCGGCGGCGAGTAGCGCGTCATAAAGCAGCCGTGGTGTCAGCTCGCGATAGACGAACACCCCCACGAACAATGCATAGGCGGCGGCAACGACGCCGGCCTCCGTAGGGGTGAAGATGCCGAACCGCAATCCCGCCAGGATAATCACCGGCATCATCAACGCCCAACCCGCAGTCATGATGGTTTTCGGGAGGTCCCTGCGCGGCAGTTTGGGTCGGACTGCCGCTGTTTCCTTCTTAGCGAGGAACCACCAGGCTATCATGAGGCTCAACCCCATCATGAGCCCTGGCACGATTCCGGCGAAGAACAGGCCGACGATGGAAATGTTTGCGGTGACGCCCAGAATGATGAACCCGACGGACGGCGGGATCACCGGAGCGATAATGCCTGTCGCTGACATCAAGCCCGAAGCTCGACCCATGTGGTAGCCTGCTTGCCGCATCAGGGGGACCAGCATGACCGCGAGCGTGGCAGTATCCGCAATTGCGGACCCGGAGACGCTGGCAAGGACCAAGCCCGTGCCGATGACCACATAGCCGAGGCCGCCACGGACGTGCCCGACGACCGCAAGGGCCACGTTCACGATGCGGCGGGAGAGGCCGCCGGCGTTCATGAGCTCGCCGGCGATGAGAAAGAACGGGATCGCCATCAGCGGATAGCTGTCCGCGCCATTGACCAGCCGTTGCGCGAGGATCTGAGCATCCAGATTTCCCATCAGCAGCATCATCGCAACACCTGACAGCATCAGGGCGAAGGCAACAGGAATCCCGATGCCCATCGCACCGAGTAGGGAACCGATGAAGACCAAGCCGCTCACGGTGCTTTCTCCGTAGTAAGCGCGGGGGAAACGACCGGTAGCGGCTCGACGTGCTCTACTCCCGACCAGGGTGCCGGCAGGATGCCACGCAGAGAGCGCCACAGATCAAGAAGGAGAACGAGAGCCATCAGGATGGCAGCAGTGAGCCCCGCGGCGTAGATGGCGCCCACGGGAATTCCCGACAGTGCCTGGACGTTTCCCCACTCGATGACGGTGAGTGCCCAGCTGCCCTGTGCCAGGAGCCAGCAGCACCAAAGCATCAAGCCATATGAAACAAGAAAGCAGACGAACCGCGCCCTGCGAGGCAGCCGGACCACCAACGACTCGACACCGAGATGCGCGCCCTTGGCTAGCGCCACCACGGATCCCATGAAGATGACCCAGACGAGGACCACACGTGAGACTTCGACGGCAAACGGAATGCCTGAGCTGAAGCCGTACCGAAGCACGACATTAGTAAAGATCAGGAGACTGATGACGGCCATGCCGACAACGACGAAGACGTCAAAAGCCTTGAATAGCCAATGCAACGATGAGGACATGACTGCTCCCAAAAGGCTGTGCGCGCACGCGCCACACCTCGTCGCACTCCGACGAGGATACGGAGACCGTGAGCAGGAGGCTTCCAGCATGCTGATCGGGTGGAAACACCAATCGAGCGATGAAGGCCTGTCTTGCTCACCCGGTCGAGCAGCGCGCAGGAGGTACCACGACGATCCCCTCAACCAATGTGAAGGTCTCGAGCGAGCTCTCGGTGTTAGACACCTTCCACGACGGCCAGATGTGCCTTGGCGTGCTTCTCGCGGGCTTTGATCGCCGTCTGATATTCTGGAGAGTTGTAGCAGGCGAGAGCGGTCTCGTAGTCCTTGAACTCGATGACCGCCAGGCGGTTCGCGTGGGGGCCCTCCATGACCTGGCTCGTTCCCGCTCGAACGACGAAGGACGCCCCGTATTTGTCGAACGCTGCCTTGTTCAAGGCAATGTATTCTTTATAGCCCTCCTGGTCTGCAATATCGACCATTGCAACCCAGTATCCTTTTTTGGTCATCTGCTTCCTCCCACAGAAATTCCCACACCCTCTTGCGGAAGATATGGACGTCCCGAATGCGTTCAAATTCGCTATAAGTGCGTTTGCCGTTGATCCTCCTCGATCACACGGTTAGAACCGGAACTAAGACGCTGACTACAATATGGACAGCTTGTCCAAATCCGTGTAGTACCGCCATGTTTCGTTGTCAAGCTTGCAAGGAGATGCGCCCATGAGTTTAGGTGAGCTTCAGGACGAAGCCGATGAGAGAGCTCCTACTCACGTACAGGGAGCAGCCTCGTTCTCGAAGTTCATCGCCGTGCTGCAGATCATCGCGGATGCCCCCGGGACATTGGACATTGCCCAACTGACCAAGCGTGCGCGTTTCCCGCGGGGGACGGTCTACCGTCTTGTTTCGGCGCTTACGGCGGAGGGACTCATCACTCAGTCAGGAGAGGGTGGAACGTTCCGTTTGGGGCCGCGCCTTCTCCAGCTTGCTGCCAAGACCTGGGAGGATTCCGACTTGCGGACGATCGCCAGGAATTTTCTGGTTTCGCTCCGCGACGCAACGGATGAAGCAGTGCACCTTGCGGTGCCCAGCAACAACCGGATGGTCTACATAGACAAGCTGGTGGGCTCCAGCCGGGTTCAGATGAAAACCAGCATTGGCGGCCAGGTTGAACTCCACTCGACATCCGTGGGTAAGGCGTGGTTGTCCGGCCTGCCGGACCAGCGGCTGCTGGAGGTCATCAAGAGCCTGGAACTGACACGCCATACCGCCAAGACGTTCACGACACCCGAAGCGCTGTTCCAGGAGTTGAAGCGGACGCGCGAGCAAGGGTTCGCGTTCGATGACGAGGAGAACGAACCGGATATCCGCTGTCTCGGTAGCCCGATCTTCAATCGTTCGGGAGAACCGATCGGAGCGGTCAGCATCAGTATGCCGGTGTACCGGCACGACGCGCGCCGCCACGAACTCTGCGCCAGAATGGTGCGCGAAACGGCGAAACGCATCACCACGGAATTGTCCACCATGGTGTAGCACTGGGGCGCGATCCCGAGCATTTCGCCATCATTAGGGTCGTGCTTTTCGATGGCGGCTATTGATCATATCGATTTGGAGAGGCCGGGATGAGATTGCACCGCTACGCCGGGACATCGGTTGCCGCTGGCATTTTCATTATCGTTTCGGCCGTGCAGGCCGAAGAAAAAAGTCGAGAGCTTGGTCCACATGTCCATGGGCACGGGACATTAGCCATCGCCATCGAGACAAACAATGTTCAGATGGAGCTTTCCGTGCCTGGCATGGATATCGTCGGGTTTGAGCATGAACCTGAAACTGCCCGGCAGAAGAGAGCTGTCGAGGCCGCACTTGCCGACCTGAAGGAACCGTTGAAGCTCTTCGGATTGCCCGATTCCGCGGGGTGCGCGGTCACCTCCGCCGACGTCAAAATCGTCGCGGAAGTGCACGAAGACGATGACGCTCCAGCCGAGGCTGACAAAGCCGCGGAGACCGAAGAGCACGACGGCCATCACACCGAGTTCCGGGCCACTTACGCTTTCGCCTGCGCGGATGCCGCCCTGGTGAGGTCGGTAGATTTCCGCTTCTTCGATCGCTTCCGGGATTCGGGGGAACTGAACGTGACATTCATCGATGCAGACGGGCAGACCGCCTACGCGGTATCCCGCGAGGCTCGCAACATGGAAAGATAGGGTGGAAGCGCAAGCCTTGATCGACGCTGTGAGCTTGCGCGGCGTCGAATACAAGTGGAACGGGCGAGATGCGTTCGCTCTATCAGTCGGCGCCCTCCAGATTCCCCGTAACGAGCGTCTCCTGCTGCTCGGCCCTTCCGGCAGCGGAAAGTCGACGCTGCTCAGCCTGCTGACCGGGGTCGTGGTGGCGCAAGCCGGAAGCCTGGAAATACTGGGGCAACGGCTTGATGCACTGGGCAGCAGCGGGCGCGATCGGTTTCGCGCTGAACACTTTGGCATCATCTTCCAGATGTTCAATCTTCTTCCATACGGCACCGTCATCGACAATGTGCTGCTGCCACTCAGCTTCGCACCGGCGCGTCGCACCCGCGCGACGGCCGCGGGCGGCGCTGAAGGCGAAGCGCGGCGCCTCTTGTCGGCGCTGGGACTTCCGGCCGACATCGGGCGTCGAAGGGCGACCACGCTGAGCGTCGGTCAGCAGCAACGTGTCGCGACCGCGCGGGCGCTCATCGGCTCACCCGAGATCATCGTTGCCGACGAGCCGACATCGGCTCTCGACGACGATCGACAGCAGGACTTTCTCGACCTTCTGCTCGGCCAGATCGACGCTACGAAGGCGACCCTGATCATGGTCAGTCACGACCGGCGCCTGGCGCGACATTTCACCAAAGTGGTCGAGCTCACCGACATCCTGGCAACCTCGCAACGCGAAGCCGCCGCGACATGATCGTTGCGCGCCTTGCCCTGCAATCCCTGCTCAACCGCTGGATCACAGTTTTGCTGACGGTCCTTGCGATCTCCGTCAGCGTCATGCTGCTGCTCGGTGTCGAAAAGGTGCGCAGCGGGGCGAGGGACAGCTTCGCAGGCACGGTGTCGGGTGCGGATTTGGTCATCGGCGCAAGGTCAGGCGCCATGCAGCTCCTTCTTTATTCGGTGTTCCGTATCGGAAACGCCACCAACAACGTCACATGGCGCAGTTACCAGGACATCGTTTCGCGCGCGGAGGTAGCCTGGGCGATCCCGCTTTCGCTTGGCGACAGTCACCGCGGCTTTCGCGTCATCGGAACCACTCCGGACTATTTCGAGCACTTGCAGTACCGCGGCGGCCAGACCTTGAAGTTTGCCGCAGGTACGCCCTTTGATGACCTGTTCGATGTCGTCGTCGGCTCGGACGTTGCGAGCCGGCTTGGCTATTCCATCGGCGACACGATCACCGTCGCGCACGGTGCGGGCTCCGTTGGGCCAGGGCACGACGACCTGCCGTTTCGCGTATCCGGTATTCTCGCACGGACCGGCACGCCGGTGGATAAGTCGCTCCATGTCAGTCTCAAGGCTATCGAGGCCATTCATGTCGACTGGCGGTCCGGTTCGCGAATCCCGGGTCAGGTTACGCCGGCCGACCGTCTGCGGCAGATGTCGCTTCCTCCGAAGGCGATAACCGCCGCGATCGTCGGCCTGAAGTCGCGCCTGCAAGTCATGGGATTCCAGCGCGCTGTGAACGAGTACAGAGCCGAGCCTCTTTCGGCCGTGCTGCCGGGAGTCGCCTTGCAGGAGATGTGGGGGCTGGTCGCCACCGCCGAGACCGCATTGCTTGGTGTCTCGGCGATGGTCGTGGTGACATCGATGCTGGGTCTATCGGCGATGATCCTGTCGACGCTCAACGAGCGGCGGCGTGAGATCGCGATACTGCGCTCGCTGGGCGCGAGACCGGGCACGGTTGGGAGCCTTCTTGTCGGAGAGGCTACCCTGCTGACAGTGGCGGGAATCGCAATCGGTACGGCCGCGCTCTATGCGGTCCTGGTGGTGGCCCGCCCGCTTATCGACAGACAGTTCGGTATCGACATCGGCATCCAGCCTCCTTCCTCGACCGATGCTCGGCTGCTGTTGGCAATATTGATTGGCGGAATCACCGCCGGCTTCCTGCCGGCCTATCGCGCCTACAGGATGTCCCTCGCAGACGGCATGATGGTGAGAACATGAAGATCACAGGCTTCCTTTTCGGCAGCGTGAAATCGATGTTGCACGGCATCGCACTCGCTATGGCTGTTTTAAGCCTGTGCTGCGGCGGGGCATTCAGCGAGGACGTCACCCAGTTGAAATGGGAAATG
Organism: Terribium retamae; assembly: GCF_022347545.1. Classification (GTDB taxonomy): domain Bacteria; phylum Pseudomonadota; class Alphaproteobacteria; order Rhizobiales; family Rhizobiaceae; genus Mesorhizobium; species Mesorhizobium retamae. The sequence goes on from NZ_JAKREW010000004.1 coordinate 238,922, forward strand.
CTGGTCCCGCCGACGGAACCGCTGACAAATTCCCCGGACCAACTCCCCTATGAGCAGCAGTTGGCATTGAGGAATGTGCTGTATTGGAAAGGGCATCCGTCGAGCGACGTGAGCGAAGAGCTTGCCCTTCAGCGTGACGAAGCCAAAAAAAGGGTCGACGCAGAGAGGGAGAACCTCGCAAAGCACGGCGTCGATCTTGATGCGCTCTACGAACAATATGTGGCCTGGGCTACCGAGGTCGAGAGACGCGGAACGCTTACCGAGCAGAAGTATGATGGCAAGCGGGTTGCGATCACCGGATATCTGCTGCCCTTGGATTTTGACCCAGCCGGTACGACCGAGTTCCTGCTCGTCCCCTATTTCGGTGCATGCATCCATGAGCCGCCACCACCGCCGAACCAGGTGATCTACTTGAAATCCTCCGCTCCATACGCGCCAGCGGCTCTGTTTGAGGGCGTCATGATAACCGGCATCATGCGCGTGCAGTCTGAAAAGAAAGAGCTCTCTTTGATCGACGGCTCAGACGAAGTTGCCTCAGGCTATCTTTTGGAGGGCGAAAGCATCGTTCCCTATCAAGGCGACAGTGGCGGCTAAGGTGGTCAATCACAATGAAGCGATTCCGGCCGCCGTAGATCGGAGGCAAGCGCTGACGTGGACGGACGCATTCAGCGAAACCCTGTGACCCGGAGCACCTCTGCCGGTGAGGTGAGACCTTGCCCTGCTTTCCTGGCACCATCATGCGCCATCGTGCTCATGCCTCGCTCCAGCGCGAGCGCCTCGATCCTGGCGTGGTCCGCCCCTTGTGAAGCGAGTTCGGTGATGGCCTCATCGAGGACCAGGATTTCGAAGACGGCGATGCGGCCTCGATATCCTGTGCCGTTGCAACGACCGCAGCCAACCGCGTTGAACACTTGCTGGCCCGGGGAGAATCCGACGGCCTCGTAGCGGGAGTCGGAGGAAAAAATCTCGGATGAGAGAATTCCTTCCTGCTTGCAGTGATCGCACAGCCGCCGCAACAGGCGCTGGGAGATGATGCCGCGTACGGCACCGACCAGCAGATAGGTCTCGACACCTAGGTCGCGCATACGCGTGAAGGCCGCCGCCGCGGTGTTTGCGTGGACGGTGGTGAGAACGAGGTGTCCGGTGAGCGCTGCCTGAACAGCGGCCCGTGCCGTCTCGCCGTCGCGTATCTCGCCGACCAGGATCACGTCGGGGTCCTGTCGCACGAACGTCCGGATCGCAGATGAGAAGGTGATGCCGATCGCCGAGTTGATCTGCGACTGCACGATGCCGGGGATCTGGTACTCGACGGGATCCTCGATGGTCACGATCTTGCGGCCCGGATCGTTTAGCTTCGAAAGCGCGGCAGCGAGCGTCGTCGTCTTGCCGCTGCCGGTTGGGCCGGCGACGGCGATCATTCCGTGTGTGTGCTCGAGGAGACGGTTCAGCGTGTGCCGTTCTTCCTCGTCCAGGCCCACGCCCGCGAAATCGAGCAGGACGCTGTCGCGGTGCAGGATGCGCATGACAACGGTCTCGCCATGGATGGAGGAAAGGGTCGCAACGCGCAGTTCGACTTCGCGGTCGCCAATGGGAAGGCGCATCGCACCATCCTGAGGCTTGCGGCGCTCGGTGATGTCGAGGCCGGCAAGAACCTTGATTCGCGACACGATCGCATCGCCCATTTCATGCGGCGGCGAAGGCATGATCCGCAAGACGCCGTCGATGCGGAAACGCATCACGAGCCGTCCGCGCATCGGTTCGAGGTGGATGTCGGTTGCCCTCAAATCGAGCGCGCGCCGGAAGATGTCGTCGACGACAACCACAACCGGCGCGCCACTCGCGAGATCCCGGAGGCTTGCGATAGCCGCTTCGGAGGTTGCCCCTTCGCCGGTGGCCTGCGCAACATCCTGCATGCCGGAAAGACGTTCAAGGCAGGTTTCCAGGTCGGGTGCGGGAACCACGCAGACCTCGACGTCACCTTCCAGAACGGATCGCAGCGCCTCTATCGGGTCTGCGTCTCCGGGGTGGAGAACCCCTATGACGGCGCTCCCGTCAGGCGCCGTGAGCGGCGCTATCCAGTTCTCGACGAGAAATCGGTTTGAGAGATTCTGCGCGACGGGCCTGTAGTCAGCGAGTTGCTGCCGATCGAGAAGCCGCACCCCATAATAGGACGATAGGAAGCCTGCGAGGGCATCGGCGTCGATGATCTGCGCTTCGATCAGGCGGTGCAGGTCGGAGGCCCGCGACGCCGTGCTCTCACCGAAAAGGCCCTGCGTAGCTTCGCGGCTCGCCAGTCCGGCATCGGCCATGGCCGACAAGAGTGAGTCTGTAAGCTTTGGGTTCATCGAATGTACCTGTCGCACTTGACCCCTGAGCACAATGGACGCCGCCTTGCACATGCCGAATCCGGCCGTCGGCTTAGTCCATAGAGCGGTCTGCCTGGCGTACAATTCCAAATCCGGCAGTTCCCCGGAAAGCTGCGCCAGAGCAGAAGGTTGCGCGGTGTAGGTGTCAAGAGCTTGTGCCCTTTACTCCCACCGGGTGCCACGCCAGGTAACGATTGAGAAGCTTTCGCCACACCGACATCATCGCCGCCAATGTTGCGCCCGACTCGACCACGGCAAACGCAACGCCTGCCAGCGGCAGCTGGCGGAAATCGTCGTACGATGCGACCGTACGATCGCAGCCAAGGCCGCCTCGGTCGAGGAAGGAAGCCTTGGCCGCCAAAGGCAGACTGCGCCGCGTTGGAATGGGCAGGCTTGGAGTAGCTGGAGCCCTTTTGCCTCATCGCCTTGCAGGGCGTATCAATCTCAGTGATCCATCGCCTTGACGATCTCCTCGGTCATCTTCTTGGCGTCGCCGAGCAGCATCATGGTGCCGTCCTTGTAGAACAGCGTGTTGTCGATGCCGGCATAGCCGGAGCCGAGCGAGCGCTTGACGAAGAGGCAGGTGCGGGCCTTGTCGACGTCGAGGATCGGCATGCCGTAGATCGGTGAAGACTTGTCGTCACGCGCGGATGGATTGGTGACGTCGTTGGCGCCGATCACATAAGCGACATCGGCCTGTGCGAATTCGGAGTTGATGTCTTCCAGCTCGAACACTTCGTCATACGGCACGTTGGCTTCCGCCAGCAGCACATTCATATGGCCCGGCATGCGGCCGGCGACCGGGTGGATGGCATACTTCACCTCGACGCCGTTGGCCTTCAGCTTGTCGGCCATTTCGCGCAGCGCGTGCTGTGCCTGGGCCACCGCCATGCCGTAGCCCGGCACGATGATGACCTTCTGCGCGTTCATCATCAGATAGGCGGCATCATCGGCAGCGCCGGTCTTCACCGTGCGCTGGATGCCGTCATCCGCCGCCGCAGTGGTCTCGCCGCCGAAGCCGCCGAGGATGACCGAGATGAAGGAGCGGTTCATGCCCTTGCACATGATGTAGGACAAGATCGCACCCGACGAACCGACCAGCGCGCCGGTGATGATCAGCGCCAGGTTGCCGAGCGTGAAGCCGAGAGCCGCAGCCGCCCAGCCCGAATAGGAGTTGAGCATCGACACCACGACCGGCATGTCGGCGCCGCCGATCGGGATGATCAGCAGCAC
>NZ_JAKREW010000050.1 GCF_022347545.1 Terribium retamae
CCGCCTTGCCGTGCGGGAAGCCGGCCGGTGTTCCCTTGGCCTTCATTGCCTTGCAAAGTTCAAGGAAACCGGCCGTGGGGTTGGGGAAATAGCTGGATGCGGCCGCGTTCATATGGGTGTGGCGGGGGGCCCCGGCCGGGGCGCGCGCCCGCGACCGATCATCTCAAGAGCATCGGCGTGGACTCTCAAACCACGCCGGTGCCTCCAGCCGTCGACCAGGCGACGTTGATGCTGACGGCCTTTTTCTACGATCATCGCGACGACACCGAAGCCTCGCCGGCCGGCATGATCGACCGGCTCTGCGCGCCTTACCGTGAGGTGCACCTGTGAGCACGGCCCGCACATCATCTGAGCGCCGCACGCTCGCGGTGGAAATCCGCGCAAGGGGTCGCAGGCTGGAAGGCTATGCGGCCACCTTCAACAACCAGGCTGATATCGGCGGGCGCTTTGTCGAGACGATTGCGCCTGGCGCGTTCGCGGCCTCGCTGCGCGCCAAGGGCGATATCCTCGCACTGGTCGACCACGATCTTGGCCGCGTGCTCGCCCGCACCCGTTCCGGCACGCTCAGGCTTGCCGAGGATGCGCGCGGGCTGGCCTTCGACCTCGACGTGCCCGATACCAGCGCCGGCCGCGATGTGCTGGCGCTTGCCGAGCGCGGAGACCTGGGCGGCATGTCTTTCGGCTTCACCGCTTTCGATGAGCATCGCGACGGCGATCGTCGTGAACTGCGCGGCGTCGAGTTGCACGAAATCTCCGTCGTGCTGGCGTGGCCGGCCTATGACGGCACCGTCATCCAGGCGCGTTCGCTCGAAACCGCAGCGCCTTTCCGCCGCTATGCCGAGCGCGCGCTGAAGCTTCTGGAGCTTTCCCGATGAGCTGGCTTTCCCGCATCCTTGGCCGCGAGCAGCGCGCCGACACGATCACGCCGAGCGATCCTTACCTTGCCGAATGGTTCGGCATGAATGGCACGATCGGCGCTTACGTCGATCCGCAGCGCGCCAGCGGGCTTGCCACTGCCGGCGCCTGCATCGCGCTGGTATCGCAGTCGCTCGCTTCCGTGCCGCTGAACCTCTATCGCCGTTCAGCCAATGGCGGGCGCGAACGGGCAACCGATCATCCGCTGTATACGGTGCTGCACGATGCGCCGAACGGCGTCATGACGGCATTCGAGGCGCGCGAAATGCTGATCGCGAGCCTTCTGGTTTCCGGCAACGCCTATGCAGCGCTCGAATGGAACGGGCGCGGGCAGGTGATCGGCCTGACGCCGCTCGATCCCGGCACGGTCGCCGTCGAGCGGCTGGAAAGCGGCCGGCTGCGCTATCGCGTCACCAACCGGGCGGGTGGCATCCGCGTCTATCTGCAAGATGAGATGCTGCATCTGCGCCACCGGCTTGCCCGCGACGGCGTGATGGGGCTTTCGCCGATCCAGCTTGCGCGCGAGACGTTCAACTTGGCGCTGACGCAGCAGGAGACGGCGGCGGGGCTGGCGGCGAAGGGCAATCGGCCTTCTGGTGCGCTGGTGTTTCCGAACGCGATCGGCGGCGAGAAAAAGGAAAGCGCGCTGAGTGCGCTGGCGGCCAAGATCAATGCGAACACCGCCACGTCGAATGTGCTGGTGCTCGATGCGGGCGCTGAATGGAAATCCTTTTCCATGACGGCAAAGGACGCTGAGTTCCTCGAAAGCCGGAAGCTGACCAATCTCGACATCTGCAGGATCTGGGGCGTTCCGCCTACGGTCGTCGGGATCCTCGACCATGGCACCTATTCCAACGTCGAGATGGAAAGCCGTGCACTTGTCGTGCGTTGCCTGGCGCCGATGGCGCGCCGTGTCGAGCAGGCCATGAATATGGCGCTGCTTCCTGCCGGGAGCCGCCAGACGCTGTTTGTCGAGCACGATCTTGCCGGCCTGCTGCGCGGCGACATGAAGGCGCGTTACGAAGGCTATCGCATCGGCCGCGAATGGGGTTGGCTCAGCTCGAACGAAATCCGCGGCTGGGAGAACATGCCGGAGATCGAAGGCGGCAACGAATATCTGTCGCCGCTCAACATGACGACGGCCGCCGAACGCAACACCGGCACGGGCACGGGGGAAGCGGAATGATCACGGCCGGCGACCTCGACCAGCGGATCATGGTGCGGCGTTCCGTGGAAATCGGCCGTAATGAGTTCGGTGAGCCGATCTATGAGGTTGTGGAGTTAGCAACCGTATGGGCAAGCCGCATCGACGTTTCCGACGCTGAGAAATATGCGGCGGGCGCGATCGGCAACGTGCTGCTGTCGCGCTTCGTTGTCCGCTCAACGTCGGTCACGCGGGGGATCAAGCATAGCGATACGCTCGACCACGACGACGCGGAATGGAACATCGACGGCATCAAGAAAACGCGCGACGGTCGCAACCGCTTCCTCGAAATCACGGCGAAGACGGGAGGCTGACATGTCCGGCAAGCTGCTGCCCGCGTATACGACCCCGGAAGAGCTAGCCACGCACCTTGGCGTTTCCGAGCGGACGCTGCGCGAGACTGCCCGCGCGATCGGGGCTTGCCGAGAGTTCGGTAAACGCATGATCCTGACGGAAAGCGATGTGGTCGAACTGATGGAGGCGACCCGCCCATGCCCCTCAAGCTCTACAAGCGCCCAGGCGGCGAAATCTGGCACTACCGGGGAACGATCGCCGGAAGGCGGGTACGCGGCTCTACAGAGACTTCGGACAAAGCAAGAGCGCAACGCATCGCGTCTGAAAGGGAACAGCGCGAATGGACGCGTCATCTCGATGGACCGGGCGCGACGCTAACGTTTGCTGATGCCGCCATTGCCTATCGCGAGGCCGGCAAGCCAACGAGATTTCTAGAAGCGGTAGAAGATCACTGGAAAGATACGTTGGTCAGAGACATCAACCAGGCCGCAGTGCACAAGGCCGCCAGAAAGCTTTTCCCGAACGCAGGGCCGGCGACGCGAAATCGGCAAGCGATCGTGCCGACACAAGCCGTCATCAACTACTGCGCGGAGCAGGAATGGTGTTCTCGGCTTCGCGTGAGGCGGTTCAAGGTCGACGCCAAGATCAAACAGCCGGCGACCGAAGAATGGGTGAAGGCCTTTGCGGCTAATGCCTCGCCGCATCTCGGCGCTCTATGCCTGTTCATGTTCGCTACCGGTGCCCGGATCGGCGAGGCGGTAGCCTTGTCGTGGGGTGATGTCGATTTCGCTGCGAGAACCGCGTTGATCCGGCAGACGAAGGTCAACGACGAGCGCCTAGCGCATATGCCAGCGCCTGTCGTCGCGGCGCTGGCCAATATTCCATCGAACCGCAACCCAGATGACCTGGTGTTCAAATACGTCAATCGCGAGAGCGTCCGGCAAGTATGGGATGCGGCTGTCAAGCGCGCGAAGATCAAGAGCCTGTCGCCACATTCATGCAGGCACGGTTTCGCGACCACACTCCTGCATCGCGGCGTTGATGTGAAGACAGTAGCGAAGCTTGGTGGCTGGAAGGACGTGGCGACGCTGGTGAAGACCTACGCACACGCCATGGGAGATCGGACGGTCACAGACGTGCTTTTTGGCACAAAACTGACACAAGATGAAAACGGTAAAGCTGTAAGTGGCTGAAAAGAAAGGAAAATATAGTGCCTAGCATCAACCCTCGGTGGGGAGGGGTGGCCCACGGACGGCGATAAGACTTCAGCTTCCCGGCGTCAAGAGCAAAGTTTTTGTCGCTTGCGGGATATGATTTTGCGGTCACCGAAACGGTCGACGGAAAACGGAAACGGCAGGCCTTTAGCCTGCCGTTTCCGTTGAGTTCGACGATGCGGCTACCACAAGTCGTAGCGGAAGCCGACCTTAACCTGATGATAGTCGAGACCTTTGTGGATGTTGAACTGGCCGTCGTCGTAAGCGACATACTTGCCGCCAGGTATCCCAAAATACTCGTAGCCGACGTCCAGGGAGACGTTCTTGCTAACCTGATAGGCGAAACCCGCGCCTAGCGAGTATGCGAAATTGAACTTCGACTGTGAATCGTTCTGGCCATCATACCCGGCTGGATCATCGCAGAAGAAACCGCCAGCGCCGTTGGAATTCGCGGCAACCTCCCTGCAGTCCCTCTTGCCGACGGACTTTGTATATCGCGTGTAGGCAAGGCCCAGTCCACCGCCGATGTAAGGGGTCAGCCCGACATAAGTTCCGAGATCGACATAGGCGTTGGCCATGACGGTGTAGGCCTTGTTCGACCCGAAATTGCCGACATCGCAATCCTGGACGGCGGAAACGGGCTGAACGACAATCGGATTTGTTCCGACAATGACATTGGTGTGGCCGCGGCACCCGTTTGCAACGAGCACCGTATCGCTGAATTTGTTGCTCGGCAGGATGCCGAAATTCAACTCCGCTCTTAGGTAGTCGTTGACATGGTAGCCGGCGCCGATGCTGCCGGTGAACTCGCTCGACTTGTAGTCGTAGTTCGAGAGGGGGCTAAAATCCTCCTGCTTCTTGAAGGGATGTGAAAATGCATAGCCAATGTCGCCACGCAGGTACCATCCGGAACCCACTTCGACCGGCTGATATTCCGGCGCCTGATCGACATAGATCGGCGGGTCATAGTCTGCCGCCAACACGACTTGCGGTAGAAGCACGGCAGCTGCCAACGCCAGCGTAATACGCAATTTGACTTGCATGAACTCAGCTCCCAAGCCCGCACCGGTCGCTGCAAGCGATCACGGCCCCATCTGAGAGCATTGTTAACTATAGTGGTTAAGTCAGCGTTAAGGATAACGAACCGTTACCCGTCTGATTTTGTTGAACTGGAAGTTAAGCCGAGCTTTGTCTGGATCAGCGTTCGGTCAGCTTCAGCTCGATGCGCCGGTTCTTGGAGCGCGCGTCGTCAGTATCTGTTCCATCAAGCGGTTGGTATTCGCCGAAACCCGCGGCAACCAACCGGTTGGCAGGCACGCCGTTGGCGATCAGGAACTTGACCACGGACGTCGCGCGCGCTGAGGACAGTTCCCAATTGTCCTTGAAGCGGCCGGCCCCCGAAAGCGGGCGGTTGTCGGTGTGTCCGTCCACCCGAAGCACCCAGTTGATCTCCGGCGGAATTTCCTTCTGCAGCTCGATGATTGCGTCGGCCAGCTTCTTCATCTCGATCTTGCCGGCATCGTTGATCTCTTCCGATCCGACCGGGAAAAGCACTTCGGACTGGAACACGAAACGGTCGCCGACGATGCGGATATTCTCGCGATCGGACAAAATCTCGCGCAGCCGACCGAAGAAATCCGAACGGTAGCGGTTCAATTCCTGTACGCGCTGGGCAAGCGCAACGTTCAGGCGGCGTCCGAGGTCGGCGATCTTGGTGTTGGACTCGCGGTCGCGTGCTTCGGACGCGTTCAGCGCGTCTTCCAGAGCTGCGATCTGCTTGCGCAACGCCGAGATCTGCTGGTTCAGCAACTCGACCTGGCTCAAAGCACGCTGGCTGACCTGGCGCTCGGAGTCGAGTTCTCCCTCCAATTGGTTGGCGCGCTGGTTGGCGGCATTGCCCGCGCCGGAACCGGCGTCGAGCAGTTGCTGCAGACGGCTCTTTTCCGCTTCCGCGGCCGAGAGTGAGGCTTGCAGGTTTGCGAGGGAATCCTGCACATCCTGATTGTTGCTCTTTTCGAGAGCCAGGAGCTGCGTCAATTCGTTGATTTGTGCGTTGAGGCGGTTGAGCACCACATCCTTCCCGGAGATCTCGCGACTGAGCAGGAATTGCGCCAGCACGAATACGGAAAGCAGGAACATGATGGCGAGCAGCAGCGTCGAAAGCGCGTCGACGAAGCCTGGCCAATAGTCGATGTGGCGATAGCTGCGGCGCCCCCTTGCGAGCGCCATTAGTTGGGCTCCCGGCTCTTCAGCGCTTCGGCGATCTTGTCCAGCGTGGCGCGCATGGCCTTTTGTTCGTCGGACTGCGCTTCCACCCAATCACGCATGATCTGCTGTTCGGAGCGCATGTTCTTGACCAGGCCGGAGATGCCGTCGGCCAGGTTGGCCATCGCCGTGGCGACGCGCGGATTGGAGCCTTCGCTGTCGCCCAGATGGCGCAGCCGCTCTGAAAGAGCGCGCAATTCGTCGGAAGATTCCGAACGCGATGCGTCAGTCGTGACGGTCTCCGAGGATAGGTCTGTCACGGTCGAGAGCCAATTCTCCAATTCCGTGTAAAAACGGTTCTGCGCGCGCCCTGCCTGCAGGTCGAGGAAGCCGAGGACGAGCGAGCCCGAGAGACCGAACAGCGAGGACGAGAAAGCCGTGCCCATGCCGGAGAGCGGAGCCGACAGGCCCTGCTTCAGCGCATCAAGCACCGCGGCGGCGTCGCCGGAGCCCGGATCGAGCGACTGGATCGTGTCGCTGATAGAGCCGATCGTGTGCAGAAGACCCCAGAACGTACCGAGCAAGCCGAGGAAGACCAGCAATCCAACGAGGTAGCGCGATGTGTCGCGGCTCTCGTCGAGGCGCGTGCCGATGGAATCCAGCATGGTGCGCATGGCGCTGGTCGAAAAGGCGAGCGAGGACGAACGCCCGATCATCGCCTTCATCGGGGCGAGCAAAACAGGCTCGGTGGTTTCGGAGCCTGCTCTGAACGAATTCACCCAGCGCACCTCCCGAAACAACCGGCCGACCTGCACGAAGGCAAGCAGGATGCCGACCACGAGCACGCCAACGATCAGTCCGTTGAGGCCGGGATTGGTTACGAAGGCCGTCTGGATCTGGCGGGAAAGGACAATCGCGATGAACGCGACGATGGCCAGGAACACCACCATCGTCAGCACGAAAACCTGCGGGCTGGAAAGCTTGTGCGGGTCGTAGCTCAGCACATCCGAAGCCCGGCCCGTTGTGAAGGATTTCAGAAAGGTCATTCCGGCCCCGTTTGCGATCTCGTCGCCGAATAGGATTGCGGCGACTCTAAACGGAAATGTGACGAAATTGGAAGGCGTAGCAAACGCCTTGTCAAAGCCGATTGATGACCAGGCTGTCGAGCATGGCCGCGAAATGCAAGCCTGCGCCGGTAACGACGAAGCCGTGCCAGAGCGCGTTGTGGAAGCGCAAACCCTTCCAGACGAAGAAGATGACACCCAGGGAATAGACGATGCCGCCGGCGAGCAGAAGGCCGATGGCCGTTGGCGGCAGTGTTCCAACCAGCGGTTCGACCAGAACTATCCCGCTCCAGCCGATGGCGAGATAGAAGACGATGGCAAGGCGGTCGAAGCGGCCCGGCAGGAAGACCTTGATGGCGATGCCGGCAACCGCAGTCGTCCAGATCAGGCCGAGCATCCATCGCGCAAGGGCGGCGTCGCTGAGTTGAGCGAGAAAGGGCGTATAGGTCGCAGCAATCAACAAATAGATCGCGGCGTGGTCGAAGCGGCGCAGCAGCCACTTGACGCGTGATGTCACCGGCCAGAGATTGTAGGCCATCGACACGGAAAGAACCGTGAGCAGCGCCACGACGTAGAACACCGCAGCCACGTATTCGCCCGGCCCGGCGTGGAAGGCGGCCAATGTGAGCATCGCCGAGCCCGCGGCAATCGCCAGCACGATACCGACCGCGTGTACGATGCCGTCGGCGATCATTTCAGCGCGCGAATAGTGCCATCGCCCGACAAAGGGAATATCGATAGCCGCCTCGGTCCGGCCTTCGCTCATGGTCTCACCTGCATTCACCTTATCTGGGCAGTCGCAGGCGAGTATTTCAAGCTTGTGTAACGGTTTCGTGGCTGCGGCATAGTTCACACATCGGCCGAAAATCGTAATCGATTTTGATCGGTACGACGCGTGGATAATTCAAGTTTCTCGGTGCGCACAAACGGCGCGCGACGCGTGCTAGCGCGCAGCGATCGGCTTTTTTAGCGTTGCGAGAAGTGCACGATGGATCGCCTCATTGCCGGCAACAATGCTGCCGCTTTCCAGCATGCCCTGACCACCGTCCGGATCGGACACGTAGCCGCCTGCTTCGCGCACCATCAGGATCCCCGCGGCGATATCCCAGGCCGACAACCTGTCTTCCCAGTAACCGTCCATGCGGCCAGCGGCAACATAGGCAAGATCGAGTGCAGCGGAGCCAAGCCGGCGGATACCGGACACTTCGGCCATGACATTGCGCAGCTCGATCAGGAAGTTGCCGTGATGCCCGCGGCCGAGATGCGGCACGCCGCAGCCAATCACCGTATCGGAAAGCTTGTTGCGTGCTGCGACGCGCAGTCGGCGGTCGTTCATGAAGGCGCCGCCGCCACGTTCGGCGGTATAAAGTTCGTCCATTGCCGGATTGTAGATGACGCCGGCGACAATCTGGCCCTGCCGTTCCAATGCGATCGAAACGGAGAAGATCGGAATGCCGTGCAGGAAATTGGTGGTGCCGTCCAGCGGATCGACGATCCAGCGATGCTGATCGTCGTCGCCGCCGACCTGGCCACGTTCTTCCATGAGGAAGCCGTAGCCTGGCCGCGCCTTGGACAATTCGGCAAAGATTATGTCTTCTGCCTTGCGGTCTGCCTGGCTGACATAGTCGCCAGGCCCCTTCATCGAGACCTGCAGGTTCTGCACTTCACCAAAATCGCGCGACAGGGAACGACCCGCCTTCATCGCGGCCTGGACCATGACATTGAGAAGGGCAGAACGCGCCATGCTGGACAATCCTCGGTACAGCGGGCCAGCTGGTTCTGGCCGGCCTCGGTGCAGCGGGCCAGTTGGGTGCTGGCCGAGCCTCGATACAGTGGGCCGGCGAAGCCGCCGGCCCGGGAAATCAATCCGCGCGGCGGACGTAGGTGATTTCGTTGGTGTCGACGATGATGCGCTCGCCAGACGAGATGAAGGGCGGCACCAGCACGCGGATGCCGTTCTCCAGCACTGCCGGCTTGTAGGACGATGCGGCCGTCTGGCCTTTCACGACCGGGTCGGCCTCGGTGATCGTCAGCGTGACCTGGTCGGGCAGCGCGATGCCGATCGGCTTTTCTTCATAGAGTTCGACGGTCACGGTCATGCCGTCCTGCAGGAAAGCGGCGCGATCGCCGACAAAGTCCTTTTGCAGTTCGAGCTGTTCGTAGCTTTCGGTGTCCATGAACACCAGCGCATCGCCCTGCTCGTAGAGGAAGGAGAAGTCCTTCTGCTCCAGGCGTACCTTCTCCACGGTTTCGGCGGCACGGAAACGCTCATTGAGCTTTGTGCCGTTGATGAGGTTCTTCAGTTCGACCTGGTTGTAGGCGCCACCCTTGCCTGGCTTCACCGCGTTGGTCTTCACCGCCACCCAGAGGCCGCCGTCATGTTCGATGACGTTGCCGGGACGGATTTCGTTGCCGTTGATCTTGGCCATGATTGATTGATCCGGAAAAGAGGTTCGCCGAGAGGCGATTTCGGCGCCTCCAAGACCATAATTTGCCGAAAGAGGCAAGAGAGGCGGCAAAATGCCTGCCGCTCGAACTGCGCTCAGCGGAGCCTGTTGGCCTTCTGCAATGCCTGTTTCGTCTGCTCGTCGTCCAAGCCCTGCATGAAATCGTCCATCTCCGGGTCGCTCAATCCGGCACGGCGGGCGACGATGAACCAGGCGGCTGCCGTGACCAGATCCGGATCGACGCCGATGCCGCCTTCGTAGAGCTTCGCCAGCCGATTTTGGGCCGCGACGTTGCCGCCGTCAGCGGCGCGCTTCATCCAGCTGAAGCCCGACTTCAGGTCACGCGGGCCGCCGCGCCCCTCGATCAGCCATTGGCCGAGATCGAGCTGGGCGGTATCGTAATTCTGCCTGGCGGCGAGAACCAGAAATCGTCTCGCCTCCTTGTCATCCTGTTTTTTTCCACCCGCGCCATTGGCGTAGACTTGCGCCATGGCGTATTGCGCATCGGCAAGCCCGGCCTCGGCTGCCTTCTCATAATAGGGCACTGCCCGCGCCAAACCGGCGTCGCCGGAGTCCCGCTGAACAAGGAGCTGGGCGAGGTTGAATTGCGCCAGCGCATTGCCCGCTTCCGCGGCCGCCTGCAGCAAGACCTGGGCTTTCTTTTCGTCTTTCTTGACTTGACGTCCGTCAAGCAGGATAAGCGCGTATTGGAATTGCGCTTCCGCAACGCCTCTCTCAGCGGCGCGCTGGTACCATTTCGCGGCTTCACCGGCGTTTGCCGGCATTCCAAGCCCGCGCGCCAGGATTTCCGCCACCAGGGTCTGGGCCGCTGCATCGCCATTGTTGGCGCGTTCAAGCGCAAGATTGTAGGCGGTCTTGTAGAGACCGCGCTGATAGGCGCCATAGGCCGCATCCGGCGGCCTGTTGCCGAAACGGGCCGGATTGATGGCCGTCGCCGGTTCTGCCGTCGTCGCAGGTTGCGGCAGGGGATTGGCGATCGGGCGATCCCCCTTTTTTGCCGCCGCCGCCGAACCGGGCTGCGGCACCGGCTGCGGCAATTGGGGTAGCGAGGACGATGCCGGCGCGGCTGGTGTTGTCGTTTCCGGAGACTTGGCCGCTTTCGCTGCCGGTTGATTTGGCTGACCTGCCGGCACTTCCGACGTAGCCGGTTTTGGTTCGCCGACGCCCGAGGCCGTAGGCCCTGCGACCGGTGCAGGGGTGGCAGGTAGCTCGGGCTTCGCTTCCTGAGCTGCGGAGTTCGCCGGCGATTGTGTCTCGGCAGGGGTGGTTGCCGGCAATCCAGCCTTGCCTGCACCGGCTGGCTTTGCTGCCTGAGGTTCTGCCGTTTCCCGCACCGGCTGCGGATCTTGTTTCTGTGACCCAGCGGTCTCCGCTCTTGCTGCCTGCGGAACAGAAAGGGCGAGCATGCCCGCAAGGATGAAGTGCAGGCGCATCGTCAGCCCTCGAGGCGCGGAGCTGTTTCGTCGAGCAATGTGTTGGCTTTGGCGATCACGGCAGCGGGCTCGGCGCCATCGGCAAAGACAGCGGAGGAAAGGGCGACGAATTCCGCGCCTGTGGCGGCGACAGCTTGCACGGACGCAACATCGGAGCCGGCCATGACGATGCATGGAATTTCGATCATTTCAGCCCACCATTGGCCAAGCGAGAGGTTCCGCGCGTGCGGCTCCGGCTTGGTGTCGTACCCAAAACGGCCGAAGAAGATATAGTCCGGGCGCTCTTCGCCGAGTTCCAGCGCATCGTCGCGTGTCTTGGCGCCGCCGACGCCCACCATCATGCGGTCCTGCAGACGGTCGATGGCGTCCGCAAGTTCGGCCTTGCCGGCTTCGATGTGAAGTCCATCGGCCTTGACCCGCCCCGCGATGCGGCTGTCACCGGCAATCACCACGGCGATGCCGGCAGCTTGCGCCGTGGGAACGATCTTTTCCGCATAGGCCTGGAAACTGACTTCATCCCGGTCGTCCTGGGGCAGGATCAGAGAGGCTATGTCCCCACCGGCAAAAGCGGAGACAACACGCTCGGCGGATGTGCCCGCTGGGGGGATCAACACGATGCGGCAGCGGTCGGGCGGGATGTTTTCGGTCATGGCTGTATCGTTTCCGGTTCCGCCTATGCGAGGCGAAGATGGTTGGATTGCGGCATAGACGAAACCAATATGATTGAACAGGCGCGCATGCGCGCCCGTCAAAGGTCGATCTTGTAGCCCAAATGCGTTTGCTTGAAGCCAAGCCGTTCGTAGAAACGATGGGCGTCGAGACGGCTGCGGTCGGTGGTGAGCTGTACGATCGCGCAGCCGCGCTCGCGGCATTGATCGACGGCCCATTCGATCATTTTTTGACCGAGGCCAGTACCCTGGCGATCCCGGATCACGCGCACGGATTCGATCTGCCCCCTCAGTGCGCCCCTGCGGGAAAGTCCGGCAATGAAAGTCAGCTGCAGCGTACCTACCACGCGATCGGCTTCGGTCATCACAGCCAGGAACTGGTTGGGGTCCGTATCTATTGCCTCGAATGCTTTCAGATAGGCTTCTGCCAGCGGCTCTCGGATATCCTCTCGGCTGCTGCCCAGCTTGTCGTCGGCCAGCATCGCGACGATCACAGCAATATCGGTTCGCTTGGCGCGGCGGAAGGCGATCTCGGCCATGGGCGGATTCTCCGTTTCCCCCGCAATAAGCGGCAGGTGTCGTACCGACAAGCCCCGTCTGACATCCGATCAACGTGTTGGCACGGTGGCTCGGTTTTTCTATTGTAGCTGCGAAAGGCAATCATCATGGCACAGAACATATACGACCGGCCGGAGTTCTTCGCCGGCTACAGCAGTCTCGTTCGCTCCAAGGAGGGCTTGGCCGGAGCGCCCGAATGGCCGAGTTTGCGGGCAATGTTGCCTGGCGTCAGAGGCCGTCGCGTTGTCGACCTTGGCTGCGGCTTCGGCTGGTTTTGCCGTTGGGCTCACGAGCAAGGTGCTGCGAGCGTGCTGGGACTGGATGTGTCTCAAAAGATGCTCGAACGCGCCGTCGAGGCTTCGGATCCCGCAATCGAGTATCGGCGGGCGGACCTGGAAGAACTGCATCTTCCTGCAGTTGCCTATGAAATCGCCTATTCGTCTCTGGCTCTGCACTACGTCCAGGATGTCGCAAGGCTTTTTTCGATCGTATACGAAGCTTTGGCCCCCGGCGGGGCATTTGTGTTCTCGACCGAGCATCCCGTTTTGATGGCGCCGCCCAATCCTGGCTGGATGATCGACGCTGACGGAAAAAAGACATGGCCTCTCGACCGCTATTTCATCGAAGGGCAGCGTACCACGGATTGGCTCTCGAAAGGCGTCGTCAAGTATCATCGCACCATCGGAACGACCCTGAACGCGTTGATCGGCGCGGGTTTTACACTGGCCCATGTCGAAGAGTTCTGCCCGACCGCCGAGCAGATCGCGGCCAGACCTGAACTCGTGGAGGAACTGGAGCGACCGATGTTCCTGCTGGTGTCCGCCAACAAGTGATCGCGCCTCCAGGCGAATACCGACCCTTGGAATACGGGTTCAAGCGCTCCAAGAAATGCGCTAGTACAACGTCGCTTCCTCAACCGCTCCCCCGGCATGTCAGCTCTGCTCATCGATCCCTGGTTCTACGCCGTTGCCGTGCCCGCGGTGATATTAGTGGGGCTCACCAAGGGGGGCGTCGGGGGCTTCGGCCTGATCGGCGTGCCGTTGATGGCGCTGGCGATATCACCGGTGCAGGCAGCGGCGATCCTGCTGCCAATCCTGGTGGTGATGGATATCGTCTCGCTATGGACCTGGCGTGGCCAGGACGACAGGAAAACGCTCGTCGACATGCTGCCGGGCGCGCTTGTCGGCATCGGTATAGGCTGGGCAACGGCGGCCTTCGTCACTGCGGACGTGGTGCGCTTCATTGTCGGTGCCGTGACCATCGCCTTCGTCGGGCGCTGGCTCTACGTCACCTACAGGCATGGCCTTAGTCATGTTTCGAAGCCGAACAGGCCTTTGGCGGCATTCTGGGGCACGATTGCCGGTTTCACCAGTTTCGTCGCCCATGTCGGCGGGCCGCCATTCCAGGTCTATACGATGCCGCTTCGCATGGACCCGAAGGTGTTGACGGCAACAGGCGTGGTGTTCTTCGCCATCGTCAACGCCATCAAGCTCGTTCCCTATTTCGCTCTTGGCCAGTTCGACGCCGCTAATTTGACTGCCTCGGCTGTGCTGATGCCATTTGCGCCGCTGTCGACCTTGGCGGGTGCCTGGATCGTGCGGCGCATGCGGCCGGAAGTGTTCTATCCTTTCACTTACGCAACGATTGCGCTGGTTGCGGTCAAGCTGTTGTGGGACGGTGTCGTCAGCCTTCTGTAGAGGATGACGATGCTTCCCGGCTGTGCTTAGAAGTGCCGGTAGCGTTTCGGAGGGCTGGATGACGAACCCATATGCACTGGATCTCGACAAGAATCCGGCCAATCACCAGCCGTTGACCCCGCTCTCATTCCTGGAGCGGGCGGCAAAGACCTATCCCGAGCATGTCGCGGTCATCCATGGCAACCAGCGCATCACTTACCGCGACTTTTGGCGTCGTTCGCGGAGGCTGGCATCGGCACTGGCCAAGCAAGGCATCGGCAAGGGCGATACGGTCACGGTGATGCTTTCCAACACGCCGCCGATGCTGGAAGCGCATTTCGGCGTGCCGATGGTCAAGGCAGTGCTGCATTCGCTGAATACCCGCCTCGATGCGGCGGTCGTCGCTTTCCAACTCGACCATGCCGAGACCAAGGTCCTCATCGTCGATCGCGAGTTCTCCGGCGTGATGAAGCAGGCATTGGCACTGGCCAAGGTAAAGCCACTGGTCATCGACTATGACGATCCTGACTATGCAGCCGATGCTCCTTACCCGAAGGGCGAGCGCATCGGCTCGCGCGATTATGAAGAATTCGTCGCAAGCGGCGAGGAGGACTTCGCCTGGTCGATGCCAGACGACGAATGGGACGCGATCTCGCTGAACTACACCTCCGGCACCACCGGCAATCCCAAGGGTGTCGTCTATCATCATCGCGGCGCGGCGCTGATGGCCTATACCAACACCATTCACGCGGGCATGGGCAAACACGCGGTCTATCTCTGGACACTGCCGATGTTCCACTGCAATGGCTGGTGCTTTCCATGGACGCTGGCCGTGCAGGCTGGAACGCATGTCTGCCTGCGCTGGGTGCGGCCGAAGGCGATGTACGATGCGATCGCCGACCACGGCGTCACCCATCTTTGCGGCGCGCCGATCGTCATGGCGACGCTGATCAACGCAAGCGACCAGGACAAGCGCGAGTTTCCGCAGACCGTCACCTTCAACACGGCGGCCGCGCCGCCGCCTGAGGCTGTGCTGTCGGGCATGGCCGATGCGGGTTTCTCCGTCACCCACCTTTATGGACTTACCGAAACCTACGGCCCTGCCGTCGTCAACGAATGGCACGGCGAATGGGACGCGCTGGACAAGGGGACGCGCACGGCCAAGAAGGCGCGCCAGGGCGTGCGCTATGCCGCGCTGGAAGACTTGACGGTGATGGACCCGGCCACGATGGAGAGGACGCCTGCCGATGGCGAGACCATCGGCGAAGTGATGTTCCGCGGCAACATCGTCATGAAGGGCTATCTGAAGAACCCCAAGGCGACGGACGAAGCATTCGCCGGCGGCTGGTTCCATTCCGGCGACCTCGGCGTCATGCATCCGGACGGCTACATCCAACTGAAGGACCGCTCCAAGGACATCATCATTTCCGGCGGCGAGAACATCTCCTCGATCGAAGTGGAGGATGCGCTCTACAAGCACCCGGCGGTGTCATCCTGCGGGGTGGTTGCCCGCGCCGACGACAAATGGGGCGAAGTGCCGGTGGCCTATGTCGAGTTGAAACCGGGAAGAACGGCGACTGAGGCAGAAATAATCGAACACTGCCGGGGCCTCCTTGCGCGGTTCAAGGTGCCCAAAGCTGTCGTCTTCCACGAGATCCCGAAGACCTCGACGGGCAAAATTCAGAAGTTCCGGCTGCGCGAGATGGCCAAGACCGGCTGATGCCTATCCTGGCCTGCCGTGACGGTTCAACCCTTGCGCAGGACAGGCAATGCGATGATGGAAAACAACAACATCGCTGCGAAGAACAGGATCGAACAAATGGCTACCAAAGGCTCGACCGCCGTATTTCCCGCCAGCACGAAATAGAGTCCTACGAGCAGACCGGTACCGCTCAATGCCGTCAGCCAGAAATGGATGGTTGCCAGCCGCGTTTCGCGGGCTGCAGGAAAAAGATGGTAGAAGACGGCGAAGACCGCCGACGTCAACCAACCCGCCACCATCGCGTGGGCATGAACGGGCATTTCGGTATGGTCCTGGCTGATCGCCATGTGCAGGCCCAACGCCATCCCGCAGACAGCGTAGATGATGGCAAGAGCAAAGAAGTTTCGAGATACGCCTTGCATGGATAGTTCCCCCAGTTGTTTCGCCGCGCTTGTTGCGGACGCGGACGTATGAGCAAAACGCGGCCCAGCGGCATTGTCCCGCCTTTCGCGAGCCTACGCGGCCGCCGGTTTGCACCGGAATATTACGCCAGAGCGGTGTAAAATGAGAGTGGGCTTCTTCACACTGCCGCGCGCCGCCAACACACCTCAAGCGGTGTCCTGATACGGCACAACTTGCCTGGCCTTCTTAAAAAAATTCCGAGCCCGTTAAGAGTTCATTAAGCTTTACGGGCGTTTACTATGTGCATCCAGTGATCTGGATTCTTACCGAGTGGTTGGAGCCACTTTGTTTGACGCCTCCCTGTTAAACTCCTGAGAGCCGCCTCATCGCGGCTCTTTTTTTGTCCTCTGACGGGCGCGGTCACGTGAAAAAACGGCGTCGTTAACCGTTTGTTAAACATGTGCTTGCCTTGCAAGAAGTCCCGGCGCATTTTCTTAGCCACTGTCATATAGGCTTGGGAACCGGCGGCATGACGCCGATTCGGCCGGAAGAATGCGAATACGGAACAAGAGATGAGCGAGCCTTCGAAGGAAAGCGCGAACACGATCAAGCTGGCCGAGCGGAGGGTTTTTTCGCAATCGTTCAAACCGCTCTATGACGAAGGCATGGGCCTCGTCGAGCGTACGGCCGAATATCTCGATGGCAAAGGCAGGCTCGAAGCCAAGAAGCTGTCGCGGTTGGGCGCTACGCTTTATGCTGCCGAATCCATGCGTTTGACCACCCGGCTGATGCAAATCGCGTCCTGGCTGCTTTTGCAGCGTGCGGCGAACTCCGGCGAAATGACACGCGATCAGGTCGCCTCCGAAAAATCCAAGGTCCGGTTGGACACGGCCTCCGCCCATAGCGATGCAGCAGGCTGGAATGAACTGCCGGAGGA
Organism: Terribium retamae; assembly: GCF_022347545.1. Lineage (GTDB taxonomy): Bacteria > Pseudomonadota > Alphaproteobacteria > Rhizobiales > Rhizobiaceae > Mesorhizobium > Mesorhizobium retamae. The sequence continues at coordinate 16,741 of NZ_JAKREW010000050.1, forward strand.
CTTCCTCGATCTCGTCAATCGCTCGTTGCGTCTGCAGTCGTTGGTGCGGCGCATGGACGAGGAAATCTACGGCAACAACATGGTGCTGCCGCAGCCAGCCAATCGCCGTTCCAATCCGGTTTCCGATCAGATTACCTTGCTGAAGACGGCGTTCGGTCGCAGCTAAGACCCAGAGCGTTGCTAAGGCTGTTTCGGTATCGGTCATTCGTTTCTGGTTTGTTCACATTTTACTGGCATCGCTTCGCGTGAAAGGTAGACTTTGCGCATGGGGGAAGCGATTCGCATCATCGGTATCGATCCGGGACTGAGGCGCACCGGCTGGGGCATCGTCGAAAGCCTCGGCAATTCGTTGCGATTCGTCGCGTCGGGTACCGTGCGTTCCGATGACAAGGCGGCGCTGGCGGTGCGGCTATGTCAATTGCATGATGGACTGGCCGACGTGCTGCATCGGTTGATGCCGCAGGAAGCCGCTGTCGAGCAGACCTTCGTCAATAAGGATGCGACCGCTACGTTGAAGCTCGGCCAGGCGCGCGGTATCGCCATGCTGGTGCCGGCCCGAGCCGGCTTGGTGGTGGCGGAATACGCGCCCAACGCCGTCAAGAAGGCCGTGATCGGTGTCGGCCATGGCGACAAGAAGCAGATCCATATGATGGTGAAGGTGTTGTTGCCCAAGGCGGCCTTCGATACGGACGATGCCGCCGATGCGCTGGCGATTGCCATTTGCCATGCCCATCACCGGCAGAGCATCGCTTTTCGCATGGCCGTGGCGTGACGGGGCGAACGAAATGATTGGCAAGCTGAAAGGCACGGTGGATGAAATCGATGAGGATCACTGCCTCATCGATGTGCATGGCGTCGGCTACATTGCCTATTGCTCCTCCCGGACACTCTCGGCCCTGCCGGGGCCTGGCGAGGCTGTGGTGCTGCACATCGAAACCTATGTGCGCGAGGATATGATCCGCCTCTACGGCTTCCAGACCGCGCTGGAGCGCGAATGGTTCCGCCTGCTGATGAACAATGTCCAGGGGGTCGGAGCCAAGGTTGCGCTGGCCGTTCTGTCGACACTCTCGCCCTCCGACCTCGCCAATGCCATCGCCCTGCGCGACATTGCCATGGTGTCGCGGGCTCCGGGCGTCGGGAAGAAAGTGGCCGAGCGCATTGTCACGGAATTGAAGACGAAGGCGCCCGCTTTTGCCGGTGAGGCGACCGGCACGATCGGGCTGAAGCAGGAGCTGGGCGAGGGTGTGGCCGCGGCTCCTATCGCTGATGCTGTTTCCGCGCTCACCAATCTCGGCTATTCGCGCGACATCGCGGCCAACGCCGTGGCTGCAGCGTTGAAGGTTGCCGGCGAAGGCTCCGATTCCGCCAAGCTGATCAGGTTGGGATTGAAGGAGCTCGCGCGGTGACACGCCGCTTGTTCGGGCCCGTTTGCCGTGCGAGGAGAGGGGCATGAATACCGCCCCCCGTCTCATCTCTTCCGAAAAGCGCGGTGAGGATGCCGACCAGACGCTGCGCCCGCAGACCTTGGACGATTTCGTCGGACAGGCCGCAGCGCGCGCGAATCTCAAGGTTTTCATCGAGGCGGCCAAAGGACGGGGCGACGCGCTCGATCATGTTCTTTTCGTCGGTCCACCAGGCTTGGGCAAGACAACGCTGGCGCAGATCATGGCGCGCGAGATGGGCGTCAATTTCCGCTCCACTTCCGGCCCGGTGATTGCCAAGGCCGGCGATCTTGCGGCGCTGCTGACCAATCTGGAAGATCGCGACGTTCTTTTCATCGACGAGATCCACCGGCTCAGTCCGGCAGTGGAAGAGATCCTCTATCCGGCGATGGAGGATTTCCAGCTGGACCTGATCATCGGCGAAGGGCCGGCGGCGCGTTCGGTCAAGATCGATCTTGCCCGGTTCACGCTGGTGGCTGCCACCACAAGGCTCGGTCTCATCACCAACCCTCTGCGCGACCGTTTCGGCATTCCGGTGCGGTTGAATTTCTACACGGTCGAAGAGCTGGAACTGATCGTGCGGCGCGGCGCGCGCATCCTCAGCATGCCGATCGCCGACGATGGTGCCGTGGAGATCGCCCGCCGTGCACGCGGCACGCCGCGTATCGCCGGGCGGTTGCTGCGCCGCGTACGCGACTTTGCGTCCGTTGCTGGCGCCGAGACCGTATCGCGCAGGGTTGCCGACGAGGCGCTGTCCCGGCTGGAGGTGGATGCGCTCGGGCTCGATCAGCTCGACCGGCGCTATCTCTCCATGATCGCGATGAATTTCGGCGGCGGGCCGGTCGGCATCGAAACCATCGCGGCCGGCCTTTCCGAACCGCGAGATGCCATTGAGGACATCATCGAGCCTTATCTGATCCAGCAGGGTTTCATCCAGCGCACCCCGCGCGGGCGCGTGCTGACGGCGAATGCCTGGAAACATCTCGGCCTTGAGGTGCCGCGCGATCTCGCCCAGCAGCAGATCAATCTGTTCCAGGAAGGGGATTGATCGATGTCCGGCGCGGACGATCTGCTCGGCGGCATTTCCGGTGCGCTGACCGAATCCGGTCATCGGCTGATGGCACGTGTGTATTATGCCGACACCGATTTCTCGGGTGTCGTCTATCATGCCCGCTATCTGGAATTCTTGGAGCGCGGCCGCTCGGATTTCCTGCGGCTGGCCGGTGTTCACCACACCGAACTCGCCGAAGGCAAACATGGCGAGAAGATCGTCTGGGTGGTGCGCCGCATGGAAATCCATTTCCGTTCGCCAGCCCGCATCGACGATATCCTGACCGTCGACACACGCACGGATGAGATTTCCGGTGCACGCATCTTCATGGCGCAGCAACTCAGGCGCGATGCAGAGGTGCTGGTTGATGCCAGGGTGGAGGCCGCCATCATTGGCGAGAACGGCCGTCCGCGCCGCTTTCCCAAAGAGTGGGTCGCAGCCTTCATGCCGAAGGTTCGTTAGCCCGCGCCTTCACTTCAATGTGACCGGATGTCCACGCGACAGGTATGCTGCGGCGCACAACAGTTGCGATTCCTAACCTCTCCTTAACCATAACGGTTCATGAAGACGTTGGTGAAGTTTGAAGGCGTTCGTGCCTTCGTTTTACCAATATTTGCCGTGAATAAGGCCGCGAAAGGCGCCTTTTGGGCATTCCGGAAGCTTCGCGCGAACGGACCACAAGGGGTAGAGCGCCAGGGGGCTAGCGGCGAGCCGGGCCCGGGATTCTTAAGGAACGAACCATGGAAAACATCGCACTCGCCGATCCGGGCGCGCAACTGTCGATTTGGGGCTTGTTCATGCAGGCCGGCTGGGTGGTCAAGCTGGTCATGCTGGGACTCATCGGCGCTTCGGTCTGGACCTGGGCCATCGTCGTCGACAAGCTGATTTCCTTTGCGCGTATCCGCGTGGCCCTGAACCGCTTCGAGCAGGTGTTCTGGTCTGGCCAATCGCTGGAGGAACTCTACCGCAACCTGGCCGAGCGCAAGACGGTGGGCATGGGCGCCATCTTCGTGGCTGCCATGCGCGAGTGGAAGAAAAGTTTCGAAAAGGGTGCGAAATCGCCGCTCGCGCTGCAGACCCGCATCGACAAGGCCATGGACCTGGCACTGACGCGTGAAATGGAGCGGCTGGAAGGCCGCCTCGGCTTCCTCGCCACGATCGGTTCGGCCGCACCCTTCATCGGCCTGTTCGGCACGGTGGTCGGTATCATGACCTCGTTCCAGGCCATCGCCGGTTCGAAGTCGACCAATCTCGCCGTGGTCGCGCCCGGTATCGCGGAAGCGCTGCTTGCCACCGCCATCGGCCTGCTTGCCGCTATCCCGGCCGTCATCGCCTACAACAAGCTGTCTTCCGACGCGGGCAAGATCGCGGTGCGCATGGAGGGCTTCGCCGACGAGTTCTCCGCCATACTGTCGCGCCAAATCGATGAGAAAGTGGCCCAGAAGGCTGCCTGAGGGAATCTAGCGATGGGAATGTCAGTCAGCTCAGGTGGATCTGGACGCGGCGGGCGCGGCCACAGGCGGCGCGGCCGCCATCATGGCTTGATGTCGGAAATTAACGTCACGCCTTTCGTCGACGTCATGCTGGTGTTGCTCATCATCTTCATGGTGGCGGCACCGTTGCTCACGGTCGGCGTGCCGATCGATCTGCCGGAAACACAGGCGAAGCCGATGAATTCGGAAACCCAGCCGATCACCGTTTCGGTGAACCAGGCCGGCGAAATCCATCTGCAGGAAACGGTGATACCGCTCGACGAGGTCGTGCCGAAACTCGAGGCCATCGCCAAGACCGGTTATGAGGAGCGCATCTTCATCCGCGGCGACAAGTCGGCAGACTATGGCACCGTCATGAAGGTCATGGCCCGCATCTCGGCTGCCGGTTACAAGAACCTCGGCCTCGTCACGCTGCAGGAACAGGACAAATAACCTTGAAGGCCGGTCTCACCACATCGGTGATCCTGCATGCTGCCGTGATCGGGTTCGGCCTGTTCACGCTCAGGGCTCCGCCTGCGTTCCAGCCCATGGACGTCGAGTCGTTCCCCGTGGACATCGTCCCGGTGGAGGATGTTGCGCAGTCGCTCCAGGGGGACAAGAAGTCGACCGTACGTGACAAGCCGGCGCCAAAACCGACGCAGCGGCCCGATATCGTCGCCGATGCCCAGAAGATCGGTGAAAACAGCGTCGACACCGACAATCCGGTAACACCTGCGCCGAAGCCGAAGCCGGTCGAGAATACCGAATCGGCCCCTAAAGCGCCGATTCCAACGGAAAAGCCCAAGCCCGAGGATACCCCTAAGCCGAAGGAAGAGCCGAAGCCGACGCCGGCGACGGAGGTCGCGCCGGCCGAGCAGCCGAAGCAGGACGTAAAGCCCGACCCGATCAAGCAGCCCGATCCCAAACCGCAACCGATGAAAGAACCGGAACCGGCCCCGAAGCCTGCGGAGCAGAAGCCAGCCGAGGCTAAGCCCGAGCCTGCAAAGCCGGATGCGGTGGCCGAGGCGATCGCTTCCGAACAGACGGAGTCTGTCGCTTTGCCTAATTCGGCACCGGCGCCGGAGGCCAAGCCGCGCCCCGAGCAGGCTCAAGCCGAAACCGCTAAGGCGCCGGACCGCAAGAATTCAGACAAGCCGGTCAAGGAAGCGTCTTCCAGACAGAAGTCGGAAGACGATGCATTCAACGACAAGGTTGCAGCGCTCCTCAACAAGGACAAGCCCTCGGGTGGCGGTGCCAAGCGGTCGAGCCAGCAATCGTCGCTTGGCGGCGACAGGAACAATGGCCAGAAGCTGAGCAACAGCGAAATGGGCGCCTTGCGCGACCAGCTTAGCGGCTGCTGGACCATCCCGGCCGGTGCGCAGGATGCCGGAAACCTAGTCGCGGTCATCCGGTTCAATGTGGATCAGTCGGGCAAGCTGGACGGCCGACCGACGGTTCAGACCTCCAGCGGCAATCGTTCCTACGACGAAAGCGCGGTGCGCGCGATCCAGAAATGCGATCAGGCGGGGTTGGTACTTCCAGCAGGCAAGCAGGACATCTGGTCCGAAATTCAAGTCACTTTCAACCCGAGCGACATGGGCATGTGAGCTCTATCTCCCGGATATGAAACAGGAATTCGTGATGAAGCATCTTTTCAAGACACTCTTTCTGATCGGCGCCTTGGCCACCGGCATGAGCGGCCTTGCACTGTTGCCGGCGCATGCGCTGGTGGAGATCGACGTCAACAAGGGCAATGTCGAGCCTTTGCCTATTGCCATCACCGACTTTCAGTCGTCTGGGGATCTCGGCACCGAAATCTCCAGCATCGTGGCAGCTGATTTGAAGCGCTCCGGCCTGTTCGCGCCGATCGACAAGGGTGCCTTCATCGAGAAGATATCCAACCCTGACCAGACCCCTCGCTTCGATGACTGGAAGGTCATCAACGCTCAGGCACTGGTCACCGGCCGGGTCAACAAGGAAGCGGACGGCCGCATCCGTGCCGAGTACCGTCTCTGGGATACGTTCGCCGGCCAGCAACTGGCGGGCGAACAGTTCTTCGCGAATGCGGCCAACCAGCGCCGTGTCGCGCATATCATCGCCGATGCGATCTATGAGCGCCTGACCGGTGAAAAGGGCTATTTCGACACGCGCGTCGTCTTCATCGACGAGAGCGGCGCCAAGAATGCTCGCAAGAAGCGGCTCGCTATCATGGACCAGGACGGCGCCAATATTCGCTACCTGTCCAACGGCTCGTCGATCGTGCTGACACCGCGTTTCTCGCCGAACCGGCAAGAAATCACCTACATGTCCTATGAGAGCGGTGTGCCGAAGGTTTATCTGCTCCAGCTCGAGACCGGTCAGCGCGAACTTGTCGGCAATTTCCCCGGCATGACCTTTGCGCCGCGCTTTTCGCCGGATGGCCAGAAGGTGATCATGAGCCTGCTGCGCGACGACGGCAACTCGAATATCTATGCGCTGGACCTGAGGAGCCGTTCGACCACGCGCCTTACCGACGCATCGGCAATCGACACCTCGCCGTCCTATTCTCCGGATGGCTCGCAAGTTGTCTTCACTTCAGACCGCGGCGGTGGCAGCGGGCGTTCGCAGATCTACGTCATGGGTGCCGATGGTTCCAACCCGCACCGCATCTCCTTCGGCGATGGCGTCTATTCAACGCCGGTATGGTCGCCGCGCGGTGATCTGATCGCCTTTACCAAGCAGGGTGGCGGTCAGTTCCAGATCGGCGTGATGAAGACCGACGGATCGGGCGAACGTATCCTGTCGACGGGATTTCAGCAGGAGGGCCCAACCTGGGCGCCGAATGGCCGTGTTTTGATGTTTTTCCGTGACAGCGCTGGCGGTCCGAAGCTCTATTCGATCGACTTGACCGGCCGTAACGAACAGCCGATTCCGACCTCAGGCTACGCCTCCGATCCCGCATGGTCGCCGCTGCTGGAGTGATTGGACTGATCTGAAATGCCGCAGAAAGGGGCCGCGAGGCCCCTTTTTCTTGGCTCGGTCGCGTTTTGGCCGCATTTCGGGCTAGAGCCTCGACCCGGATGGTCTGGGGATCGACGCATGCACGGTAAGCCGGCTGCGTTTCCTAGGCAGCACAGTGCAGCGTCAAGCGTTCCGTAGCGTCATGGCCTACCCGGCCGGAAGCTGCGGCGACGGTCGCGGACGGCGACCGCAACCGAATTTTAACCGTGTTTCTTGAGTGCCGGTTAACCCAAACGTGGTTACTGGCAGATCAACGAAATCACTCGAATGCGAAGGAGAGGCGGCATGCGCCGTATCGCAAAGCTTACCACGAACCCAGTCATGATCGCGCTGGTCGCCTCGCTGGCGATTGCTGGTTGCGCCTCGAAGAAGACCCCGAACAGCGCGGCCGATCTCGGCCTCGGCGGCGGTGCGGCTACCCCTGGCTCGGCGCAGGATTTCACCGTCAATGTCGGCGACCGTATCTTCTTCGACACCGATTCCTCCTCGATCCGTGCCGACGCCCAGCAGACGCTGTCGCGCCAGGCACAGTGGCTGAACAAGTATGGCCAGTATGCGATCGTGGTCGAAGGTCACGCCGACGAGCGCGGCACCCGCGAATACAATCTGGCGCTCGGTGCTCGCCGTGCCGCAGCCACCCGCGACTTCCTGATCGGCAAGGGCGTCGCTGGCAACCGCCTGAAGACGATCTCCTATGGCAAGGAACGTCCGGTCGCCGTCTGCGACGACATCTCCTGCTGGTCGCAGAACCGCCGTGCCGTCACCACGCTGTCGGGCGCCGGTTCCTGATCACTGCCGGCTCCGGCCGACACATCGCGATTATTGTGAAAGGCGACCGCGCGGTCGCCTTTTTCTTGGCCGAACGGGTCCTTGTTGCTGGCTGAAACAAAATTTGGCCGAAGTCTCGCGCCCTGCTAAAAGCGAATGCGTTCGGGTCGGTATACCGTTCCCAAGGCGGTGGCCGGTTCCGGGCATGACCCGTTTGACCCTGATGGCGAGAGACCAATGCATTTTAGAACCATCCTGAGCGGGACGTTTGCAGTCCTGCTCGCAGCGAGTGTGATTGCACCCGCCAATGCCGCCGGGCCGGTACGGACCACGGAGGACGGCTTTTCGGTCAGTCTGCCGAGTTTCGGACTCCCCGGTATCTTTGGCAGCAAGGAAAAGAAGAACGACGCCGTGCAGCTTGCGCAGTCGGGCTCTGTTGGCCTGGAAGATCAGCTCCGGCAGATGAACGGCAAGATCGAAGAACTGAACTTCCAGATCCTGCAGTTGCAGGAGCAGTTGCGCAAGACGCAGGAAGACAACGAATTCCGATTCCAGCAGATCGAGCAGGGCGGCGGTGCCGCTCCGCAGAAGAAGTCTGACGCCGCCACCGGTGGTAACAGCGTGGCCCAGGCTCCCGCCTCGGCCGCGCCTTCGGCGCCGGCAACCGCCGGCGCTCAAGGGCAGACCCAATCGGCTGGCCGGACGCCTGGTGAGACGGGCGACCAGGTCGGCGATCTCATCATCGATTCCGGAAACGGCGAGCCGGGCAAACTCACCACCGGCAAGCCACCGACGTCGTTCGGCACCATCACGGTCGACAAAAACGGCAATGTCATCAGTGCTGTGCCGCCGACAGATGTTCCCAATTCAGGCTCCGCCTCGCAGGCGCCGGCAAATGACCAAGGCGGCGCTGTCGTGGCTTCGCTGCCCTCGACCGACAGTCCCGACGAACTTTATCGCAATTCCTATCAATTCGTGCTCTCGGGCGACTATGGAACCGCGGAACAGGGCTTCCGCCAGCACATTCAGCGCTTTCCGTCCGATGCCAAGGCCGCCGATGCCCACTACTGGCTGGGCGAGTCGCTGCTCGGTCAGCAGAAATACCGTGACGCTGCCGAGACCTTCCTCGCTGCCAGCAAGAATTATTCGAAATCCAAGAAGGCTCCCGACATGCTGCTGAAGCTCGGCATCTCGCTGATGGGGCTCAAGCAGCGCGATGTCGCCTGCGCTACCTTTGCCGAAGTCGGCAAGCGTTATCCGGACGCGTCCAGCGCTCTCAAGGAGCGTGTCAAGCAGGAGCGGGCGCTCGCCTCGTGCTGATGCCGGAAGCCGGCTCGTTGCCTGCAGCCTCTCTTTTTTCGCAGATCGATTTCGGCCAAGGCGCCGTGGCCGCCGTTTCAGGCGGTAGCGACTCGACTGCCCTGCTTGTTCTTCTCAAAGATCATTTCGACCGCTTCCTGCCTTCGGCGCGGCTCCTTGCCGTGACGGTCGATCATGCCCTCCGCCCCGCTTCCGCGGAAGAAGCCCAAGCCGTCGCTCGCCTCTGCGCGCGTTTGGGCGTTGCGCATCGCACTGTTGTCTGGGGTGAGCCCAAACCGTCCGTTGGCCTTCCCGCTGCCGCACGCGAGGCGCGCTACCGGTTGCTTGCCGATGCTGCGCGCAGTGCGGGCTTGAATATCGTGTTGACCGCCCACACCGCCGACGATCAGGCTGAAACCGTCTTCATGCGTCAGGCGCGCCAGGAAGGACGTGGCCTTGCCGGCATGGCACCTGCAACACTCTACGACGGAAACGTCTGGCTTCTGCGCCCGTTGCTCGGTGAGCGACGCTCGGCTTTGCGGGTCTTTCTGACATCGCGCGGACTCGGCTGGATCGACGATCCGACCAATCTTGACATCGCGTTCGAGCGGCCGCGCGTACGCGCGACGCTCGCCGAAGACGAGGGCCGCTTCGAAGACCTTCTCGCCGTTGCTGCCGCCGTCGGCCGCGAACGCGAAGACCTTGATCGTCGTACTGCTATCCTGGTGGAACGTCATGCCACTCGACCGGCTCGCGGCTTGATCCGCCTCGATCCTGCCTTTGCGGTCGACACTGATCGAGAGGCTGCGCTGCACGTCCTGCGCATCCTGCTTGCCACAGCGGGAGGCACATCCTTTCTTCCCGACGAAGGGCGGGTGGCCGAACTTTACGCTGCGTTATCTCCGGGAAAGGGTCGCGCCACATTGTCGCGGACGGTGATGGACGTCCGTCGCGCCGGTATTTTCCTCTACCGCGAGGCGCGAGGTCTTCCGGAACCGTCGTCACCCGTGGATGGCAGCCTTTGGGATGGACGTTATCGCATCACTTTCCGGGACGACGTCAGTGGTAGCGTGATCGCTCCATTTGGGCGTCAGGCGCACTCCACGGTGGCCGATCCGGAATTGGCGGGGGTGCCGGAAAGTGTGTTTCGCACCGCTTGCGCGGCAGAGCCGGCGCTTTGGCGCAACAATAGCTGTCTCGGTCTGCTGAAGAGCGGCAAGGGATCGCCGACTGTCACGGCAGTCCCCGTCGTTGCACCCTTCGCGCATTTCCTGCCCGCCTTCGACCTCAGGGTTGCCGGTGCGGCATCGGCGCTCGTCGGTGCTTCCTCCATCCCGATCTCCCCGCTGAGCTTACGCAAGAATGTGAAAGCAAGCGCTAATGCTTAACCGAGCCATGTTCTTATGCTTGGCAAGGGGGGACGCTCTCCCTATGTTAGGCCTAACTCTTCAAGGATCCGCGCCCGAAAAAAGGGCGCCAACGGGACAATAGATGAATCCGAATTATCGCAACCTTGCGCTGTGGGCGATTATAGCGGTCTTGCTGATCGCTCTTTTCAATCTGTTCCAGACGCCTCAGACGCGGGGAGCCTCCACGGACGTTCCTTATTCGCAGTTCCTGCAGGATGTCGCTTCGGGCCGGGTTAAAACGGTGACCATCGCGGGTGACCGCATCACCGGCACCTACGCCGACAGCGCGACAGGCTTCCAGACCTATTCGCCGGGCGACCAGTCGCTGGTTTCGCGCCTGGAGGAAAAGAACGTCGTTATCAATGCGCGCCCCGAGACCGACGGATCCAACACGCTGTTCGGCTACCTGATTTCGTGGCTGCCAATGATCCTGATCCTCGGCGTTTGGATATTCTTCATGCGCCAGATGCAGTCCGGCTCCGGCCGCGCCATGGGCTTCGGCAAGTCGAAGGCCAAACTGCTCACCGAGGCGCATGGCCGCGTCACGTTCCAGGATGTCGCCGGCGTGGACGAGGCCAAGCAGGATCTGGAAGAGATCGTCGAATTCCTGCGCGACCCGCAGAAGTTCCAGCGCCTGGGCGGCAAGATCCCGCGCGGCGTGCTGCTGGTTGGCCCTCCCGGTACCGGTAAGACGTTGCTGGCTCGCTCGGTTGCGGGTGAAGCCAATGTGCCGTTCTTCACCATTTCCGGTTCGGACTTCGTCGAAATGTTCGTCGGTGTCGGCGCCAGCCGTGTCCGCGACATGTTCGAACAGGCGAAGAAGAACGCGCCCTGCATCATCTTCATCGACGAAATCGACGCGGTCGGTCGCCATCGCGGCGCCGGTCTCGGCGGCGGCAATGACGAGCGCGAGCAGACGCTGAATCAGCTGCTGGTCGAAATGGATGGTTTCGAGGCCAATGAGTCGATCATCCTGATCGCTGCCACCAACCGTCCTGACGTTCTCGACCCGGCGCTGCTGCGTCCAGGCCGTTTCGACCGCCAGGTCGTGGTGCCGAACCCGGACATCGTCGGTCGCGAGAAGATCCTCAAGGTGCATGTCCGCAACGTGCCGCTTGCGCCGAACGTCGATCTGAAGACCGTTGCACGTGGTACGCCGGGTTTCTCCGGTGCGGATCTCATGAACCTCGTCAACGAGGCTGCCCTGATGGCCGCGCGTCGCAACAAGCGCCTTGTCACCATGCAGGAGTTCGAGGACGCCAAGGACAAGATCATGATGGGCGCGGAGCGTCGTTCTTCGGCCATGACACAGGCCGAGAAGGAACTGACCGCCTATCACGAATCCGGTCACGCTATCCTGGCGCTCAACGTGCCGTCGGCCGATCCGCTGCACAAGGCAACGATCATTCCGCGCGGTCGCGCGTTGGGCATGGTCATGCAGCTTCCCGAGGGCGATCGCTACTCGATGAGCTACAAATACATGATCTCGCGTCTGGCCATCATGATGGGCGGCCGCGTGGCGGAAGAATTCAAGTTCGGCAAGGAAAACATCACCTCCGGCGCCTCTTCCGACATCGAGCAGGCGACCAAGCTGGCGCGCGCCATGGTTACGCGCTGGGGCTTCTCCGACAAGCTCGGCCAGGTTGCCTATGGCGAGAACCAGGAAGAGGTTTTCCTCGGCCATTCGGTTGCGCGTACCCAGAATGTTTCTGAGGAAACGGCGCAGATCATCGATGCCGAAGTGCGCCGTCTGATCGACGAAGCCTATACGACCGCCAAAACGATCCTGACCAAGAAGAAGAAGGACTGGATCGCGCTGGCCGAAGGCCTGCTGGAATACGAGACGCTGAGTGGCGACGAGATAAAGCAGCTCATCGCCGGCCAGAAGCCGTCGCGCGACCTCGGCGACGACACGCCGACCTCACGCGGTTCGGCGGTGCCGAAGGCCGGCGCCGGCAGCCGTCGCAAGAAGGGCCCGGAGCCCGAGGGCGGCATGGAGCCACAGCCGTCAAATTGATCGGAATGAATTGATTGAAACGCCCCGCCGTTTTTGGGGGGGTGTTGTTTTTGGGGGGGGGGGTCGCCAAACCCCACGGGGGCGGGGGGGGTGTTGGGTAAAGACGGGGGTTGGAAAAGGGGGGATTTTAAGGGCAAAGGTTTTGGGGGGGGTT
>NZ_JAKREW010000051.1 GCF_022347545.1 Terribium retamae
CCTGACCCGCCCCCTCTATCCTTTTTCGCGCGGCCCGTCGGCCCCGCGGGCGCGGGGGGGGGGGGGGGGCGCGACCCCCCCCACCCCTATCACCCCCCCCAGGGCGGGGCCCGGGGGGGGCGCCCACGACGAAGACGACATCACCAATGTCGGTGGCGACACCCGTGGCCTGGAAGAGGAAGAAGAGGACGAGGACGAGGCGAACCTGTCGCTGGCCGCGATGGAAGCCGAGCTTCGCCCGCAGGTGATGGAGACGCTCGACATCATCGCCGACACCTACAAGAAGCTGCGCAAGCTGCAGGACCAGCAGGTCGAGAACCGTCTCGCCGCCGCTGGCACGCTGTCGCCCAGCCAGGATCGGCGCCTGAAGGAACTGAAGGACGAGCTTATCACGGCCGTGAAGTCGCTGTCGCTCAACCAGAATCGCATCGAAGCGCTGGTCGAGCAGCTTTATGACATCAACAAACGCCTGGTCCAGAACGAGGGCAAGCTTCTGCGTCTCGCCGAGAGCTACGGCGTGCGTCGCGACGAGTTCCTGAAGGAGTACCAGGGTTCAGAACTCGACCCGAACTGGGTCCGCAACATCGCCAACCTGACGACGCGCGGTTGGAAGGAGTTCACCAAGAACGAGCAGAACGCCATCCAGGACCTTCGGGCCGAGATCCAGAACCTCGCCACCGAGACGGCGATCTCGATCCTGGAATTCCGCAAGATCGTGAACCAGGTGCAGAAGGGCGAGCGCGAAGCGGCGATCGCCAAGAAGGAGATGGTGGAGGCAAACCTTCGCCTCGTCATCTCGATCGCGAAGAAGTACACGAACCGCGGCCTGCAGTTCCTCGACCTCATCCAGGAAGGCAATATCGGCCTGATGAAGGCGGTGGACAAGTTCGAGTACCGCCGCGGTTACAAGTTCTCGACCTATGCCACCTGGTGGATTCGGCAGGCGATCACCCGTTCGATCGCCGACCAGGCCCGCACGATCCGTATCCCGGTGCACATGATCGAGACGATCAACAAGATCGTGCGTACCTCGCGCCAGATGCTGCACGAGATCGGCCGCGAGCCGACCCCGGAAGAACTGGCGGAAAAGCTCGCCATGCCGCTGGAAAAGGTGCGCAAGGTGCTGAAGATCGCCAAGGAGCCGATCTCGCTCGAGACGCCGGTGGGCGACGAGGAGGATTCACACCTCGGCGACTTCATCGAGGACAAGGGCGCGATCCTGCCGATCGATGCCGCGATCCAGGCGAACCTGCGCGAGACCACCACGCGCGTGCTGGCTTCGCTGACGCCGCGCGAAGAGCGGGTGCTGCGCATGCGCTTCGGCATCGGCATGAACACCGACCACACGCTGGAAGAAGTCGGCCAGCAGTTCTCGGTGACGCGTGAGCGTATCCGCCAGATCGAGGCCAAGGCGCTGCGCAAGCTCAAGCATCCGAGCCGGAGCCGCAAGCTGAGAAGCTTCCTCGACAGCTAAGATGATGAAGCCCGGGCAAGTCCCGGGCTTTTCTTTTGGAGGCCACCGATGCGCAACCTCTCGATTGCAGTCCTCTGTTTGATGGTCCTATCCCTCGTCGCGACCGTGGACGCGCAAGCCGCCAAGAAGATCGGTATGGCCAATCCAGCTTCCGTTCATTGCATCAAGATCGGCGGCGAGTCCAAGATCCTCACGGATGCCAGCGGCAACCAGGCTGGCTATTGCCATCTACCCGACGGGCGGGTTTGCGAGGAATGGACGCTCTTCCGCGACAAGAAATGCGTGAGGCCCAAGGGCTGAGGGCCAGGGGTTGCCGATCGACCGGGTCAGTCGCTGGGACCGTCGTCCAAGGTCAGATTGTGATCTGCCCATTGTTGTTCTGGAATCTCTGCGCCGAGCAGGAATTCGAATGCAACGACAGTCTTGAGATCCGGTGCTACCTCGCAATTGAAGGCGAGGCCGTACCAGTGTTTCCTGCTGCGTATCGCCGCGCCTTTTGCCTCGAGCACCTTGCCTGTCACCTTGGCATCCTCCATCGCGTATGGAACAACCAAGTCGGGCTGGAGGCCGGCTCGCTGCCGGCGCAATTGCGCCAAGGCCTCTATGTTGCAGAGTTGGATGACACGCTCCTGGGGCGCCAGCTGAGGCAGAGCCCTGCGAGCACCACGGCTGCGCGGATCGGCGAGAACCTGCGCGGAATAGAGTTGTTCGGCCTTGATCATCGGCGGCTGGGTTGGCGTCGGGAGGGGCGCCTGAATAGCAGGCTGGGTTGCAGAGGTATCGGGCCCGGCCTCAGGCGTTGCGACCGGTTCGCCTTGCTGCACCGGCTCAGGGGCGCGCGGTGGTGGCACGAAGTCGACCTTGATGCTTTCGATCGGCGGTAGCCGCAATGCCTCTGGGATCGGGAGCAGCATTAAGCCAGCCAGCAACAACAGGTGCAGCAGGCAGGATGCCCCGACAGTCAGGCGCAAATCGCTCTTATTGGCTTGTAATGCTGAGGCTACCCGAGCAGGAGTTAAACCGGCGCCCTTGGCAACTGCAATGGGCTCGATCGTGACAATTGGAGGGCGCAAGGGGGGAGCTTCGTCAAATACGAGGACAACGACACCCAACACCCAAAGGCACAGTGCGGCAGTTTGGTGATGAATGGAAGGGACGCTTTTGAGCGGGGAGCATTCCACCGATCAGCCGCAGCCCAATTGGAGAAACGGAATCAACGGTTTCGAGAACAGATTCGGAAAACCAAGCCAAGCCATTGACTGAGTTGTGTTTTTGAGATGCACTTCTTCACGCTCGTATTTTTGGTAGCTGGTTCCGCAGGCTTTATGACGCGTCGCCTGGTGTGCTACGTCAAGGTCTGCAGAACAGCCTGGGTGGAGAGATGCCATGTCGCCTGAATTCCTGCTCACCACCTTGATCATCGTCGCCTCTCCGGGCACGGGCGTCGTCTATACGCTCGCCGCCGGGCTCTCTCGCGGTGGGCGGGCAAGCGTGCTCGCCGCCTTCGCCTGCACGCTGGGCATCGTCCCGCATCTGGTGGCTGCGCTGACAGGACTGGCCGCACTGCTGCACACCAGCGCGATCGCGTTCGAGATCGTCAAATATGCCGGTGTCGCCTATCTGCTCTACATGGCCTGGCAAAGCCTGCGCGAGCACGGCGCACTGAAAGTGGAAACGAAACCTGATGCCCGCAGCGTGCGCCAAGTGCTTGTCGATGGCGTGCTGATCAACCTGCTCAACCCGAAGCTTTCGATCTTCTTCGTGGCCTTCCTGCCGCAGTTCATCGCACCGAACGAACCCAATGTATTGGCGCGCATGCTGGAACTGTCGGCCGTGTTCATGGCGGCAACCTTCATCATCTTCGCGATCTATGGCTTGTGCGCCGCCTCGGTTCGCGACCGGATCATCAGCAGCGCGCGCGTAATGGCGTGGCTGCGGCGCAGTTTCGCCGCCGCCTTCGTGGCGCTCAGCGCAAAGCTGGCCTTCACGACGCAGCAATAAAGGCACGACACTGGCAGGCATACAGAAACTGCTCACGATCGCAACCAATGGGCCGGGGCTCTATGAGTTCACGGATCAGGCCTCACGGTTCGTGGCCGAGACCGGAATGGAAACCGGCTTGCTGACGGCTTTCGTGCGGCACACATCCTGCTCGCTCGTCATCCAGGAAAATGCCGACCCGGATGTGAAGCGCGACCTGGAAGCCTTCTTCCGCCGACTGGTGCCGCCGGCGGATGATCCGTCCATGGATTACCTCGTTCATCGCCTGGAGGGACCTGACGACATGCCCGCTCATATCAAGAGCGCGCTGACGATGGTCTCGATCTTGATCCCGGTCATCGGTGGCCGTCTGGGGCTCGGCACGTGGCAAGGCATTTATCTTTTTGAGCACCGCAACCGCCCCCATCGGCGGGAGATACTGCTTCATCTGGCCTGAAAGAGGGGGTCTAAATCAGGATAGCGTTTGTTGAATCGCCATCCTGATTTGGCTCATTGTTGGAGCATGATCTCTTCCGAAAACCGGTTCCCACTTTTCGGCATCATGCTCTCGGCATCTCTTCTCAACGTGCCGGCTCGCAGACCATGCCGACGATGCGGCGCACGATCGGCAGGACAACCAGCAAGGTTGGAAAGGCGACCAGCCAGGACAGCCCCCAGGCAACCATCCAGATGCCTGGCATGGATGGGTGGAGGCCGAGGCTCTTCAGCGTCGAAATCAGCGAGACGATGAAGGTCATCAGCAGCGAGAGCACAAGCGGGCTGATGACGGCGGCGTAGCGCGCAGGCAGCTTCCTGCGCCGAGCAGCATTGTTTGTCATAGGGGTTTTCCGAAAAGGTCCGGTTCGCGGCAGGCATCCTTGCGCCTCTCGGCTGCCCGGCCGAACCGGGATTGGATGCGTTGCTTGACGTCAGACGCTTACGGAGAGGCGATTGCCTTCGCCGTTCCTATAGCGGCGGCGGCGCTGGCGATCAAGGGGGTCCTCTATGTTTAAGATGCATCGTAAGATATATCTTGACTCGTCGATCGCATGACCTTACTTAAGATATATCGTAAGACATAACGCATGGAGTTTTAAAATGCACAGACATCATCCTTTCGGTGAGCGCGCCGAACGCGCATTCTGGCATATGGCTGGCCGTTTCGGCGGCGGGCGTGGCGGACACGGCCCCTTCGGCCAGGGTCGGCGAGGCCATGGTGGCCCGGCCGAGATGCTGAGGGCCGGCCGTATGTTCGGCGACGGCGACCTCAAGCTGATCGTGCTTTCGTTGCTGTCGGATGCGCCGCGCCACGGCTACGACATCATCAAGGCGCTGGAGGAGCGTTCCTCCGGTATCTACAGCCCGAGTCCCGGCGTTGTATATCCGACGCTGACCTTCCTGGAGGAGGCCGGTTATGCCGTCTCGTCCACCGAAGGCGCCAAGAAGGTGTTTTCCATCACCGAGGCCGGTGAGGCTCACCTTGAAGAAAACCGCGACATGGTCGAGCGCGCGCTCGAACACCTCGAGCGGGTCAGCGCCAAAATGGCAAAGGCACGCGAATGGTTCGGTTGGGACGACGATCGCGAGCGGCGGCATGACCACGACGATCGCCGCAATCCCGAGCTGAGGCTGCTGAGGCGCCGCCTGCGTGCCGCACTTGCCGAGATCATCGAAGCCCCGGTAGACAAGCAGGCCGAGGCCGCCAGCATCCTGAGAGATGCCGCCGAGGCACTGGAAACGCTGGTCAGGCGCTAAGGCGCGTCCCCGGCATATCAAAACAGACGGGCAAGCACGACAGACTGCCGTGCTTGCCCGTTGCCGTCAGGACGGCTAGTGAACGGTTAACCCGCGCTGGCTGCTTTTGAGCGCTGCGCCGTTGAACCGGTGGAGGTCGCCCATGTCTTTTCTGAAACGTCTTTTCGGCGGCGGTGGCAGCGAGCCGGAAGCGCCGGGCAAGGCCAAACCGGCCAAGGAAATGGAACACAAGGGCTTTACGATTGCCGCCACGCCCTACAAGGCAGACGGGCAGTATCAGACCTGCGGCGTCATCTCGAAAGAGATCGATGGGACGGTGAAGGAACATCGCTTCATCCGCGCAGACCGCTTTGCCGGACTTGATGATGCCGTCGACATCACGTTGAGAAAAGGCATTCAGCTCATCGATGAGCAGGGCGAGCGCATCTTCGGCTAGGTGCAGTGAGATCCGACATTGCTCAATACCTAAAGCACAACAGCCGCCGTGTCGCCACGGCGGCTGTTGCTATTGGGTCGAGTGCCTTAGGCGGCGACGGCCGGGAGAGCTGTTCCGGCCACCGAGGCGGCTAGCGCGTCGACCTGTTTTCCAGCCTTGGCGAATGCTGCATTGAGTGCGTCCTCACCCATGCCGACGCCTTCGACACGGATGACTTCCACGTCGGTCATGCCGTTGAAGGCTAGAACACTCTTCAGATAGGGCACGGCAAAATCCATCACCGCGGCAGGACCCTCGGAATAGATGCCGCCGGAGGCGAGGACGATGTAGACTTTCTTGCCCGTTACCAAGCCCTTCGGGCCATCCGCGCCATAGGAAAAGGTCCTGCCCGAGCGCGAGATGTGATCGACCCACGACTTCAGCGTCGAGGAAATCGAGAAGTTGATGAAGCCGGTGGCAAGCACGATGTGGTCGGCTGCGAGCAGTTCGTCGACGGCGACATCGGAGACACCCACCAGATCGGTCTGGCGCGGCGTGCGGGCTTCGGCAGGCGTATAGATGCCGGTGGCATAGTCAGGCTCGATATGGGGCAGCGGGTTGGCGACGAGATCACGCTTGGTCAGCGTGGACTCGGGCAGTGCAGCCTGCAACTTGTTGGCCAGCTCGGTGGCGACACGGGTGGAATGCGAAGCATCGCCGCGCGGGCTCGAGGTCACAAGAAGGATGTTGGACATTTCAGCTCTCCGTTGATCGATGGCGGGCAACCGCCTGATTTCGGAGTTAGAGATAGTGGTCGACACTCATCTAGAAAATTGGCAAAATATCTATCGAATATATCCATGGATTGGATAAGTTATGCAGGCGAATCCGACTCTCGACCAATTGCAGGTTTTTCTCGCGGTGGCTGAAACCGGCAGTTTCTCCGGTGCCGCACGTCATCTCAATCGTGCGCAATCGGTGATCAGCTACACGATCGCCAATCTGGAAGCGCAGCTGGAGTTCAAGCTTTTTACCCGCGAGGGAACGCGCGAGCCGGTGCTTACTGCCGAAGGCAAGGCGATGCTGGCCGACGCGCGGCGAATGATCGGTGTGCTGCAGGACATCCGCGCCCGTGCTGAAGGGCTGAAACGTGGTCTGGAGGCCGAGTTGACGATCGCCGTCGACGTGACGACGCCGTCACCGGCGCTGGTCAGGGTACTCGCGGGCTTCGAGGCGGAATTCCCATCCGTGGCGCTGAAGCTGAATGTCGGTGCAATCGGCGTAACCTGGGGGCAGCTGTTGCGCCGACAATGTGATCTCAGCATTGGCGGCATACCGCAGACCGATAGCGACGAGCTCGTCTCCGTGCGCGTCGGTGACACGTCGATGACGCCGGTGGCAGCACCTGGCCACCCGCTTGCGACCTACAAGGGCAGGGTACCGCTGTCGGAAGTGCGCCAACACATCCAGCTTGTCGTCTCGGATGTTTCCAAGATGACGGAGGGCAAGGATTTCGGGGTCTTTGCCTACCGCACCTGGCGCATGACCGATGTTTCAACGAAGCGTGACCTGATCCTATCGGGTCTCGGCTGGGGTGGCTTGCCGACCTGGATGATCCTCGAAGATGTCCACGCCGGGCGTCTAAAAATCCTCGATCTCGAACCCTATCCAGAACGCTCCTATGATCTGCTCGCTTTCTACAGGGTCGACTCGCCGCCAGGACCGGCGGGCAACTGGCTGATCGAACAATTCAAGCAGGAGTTGCCGAAGGTCTGTTCGACGTTGCAGCATATGAGCGAGCGTGAAAAACGGTCGCGGGAGGCTCAGGGCCGACGCAGCAACCCATCGATGACGGCAGCAAGCACGGCGCGATAATCGTCTGCGGACGCGCCGGCGTCGACGGCAAGCGCTGCACGATCGAACGCCGCCCCCAGCAGCGATGTCAGTGCCTCCAGGGGCAGCTTTGGCATCTCGCCGGTGCGCATCGTTGCTGCCAGTCCCTCGCGCAAAGTGCGGTTGCCGTGGCGCCCATCGATCTCGTCCATTTCGGCACGCCCGAGCACTGCCGGCCCGTCGAGCAACAGGAGCCGTGTGCGGCCGGGAAGGCTCATGGCAGCGACATAGGCATCGCCGCCGGCCAACAGCGCGTCTCGCGCCGATAGCGTACGGGGGGTAGCCAGCTCGATCGCTTTCGCGACCGCTGCCGCCTCACCCTCGACCACGGCTCGAAACAGTGCCTGCTTGTCGGCAAAGTGGTGATAGAGCGCGCCGCGCGTGACGCCGGCTGCTGCCACGATCTCCGGCGTGCCGGTCTCTGCATAGGATTTCTCAGTAAAAAGCCGGCGCGCCGCTGCGATCAGATCGCTACGCGTGGCCTCGGTTCGGTCGCGGTTGGATCGACGTGAATTTCCTTCTTGCATACATGCAGCCTGTATGTTAATGCAATTTACATGCAGACTGTATGTTTATTTTGAGGAGAAGGAAAGCCATGAAAGCCACCAGCTACTATCCTGTCCTGATGACAGGCGATGTCGCCGGCACCGCCGCCTTTTATGTCGAGCATTTCCGCTTCAAGCCGTTGTTCGAAAGCGACTGGTACGTGCATCTGCAATCGTCCGAAGACAAGCGTGTTAATCTCGGCATCGTGCAGGGCGACCACGAAACCATCCCGGCGGAGGGAAGGGGACGTGCTTCCGGCCTGCTCATCAATTTCGAGGTCAAGGATGTCGATGCCGTGCATGAACGGGTTGTGGCGGCCGGGTTGCCGATCCTGCGTTCGCTGCGGGACGAGGCGTTCGGCCAGCGTCATTTCATCACTCGCGATCCCAACGGCGTGCTGATCGACGTGATCAAGCCGATCCCGCCGAGTGAGGAGTTCCTGGCGCAGTTTGTGCCTGAAGCTGTCGGCAAATAGGCTGACAGGAACTGTCGGCAGCGAGTTACCGGCGAGATGGCGCCGCCGCCATGGGCAATTTATGTTGGCCCGATGAAACGGGTCTCTTTCCATGCGTGATATCTGTCTTGTCCGAGCTCCTTTCAATCTCGGCCTGCGTCCGCTCAGGCCCGGCCATGAACCCGGCACCTGGCGGGCGCCGCAGGCCTTGACCACGGCTGGGTTGATTGAAGCGCTGGCGCCGGGAAAGGTCGTCGATCTGGAACGGCCGGTTTACAGCACCGAGCAGCAGCCGGGCACGAAACTGCGCAATGGCCCGGCAATCCGCGACTTCAACCTGAAATTGGCCGATATCGTCGCTGAGACTGTGGGGAGAGGGGCGTTTCCGCTCATCGTCGGGGGCGATTGCACGATCCTGCTTGGCGCCTTGGCTGGCGCGCGGCGATCGGGATCATTGGCGCTGGTGCATGTCGATGGCCATAGTGACTTTCGCCATCCTGGCAACGACGACGACCTGCCGCTGAGTTCTGCCGCGGGCATGGATCTGGCGGCCGCGACTGGCCGCGGCGAAGCCCTGCTTACCGAATGGCCGGGTATAGACGGGCCATTGCTCCGGGACGATCACGTCGTCCAGATCGGCGAGCGTGAGAACCGCGCTGCCGACTATGCCTGGCACGACATCGAAGCCACGGACATCACTTTGGTCGACGTTTTCGCCGCGCAGGAGCTCGGCGCGGCAGGAGTGCTTGCCAAGGCTGAGCCGGTACTGGCGCGCGGCAGTCGCCATTGGCTGCATTTCGATGTCGACGCTCTCGACCAGACGGTCATGCCGGCAGTCGATTCTCCCGGCAGTCCGGGCATGGACCCGGATGAACTCGCCGTCATCCTGAGAGCACTGGTTTCCAGACCGGCATGTATCGGCATGAACGTGACGATCTTTGACCCCGACCTCGACCCAACCGGCGAGTTGGCGGCATGGCTGGTAGATTTCCTACGCAGGGTATTCGCCGAGAAGTAGAGGAGCCTGTCAGCAGGTACCCGGCGCGACGTATCCCGTTGCCAGAATATTGTCGTCACCCCAGCGCTTGAGCGCCAGGATGATCGGCTCCAGCGACCGCCCACGCTCGGTCAGCGAATATTCAACCTTGGGTGGAACCTCCGCATAGACCTTGCGGTCGATGAGCCCGCTCGTTTCCAGCTCGCGCAACTGGTTGGTCAGCATGCGCTGGGTGACGTTCATCTTGCGGCGCAATTCATTGAAGCGAAGTGTGCCCTGCTGGATGAGGTGATAGAGGATGACACCTTTCCATTTGCCGCCGATGAGTTCCAGCGTGCCTTCCACAGGACAGGCTGGGGAGTTGCGCAGATCTTGATGACGGATGCGGCCCATGGGATTCCTCAATGGTACCTTTTTCGACACTATATACAATAAAAGTGCATTCTTGCGGACAACGCATATAGGTCACATCTGGCATGTACGCAAAACAGGAGACATGCCATGCGTGCCATCGGGTATCTGGAACCACAGCCGATCTCGGCTCCCACTTCCCTCGTCGACGTCGAGTTGCCGCGTCCGGAACCTGTCGGCCGGGATATATTGGTCGAGGTGAAGGCTATCTCGGTCAATCCGGTCGACACCAAGGTCCGCGCCGGTGCGAAACCAGTTGATGGACAGCACAGGATACTCGGCTGGGATGCCGCTGGCATCGTCGTTGCGACCGGCTCGGGGGTTAGCCTGTTCAAGCCCGGCGACGAGGTCTACTACGCCGGCGCGATCAATCGGCCCGGTTCAAACGCCGAACTTCATCTCGTGGACGAACGCATCGTTGCGCTGAAGCCTCGCTCCCTGGATTTCGCGGCATCAGCCGCTTTGCCGCTGACGACGATCACCGCCTATGAGGCGCTGTTCGACCGGCTTGACGTGACCAAGCCAGTTCCAGGGGCGGCCAATGCCATCGTTATCGTCGGCGCAGCCGGGGGCGTCGGCTCTATCGCCATCCAACTTTTGCGCGCACTGACCGATCTGACGGTCATCGCCACCGCATCGCGGCCCGAAACGGTTGAATGGGTCAAAGGGAAGGGCGCCCATCATGTGGTCGATCACAGCAAGCCCATGGCGGATCAGGTGGCGGCACTCGGCATCGGCATGCCGGCCTTCGTCTTCTCCCTGACCCACAGCGACAGCCATGCGGCGGAGATCACCAAGCTGATCGCGCCGCAGGGCAGGATGGCGCTTATCGACGACCCGAAATCCTTCGACGTCATGCTCTTCAAGTCGAAGGCGCTGTCATTGCATTGGGAAATGATGTTCGCGCGGCCCGTCCACCAGACGGCTGATATCATCCGGCAGCATGAGCTTTTGACCGAGGTGGCCGGATTGGTCGATACCGGCAAGGTCAAGACGACCATGACGGAAAACTACGGAACAATCTCGGCAGCAAATTTGAAGCGCGCGCACGCCCAGATCGAATCCGGCACCACGCTGGGCAAGATCGTGCTTGCCGGCTGGTAAGATCATCCAGCCTTTGCCACCGGCGTCACGGCGATGCGGCTGACGCCGGTGCGGCGCAGAACCGTGCACATCGTCTCGCGGCCGACGCGTTCGGCATCGAGCATTCGGACCAGGTCGTCGACGCCGGTTACCGGCCGCCCGTCCATGGCAGCGATGATGTCGCCTTCCCTCAAACCCGCTCGCGCTGCCGGTCCGCCGGGCTCGACGCTTCGCAACCGCACTGCCGTGCTGCTGGTGACTTGCGAAAGCAGTGCTGCGCGGCGTGGCAAGTTGGTCGTATCGGCGGAGATACCGATGAAGGCGCGCCGTACGCGACCGAATCGGATGATCTCGGAGATGACGAAATTCGCGGTATTGGAAGCGACCGCGAAGGCGATGCCCTGCGCCCCGGGGATCATGGCGGTGTTGACGCCGATGACTTCGCCGGCGGACGACACCAATGGCCCGCCGGAGTTGCCGGGATTGAGCGCGGCGTCGGTCTGGATGACGTCATCGATCAGGCGGCCGGTGGTGGCACGCATCG
Source organism: Terribium retamae (assembly GCF_022347545.1). Classification (GTDB taxonomy): domain Bacteria; phylum Pseudomonadota; class Alphaproteobacteria; order Rhizobiales; family Rhizobiaceae; genus Mesorhizobium; species Mesorhizobium retamae. Next base: position 11,553 of record NZ_JAKREW010000051.1, read on the forward strand.
AACGGCCGAGCGCCGAGACGACACCGGTAGTGACCGTCCATTCGAAACCCAGAGGATTGCCGATGGCGATCGCGATCTGACCGCGGCGCAGCTGTTTGGAATCGCCGAGTGGCGCCACATTGGCAAAGGAACCGCCGGCGCGCACCAGTGCGATATCGGTATCGGGATCGGTGCCGAGCACCCGCCCTTCATCGGCGGTGCCGTCGGGCATGGCGATGCGCACCGCCTTTGCGTCGCCGACGACGTGGAAATTGGTGACGACAAGCCCGTCCGGCGAGATGACGAAGCCGGAGCCATGGCCGCCGCGTCCACGAATCCGCTCGATGCGGCAGACAGCGGGACCGATACGGTCGACCGCATCGGCGACTGTTGTGGAATAGGCATCAAGCAGGATGTTGTCCTGTGACGCAGGATCGAAAGCTGGCATCGCCATGGCAGGCTTCCCATGTGAAAACGCGGAAGGATGCCTATATGTGCGGGGCGCGAGGTTTCACCGCGACCTGACCAGATGGCCAGCAGCCGGTTTTCCTAGCCGTCAGGCGAGTACCATTGGATGCCCGAGGCGGCGATATCTGGGAAAGCAACAATCCCGGAGGTCATCATGAGCGACTTCAATCTAAGCACTTTTTCGGATGCCGTCGCCGATATCGTGGAAAGCGCGGCACCCGCTGTCGCCAGTCTCAACGTGCATCACGGCCGAACCGCTTCTGCCTTTCATTGGGGAGCAGGCTATTTCGTCGCCGCCGAGGAGATCCTCGACGCCGATGACGAGCTCGAGTTGACGCTCGGCTCCGGTGAAAGCGTGAAGGCGACGCTTGTCGGCCGTGACCCTTCCACCGGGGTCGCCCTGCTGAAGACCGAGCAAGCCGGTTCACCCGTGTTGGCGAAAGCCGCTGCCGTACGAGCCGGCAATGTCGCCGTCGCTATCGGCAACAGCGTCGGCGCAGCCCTTGCTGTGCTCGGAACGGTCGGCGAGGTAGGTCCCGCTTGGCGTTCGATGCGTGGCGGCACCATCGACCGGCGCATCAATCTCGCCGTGGGGGCCGGGAGCCGTTTCGAAGGTGGGCCGGTTCTGGATGCCAGGGGCGGGTTGATCGGCATGCTTCTGTTCGGGCCACGCCGCCGTGCGCTGGTCATTCCATTTGAGACCATCGAGCGCGCCGTGGCGGTGCTGAAGGAAAAGGGGCATGTCGTGCGTGGCTATCTGGGCGCGGCTTTACACCTCGCGCGTGATGGCGACACTGTCGGTGCCATGGTGATGGGATTGGATGATAATGGTCCAGCCAAAGCCGCCGGCCTGCATGTCGGCGATATCATCGTTGCCTGGGACGGTGAACCGGTGGAAGGGCCACGCGGCCTGATGCGCAGGCTCGGGCCGGATAGTGCCGGCATCTCGGTCAAGCTCGGTATCCTGCGCGGCGGCAGCCGCAGCGAGATTGCGGTGGCGATCGGCGAAAAGCCGCTGAATTGAGAGGATCGATGGCAAGCAGACCACTGACAGCGCTGATCGCGCTCGGCGATGCCGGGCGGGCCGAACGGCTGTCGGCGTCGCTGGCTGCCGGAGAGGACTTCGTGCCTATGCCGGCGGGCAGCGTGTCGGCCGTCGACGTGGCCATCGTCGACAACCCCGCTCTTCATGTGGATGTGCCGTTGGTGCTCCTGTCGTCCCGTCCCGTTGCCGCCGTCGACGGCAATGCGGGTCGTGTCTTCGCAGTCTTGCCACCGAATGCCGACGACGGGCTGATCGCTGCCGCAGCGCGATTGGCTGCGGCCGGATACCATGCCGTGCGCGATGAAGTAGCCCCGGATGGCGCCGGCCTTTCCGCGGAGGCGGGAGATCATCCAAGCGACCATGACGCGGTGGTGCGGCCGTCGCTTTCGCCACGCGAGGCAGAGGTACTTGCTCTGCTCGCCGAGGGCGCACCCAACAAGGTGATAGCCCGCCGACTGGATATTTCCGTGCACACCGCGAAGTTCCATGTCGCAGCCATCCTGACCAAGCTTGGCGCCGCCAATCGCACCGATGCGATCGCGATCGCGATGCGACAGGGCTTGGTGCTGGTCTAGAGCGTTTCTGAAAACAATCTAAGTTATTGTTTTTGTTTCATTCTTGTAACGCCGAGGATTCCACTTGGCTACAAAATGCTCTAGCGAGACTCTCCCAGCGTCATCATCGCCAACGGCGCTCACGGCTTGCATCCCTGTCCCGGTCGAGCAAGGATCGATGATTGTTGCAGGGAGGCCGATGCATGTCGCTCAAGGGAAAGACGCTGTTCATTTCAGGTGGGTCGCGTGGCATCGGCCTTGCCATCGCATTGCGTGCCGCGCGCGACGGCGCCAACGTCACCATCGCCGCCAAAACCGACACACCGCATCCCAAGCTGCCCGGTACCATTCATACCGCCGCCGAACAGATCGAGAAGGCCGGCGGCAAGGCACTTCCGGCGCTGTGCGACATCCGGGAAGAGGCGCAGGTCGCGGAAGCTGTGGCCAAGACTGCCGAGCGTTTCGGCGGCATCGATATCTGCGTTAACAACGCCAGCGCCATCCAGCTCACGGGCACGCTGGAGACGGACATGAAACGCTATGATCTGATGCACCAGATCAATACGCGCGGCACGTTCCTTGTTTCCAAAATATGCATTCCGCACCTGAGGTTGGCGTCGAACCCTCATATTTTGAATCTGGCGCCGCCGCTCGACATGAAAGCCAAGTGGTTCAAGGGCCATGTCGCCTACACGATGGCGAAGTTCGGCATGTCGATGTGTACGCTTGGCATGAGCGCCGAATTCGCCTCGGCGGGCATCGCCGTCAATTCGCTTTGGCCGCTGACGGCGATCGACACGGCGGCGGTGCGCAACCTTCTCGGCGGCGAAACCGTTGCTGCGATGAGCCGTTCGCCCGAAATCATGGCCGATGCGGCGCATGCTATCTTGACGCGGCCATCGCGTGAGGCGACCGGCAACTTCTACATCGACGAGGAAGTGTTGCGTGCCGAAGGCGTGACCGATTTCTCGAAATATGCGCCTGATGCCAGGGGAGCCTTGGCTGGCGACTTCTTCGTCCCGGACGAAGTGTTCGCCCGTACCGAGACCAAGGTGACCGGCCTGTTCTAGAGCGGTCGCCGGCAACCGAGAAATCAGTCCGGGGAACCGGGCTTGTCGCCCTTTCCGTGACCCATCAGCCGGTCGATATAGGCCAGCATCAGCGCTGACAGCACGAAGGTGAGATGGATGATCGTCAGCCACATCAACTGGTCGGTCGAATAGGACGAGGAGTTCAGGAACACCTGCAACAGATGGATCGACGAGATCGCCACGATGGTCGAGGCGACCTTGACCTTCAGTGAGCCGACATCGATCGTGCCCAGCCAATGCACTTTGCCTTCGTGCTCGTCGAAGCGGCTGACGAAGTTCTCGTAGCCGGAGATGATGACCATCACCACCAGGGAGGCGACAAGGGCGGCGTCGATGAGGCCTAGGATCTTCAGGATCGTGTCGGTATCGCCCAGCACCATGACTTTCGAAATGAATTCATAGAGCTTCTTGGCAAATGAGATCGCGTAGATGGCGAGTGCCAGGCCAAGGCCGAGATAGAAGACCACCAGCAGCCAGCGCGAGGCCAGGATGATGGATTCGATGGCGAGTTCGAGGCGTTTCATAAAAGCGTCCGTGTTCCAATCGGCGTCGGTTTAGAGCAATTCCAGAAAAAGTGTGAAGCGGTTTTCGTCCGGAATTGCGTAAAAGCAAAAGTTTGAGCGTTCCGCGTTTCCGTCCTTGAGCAGGAATGCGGTCAAGATGAAGGGCACCTATCTCGTGGATGCCGCATGATCCTTGCCGAAAATCTGCGACGTTGCGGATCGTGCTCAGCAAAAGACCCGGTCGGTGGAGTAAGCCGGCCGGGCCTCTTTGACGTCCCGTTCAGGACGGGACGGGGCAGGGAACCCCAATAACATTTGGGACTCCCAATGTGGCGAATCAATGCCCTAGCGGGAAAACCGCCTATTTGGCGTTAGCCACCGGCGCCACCAGCGGCGTGATGCGGCGGATGGCGACGCGCCGGTTCTCCCGTTCCGGTTGGTCGCTCTTCACCTTGAGATAACGTTCGCCGTAGCCCTGCGTTGTCAGGTTCTCCGGCGGAATGTCGAAGACATTGGTCAACGCATTGGCGACGGCCTCTGCACGGCGATCCGACAGGGCCAGATTGGCAACATCCGAGCCGACCGCATCGGTATGACCTTCGATCAGGAATGTTTCGGCGGGGTTCTTGCCAAGCAGCTTCTGCATGGCGTCCGCGACGCCTTGCAGCTTCTGGACCTCGCTTTCCGGAATGGTGGCCGAGCCGAATTCGAAGTTCAATGTGTCGAGATCGATACGACGTGCAATGTCACGCACGCGTGCCGAACGTTTAACCTCGTCGATCGAATAAAGCCGCTTGACCTTCTCCACCGGGGGCCGTTCCAGGAAAACATAGTAGTCGTCTGGGCTGCGCACATATTCCGATTCCAGGATGTACTCCTCGCGCGGGATGTCGACATAGATCGGCGGCAACTCATCGCCCGGATCGCGCCACTGGTCGATGTCCTCGTAGTAGCGCTCGTCGACATAACTCAGCACATATTCCTGCCCGTCCGGGGTGATGCGCGATCGCCGGATGATGTCACCATTGCGGTTGCGGATCGTGATGATCTGGTTGCCGTTGTCGCGTACGATGGTCTCGCGCGTGCGGCCCCGCGGCAAATCTTCATAGTAGACATCCTGGGCGTCGCGGGTGATGCGCGGGCGCTCGTTGCTTTCGACGATCACTTGGTTGTTGAACTGGATGATCGTGCGGTCACCGAAGTTCTTGACGATGTCGGCGCCTTCCGGACGCGGACGCCTGCGCACGTCGAAATCGGGTGCGCGTTCAAGCCGCGTGCCTTTTTCCTCCGTCACCGGAGTGATCTTTTCGGGTTCGATCGTCACTTGTGCCGCCTTGTCGTCGACGGGCGGTGGCGCCTTCTCAACTGGTTGCTGGACCGGTTGGGCAGGCTGGGTCGCAGGCTGCTCGGACGGTGCCTGGCCAGGCTGCTGCGGCTGGGCCGTTCCACCCGCCTGATCCTCGACCGGAGGTTGGGCGTTTTTCTGGCTGTCAAAGATCGGCGCGGCGTTGGGATCGGCAGGTGCTCCGGTCTGCTGTCCCCCAGTCGCCGGCTGCTGGCCGCCCTCGGCCGGTGCGGGCTGTTGCTCTCCCTGTGCCGGTTGGGTTGTCTCGCCGGCTTTCGGTTGTTCACCTGGCTGTACCTCACCGGCAGGCTTGGTCGTCGCAGCGCCCTCTCCAGCCGGTTTCTCGCCGTTCTGGGTGGGTTCAGCAGCCTTCGGCTGCTCGGATGCAGGCTTTTCACCGCCTTGCGCTGGCTGTTCGGCCGGCTTGGCAGCGGGTTCTTCTTTGACCGGCTTCTGCTCCGGCTCAGCAGATTTCTGCTCGGGCTCGGCAGGTTTGGCCTCAGGTGCCTTTTCGGCCGGCGCTGGTTGCTCGGCGGCCGGCTGTTCCTCGCTCTGCTTGCGCTTCTTGCGCGGCTGTTCCGGTTCGGCCGCCGGGGCCTCCTGCTGAGCGGGCGCGGCTTCGGCGGGCGCTTGCTCTGCCGGGGCTGGCTCTGCCTGTTCCTGACTTTGCTTGCGCTTTTTGCGCGGTTGTTCCGGCTCGGCGGCCGGGGCCTCTTGCTGGGCAGGGGCGGCTTCGGCGGGCGCGGGTTGCTCTGCCGGCGCAGGCTCTGCCTGCTCCTCGTTCTGCTTGCGTTTCTTGCGTGGCAATTCGGGCTCGGCAGATGGCTCTGCGGCCTCGGGCTCCTGTTGCGCCTGTACCGGCATGGCTTCCGGAGCTGGGGCCTGCTCGATCGCGGGCTCCGGCGTCGCTACAGGCTCAGGGGCAGCCGCTGGCTCGGGTTGTGGTTCGGGTGCTGCTTGCTCCAGAAGTGGTTGGTTGGCTTCAGCGGAGCCACTTTCGGCTTGGGCCAGGATCAGCGGCGGCGCCGATGCAATGCCTTCCCTCTGCTCCAGTAGTGGTGAGGCGGCTAGCGGTGTCGAGGCCATCAACAGGCCAAGTGCGGTTCCGGTGAGAATCCGTTGTTGTTGACGTTTCATGTCGTATCTCCTTTGCGGGGACGCGGCCGAAGCCTGTTCGCGCTGCCAGAAAGATGGCCAGCGGCTTCGACGGTGAGGATAGGGATGTCGAAAGGGCGTTTTGATGACGTCAGCCGAACGCGCTTGACGTCAGGCCTGCGGCGCGCCACATGCGCCCGATGGAAAGCGAACCGTTCTGGAAGACCAAGACGCTGGAGGAGATGTCTCCGGCGGAGTGGGAATCGCTGTGCGACGGATGCGGCAAATGCTGCATGTCCAAGCTGGAGGACGAAGATACCGGCGAAATCTACTGGACGAGCGTCGCCTGCCGCCTGTTCGATGCCGGCACCTGCCGCTGCCACGACTATGCCAACCGTTTGGCCAAGGTGCCCGACTGCGTCGGTCTCACACCACAGAATGTGCGCACCATCAACTGGCTGCCTTCGACCTGCGCCTACCGGCTCGTTGCCGAGGGACACGATCTTTACTGGTGGCATCGGCTGGTTTCCGGCAGCGCCGAGACGGTGCATGAAGCCGGCATCTCGATGCGCGGACGCGTGAAGGCCAGCGAAAGCGAGCTGGCCGAGCCGGAAGACTATTTCGACTACGTGCTCGACGAAGAGCCCTGAAGCCGGGCCGCTCGTCGAAGCATGCGTGCGGCAAAGCCGCCGTTCATTTTCCATGCCCAACTATGGCCACCAGCGAAATGAACCTCGCATGAACGCGTGGTTCCCGTTCGGTTCAGACTGGCCTCGTTATGGTGGCATCATCGCTTCGGCGAACAGGGTTCAAAGCAGACAACGCTTCTACCAAGGAGAAGACCATGTTGACCAAGTTCAAGGCTCTCGCACTTTCGGCTTTCGTCGGTTTGGGTGCGCTCGCTGCCGTTCCTGCCACGGCACAGGCAGAAGGCATCTATCTCAACTTCGGTAGCGGTGAGCCGCGCTTCGGCGTCTACGACGGCGACCGCGATTATCGCGACTGGCGCCGTGACCGTTGGCATCGCGACCGTCGCGGCTGCTCGCCGGAATGGGCGCTGAACAAGGCCGAACGCATGGGCATCTGGCGGGCTCGCGTCGTCGACGTGAACCGCCGCGTGATCAAGGTTGCAGGTCGCCAGGATGGCGAGCGCACCATGGTCGTGTTCGGCCGCGAGCGCGGTTGCCCGGTGCTTTACCGCTAACTTGCGACTGCCCCGAAAATCCAAAAAAGACAACCCCGCAGGAGCGATCCTGCGGGGTTGTCTTTTGCATGACCGGAATGTGGTGGCCGCGGCCGCACAGCAATTATTTCAGTTCGAAAGTGACGTTGACCACGACCTTATAGGCGTTTTCGCCGGCTTGCATCGGCACGGCAGCGCCGGCCGCATCATAGGCCTTGGCGTTCATCGGCATTGGCGGCGGGGCATAGTTCTGGTCAGTGATTTCGACAACCTTGCCTACACTCACTCCGGCAGCCTCGGCCAATGTCTTGGCCTTGGCAATTGCGTCGGCCACCGCCTTCTTGCGCGCTTCGGTGATGGCGGCCGCAGGATCTTCGTTGGTGAAGGAGATGCCGCCACCTTGGTTGACACCAAGCGAGACTGCCTTGTCCAGGATTTCGCCTGTCTTGGCGATGTCGCGTACGCGCACCGACAGCGTGTTGGTGACCTGGTAGGCGACAAGTTCCGCTTCCTGGTTGCCGTCGGGCTTGTTGGGGTAGTTGTAGCGCGGGTTGATCTGGATGCCCGCCGTCTGCAGATCGCGTTCGGAGACGCCTGCCGCCTTCATGGCAGCAATCACGGCAGCCATGGCATCGTTGTTGGCATTGAGCGCCTCGCGCGCGGTCTTGGCCTCGCGCATCACGCTAAGCGATAGAAGCGCCAGATCGGGCGCGACGCTGGCTTCGCCTTCGCCGGACACGATGATGCGCGGCGGCAGCGGGGTCTCGGCCGCACCGGCGATCGCCGGCATCGCTACGGCGGCTGCGAGGGCTAGCGGTAAAAAGGCTCTGGTCATAGAAAAACTCCGTTGTTCGCCAGTGGCGAAGGCCCGATTAGGCGCCGAATATGGATTGATTTGGGCGATGTTGGCGAGAGCGCTGGTAAAGCCTTGTGCAGGGACAGGAAAAACACTATCCAGCCCGCGTGGGGCCTGTAGCTCAATGGTTAGAGCCGGCGGCTCATAACCGCTTGGTTGGGGGTTCGAGTCCCTCCGGGCCCACCATTATCGTTGTTTATTAACGCTTTATAGCGTGGTTCGCCGACAGGTTCGCCAAGCAGCGGCCGGCGTGCCACGAGCCGCACGACTCAATCCATTCGCTGGACGGCAAGCCGGACCTGCGATGCTTCGCACGAACCGAGCTCGGCATGATCGATGTCGTCATGTCTGAGCACGTCCATCAGCTGCCTGGTAGAGGCTTTCCGCTTCGGCCAGATAAACGCCGAGCGACTTGCGCAGATCATGTAATGTGAGGCTCTTCGGCAAGCCAGCAAGCTTGCACCAATGCGCCATCATTTAAGTATGCTCTAAAGTGAATGGATTGATGCTCAGTGTTTGATATTCGTTCGCCCCCAGTTGCGTCCGCAGCGGGCTCATCTCAAGTGCCGAAAATCAAAGAATATTAACTCTAGGTCCTTTCTTGGCCTTAAGTCCTATTCCCTATTGCTAATTAACCATGCTGCTTATGTAAGCTGGCGCCAAGGTAGCAATCTTTTATCTTGGAGCGGGGCTGGGAGAATATCCTGAAGTATCCGGATTTGCATTCGATGCAATGAGGTGGCCCGGTATGAACACTCTGAACCCCCCGCCCAACGAGCAGAACTTTCGGCAACACGATCCTGCTGCTTCACAGGTTCAGCATTTCAAGCAAGGTTATGTCGCCTCTTTTCGTGAATTTCCGTTGGAGGAGACCCACAGCTTCGGGCAACTCGATTCCTGTCGGACCCTTCGAACGAGTGCCGGCCGGAATTGGGACAACGTCTACATATCAAAGCAGATCGAAGATCCCAACGAAGGCAGCTTTCGGGCGAGTCCGCACCTTTTTATCAGCCTCACAAGATCGGGATCCACGCGGGTCATCTGCAACATTCAATCGCAAGAATATCGGGCGTATCTCCATCCCGGACAGTTGAGCATCCTGGCACCGAACCAGCCGGTGAATATGAAATGGGACAGGCGTATTCACACCACTCATCTTTATCTCAGAAATACATTCCTGAATGAAGTCGCAGGCGATATCACCAGAAATCAGTCATCCTCCATCGATATTGTCGGCCGGTTGGCTTTCATGGATCCCTTGCTCGAAGGATTGATCACCGCCATCGACGATGCAATGGAATTGGGGATAGAGGGAACCCGCCCTTATGTAGAGCATCTCGCACGCGCCGCGGCGTGTCACGTGCTCCGTAAATATTCGACTTTTCGGTCACCTCAGTCTTTGGAAGACTCCTCTGGAGAGCTTACTCGAAGCCAGATCGCCCGCTTCAGGGAAATGGTCGATACCCGAATGAGTCAGAAGCTGACGCTAACCGACCTTGCCGAAGGGAGTGGGCTGTCGACGGGGCATTTTGCCCATCTTTTCAAGCAGGCAACCGGGACGACACCCTACCAATATCTGCTTCATAGCCGGATCGACCGCGCGCGGTATCTGTTGGCAAAGACGTCAATGCCTGTCGTTCGCATCGCAGCGGAATGTGGATTCTCCGATCACGTGCACTTCACAAGGGTATTCTCGAAAACGGTTGGTCAACCGCCAGCTGCTTTCCGCAAGCACGGTTCGGATTGAAACAACGCAGGGCTCTGCGTCCAAATTCTGACACCCCGACCGAGGGTAAAGAATCTTCTGCTAAAATGGACTGTTCGCGCACGCCAGGGTCGGGCGCAATTTTCTTGTTGGGTTATCTCGTCGCTTATTCGCAAAAAAGGAGCATGCTGTGCCAAATCGGCACGCATTTGACGCGCTGTCGGCTGCCAGAACGGTAAATCAACGGGGGCGGTGTTGGTCAACCTGTGTAGATCAGCTTATGCATAAACCAGCGTTGGAAGCGTGCCTGTCACCATGAGAAGCTTTGTTGCCAGCTTTCCGCCGCATTCTGGTCTTTAGTACAAGAGTAACCTGAAATGACACGCAGACGAGCCCAAGCCGATTCGGTGGCTAAAGAGGTCAAGCCGGCGCCGGTGGCGCCCAAAGAGCGGTACAATTTCAAAGTTCCATGCCTCTCTGTTTCATCTTTAATCCGATTCACTGGCTGGAAGATCGAAATTCGCGGGTATTTTTGATCTTGCTTCCTTCTGGCCCGTTTCTTGCTGTCTGAGCATGGGGTCGGATCTCTCGGGAAGAGGAAGGATCAATATGGCTGTTCAAATCATCTCGGCGGCGGCCGGATTTTATGTGCTTTGGCCGGCGCCGGACACTGTACGAGGCTTCGGGCGCTCTCCAATCACGGCTTGGCAGATCATCCTCGACGATGAAGGGCTGGCGGGCTGGTCCGAGCCCGTGGTCGAAGGGGTTATATGCTCCGAGCGCTATGCGATCCTATGCCCCGACGGAACGGTGCAGGAATCGGATAGCGGCGTTTATTACGACACACTTCAGGATTGGGAGCGCGCTTCTGTTCGTAGGGCTACGGCATAGAAGCGGATTCGTCGCTCCACTGCGCTTGCGCGGGATACGATGCAAAGCCAAACGCTATGCCGGCAGCAGTATAACTATTCGGTTGTGGGACTCCCTTGGCTCCTTGTGGTGAGGCGTTTCCAGGCTCTTTATCGTGAAGCGGAGGCGTTGCGAGCGCTCAAGCCCTCGCGTTTTTTGACGATTGTCTGGAATTGTTTGCGCAAAATCGGAATTGGCCCGTAAATTCTTGACTCCTTTGGGTTCTGTGCGACGCTGATAGCGCCTAAAGTAAACTCAAAGGAGATTTCCAATGCTTAGTTTTTTATTCGGTGGCAGCAATACTGGATCTTCGACTGTCGACCAGATTAATGAATACCATTACGATCGTTCCGGCGAAGTAACCTTCGATGATGCCTACCTTAACTTTATGAATGGCGGTGGTCATCTTGGTATGGGAGCTGCTATGCTTGTCGGCAGCGCCTGGACAGGCGTCGCTCTGACACCTGCGCTGGTGCTCGATTCTCTGCAGGCTGACGACGGCGTGCATATCGCCTGATTGTTCTCCTGGACAGAACCGGCGCAGCCCTTTTTTGGCCGTCGCCAGTTCGCCGTGCAGAACGCCTCTCACGTGGCGCAAGCCGCTGCGAGGAACTGTGCCCTCGCAGCGGTCGATGCTCAGGATCTCAGGCAGTCGACGGTGAAGTGTCCGCCATTCTTTGAATGAAGGGTCTACGTCTCACACCCTGATCTTGTCCTTGTCAGAAGTAACGAAGGGCCTCCAGTCATGTCCTTGGCTGACGCAACTGCGCTGTTTCGACCGAGCAAAAAGCGCGCAGAAACTGAGATTGGCTCAGCAATAAGATCGCTTCGACCCTACATCATTGCTGTAGGCATCTTCTCGAGCACGATCAATTTACTCTATCTCAGCTCACCTCTCTATTTGATGCAGGTCTACAACCGCGTGTTGCAGAGCGAAAGCATTCCAACGCTTGTCCTGCTCACGCTTATCTTGATTGTCGCACTGCTGGTGATGGCCATCCTGGATGCCATGCGCGCTCAGATGTTGACGCGTTGCGGCATTCTGCTCGACGAAAAACTGGCGAGCCGTGTGTTTTCCGCGCTTGTGCAAAAATCATCCAGGAGCGGATATTCACTTGGAGCTCTGCCACTGCGAGAGCTGGATGAGTTCCGTGCGTTCGTCACCGGACCGGGAATCCATTTTCTGTTCGACGTCCCCTGGATTCCGCTTTATCTCATCCTTCTCTATTTCATCCATCCCATTTTAGGCGTCGTTGCTACGATTGGTGCCATTTTACTGTTGGGACTCGCTTTCCTGAACGAGGCGGTCACTCGCAAACCTATGGATGATGCGCAGGCCGCTGCCAGGCGATCTTTCGTCTTCACAGAGAACATCATGCAGCATGCGGACGTAATCCGCGCGATGGGAATGCAGTCGGCCGTGGAGCGCCACTGGCAGGGAAGTCGCGCCGGAATGCTTGTCAGGCAAGCCTTCGCGAGCGACCGCAACGCGATGATTTCGGCCGCAATCCGCTTCACGCGGCTTCTGCTTCAATCTCTGATATTGGGCACGGGCGCATGGCTTGCGATCGACCATGCCATCAATCCCGCGACGATTTTTGCCGCCAGCATCATTATGGGACGGGCAATCATACCCGTCGAACAAGCCGTAACTGCATGGAAGCAGGCAGCTACAGCGCGGACCGGCTATCAGCGGATCAGAGACCTCTTGAACGACGTTCCCGTCAGCGAGGTCAAGACGATCGTACCGACCAAAGAAACGGTGCTGGACGTGAAAAATCTCTCCTTCCGTGTCGCAGGGCGCCCGAAGCCAGTGCTGGAGGACATCTCCTTCAAGATTGGAGAAGGCGAGGCGTTGGCAGTCGTCGGTCCAAGCGCTTCCGGGAAAAGCACGCTCTCCAAATTGCTTATCGGGGCTCTTCAGCCGGCGGGAGGCGATATCTCATTTGGCGGACTGAACTATTCGCACTGGGATCAAGCAGAATTTGGCCGCATCACCGGATACCTGCCTCAGGACGTCGGATTGTTCGCCGGTAGCGTTCGGGAAAACATCTCGCGCTTCAGCGACACCTCCATCGAGCAGATCATGGAGGCGGCAACGCTCGCGGGAATCCATGAGATGGTGCTGTCGTTGCCTCAGCAGTACGACACGATGCTGGGGCCAGGCGGGCTGGGCTTGTCGGGCGGACAGCGCCAACGCATCGGGCTGGCAAGGGCTTTGCTCGGCCGCCCGCGGCTGCTGGTCCTGGACGAGCCAAATGCGCATCTGGATGTAGAAGGCGTACGCGCGCTCAGCAAAGCCTTGTTCCTTATCAAGGCGCAGGGGACGGCGGTCGTGGTGGTTACCCATCAGCCAGCCATCCTCAGCGTGGTCGATACCGTCCTGGCGCTGAATTCCGGCAAGGTCGACAGGTTTGGGCCGCCGGAGAGTTTTGCAGCTCCCGCGTTGCCAGGCTGAGGACAGCTCATGACCACCATCACAGTTCCCGACAGCGCCGCCTATCGCAATCCCTGGCGTCCCGCCGCCTGGGGGGCGGCATCGTTGCTGGCCTTCATATTGCTGGTCGTCGGCTGGGGTTATGTGGCGCCATTATCAAGTGCAGCAATTGCCGAAGGAAGCTTGCAGGTGCAGGCGCAGAGGCAGTCGGTGGCGCATCCCTACGGTGGTGTCATCTCCAGGCTCCTCGTCTCGGAAGGCCAGCATGTCGAGCGCGGTCAACCATTGATCGAGCTCGATGGGACGGAATCTCGAGCCAAGCTCGATATAGCCAAGGCCGAGGTCATGACCTTGGTGGCTCGTCAGGCGCGTTTGTTTTGCGAGCGCGACAACGCCGATTCCAGCTGCCTCGAAAAGTTCCGGGCGAAAGCCAACCCATCCGAGGGAATGGAAGAAACGGTCGCGAACGAATCTGCAGTGAAGATCGCTCGAGCCCATCAGTATGAAGCCGAGAAAGGGATGCTCGTCTCGAAGGTCGCACAGCTTCGCGAGAAGATCGCCGGATTGCAGTCGCAAAAAGAGGGGCTTTCGAAGCAGAACGCCTTGATGACCGAAGAGATGGAAGGCGCCCGGAAGTTGGCGAAGTCGGGGTTCGCTCCCAAGACACGCGTTCTCGAACTGGAAAGAGCCGCCGCTCGCATCCTTGCCGATATGGGTTCGCGCACAGCCGAGATTTCCACCGCCACGCAGGAAATAGGCGAGGCCGAGCTTGCCATTGCCAAGCTTGACCATTCGCGGATCAACGAGATCGTCGATCTGATCCGGACGACCCAATCGTCGTTGGCCGAGGCCATGCCAAAATTCAAGGCAGCACAGGATGTGATGGATCGAACGGTGATCAAATCGCCCGTCAGCGGATCGATCGTCGATTTGTCCGTATTCACGGAAGGCGGGGTCATTCAGGCCGGTCAGCGACTGATGGACATTGTTCCCGCCGACAATCCGATGATTGTCGAAGCCCGGTTGCCGCTCTCCGACATCAATGGTGTCAAAGCAGGAGCTGCCGCCAACATCTGGCTGACCGGGGTGCCAAGAAATGAACGCCCGCAGCTTCGCGGCGAAATAATCAGCATTTCGGCGGACAAGATCACGGATTCGCGCTCCGGGCTCAACTACTTCGCGATCCGCACCAAGATCAATTCCGATGACCTCCGCAATTCCACGATCCCTCTGCAGCCGGGAATGCCGGCAGAAGTGGTGGTCACGAACGGATCCCGCACCCTGATAGCTTACCTGCTTGGACCGCTTCTTGATGAAGTCGGGCACGCTTTTCGAGAGGAATGAGGATCAATCCATGGCAAATGTGGACAAATTGGATGGCCGCAAGGGCCGTCGTTCAGACAGCAAAACCGAAATTGTAAAGGCCGACAACACGCTGAATTTTGCACTGACGGCCGGCGCTGTCGGGTTGGGTATCGCGTTGCTCGAAATGGAGCAGGCTGCCGCCGGGACGGATTCCAAGTCAGGCTTGCCTGTTGATGAGGATCGCAAATCAGACACTTCCGTTTCTGCTGATCAAGTGGTGCCGGACATCGACCACTCGAGAACAGCCAATTATGCGGTCCAAGAGAACCTCGCGGATGGTGGATTGGCAGCTGCAAGTGGAGACGAGATCCGTGCGGAGACTGCTGCTGCGTTGAAATCGGAAGGCTCGCCTGAGACTGTGCAGAAGGCGTCGGAAGCCGCATCCGCACTGGCTGCAACTGATGACGTAGCTCTGGAAAGTACGGCGCATGGCATGGCGACCGCGAGCGCATCTGCGGGTACCGGCCCTTCGGCATCGGCGGTTCATGCGAATTCTGGAGGCGGCGGAACGTTCGGGGACGCACACGGCGCATCATCTATCATCAGTTCGACAATAACGACTGTTGCTCCTTCCGACGGTGCCTTGGATGGCGCCGGAAAAGTACTGCATGTGGTCGAAGGTGTCGCAGACAGCCTGCTTGGAGACAGCGGGGTGCTCGATATCGCGCCGGTGATCACAGGTGCTGTCGACAGCCTTGTCGGCAGGGATGGCGTTTTGGGAAGCCTGGTGGGCGACCATAGTGGCGATGTCATTGCAGGTCTGGCCGGCACCGGCGACGCGGTCGTTGACGGTTTGGTCGGGCAGGACGGCACCCTCGACGGCCTGGTTGGCAGCGGTGGTGGTGGGCTCCTTTCGACCTTGATCGGCAGCCATCAAGGTATTCTGAGTGGGCTTCTTGGCACTGGCTCGGCGTCGGCGCCAGGTGAGGCCAAGACAGCATCCGATAGTGCTGCCTCGACGCAAGATGCGGCCTCGACACAGAACATTGTAGCGACGGCCACCCAGGTGCATGCCGATCCTGGAGCGGCATCAAATATGTTTGAGATGGCGCACTCGGCGCTTCAAATCACCGAAGGCGTTGCCGATGTGATCACGCCGATACTGACATTTGTCGGCCAGCCGATCATCGAGGACGACGCACACGCCGATACAGACCACTCAACCAATGCGTCGACTCACCATGTCGCTTAAGTAGACGCGTCGCCGCCTGCCTGTGGCTCGGCAGCAGCGACGGTTTCGAGATTGACATCGCCGGGGATCGTACAGCGGCAGCATGGTTTGACGGTTGCCGGCCGGCGGTTCATGTCGCGTTCTTTCACGAGCCCATAAAGGGAAATGGCAGATCGTTTCAGTCAATACTTCCGGATAATAGACAATGACGTCCCTCAGCATATGTGACAGAGTTTGATTATCGGATTTGATATAGCTGTTTAATAGGAGATTTTTCGAATGAGGAATTGCGTTTAGGAGAGACCTTAAGTCTTCACTTTATTCAAAGTAATTGTTCGTTTTATGCACGAAACGTGTCGGCATTAACGCCGACACGGAGATACCTCTTTTGATTGGAAAGTTTTTCTTGGTTTGCCGTGTGCAGACCGTGAGCGCGCTTGCGTGCGCCAAACTCAGCTGAGGAGGCAACGGACGTGGCAATTTCAGCATCCCAAATTGGCGTCTGGGGCGGCAACCGTCGCTGTACCCGTAGCACCGGGCACAATGCTTCCTGTTCCGGTGAATCCCAAACTGTTCGTCGGTCCGAGCAACCCGCGGGGCCCAGCACGACAATCCTTCATCTGCAGATCAAATCGGGTGCGCCCATGCCACTGGCTGCGCGCTGCACCGCAGGAAACAACTGACAGGAGAGTGTACCATGGCTAGCATCAGCAGGCGTTCTCATTTCCTCCTTTCCACGGCAACAGCTGCGTTGTTGACGGCGGTGGTCGCCCAAGTGGACAGCGCTGATGCTCGCGATCGAGCGGGTGGTGGCGTTGGTGGTTCGGTTGGTGGCTCGGTCGGAGGCCTCGGAGGCTCGCTGGGCGGGCCTTCGGTCGGCGGTAAATCGACTGGTGGCGGCCTTTCCGTTGGCGGCGCTTCGATCGGAGGCTCGGCCTCGGTCGGTGGTGCCTCAATCGGAGGCTCCGCCTCGATTGGTGGCCCTTCGGTCGGTGGCGCCTCAATCGGAGGCTCCGCCTCGATTGGCGGCCCTTCGGTCGGTGGCGCCTCAATCGGAGGCTCCGCCTCGATTGGCGGCCCTTCCGTCGGTGGCGCTTCGATCGGGGGCTCGGCCTCGGTTGGTGGTGCTTCGATCGGCGGTTCAGCTTCGGTTGGCGGTAAGTCGTCTGGTAGCGGCCCCTCCATTGGCGGCAAATCGGCAGCAGGGGCCTCGGTAGGGGGCCGGTCTTCAAGAGGCGCTTCGATAGGCGGTAAAGCCTCTGTCGGTGGCAAAACGTCAAGAGGTGGCCCTTCGATAGGGGGCAAGTCCAGCGGTAAAGCTTCAGTCGGCGGCAAGTCGTCCAGAGACGCTGCTTCGGTGGGCGGTAAGGCTGGCGGCAAAGCCTCGGCTGGCGGCAAGTCGTCAAGAGATGGCGCTTCGATGGGCGGTAAGGCTGGTGGCAAAGCCTCGGCCGGCGGCAAGTCGTCAAGAGGTAGCGCTTCGATAGGTGGTAAGTCTGGTGGCCGCGCTTCGACGGGTGGAAAGTCAGTTGGTGCGAGCCGCGGCAGTGTTAGCGGCGGTATCGGCGGCTCCCTGGGTGGCGCGATCGGCGGTGTGGCGGGAGGTCTGAGCGGCGGAATCGGTGGTATTGGTGGTGTCGGCGGCGGCACTGGTGGTCTTGGCGGTGCCTTGGGTGGCGC
>NZ_JAKREW010000052.1 GCF_022347545.1 Terribium retamae
CCCCCCCCCCCACACCCCCCCC
Organism: Terribium retamae; assembly: GCF_022347545.1. GTDB lineage: Bacteria > Pseudomonadota > Alphaproteobacteria > Rhizobiales > Rhizobiaceae > Mesorhizobium > Mesorhizobium retamae. The sequence goes on from NZ_JAKREW010000052.1 coordinate 23, forward strand.
CCCCCACAAGGGGGGGGGCGGCGGGGGCGCCCCCCCCCCCCCCCCGCCCCCGGGGGGGGGGGGGGGGGGGGCGGGCGGGCGCCCCGCTGCGCTCGCACCTCAGGATGAGGGAGGCCGTGCGACGGTGCCCAAATCTGCGACGTTTCAGAATCTAGCCTGAACGGCACAACGGCCCTCATCCTGAGGTGCGAGCCCGCAATACATTGAAAAGTGGCAAAAGCTTATGTCGGGCGAGCCTCGAAGGACGCACCCAGACAAAGCCCTCAATGCGGTACAGCGGCGCGATCCGAATCTCGGCCCCTCAACCCCCTTCACAGCCCGCTCTAAATCTCCGCCTGCCTGAACACCTCCGACACCCAGTCCAGGAACACCCGCAGGCGCGGCGCCACTTGGCGGTTCTGCGGATAGAGCGCCGACAGGGGCGTCGGCGGCGGTGGCGTGGCGCGCAGGATCTCCACCAATACGCCGCTGGCAAGGTCCCGCACGAAGCGATAGCGCGGCGCCTGGATCAGGCCGAGGCCGAGCCGCGCCAGGCCCGCCACCGTATCGGAATTGTTGCTGGTCACGCGGCTGGGCAGCACCACCTTGCGCACGCTGCCATCCACCATGAATTCCAGCGGCATCACTTCGCCGGTGCGCGACGACACGAAGCCCGCCATCTCGTGCCCGTCGAGATCGTCCGGACTTTGCGGCGTGCCGTGTCGTGCGAGATAGCCCGGGCTGGCCGCGGTGATCTCCTCGATCGTGCCCAGCCGCCTCAGGATCATGCCGCTGCTTGCCGGCTCGCCGGCGCGGATCGCGCAATGGATGCCTTCCCGCACCAGGTCGACCAGCCGGTCGCCTTGTCCAAGATGCAGGTCGATCAGTGGATAACGCGTCAGGAACTCCGGCAGGCGAGGCAACAGGAAAGTGTGGGTCAGCAGGCCCGGCGCGTCCACCCTGAGCTGCCCGCGCGGCTGGCCGCCGCGCAGGTCGCTTTCGGCCTCATCGAGCCGGCCAAGTATATCCAGGCAGCGCCGGTAATAGTCCTCGCCATCCGGCGTCGGCGCAACATGCCGCGTCGTCCGTTCCAGCAGGCGTGCGCCAAGATTGGCTTCCAGCGTCTTCAGCGCTTCGGTGGCGGTGGAACGCGGCACGCCGAGATCGGCCGCCGCCGCCGTGAAGCTGCGCCGTTCCACCACCTGCACGAACAGCCGCATCTGCTCGAGACGATCCATGCCTGTCTCCGCTCGCGATCCCCGCTGCCGGATCCCGGAACCACGCCTGAAACGGCCTCGGCCCGAGCCTGCCGCTCAAGATTGTTCAGGATATCCGAATAGTGATGACGGCAGAAGGCCGATTATCCCGAACGTTTCGCTCGCTATCTCATGCCCACAACACAGGAGATGACATCATGGAAAAGCAACGCGTCGCCATCGTCACCGGCGCATCCAGGGGCATCGGCGCGGCGATAGCGCAGCAGCTTGCCCGCGACGGTTTCGCCGTCGTCGTCAACTATGCGCGCGGTCGCGAAGAGGCCGAGCAGGTCGTCGCCACCATCGAAAGGGAAGGCGGCCGCGCCGTCGCCGTCCAGGCCGATATCGGCGAGGCTGCCGGCGTGCCGGCGCTGTTCGATGCCGCCGAACAGGTGTTCGGTGGTATCGATGTGCTGATCAACAACGCCGGCACCATGAAGCTCGGCGCGCTGGCCGAGGTTTCGGATGTCGATTTCGATCGCCAGCTGGCGCTCAACCTTGGCGGCGTCTTCCGCGGCATGCGGGAAGCTGCGCGGCGGCTGCGCGATGGCGGCCGCATCGTCTCCTCCTCCTCCAGCGTCGTCGGGCTCTATCAGCCGGGCTACGGCGTCTATGCCGCCACCAAGGCTGCGGTGGAAGCGATGACGCATGTCCTGGCCAAGGAACTCGGCCCCCGCGGCATCACGGTCAACGCGGTGGCGCCCGGCCCGGTTGAAACGCAGTTCTTCCTGCAGAGCAAGAGCGAGGAACAGGTGCAGGCCATCAAGGGCATGAACCCCTTCAAGCGCCTCGGCCAGCCGCAGGACATCGCCCGCGTCGTCGCCTTCCTCGCCTCGCCCGAAGCCGGCTGGATCAACGGCCAGGTCATCCGCGCCAATGGCGGCGTGATCTGAGCGGAGCAAACGCATCGCGCTGTCCCCGACGCCGAGGCTTCCCTTCGATGTTCCGGCATGGATCCCCGACACTCTCCAGTCGCTGCGCTCCTTACGAGGTCGAGGATGACGGGCTTCCTTTGCCGTCCATGCTAACAGTCACCGCTGATGCCTGGCGTCGATCATGGGCGCCCCAGGCATTGTCGCCAACTTCGGAGATCGGCCGAGGTGTTCATCGTCGCGCCGAACATCGGCGTCATCACCGACGTTGGAGATTAGCCGGGGCGCTCCTGCCCCCGTCATCCTCGACTTCGCAGGGAGCGGAGCGACTGGAGAGTGTCGGGGATCCATTCCAGAACGCCGACACTGCACGGCGGTCCAGAACAGCACACCCTTTTTATCCCTGACTCACCACCCGGCATTCACCCCATCAACCAAGGAGACCCCACCATGCCTTTCGCCAACATCAAAATCCCGCAGGCGGCCCTGTCGAAAACCCAGAAAGAAGAACTCGTCCATCGCGTCACGAACCTCTTCGTCGACTATTTCAGCGAGGCCGCGCGCCCGCACACCATGGTGCTCATCGAGGAGGTGCCGGACGGCGGCTACGGCCGCGCCGACGAGGTCTACACCATCCCCGAAGCATACCGGGCGAAAGACTGAAGTGTCTTACCCTTCCTGCGGCTTGCTCCGTCGTGAAAACCATGCCGACTTGAGGATGACACCGGTAGCCCAGCCGAGAATCCAGGGAACGACGATAATTTGGAGGATCGCGAGACCGAACGGGTCTCCAGACGACAGGTAATAGATCCACGCTGCATAGCCAGCCGCGATGATGGCAAGGACAGCCGCGACGGCACAAAACGATCTCCGCCCCGGCATGATCAGGATCAAGACAAGCGGCACGAAAAACAGGATCAGGAGATCGCTTTCCATGATGTGGTTCCTCCCTCGCCACACCTGATCGCCTATGGTCGCCATCGTCTGTGAAACCACCCACACAGGCAGCTTCTATCGGGATCGAGCCGTTCAACAGTCCAGTTATCTGACGGCTTGAGGCAGGCCGCGATCACCGTCTTTCTTGGCCCCTACCGGCACTTCAGCTTCAGCTTGGCCTGCAGCCTCACTTTCAGCGCCAGCTCCGTCTGGCCGGCTTTCTCCAGCTTCTTCTGGTAGTCCGCGAGGTCCTTGCATTTCCGGGCCACGTCCTTCGGCTGGGCTTTCGCGACCTCATTGGCCTTCCTCGCAGGCGCCGCGCGTGCTGTCCTCTGCTTTCGCTGGCAAACATCGGCTCTGGCCGAAGCCGCCTTGGCCAGCCGGTCGGCCTTCACGCTGCGCACCGAATCCCCCATCAGCCGGAAGGCCTCTGCGGCCTGCGAGAACCGCCCCGCCGCCACCATCTGGTCCGTATAGGTGCAATAGCGCGCCGCCGCCGCGCCCGCCGTCAGGAACGACTGCGCATCCTTCTCTCGCGCCGCGCGCTTCTTCTTCGCGTCGAGCTTCGAATAATTCGGCTCCGGGTCCTTGCCGGGGTTGGCCGACTGGCTGGTGCGGATGCCGGTTCGCAGGCTGGCGTCCCAGCTGCAGACCTCCGACGACGCGCTCTGCCTGTAGGTCCCGCTCATGTCGTCGCCGACGACCGTGCCGGTGAAGTTGCTGACATTGCCGAAGGCATTGGTCGTGCTGAACCGAACCGACCGGCCACGCGCCGAGCCCGAGGTGACCGTGCCGTTGGTGACGCCGCCGGAGATGCTCCCGTCGCGGCCGACAGTGATGTTCAGGCTGCCCCTGCCGTAGGAGCATTGGATCGAGCCCATCCATATGCCGGAGATGTCGACGGCATGCGCGTCGAGAACGCCGAGCACCGAAGCGCCGATGAATGTCATGGCCCCAAGCAGCCGCATGATGATCTCCCTGCGAATCCCGGACAGGATTGCTGGAGATGGAACCCGCTTGCATGCCCCATCTGGGGGATCAGACGGATGCCGGCGAGCGCGGCATCCGTCGTCGGTTCAGAACGACAGTGTCGCGGCGCCGTTCTTGATCAGCTCATGCATGCCGCTGGCGCCCGCGATGATCACCCCGTCGATCAGGTCTGCCTGCTCGTAACCCCGGCTTTTCACGCAAGGCGTGCAGGCCCACAGCGTGCCGCCGCGTTTCAGGAAGTCGGCGATCAGGTCGGCCAGCGGTTCCAGCGGCTTGACATGGGTGGTGTCGGCAGCACGGCGGCGCACCAGGTCGACGCCGGAGCTGGTGAGGAAGACGGAGACTTTCAGCCCGGCGGTCATGCCGCCATTGGCGATGGTGAAGGCTGCTGACGACAGTTCGTGGTCGATGCCGTGGGTGATGAGCACGACAAGGTTCTGGGTGGTCATTGCGGATTTCCTTTGGTTCAGATGTTGGCGGTGGTCGGGTCGATCATGCGGCGCACCGGCATCACGCGGTCGGCGGGAAAGCCGCTCAAGCGGGCATGTTCGCGCACGGCCTCTTCATCTTCGGCGAGATAAACGCAGACGATGCAATCGTCGGTGACGAAGGAATTCACCCACTGCGCGCGGGCTGCCATTTCAGCCAGCACTTCATTGGATTTCCGTGCGGCCTGGCAGAATTCTGCGTCGCTCATACCGGCAACGCCCGGCATGTCGCGTTCGATCAGATAGCGGTTCATTGCTGCCTCCCTTCAGCGCAGGGTTCTGTCGGCTTTTCGCCCGGTCTTCTGCACTGCCCGGCAAGCATGCGGCCGGCGCATGTCCGCTTCCATGCCTGGGACACCGGACTTCTTGCCCGATCGTCCGGCTGGGCCTATCGTTGTGGCAGGGCTGACGCGGGGGCGCCATGATGGATGTGCTGTCCGATATTCTCGGCGCGGTGCGGATTTCGGGTTCCGTGCTCTTCCAGGCCGAGTTCTGCGCGCCCTGGGCGCTGTCATCGCCGCACACGCAGGTCTTCGCGCCGATGTTCGTCGCCAATGCCCGGCGCATGATCCTGTTCCACATCATCGCCGAGGGCCATTGCTACGCCGAGACCGAAGACGGCGCGCGGCTGGAGCTTGCTGCCGGCGACATCCTCGTCCTGCCCTATGGCGACGCGCTCGCCATGGCCGACCGGCCCGGCAAGAAGCCCGAACCTGTCTTGCCGCTGCTGCCGCCGCTGCCGTGGGAGAAGCCGCCGGTGCTGCGCCATGGCGGCAATGGCGACATGACGCGCATCGTCTGCGGTTTCCTGCATGCCGACGAGGCGCTGCTCCATCCGATGCTGGCGCGCATGCCTGCCATGCTGCGTATCCGCTGGGGCGAGCACCAGCCCCGACTGCAGGGGGTGGTCAGCTATGTCATCGAGGAGGCCACCGCGGCGCGTCCCGGTGCTGCCTGCCTGCTGACGCGCCTGGCCGACATCATGTTCGTCGAGATTCTGCGCCAATATGCCGAACAGCAGGAGGCCGGTGACAATGTGCTGGCGGCCCTGCGCGATCCCGTCGTCGGCCGTGCCCTGGCGCTGATCCATCGCGAGCCGGCGCGGCCCTGGACGGTCGATCATCTCGCGGGCGAGGTCGCCGCTTCACGCTCGACTTTCGCGGAGCATTTCAGCCGGCTGCTCGGCGTGCCGCCAATCCAGTATCTGGCCAATTGGCGCATCCAGCTCGCCGCCCGCCGGCTCGCCGACACGGCCGATTCCACAGCCGCCATCGCCGCCCAGATCGGCTACGAGTCCGAACCCGCCTTCAACCGCGCTTTCAAGCGCCACACCGGCCTGCCGCCGGCAGCCTGGCGGCGGCAGGCGAGGCGGGCATGATCGGAACGGCTTGCAGAAGCTAGAGCATTTTGTAGTCGAGTGGAATCACTTGGCGTTACAAAAATGCAGCGAAAACAAAAGCTTAGAGCGTTTCCGCGTTTCCGTGAAAAACGGAAACGCTCTAGCAGGGAAACTTGGCCACCATCGCATCCAGCAGATGCCTCGGGAATGCATGGATGCCGTCGATCTGGATATAGGGCCGTTCCTCCACCCAATTGCTGAGGATCGCGATCTGTTCGTCGACCGACAACGGGGTAGAAGGCGGCCTGCAATAAAGCCGCGGCTTGCCTTCTACCGTCAGCCGGGCATTCACCCAGTCCAGCGTGTGCGATGACGCGTTCACCACCATGCGCACATCCGGCGACTTGATCTCCGCCATCATGGTCTTCATCGTCGGCTCGTCTTCGGCCATGGCGGGAAGAGCGACCAGCCCGCACAGCATTCCGAGCACTGCCTTGTTGCGCTTCGACATCGTCCCTCGCTGTCTCTCCCCGGCCGCTACTGGCTGATGCCGCTCGGCCGGTAGGCTTTTGCGCGTGGCGGTGGTGGTATGTAGCCCCCGCCGCCACCGCCGCTGTTCATGCCCTGCACGATGGCGGCGCCCAGGCCGATCGCGCCGATGACCGTGTCGAGCGTATCGCTGCCGCCGGACGAGGAACTGGTCTGCGGGTAGGCATCCGCGCCGCCGTCGCTCAGCGTCGTGCGGAACGTTCCGCCGCATTTGATGCAGCAGCTGTTGCAGGCTTGCTTGCCGCCGCGCCCCGATCCCCAATAGGTGGTCTGGTGGTCGCGCCACGCGCCGAAGCAGATCTTCTCGCCGGGCTGGCAGGTCAGGTTGTAGGTTTCCGTGCCTGAAAGCACATATTGCTTGCCGCCGCCCGGCCAGGCAGCGTTGCGCGTCTCGGAGAAGAAACCGAGCCCGAGTGTGTAGCGGTCATTGCTGGTGATGATGAAGGTCGCCGTTCTCTTGCGCCGGGCTGCTTCCTGCGCTCGCGCCCTCTCAGCGGCCGCGGCCTGCTGGTCGGCTTGCTGCGAAGTGGAATTGTCCGGCTCGGATGACGCCACCGGGCCGTCGCTGCCGGCCGTATTGTCGGTCTTGGTGCACTTCCAGCCGTCGTCATATTTGTTGAAGCCGAGCTCTTTCAGCTTGCCGGTGAAGGTGGTTTCCTCGAAGTCCTCGACGAGGCGCTTGACGTTGGTGAAGGCGCGGCCGAGCGCAACCTTCCTCGCCTTCTCCTCCCGGTCCGCTCTGGCGCAGGCAATGCCGGCGAACTTCAGGCGCGTACCGCCGAGCCGGTATTTCTCCAGCTTCGGCCAACGCGGATCGTCGCTGACGCGCAGGCTCGAATAGCCGTCGATGGAGCCCACCTCCATATATTTGCACGAGACCTGCACCCGGCCGACATCGTCGCCGCCGCATTCATATGGCGACGCCATGCGGTATGTCGGAACATGCTTGTAGTCGTCCATGTTGCCGCCGAATGCGGTTCCGCACGTTGCGGCCGCGCCCGCTGCTGCCAAAAGCAGTTGCCTGAAAAGCATAAGGCCCCCCTTTGCTCGGTTTCAGGCATTTCAACGATTGTCCGATGCCGCCAACAACTCCCATTTGGGAGCGCAATCTCCGGCACCCATGAGGATGCCGGGGCACCAACGGCGCCGAAGCCAAATGAAGCCCGTCATTCTCGACCTCGCAGGGCGAAGCGACCGGAGTGCCGGGGACCCATTCAGGAACGCAGAAATGAATGGCCGAAGCGTCTTGCCTGCATTCGGGCAGATCGGGCGTTGGAAACGTCCTAGCTGAACCGCGACAGCAGAAGCATCAGTTGGCTTTGGCGTGGCGACTCCGTCTTGTGCAGGATCGATTTCATCCGCGTCCGGGCCGTCTCGACCGAAAGTTTCTGGCTATCGGCAATCTCGCTCACGCTTTCGCCCGCCAGCAGCTTGCGGCAAAAGACGATCTCCGCTTTCGTCAGGCCGAACAGCGGCGCGAGATTGGCGAGCTCCGGCACCTCCTGCGCCAGCGGCTTGAGTTCCGTCACCAGGACCAGCACCAGTTTCTGCGGCGGCAGCAGCGACAGGATGCCGGACGTCTCTGCACCGGCTTGCAAGGGGGCCAGCACGATTTCCCAGGCGGTGCCGGCATTCCGGAAGGCCAGGGTCGAACGCTCGCTGGCGCCAGCGTTCGCCATCGCCCGCAGCAACTGTCCGAAGCGCACATCGGCTTCCTTGTCGGAAAGGCAGACGCGCCGCCGCAACGCCGAAACCGGGCTGCCTTTGGAGAACAGCTCGGCCGCTTGCGCATTGGCATCGCGCACCGTGCGATTGGTGTCCACCACGAAGGCGGCGCAGCGCGACCGCTCCAGAAGCGCTGCGCCCGACAGGGCCAGTTCGGAGCGCTTCCTGAGCAGCCGGGCCAGCGAGATCGAGCGGTCCACGGCGCTCTTGACGCGGTTCAGCACTTCGACGGCGGCGGCTTCGTAACGATCCGACTGGGACAGGGGATAGTGCATCAGGAAGGTGACGATCTCGCCCTGGCCGCCGACGAGCTTCAGGCCCGCGGCGGCTTCGACGTCCTTCTGCGGTTTCAGCCAGTCGTTGTAGAATTCCGTGCGGTCGAACGAGCGCGCCGGCGCCACCACTTCCGAGGCGGCCACGGTGCCGTTTCGGATGTTTTCCCAATATTCCGTCCAGGGATTGATGAAGGCAAAATGCTCTGCATAGGATTTAAGGAAATCGGGGGCGATGTTGTGCGTCGCCAGGAAGCTCATGTCGGTCTGGCTGTAGTTGATGTTCCAGAACGCGCCGAACGAGCCGGGAAAGGCTCGCGCCAGGGCCGAAGGAACGTCGTTCCAGTCCCCTGAATCGAAAGCCGCCCGGTCGATGGCTTCGGAAACATCGCGCGCGATCGCAGCGACGCGCGCTTCGTCATAGTTGACAACAGCCCTCATCAAGCAGCGCCCCTTCGCTGCAACTTGCCCGTGTTCGATCTTGGCCCTTTTTGGTTGCGTTGACCATCCCCCATCTGGGGGATGACAAGCCCTCGGGGCATGCCCGGATTTTGCAGCAGTGCATGAGTGCTGGTCTTGCCAGCGATTTTCCTCTCCGACCCGATCGTGGTAAAGAGGAACGGTCATACAGCGCTCCGCGGGGAAGAATGAGCGTTATATCAGGCAGCGACGACACGGCCCGGTTGATCGAGGAGCTGGAGTGGGCAGCAGACAACCTTGCCGAGCTGCCGCCGCGCGACGTCGCCATGCTGCTTCGGCGTGCCGCCCTGCAGCTCCAGATCAGGCCGACCGCCGTCGACGTCGACAAGGCGCTGCAGAGCATGATGGACACGCTCGACCGCGCTTATGACGCACAGCTGCGCGCGAAGTAGCCGGGCTCTCGGCAGGCACGGCGTGGATTTGACCATCGAAGTCGCTCCGCCGGAGGCCAAGTTCCCGTAGTTCTCTGTCAGTCAGATCGAGCAGGTCCAAACGGCTGCGTCTCCTCGCTCTTTGCCGATGATACCAGTCCAGCATCAGCAGCAGACATCGCCGGATATTTCTTAGCGAGCACCATTGGCGCGTCGGTTTTTCGGGTGAGCGCATCAAATAACCTCGTAGACCTCATGTTCGACGCCGCCCGGACAGCGCCCGCCCTTGGCGACCGAGACGATCCTGTTCAGCCAGTCGTGGGCTGGAGCCGCGGTTTCGAAATAGGGCGTGATGCGCAGGTAATATTCCGAGGCGTCGACAGGCTCGTTGCGCCGCAGCCGCTCGTCGATCTCGCGGGACGCATGCCTCACGCCACGATAGGTCATCAGCACCAGCCCGCCATCGTCTGCGACGAGCAACAGCCGGACATCCTGTTGGAACGTGCCGTCGGGGCGGGCGAGAAGCAGGTCGGAGCCGATCAGCGGGGAGACCGTGCCGCCGATGCGTTCACCGCGAAAATGGCCGCCCGAGACGGGAAAGATGCGCCGGCCACCCGCCGGTGTCTGCCCGAGGTCCAGTGTCGGGTGGAGCGCGATGAATAGCGTGAACAGATGACGCGATTGCAGCAGCACGGTCGATCTCCTATTTTGTGGCCGACATGTGCGCTCAAGCTTGCTGCTTTCAAAACGCGCATTGCTTGTGTGCTTCACAAGAGAAACTGATCATGCGGCCATCCCTGGAATCCCTGCGGGTCTTTGAGGCGTGCGTGTCGGCGGGTAGTTTCGCGCGCGCGGCCGAGCGCCTGTTCCTGACACCGGCGGCGGTCAGCCTGCGCATCCGCACCCTGGAGGCGGAGCTTGGCCAGCCCTTGTTCGAACGTGTCGGCCGTCGCGTCGTCCCGACGGCCGCCGCCTCCGTTCTGGCCGGCCGGGTTCAGGAAGCCTTGTCGGCCGTCGCCGATGCGCTGGCGGAATTCCAGGCCGCCACGCCGCCGCTTCGGCTGACCGCGCCGCCGACCTTTGCCTCGCGCTGGCTCGCCCCGCGCCTGGCGCGCTACGTTTCCTCCGCTTCCAGCATCGAGATCGATGTCTCGGCCGATGTGCGCGATGCGCACGCATTCGACGTCGCGATCAGGACGGGACGCGGCGGCTGGCCTGGGCTCGACGAATACCGGCTCACGCCCGTCGAAGTGACGCCGATGCTGGCGCCATCCCTGCTCGGTGGCGGCATTCTGGACGCCGCCGCCACCTTGGCCGATTTCGACCTCCTGCCGCACCCCGATTGGGATCGCTGGTTCGCGGCGGCCGGGTACGGGACGCCGCCCGGCCTGCGTTTCGCCGCGGTCGACTATCCAACGCATGAGCTGGACGCCAACGCCGCCGTTGCCGGGCTCGGCGTGGCGCTGCTGTCGCCTTCGTTGTTCGCGCCGCTTCTGACCTCCGGGCAACTGGTCGCGCCTTTCTCCTGCGTCCTGAGCGGCCCGGCCTGGCATTTCGCGCTGGTGCGCGCGGACGACGCTCGTCTGGCGCCGCGGCAACTGTGCGCCTGGCTGTGTGAGCAGGCGCGGGAAGCAGCGTAAGCGCAATGGTCGTCAATGAGGGAATTCGCGGTCCACGCGCATCAGGTTGGATAAATTCCGCGAACTGCAAAGGCGCGCGCGGTCAGCCGGATCGAGCCGTCGCGCTCGATCGGCAACCTCGCATGCAGCCGGTCGCGTAGCGTCGCCCGCCGCTCGTCGGACAGCGTGCCGCAATAGGTCGGTGCTGGACCCTGCCCACCGAGAAAAGGCCGCCAATAGTCGTCGAAGTCCCGGAAGACGCATGGTACCTCGATGATACGATCTTCGACCTGGTCGAGGCCGCAATCGCGAAACAGCGAAAGCAGGGATGCCGGATTGCAGTTCGGGAAGCGCCGGGCTTCATCCAGCTGTTCTGCGGCAGGATCGAGAGCTGTCGCCGCGTCCCAGAAATGCCGTATGGGCTGCATCCCGTCGGCATAGTCCCAGACATAGGCCGCAGCGGTGCCGCCCGGGCGCAGCACACGCTTCATTTCAGCCACCGCCAGGGCGGGAGCGGGAATGAAGTTGAGCACAAGGGCGGCCGCCACGGCCTCGAATGCACCATCGGCAAACGGCAATGCCTGCGCGTCTCCCAAGCGAAACGCCGCACGCGGGTCTTTCGCCCGGTCCTGCGCGTAACCGAGGAAGCCTTCGGACGGATCGAGGCCGGTGACGCTGGCGGGCGCGGCGCGTGAGAGAACGGTCTGCATCAAGGCTCCGGTGCCGCAGCCCACGTCCAGCCACCGCGCCCCCGCGGGCACTCCCAGCCAGTCTATGAATTCATCGGCAACAAGCCGGCTCCAACGGCCGACAAAGGGTTCGTAGGCATCTCCGATCGCCCAGACGTCGGACAGACCTGGCGGTTCCGTAGCCGCGAAATTGGTCATATGTGTTCTCCACCAATGGGGCGCAGGTCGACAGGGGACACTGTCTCACATGCGCCGCTGGCTTGATGTGATCTTGCCCACGCTCTAATCGGATTGCCGAATGCCGATGCCGGCGTAATGGCTGCCCAACAGCCAGAAGGCGGGCGGAAATTTCTCGTGCCACGAGTCTCGAATGTCGAAGCGGGCATCGGCGACAAGTTGGAACGGGTCGCGGTTGAGCTTGCAGCCCCCGGCAAGTGCGCCCCAGGCTCGGTTGAGCCGGTCCTGCAGCCTTCTGCGCCAATTGGCATTGGCCTGCCCGTGTTCGAGGAAGATCAGCCGCCCGTCGGGTTTCAGGATGCGCCGGATTTCCGCCAGCGCCGCTTCCGGCTGCTGGACAGTGCAGAAGGCGTAGGCGACGACCACCGTGTCGGCCAGCCCATCTGCCAGCGGCATGCTTTCGCCGCGAGCCTGAAGGCATTCGACATCGAACGGCATGGCGCGGCGTTTGGCCAGCGCGAGCATGGTCCCGTCGGGATCGACGCCGATGAGCCGCGTCACCTTGACTGCATCGTAATAGGGAAGGTTCAGGCCCGACCCGAAACCGACTTCGACCACGACGCCCTGCGCATGCGGCACCATGCGCCGCCGCATGCGCGAGAAGGCCTCCGACGAGCAGCCGGCATGGACGAGATACGGTGCAATGCGTCGTCCGTACCAGGAGAGACACGACCGGCACATGGCTCAGCTCCTTTCCATGGTACGGGCGCCGACACGCCGTAAGAACCCGTCGACCGCCGGCACGATCGCGCCGGCATCGAGAAAGGCCGTCACATGGTTCTTGTCTGCGAGGGGCAGGAATTCGCCTTTTGCCAGTTCCGCGAACTTACGGACATACGCCCAGCGTGGGTCGAGCAGACCGCTGATCGCAAGCACGGGGATATCGAGCGTGGCAAGGGCGGCCGAGAAATCGGGCCTGTCGCCGGCAAGGCTTGCCTGAATGGCGGCCAGATCGTTGGCCCGGATGCGCCGGCAGCTGTTCGGCGACAAGTCGGGAACCAACTGCGTCAGGAAGGCGAGCCAGGCTTCGAAATCATCCTTGAAGGCGGCCCGCAAGGGGGCGAGATCCTCTGCGAAGGGGTGTGCGCCATTGACGATCAGCGCGTTGACACGATCGGGATGGTAGGCGGCGGTGGCGAGTGCCACCATGCCGCCCATCGAATGTCCCATGAGCGCGGCACGCCGGATGCCGGCGTGATCGAGGACGGCAGCGACGTCCGCGGCCCGCCTGCGGCCGGAATAGGAGGACGGGTCGTGCGGCTTGCCGCTGTGTCCATGACCGCGGCAGTCGATGAGGATCAGCCGCCATCCACGCTTCAGGAGCGGCTCGACATAGCCCGCTTCGTGCCAGGCTTCACCGCTCTCGGTGACGCCGTGCAGCAGCACCAGCGGTTCGCCTTGGCCGAGGTCTGCATAGGCTATCGGGATGCCATCCTCGGCAACGGCCTTGGAAAGGCGGTGAAGGCTGGGTGTATTGACCGGTGACATTTCTCGCTCCAGAAAATCTTCGGGGTCGGCCCGAAGTCGTGGGAGCCAATAGACGGCCGGCGTCCCCCCAGCGTCCCCTGGTGAAGAGTGCGGATCGATGGAGCGGTTGGAATTTCGGCTTCTGGGCTTTCCGGAGTTCCGCATGAACGGGCTGCGGGTGTCGCTTGCCTTGCGCAAGGCCGCCGCACTCCTCATCTTCCTCGCCGAAGCTGGTGGAGCCGTCTCACGCGAGACCGTCGCCACGCTGCTATGGCCCGAAGCCGGCGAAGAGACGGCCCGGGCGCGCCTGCGGCGCACCCTCTATAAAATCCGCATCGCCTTCGCCGGGGAGCTCGTCGTTGCAAGCGGCACCACGCTCAGCCTCCGCCCCACGCTCGCGGTCGACCTCGACACCAGAGCCTTTGAAGATGCCTGCGACAGCGGTTCCCTTGAAATCGCGGCCGGCACCTACACGGGCGATTTTCTTGGCGGCTTTGCCCTGCCGGGCTGTCAGGAATTCGAGGAATGGGCTTTCTTCAGGCGCGAGGCCTTGCGCAGCCGGCTGGCGCAGACGCTGGAGCGTCTGATCGAGATGCAGATCGCCGCTGGCGACGCCCGTGCTGCGATCGTGCATGCGACGCGTCTGGTGGGGCTGGATCCTCTGAGCGAAAGCGCGCATCGTCACCTGATCCGCGCCCACCTCGCAGCCGGCGACAGGGTTGCGGCCGAGCGCCGGCTCGAAGCATGCGCCCGGCATTTGCGGGATGAGCTCGGAGTGGCCCTTGACCCCGCCACCCTGGCCCTGTTGCAAGAACCGGGCAAGGCCATTGAAGCGCCGCGAACGCGCTATGTCGAAGTGGATGGTCTCCACCTTGCCTACCAGACCGTCGGCGATGGTCCGTTGGACATTGTGCTCGTTCCGGGTTTCGTGTCGCATGTGGAGCGGATCTGGGAGGATAGCCGCTGCCGTTCCTGGATCGCCGCGGTTTCGCGCATCGGTCGCCTCATCCTGTTCGACCGGCGCGGCGTCGGTCTCTCCGACCGGATCGGAGAGCGTCCGACCGTCGATGCGACCGCAGGGGATATATTGGCGGTGATGCAAGCGGCCGGAAGCCGTCGCGCTTTGCTGGTCGGATCTTCAGAGGGCGGGCCCGGCTGCATCCGCTTCGCGGTCGACCATCCCGACCGTCTCGTCGGGCTCGTGCTCTGGGGCTCCCTTGCCAAGGGCAGCCGCACGCGCGACTACGCTTTCGCCTTGACGGACGAGCAGTACGAGCTGTGGCGTCGACGCCTGATCGCCGACTGGGGCGGACCGGCGGAGATCGAGACCTTTGCCCCAAGCCTCGTCGGCGACCGCCAGGCGGAAGCCTGGTGGGCCGGGTTGCTGAGGGCGGCCTCCAGCCCAGGCGCTGTGACGGGTGTGCTCGAAGCGCTGCGCGACACCGACGTCCGCCATCTGCTCGCAAAGGTCTCGGTCCCGACAACGGTACTGCATCGCGCGGGCGATCGCGCCGTCCACTCGGAGGCGGGCCGGTTCCTTGCTGCGAACATACCGGGTGGGCGGTTCGTGAAGGTGGACGGCAACGACCATTGGTTCTGGGTCGGCGACCAGACCCCGCTTATCCGCAGCATCAGCGAGTTTGCGGATCGCACCCGATGAGGTGGCTTTGTCGAGGAGTTGCGACGAACGGGCTGCCGTGAAGCAGCCCGCGAAAAACTCCGAAAGATCGAGCGAGGAGGTGTGCCCTTCGCTCTTCAATGCTCGTGGGCGACGATCGGAACCGGCTTGCCGGTGGAGTCGTAGAGCTTGCCGTCGAGGAAATAGTCGCCCTCGTGCAGGCAGGCGATGTCCTGGTAGCGCAGCGTGCGTTCCATGCCGGCGACGAATACTGATTGCTGGTCGGAATTGCCGGTCCGGAAGTGGTTGAATAGCAGGTTCATGGCAATCGCCATCACCGCCGCCGAACTGATGCCCGAATGGAAGATGGTGGCGAACCAGGCCGGGAAGTGTTCGTAGAACTGCGGCGCGGCGATTGGGATCATGCCGAAGCCGAGCGATGTGGCGACGATGATCAGGTTCATGTTGTTGGTGTAGTCGACCTTGGACAAGGTGCGGATGCCGCTCGCGGCCACCGTCCCGAACAGCACCACGCCGGCGCCGCCGAGCACGGAAGGCGGCACCGCCGCGATGATCCTGCCCATCACCGGCAGCAGTCCGAGCGCGATCAGGATCGCGCCGGCGCTGGCCACCACATAGCGGCTCTTCACGCCGGTGACGGCGACGAGCCCGACATTCTGGGCGAAGGCGCTCTGCGTGAAGGAGCCGAACAGCGGCGCCAGCGAACTCGACAGCATGTCGGCGCGCAGCCCGTCGCCGAGGCGGCGGGAATCGACCTTGGTGCCGATGATCTCGCCGACCGCCAGCACGTCGGCCGATGTCTCGACCAGCGTCACGATGATGACGATGAGCATCGAGATCGTCGCTGCCACGCCGAACACCGGCAGCCCGAAATGGAAGATCGTGGGCAGGGCGAAGAAGGGCCCGTCGGCGACCTTGGAGAAGTCCGTCATGCCGAGCGCGGCGGCGACGAAGGTGCCGATGATCATCGACAAAAGGATCGACAGCCTGGAGATCGAGGCATTTCCCAGCTTGCTGAGCAGAAGCACGATCAGCAGCGTCAAGGCCGCCAGGCCGATATTGGCCATTGAGCCGAATTCCGGTGAGGCGCTGTTGCCCCCCATCGCCCAGCGTGCCGCGACGGGCATCAGCGTCAGCCCGATCGTGGTGATGACGATGCCGGTCACCAGCGGCGGGAAGAATTTGGTGATGCGGGAAAACACCGGCGTGATCAAAAGGCCGATCAAGGAGGCGGCGATCACCGCTCCGAACACCTGGGGCAGTCCGCCGCCGCCGGTCACGATGGCCGTCATCGTGGCGACGCCGGCAAAGGACACGCCTTGCACCAGCGGCAAACGGCAGCCGAAGAAAGGCACGCCGAGGGTCTGCAGCATCGTGGCCAGCCCGCCCGCAAACAGCGAGGCCGTGATCAGAAGCCCGATGTCGTTCGGCGAAAGACCTGCGGCCTGGCCGACGATCAGCGGCACGGCGACGATGCCGCCATACATGGTCAGCACATGCTGGAAGCCGTAGGCAAGGTTGGCGAAGAGGCCGAGATGCTCGTCCTCCGGCCGGTGCAGTTCCTGCACCTGCGATAACGTTGCGGTCAAACTGGTCTCCTCCCCTGCTTGAACGAAATACGCTCCTTCATTGTCGATGACATGCGCGCAAGAGATTAGACCTGCTTTCGGCGAAGCTTTTTAAGTCTGAGGGCGGTAATCGCCGCCAGCCTGATCGCGTGCCGCACCGCCGTGCCGACACCTCGCACAGTGTGTGTTTCGTCGGGCTGGCGCCGCCGGCTCAGTGCCTGAACTGGGACACCAGGTCCTTGAGCAGATTGCTCTTCGGCATCTTGTCCAGCGGAAGTTCGGCCGCCTCGAACCACGTTTTGTCGGCCTCCGGATGCGGCCCGCTCAGCACGACGGTGCCTTTCTTGAAGGAATAGCGCGCCGCCGCGATGTCGCCGTTCCCATAGGCAGCGGTCTGTTGGAAGCCCGGCGCCTTGCTCGCCGGAAGGTAGGGCCCGTCCTGGTAGTAGACCATATCCTTTCGCCCAGCCCATTCGACGTCGATTGCCGCATCCTCGATGGTCTTGACCGGGAAGCCGGGGCGTCCGACCTCGGAAGCAAGATCGTACGGGATCAGGCCGAAATTCGCGTCGTCTGCCAGATAGGCACCCATGCACAGGCCGAGATAGCCGCCGCCCTGGGCGACGAAGCCGCGAATGGCATTGATGCGGGCCTTGCCGAGGCTGTTCAGCGCAGCCGGAATGTCCTGGCCACCGCCCGGCTGCACATAGATGTCGAAGCGCGACAGCGTCTCGGGCGAGATGTCGGTCTTCTCGCCCTTGCCGACAAATTCCACACGATAGGCCGGGTCGAGCTTCTCGATCGATGTCTTGGCCGTTTCGGAGCAGCCCTCGCAGGCCGCTGGACCGCGGTACACCGCTACATGGACGGTCTTGGCGTGGGCCGGCATTGCACCAAGCACCACTCCGGCGGCCAACAACGTAGCGAGTTTCATGACCGGGATGCCCTTTTTGGATTGCTGCCCTGTTCTCGGGGAGCTTTCCGGCCAAGTTGCGGCGGCATTTCCCATGCAGCGGCCATTTGTTTTTGCGCAAAAATAAATGCGGATTTCGCAAAGTCGGGTTCGCAGCACCAGCGATCGGCTGCGGCCTCGCTCCTGTGGCAAGATCGTGAAGGGATCTGGAAGTTTGGAAGCTTCCATTTGGCAAGCGGAGGTTTGAACGGTGCATGGACCAAAGATTTTTTGTCAGATGGGCTTGCCAATTCTGTCGGGATCACTCTAGTTTATGCGCATAAATAGAGAGAGCCGATGACAGTTTCCCAATTTCCCCTGATCGAAATCCATGGAACCCCGCGCGAGAGGGGGCGCCAGTACGGGCAGGCTGCCGCCGAGAGGATCAAGCGCGGCGTCTCTCACTACCTGAAGCAGTTCGCCGATTGCGGCCTCGATGGTCGCGGCATCCGCAGCCACGTCGAAAGCTACCTGCCGCGCATCCACGCCTATGACGGCGATCTGGTCGAAGAGATGAAGGGCATCGCCGAGGGCGCCGGGATCGATTTTGATTCCGTGGTGCTGCTCAATGCCCGCACCGAACTGCTGCACGAGGCGCTGGAGGTTCAGAAGCGGGCGAGCGAGCGCGAGCAGAACTCTCCCGATGGATGCACGGGCGTCGTCGTGCTGCCTTCGGCCTCGGCGGACGGGACCATCATCCACGCCACCAACTGGGACTGGAAGGCGGAATGCGCCGAAACCGCCGTCGTCCTCCAGATCAGGCGCGACGACGGCCCGGATGTGCTGATGTTCGCGGAGGCTGGCGCGGTGTCACGCGCGGGCGTCAATGCCGCCGGCATCGCCATCACCGCCAATTACATCGAGTCCGACCGCGACTTCGAAAAGCCCGGCATTCCGCTCGCTCTGCTGCGGCGCAAGGCGCTGGAGGCCGAAACCTATGCCGGCGCGATCGGCGTGATCGTCTCCACGCAGAAGCTGACCTCGAACAATCTCATCCTCAGCCATCGCGACGGCGTGGCCATCGATTTCGAATGCGCGCCGTCGGAGACTTTCGCGGTCTATCCGGACAATGGCCTGATCGTGCATGCCAACCACTGGACGAGCACGGCGGCACTGTCGAAATACAAGGATGTCGGCATTCTCGGCACGCCCGACAGCCTCTATCGCGACCTGCGCGTGAAGGAGCACCTGAAGCCGAAGATCGGCAACATCACGCGCCGGGACGTCATCACCGCCTTGCGCGACGAGTTCGGCGCGCCGCTCGCGGTCTGCCGGGCGCCGCTGCGCAAATCCGAGCGCGGCGACCTCACCGCGACCGTCGCGACGCTGATGATCGACAGCAATGCCGGCACCATGGACATCACGCCGCTTCCGGCTCTCAACCGCCAGTCGACCACCTACACCTTGTCCGCAGCGCGCAATTTGGCGGCGTGAGTCCATGCTCCGTTACGCCGCCAGCCGTCTGGGAATGACGCTGATCACCTTGCTGCTGGTCGCGGTGACGGTCTTCATCCTCATCCGGATCATCCCAGGCGACGCGGCGCAATTGATGCTGGGCGAATCCGCCAATCAGCAGCAGCTCGAAATCCTGCGCCAGCGCTGGGGCCTCGATCAGCCCTGGCCGCTGCAATTTCTCTACTGGATCGGCGGCGTGCTGACCGGCGATCTCGGCGTGTCGACCCGCACCGGCCAGGCGGTGCTGCCTCTCATCCTCGACCGCTTTGCGGTGAGTTCGATCATCGTGCTGGTGGCGGTGGCGCTGGCCGCACTGATCGCGATACCCGCCGGCATCGTCGCGGCCTGGAAACAGAACAGCGCCACCGACCTGACGGTCGTGTCGCTGGCGACGCTGCTGCTGTCCATCCCCAGTTTCTGGCTCGGCCTGCTTTTGCTCGTCGTCTTCGGCCTGAAGCTGAAATGGGTGCCGGTGCTCGGCTATGTCGGTTTCAGCGACGATTTCTTCAGAGCCGTCTCCTTCGTCATCCTGCCGATTGTGACGCTGGCCCTGATCGAGGCCGGCGTGCTCATCCGCATGGCCCGGGCCAGCGCCATCGAGGTGTTGCGCCTGGAATATGTCACCCATGCGCGCGCCAAGGGCCTGTCCGAACGGCAGGTGCTGCTGCGCCATGTCTTTCCCAACGCCTTCGCGCCGACGCTGACGCTGATCGGCCTGATGCTCGGCAACCTGCTCGGCGGCATCGCCGTGCTGGAGACGGTGTTCACCTTGCCCGGGCTCGGTCGGCTGCTTGTCGAATCGATCTATGCGCGCGACTACCCCGTCGTGCAGGGCTGCCTGCTTCTGACCGCTGCTGTCTTCGTCATCGTCAACCTGATCGTAGATCTGCTCTATCCGATCTTCGACCCACGCGTATCGGCGGTGTGATGCGATGAGCCGTAGCACCAATCTCATCCTCGGAACCGCGATCTCCGCTTTGCTGGTCACCGCAGGCGTGGTCGGGACCTTCTGGACGCCCTTCAACCCGCTGCAGCTCGACATGCTCAACCGGCTGTCGCCGCCTTCTGCGGCACACTGGCTGGGCGCCGACGAATTCGGGCGCGACATACTGAGCCGGCTGATGGCGGGTGCCAGCACCAGTCTCGGCATCGCCGCCGTCACGGTCGCGATCGCGGTCACCATCGGCACGGTGATCGGGCTTTTGGCCGGCAGCCTGCGCGGCCGCGTCGACAGGCTCGTCATGGTGTTCACCGATGCCTTGCTCGCTTTTCCCGGCATCCTGCTCGCGCTGGCGCTGATCGTCATCACCGGCGCCGGGCGCAACGGCATCGTCATCGCGCTGTCGCTGGCCTATGCGCCCGGGGTCATCCGGGTGGTGCGCGGCGCGGTGCTGTCGGTGCGCGAGAAGGAATATATCGAAGCCTCGCGCGTCATCGGCAATTCCGAACTCTACACCATGGTGGCGCACATCCTGCCCAACTGCCTGGCACCGATCTCGGTGTTCGCGACGTCGATGTTCGGCTGGGTGATCCTTGCCGAAAGCGCGTTGTCGTTCCTCGGGCTCGGCGTGCCGCCGCCGGCGCCGACCTGGGGCAACATGCTGGCCGCCAGCCAGCCCTATTTCGAGAATGCGCTGTGGCTGAGCCTCGCGCCCGGCGCCTGCATCTCGCTGGCGCTGCTGGGAACCAACCTTCTGGGCGATGCCCTGCGTGACCGTCTCGACCCGCGCATGGCGATGGCATGAGCATGACGGAAAAACCACTCCTCGACATCAAGGCGCTGCGCATCCGTGTGGGTGCGGTGGACATATTGAAAGGCGTCGACCTGACACTGCGGCCGGGAAGGCTGGCGGCCCTTGTCGGCGAATCCGGCAGCGGCAAGACCATGCTGGCCCGCGCCATCCTGAAGCTTCTGCCGCCCGGCGTCCGCATCAGCGGCGGCGACATCACGCTCGCAGGGGAGGCGATCGTCCCGGCTTCGGACCGCAAGATGCGCACCTTGCGCGGTCCCGTCGCCGGCATGGTGTTCCAGGAGCCGATGGTCTCGCTCAATCCGGCCATGACCATCGGCGCGCAGCTCGCCGAGGCGCTGCGGCGGCACACCGACCTGTCCCGCGACGAAATCCGCACACGCGCCATCGAGATGCTGCGGCGCGTGCGCATCGCCGATCCGGAATCCTGCCTGACCTCCTATCCGCATCAGTTCTCCGGCGGCATGCGCCAACGCATCATGCTCGCCTCGGTGATGCTGCTGCGGCCGAAGCTGCTGATCGCCGACGAGCCGACGACGGCGCTCGACACGCTGAGCCAGCGCGAAGTGCTCGACATCATGGTCCAGCTGGCGCGCGATGCCGGCACGGCCGTCCTGCTCATCACCCACAATCTCGGCCTCGTCGCCCGCTACACCAGCGAAATGACGGTGCTGAGGAACGGCGTGCTGATTGAGTCCGGACCGACAGCCGACCTCATCGCCGGCGCGAAAGACCCCTATACGCGCGAACTCGTCGCTGCAGCACGCCGTGCCGAGAGCCTTGCCGAACCCTGCGACGCTGAGGCCGGCCGATTGATCAGCGCCGATAATGTCGCCGTGCGCTATCGCGGCCGCTCCGACACGGCGGTCTCTGGCGTCAGCCTGGCCATCAGCCGTGGCGAAACGGTCGCGCTGGTTGGCGGCAGCGGTTCGGGCAAGACCAGCCTCGGCCGTGCGTTGATCGGCCTTGCGCCGCTGGAAAGGGGCTCGGTCTCGTTCCTTGGCGAACGCCTGTCGGCGGAAACCAACCAGATCGGCCGAACCATGCGGCTCGCCTGCCAGATGGTGTTCCAGGATCCCTATTCGTCGCTCGATCCGCACCGGCGCATCGGTACGATCATCGCCGAGCCGCTGCGCCATGCGCAGGATCTGAGCAACGATCAGAAACGCCAGCGCGTGGAAGAGGTCATGCGCGATGTCGGCCTTACCGGCCTCGACAGGCGCTATCCGCATGAGCTGTCCGGCGGGCAGCGGCAGCGTGTCGCCATTGCCCGTGCGATCGTGCGCCACCCGGCCTTCGTGGTTGCCGACGAGCCCGTCTCGGCGCTCGACATGACGATCCAGGCGCAGGTGCTTGCGCTCATCGCATCGCTGCAGAAGCGCTACGGCTTCGCCTGCCTGTTCATCAGCCACGACCTCTCCGCCGTCCGGCAGATCGCTCACCGCATCATCGTCATGGACAGCGGCAAGGTGGTCGAGGAGGGACCAACCCGGCGCATCCTCGATGCGCCCGAACATGCCTATACCAGGAGCCTCATCGAAGCAGCGCCGGGCATCGACGTGCCGGCCAGACCGGTGGCGTCACGGCAACTGGAGCGCACCGTCCCATAGGGTTCGCGAGACATCTCGCGGGGAACAATAACAAGAACGTGGAGGTCAGGACGACATGGCATTTTTCTCACCGGGATGGCTGGAATCCACCCGCCAATGGACGGCTCCTTCCGCGGCGATCGCCGCGTTGGTGCTTTCGGCGGCGCCCGCCTATGCGCAGGCGCCGAGCATGATCACCGTCGGCATGACCGAGGACGTGCGCGGGGTTGATCCGGCGCGCGAGCGCGACGGCATGTCGGACCCTGTCCACATGCATGTCGTCGAAGGCCTCGTCGCTTATGGCGACGATCTGGAAGTCGGCCCCGTACTGGCCCAGTCCTATGCCGTCGAAGATGACGGCAAGGCCTATGTGTTCAAGCTGCGCAAGGGCGTGAAGTTCCACAATGGCGAGCCCCTGACCTCCGCCGATGTCAAATGGTCATGGGACTATCTGATGGGGCCTGAATCCATCTGGCGCTGCAAGGCGGTTTTCGACGGCGCCATCAAGGTCGCCTCGGTGGAGACGCCGGACCCGGAAACCATCGTCTACAAACTGGCGAAGCCGAACGGCAGCTTCATCTACAATCTGGCCCGGCCCGATTGCGCCGGCACGCCGGTCTTCCATTCCTCGTCGGTCGGCCCGGATGGCGCCTGGAAGACGGTCGTCGGGACTGGACCGTTCACCTTCGGCGAGCGCCGCATCGGCGACTTCGTCGAAGTCAACAAGTTTGCCGGCTATGTTTCGCCGGAAGGCGAGCCGAATGGCAGGCTGGGGCGCAAGGAAGCGTTGGTCGACAGACTGCGTTTCGCCGTGGTCACCGACCCGTCGGCGCGGCTTGTCGGCCTGCGCTCCGGCGCGCTCGACCTGACGCCGATCACGCCGCAGGCCGTCGAGCAGATCAAGGCGGAGCCGACGCTCGATGTCGTCTCCTCCGACACCACGGTCTGGTATGCGCTGCTGCTCAACAGCAAGGATCCGCTGCTGAAGGATAAGCGCATCCGTCAGGCGATCGCGTTCGCCATAGACCGCACTGCTGTCGCGCAGGGCGTTTCGTTCGGCCAGTGGGCCGGAACGACGACGCCGATGCCGCGCGCCAGCAAATATTACACCCAGCCGGAAAACGAACAGCTCGGGGCGTCGCTCGACAAGGCAAAGGCGCTGTTGACTGAGGCCGGCTATGCCGGACAGCCCATCACCATCATCGCCAACAAGCAGTTCGAAGGCATGTTCGATCAGGCGGTGATCGTGCAGAGCCTGCTCCTTGCGGCCGGCATCCAGGCCAATATCGAGACGCTCGAATGGGGTCTCCAGCTCGAGCGCTACACCAACGGCAACTACCAGGCGCAGTCATTCGGCTATTCGGGGCGCTTCGATCCGATGGGCGCGTGGGAGCGCATCATCGGACCGGAATCGCGCAAGGTCTGGAAGGATGAGGCGGCGATCGCGCTGCTCGACAAGGGCATGCAGGCCAGCGACGCGGAGGAGGTGAAGCGCGTCTCCGGCGAACTCTACAAGATGTTCATGGAAGAGGTGCCGGCTGTCAGCCTCTACCACGTCAACCTGGCGCTCGGCGTCAGCAAGAAGCTGAAAGGCGTGCATGCGTCTCCACTGGAGACGCCGGCACTCTGGAATGTTTCGAAACAATAGGGTGTAGAGACAATCGGGTCCGTGCTGGCATTCCGGCGCGGGCCCAAAGCAAAATGTCCAGCGGTTTTGCGTAGGACCAAAGATGCTTTACCAAAGGCAAGGTGAGGGGGGAGGAATCCAATGGCCAAGTCGCGTGAATCGGCGGACCAGCTTGCCCTGCTCATCAAAGAGATCCGCAACGACATCATCTTCGGCGCCTATGCGCCGGGCACCTGGCTGAAGCTCACGGATTTGCAGGCCCACCATGGCGCCAGCGCCTTCCACATCCGGCGTGCGCTGGCCGAACTCGCCAATCTGAAGCTGGTCGATCACGCAGCCAATGCGGGCTTCCGCGTCGCAACGCCCGACGATTCGACACGGGTCGAGACACGCTTCGTGCGCACGGTGCTGGAGCGTAGCGCCGCCCCCCTCATCGCCGCCAGGGCAACCAGCGAGGATGTGGCGGAACTCGCCCGGCTGGCCGAGGCCTTCGATCAGTCCATCATGGCCGAAGGCCGACGCGAGCAGGCGCTCGCCAACCATAATTTCCATTCGAAGCTCTACGCCACCGCCGGCAACCAGGTGCTGTGCGACATGATCAACGAACTGCGCAACCGCAGCCAGCATTCGACGACCGGCCGATGGCGCTCGGTGGAAGGCCTGCGCGCTTCCAGCCTCGACCACTTCAGCATCGTCAAGGCGATTGAAATGCGCGATCCGATCGAACTCGATCGCATCATCGTGCGCCACATCGAGTCGTTCTGACCTGGGGCGCTTTTTCGTTTTTCACGGAAGCGCTAGAATGCTATTTTTTGCGCAAATAAGGAGCGTTTCAGGCTAGGGAATCCCAGCAGGCGCGGGACAGTTCGGCAATCGCCCGGCCTGAGGCAACCCGCCCCGGCAGTCCGTCCGGCATGGTTTCGGGCACGTTGTCCGTCGTTGCACTCAGGATATAGAGCGGGCGCTCGTCTCTGAAGACGATGCCGGAATCCATCCAGCCGCGCTGGCCCCATCCTGTCTTGTTCGCAACCGTGGTCATCGTCGGCAGCAGCCCCGGGATCATCTCCCGGTAGCGCTGCCATTTGAGGAATTGCAACGCCATGGCGCAGAGTTCCGTGCTGACGCCGAGCCGTTTGGCGACAGCCTCGTCCTCAGTGCCGCGCAGGATGAGGTCGAGCAGCAGCACCTGATCGGCAGCGGTGGTCGTGGTGACCTGATCGAGCGCGTGTTCGGCGGTCAGGTTCGTCGGCGGGAAGCGGGTGCGGTGCGTCGTGCCCGTCATGCCGATGTTCTTGCAATAGTTGGTGAATTCCGGGATTTCGAACGGCCGCATCACCTCGAAGGTGCAGATGTTGTCGCTGGTGATGATCATCTGCAGGATGGCGTCGCGGAAGGGGATCACGAGGCCGGGCGTCATGTACTGGCAGACGCCCGACAAGATGCCTTCCTGCAATTCCTTGGTGATCGTCACGTCGGCAGCGAGATCGATCCGGCCCTCATGCACGGCCTTGAGCGCCGCCATCATGATCGAGATCTTGCGCACACTCGCCGAAGGCAGTTCCAGTTCGTCGCCTTGTCCGAACGTCTCGCCGGTTTCGATCACCTTGACCTGCCAATGCAGGTCGAAGCCGCGGCCCTCGGCAATTGCAGCGAGGCTTTTCAGAAGCATGACGATCTCCGTACCGGACATGAACGCGGGAACTCGGGGACGACCCTAGTCCAGGCGACAGAGACAGTAAATATTTTTGCGCAAAAATAGGTGCAAATTAGCCGTTCGAAGCTAGCCTCAACTCCCGCGGATGCCGGCCAGGCGGTCGAGAGCGGCGCCGAGGCCTTTCAGCGACACGGTGAAGGAGAGCGGCGTCTCGGCGGCGGTCGTCACCTGGAGCTTGAGCGAGGTGCCGGCGCGCAGGCGCTTCAGCGTCGCCGCGTCGATGGCGAAGGTCGCGATGCAGCCATTGGGTAGGCAGGTGCGGAACGCCACGGGCGCCAGCGGCTTGGCCTCATCGATCTGCGGCGTCACGCCCTGTGCGAACAGGATGCCGAAAGGCAGCAGGAAGGTCGCGTTCGCCGTCGACCCCGCATTCGCATCGATCTCGACGGCCAGCAGCCTCTGTCCGTTCTGCTGCAGCTGATCCTGCGAGATCATGCAGGCGCGCTGGTTGTTCTGCAGCGCGCAGGACAGTTTCCAGTCCTCATAGGTCTCGGCCAGCGAGGTGGCGCCGTTCGGCAGGCTCGCCTGTTGCGAGAAAGCCGGGGCGCCCGGCAGGCCGAGCGCCGATGCGCCAAGTCCGCCGACGAAGGCAAGCCGCAAGGCGAGGGATCGGAGGTCCATCAGGTGCATACCCATTCGCGAATCTTGCATTCTCCGGCGGATGATGCCTCGCAACGCTGCAGGGCCGCGTCCTCGGCATCCTTGCGCGTCGGGGCCGAGATCGCTGCCGCCGGGGTGGACTGGCCGGTCCGCTGTTTTGCCACCGCCAGTGCGCCGCAATGGTTATAGGGAAAGCCGGTGTTGTCGTCGTCATCCCAGTGGCGATGGTTGCGGAACACCGACACGACGCTGCACGTCTTGCCGCCGGCATTCTCGCAATGGGCAAGCGCCTCGTCCATCGCTTCCTGCCGCTTGTCGGCGCCCCAGAAAAAGCCGTGCTTGGCGTCGGCGTCCGAATAGGCGATCGCGGCCCAGATACCGCGTTCCTCGCTGGCCGGCGGTTCCGGCACGTCCGGGTCGACCAGATCGGCGGCTGCGATGTGGATGGTGCTGGCTAACAAGATGCCGATGGCGGCAATCGCGGATTTCATCCTGTCTCTCCCGATCGTCTTCACTGAGCGGCCTGGGCTACGGAAACGACGACGCAGCTGTTGCCCGTGGGCAAAAGCAGCGCGTTGCCCCTGTTGCCGGCCAATTCATAGACCGCCACTTTGCCCAGCGTGTTCACCAGCTTGCTGCCTTGCTCGAGCATTGCAGGAATTTCGGCGCAGGGTTGGGTATAGGGCGCGATGCGAACCATCGTGCCTTCGCAGACCGAACCGGTCGGCGCGGCGAAGACGATGCCGGCGGCCGACGCGCTGTAGCCTTCGGTGGCGTAGTCCATGCCGACCAGCGCCTGGACGGCATGCTTGTCGGGCGTCTGGTTGTTCCAGCTCGACTGGATGCTGTACTGGGCGCCGCTGGTCAGCAACTGTCCGAGCACCGGAAACACGTTCGAGCAGGCCTGCAGTCCTGCCTGCTTGGTATGCTGCAGGAAGGGGGTGTCCGGAAGCGCGGGGTCGGCCGTCTTGGCGATCGCCGCTGCCGGCGTGAGATCCTCGAGCACGCCGAACCGGGTGAGGGCGTAGCCGCTCGCGGCGATGACCGCCGCGCCGAGCAGGACAAGGCCCGCGCGCTTCAGCCTGTTGCGCCTCGGCTTTTGACGGGGGGCCGGCTCGCCGGCCGGGATCTTGCCGAGGTCCCGTAACATGATGCGGTCGTGGATGGATTGCTGGCTCATGAAGATCGATCCGTCATTTGATGGCCTGCACTGCGCTGGAGATGCCTTTGAGCGTTGCGGTGACGACAACCGTCCTGCCATCCGTTGTCGAATAGGCGACGGTCGGGGCTGCATTTCTGGAGATCTGTTCGCGCATGATCGGCCCGACCGGCAGCATGCCGACGCAGACGGCTCCGTTGCAGCCGTCGAGCCGGACGTCGATCGACGCTTCGCGCCCTTCGAACTTCAGCGAGACGAGCCCGTCGCTCCTTGCGTCGGGCGCCGTGCGCAGGAGCATGTACGGCTTGCCGTCCTTGGTCGCCGCCAGCGACCAGTTGAACAGCAGCTTGCCCGACTCGTCCTCGATCGTCTGCGATACGTTGCAAACCCGTGTCCGCGCTTTCAGATTCTCGTCGCACACCAGCGTCCAGTTCTCGAAGGGCCGGGTGATCCGTTGATAGTCGCCGGGCTTGACGTCGGCTGGCAGCACGACCTCGGAAGCGCGGATTCTCTGGCCTGCCCCGGGCTCCTGTCCGGCCACTGGGGCGATGCCGGACAGGGTGAAGCAGCCGAGCAGGATCCAGGTGCTGAAAGTTGCTTGCTGCTTCATTCCCGGGTCAGTTCAGTGTGAAGCTCAGGCCGGCACCGACGCCGACATGGCCGCCGGAAGCCGTGCCGCTGACATTGCCGCGGATGCGGCCGTCCTCGCTGGTGTAGCCGGCGCCGAAGGCCAGCGCGCTCTCGCTCCGCCAGAGGCC
>NZ_JAKREW010000053.1 GCF_022347545.1 Terribium retamae
CCCTCCCCCCCGCCCCCCCCCCCCCCCCCCCCCCCCCCCCCCGGCGCCGGCCCCCGCCCCCCCCCCCCCCCCCCCCGCGCGCGCGCGTGGGTCCCCCCCCCCGTCGCCCCCCCCCCCCCCCCCCCCCCCCCCCAACCCGCGCCCCCCCCCCCCACCCCCCCCCCCGCCCCGGGGCCGCCCCCCCCCCCCCCCCCACGTCGTGGTGCTGGTGCGCAAGCGCGACCGTTTTGTCCACGCCCTGTCGCGCAGCCTCAAGGAGAAGGGAATTCCGGTCGCTGGTGCCGACAGGTTGAGCCTTCCTGGCCACATCGCGGTTAAGGATCTGGTCGCGCTCGGTCGCTTCCTGATCCAGTCGCAGGACGACCTTTCGCTGGCAGCGCTGCTGCGTAGCCCGATCTTCGACATCAGCGAGGACACGCTGTTCGGCCTCGCTGCCGGCCGGTCGGCCGGCATCTCGCTCAATGCGGCTCTGCGCGCGCGTGCGGACACGGACGAAGCCTTAGCGAAAGTGGTCTTCCAGCTCGATGCCTGGGCCAATGAGGTCGCCTTCAAGCCGGTGTTCGAGTTCTATGCCGGCCTGCTGGCACGCGATGGCGTGCGCCGCCGGATGATCGCCCGGTTGGGACCGGAAGCAGGCGACATCCTGGATGAATTCCTCAATTTCTGCTTGGCGGAGGAACGCGCCGGCCTGCCCGGACTCGAGGCTTTCCTGTCGACGCTGGAAAAAACCGGTCCCGAGATCAAACGCGAGATGGACCAGACCCGCGACGAGGTTCGGGTCATGACCGTGCATGCCGCCAAGGGCCTGGAGGCACCGATCGTTTTCCTGGTCGATGGCGGCGCGGCGCCATTCAGCGATCAGCACCTGCCTCGGCTGATGCCGTTCGAAGGTTCCGGCAAATATTGGCCGGGCAAGGGATTCCTGTGGCGGTCCGCCGCCGAAGTCGCCAACGGCTTTTCACAATCGGTCTCGGTGCGTGCCCGCGAACTGGCCGACGACGAATACCGGCGGCTGTTGTATGTCGGCATGACCCGAGCCGAGGATCGGCTGATCGTCTGCGGCTATCACGGCAAACGGGCGCCGAATCCTGGCACCTGGCATTCGTTGGTGACGCGCGCGCTCGCAGGAGCGGAGGAGACGGAGACGCGTCCGCATCCGGTGGGCGAAGGCGAGGTGTCCCGCTTTGTCTGGACGAGGTTTCCACCTCTCGCTGCGGCGGAAACGGATGCGCAGGTGGACGTCGAAACCTTCACGCCAATCCCTCCTTCCTTGTTCGAACCGCTGCCTGTCGAAGAGGACCTGCCGCGGCCGCTGTCGCCTTCCGGTGCTTCGGCGCTGATCGACGACGACGCGGCCGAGCCGATCATCGACCGCCGGTCACCGGTTCTGGATGCCGATTCCGAACCGAGCCTCGCCGTCCGGCGCGGATTGGCCATGCACAAGCTGCTGCAGATGCTGCCAGACCTCGCCGAGGAGCGGCGCGCGGGAGCAGCGGCACGCTACCTGGCCCGTGCCGGCGCCGACTGGTCGGAAGCTGAACAGAGACAAGCGCTGGATTCCGTTGCCGCTATCCTGGCCGACGCGCGTTTCGGACCGCTGTTTGGTCCTGGTTCGCGCTCTGAAGTCTCGGTGATGGGCAGCCTCACGGTAAAAGGCAAGCCGCGCGTTATTTCCGGCAAGATCGACCGGGTGGCGATCCATGCCGACCGGGTCTTCATCGTCGACTACAAGACAAACCGGCCAGCGCCGGCAAGCCTGGCCGAGGTGCCGGCCGCTTACATCCTGCAGCTTGCGCTCTACCGCGCTTTGCTCAAGCCGCTCTATCCCGGCCGCGAGGTCGCTGCGGGTCTGCTCTTCACCGAGGTGCCGCGGCTGATCGAACTGCCTAAACTGGCGATGGACGACGCCCTTGCCCGACTCACCGAGGCGTGACACAAGACCTGCTTGAACATCGCTGCTTGCAGCACCACATCTAGCGCAACGAAACACCCGAAAGGACTTGGCTATGGCCACCGTCAAGGTCGACAACAACAATTTCCGCGCTGACGTGCTCGAGGCCAATGTGCCGGTCGTCGTCGATTTCTGGGCCGAATGGTGCGGCCCCTGCAAGATGATCGCACCGGCGCTGGAAGACATCGCGAGCGAACTCGGCGCCAAGGTCAAGGTCGCCAAGCTCAATATCGACGAGAATCCGGAACTCGCTGCGCAGTTCGGCGTGCGCTCGATCCCGACCCTGATGATCTTCAAGGGTGGTGAAGTAGCCGACATCAAGGTTGGCGCTGCGCCCAAGACCGCGCTCTCGCACTGGATCAACGGCGCCGTCGCCTGATCACTTCGAAATATCGATCGGGAAGCCCGGCCTTGCGCCGGGCTTTTTGTTTGCCTCCATCAAACCTGCGTGCTGGCCCTCGCGTTGTGAGGCCAGATGGCTTTCCCTCGGTGCTGGAGCGTTCCCTTATTCACGAAAACGCTCTGGCATTTTTGTTTCACGCAATTCCGGACGGAAACCGTTGCACACTTTCCTGGAATTGCTCGGGGGAGGAGAAGCACATGACCGGAACCGCCAAAGCAACCGTCTTCATCGACAATGAGCGCGTCATCGTCACCGAGTACCGTTTCGCGCCGGGCGCAAATACGGGTTGGCATCGCCATGGCCACGACTACGTCGTCGTGCCGCTGATGGACGGCAAGGTGAAACTGCTGACCAAGGAGGGCGAGAGTTTCGCCGAGATGAAGAAGGGCGTGCCTTATTTCCGCGGCGAAGGTGTCGAGCACGACGTCATAAACGCTAATGACGGCGAATACGCCTTCATCGAAGTCGAGCTGAAATAGACGCGCCGTGATTTCAGCAGCCAGCTTGCGCGGCTTCGCTCCGGCGCCTAACGGGATGCCATGGATCTAGGGCCTCTCATCGTCTTCGTCGGCTTCACTGCCATCGCGGCCTATGTCCAGACACTGTCGGGTTTCGCCTTCGGTCTGGTCATGATGGGCGCGATCGCGCTCGTCGGACTGCTGCCGTTGCCTGATGCTGCAGCGATGGTCGGCATGCTCACCCTGGTCAACGCCACGCAAATGCTGGTCCAGGGCGGTTGGCGCGAGGTTGCGGGCCGCCAATTGCGGCTGATCCTGATTGCAAGCCTGCCCTCCCTGTTCGTGGGTTATGCGCTTCTCGAATGGCTGGCGGATACCCGGTCCGATCTGCTGAAGATCGGACTCGGTCTGGTTATCATGATGTCCAGCCTGCAACTGGCCATCCGGCCCGCGGGTCTGGCGAAGCCGTCGTCGGATGCCAGTTTTGTTGGTTTCGGCTTCATTTCGGGGCTGATGAGCGGCCTGTTTGCCACCGGCGGTCCGCCACTCGTCTATCTTCTCTTTCGCCAGCCGATGCCACATGCGCGCATTCGTGAAACGTTGGTCACTGCTTTTGGCACGGCGCAGGCAGTCAGGCTTGTCGTGGTGGTGGCGAGCGGCAATCTGCCATCCATGTCGCCTGTCGCACTTGTCCTGGCCATACCGGTGGTGATGCTGATGACCTATGCGGCGCGTCGCTGGCCGCCGTCGCTGTCGCAACAGACGATGCGGAAGATCGTGTTCGTGCTGCTTTTCCTGTCGGGCCTGTCGCTGGCGCTGCCAGCCGCCATGCATCTCGCGGCTTGACCGCGCTCGCTTCAGGTCGGCGGGGTGCCGTTTTCGGCCAGCACGGCACCGGCAAGGTAGAGCGAACCACCGATCAGGATGCGCGGCGGGACTTCGCTCTCGTCCCAGGTGTCGCGCAGCAACATCAGTGCGTTGGCCACCGAGCTGACTGGTTCCGCTGACAGCTCCGCCTCGGCGGCGCGCACGGCCAACTCGTCGTTGGGGACACCGGAATCGCTCATCGACACCGGCACCGTATAGACATGCCTGGCCAATCCCTTGAAGGCTCGGAAGTAGCCGCTCTGGTCCTTGGTGTTGATCATGCCCGAGATCAGGAACAGCGGCCGCGGTGTCTTTTCTTCCTGCTCGGCGAGTGCCTCGGCGATCACCGTGCCCGCGCCCGGATTGTGGCCGCCATCCAGCCAGATCTCGGCGCCGCGCGGCGCCAGCTCGACCAGCCGTCCCTGCGTCAGCCGCTGCATGCGGCCAGGCCACGACACGTTGGTCATGGCCTGATCGGCATCACGTTCGCCGATATCGAAGCCGGCAGCCTTGACTGCGGCGATGGCGGCTGCGGCGTTGGCGAACTGGTGGCGGCCGGGCAAGCGCGGCGGTGACAGGTCCATCAGCCCGTCTTCGTCCTGATAGACCAGACGGCCGTTCTCGCCGAAGGCGAGGAAGTCCTGGCCATAGACGGCGAGTCGCGCCCGCAGCCGCTCGGCGGTTTCGATCAGCACCAGCTGCGCAGCCTCGAATTCCTGCGCACCGACCACCACCGGGCAGCCGCGCTTGATGATGCCGGCTTTCTCCGCTGCGATCAGCTCAACGCGGTCGCCGAGATAGGCTTCATGGTCGAGCGACACCGGCATGATCACCGAGACTGCCGGCCGCTTGATGACATTGGTGGCGTCGAAACGCCCGCCGAGGCCGACCTCCATGATGCAGGCATCCGCCGGGTGTTCGGCAAACAGTAGGAAGCCGACGGCAGTCAGGATCTCGAAAACCGTGATCGTCTCGCCCCCATTGGCCTCGGCCACGCGGGCGATCGCGTCGGCAAAGACCTTGTCCTCGACCAGCTTGCCGCCGCCTTCGGCGCCCAGCCGGTAACGTTCGTTCCAGTTAACCAGGTGCGGCGAGGTGTGCACATGCACGCGGTAGCCCGCAGCTTCAAGCAACGCGCGTGAAAACGCCGCGCAGGAACCCTTGCCGTTGGTTCCGGCGATGTGGATTACCGGCGGCAGCCTGTCCTGCGGATTGCCCAGTCGCTCCAAAAGGCGGCTGATACGATCCAGCGAAAGGTCGAAACCTTTCGGATGCAGCGTCATCAGATGCTCGATCTGACGCTCGGCGGAGAGTGTGGTCATGCGAGGGCTCCGCGCTGCGCGTGGGTATTGAAGACTATGCCTGCGGCCGTGCTTCCGGCTTGGCCACCACCGGCGGGAGGATTGCCGGCTCGGCCGCCTTCTTTTCCGCCGGCAGCTTGAGCAGCAGCTTGAGCAGGCCGGCCACGGTTTTCTTCATCTCCAGCCGGGAAACGACCATGTCGACCATGCCGTGCTGCATCAGATATTCCGAACGCTGGAAGCCCTCGGGAAGCTTCTCGCGGATCGTCTGCTCGATGACGCGCGGACCCGCGAAGCCGATGAGCGCGCCGGGTTCGGCAATGTGCACGTCACCCAGCATTGCATAGGAGGCTGTGACGCCGCCGGTCGTCGGGTTGGTGAGCACCACGAAATAGGGCAGGCCGGCTTCCTTCAGCCGGTCGACGGCCACGGTCGTGCGCGGCAATTGCATCAAAGAGAGGATACCTTCCTGCATGCGCGCGCCGCCCGATGCGGCAAACAGGATCAGCGGGCGCTTGCGCTGCAGGGCCACCTCGAAGGCGCGGATGATGGCTTCACCGGCAGCCATGCCGAGCGACCCGCCCATGAAGGCGAAATCCTGCACGGTTACGACCACGGGAAGCCCCTCGATCGTGCCGGTGGCGTTGAGGATAGCGTCCTCCAGCCCCGTCTTGGCCTTCGCCTCCTTGAGGCGGTCGGTATAGCGCTTCTCGTCACGGAACTTCAGTGGATCGACGGCGACCTTGGGATTCTCGATCACCTCGTATTTGCCTTCGTCGAAGAAGAACTTCAGCCGCTCCTTGGCTGAGATCTTCATGTGGTGGCCGGAAGAAGGGATGACGAACTGGTTTCCTTCCAGATCCTTGTGGAAGATCATCTCGCCGGTTTCCGGGTCTTTCACCCAGAGGTTCTCGGGCACTTCCCGGCGGCCCAGCATCGAATTGATCTTCGGGCGAACGAAGTTGGTGATCCAGTTCATCGCTTCGGCTCCTGCCCCGTGATGGGGCGTCATATTTCGAAAGAGGTAGGAAAACTATTCGGCAGCAGCAAGGCGGGCCGAACGCACGCCTTGCGCCAGGCCGCTCACCAGCGTGGCCACGGCCTCGGCCGGATCGGCGGTCTTCTCGCCTTTTGGACCCAGCACGTTGGCCACCGCATTGACGATGGCCGTGCCCACCACGACGCCGTCTGCGGAAGCGCCGATGGTGCGCGCCTGCTCGGCGGTCTTGACGCCGAAGCCGACGCAGACCGGCAGGTCGGTGTGTTCCTTGATGCGCTGCACGGCAGTCGCCACCTTGGTGGTGTCGGCCAAGGCCGAGCCGGTGATGCCGGTCATCGACACGTAGTAGACGAAGCCCGAAGTGTTCTCGAGCACCTTGGGCAGGCGCTTGTCGTCGGTGGTCGGGGTGGCGAGGCGGACGAAATTGATGCCGGCTTTCAACGCCGGAATACACAATTCCTCGTCCATTTCCGGCGGCAGGTCGACGATGATCAGCCCATCGATGCCGGAGGCTTTGGCATCGGCCAGGAAACGGTCGACGCCATAGACGTAGATCGGGTTGTAATAGCCCATCAGCACGATCGGGGTCTCGTCGTCGCCCTGGCGGAACTCTGAGGCCATCGCGAGTGTCTTCTTCAGCGTCTGGCCGCCCTTCAGCGCGCGCAAGCCGGCGGCCTGGATCGCGGGGCCGTCGGCCATCGGATCGGAGAAAGGCATGCCGAGTTCAATGATGTCGCTGCCGGCTTTCGGCAGCGCCTTCATGATCGACAGCGAGGTCTGGTAGTCCGGGTCGCCACCCATGAAATAGGTGACGAGTGCCGGCCGGTCTTCTGCTTTCAGCTTCGCCATGCGGCGGTCGATGCGGGTGGTCATGCCATGCCCTTCATAGTCGAATGGATTGGGGTTGTTGCGCCGGCGGCTGCGAAGCCATGTGCCGCAAAGTCGGGGACCGCAGGCATCCGTCTCATTCAGGATGTTCGCGGATTTCGATCGTGACTGCAAAGGCATAGAACCCGTCGCGCGCGATGCGGCTGCGCGCCTGGTTCGGATCGAAGGCAATGCGCGGCTCGCCGTCATCGGCGACATTGGTGAGGAATTCGAGGTTCTGGCTTTCGCGCACGCCCTTGGCGTTCTCGCGCTGGTCGCCGGCCTCCACCGCGACATAGTGATGCGGGTTGTGCCTGGAGTGATAGATCTCGAAAGTGCTCATATCTCCATACCCATCATCTTGGCGACGGTGTGGACGTCCTTGTCGCCTCGGCCGGACAGGTTGACGATGATGATCTTGTCCTTGGCCATGTTGGGGGCAATCTTGACGGCATGCGCGATGGCATGCGCCGATTCCAGCGCAGGGATGATGCCTTCGGTGCGGGTGCAGAGCTGGAACGCTTCCAGCGCCTCGTCATCGAGGATCGGCTGATAGTCGACACGGCCGGTATCGCGCAGCCAGCTGTGTTCGGGGCCGACGCCCGGATAGTCGAGGCCGGCAGAGATCGAATGGCCTTCCAGGATCTGTCCGTCGTCGTCCTGCAGCAGATAGGTGCGGTTGCCGTGCAGAACGCCGGGCTTGCCGGCATTCATCGAGGCGCAGTGCTCGATGCCGTCAAGCCCGCGCCCGCCGGCTTCGATGCCGATGATCTCGACATCCTTGTCGTCGAGGAAGGGATGGAACAGGCCGATCGCGTTGGAGCCGCCGCCGACGGCGGCGATGATGGTGTCGGGAAGGCGGCCTTCCTGCTCCAGCATCTGCTGGCGGGCTTCCGTGCCGATGACCGACTGGAAGTCGCGCACCAGTTCCGGATAGGGATGCGGGCCGGCGGCGGTGCCGATCAGGTAATAGGTGTCCTCGACATTGGTGACCCAATCCCTCAGCGCCTCGTTCATGGCGTCCTTCAGCGTGCCGTGACCGGCGGTCACCGGCCGCACCTCGGCACCGAGCAGCTTCATGCGAAAGACGTTCGGGCTTTGGCGGGCGACGTCGGTGGCGCCCATATAGACCACGCAAGGATAGCCGAAGCGGGCGGCCACGGTGGCGGAGGCGACGCCATGCTGGCCGGCGCCGGTTTCAGCGATGATGCGCTTCTTGCCCATGCGCTTGGCCAGCAGGATCTGGCCGAGGCAGTTGTTGATCTTGTGCGAGCCGGTGTGGTTCAGGTCTTCGCGTTTGAAGTAGATCTTCGCTCCACCGAGATGGCGGGTAAGGCCTTCCGCGAAATAGAGCTTGGACGGCCGTCCGGCGTAGAAGGTCGACAGCGCCGAGAGCTCGGCCCGGAACTCCGGATCATCCTTTGCCTTGCTCCATTCCCTCTCCAGATCGAGGATCAGCGGCATCAATGTCTCGGCGACGAAGCGGCCTCCGAAAATGCCGAACATGCCCTGCTCGTCGGGCCCGGTACGGAAGGAATTTGGCAATGCCGGCTTGTTCATAGCCGATCTCCTAAAATGCTGTCTGATGCTCAGGCGGCGCGGATCTTACGTGCCGCCCGCACTGCCTGAAAGAACTCTGCGATCAACCGGACGTCCTTGACCCCCGGAGCGCTTTCAACGCCGGACGAGATGTCGAGGCCGGGCGGATTGGCGATTGCCAGCGCCTCGCCGACATTGTCCGCGTTGAGTCCTCCCGAAAGCATGTAATCGAGATCGGCGTCAAGGCTGGTCAGAATGCGCCAGTCGAAGGAAACACCGTTGCCGCCGGGAAGTTCGGAACCCTTGGGCGGCTTGGCGTCGAACAGGAAATGGTCGGTGACACCACGATAGGGGGCAACGGCCGCGAGATCGCCTTTCTCGCGCAGCGAAAGCGCCTTCATGACCGGCAGGCCGTAGCGGGCCTTCACCTCGGCCACACGTTCGGGGCTTTCGGAGCCGTGCAGTTGCAACATGTCGGGTGCCATTGCCGTTACGATCTCGTCCAGGAAGGCGTCGTCCGCATCGACGGTGACAGCGACGGCCCTGGCTTTGCCGCGCGCTGCCTGGCGCAGACGTCCTGCATCGACAGGCGCGATGTTGCGCGGGCTCTTGGCAAAGAAGATGAAGCCGACATGGCTGGCGCCATTGTCGAGGGCGGCGGCCAATGCCTCATCGGTCTTGAGACCGCATATCTTGATGTCGCGTGGCATGGTGGGCCAAGTGCCACGAAAAGCCGGCAAAGTCGAGGAAAAGCGACGATTTGCCGAAATGACGAAAGCGGCTACCTTGTCATCAAACGGGAGCAGCATTGCCATGGCCGAAAATACTGTCGCTGAGTTGAAGGAAAAGCTTGCCCAGGCACGTGAAGTGATCGCGCATCTGATCGACAAAGCTGCTTTCAACGGTGCCGAAGCGCATCGCGCGCTCGACTATTTCGGTGGCGATGGCTTTGAAAAGGGGTTCCTGCCCTGGCCGCGCCAGGAGGACGAGGGGCTTCGGCCTGACGAACTCAACGCCACGAATGACGACTGAGCATGGCTTGCCTGTCGGCTGAAGCCCAGGCTCGGGTCACGTGTCATTTGGGTCAGCAGCCGGTATCAGGGCTGGGATCTTCAGGCTTGAACCCGCATTCCAGGATCTGCATTCGAATGTTTTCGGCGTCGGGTTGGTCTGGCGAACGGGGCAATTCTTGTGCAGCGTCAGCACACAGCTTTTCTGCCTTGGCGAGCGCCTCCGGTAAATCCTTCGGCTTGGCTCCGACCGCCTTCTCCAGACATACGATGTAGTCGAGAACCGCTTTGTTGCGCGACGAGGTCACGTAGCGCGCATCTTTGCGCGAGTACGCTTCTGCCGTGCCGGTCAAGGCAATTACAACTGCCGCGACAGTGGCAGCTCGCCAGGCGATCCGAAGCATCCCAAGCCCTCCTCAGACAGCTGCGATGTAAGGCGCTTTGTCGGATGTGTACAAGCGGTTGTTGCGGCACTGTGAGGCCGTCGGCTACGCCCCAAGCGCGGGGGATGCCGAGCACGTCCTGTCATCAGGCTTTGCCGGTGTCAGTGGTGTCGACCAGCCATTCTCGGAACGCGGTCATGGCGGGCGTCTCTTCGCGCGATTTTAGCCGCGTCAGCCAATAGCTGCCGGTGTGCACCGTGATGTCGAAGGGCTGTACGATCCGCCCGGTCGCGATGTCATGGCTGAACATGGCCACCGGGACCAGCGCGACGCCGACTTCTCGGGCCGCCGCCTCCACCAGTGTCAGTGAGGAATCGAACATCCAGCCGCGCAGGTTTGGCGCCCCGAGCCCGGCAGCCTTGAACCAAAGCTTCCACTCGTCCATCCGGTAGGAGCGCAGCAGTTCGGCATTCGCCAGATCGGCTGGGGTGACGAGACGCGATTGGAGGGCGGGCGCGCACACCGGCGAGAGCGGCGCATCCATGAGATGGAAGGCCTCCGTGCCGTGCCAGGCGCCGTCGCCGAAACGGATGAAGAAATCCAGTCCGTCGAGCAGGATGTCCGAGCGGTTGTTGTTCGTCTTGAGACGCAGGTCGAGATGCGGGTGCTGTTCCTTGAAGGTATTGAGCCGCGGCAGCAGCCAGCCGATCGCAAAGGTGCCGACCACGCCCACCGTCAGGATTTCACGGTAGTTGCCTTCTTCGAATTGGCTGAGCGTGGCGCTCATGCGCCTGAAGGCATCGGTGAGAACCGGCAGCAGCGCATGACCCTCGTCGGTCATCGTCAATCCACGCGGCAGCCGCTTGAACAGGGTCACCCCCAGCGCCTCCTCCAGGGCCTTGATCTGATGGCTGATCGCCGTCTGGGTGACGCGCAGCTCGAGACCGGCCCGGGTGAAGCTGCAGTGGCGCGCCGAGGCTTCGAAGGCGCGCAAGGCATTGAGCGGCAGTTGCGACACTTCCATTGGCTATGACCAAGTTTTGTTCATGCCAGAGCTTAGAATTGATCGTTTGCCTGGGGCAAGAGGCATCGCCATAGTCACTCTCGAGAGTCGCGAATGGGAGTTGGTCGGCGGTCCAAGACCGTTGGCGTTCGTTCCTCTCTCCCAATCAATGCTGATATGGAACACGCGAATGACGATGTCCTTTTCGCGCCGGCAGGCTCTTGCCGGCAGTCTTCTTGCCGTCCCGACCCTGGCGGCTTTCGCTTCGACCGCACGCAGCGAGCGCGCCGGCGAAGCCGAAACCATGCTCGCCGAACTGGAGCGGAAGCATCCTGGCCGCTTCTGCGTGAGCATCCTCGACCTTGGCAACGGCAGGCGCATTCAGCACAGGGCCGACGAGCGCATCCTCATGTGCAGCACTTTCAAGGCGCTGCTGGCCGCCTTCGCGCTGGCGCGTGTCGACAAGGGTGAGGAAAAGCTTGACCAGCGTATCAGGATCACAAAAAAGGATCTTGTCGCGGTGAATTCGCCGGTGACCAAACCGCATGTCGGCGGGAAGGGGCTGACGATTGCGGAACTGTGTGATGCGATCGTCACCCGCAGCGACAACACCGCTGCAAATCTGCTGCTGGCCCGCTTCGGGGGGCCGGCCGCGCTGACAGCTTTCTGTCGTCGGCTCGGTGACGACATCACCCGTCTGGACAGGTTTGAACTGGAACTGAACTTCCATGACGGACCGGATGACCAGCGCGACACCACCACGGCTGCCGCCATGGCGGAAACCCTGCGCAAGCTCCTGTTCACCGACGTGCTGTCGGCGGCGTCGCGTTCTCAACTGGCGGCTTGGCTCATCACCAACAAAACTGGCGATACGCGGCTGCGTGCCGGCCTGCCGGGGGATTGGCTGGTCGGCGACAAGACCGGCACCAACGGCGACCAGCACGGCAATGCCAATGATATCGCGGTCATCTGGCCGTCGGATCGTGCCCCGCTGATCGTGATGGCCTTTTGCGAGATCCCCAAAATATCCTCCAGGGACCGCGACGCAGTCATCGCCGAGATCGGCCGTATCGCATCGCAGGTTTGACATGACCGGCTTATCGAAGGATCCAAGGGCCATGACGGGAATTTTCAGAATCGGAATCCTTGCAGCTGCACTCCTGCAAGTCACCAATACCCACGCCGCCGACCAAAAGGATGCCGAGCGCCAGTTGGAGCAACTGGTGAACAAGACGGTACACCCAGTGATGAAGGAAAACGACCTGCCTGGCATGGCCGTGGCGATCACGGTCAACGGCAAACGGTTTTTCTTCGGCTACGGCGTTGCATCCAAGGAAAATGGCGAGAAGGTCACCGAGAAAACCATCTTCGAGGTCGGATCGGTGTCGAAGACCTTTGCCGCGACACTGGCTGCCTATGCCGTGGAGAACGGCACGTTTTCGTTGACCGAAAAGGCGAGCGCCTATCTGCCGGCGCTTGCCGGCGGCGCCCTCGACAAGATCGACGTTCTCGATCTCGGCACCTACACCGCGGGCGGCCTGCCGCTGCAGGTCCCGGATGAGGTGACCAACCAGGACGGCATGATCGCCTATTTCCGGGCCTGGAAGCCGGAATTCGCGCCAGGAACCCGCCGCCGCTATTCCAATCCCAGTATCGGCCTGTTCGGTTATCTGGCGGCAGAAAGCATGGGTAAACCCTACGACGCGCTCATGGAGGAAACGCTCCTGCCGAAGCTTGGCCTGTCCAACACCTTCATCCACGTGCCCAAGGGGCGGATGGGCGACTACGCCTATGGCTATACGAAAGCCGGCAAGCCTATCCGCGTCTCTCCGGGTGTTCTGGATTCCGAGGCCTATGGCATCAAGACCACCGCTCCTGACCTGATCCGCTTCGTTGAGGCCAACATCGGTGGCCAGCTGTCGGACGAGAAGCTGCGTGGAGCCATCGCCGCCACGCATGTCGGTTATTACAAGGTCGGCGAGATGACTCAAGGGTTGGGCTGGGAAAGCTATCCCTATCCGACCTCTCTCGACCGGTTGTTGGCCGGCAATTCGGCCGATATGGCGTTCAAGCCGCAGAAGGCCGAGAAGCTCAACCCGCCGGTTCCGGCGGGAGCCGACGCCTGGCTCAACAAAACCGGCTCGACCAACGGCTTCGCCGCCTATGCTGCGTTCATTCCAGCCAGGAAAGCCGGCATCGTCATCCTGGCGAACAAGAACTATCCGATCCCGGCCCGGATAAGGGCGGCTTATCGCATCCTTTCCGGCATCGAGAAATTGTCCGGCCTTTAGGGCGCCTGCCTTGGACAGTTCCGCAAAGGACCGGCCGGGCTTTGCCTGGCCGGTCCTGTCATTCCTTCTGGACCATGTCGCGCAGTTGCTTCCTGCCGAGACTCTGGCCATCTGTGCGAAACAAATGCATGGTGACGAAAGACGCGGCAATGAAGAACGGCTTCACCATCAGGGGCCTCGAGGCAGGCGACCTCACTCGGATCGCCGCAATCGAGGGCGGGCCGGCATGGAATGCCGACGCCGGTCTCTGGCAGCGTTATCTTGCCGATGTCGCCCAAGGCAGTCGCATCGTACTGCTCGCCTCCGAAGGTGATGACGTGGTCGGCTATGGCACACTGTTGTGGACCTCCGACTATCCGCCTTTCAAGGCAGCGGGCATCCCGGAAATCAACAATCTGGTTGTTGCCCAGTCCGCACGTGGCGGTGGTATCGCCACGGCGATGATCGGCGAGTTCGAACGGCTCGCCGCTTCCGCCCGCTGCGCGGCGATCGGCCTGGGAGTTGGCCTTTACGCGGATTACGGCGCAGCCCAGCGCCTCTATGTCAGGCTTGGCTATCAACCGGATGGACGCGGCATTACCTATCGTGAAACGCCGGTTGTTCCGGACCAGTCGGTGCGTGTCGATGACGACCTCGTCCTCTGGCTGACGAAGACGCTATGATCGGTTCACACGGCATGCCGGCTCAGCATCTGCCGACGCCCGCCGAGATCGCGGCAGCGCTGAAGTTGCCGCCGTCGCCGCGGGTGGTTTCGACCGGACAGAACAATCTCGTGCTCGATTTTGGCGAGATGATCGTACGCGTGCCTTACCATCCATCCGGCATTCGCGAATTGAAGCGGGAGGCCGATGTCCTGGCCGCATTGCGCCCACATCTGCCACCGCTCGTGCCTGTCCTGGACCTGCGGGATGTTGACGGCCATGTCGTCTCCGTCCATCGCAAGCTTGCGGGGGAGCCGATAGCCGATCCTGGTCTGTTGCCTTACGAAACACGCAACGCTTTTGCGCGGGATCTGGCAGCCTTCCTGATCCGCCTTCATGCGCTGCCGGTCACGCTTCTGCCCGACGCGGAAGACGTCGACCCTCTGGCCGAATGGCGTCAGTTGCTCCGGCAGTGCGAAGACCATGCCTTCCGGCTATTGTCCCCGGATATTGTTGTAGATCTCCGGCAGCGTTTTCAAGTTTTTCTCAGTGATCTCGATATGCCGGCTCCGGCAATCATCCACGGTGATTTCGGCGCCGGAAACATCCTCGCACAGGGCGGCCGGTTGTCCGGGGTCATCGACTTCGCAGGCTGCGGTATCGGCGACCCAGCCTATGATTTCGCAAGCCTGGCGGCTGGCTTCGGTGACCAGTTCCTCGCATTGGTCGAGCAGCACGCGCCGATATCCGAGGCGACGCGGCAGCGCATGGCTTTCTATCGCTGCACGTTTCCTCTGCTGGATGTGCTGTTCGGCGTCGAGCACGGCGACGACGGGGCGCTGCAGGCAGGACTGCGCAGCTTGACCGGTCGGCGGGGTTGGTAGCCGAAGCGTCATCCCCGTGTCATCGGTTCACCGATAGATGGCGACAACGTCAACCGGTTTCCGAGGTTCGAATGTCTCATCGCCGACACCTGCTTTGTGGTCTGGTCCTGGCTGCTGCCCTGATCTTGATCCAGCCAGTCAGGGCTGCCGATGACGTGCCGACATTGCAGGGCGAGAAGGTGGCTTCGTTTGTCGTGCCGGAGGCCAGGCAAGCGGTTGCTGTGGACGGCGGCCATTTCTTCGCCATCGACAACCAGACCATCGCCAAATACGACAAGAAGTCGGGTGCGAAGGTTAGCGAGTGGGTTGGCCCGAAGGATGGCCCGATCATCCATCTGGACAGCGGCGCGGTGGTCGACGGGAAGCTTTATGCCGCGCATTCGAACTACCCGGAATGGCCGATGACCAGCTCGGTCGAAGTGTGGGACGCAACGACGCTGAAACATGTCGACACTTTCAGCTTCGGCATCGAACGCGGCTCGCTGACCTGGCTCGATTATCACGACGGCAGCTGGTGGGGTGCTTTCGCCAACTACAACCGCGTCTTCGACCGCAGCCCGGTCGCCTATGGCAACAAGTTCAACACGCAGATCGTCCGGTTCGACCAGGACTGGCGCGTGGCGGAAGCCTGGGTGCTACCGGAAGTGCTCCTCGACAAGTTCGGCGACATGAGCAATTCTGGCGGTTCCTGGGGGCCCGATGGGAAACTTTGGATTTCGGGCCATGACCTGCCTGAGGCCTATGCGCTGGAAATCCCGGAAATGGGCTCTGTCATGAAATGGGTGGCGGCGGCGCCGCTGGAGATTGCAGGGCAAGGCATCGCCTGGGACCGTTCCGAACCGAAAGTGCTGTTCGGCATCGTTCGCGACAAGGCGAAGAAGGAAAACCGCGTAACGGCCACGCGCATCAATCTGCCCTGATCGCCAGAGCATTTCTGTTTTTAACGGAAACGCGGAACACTCTAAGGTTCCGTTTTCGCCGCATTTTTTAACGCCAAGTGATCCCGCTTGGTGACAAAAATGCGCTAGTCGAACGCGATCGCCTGCAGCGCGCCGCCGTTCTTTTTCAGCCAGGCTTTGCAGCGCTCGGTATCAGGACACAACTCTTCGCAGAGCTTCCAGAATTTCGGGCCGTGGTTCATCTCTTTCAGATGCGCCACCTCGTGTGCCACCAGATAATTGATGACCGGGGCCGGCGCCATCATGATGCGCCAGGAAAAGGACAGGTTGCCGTCAGCGGTGCACGAGCCCCAGCGGCTCGACGTATCCTTGAAGCGGATGCTTTTGGCCTTCCGGCCGATCGCACCGGTATGGCGCAGCACCAGCGCTTCGATGTCGCGCTTCGCCTCGCGTTTCAGGAAATCGGCGACACGGCGCGGCAAGTGCAGCCGGTCGCCGTGGATGGTGAGGGTCGGTCCCGTTTCATCGGCGCCGACCACCACGGTGCCGCGCTTGCTGGGTTCATGAATGATAAGATGCGGCACGCCCCGCAGCGGGACCTTGATGCCGGGCCGTACCTGCGGCCGGT
This sequence comes from Terribium retamae, assembly GCF_022347545.1. Classification (GTDB taxonomy): domain Bacteria; phylum Pseudomonadota; class Alphaproteobacteria; order Rhizobiales; family Rhizobiaceae; genus Mesorhizobium; species Mesorhizobium retamae. Next base: position 16,126 of record NZ_JAKREW010000053.1, read on the forward strand.
CCGGAACCTTCGCCAGCCTTTGCTCGAGCCAACCCTGGTGACGGGTGAGGAATTTCTCTACCTCGCCCTGGCGCAGGCCTGGAGGTACCGTTATGCGCAAGCTCTGTCCACCGGCATCGATGCGCAGCGTCAAGCGCCGCGCACGCTCGTTCTCGACGATCCTGAGCGGCAGCGTACGCCCGGCCACACGATGCTCACGCTCTTGGATCGGAGCGGGCCGAGGCTTGGTCAGGTTGCAGAAGAAGGCGAAGGACATAAGAGGAACATAAGCGATTCGGATAAATCTGTAGCGGTCTTCTGGGGTGGGATTGCTGCGGGAGGCCGATGGCGTCCCACAAAACAACGGCGCCGCTGTTTGGCGGCGCCGCTGGAACCGGTCCCGATCGTATCCGATCAGTCGTCGAGCAGGTTCGTGCCCTTGCCTTTGGCCGGCTTCGTCGTGGTCGCCGGCGCGGTCGGCTTGTTGCGCTGGGCCATGAAGCGGTCGAACTCTTCCTGGTCCTTGGCGCGGCGCAGTTCGCGGGCATACTCGTCGAACTCGGCCAGAGCCTCGTCGAGCTTGCGACGCTCTTCAGCCAGGCGCTCCAACTCCTTGTCGCGCCAGTCGTCAAAGGCGACATTGCCGGTGCGTGCGGAGCCATGACCCCAGCGATGAGCCTTGTCAGCGCTACGGCGGCAGCCGGCGAAGATACCATCGGTGGCTTTGTTGACGTCGCGCTTGAAGCCGTCGAGCCGGTCGCCCCAGATGATGTAGGCGAGCATGGCGAGGCCCAGCGGCCAGAACACCACGAAGCCAAGAACCATCAGCGCGATGGTTGCCGGCGTCCAGGCCGGGCGGATCAATGCAGTCGTGTTCATTTCTCCCGTTCCTTTAGTTGGAGGCAGCCAAGACGTGGCTGCTGCCAATCGAGGTGGGATGGGTAGGCGCATTCTTCAAGACAAAACGCCCGTGAACCGGGCAACCGCCTGTAAAGCCTAGCGATTTTTTGCATGGTCGAGCAGAACCACGATCATTCCCGCGACCAGACCCCAGAATGCGGCGCCAATGCCGAACAGGGTCAGACCCGAGGCGGTGACGGCAAAGGCCGTCGTGGCGGCCATGCGTTCGTGCTCGTCCTTGAGCGAGATGGTCAGCGCGTTGGTGAGCGGGCCCATCAGAGCGAGGCCCGCGACCAGAACGATCAGGCTTTGCGGCAGCACCGCGAAGATCGCCACCAGCGAGGCGCCGAAGATCGCGAAGACGACATAGGCAAGCGCATAGAAAGGTCCGGTCTTCCACCGCTCGGCGGGGTCCGGATGCACGTCCGGTCCGGTGCAGATGGCTGCCGAGATCGCCGCCAGGTTGGAGGTCGAGGCGCCGAACGGCGCAAGCAGGACGGACACCAGTCCGGTGAAGCCGATCAGCGGACCTGGCTCGGGATGATAGCCTGCCGCCCGCAGCACGGCGAGGCCGGAGAGGTTTTGCGAAGCCATGGTGACGAGGTAGAGCGGCAACGCCAGACCGATCGCCGCCTGGGCGGTGAAGACAGGTGCGATCAGCGTCAGCGTCGAAAGTTCCGGCGCCGGCAGGCTGCCGACGCGGCCGGTGAGAAAGGCTACAAGCCCGCCGCCGATCAGGACCGCGAGCACCGAAAGCGCCGGGTTCCATAAGCGGATGAGGAAGAAGGCCGCGATCAGCGGCAGCACCAGCCAGGGATCCACCGGTATGGTCTTCACCGCATTGAGTGCGAAGGTGACCAGAATACCGGCCAGCATGCCCGACGCCACGGAGGCCGGGATTTTGGAGATCAACTGGGTCAGCGGCCTGAGCAGGCCGGTGAGGACAAGCAGCACACCGGCGATCAGGAAGGCACCGACGGCTTCTCCGATCGAAAAGCCACTCGATGCCGCAATCAGTGCCGCTCCCGGTGTCGACCACGCGCTGATGATCGGCATCCTGGTACGCCAGGAGAGCCAGGCCGTTTCCACCGCCATCGAGATGCACAGTGCGGTGACCCAGCTCGCCGTTTGCAACTGCGTGGCGCCGACGGCATTGGCGGCCGCTATGATGATCGCCAGCGTTCCGCCGAAACCGACGATCGCCGCTACGAATGCGGATATCGGGATGGAGATGCGCATCAACCGGCCCGCTCGACCAGCGATTCGACCGCGCGCTGCAACAGCTCCAGATCCTGCGGACGCGACAGCCGGTGATCGCCTTCCGGCACCAGCGACAGCGTGACGTCGTCGGACGGCAGGTGGCTGACCAGCTTCAAGGCGTGTGCGTGCGGCACATCCGGATCGGCAAGGCCCTGGATGACATGGACCGGGCAGTGCGTGTCGATCGGTCCGGTCATGACGAGGTTGTCGCGGCCATCCTCGATCAACGCGCGCGTGTAGATATAGGGCTGGTCTGAGTACTCCGACGGCTCGGCGAAGAAGCCCTTGTCGGCGAGATCGCGGCGTTGTGCGTCGGTCAGCGTCGGTTCGATCAGATCGGCGGTGAAATCGGGCGCCGGCGCGAGCAGCACCAGCCCTGCGACACGATCGTCGCCTGCCTTGCGCAACTGCTGCACCATGCGCAGCGCGATCCAGGCACCCATCGACGAGCCGACCAGGATCTGCCTGCCGTTGGCGTACCGGCGAAAGACCGCGAGGCTTTGCGCAAGCCAGGTCGAGATCGTACCTTCATTGAAGTCGCCGCCCGATTCGCCGTGGCCGGAATAATCATGCCGCAGGAAGGCGCGGCCGGTCCTGTCGGCCCAGTCGGCCAGCGCCTCGGCCTTGGTGCCCAGCATGTCGGACTTGTAGCCCCCGAGCCAGACGATGCCCGGTGTCTTGCCTGTCTGATGGCGTACGGCGATGGCGATGCCATCAACATCGAGAAAGTCGGGAGCGGTCGGCTGCATGGCGCGGTTCCTTTGCGTGTCGAGCCGGGAAAATGCGACACGCGGCATCAAAGGGTTGAGCGTCGAATACTTGCGTACGCCGCTCCAGGGTTGTGCTTCTTGGCATGGCCGGGGCGCAGCGAAAAGAGCGCTATTCAGTTCTTTGCTTGGTTCAGAAAGCAACAGTGTGACTATTTTGCCTGAACAGGTGATTTGTTGCCGCGCCTGTGCTATTGACTCGCGCCGCGCGCTCACCACATTGACGCGCCAAAGTAAAACTTGAACTGAAATCCAGAACGCCAACGGCTCGAGGAGACCACGACAATTCGCAGACCTTTCAAAGCAGCGGCGCCCACGAAGGATGGCCCGCGCGCAAACCGGGATATCCGCGTCCCCCGCGTCCAGCTTATCGACGCAGAAGGCAAGAACCGCGGTGAAGTTTCCATCAACGAAGCACTGCAACTGGCTGAGGAAGCCGGGTTGGATCTGGTCGAGATCTCGCCTAACGCCGTCCCGCCCGTCACCAAGATTCTTGACCTCGGCAAGCTGAAATACGCAAACCAGAAAAAGGCCGCCGAGGCCCGCAAGAACCAGCGCGTCATCGAGATCAAAGAGATCAAGATGCGCCCTAACATCGACAGCCACGACTACGACGTGAAGATGCGCGCGGTGCGCCGCTTCTTCGAGGAAGGCGACAAGGTCAAGCTGACGCTGCGTTTCCGTGGCCGCGAGATGGCGCATATGGAGCTCGGCATGCAGCTTCTCAACAAGGTGCGTGAGGAAGTCGCCACCATCGCCAAGGTCGAGGCGGAGCCGAAGCTTGAAGGCCGCCAGATGATGATGGTGCTGGCACCGCGCTGATCAAGCACGAGTGTTATAGCTAATGATAAAAAGGCGCCCCAAGCGGGCGCCTTTTTGCTGCCTCAACTTGGTGTTTTGTCACCGCGCATTGTGGCGGGTTGCGACGATTGGAATTCCGGCATGGACAACAAGATCGCCGAGACGGATGCCCGGCGTGCGCTTGGCACCTATCAATCGCTGCGCCGCCTCGTGCTCGCCATCGTCATCTTAGCGATGTTCGCAGCGCTGTTGTTCGGAGAGGCGATCTATCCGCCGGAAGGCTTCATCCACGAAACCGTGGAAATGGTCGGCGTGCTGATGATGTTCCTCGGCATCGCCGGACGATTGTGGTCGACGCTCTATATCGGCGGGCGCAAGTCGCATGAGGTCGTGACGGGCGGACCGTATTCCATTACCCGCAACCCGCTTTATGTTTTCTCGACGCTTGCCGCCGCCGGCGTCGGCGCGCAGATGGGCTCGCTCGTTGCCACAGTGGGCTTTGCCCTGCTCTGCGCCGGCGCCTTCCATATTGTCATCCTGCGCGAGGAGCGCTTCCTGAAGGATGAACTCGGGGCGCCCTACAAGGCCTATCTCGCCCGCGTGCCGCGCTTTATTCCGAATCTTTCCCTCTATCAGGAAGGCGATACCGGCTCCTTCAAGCCGCGCCTCCTGCTCAACACCTTGCTCGACGGCCTGGTTTTCCTGGCAGCCATGCCGATCTTCGAGCTGATCGAGAATGCGCAAGGCTCCGGCGCGCTGCCCGTGCTTTTCCGGTTGCCCTGACCGCCACGAATTCTCCGCAAACAGACCGGGTAAATTCCACAAACAGACCCGATAAATTCCGCAAACCGGGCCGACAAACACGTGGTCGCAGTTCTGCGGCCGGGTCTTCTTCCATGCCCACTACCCCATCATCCGAGGCGCTCGAGGCTTTGGGGCGCTATCAGCGACGACGGCGCGGCGGCCTCGCCCTCCTGATTATTGTTTTCTTCGGGCTTCTCGTCTTCAGCGGCTCGCTGCATGACGAGCTCACCCATGAACGGATCGAATCGACAGGCCTCGCCCTGATCCTGGTCGGCATCGGCGGCCGTCTCTGGTCGATCCTCTATATCGGCGGCCGCAAATCGGCGGAGCTGATTTCGACCGGACCTTATTCGGTGATGCGCAATCCGCTGTATTTCTTTTCCACCATTGCCGTCGCCGGCATCGGCGCTCAGACCGGCAGTGTGTTGGTGACGATCGTCTCCACACTTCTCTGTGCGGCCGCATTCCACGTTGTTGCCCGGCGCGAGGAGCGTTATCTCAAGTCCGCGCTCGGTGCCCCCTATGAGGATTATCTGCAGCGGGTGCCGCGCTTCCTGCCGAATCCGCGGCTTTACCGGGATCAGGCGGAAGTGACGTTCACGCCGCGCATCTTCAACCTCACCATGCGCGACGGGCTGATGTTCCTGGCAGCCATCCCCTTCTTCGAATTCATCGAAGAAGGCCAGGAGAACGGGCTGGTCCCGATCCTTTTCTGGCTGTATTGACGCTGCAGCGCGTCGGGGATTGCGCTGCAGGCCTCTTTGCAGTATAGGGCCGCGTTCCAGAAAAACCGCCCGGCAGGGCATGCCGTGGCGGTTTCATTTGCTTTCCAGGCTTTGGTCGGCCCGGAAACAACAACAAGAGGGTGCTAAGCCCTCGCAAAGGAGTAGCAAAATGCCCAAGATGAAGACCAAATCGGCCGCCAAGAAGCGGTTCAAGATCACTGCGACTGGCAAGGTCAAGTCGGCTGCTGCCGGCAAGCGCCATGGCATGATCAAGCGCACCAACAAGTTCATTCGCGATGCCCGCGGCACGATGGTTCTGGCTGAACCGGATGGCAAGAAGGTCATCAAGAACTTCCTGCCGAACGGCCTGTAAGCCCGGCTAGCGCTGAATTTAAGGAGATCATGACATGGCACGTGTAAAGAGAGGCGTTACCGCCCACGCCAAGCACAAGAAGGTCCTGAAAGCCGCCAAGGGTTTCTACGGCCGTCGCAAGAACACCATCCGTATCGCCAAGCAGGCGGTCGAGAAGTCGCTGCAGTACGCCTATCGCGACCGCAAGGCGCGCAAGCGTAACTTCCGCGCGCTCTGGGTACAGCGCATCAACGCCGCTGTGCGCGAGCATGGCCTGACCTATGGCCGCTTCATCGACGGCCTCAACAAGGCTGGCATCGAGATCGACCGCAAGGTCCTGTCCGATATGGCCATCCACGAGCCGCAGGCTTTCGCCGTGCTCGTCGGCAAGGCCAAGGTCGCGCTCGAATATCTGAAGAACACCACCCCGAATGCTTTTGAAAGCGCTGTCGCTTAAAGACCAGCGTCTTCCCAAGCTTTTCGAAATCTGATTTGGGAAACCCGCGCTGGCACGGCTGGCGCGGGTTTTTCTTATGTCGCGCTCCAGAGCAATTCCAGCAAAAGTGTGCAGCGGTTTTGCGTTCGGAATTGCGTAGAAACAGAAAGAGTAACCACTCGCTATCAAGCGGCCTTTGTACAGCCGACGGATAGTCCCGATCGAAAGAGTTTTATCGTGAACGCCAACGCTGGAAATCTCGAAGTCCTGGAGAGCGCGCTGCTTGCCGATATAGCGGCTGCTGCCGACGAGCAGGCCATCGAAGCCGTGCGCATCGCCGCTCTCGGCAAGAAGGGCTCCGTATCGGAGCTGTTGAAGACGCTGGGCGCGATGACCGCCGAGGAGCGCCAGGTGCAGGGCCCTGCGATCAACGGGCTGAAAAACCGCGTCACCGAGGCGCTGGCCGCCCGCAAGGCCGAGCTGAAGAATGCGGCCGTGGCCGCCCGCCTCGTTGCCGAGACGCTCGATGTCACGCTGCCGGTGCGCCAGTCGCCGGCAGAGCGCGGCCGCATCCATCCCATCAGCCAGGTCATCGACGAAATCGCCGCCATCTTCGGCGACATGGGCTTCGCGATCGCCGAAGGCCCGGACATCGAAACCGACCACTATAACTTCACCGCGCTGAACTTCCCCGTCGGCCACCCGGCGCGCGAGATGCACGACACGTTTTTCCTGCAGGCGGCCGAGGGCAACGAGGCCAAGCTGCTGCGCACCCACACCTCTCCGGTGCAGATCCGCACCATGGAGGCGCAGAAGCCGCCGATCCGCATCGTCATCCCGGGCAAGACCTACCGCATGGATTCAGACGCGACCCATACGCCGATGTTCCACCAGCTCGAAGGGCTGGTCATCGACCGCACGGCAAACGTCGCCAACATGCGCTGGGTGCTGGAAGAGTTCTGCAAGGCCTTCTTCGAAGTGCCAAGCCTGAAGATGCGCTTCCGTCCGTCCTTCTTCCCGTTCACGGAACCGAGCCTGGAAGTCGATATCCAGTGCGACCGCTCGCGGCCGGGCGAAGTGCGCTTCGGCGAGGGTAACGACTGGATGGAGATCCTCGGCTGCGGCATGGTTCATCCCAATGTGCTGCGCGCCGGCGGGCTCGATCCAGACGAGTACCAGGGCTTCGCCTGGGGCATGGGCATCGACCGCATTGCCATGCTGAAATACGGCATGCCGGACCTGCGCGCCTTCTTCGACGCCGACGTGCGCTGGCTGTCGCATTACGGCTTCCGCCCGCTCGACATGCCGACTTTGTTCGGCGGCCTCAGCACATGACGAGTGCTGTTGCCGGTCCTTATGCCGGTGCCGTGACCTTCGCCTTCGGCGACAGTCCGGAACTGGCGGACGAACTGCTGGCGCTGGTGCTGGCAGGCCGCAAGACCGCGACCTGTGGCGCACTCCGCGACTTCGGCGATCACGAGCCGGTGCCGGTGGTTGGGCGGCGCGACGTGGTGCTCGATGGCCAGGGCCGCCGTGCCGCGGTCATCGAGACGGTGTCGGTGGACATGAAGCGCTTCGACGAAGTCGATGCTGACTTTGCGCGCGAAGAAGGCGAAGGCGACCTGTCCTATGAGTACTGGCGAGAGGCACACGAAGCCTATTTCGGCCGTAATGGCGGTTATTCGCCGGACATGATTCTGATTTGTGAGCGGTTCCGGCTGGTGGAAGTGCTCGACCGTAACGATACGAAACGAGTGAACCCATGAAATTCACCCTCTCCTGGCTCAAGGATCATCTGGAAACCGATGCCACGCTGGACGAGATCGTCGAGCGTCTGACGTCGATCGGCCTCGAGGTCGAGTCGGTCGACGACAAGGCAGCGCTGAAGCCCTTCGTCATTGCCAAGGTGCTGACGGCTGCAAAACATCCGGACGCCGACAAGCTGCAGGTGCTGAGTGTCGACATCGGCTCCGGCACGCCCATACAGGTCGTCTGCGGTGCGCCCAACGCGCGCGCCGGGATGATCGGCGCCTTCGCGGCGCCCGGCACCTATGTGCCCGGCATCGACGTCACCCTCTCGGTCGGCAAGATCCGTGGCGTCGAAAGCCACGGCATGATGTGTTCCGAGCGTGAACTCGAACTGTCGGACGAACACAACGGCATCATCGATCTGCCGCAGGATGCGCCGGTCGGCACATCCTTCGCGGCTTATGCCCATCTCGACGATCCGGTCATCGAGATCAACCTGACGCCGAACCATCCGGAGGCCACGGGTGTCTATGGCATCGCGCGCGATCTCGCTGCATCGGGTCTCGGCAAACTGAAGACCGCGCCGGTCGAACCGGTCGCCGGCAAGGGCGCCACGCCCGTCAAGGTCAAGATCGAAGCGCCGGATCTCTGCCGCGTCTTCGCATTGCGGCTGGTGCGCAACGTCAAGAACGGTCCGTCGCCGAAATGGCTGCAGCAGCGGCTGATGGCGATCGGCTTGCGGCCGATCAACGCGCTGGTCGACATGACCAACTACATCACTTTCGATCGCGGCCGCCCGCTGCACGTCTTCGACGCTGCCAAGGTCGCGGGCGACCTGGTGGTCCGCCGTGGCAAGGAAGGCGAAAGCGTTCTGGCGCTCGATGGCCGCACCTATGCCGTGACCCCTGACATGTGCGTGATCGCTGATGACAATGGCGTTGAATCCCTCGCCGGCGTCATGGGCGGCGAACATTCGGGCTGTGACGAGAACACCACCGACGTGCTGATCGAGGCCGCCGTCTGGGAGCCGCTGACCGTAGCGCGCACCGGCCGTACGCTCGGCATCATCACCGATGCCCGCTACCGCAACGAGCGTGGCATCGATCCGGCCTTCAACGGCCCGGGCATCGAGCTTGCCACGCGCATGGTGCTGGATCTCTGCGGCGGCGAGCCGGCCGAGGTAGAAGTGTCGGGCGAGACCGGCTTCACGCCGAAGGTCGTTTCCTTCCCTGTGTCGGAGGTCAAGCGCCTGACCGGCATCGATGTGCCGGGCTCGACAAGCCTCGATATCCTGACCCGGCTCGGTTTCGTCGTGAAGGGTGATGGCGATGTGGTCGAGGTCGCGGTGCCATCCTGGCGCCCCGACGTCGACGGCAAAGCCGACCTGGTCGAAGAGGTGATGCGCATCCACGGCGTCGACGAGATCCGGCCGCAACCGCTGTCCAGCCATGGCGTCGTCAACGGCAAGATCCTGACCACGCTGCAGATCCGCACCCGCGCTGCCAAGCGTGCGCTGGCCGTGCGCGGCATGATGGAAGCGGTGACGTGGTCGTTCATCCCGGTGAAGCACGCCGAGCTGTTCGGCGGGGGCCAGAAGCACCTGAAGCTGGCGAACCCGATCGCCGCCGACATGTCCGACATGCGGCCGTCGCTGCTGCCCGGCCTTGTCGCTGCGGCACAGCGCAACGCCGATCGCGGGCTCGGTGATGTCGCGTTGTTCGAGGTATCCGGCACCTATGAAGGTGATACGCCTGAAGCGCAGCGTCGCGTCGCAGCCGGCGTGCGTCGCGGTACTGCCAAGCTCGGCGGTTCCGGCCGCCACTGGGCAGGCAATGCGCAGGGGGTTGGCGTGTTCGATGCCAAGGCCGACGCCATCGCGGTGCTTGAAGCCTGCGGTGCGCCGGTCGACCGGCTCCAGATCGAGACGGGTGCGCCGTCCTGGTATCATCCGGGTCGCTCCGGCGTCATCAAGCTCGGCCCCAAGGTGGTGCTCGGCCATTTCGGCGAGTTCCATCCGACGGCACTGGAAGTGCTCGACGCTTCCGGCCCACTCTGCGGCTTTGAAGTGTTTGTCGACACCGTCCCGGAGCCGAAGGCCAAGCCGACCCGCACCAAGCCGAAGCTGGAGCTCTCGTCCTTCCAGGCCGTGAAGCGCGACTTCGCCTTTGTCGTCGACAAGGCTGTCGAGGCTGGTACGTTGACGCGTGCCGCCCTTGCCGCCGACAAGAAGCTGATCACCGGCGTTTCCGTCTTCGACGTGTTCGAAGGGGCCGCGCTGGGGGCAGGCAAGAAGTCGATCGCCATCGAGATCTCGATCCAGCCGGTGGAAAAGACGCTGACCGACGAGGATTTCGAAGCGCTCGCCAAGCGCGTGGTCGAAAACGTTGCCAAGCAGACCGGCGGCGTGCTGCGTACATAATACCAGAGGCCCTGGATGTTGACACATCCAGGGCGCCTCAATCGCCGGCGCGGCCCATCCGGGCCGCTTGGCTCTCGCGCCAACGGGCGCGGCGCCCAAGAACATAAGCAATTGGCGCGCGCTCAAACGGTCATTCGAGATGACCATTTGGATAGTGCTGGGAGATAGCAACGATGCCGGCGATCCGTACCACACGACTTCCCGCCGGCATCGACGTTCCGGTGCTCGGCCAGGGCACCTGGTATATGGGCGAGGACAGGCGCCGCGCTGCCGATGAAGTGGCGGCGCTGCGGCTTGGGCTCGATCTCGGCATGTCGCTGATCGACACTGCCGAGATGTATGCCTCGGGTGGTGCCGAGGAAGTGGTGCGCGACGCGATCGCCGGGCGCCGCGACGAGGCCTTCCTGGTCTCCAAGGTGTTGCCGTCGAATGCGTCGCGCCAGCGCACGATTGCGGCCTGCGAGGCCAGCCTGAGACGGCTGGGTACGGATCATATCGATCTTTACCTGCTGCATTGGCGCGGCGGCGTGCCGCTGGCCGAGACAGTCGAAGCCTTCGAGGCGCTCCAGGCCGACGGCAAGATCGGCCATTGGGGCGTCAGCAATTTCGATCTCGACGACATGCAGGAGCTGGCGCGCGTTTCCGGCAGCTCTGCAGTGCAGACCAACCAGGTGCTCTACAATCTTGAAAGCCGCGGCATCGAGTTCGATCTTTTGCCGGCTTCGCAGCAGGAGAACATCCCGGTCATGGCCTATTCGCCGATCGGGCAAGGCGCCTTTGCAGGCGACGATAGGCTTGCCGGGATCGCCCGGCGTCACGATGTCAGCACTACGCAGGTGGCGCTGGCCTGGGTGCTGCGCCACAAGGGCGTCATCGCCATTCCGAAAGCCGTTAAGCCGGAGCATGTCCGCGCCAATCGGGTCGCTGTCGATCTCGTGCTGACCGAGGTGGATCTGGCTGAAATCGATGCCGCCTTCCCGCCGCCGCGCCGCAAGGTGCCGTTGGAGATGATCTGAGGGCCGTTTGAAGCGCGGGCGTCGTGTTTTGGTGCGTCCTTCGAGGCTCGCCCGCCAAGTTTTGCATGAATTTTCAAGCGCTTTGCGGGCTCGCACTCAAGATGAGGGCTATTGTGCAACCGTGCTAAGTACTGAGACGTATCAGAATTGGCGTCCTGGCACCCCAACGGCCCTCATCAACTCTGAGGACTTTCGGCGTCTCTGAGCCTTGCGTTGAGCGTGATGACGATCTTTCTCATGACTGCAGCGATGGCGACGATTGGCTTTTTGCCGTTGCCGACGAGACGGCTGTAGAAGGCTGCGAACTGGCCATGGCCAGC
>NZ_JAKREW010000054.1 GCF_022347545.1 Terribium retamae
GGTCAAGGCCGCGCGGGCGCTGCTGGAGCAGGGCGATCCGCTGCTGCTCACCGGCCCCGCCGCCGACCGCTTCGCCGAGGACAAGGGCCTGGCCGTCGAGCCGCAGGGCTATTTTACCACCGAGCGCCGCAAGGCGGCACTGGAAGCGATGAAGGCGCATGTCGTAGCCGGCACCGCCGCCAAGGCCAGCGAATCTGAAAAGCACGGCACCGTGGGTGCGGTCGCGCTGGACAGCCATGGCGACCTGGCCGCCGCGACTTCAACCGGCGGCTACAACAACAAGCCGGACGGTCGCGTCGGCGACAGCCCGATCATCGGCGCCGGCACCTATGCCCGCAACGGCGTCTGCGCCGTTTCAGGCACCGGCAAGGGCGAATATTTCATCCGTCATGTCGCTGCGCACGAAGTCGCGTCCCGCGTCGATTATCTCGGCGAAAGCCTGGAAGCAGCGACGCGCAAGGTGGTCATGGAGAAGCTGAAGGACGTCGGCGCCGGCCTTGTGGCGGTGGGCGCAAGCGGCGCCATCGCTGCTCCCTATAACACCGACGGCATGTTCCGCGGCTGGGTGAACGACGATGGCCAGTTCTTCGTCGCCTCGCACGCAGACGTCTATCGATATCCAGAAGATCTGCAATAAATCGCAGACGAGTCTCGGCGCCTGGAGCGTTTTCCGCTGTTCTTCGAATTGCGGAAAATGCTCCGATTCTTTGTGCGAATGCCTTCCGTGTTACGGCCAGCCCCTTCTCCCACAAGGGGAGAAGCGGTTGGCCGAAACGGCAGCGTGAGCCTACTTCTTCGCGAGCAGCGCCTTGACCAACGGCTCATCGACCGAGCCGGTCGCCGGCAAGCCGTTGTCACTCTGGAAGGCCATGATCGCCTTCTTGGTGCGGTCGCCCATCACGCCGTCGGTGCCGCCGGCATCGTAGCCGTTCTTGGCCAGGATGCGCTGGATGTTCTGCACGGCCTTCTTCATGTCGAAGCTGGCGGTCGTGGTTGGAGCGTCCTGCCAGGCGCTTGGTATCTCGATCGAGTTGGCTGCTTCGTCGAGCGGCTTCGGCTTCCAGAGATCCGTCGCCTGCTTGGCGCGTTCGAGCTGTTCGGGGCGCAGCGCCTTGGCGATCTCGTCGCGCTTGGCGGCGGCATCCTTGTCGCCCGATTTGGCCACAAGCGCGAACCATTTGTAGGACTCTTCCAGGTTCTGCGGCATGCCGGCGCCCTTGGCGGCCAGGATGCCGAGGTTGAACTGGCTGTCCTTGACGCCAAGATCGGCCGCCTGGCTGAACCAGCGAGTCGCTGCGTCATTGTCGGCCGCGCCGTCGGCACCCATGGCAAACAGCACCGCCAGATTGTGCATGGCGCTGGCATTGCCCTTTTCGGCGGCGCGGCGATACCATTCCTTCGACTTGGCGATGTCGCGCTCGACGCCGATGCCCTTCTCGTAGAAATTGCCGATGCGGTATTCGGCCGGCGCGAAACCGCGTTCCGCCGCCTCGCCATACCATTTGGCGGCGGTGGCCATGTCTTCCTTGACGCCGCGCGCTTCGGCATAGCGCGAGCCGATTTCGAACAGCGCCTTGGCATCGCCCGCGGCGGCGGCATCGCGCAGCGCAACCGGTCCGACGGCTGCAGGGACCTCGATCGTGCCGGCAGTATTGGCCGGGGCGGGGGCGATCGCGCCGGTGTTGTCCTCGGAAACGGTCGGCTTGGCGATACCCGGTACATCGACCGTCGGCAAGGTCACCGGCGCGGCGATCAGGGCAGGAGCCGCGGGAGCTGTCGTGGCCTCGACCGCTTCCGGGGCACTTGGCGCTTCTGCTGCCTGCGGTTCGTCGAACTCGTCTTTGACAATCGGATCTTTGGCGGCCAGGTCGGCCTTCGACTTCAGTTCGGGTGATGCAGGTTCCGGCAGGTCCTTGTTGTCGACGCTGCGCACCGGTGGTGCGTCGGCCGGGATCGGCAGGGCTGGAGCCTCGAGCGCCGGTGCCTGCTTTGCGGGGGCCGAGTAGGCCGCGAAGTCGGTGTTTTCCTCAATGGGAGCGATTTCGTTGAGCGACACCTGCTCGGGGTCGGACAGGAAGGCCTTGCCGAGCTGAAGACCGGCCAGCGCCAGCATGACCGCGGCAGCGGCCATCAGGATCGGCTTGCGGCGGGCCTTCAGCAGGTTGCCGAGGCCGAACGCCTTGCCGCCCGATTTGCCCGGCTGGTGCTGGAGCGCTCCCGCCGCGGCCGCCGCGGCTTGCGCCGCGCGCCGCGCGGCGGCGATGAAATCCGCCTTGGAAGCATCGGTTGCGCTCTGCTTGGCGGGCTGGCCGCGTTCGTCGCGAACCCGCTTCATGATGGCGTTGAGGTCGGGCGCGCCCGAGCCCGGCTCGAGCGGGCGATTGATCAGCTTCGGCTCCAGCGGCTCGTCGAGGTCGACCGTCGGCACGACCGCGCCCTCGGCGAGTGCCGTCGGCTGTGCGGTCTCGTTTTCGCGGCGCATTTTGAAGGCGCGCGCGATCCCGCCGAACATCGACTTGCCCTGGGCGGAAGGATCCCCATCCGCGGCGATCTCTTCCGAACCCAGTGCGGCGCGCGCGGCCTCGACCGCAGCCTGTGCTGGCGTGCGTCCGCCGAAGTCGCGGCTATCCGGGCCGGCAGACAGCGGCAAGGGCTCGTCCATGTCGAGCGCCGGAGCCTGCTGCACCGTAATCTTGGCGGTCGGCTGGACGCTGCCGGTTTCCAGCGAACCAAGACGGTCGACGATCTTCAGAAGCGTGTCGTGGATCGCCTCGAACGTCTTGGTGTTGCGTTCGTCGGAGCGGCGGGTCAGGCCTTCGAGCGTCTTGAGGTCTTCAGCCAGGCCGGCAACCGTGACCGTGTCGCCGTTGGAGAGGCCAAGCGCGCGCACTGCGTTTTCGGCGGCCTGCCTTGCGGTCTCCAGGATGGTGTCGCGGTTGGTCGCGATCGATTCCTCGATCTTCTCGATGCGCGGTCCGAGGTCGTCGAACTCCGGCAGCGGCGCACCCGGACGCGACAGATGCGCCGAAAGGCCGGAAACCTGTGCTTCCAGGCTGCGCAGCAGGTCGGGGTCGATGCCGGCTGCATGCAGCGAGGTCGAGTCGAGACGGCTGGAAATGTCGTCGAGCCGGTTTTCCAGGCTGCGGATCGCGTCCTGGCCGGCGCTGTCCGCGCTGCGGCTTTCCAGGCGCTGTGCCAGCGCGCTGAAGCGGGCGTCGATGGCGTCCATGATGCCGGAACTGTCTGTTTCCGGCTGGCGGCGGTCGAGACGGTCGGCGACGTCGTCGAGACGCCGTTCAAGATCGCGGAACAGCATGTTCCCCTGCTGCATCGCATCTTCCTGCCGACGCTCGATGATGCCCGAAAGGGCTTCGAAACGCTGTTCCAGGCCATGGAAGAGATCGTCCATCATCTCGCCGCGCGGGCGCTCATTGGCGACTTCGTCGATCTGGCGGGCAAGTGCCGAGATCCGCTGCTCGATGCGTTCGAAAGGTGCCGGGTCGAAAGCGCTGGATTGGGCAGCCACGGTGGAGGCGACGATGGCGCGCGAGATCTCGTCCAGGCGCTCGTCAATCATGCCGTAGACGTCGCCGCCGCGGCGGCCCTGCTGGCTGGCGAAATGGTCGACGGCACCCGCCAGCGTGCGCACCTTCTCTTCCAGCGAACGCAGCGACAGCGATTCCGGCAGCTTGTTGACGGCCGCGCCGATCTGTTCGAGGCGTTCCGCCAGCGAGGCGACGTCGACGCTACCCTGCCGGCCGGAGCCATCGAAACGGGTCTCGAAGGCCGACCAACGGCGGTCGAATTCCTGCCAGCGGCGGTCCACTGCCTGCACGCTTTCTTCGCGTGCCAGCGTATCCATCGCGTTGCGGACCTGATCCAGTTCGAGTCTCAGCAGGTTGACGCTCTTGTCATCGCTCTTTTCGGCGAGCGCGCGGATGGCACCCGACAGCCGTTCGAATTCAAGGCCGAGTTCGGCGCTGTCCTGGGCGGCTGGAGCCGCCTTTGCGGCGCGTTCGATATCCTTGCGCAGGGCCTGGAACTCGCGCTGCAGGCCCGCACTCATCTGCTGGCGCAGTTCTTCGCGCAGGCCGCGCAACTCGCCGGCGATCTTGCTCACTGCCGCAACGCCGTCCTCCTGGCCGCGCATGCGCTCGATATCGCGCGCAATCGATTGGTAAGGCTGCTCATAGCTGGAAGCGGTACGCTGGCGGGCAGGGCGTGGTTCTTCATAGGGACGCTGATAGCCGCGGGAGCCTTCATGGGAGCGGTAGTCGCGTCCGCGTGGGCGCTGGTCCTCATAGGCGCGCTGCCGCGGCGCCTCGTGTGACGGGCGTTCCGCAAAAGGCTGGCTGCGGCCATAGCGTGGTTCTTCGGCACGCGACGGCTCGTCGCGGTTGCGATCCAGCCGCTGTTCCAGCGCTTCCATCGACCGGTTGAGCTCTTCCAGCGTTGCGTAAGGCCGGCGTTGACGCCCGGCATTCACCGCATCGAGATAGGACCGCTTGTTGTTCATCGAGCGCCCGTTTCGCAATTGGCCGGCCTTCGCCAGCGATTCCCCAACCCACCAGTCGAGTCTGAAGGCGGTTTTGCCAGCGGACGTTTGATTCCCGCGGCTGGCACCCGCACTTCGATGAACCCGTGTGAAAAGCGAGACAGGATGGACACGGACCGACAGCCGCACCTTTCTCCCAACGTGGTAAACAAGCCGTTAACCAAACTTAAGAAGCTTCAGGATTCGTTGAGAAAAGCTTGCGCCGTCAAGCGCGGCGCATGGCGTTACGGCATCCTACTTGCATTTCCTTGATGATATCGGTATATCCTTTACGTAAACGTAAGTCGTGCAGTGCGGTATCGCTTACGGATCTTTGTCGAAACCAGGAAGCTAGGCCCCCAAGCGCTTCCGCCACAGTACGCCAGGCAGCCACGCCCGCGTGCCCATCGGGGAAATGTCGATGACTGTGCAGATGAACACCGCTGGCGGGGTTGCCAGCAACACCAACCTTGTGTCGAACGAGCCGGCCGGAGAGCTGGTGCGCATCGGCGAGATGGCCAAGAAATATGGCGTGACGCTGCGCACACTGCGTTTCTATGAAGACAAGGGCCTGCTCAAGCCCGAGCGCGACGGCGCCACCCGTCTTTATACGCATCGCGACCGCGTGCGTCTCAAGCTCATCCTGCTCGGCCGCAAGGTCGGTTTCTCGCTCCGCGAGGTCAAGCAGATGATGGACCTCTACGATCCGACCGGCACCAACACCAAGCAGCTTCGCCTTGCGCTGGAGAAGTCGGAAAAGCAGCTCGTGCGCCTGCAGAAGCAACGCGCCCTGATCGACGACGCCATCAACGAGTTGAGCGGCGCGATGAACGCCGTCCGCCAGATGGTCGCCGAACGCGCTGCTTCGACCTCGGCTGCCGCGAACTGAACGGGGCAGGCGTTCGCGCCTGTTCCCAAGCCCAAGCAACGAGAAGGCGCGTCGCTCCGGCGGCGCGCTTTTCGTTTTGAGGGGCCTTTCTGGAAAGGCGACTGGCGGCGGTGGTGCGGGCTTCCATTCTGCGAACCCGGCGGTTTGCGAAATCCGCGGCATCGGCTGGCTTCCGGTCACTTTTGCGGGGAGATGCCAGCACCACCTTCCTAAAAAAGCGACTGTCCGCAAAATTGACGTTTACGCAAACGTCAATTTTTGTTAATCGAGTCCAGCAGTCGGCCCGTAAGCCGTTCCGGCACGGGTCTGTTCGTTGTTTTTTGGAGGAAACGCGATGCCGATCTACCAGGCGCCTATCCGCGATACGCTGTTCGTTCTGAACGAGGTGCTGGGCTTTGAACGGTACAGCAATCTCCCCGGCTTTGCCGATGCATCCGGCGATGTGCTGGAAGCGATCCTCGCCGAAGGCGCCAAGCTGGCGGAAAACGTCATCCAGCCGACCAATCGCGTCGGCGACATGGAAGGCTGCGTGCGTCACGACGACGGCTCGGTGACGACGCCGAAGGGCTTCAAGGAAGCCTATCGCCAATATTGTGAAGGCGGCTGGATGGGGCTTGCGGCACCGGCTGAATATGGCGGCCAGGGCCTGCCTTATGCCGTGCATACGGCGGTCGCCGAATATATGGTCTCGGCCAATCTCGCGCTGCTGATGTATCCGGGCCTCACCCAGGGCGCGATCGCCGCGATCCTCACCCATGGCACCGAAGAGCAGAAAACCACCTTCGCGCCGAAGATGATCGAAGGCGTATGGACCGGCACCATGAACCTGACGGAGCCGCACTGCGGCACCGATCTCGGCCTGCTGCGCACCAAGGCCGTGCCGAATGGCGACGGTACCTACAAGATTTCCGGCCAGAAGATCTTCATCTCGGCCGGCGAGCACGACATGTCCGACAACATCATCCATCTGGTGCTGGCCCGCATCGAGGGTGCGCCGGAAGGCGTGAAGGGCATTTCGCTGTTCATCGTGCCGAAGCTGAAGCTCGATGCCGACGGCAATCCGGGCGAGCGCAACACGCTGTCCTGCGGCTCGATCGAAGAGAAGATGGGCATCCACGGCAATTCCACCTGCGTCATGAACTATGACGAGGCGGAAGGCATCCTGCTCGGCGAGCCGAATGGCGGCCTGAAGGCGATGTTCACGATGATGAACGAGGCGCGCCTCGGTGTCGGCCTGCAGGGTCTGGCGCAGTCGGAAGTCGCCTATCAGAATGCCGTCGCCTACGCCAAAGAGCGCTTGCAGGGCCGTTCGATCTCGGGCGCGAAGTCGCCGGACAAGAAGGCCGATCCGATCATCGTGCACCCGGACATCCGCCGCAACCTGATGACCATGCGGGCCTTCAACGAGGCCGGTCGCGCCTTCGCGCTGTGGACCGCGCTGAAGTCGGACATCGCCCACCGTTCCGGCGACGACGCCGACCGCCAGGCGGCCGACGATCATATGGGCCTGATGACGCCGGTGGTGAAGGGCGTGCTCACCGACAAGGGCTTCGAGCATGCCGTGATGGCGCAGCAGGTGTTCGGCGGCCACGGCTACATCGAAGAGCACGGCATGAGCCAGTTCGTGCGCGATGCCCGCATTGCCATGATCTATGAGGGTGCCAACGGCATCCAGGCGCTCGACCTCGTCGGCCGCAAGCTCGGCGCCAATGGCGGCCGCGCCATCCAAGGCTTCTTCAAGGAAGTCGGCGAATTCTGCGAGGAAAATCGCGCCAACGAGCAGATGGCGCCGTTCACCAAGGCACTGAAGAAGGGCCTCAACGACCTGCAGGCCGCCACCATGTGGCTGATGCAGAACGGCATGAAGAACCCCGACAATGCCGGTGCCGCCTCGACCGACTACCTGCATCTCTTCGGCCTCGTCACGCTGGGCTACATGTGGGGCCAGATGGCCAGGGCCGCGCAGGCCAAGCTCGCCGAAGGCGCCAACGGTTCGTCATCTTTCTATGACAACAAGCTGGTCACGGCCCGCTACTATATGGATCGCATCATGCCGGAGACGGCGGCGCATCTCGCCCGCATCTCGTCGGGTGCCGATTCTATGATGGCGCTGCCGGCCGACGCGTTCTGATGGTTAGCGCCGACGTTCCCCTCCCCCTTGAGGGGAGGGTGGCCCGAAGGGTCGGGAGGGGTTGCAAAGGCAGTGCGCCGGCCTCTATCTCAGTGGCTCGGCTCGGAAGGACCGTGACAATGCCTCGAACGCGCGTCAGTTTCGAAATGCGGCAGAAGGCACGCTCGCTGCGGCTTCATGCGACGAAGGGAGAATCGCTGCTCTGGTACGAGCTGCGGGAATTCGCTGCAGAGGGCTTGAAGTTCCGGCGGCAGTCGCCAATCGGGCCTTATATCGTCGACTTCGTCTGCCCTTCGATAAAGCTGATCGTGGAAATCGACGGTGACCGGCATGAGACCGAAGCAGGCAAGCTGCACGACGCAAATCGCGACGCTTATTTGCGCTCTCTTGGCTATGTTATCGTGAGGATAGACGAGCCGGATGTCATCAACAGCGCGTGGCATGTCGCGCAATTTGTGAAAGATCAGGCCGAGCGTCTCCTCGGCGACCCCTCCCGACCGCTTCGCGGCCACCCTCCCCTCGAGGGGGAGGGGAACGAAGGAGCCATTCGATGACCACCAATCCCGCCGACATCCTGTCCTTGCCAAGAGCCGGCTGGGCTGGCGACGAAGTTGCCATGCTCTACGACATGTCGACCCGGTTTCTCTCCGAGGAGATCGCGCCGCACTATGAAGAATACGAGAAGAACGAGATCGTCGATCGTTCCGCATGGGAAAAGGCCGGCGCTGCCGGCCTGCTCTGCGCTTCCATGCCGGAAGAATATGGCGGTTCGGGTGGCACCTACGCCCATGAAAGCGTGATCGCCGAGGCGCTCGGCCATGTCGGTGTCGACGGTTTCGGCATTGCCTTGCACAACGCCATCGTCGCCCCCTACATCCTTCACTACGGCTCGGAAGAGCAGAAGAAGAAATGGCTGCCGAAGATGGCGACCGGCGAGCTGATCGGCGCCATCGCCATGACCGAGCCCGGCGCCGGCTCCGACCTGCAGGGCATCAAGACGCGGGCCGAGAAGGATGGCAACCAGTACCGGATCAACGGGTCCAAGACCTTCATCACCAACGGCCAGAACGCCAATCTCATCATCGTCGTCACCAAGACCGATCCGACCAAGGGCGCCAAGGGCACCTCGCTGATCGTTGTCGAGACCGATGAGGTCGAGGGTTTCACGCGCGGCCGCAACCTCGACAAGATCGGCCTCAAGGCCAACGACACCTCGGAGCTCTTCTTCAACGACGTGCGCGTGCCGACGGCCAATCTGCTTGGCCACGAGGAGGGCCAGGGTTTCATCCAGCTGATGCAGCAGTTGCCGCAGGAGCGCCTGCTGATTGGTGCCCAGGCCATCGGCATGATCGAGCGGGCACTGGCCGTCACCGTCGACTATGTGAAGGAGCGAAAGGCCTTCGGCAAGGCCGTGGTGGAGTTCCAGAACACCCAGTTCAAGCTCGCCGAGTTGAAGACCGAAGCCACCATCGGCCGCGTCTTCTACAACGACTGCGTCAAGCGCCATCTCAATGGTGGGCTCGACCCGGTCACCGCCTCGATGGCCAAGTACTGGCTCTCCGACCTGCAGTGCAAGGTCGTCGACGAATGCCTGCAGCTGCATGGCGGCTATGGCTACATGAACGAATACCCGATCGCCCGCATGTATCGCGATGCCCGCGTGCAGCGCATCTATGGCGGCACCAACGAGATCATGAAGATGTTGATCGGCCGCTCGCTCTGAGCAGCCGGCCACGACCTATCCGATCGGCGCCTTGAGTGGCCGATCAAACCAAGTAAGGAGCACGAAAATGGCCGACGCTTATGTCTATGACGCCGTGCGCACGCCGCGCGGCAGGGGCAAGAAGGACGGGTCGCTGCACGAGGTGCCGGCGGTGCGTCTCGGCGCCAAGGTGCTGGAAGCGCTGCGCGACCGCAACGAACTCGACACAGGTTCTGTCGACGACATCATCTTTGGCTGTGTCGACCCGGTCGGCGAAGCCGGTTCGGTGATCCCGCGCGCCGCTGCTTTCGAGGCCGGCTACAACACCAAAGCGCCCGGCATGCAGCTGTCGCGCTTCTGCGCCAGCGGTCTCGACGCCATCAATCTCGGTGCGGCCAAGATCGCGCAGGGCGCTGACGACATCGTCATCGCCGGCGGCGTGGAATCGATGAGCCGCGTCGGCATGGGCGCCTCGGGCGGCGCCTGGTTCATGGATCCTTCGGTCGGCTTCCCCGGCTGGTTCGTGCCGCAGGGCATCTCGGCCGACCTGATCGCCACCAAACATGGTTTCAGCCGCGACGACGTCGACGCCTATGCTGTCGAGAGCCAGAAGCGCGCCGCCAATGCCTGGCAGAAGGGCTATTTCAAGAACTCGGTCGTGCCGATCAAGGACCAGAACGGTCTCACCATCCTCGACCATGACGAGCACATGCGCCCCTCCACCGACATGCAGTCGCTGGCCTCGCTCAACCCGTCCTTCGTCATGCCCGGCGAAATGGGCGGCTTCGATGCCGTTGCTGTACAGCGTTATCCGGAGCTGGAAGAGGTCAACCACGTCCATCACGCCGGCAATTCGTCGGGCATCGTCGACGGCGCTGCCGCCGTGCTGCTAGGTTCCAAGAAGGGCGGCAAGGCGATGGGCCTCAAGCCGCGCGCCCGCATCCGTGCCTTCGCCAACATCGGCTCGGAGCCGGCGATCATGCTGACCGGCCCGGTCGACGTCACCGAGAAGCTGTTGAAGCGCGCCAAGATGAAGCTGTCGGACATCGACCTGTTCGAGCTCAATGAAGCCTTCGCTTCCGTCGTGCTGCGTTACATGCAGGCCTTCGACATTCCGCACGACAAGATCAACGTCAATGGCGGCGCCATCGCCATGGGTCATCCGCTCGGCGCCACCGGCGCAATGGTGTTCGGCACCGTGCTCGACGAACTCGAACGCCGCAACCTCAACACCGCCCTGGTGACGCTGTGCATCGGCGCCGGCATGGGCACCGCCACGATCATCGAGCGGGTGTAGCGCCTCTTCCTTCTCCCCGTTTACGGGGAGAAGGTGGCCCGAAGGGCCGGATGAGGGGCAGAGCCCGCCTTTGAGCGTTCGCGCCGCCCCTCACCTGCCTGCCGGCATCCTCTCCCCGTGAACGGGGAGAGGGCACAAGCTTCACCGTCGCGCTCATGCGTGGACGAAAACGGATTTCAAGGAGGGTACTCCAATGAGCTACAAGAACTTTTCGGTCGATATCGACGGCGACGGCGTTGCGCTCGTCACCTGGGACATGCCCGGCCGCTCCATGAATGTGTTCACCGAAGAGGTGATGCGTGAACTCGACGCCATCATCGACCAGGTCGTAGCCGATGCCGCGGTCAAGGGTGCGGTCATCACCTCGGGCAAGGAGACCTTCTCCGGCGGCGCCGACCTGACCATGCTGCAGCAGATGCTGGGCCTCTTCGCCAAGGAAAAGGTGAAGGACAAGGAAAAGGCCACCCAGACGCTGTTTGCCAATGTCGGCTTGATGACTGGCCTGTTCCGCAAGCTGGAAACCTGCGGCAAGCCGTGGGTGTCGGCCATCAACGGCACCTGCATGGGCGGTGCCTTCGAGATGTCGCTGGCCTGTCATGGCCGCGTCGCCGCCGATTCCGACAAGGTCAAGATGGCGCTTCCGGAAGTGAAGGTGGGCATCTTCCCGGGCGCCGGCGGCACGCAGCGCGTGCCGAGGCTCACCGACACGCAGGGCGCGCTGGAGATGCTGACCTCCGGCAGGAACCTGACCGCGCAGAAGGCCAAGGCCATGGGCCTGGTGCACGAGATCGCCGAGCCGGCCAAGCTTATCGAGACCGCCAAGGCCATGATCCGCAACGGCCTGAAGCCGGTTGCCCCTTGGGATGAGAAGGGTTTCAAGCTGCCGGGCGGCCCGGTCTATTCGGTTGCCGGCGCGAACCTGTGGCCGCCGGCCATCGCCATCCTGCGCCGCGAGACCTATGGCAACTATCCGGCCGCCATGGCGATCCTGAAATGCGTCTATGAGGGCCTGCTGGTGCCTTTCGACACCGCGCTGAAGATCGAGACGCGCTACTTCACCGAGATCCTGCAGACCAAGGAAGCGGCGGCAATGATCCGCTCGCTGTTCGTGTCGCTGCAGGAGCTCAACAAGGGTGCGCGCCGTCCCGAAGGCATCCCGGACACGAAGTTCAAGAAGATCGGCGTGCTCGGCGCCGGCTTCATGGGCGCCGGCATCGCCTATGTCACCGCCAAGGCCGGCATCCCGGTCGTGCTGCTCGACCGTGACCTGCCATCGGCCGAGAAGGGCAAGGCGCATTCCGACACCCTGATCTCTGAGCAGGTCAAGAAGGGCCGCGCCAAGCCCGAGGAGAAGGAAAAGCTGCTGTCGCTGATCACGCCGACGGCCGACTACGCCGATCTTAACGGCTGCGATCTGGTCATCGAAGCGGTGTTCGAGGATTCGGAAGTCAAGAAGGGCGCCACCGAGAAGGCGGAAGCGGTGTTGAAGTCGTCGGCGATCTTCGCCTCCAACACCTCGACCATTCCGATCTCGTCGCTGGCCAAGAACTCGTCGCGGCCGAAGAACTTCATCGGCCTGCACTTCTTCTCGCCGGTCGACAAGATGATGCTGGTCGAGATCATCCTCGGCAAGAAGACGGGCGACAAGGCGATCGCCACCGCGATCGACTATGTGCGCGCCATCAAGAAGACGCCGATCGTCGTCAACGACACGCGCGGCTTTTACGTCAACCGCTGCGTGCTGCGCTACATGTCGGAAGCCTTCCAGATGCTGATCGAAGGCATCCCGGCACCGATGATCGAGAACGCCGCCAAGGCGGCCGGCATGCCGGTCGGTCCGCTGGCGCTGACTGACGAGACGGCGATCGATCTGGCGCAGAAGATCATGAAGCAGACCATCCGCGACCTCGGCGAGAAGGCCGTCGACAAGGATCAATTCGCGCTGATCAACACGCTGGTCGACAAGCATGAGCGTCTCGGCCGCAAGAACGCCAAGGGCTTCTACGACTATCCGCCGAAGCCGGCCAAGAAGAAGCTGTGGCCGGGCCTGAAGGACCTCTATCCGCAGCTCGATCCCGACAAGGTCGACTATGAGGAGGTGCAGCAGCGCCTGCTGGTTACCATCGCGCTCGAAGCGGCCCGCGTCATGGAAGAAGGCATCGTCACCGACCCGCGCGAAGCCGATGTCGGCTCGATTCTGGCCTTCGGCTTCGCTCCTTACACGGGCGGCGCGCTGTCCTACATCGACGGCATCGGCGCCAAGGCTTTCGTGAAGATCGCCAAGAGCCTGCAGAAGAAGTACGGCGCGCAGTTCAAGGCGCCGAAGCTGCTTCTCGACATGGCCGAGAAGGGCGAGACCTTCTACCAGCGCTTCGACCCCTATGCGAAGGGCGAGGTCAAGGAAGCCGCGTAAGCGGGAACAGCGTTCCTCGTTGACCGCTAGCGCTGCCCCTCATCGCCCTGCCGGGCACTTCTCCCCGTAAACGGGGAGAAGGAGGCTGTCCGCAACGTCGGCGCTTCTTCTACAACGCTGGTGATTGGCGAATCCTTGGCGAGAGCTACCTCTCCCCGTTTACGGGGAGAGGATGCCGGCAGGTGAGGGGCGGCACCGGCCGTTCGATTTTAGATCCTCATCCGGCCCAGTCGCCTTCTCCCTGCGAGCAGGGAGAGGAAGGAAGTAACAACATGTATGTCTGGGCACGTTTTGCGCGCATGGCGCTGACGGCGAAGTCGCGCGGCGCTTACCGCGTCGGAGATGAAAGCCGGCTCACTTTCCGCTGCCTGCCGACCGACATCGACTTCAACATCCATCTCAACAATGCACGCTACATGATGCTGGCCGATCTCGGCCGCATCGACATCTTCATCCGCGCCGGCCTGATCGCGCTGGCCCGCAAACGCGGCTGGGCGCCGATGTT
The DNA here is from genome assembly GCF_022347545.1 of Terribium retamae. GTDB lineage: Bacteria > Pseudomonadota > Alphaproteobacteria > Rhizobiales > Rhizobiaceae > Mesorhizobium > Mesorhizobium retamae. The sequence continues at coordinate 13,472 of NZ_JAKREW010000054.1, forward strand.
GGGCGGGCTGCAGACGGTTTATGTGCGCGAGATCAAGCTGTGGCGCAGCTTCGAAGTGAGGTCGTCGATCGAGACCTGGGACGGCACGCAGGTGCTCGGCGCACATCGCTTCGTGCTGGAAAACGGCGAGACGGCTGCTTTGATGAAGACCACCGCCGGCGTCTACGACCGCAAGGCCAGGCGTTTCGTCGACATCCAGGAACTGGTCGAGGCGCTCGGTTACGATGCCTCGCCACGCGCGCCGACCGAGACGGAGCGAGCCTTCATGGCTTCACACCAAGGACTGCGCGCGGCGGCGAAAGGGTAACTGGCATCTGGCCCGCACTTTTCGATCCGACATCGCATCTTGCTTTTGGCCCCGCTCAACCGAAACTGGATGAAGTCAGTCGGTATCGGTGCGAAGCGCTGTTTCGCGTCGAAAGCCATCGCTGCAGCCCCTGCGGAGAACTGCGCCATGCTGTCTCGAGTTCGCGCCTCGATGGTCTTCACCGCACTTGGCCTGGTTGTCGTCGGCGTCGTCCCTGCCGCCATGGCTGCAGGCGATCTCGGTCAGCCGGCGCCGCTCGATGCGGCCACTTCGACGGCGAGCCTCGTACAGCTGTGCCGCGACGGCCGTGCCGAGCCCCCACGCGGCCTGATGATATCGACGTGGATGTGATCCTCAAGCGTGGTGGGCACGCTCGGGCGGCCTGCGCCAGCTGGTCGATGGCTCTCATCTTGAGGGTCGCGCCCTCGTGGAGGCGCTCCTGGATAGAAAAATGCCTTGGCCGACTGTGCCCGCGCCATTGCCCTGGCGCGGCAAGCCAAACCTGAGAACGGCTGCGAAAGGGAATTATTGAGGCAACCGCTTCACTTGCCGGGTGTCTTTGCCTTTACATAGACGCCGGTGAAACTGACACCTTGACCACCACAGCGATCATTGTCATCAACGAGCAGATAATAGCCCGTGCTGCGAAATCGTACGTTACAAGCGTCGTCATTCGCTTCGAATGCAGCGGTTGGTAACTTGTCGCCGGCATAATGCCTGGTGCTATAGCCAGCAACATCTCCTACGCCTCCGATAAAAGCTGGACCTTCGATCGTTCCAGTGCGCGTGGACGGCGAGGCCAACGCCGCCTCTCCACGGATGACAAGAAAAAGTCCATCGTATCGCTGGATCTCGATGCTGGCGGTGTTGTCGCGCCTCCATTCTCCAACAATGTTCGGCGTATCGAGAAGTTCAAAGGCGTTTGTGTTGCTTAGTGCCGTGGCATCCAGCACCCCGCTGGTCATTTTGCCGTCCGGCGATATGTAGTGGGTACAGGCAAGTGAATTTCCCAGGAAACCCGTAATGAGAACTTGATCGCCCGGAACCACGAAAGACGTCAGTTTGCAGGCTGCATCCAATGAAGGACAGTTGGGGCGTTCGGCGGATTGGGGGGCAATGAAGTGCAGTTGCTCCACGCCATCGCGCACGATGGCGTAGGATATGTCGCCGGTAAGGTTGATAGGATCATCACAAGAACCAGCAACCGCGGTTTGAGCGAAGAACAAAAGCGACAGCGGCCCAAGGAGGATATGTGCATACTGGTTCATGAGAGTAGCGCGGGACGTTCCTAGTGTGGCGGTGATGTCGGTATTCTTCAGCCGGAATTTTATGTCGCCCTGATGCCGGACAGATCACCCGGAATGGATAATCGATCACGGGTCGGTGTGAGATGGATTCCGTGACGTGTGATTCTGAAGAAGGGTATAGCCATTGGTCGTATCACCGGAGAACATGCGGGCATCCATATCGCGCCTATTCTGTACGCCTGCCACCCATTGCCGATTTGCGGTGTTATAGTGCGTCCGGAAATACTCCGGCACCAGCGAATAACGCCCTCGGTTCAGCAAGTCGGAAAGCCGCTGGCGATTGGTGCCTCTCGGGTTCGCTGCTCCATTATGGGTAAAGAGAGAAGCCGCGTTGGCAGCTAACGCACCGGGGCCGCCGTTGAATCCGAGATCCAGAATTGCATCGACTTCGTAAGGATGCAGAGGCACGAATACACTGTCATCGATGTCCTTGCCGCCATTCTTGTGGATGTCTTCCTCAAGCAGTTCATTCATCTTGGCGTCGTCCAGTGGTTGCGCCCAATAGCCCTGCGTAAATCGATTGTTGGCGATTTCGGCATCGGTGATTTTATGGCCGATACCGATCGTATCGTTACCACCTTCGACAGATTTATACTGTCGAGGCTCACGGCCTTCCGCGTTTTCGATGAGATTTTTATAAGTTTGTGACGCTCCCCACGGCTTCCACAGCCGCGTGGTCGTTGCATTATGGATTTTCTTCTCGGTAGTAGGAGCAACAGTGTCGCTGGCGAGCGGCGCTTCATCCGTCGCATCATCGGGTTGGCTCCTGTCTGCAGGATACGCATCGGCGGTCGTCCTGTGGCCGAGATAGAGATAGATCTTTTCGCTCGCGTCAGCCGCAAAGTAGCGTTCGGTAAGCCCGTTCTCGTCGGTCTGGCCCTGGTAGACCTCACCGGACTTCTCGTACTTTACGGTGTAGTACATGCCGGCGCCGCACATCTTGCCGTTCGCGTCCTTCACGTCGAAGGCGAGGCTGTAGGCAAGCGACTGGTCGCAGGTGGCGCAGGGTTTTCCGTCGGGGTTCGATGTCAGTCGCTGCTGGCCGGTCGCGACCGCGGTCTGCACGCCGCCGGGCGTGAACTGGCCTGCCTGTGCAACCGAATTGCCAAAAAGCGTCGCTGCGTCGGGTTGTGAGGCATTGCCGCCCAGCGTCGAAGGAAGCTCCGGTGATATGACCGATTGCATACCCCCTTGTGTCGTCGTTTCGGTCATGCCGTCTCTCCGCTTGCCGGCTTCGACAGGCGATGCATCAGGGCAAAGATCTTTTCGTCGGCAGTGCCGTCCTCGGGATGGTTGCGCAGATAGTCCCGGGTGGTCGGAAGGGCCGCGACACGTCCCTCGCTTCCAAGGTTGAGATAGGCCCAGTAGCCGGTGGCGAGTTCGGAGCGGATGCCCATATCTTGCGCGCTTCTGCGGTTCTCCGCGACGAAAGACGCCATGCGCTCTTCGTCCATCTGGCCGGCATTGTCGGGCGCGACCTCGCGCAGATAGTCCGCGATCTTGCGGTTGGAGGCCTCGTGCCGCACTTCCTCGAGTTCCTCGATCTGCTCGGCGTCGATCCGCAGCATGCCCTTCGGCCGGATGACCATCTGACCGGGATGTTCTGCGCTGCGCAGGCCGCCATAGTCTTCGGCATGGAACAGCACCTGCGTCGCCGGCCCCAGAATGCGCGCGAACTGGCCTTCGGTCATGATCGGGAGCAGCGAGGCGAGCACGTTCGGATCATAGTGGCGAAACAGCACACTCTCGTAATCCGAAGTTCCGTCTGGTTCCGTGGCGCCTTCCTCCTCCGGGGACGATTCCTCGTCCTGCGGTATCGTGCTTTTGGGAAGCTGTACCAGATTGATCGAGCGCAGATGGCGATGCAGCGCTGCCTCGCCGGCGGGGCACGCCCATAGCACCAGCGAGCCGCAGTCCGGCTCGGAATGGGCCAGCAAGGCCAGCAAGGCCGGTTGATCCGGTATGGGAACCAGCCATCCGGACGCCGCCTCGATCTTTTCGTCACCATGCTCGAGGAACAGCGATCTGTGATCCAGGCCAAGCGACTTCAACAGGCGCGGCAGGTGGCCATATTGCGCCCCGTCCACGGCAGCAAAAAGCGGCCCGGACATCTTCTCCGCAGCCTTCGCAAGCTTTGCTGCCGCTGGCGAGAGGCTCTCGCCTTCGAATTCAGTCCCGACAGCCACGCATCAACTCCTCGGCTGCTTGATGAACGGAACCCTTTGCGCCGCCATCTTCTTGAGGCACTGGGCTGGCGGCGGCGGCGAGACGCCGGGCACGAGAGCGGGCGTGTAGAGCACGGGGCCGGGGCCTATCGTCAATTGCGCGCCGCCGCCCTTGGCAATGGTCGTCTGCGGTGCGGAAATGACGATGATGCCGCTCCTGTCCATCTCCAGCCGGGCCTCGCCGACCTTGACCCGGAACGTCTCCTCGGCCTTGATCTCGAAGATCTTGCCTACATCGAATCCTATCGTTTCTGCCGTATAGTTCAGGCCCTTGGTAATCGTTTCCTGCTTGTTGTTGCCAACCACGACGAGTTGATCGCCACCGACGAAGGTTGACTTCAAAAGACCGACCTGCTCGCTGGAAACGCGTCCGACCGTGCGCGCGAAGGAACTGCCGACACTCAGCGTCTTGTTTTGCCCGATCGTTTCCGTGTGATCGTTGCCGACTGAAATCGATTTGTCATTTCCGACGTCCTCCGACTGATCATGCCCAACGGATTTGGTGCGGTCGTTCAGGATATCGATGTTCATGTCCTTCTGGGCGTGGACGTAGATTTCCTCATTCCCAGGCTGGTCCTCGAAACTCAGTTCGTTGAACTGTCCGACATCCTTGGACTGGTAGGTGTTGGTCTTGAACACGGACCGCGTCTTGTTGGCCGGCAACTCATACGGCACCCGCTGCCGCGGATTGGGCACCAGGCCGATGATCACCGGCCGGTCCGGGTCGCCGTCGATGTGAACGACCATGGCCTCCATATCCACGCGCGGAATCACCTGGGTTCCCCAGCCCGGGCCGCCCCAGTTCTGCATCACCCGGATCCAGCAGCTATCGGAGCCGTCCTTCCTGGCCCGGCGATCCCAGGGGAACCAGACTTTCACGCGGCCATGCTCGTCGGTGTGGATCTCCTCGCCTTGCGGGCCCGCCACGATCGCGATCTGGGTGCCGTCCATGCGGGGCCTGGGCGTGGTGCGGTGCGGCGTGGCCGGCACGCGGCTGGGGATGGCGATGAACTGGTTCGTGTATTCGGGGTCGCCTTCATTCGTCTCATAGGAGCGGTCGCGCGCGGTGTGGACGATGGAGAGGATCGCGTGCTCCTCGAATTCGTTGCCGGCGTCGGAGACATCATAGGGCTTGAAGCGGAAGCCCGGCGCCAGCGTGCGAACGTTGGACCGGCCCTCGACCTTGTTGTGCTCGGCTTCAGCTGCCTGCATCCGCAGTCGCGACTGCTCTTCCACAGCGGTGATGTCTATTCCTTCGGAAGCTGCACTCACGCCATAGCCGCCGATGATCGGGTATTCGCGCAGGTTGAGCTCGCCATTGCCGGGCAACTCCGTCTGCGAAGGCCATTCGCCGCGCGGCACGCCGTTGGGTGTCAGGAAGTTCCAGTCGGCGGCTGAGCGTGTGCCGGGAATGAAGCTGAATGTCTTGGTGAAGCTGGAGATCGAGTTGCGGTCGGTACTGCCCATCGAGAAGCGCACGTCCGGATCCTGGCCTTTCTGGTAGCCGAACTCGTGATTGGACAGGACCAGCTGATGCGTTGCCGCGACCTTGCCGGCCTCGCCGCCCTCATGCTCGAACCAGTAGAAGATCCCGGCTTCTTCCAGCCGCCGCGTCAGATAGGCGAAGTCGGTTTCCATCTGCACGCTGTAGTGGAGAGGCCGGACCTCCCTGACGAGGCCGGAGAGTTTCGGCGCAAGCAGTCCGTGTTCCTGGCACAGGATCTGCGCCACCTCGACGGCGGTCTTGTCCAGCCAGATGCGCTGGTCCGCATTCTGGGTCATCTTCCAGTGGCTGGGAACGATGGTGAGATGGTAGGCGCGCAGCCCGCGCGTCACCAACGGCCCCTCGGAAAGCTGGATGACAAGACCGTTCCAGGTCCTGCGCGTGGCTTCGCCGGTCTCCAGCGAAACATCGATCACCTGGCCGACGAGCTCTTCCGGCCTGATATCGGTTTTCTTGGAACGCACAGCCAGCGAGATCTCGAACAGGCCGTTGACCTGCTCGTTGACGGTCATCTTCTCTGCAAGCAGGACGTCGGGCCCAAGGCTCGTTTCGACCCTGAGAATACGTGCCGCCTGCACATAACCGGCGCTCGCAACATCCATGTCCACAGGCCGCATCCCCGTCATGGCTCGAGTTCGGGCCGAACCATAGCGGGGGAGTTTTTCCCTCACAATCAAAAAGGCTGTCACAAAAGATAGGGCTTCTGCTTTTCGGGGACGCGCAGGCTGCTGCCGGCTCAGGGGCCAGGTCGGTAGCCGGACACCACCCTGTGCGCGTGCCTGCCCGCCAATGCGGCTTTCGTCTGGACAGCATGGCGGGCCGAGGTTAGAACACGAAAAAGGTATTTTTTCCTGTTTGAAGGGAGCGAGCCGTGCTCTCGCATGAGCGTGTCTGGGCCGCGATTGATGCCTTGGCGGAGCGTTATTCGCTGTCGGCCTCCGGGCTCGCCAGGCGTGCCGGCCTCGACTCCACGGCCTTCAACAAGTCGAAGCGGCAGTCGTCCGACGGGCGCCCGCGCTGGCCATCGACCGAGTCGCTCGCCAAGATCATGGAAGCGACGGGGGCCTCGCTGGATGAATTCATCGGGCTGATGCAGAACAGGCAGGCGCGCCCGCAGGCTTCCGGCGCCGCGGTGCCCCTGGTCGGTTTCGCGCAGGCAGGCGCCGGCGGCTATTTCGACGATGCCGGCTTCCCCGTCGGGCAGGGCTGGGATCTGGTCGAATTGCCGGCGCAATCCACCGATACGGCCTACGCCTTGAAGGTCCAGGGCGATTCGATGCTGCCGCTTTATCGCAATGGCGACGTTTTGATCGTGGAGCCGGGTGCCGCCGTGCGCCGGGGCGACCGTGTCGTCGTCAAGACCGGCTCCGGCGAGGTCATGGCCAAAGTCTTGGAGCGCCAGACGGCGGGTTCCATTTCGCTGCTTTCGCTCAATCCGGACCATCCCAACCGCGACCTGCCGATGGTGGAAGTGGAATGGGTGGCCCGCATCGTCTGGGCAAGCCAGTAGGATGGCGGCGTGAGACCGCTTCCCGCAGTGCTTGCCGTTCTGGTGCTCGGCGTCTCCGCTGCAGCCATCGTCGCGGGCGGCCGTATCGCCACCGAGGGCGCCAAGGTCGAGATATCGAACGAAGACGTGCCGACGCTCGATATGCTGGGCGATCCCGCCGCCGCCGACTTGCCGGAAGACAGCGATGCCGCGCCCCCGCCGGAGCCCCTGCCTGCAACCGGGCAGCCGCCGCAATCAGAACAGTCGTCGGCGCAGCAGTCGGGCCAAGCGCAGGATCCCCAGCCTTCGAAACCTGCGCAGCCGGGGCCGCAGCAGGCTGCACCGTCGGCGGACACCATCCAGCAACAGGCGCAGGCTGCCTCACGCACCATCGATCCGATGATGGCGGCGCCGCCGGGCGATCCCGGTGCCTTGCAGCGCATCGAGCCGCGCGCGCCCTTGAGCAAGCTTTCGCAGGCGCAGCCGAAGAAAGCGGCAATGCCGGACAAATGGAAGGGCACGCCGCTCTACCAGGCGGTGGCGCCCGCGGCAGGCCGCCTCGAAGCCAAGGGCTATTCGGTCGCCGTTTCGGGCGTCGACATCATTCCGGAGGATGAGACCTGCACTGACGAAGCCGGCAAGTCGTGGCCTTGCGGTGTCCGCGCGCGCGGGGCCTTCCGCGCTCTCATCCGCCAGCGTGCCGTCAACTGCGTGGTGCCGCCGGAAGGCGGGCGCGACCTGATCTCTGCCCCCTGCCGCATCGGCAAGGTCGATGTCGGCGAGTGGCTGGTCGTCAATGGCTGGGCACGCCCCGCCGCCGGCGGTCCCTATACGGAGGCCGGCGAAAAGGCGAAGACGGAGAAGCGGGGCATTTTTGGCATGGCGCCCGTGGGGACCGGCCTGCCGCCGGCCCCGCCACCTGTTTCCGCACCTGAAGCGGTGCCGAGTTCGATCATCGACAGCTCCGGCCTTCGTGCCCCGGCGGCACCGAGCAGTCCGCCCCCGCCAACCGGCGGCGACCCTACGCTGCGAGTTTTCCCTCCAGCGCCTGGGCAATGAGCGCGCGCGTCTCGGCGATGCCGTAGAGTTCGGCGAACGAGCCGAAGCGCGGGCCACGTTCCTGGCCGATCAGCACCTGGTAGATCATCTGGAAGAAGGCGACCGACACGCCGGGTCCGCCTTCCGGGCTCTGTTTGTTGTGATCCTGGTAGCGCTCGATCTTGCGCGCGACGTTGAGCGCGCTGTTCTGGATCGCCTCTCCATTGGCATCGGCGGGCAGTGCGGCGAGCGCTTCCGAGAGCTTGGCCAGCGCCTCGCGCTCGACATCGTCGGGCGCGCGGTAGACCTTGGTCGGCTTCACGAAGTCGTCGAAATAGCGGATCGCATAGCCGGTCAGCTTGTCGAGCTCGGGATGTGAGGCAGGCGTCACGCCCGGCGCATGGCGCGAGATGAAGCCCCACAGCACGTCCTTGTTCTGGGCGTTCGAAGCGCTGACCAGATTGAGCAGCAGCGCGAAGGAAACCGGCAGGTCGATGGCCGGCGGGTGGCCATCATGCATGTGCCAGACCGGGTTGCCGAGCTTCTCCTTCCAGTCCTGGCGCGGATAGGCCGAGAGGAAGGAATAATACTCGTCCACCGCCTTGGGGATGACGTCGAAGTAAAGCTTCTTCGCCTGCCGTGGCCGCTGGTACATATAGAGGCCAAGGCTTTCCGTCGGCGCGAAGGTCAGCCACTCGTCGATGGTCAGGCCGTTGCCCTTCGACTTCGAGATCTTCTGGCCGTTCTCGTCGAGGAACAGTTCATAGACGAAATGTTCCGGCGCACGGCCGCCCAGGATGTTGCAGATCTTGTCGTAGACGGCGGCGTTGGTCTGATGATCCTTGCCGAACATCTCGAAATCGACACCCAGCGCTGCCCAGCGCATGCCGAAATCCGGCTTCCATTGCATCTTCACCGCGCCGCCGGTCACCGGCAGTGTCGTCTCGGTGCCGTCCTCGTCGTTGAAGGTGATGGTGCCGGCCTTGGCGTCGACATGCTTCATCGGCACGTAGAGCACGCGGCCGCTCTTCGGCGAGATCGGCAGGAAGGGGCTGTAGGTCGCCTGGCGTTCTTCGCCCAGCGTAGGCAGCATCACCTTCATGATGGCGTCGTATTTCTCGGCGGCGCGCAGCAGCACCTCGTCGAAGCGTCCCGACTTGTAATAGTCGGTCGCGCTGGCGAATTCGTAGTCGAAGCCGAACGTGTCGAGGAAGCGCCGCAGCATCGCGTTGTTGTGATGCCCGAAGCTCTCATAGTCGCCGCCGAACGGGTTCGGCACGACGGTGAGCGGCATCTGCAGATAAGGTTCGAGCGCGGCTCGATCCGGCACGTTTTCCGGAATCTTGCGCATGCCGTCCATGTCGTCGGAGAAGCAGAGCAGCTTGGTCTTGACCTCGCCCTTCGTCAGCACATGGAAGGCATGGCGCACCATGGTCGTGCGCGCCACCTCGCCGAAGGTGCCGATATGCGGCAGGCCGGATGGGCCGTAGCCCGTCTCGAACAGCACGGTCTCGGGAAAATCGCGGCCTTTGTAGCGTTCGACGATCTTTTTGGCTTCCTCGAACGGCCAGGCTTTGCTCTCGGCAGCGGCTGCAAGCAGTTCGGGATTGAGATCGATCGAATTGGATATGGCCATGATGGATGCCCTGAAAACAAGCCCGGCCACGCTGCCGGACGGCCTGCTCTAGAGCATGATCCCGAAAAGTTGAAGACTTTTCGGATCACGATCATGCGCATGCAAAGAGATGGAGCGGATGCTTCGGCTCCGTGCAATACCGGGGCGTCAACGATTTCGGGCATTTTTTCCTTGGCTGAGCTTATCGTGGGCGGTGCGAGATCCACTCACCGGCAGCATTGTGAACTTGCCGGGCCGCAACAGGCACTGGCGGCCTGCTGTTCTGCCAGCCAGCGATCGCGCGGCTTGCAGCTTGCCGGGCGCGGCGACAGTTCCACCACGATCTCTTCCCTGTCCATGACGGGGGCAGCGGCACGGTGCAGTTGCATGGGCTGGACGCCGTCGCTGACTTCGAAGGTCAGCCGGGCGCTTCGGTCGAGCGAAAGGTGGTCGGCGACCTTGCCGATGATGGCGGCGAACTTCCTGGCCGTCATCTGGTCGGGCGCGTCGTCGACGTCCCACAGTTGCACGAAGATCTCCGTCCACGCTTCCGGATTGGCGCCACAGTCGAGGCCGGCAAAGTTGCCGGCCTTCACTTCCGTCACATGATAGCCCTTGCGTAGCACACGGCCTTCATAACGGAAGGTGAGCGGGCTGGAGGGATGCCGGCCGAGTGCCTCCAGCAGTTCGCCGATGGTGATGTCGTCGCCATCGACAGGAGCCGAAACAACATTGACGTTGCCAAGAGCGTTCATCTGCGCTAATCCTCATTTCGATACTTTTAGGATTATTGAAATATGGATGAACGTCAAGCCCTCGCGGCGTTCGGCGCGCTGTCACAGGAGACCCGGCTGCGTATCCTGCGCATGCTGGTTGTCGCGGGCCCGGACGGCATCGCCGCCGGCACCATTGCGGAAAAAGCCGAGGTCTCGGCTTCCAACGTGTCCTTCCACCTGAAGGAACTGGAGCGGGCGGGGTTGGCCACGGCAAGGCGCGACGCGCGCTCGATCATCTACAGCGCCGGCTATGACGCGCTAAGCGACCTGATCCGTTTCCTGATGGAGGATTGCTGCGGCGGCCATCCGGAAATCTGCGCCCCTGTCGCCACTGCGGCAGCCTGCTGCACCCCATCCAGGGACATCGTCCTGCAGGAGATCGTGAAATGAGTGATCACGTCTACAACGTGCTGTTCCTGTGCACCGGCAATTCCGCCCGTTCCATCCTGGCGGAAAGTATCCTGAGCAAGGAAGGCGCCGGCCGTTTCAAGGCTTTTTCGGCCGGCAGCCAGCCCAAGGGCGTCGTCAACCCCTTCGCGCTCAAGGTGCTCGCCGCGCTGGACTATCCGACCGAAGGGTTCCGCTCCAAGAGCTGGGACGAGTTTGCTGCTCCCGGTGCGCCGGAAATGGATTTCATCTTTACTGTCTGTGATAGCGCCGCCGGCGAAGCCTGTCCGGTCTGGCCGGGCAATCCCATGACCGCACATTGGGGCATTGAGGATCCCGCAGCCGTGGAAGGCTCGGATATCGACAAGGAACGGGCTTTCTCCACGGCCGCGCGCTACATGAAGAACCGCATCGACGCCTTCCTCAACCTGCCGCACGCCTCGATCGATGAACTTGCCATGCAGCGTCATCTCCGGCGCATCGGGTCGAGCGAGGGGACGACGCAGCTGGCGCTGGAAGCCATCGATGGCACGGATCGCGAATTTCGGGCTGCGCTCGTCGATGCCGACCTGCCGGTCGATGACCTGGAGGAGCAGGGCCGCAGCTTCTTCAGCCTGTCGCGTGGCGGCACCAGAGTCGCATTCGGCGGTTATGAACTGCATGGCGAGGATGCCCTGTTGCGCTCGATCGTCGTGTTGCAGGGCCATCGCGGGCAAGGCGTCGGCGAGACGGCGACAGAGATCCTGCTGGAGCGTGCGCGGCTGGACGGCGCCCGCCGCGCCTATCTGCTGACCACGGACGCAGCTCCATTCTTCGAGGAGTTTGGCTTCCACAAGGTCGATCGCGCGGCGGTTCCGCAATCGATCCTCGCCACCCGGCAGGCCTCGGCGCTTTGCCCGCAATCGGCGACCGTGCTTGAGAAGACGTTGGCGGCCTGAGCGATGACGACATTCGAACGTTACCTGACCCTGTGGGTCGGCCTGTGCATCGTCGCCGGCGTACTCCTCGGCCATCTGTTCCCCGGCCTGTTCCAACTGGTCGGCGCGGCCGAGATCGCCAAGGTCAATTTGCCGGTGGCGGGCCTGATCTGGCTGATGGTCGTGCCGATGCTGCTCAAGATCGATTTCGCGGCGCTCGGCGAAGTCGGCCGCCATTGGCGGGGCATCGGCGTGACGCTGTTCATCAACTGGGCGGTCAAGCCGTTCTCGATGGCGCTGCTCGGCTGGCTTTTCATCGGCTGGTTGTTCCGGCCCTATCTGCCAGTCGGCCAGATCAACTCCTATATTGCCGGGCTCATCATCCTGGCCGCCGCGCCGTGTACGGCCATGGTCTTCGTCTGGTCGAACCTGACCAAAGGCGAGCCCCATTTCACGCTGTCCCAGGTGGCACTCAACGACGCCATCATGGTCGTCGCTTTCGCGCCGATCGTAGGCCTGCTGCTCGGCCTTTCGGCAATCACCGTGCCATGGGGCACGCTGGCACTTTCGGTCGTGCTCTACATCGTCATCCCAGTGGTCGTTGCCCAGTTCGTGCGCCGGCGCCTGCTTGCCAGCGGAGGCCAGTCGGCGCTCGACCGGCTGCTTGCAACCTTGCAGCCGCTGTCGCTGATCGCACTTTTGGCCACACTGGTGCTGCTGTTCGGTTTCCAGGGCGAGCAGATCATTGCGCAGCCGCTGGTCATCGCGCTGCTGGCGGTGCCGATTCTGATCCAGGTCTATTTCAATGCCGGGCTCGCCTATCTGCTCAACCGCGTCAGCGGCGAGCAGCATTGCGTGGCCGGTCCCTCGGCGCTGATCGGCGCTTCCAATTTCTTCGAGCTGGCGGTCGCCGCCGCCATCAGCCTGTTCGGTTTCAATTCCGGTGCGGCGCTCGCCACTGTCGTCGGCGTGCTGGTCGAGGTGCCGGTGATGCTCTCCGTCGTCTCGATCGTGAACCGCAGCAAAGGCTGGTATGAGCGCGGCCTGAAGCCGGCACCTGCCGTAGAAACCGGGAAGGCGCGATGACTGTCACCATCTATCACAATCCCACCTGCGGCACGTCCCGCAACACCCTGGCGATGATCAGGGCCAGCGGCGAAGATCCGGTTGTTATCGAATATCTCGTCCACCCGCCATCGCGGCAGCGATTGGTCGAACTGATCGCAGCCATGCAGATCACGCCAAGGCAGCTGCTGCGCGAGAAAGGTACGCCCTATGGCGAGCTCGGTCTGGCCGACAGCAAGTGGTCCGACGACGAACTGCTCGACTTCATGATGGCGCATCCGATCCTGATCAATCGACCGATCGTCGAGACCCCGAAAGGCACGGCGCTCTGCCGGCCGTCCGAGGCCGTGCTCGATCTTCTCGACAACCCCGTCGCCACTTTCACCAAGGAAGACGGTGAGGTGGTTCGCCACGGTCCGGAGGTTGCGTGACCTTGCCCAGTCTCGACAAGGGCGCATTCCGGCTGCCGGATGCGGATGCCCTGCGCGCCGCGTTTCCCATGCACAAGCCGCGTATCCTGCTGCTCTACGGCTCGCTGCGCGAGCGCTCCTACAGCCGCTTTCTTGCGTTCGAAGCGCAGCGGCTGCTCGATGCCATGGGCGCCGAAACGCGTATCTTTCACGCTGATGGCCTGCCGCTTCCGGACGATGCACCGGCCGATCATCCGAAGGTGCAGGAACTGCGCGAGGCGATGGTGTGGTCCGAGGGCCAGGTCTGGGTCAGTCCCGAACGGCACGGTGCGATGAGTGCGGTGATGAAGGCGCAGATCGACTGGATACCCCTCCCGGGCGGCGCCGTCCGGCCGACGCAAGGACGCACGCTCGCGCTCATGCAGGTCAGTGGCGGTTCGCAATCCTTCAATGCGGTCAACCAGATGCGAATCCTCGGGCGCTGGATGCGCATGATCACCATCCCCAACCAGTCCTCCGTGGCCAAGGCCTGGCAGGAATTCGACGAGGCTGGCAGGATGCGGCCTTCCGCCTTTTACGACCGTGTGGTCGACGTGATGGAAGAGTTGATGAAGTTCACCCTGCTGACGCGCGGCATCTGCGATCACCTCACCGACCGCTACAGTGAACGCAAGGAGAGCGCCGCCCGCCTCGACAAGCGTGTGAGCCTGGCCTCGCAGTGATGGCGAGGCAGACGCCGCTTGCGGCCGTGGCGGCGCTAGGGGTCACCCAGATCATCGCCTATGGCA
>NZ_JAKREW010000055.1 GCF_022347545.1 Terribium retamae
CCTGAGGACGGTCGCCCGCCGCCGAAGCTGCCGGCTATGCACGGCCGGTAGCTTCGGCCGCCAATCTACACCAACCCGCTCAAACAATCCTGAGGTGCGAGCCCGCAAGGCATTGGAGAGATTGTAAAGCCAGGCGGGCGAGCCTCGAAGGACGCACCCCCAATGAACACCGATCAGAGCGCTGCCTTGTCCGCAGCCGTCCTGATCGCCGCGATGTTGCTGCGATAGGCGTCGACCGTGCCGCCCTTGAACACGGCAGCACCGGCGACCAGCACGTTGGCGCCGGCCGCCGTGACCAGCGGCGCGGTTTCCGGCGAAACACCGCCATCGATCTCGATGTCGATCGGCCGGTCGCCGATGAGCGCCTTCACGCGCTTCACCTTCTCGACCACCGCCGGGATGAAGGCCTGTCCGCCGAAGCCGGGATTGACCGTCATCAAAAGCACGAGGTCGAGACGGTCGAGCACATATTCGATGACACTTTCCGGCGTGCCGGGGTTGAGCGAGACACCGGCTTTCTTGCCGAGATTGCGGATGGTCTGTAGCGAACGGTCGAGATGCGGACCGGCTTCGGCATGCACGGTGATGCCGTCGCAGCCGGCATCGGCGAACGCTGCCAGATAAGGATCGACCGGCGCGATCATCAGATGGCAGTCGAAATAGGCCTTGGTGCGGTTGCGGATCGCCTTGATGACCGGCGCTCCGAAAGTGATGTTGGGCACGAAATGCCCGTCCATGACGTCGAGATGGATCCAGTCGGCGCCGGCTTCGACGATCGCCTCGACCTCGTCACCGAGCCTGGAGAAATCGGAGGACAGCACCGAAGGTGCGATAAGGGTTTTTCCGGTCATGGCCGCTCCCGCAACTCTGTTTGCCACCGCCTAACCGCATGAGTGCCGGTTGTCGACAGGAATCGGCACACGCTGATCCACAACTTCGGGTCAGCTTGACCGGCGCTGGGCGCAATGCCAGCTTCGCCCGGCAATGCGGCTCTCAACAAGAAAGGCATAGGTGCTCAAATTGAGCGAATCACAACAGTTGAAGGAATGGATCGAAAAAAACGGCCCGATCGAAAGCGTTCAGGCCGTGGTCTGCGACCTGAACGGTATCATGCGTGGCAAGCGCATCCCGGTTGAACAGGCATCCAAGGTTCTCGGCGGCGGCATCCGCATGCCACTGTCCATCGTCGGCGTCGACGTATGGGGCGAGGACATCATCGGTAGCACCCAGGTTTTCGCCACAGGTGACGGCGACGGCATATGCGAGGCGACGGGACGCGGGCCACTGCCGGTCAGCTGGACCTCGCGGCCGAGCGCGCTCATCCCGCTGCAATTGTCGCTGGAGGATGGCCGCCCTTTCCTGGCCGACCCCCGGCAGGCGCTCGCAGCGATCGTCGCGCAGTATCGCGAACTGGGACTGAAGCCGGTCGTGGCGACGGAAATGGAATTCTACCTGATCGACCCGGAACCTGACAGCGCCATGCCGCCGATCTCGCCCTATACGGGCAAGCGGCTCGATTCCGACGCTATTCTCTCCATCGATGAACTGGATGATTTCGGCGAGTTCTTCTCCGACGTCTACAAGGAATGCGCGAGACAGGGTGTGCCGGCCGACGCCGCGATTGCCGAGAACGGCATCGGCCAGTTCGAGATCAATCTTCTGCACACCGACGATCCGCTGAAGGCGGCGGATGACAGCGTCTTCTTCAAACGCATCGTCAAGGGCGTGGCCCGCAAGCACGGGCTGGCCGCCACCTTCATGGCCAAACCTTACGGCATGCGTTCGGGCAATGGCATGCATGTCCATTTCTCCCTTCTCAACGAGAAGGGCGAGAACGTCTTCGATGACGGCACCGCCGAGGGCTCGCCAGTCCTGAAGAACGCTGTCGCGGGCCTGCTGCGCGGCATGGCGGAAACGACGCTGATGTTTGCACCCCACTACAATTCCTACCGCCGCCTGCGGCCCGACACGCACGCGCCGACATCGATCTCCTGGGGTTACGAAAACCGCACGGCAGCGATCCGCATCCCGGGCGGCAATCCAAAGGCGCGGCGCATCGAACACCGTGTCGCCGGGGCGGATTCCAATCCCTATCTTGTCCTCACGGCGATCCTGGGGGCAGCGCTGGTTGGTATCCGGAACGGCTGGAAACCGACGGCGCCGCAAACAGGGCGGGCCTATTCGGCCAAGAAGCAGCGCAAGATCCCGGCTGAATGGGGCCAGGCAGTGGACGCATTCGAGAGCGGCCCGATCGCGGCAGAGATCTTTGCGCCCGTGCTGAGGCAGATGATGGTCGCCTGCAAGCGGCAGGAGATTGCCGGTTTTGCAGAACAGGTGACGGACTACGAGTTCAGCGCCTATCTGGAGATCGTGTAGCCCGCGCTACGAGGCATACGCCCTTCGAACAGATCGCGCTCTCGGGCCAGCCCGTCGCCGACCTGTTCGAAGAAGGCACGGACCCTTGCCGTCCGTTTCAGGTCGGCATGGGTCACGATCCAGAACTCGCCTTCGAGATCGGGCAAGGGGTCCGGCCGCACACGCACGAGGCCGGGATCGCTGTCGCCGAGATAACAGGGCAGCAGCGCGATACCGATACCGGCCTTTGCCGCGACCGATTGATTGACGAGGCTGTTGGTGCGGTAGACGAAGGCGCTTTCCGGCGCTGCGCGATCCAGCCATTCAGCAGCCTGGATACCGGCAGCCCCTTCTTCCCAGCCGATGATATCTTGGCGATCGCCGATGTCGGCAACCGGGCCATCGAGCGCCTCCAGATATGAAGGCGCGGTAAAGAAAGTCCAGGCCGCCGCACAGAGCTTGCGTCCCCACAGGTCGCCTTCCTTGGGACGAACCGGTCGCAGCGCGATGTCAGCTTCGCGTCGTGACAGACTGAGCACGCGATTGTCGATCAGCAGCTCGACCACGATGCCGGGATTCGTCCGGCGAAACGCCGCCAGATGGTTCGGCAACCGGCTGTAGGCCAGCGTTTCCGAAGACGTCACTCGCAAACGCCCCGACAGCCGATGGTCGGAACCCGCAATATCGCGGTCGAGCGCCAGTGTCTCGTCCTCGACGCGCTCCGCGGTCGCCGCCATGCGCTCGCCGGTGGTGGTGGCCTGATAAAGACCGCCGGGCAGGCGCTCGAACAGGCGAACGCCGAGACGGGCCTCCAAGACATTCAGCCGGCGAAAGGCCGTCGAGTGATCGACGCCCAGTGCCTTGGCGGCACCGGTCAAGCTTCCCTCGCGTTGGACTGCCAGGACCAGCCGCAATTCATTCCAGTCATCCATGCCAGTTTGCTAGCACGTCCGGGCCTTGCAGTCATGCAAACGCAACAGGCAAAATCTCAACGCGCAATGCGTGGATGCCAACCCTATTCTCCATGGTGGAGGTCGCCGACGGCGGCGACACCAATCCTCGGAAGGATCTGCCATGAAGCTCTACTACGCCACCGGCACTTGCTCGCTCTCGCCGCACATCGTCGCGCTGGAAGCTGGCATCGCGCTGGACCTTGAAAAGGTCAACCTCGCCAAAACCCCACATCCGACGGAAACCGGCGCCGACTTCACGGCCGTCAACCCGAACGGCTATGTGCCAGCGCTCGTACTGGACGACGGCTCGGTGCTGACCGAAGGCGCAGCCATCGTGCAATATCTCGCCGACCTCAAGCCAGGCTCGGCGCTGATGCAGCCGGCAGGAACAGCCGAGCGCTATCGCCAGCAGTCCTGGCTCAACTTCATCGCCAGCGAGCTGCACAAGATGTACAGCCCCTGGCTGTTCCATCCCGAATACGGTGTGCAGGCGCAGGACGTCGCGCGCAAAATGCTCGCCAAGCGATTGGCGTTCGTCGAAAACCACCTGGCGAAGTCGGGCCCTTATCTCACTGGCGACCGCTTCAGTGCGGCCGACGCCTATCTCTTCACCATCGTCGGCTGGTCGGCTTTCACCAAGGTCGACCTTGCAGCCTTCCCGCACCTTCGCGCTTTCATGGATCGCGTCGGCGCGCGGCCGAAAGTGCGCGAAGCGATGCAGGCCGAAGGCATGAAGATCGCGGCTTAGAGCAATTCCAGGAAAAGTGCGTAGCGGTTTTCCGTCCGGAATTGCGGAAAACAAAGAGTTAGAACATTTCCGCGTTTCCGTGAAAAACGGAAACGCTCCAAGGAGGCTCCCATGCAAACACTGACCCTCGTCAGCCATCATCTGTGCCCCTATGTGCAGCGCGCTGCGATCGCGCTTACCGAAAAGGGCGTGCCCTTCGAAAAAGTGCTCATCGACCTTGCCGACAAGCCGTCTTGGTTCCTAGCCGTGTCGCCACTCGGCAAGGTGCCGCTGCTGATCGTACGGCAGCCCGACCGGCCACAGGCGGTACTCTTCGAAAGCTCCGTGATCTGCGAATACATCGAAGAGACAAGGGCGGGGCCCAAGCTGCATCCCAGCGACCCGTTGCTACGCGCTCAGCATCGCGCCTGGATGGAGTTCGGCTCGACCATTCTCTCCGACATATGGGGACTGGAAACGACGCCGGAGCCTGCGATCTATGAACAGAAGCGCGCTGTCATTGCAGAAAAGTTCGAGAGGCTGGAAGGGGTCCTCGGCGATGGACCCTATTTTGCCGGAAAGGATTTCAGCCTCGTCGACGCGGTGTTTGCGCCGGTGTTTCGCTACTTCGACCTGTTCGACACGATTGCCGAAACCGCCGTCTTCGCCAAAACACCACGCGTCCGCGCCTGGCGGGCGATGCTGGCGGAACGGCCGAGCGTGAGACAGGCCGTCGGGACGGACTATCAGGATCGGCTGCATGCGTTCCTGCGCAGGCATGACGCCTACC
The DNA here is from genome assembly GCF_022347545.1 of Terribium retamae. GTDB lineage: Bacteria > Pseudomonadota > Alphaproteobacteria > Rhizobiales > Rhizobiaceae > Mesorhizobium > Mesorhizobium retamae. Next base: position 4,826 of record NZ_JAKREW010000055.1, read on the forward strand.
TGCTGAAGGCGGCTTAGCGGGCACGGAAGGCGCCACCCTAACGCGGCGCCTTCACGCCATCGATCAGGCCGTGACCTGTTTCGCCGCGCCAAGCAGGCGCAACGCATTGATCGTCACCAGAACGGTGGCACCCGTGTCGGCCAGGATCGCTGGCCAAAGGCCGGTGACGCCGATCACCGTGGTGACAAGGAACACCGCCTTCAGGCCGAGCGCGATGGTGATGTTCTGACCGATGTTGGACATGGTGCGCCTCGAAAGTGCGATCATTCCGGCGATGTCGCCGACACGTCCATGCAACACGGCCGCATCGGCGGTCTCGAGCGCAACGTCGGTGCCGCCACCCATGGCGATGCCGACATCGGCGGCAGCGAGCGCCGGTGCATCATTGATGCCGTCGCCGACCTTGGCGACCGCATAGCCCTCGCGCTTCAACTCACCGACAATGCGTTGCTTGTCCTCAGGCAGCAATTCGGCACGCACCTCGATGCCGAGCTGCTTGCCGATGGCCACAGCAGTGCGGGCATTGTCGCCTGTCAACATCACGGTCCGGATGCCACGATCCGCCAGGGCCTGCAGGCCGGCCCGCGCATCGGGACGTGGTTCGTCGCGCATCGCCAAGGCACCGGCAAGCCTGCCGTCGGCAAGCAGAAGGGAGACGGTCTTGCCTTCGTCGTTCAGCGCGGCGATGCGGCTCGACTGGCCGGCGCTGAGCGGCACACGCTCGGCCACGGCCTGAGGCGAACCAAGAAAAATCTCGGTACCGTCGACGATGCCCGAAACGCCCTTGCCGCCGAGAGCCTTGGCGCCGGTAGCCTGCGGCACCACGATGCCGTCGGCTTCGGCGCGGCCGAGGATGGCCTTGGCAAGCGGATGGGACGAACCGGTCTCCAGCGCGGCTGCCAATCGCAACACTTCTCCAGCTGGCAAGCCGAAACCGTCGATATCGGTGACCTTCGGCTTGCCCTCGGTCAGCGTACCCGTCTTGTCGAAGGCGACTGCGGTCGTCTTGCCGAGGTTCTCCAGCACTGCGCCGCCCTTCATGAGCAGGCCACGTCGCGCACCCGAGGAAAGCGAGGCGGCAATTGCTGCCGGGGTCGAGATGACCAGCGCGCAGGGGCAGCCGATCAGAAGAATGGCCAGGCCCTTGTAGATCCATTCGTCCCAGGCTCCGCCCATTGCCAACGGCGGGATGATGGCGACGAGCGCGGCGAAGACGACCACGCCGGGCGTATAATATTTCGAAAAGCGATCGATGAAACGTTCGGTCGGCGCTTTCGATTCCTGCGCTTCCTCGACGAGGCGCACGACACGAGCAATGGTGTTGTCCGCTGCCGCCGCCGTCACCCGCACGCGCAGCACCGCATCGCTGTTGACCGTGCCGGCATAGGCGTTGGAATCCGGCACCTTGCGCACCGGCACGCTTTCTCCGGTGACCGGCGCTTCGTCGACCGCGCTTTCACCCGAGACGACGATGCCATCCGCCGGGATGCGGTCGCCCGGACGCACCATGATGATTGAACCGACGGCGAGTGTTTCCGCCTGCACTTCGCTCACCTTGCCGTCTTGCTCCAGCAGTGCCGTCTTCGGCACCAGCGCAGTCAGTGATTGGATCGAGGCACGCGCCTTGCCGGCCGCAACTCCTTCGAGCAATTCACCGATGAGGAACAGGAAGACGACGGCTGCGGCTTCTTCCGTGGCGCCGATGATGACTGCACCGATGGCAGCAATGGTCATCAGCATCTCGATGGAGAAAGGCGTGCCGACAAAGGCGGCCGCGATGGCGCGGCGCGCGATCGGCACGAGGCCGACCAGCATGGCGACGGTGAAGATCCAGGTTTCATAGCCGGGAACCAGCTTGCCGATGCCATAGGCGACGGCCAGAGCAAGGCCGGCGGCGATGGTCAGCTTGCCCTTGCCGGACTTCCACCACGGGCCGGAACCCGGAGCATGGTCATGGCCGTGCAGGCCTTCGACTTTGGCGCTGTCCATTGCTGCTGGCTTGGCTGCTCCAAGAGAGGCGTGATCGTGCCCGGAATGGTCGTGGCCTGCGTGATCATGGTCATGGTGGTCATGATCATGACCCGAGTGGTCATGCCCGGCGTGATCGCCATGATCATGGCCACAGCCACATGCATCGTCCTTGTTCGCAGCGGCAGGGACGGAGCTGTTTGCCGGCATCCGGGACAGCTTGTAGCCAAGACCAGTCACCCGCTTTTCGAGAGCGGGTACAAGTGCCGTGTCGCCATCGAACTTCACGGTCATCATGCCACGCGTCACCGAAACGGAGACATCCTCGACACCTTTCAGGCGCCGCACGGCGGTGTCGATCTTCGATGCGCAGGAGGCGCAATCCATACCGTCGACGCGGTAGCGCATCTGCTCTGATGCTCGTGCCATGATCATTCCCTTGATTATGTTCGAGCAGACGCTACATCCTCTAGCGACTAGAGGAGCAAGAGGAAAAATGAAGTCCGAATTGACGATCGGTGACGTGGCCAGAGAGAGCGGTGTGAAAGTGCCGACCATCCGCTATTACGAGCAGATCGGACTGCTGCCCGAGCCGCCACGCACGGACGGCAATCGGCGCTTCTACGATCAAAAAGGACTGCGCCGGCTTGCCTTCATCCGCCACGCTCGCGAGTTGGGCTTCGAAGTTTCCGCCATCCGCACCTTGCTCGCGCTGCAGGATGATCCGGCTCAGCCCTGCGCGACGGCCGACGCCATCGCCAAGGCGAGGCTGGTCGAGGTGGAACAGCGCATCGCCAGCCTGATGGCGCTAAAGGCGGAGCTGGAAGTGATGGTGGAGGAATGTCGGCATGGGCGGCTCGCCGAGTGCCGGGTGATCGAGGTTTTGGCCGATCACGGCAAATGCATGCACGACCATCACTAAAAGAATGGCGCCGCCGGTCGAACCGGCTGTTACCCCGATTACATACGCATTAAGAGACCGCCATCGACGGCAAGTTCGATGCCGGTGATGTAGCTGGCGGCGTCGGATAGCAGGAACAGGGCGGCATTGGCCATATCCTGCGGCGTGCCGATGCGGCCGAGCGGTGCGTAGTTCGCGACAGCCTGGCGTTTTTCCTCCGTATCCCAGCGCGCCTGCAGCGGCGTCAGCGCCATGCCCGGGCAGATGGCATTGGAACGGATGCGCTCCGCGGCGAGCTGCATGGCCAAGGATTTCGACAGCGCACAGACGCCGGCCTTCGATGCCTGATAGGCGTCCTGCGGGGCAGGGTCGCCGCGATACCATTGGATCGTGGAGAAATGCACCATGGCGCCGCCGCGCCCGCTGGAGCGCATGAAGGGCACCACCGCGCGCGCTGTGTGGGCGAACGACTTCAGGTTGATGTTGAAGACCTGATCCCACACGTCGAGGTCCATCTCCAGCACCGACTTGTCGCGGCCGAACCACAGAACGCCGGCGACATTGGCGAGATAGTCGACGCCGCCACGCGCGTTGCCGGCCTCACCGACAACCTTTTGGACAAAGGCCTCATCGGTGAGGTCGCCCTGCGCATAGGTTAGTTTGTCGCCGAAAACGTCGAGTGATGCCGGACATTCCTTGACGTCCACCGCCGTCACCGCTGCCCCGGATTGAAGCAAGGCAAGCGCAATCGCCTCGCCCATGCCGCCGCCGGCCCCCGCGACAACCGCATGCCTGCCGCTGAAATCAAACTCGATCATCGATACCCCTCCTCCGTTCAGCATTTGCCGTTGGAGCGGACAATAGGGACCTGCACACAATCCATCAAGCCGGAATAGAAAAAATTTGCCAAAATGGAAAATCCAGATATCGTGTGGAAATAAACCCCAGCGAGCCGGCGGATACCCACACCATGAACCTGCGCACCGAAATCCGGTCCTTCCCTGTTACTTCTCCGGTCGATGGCTCCATCTATGTTCGCCGCAACTATGCCGACGCCGCCGCCATCGATGCCGCAGTGGCCAGGGCACGGGCGGCACTGAAGCCCTGGCAGGCAACGCCGCTAACCGAGCGGCTGGCGATCCTGCTAAGGTTTGGCGAAGAGATGAAGGCACGCGCCAGCCAACTCGCCGAAATGGTTGCGTGGCAGATCGGCCGCCCGCTCTGGCAAGCCGACGAGACACCGCGCCTGGCGCTGATCGGCGAATTGCTGGCTGACGGCGCCGCAGAGTCGTTGGCCGACGTGCCTTATCCCTCGGAGGAGAACATCCGCCGTTATGCGCGCCCGATCCCCGGAGGCCTGCATCTGTCGATCTGCGCCTGGAACTATCCGACGGCGATGCTCGGTTATCTGGTGACGGCGCCGCTGGCGGCCGGCAATGTGGTGATCTTCAAGCATTCGCCGCAAACGCCCCTGATCGCGGAGGTGGCTGAGGAAGCCTTCCGTGCCGCGGGCGGTCCCGACGGCGTCTTCCAGAGCCTGCATCTCGACCATGCCGATGCCGAAAGGCTGATCGCCTCTGGTACCTTCAACGCCGTCAATTTCATCGGTTCCGTCAATGGCGGCCGTCGCGTTCACGCCGCCGCTGCCGGCACCTTCACGCAGGTGCATCTCGAGCTCGGCGGGAAGGATCCGACCTATGTTCGCGCCGACGCCGATCTCGATGCCGCCGTGGCGCAGATCGCCGAAGGCACCTATTCGAACGCCGGCCAGTCCTGCTGCTCGGTCGAACGCATCTATGTGGACCGCAGGGTTCACGATCGTTTCGTCGACGCGCTGGTGGCCGAAACCGCAAAGTGGACGATCGGCCATCCGATCGAGGAAAAACCGATGGTCGGCCCTTTGGTGCGTGCAACGGCAGCCGAGACGATCCGTGGCCTGTCAGAGCAAGCCGTTCGGGCCGGCGCCAGGCGATTGATGCCCGATACCGCCACGCAAAAGGCAGCGGGGCTTGGTGCGGCCTATGTTGCCCCCGACGTGCTTGTGGATGTCGACCACTCGATGCCGATCATGCGCGACGAGCTGTTCGGACCGGTCGCCTGCGTCCAGGCGGTTGACGGCGACGAACAGGCGATCGGCCTGATGAATGACAGCGACTACGGATTGAGCGCCAGTATATGGACGCAGGACATCGACCATGGCACGGCACTGCTCGACAAGGTCGAAGCCGGCACGGTCTACCTCAACCGCTGCGACCACGCTGACCTTTATCTGCCCTGGGGCGGCATCAAGAACTCGGGAATGGGCCGCACCAACGGCCGCTCGGGCCTGATCGAAGCCACGGCAGCGAAATCCTACCATGTCCGCTCCAAGATCGTCTGATATTCGCCTGGAATCCGCCGAAGCCGAGGCACTTGCGGCCGATGCCGTCGAACGCCTGCTGCCTGAAGCGACCAGCCCATATTTGCTGATTGCCGAGCATGCCGGCAACAAGGTGCCGGCACCGTGGCGTGATCTTGGCCTCGCAGCACCTTATCTCGCAACGCATTTCGCCGTCGATCTCGGCATCGATGGACTGACGAGGAGGCTTTCGCAGCGCCTCCAAGCGCCAGCGGTAGTGGCGCATTATTCGCGGCTTTTTCTCGACTATAACCGCCCTATCGAGGAATGGGATTACATGCGTCCCGACCTCGGCGGCATTCCCGTACCAGGAAACCTCGACGTGAGCGATGACGATCGCAAGCTGCGCCGACAGGTCGGCTGGGCGCCGCTGGAACAGGCGATTACGGATGGCATACCGGGACGTAAAGCCCTCATCTCGATCCACTCTTTCACGCCCGTCATGGGTGGCGTGCGGCGCAATGTCGATATCGGCGTCCTGTGGCGCGAACCGTCGCCCTTTCTGTCCGCTATTCTGCGGGCGATGCAAGCCGGGGGCCATGCAGCCGGGCTGATTGTCGGCGACAACGAACCCTACGATTGGCGCCAGGCCGTCGGCTACACACTGAACCGGCACGGCCTGCAGCAGGGCCTGCCGTGCTTCTATCTCGAAGTCCGCAACGACCTGCTCACCGAGCCCTATCGTCTGGAGCAAGTCAGCCGGGTGCTGGAGGACAGTCTTTCCGAGGTAGCGAAAACCCTATGGCCGGATCACGCGGTAGCCGTCTAAGGCGTTTCCGCTTTTCGCGGAAACGCTCCGCTCTTTTGGTTACGCAATTCCGGACGCAAAACCGCTGCGCACTGTTTGCTGGAATTGCTCGAAGCGCTGGACGCTCGCAAGCGCTCTCGCTACAGCTTGCCGAAGGCGATTTCGGAGAATTGTCGCACCGATTTTGGACCATGGCACGTGCTTAACGGACGACAGATGCAACAATTATTCGAAATCGCCTGAATGGAAACACGACAGCCAAGGGCGCGGACGATGCAAGGCAATGTGGGATCCAAGATTCGGGATGCGCGCAAGCAGCAGAACATCACGCTACGCGAGCTCAGCGAGCGCTCCGGCCTTTCGGTTTCGCAGCTGTCCAAGCTGGAGAACGGCAAGGCCCGGCTGACCGTCGACGTCGCGCTCACCATAGCCGGCGTGCTGCACGTGCCGGTGGCATCCTTCCTGTTCAGCCCGAAACCGGGCATGCAAGCCAGGCGCTCGATCACCCGCGCCGGGAGCGGCGTGCTGCACGAAGGCAATGCCATGGTCTTCGAGGTTCTGTGCAGCGATTTCCGCGACAAAACCAACATTTTCTGGCGCGTTACGCTGCATGCGAAGTCGTTCGAGGAAAATGGCGGCTGGCGCAGCCATTCGGGTGAGGAATTCATCCATGTGCAGAGCGGCAGCCTTGAGTTGCACACCATCCACTATGATCCGGTGATCCTGCAGCCGGGCGACAGCATCTTGTTCGACGGCGAAATGCAGCACGCTTATGTGTCGCTAGGCGACGAGCCGACAATCATGCTGATGTCGAACACCGTCCCGCGCGACAGCATTCCGAACGCCATCGCCGGCTGAACAGGCTGGACACCCCATCCGCCGCGCCTCATCTCCGGACCTAGAGCAATTACTTTTTCCAAAATGGAAAAAAATGCTTGTTATGGAAAAGCTCCAGGTCTAGCATCCTGAAAGCCAGCCGAAGGGAGCAAACAGCCCACGGCCGGAATGGGAGGCGAAACCGATGTTGTCGGTGGAGGCAGTCAGCAAGACATTTGGCGGAGTGCAGGCGTTGCGCCGGGCTTCGCTATCTTGCGCCACAGGCGAAATCCTCGGCCTGATCGGCCCCAACGGCGCTGGGAAGTCCACGCTCGTGAATGCTATTTCCGGTGTGCTCCGGCCGGACGCCGGCAGCGTCAGATTGGCGGATCGCGACCTGACGGGGCAAGGTCCCGAAGAATGCGCCCGCGCCGGCATTGCCCGAACCTTCCAGAACATCCGCCTGTTCAAGGAGCTGACGGTCCGCCAGAACGTCGAGGTCGCGCATATCACCTGCCGTGACGTGCGCCCCGACGCTGCCGGCCGCATCGATATCGACAGGTTGCTCGCGCAGTACGAACTCGATGCGGCAGCTGATGTGCCCGCGGGAACCCTTTCCTATGGCAGCCAGCGACGGTTGGAGATCGCACGCGCACTTGCGCTCGGCCCATCACTGCTTCTGCTCGACGAGCCAGCCGCCGGCCTCAACGAAAGCGAATCCGAGACGCTGGCCGAGGCGATAGAGGCCATCCGCCGCGATTTCGGCTGCGCGATCATCGTCATCGATCACGACCTGCGCTTCATCAACCGGCTCTGCGACCGGCTCTGCGTCATGGACCAAGGCCAGGTCATCGCCTCGGGCGGCACGGCGGACGTCTGGCGCGATCCGCGCGTCATCGAAGTCTATGTCGGCCAGGCGCAGCCATCGTGATGGCGCCGGCATCCGCAGGACAAGAACAAGGGAGGGTTCGAAATGGATAAACTGACTTTGGGAGCCGCTGTTCTGACGGCCGGGCTGCTGCAGGCAGCCCATGCGGGAGCGAGCGAACTCAAGATCGGCCTGGCTGTCGCCATGACGGGCACCTATGCGCCCTATAGCGAAGCGGAAGGCGCGCGCTGCATGGCCGACAAGCTGAACAAGGCGGCAGGCACGAATGATCCTAAGATCGAACTGATGATCGAGGACAATCGCTCCGATCCACAGCTTTCGGTTTCGCTCGGCCAGAAGTTCCTCGACGCCGGCGCGCAGGTCATCACCGGGGTTCCTTTTCCGGATGCCCTGATCCCGACCGCCCAGATCGCCGAGCCTTACGGCGCGACCGTCTTTTCGGCACCCAACACACAGCTCGAGATGCAGCAGGCCGGCCTCGAAAATTTCATTGCTGGCGCCGTGCCGGACCCGATCAACGCCGCTGCGACCGCGAACGCATTGTATGGCAAGGGCGCACGGACGGTGGCGCTGCTGGTTTCGCCCGATGCCGGTTCCTATTCGGAAAAACTCCCGGAATGGTTCGGTGAGGTGTTCGAGCATCTGGGCGGCAAGATTGTCTCCAAGCTCAACTACTCGTGGGGCACTACCGATTGGTCGCCGCAGATCGCCTCGATCAAGGCCCTGCCGCAGAAGCCCGACGGCATCCATGTCTGCGGCGTGCTGCCGGATGTCGGTATCCTCATCAGGCAGTTGCGTGCCAATGGCTATGACGGCTGGGTCGCAGGTTGCGACGCCTTCGACGACAAGTCGCTGGAGGGGACCGTCGGCGATGTGGCAGCGCTGGAGAAGGTGATGTTCACCACTCACGGTGCCACCGGCATCGATGGGCCGATCGATCAATTCCTCGCCCAGTGCAAGGCTGACGGCTACAAGGTGAACGGCATCTTCGACGCGATGGGAGCCGACATGGTTCAGGTGAGCTACGAGGCTGCCAAGAAGGCCGGCACGACAGAGGCAGCGGCGTTGCGTGAAGCGATCCGTGCACCCGGCGGTTATCCCGGCATCACAGCGCCGACGATCTCCTTCGCTGAAAAGAAGGGTTACCCGGTCAAGGCCGTTCCGGTCATGGGATTCGCCAACGGCAAGCGCGTGCTGATCACCGATACGCCACCCAGCTATGTTCCGGCCCTGAAGTAAGAGGGTCGCCTCACCATGATATCCCGCGCTGTCTCGCAAATCCGGATGCCATCGTGTTGACGGTCGAGAACCTGTCCGTCCGCTACGGTGCGGTCGCAGCCGTGCGCGAATTATCCCTTTCGATCGAGCCGGGCCAACTTGTCGCCCTGCTTGGCCCGAACGGTGCCGGCAAGAGCTCGACCATCAACGCACTGACCGGCCTGGTTGCGCCAATGGCGGGACGGATCGTGTTCGACGGCAAGGACATCTCGCGCACACGTACCGAGGATCGGATTCGCAGGGGTCTGACTTCGACACCGGAAGGCAGGCACATCTTCGCCAACCTGACCGTGGGCGAGAACCTGCGGCTTGGTGCAGCGACGCGCCGCGATCCGAAAGGCGTACGCGCGGATATCGATCGGTTCCTGGCGCTGTTTCCTGTCCTTTCGGAACGCTACGCCCAGGCTGCCGGCACTCTTTCGGGCGGCGAGCAGCAGATGCTCGCCATCTCACGTTCCCTGATGTCGCGGCCAAAACTGCTGCTGCTCGACGAGCCCTCGCTCGGGCTCGCGCCACGCATCGTCGCACAGATCTTCGATTTCATCGGTCAGTTGAAAGCCGAAGGGATGACCCTTTTAGTGGTCGAGCAGAACGCGACACAAGCTTTGCGTTTCGCCGACCGCGTCTATGTCGTGAGTTCGGGCGCACTGCGCTATGATGGGCCGCCGGCAAAACTTGCCGACGAGCACGGCCTCCTCAACCTCTATCTCGGCGGGTAGGCCATGGATTACGCCCTGCAACAGCTCCTGAACGCGCTGGCCTTCGGTGCGGAATATTCGCTGGTGGCACTCGGGCTCGCCGTCGTCTTTTCGATCATGGGCCTGGTCAATTTCGCCCATGGCGAGATCATCGGCGTTTCGGCCTACAGCGTGTTCCTGGCGGCAGCGCTCGGCCTGACCTCGCCGATCGTCGCGGTGCTGCTTGCGGTGGCGGCTGCAGCGCTTGCCGCCGTGACATTCGAACGCGTCGCCTTCCGGCCCGTGCGCTATGCGCCGACCACGACGGGCCTGCTGACGGCGTTCGGCGTGTCGATCGTGGTGCAGAACCTTTTCATGCTGCTGATATCGCCGAAGCCGCAGTCGGTCTCGATCCTCAATGGCCTCAACCAGATGTGGTTCTTCGGACCGTTCGCTGTGTCGTCGCTGCAGGTCATGGAGCTTGTGGTCTCGGGCCTCACCATCCTTGCCCTGGTGCTCTTCCTCAGCCGGTCGACACTCGGCCTCGCCATCCGTGCGGCGTCGCGCGACTTCGCCACGGTCCGGCTGATGGGCATCCGCGCGAATCGTGTGATCGCAACGGCCTTTGCCATTTCCGGCGCACTCGCCGGCATTGCAGCCGTGTTCATCCTGGCGCGGCGCGGCTCGGTCTCTCCCGATCTCGGTTTCGGCCTCGTGCTGAAAGCTTTCGTGGCCTGCGTCCTCGGTGGCTTCGGCTCACTGGCCGGTGCTGCCGCCGGCGGCATGCTGCTCGGCTTCATCGAGGTCGGCCTGCTGGTGGCACTGCCGCAGGAGTATGGAGGCTTCAAGGACGCGCTCACCTACGTGATCATCGTCGCATTGCTCGTCTACCGGCCGGAGGGCCTGCTCGGGCAGCGGGTCGAACTGGGCGACAAGGAGATCTGAGATGAGCGAAAGCGCAGTCGCTGCCCGTCCGTCGGATGCCGTGACGCCTGCCGGCAACGGTAAGTTCCGTCGCTCGCTGTTCGGCGGGCTCGTCACCGCGCTGCCGGTCGTCCTGATCGGCCTCGCCATCCTGGGTTTCGCACCAGCCTACTATATGCATCTGGCGCTGGCCGCATTCGTCAACCTGATCATCGTGGTCGGTCTCCAGATATTCATGGGCAACAGCAACATCGCCAATCTCGGCCACAGCGCCTTCGTCGGTGTCGGAGCCTATGGCGTGGCGGTGCTGTCGACTCCATTGGCGATGAAGAAACTGTCCATCCCCAATGCGCCATTCGGGCTCGCCTTCGTGGAGCTGAATCCTTTGGCCGCCGCTGTCCTTGCGCTGTTGGTCGTTGCCGTCCTTGCAGCGATCAGCGGCAAGATCATCAGCCGGCTCTCAGGCGTCGCCGCCACGATCGTCAGCCTGGCGCTGCTCATCATCGTGCATTCGGTGTTCCTGAATTGGACTGACCTGTTCAAGGGCAACCAGGCCTTCTTCGGTATCCCCAAGGTGATCAACCTGCCGGCGATGCTGGTTGCATCGGTTGCCGTGATCGTCATCGCCCGCCTCTTCAAGGACAGCCGCTGGGGCCTGCAGCTTCGCGCCAGCGCCCAGAGCCCGCAGGCGGCGGCAGCGTTCGGGATCGACGCGAAACGCCTGCGGCTGGTGGCCTGGGTGCTGTCCGCGCTCATCTGCGGGCTGGCCGGCGTGCTTTTTGCCTACTTCGCCGGGACGATCAGCCCGAAGCTGTTCTACTTCCAGCAGATCTTCATCACGCTTGCCATGCTGATCTTAGGCGGCATGGCGACGGTGACCGGCGCCGTCACCGGCGTGATCGTGCTTTCGATCGGGCTCGAATTTATCCGCAGCATCGAATCCGGCGTGACCATTGCCGGGGTCCAGCTGCCGCAGTTGCTTGGCCTCTCGGGCGTGGCGCTTGGTGTCGTCATCGTGCTCTGCATGGCTTTCAGGCCGGGTGGAATCAGCGGACGGCTCGAACTCGACGAGCAGCTTTCCAGGCTTTTCCGGCGCGATGCCCGCTAGGCGGCACCGATATTTTCTCAGGGTGGAGGACAAAGTGGAGTTTGAGGACAAGGTCGCCGAGTACGGGCCGAAGCTCGAAGCATTGCAGGAGAAACTGGCATTGGATGGCGTCGAGTTCATCCAGGTGCACACGGTCGATACGTCGGGTGCCTTCCGCTCGAAGATCGCGCCGCTGAAGCTTTCGCGCTACGGAGAAGCGATCAACGCCATTCTCTATTGTGTGGCCCATGGCGACGGCCAGCCGATCGGCGATGTCGCCTTCGCTTCGGCGACCGCGAACGAGGAAAATGGCTTTCCAAACATCAAAGGCATCATCGATCCGGCAACCGTGGTACAGCATGGCTGGAAGCCGGAATACGCCTCCGCGATCACCTTCTCGTACATGCTTGACGGCTCGCCCTGTCCCTACGATCCACGCGGCGTTCTCGCGCGCGTCGAACAGCGCGCGGCGGCGCTCGGCTATGAGCCGCGCTTTGCGCTGGAATACGAGTTCGGCATCTTCCATGCCGATCACGACCTGATGCGCGCCGGCCGCTACCGCGAGCTTAAGCCATGGGGCCACTCGCTGACCAACTACGACCTGGTGCGCAGCGGCGAATATCAGGACTTCGCGGCCGAACTGATCCGCCGCATGAAGAGCATCGGCATCGGCATCGCCTCGCTGGTCACCGAGTATGGTTTCGGCATGTATGAATATGCGCTGACGCCGAAAACCGCCCTGCAGGCAGCGGACGAGGCGATGCGCGCCAAGCTGCATCTGCGCGAACTCTGCGCGGAACGCGGATTGGTTGCCACTTTCATGACCCGCTTTCAGCCGCCCGGGAAGGAAAGTGCATGCGGCGCGCACCACCATGTCAGTCTCTGGAAAGACGACAAGCCGGCCTTTGCCGCAGGGCCTAATAAGCTGACACCGGTGGCAGAGAAATTCCTGGCCGGCGTGCTCAACCGCATGCAGGAGACGCATCTCCTGTTCCGGCCGACCGTCAACTCATATCGCCGGTTCGACCGCGGGGCGTGGTCGCCGGAAGATGTAGCCTGGGGTTTCGAGAACAGGACCGCGCCGATCCGCGCCATCACCACGCCGAATGACGGTGCCTGCCGGTTCGAGCATCGGGCACCGGGTGCCGACATCAACCCTTATTTGTCGGTCGCCGCGATCCTCGCCGCCGGTTGCGAGGGCATCGAGAAGGGCTTGCCCCTGGAAGCCCCAGTGAGCGGCGACCTGGCCTTACTCGACAAACCCAAGCTGCCACGCACGTTGAACGCCTCGATCGAAGCTTTCGCAAATTCCGATTTCTGCGCCGAAGCGTTCGGCGAAGCCTTCCGCGACAATTATGCGGAAAGTCGCCGCGCCGAGCAGGCTGCCTTCGAAGCCTGGCAGGCTTCGCATATCACCGACTTCGAGTGGCAGCGCTACTTCATCAATTGACCTGCCTGCACGGACGCTGGATGACGGCGTCCGTGCTCCAAACCGATCGGCTTATCTCCTCTGTTGACATTGTGCGATCCGCCATCAACATGTTGATCGTTTCTTATTGGCCATCGCGGTGCCTATCCGTGCCGAAACCACAGTCGACAGGCCACGCCGACCCTTCCCATAGCTTTTTGATATTCGCGAAAATCGCGAAACTGTTTGCGGCAAAGCGGCCCGATTGGGCCCTTGCGCCAGACAAATGAGCGGAAGTACTTCAAGATAACTTGAGCGGGCGAGTGCGCCTCATGTCTGCTTGTCGATCACTCCGGCAGGAGAGATCGCCATCGTGCGCCGGCAAACCGGTGCATCCAGACTGTCTGCGTTCAACGAAGGTCAAGACCGCGTCCCGTGCCATGCACAGCGCGGCATCGGATTGCGGACGGCAAGGGGGCCGTGCGCGGGCGGTGAGGAGGAAACGGGCAGCGGAGGAAAAGCTATGCTCGAGAAGTATTTCGAACTGAAGGAACTGGGGACGTCGGTGCGGATCGAAGTGATCGCCGGCATCACCACCTTCCTGACCATGTCCTACATCATCTTCGTCAACCCGGAGATCCTCTCGTCGACCGGCATGGACAAAAGCTCCGTGTTCGTCGCTACCTGTCTGGCTGCAGCGCTCGGCTCGCTGATCATGGCGCTGGTGGCCAAGTGGCCCATCGGCATGGCGCCCGGCATGGGCCTCAACGCGTTCTTCGCCTTCGGCGTCGTCGGCGCCATGGGCTTCACCTGGCAGCAGGCACTGGGCGCCGTCTTCATCTCAGGCGTGATCTTCCTGATCCTGACGGTGACCGGCATCCGCAGCTGGCTGATCGCCGGCATCCCGCATTCGATGCGCAGTGCGATTGCCGCCGGTATCGGCATGTTCCTGGCCATCATCGCGCTGAAAAGCTCGGGCATCGTCATCGCCAGCGAAGCCACTTTCGTGACGCTCGGCCATCTGACGACGACCGGGCCGTTGCTTGCCATCCTCGGCTTCTTCATCATCGCGTCGCTGGACGGCCTCAAGGTTCCAGGCGCCATCCTGATCGGCATCCTGGCGATCACCATCCTGTCCTGGATCCTCGGCGTCAGTCAGTTCCAAGGCATCGTCTCGATGCCGCCTTCGATCGCGCCGACCTTCCTGCAGCTTGACATCGTCGGTGCCATGCATAGCGGCCTGGTGCATGTCATCCTGGTGTTCGTGCTGGTCGAAGTGTTCGACGCCACCGGCACGCTTATCGGTGTCGCCAAGCGCGCGCGCCTGATCGAAGAAGGCAAGCCGAACCGCCTTGGCCGCGCTTTGCTTGCAGACAGCAGCGCGATCGTCGCCGGCTCGCTGCTCGGCACCTCTTCGACCACCGCCTATGTGGAAAGTGCTTCCGGCGTGCAAGCCGGCGGCCGCAGTGGCCTGACCGCTCTGGTCATCGCGGTGCTGTTCCTGGCCGCGCTGTTCATCTCGCCGCTCGCCGCATCGGTGCCAGTCTACGCAACCGCACCGGCGCTGCTCTATGTCGCCTGCCTGATGATGCGCGAGTTGATCGAGGTCGACTGGACCGAGATCACGGAAGCAGCACCGGCCGCGCTGACGGCACTGATGATGCCGTTCACCTACTCGATCGCCAACGGTCTCGCTTTCGGCTTCATCAGCTATGCCGTGCTGAAGACGGCGACCGGCAAGTTCCGCGAAGTGCATCTGGCTACCTGGCTGGTGGCAATCCTGTTCGTCATCCGCTTCGCCTTCGTGGAATAAGCTTCGACGACGAACGAGAAAGCCCCCGCCGGTATCTGACCTGCGGGGGGCTTTTTCGTATCCGCGATGGCGTTCCGTAGCCGTTCGCCAGGCGAAACAGCTCCGCGTTTGCACCGCTCGTTGACAGGTCTCTCCGCGTCCGCATAGAGTCCTTGTCTACTGGACCGACCAGTGTATCAGCGGTGATTGTGAATGGTCGGCAACGACATCCTCTCGCAGGTTCCGGAACTCAGGCCCAGCCTGACGCGCCGCACTGCGCGTGATGTCATCGCCGACAAGCTGATGTCGCTGATTGCCACCGGAGTTCTCGGGGCAGGCGACGAGCTGCCCGGCGAACGCGAGCTGGCGGCGGCGCTCGATGTCAGCCGCGAGACGGTGCGGGGCGCTATCCAGGCCCTTTCGGCACGCGGCATCGTGGAAGTGTCGCAAGGCAGCCGTACCCGGGTCTCCAATGTGGATTTGACGCATGTCCCGGTGACGATCGCTGCACCCAGCGCGATCGACAGTTATGATCTCGGCTCCGTCCATGCAGCTCGGCTACTCATCGAACTGAAGGTTGTCGGCGACGCGGCCGAGCGTATCGGTGAGGCGGAGCTGGCGCGGCTGGAGAGTTCGCTTGCGGCACAGCAGGTGGCCAATTCCGACCCTATCCGCTTCCTGATCTGCGACCGGGAATTCCATGTCACGATCTATCGCGCTTGCGGCAACCCGCTGCTCGCCGACTTCGTGACCGATCTCTACACCTACATGATGGAACATCGCCGCTATGCGATGGCTCGCCCCGGCGCGATCGCGGCAAGTTATGCGGATCATGTCGCCATCGTCGAGGCGCTGCGGGCACGTGACCGCACGGCGGTCGTCGCGTCTTTCAAAGCACATCTGGAACGTATCCACGACACCACCAGGGAAATGCTGGAGGGTCGCGGCAGCTGATGCCGAAGCCGGAGACAGATCTGGGGCAGCCGCCCCCTGAGGGAGGAATACTGGTAGATGCATGTGCTCATTATCGGCGCGGCCGGCATGGTCGGCCGCAAGCTGCTGGATCGGATTGCGCACGAAGACGGTGTTCTCGGCGGCGAAGTGACCCGCCTGACGCTGGTGGATGTGGTCGAGCCAACGGCTCCCGGACCGCTTGACGCGATTACCCGTTCGCTCGCGCTTGATCTTTCCGATGCAGGAGCTGCCGCACAGCTGATCGCGGAACGGCCCGATATCATCTTTCATCTCGCAGCGATCGTTTCCGGCGAGGCGGAAGCCGATTTCGAAAAGGGTTACCGCGTCAATCTCGACGGCACGCGCGCGCTCTTCGACGCCATCCGTGCTGAAGGCTTGAAAGAGCCTTACAGGCCACGCGTCATCTTCGCATCGTCGGTGGCCGTGTTCGGCGCACCATTTCCTGAAAAGATCGGCGACGAGTTCTTCACCACGCCGCTCACCAGCTACGGTACGCAGAAAGCGATCGCCGAACTGCTGCTGGCCGATTATAGCCGGCGCGGCATCTTCGACGGCATCGGCATCCGCCTGCCGACGATCTGCGTGCGCCCCGGCAAGCCGAACAAGGCCGCGTCGGGATTCTTCTCCAACATACTGCGCGAGCCGCTTGCCGGGCAGGAGGCGGTGCTGCCAGTCGAAGAGGATGTGCTGCACTGGTTTGCCAGCCCGCGTTCCGCCGCAGGCTTCTTCGTCCACGCCGCCACGCTCGATCTTGAAAAGGTGGGGCTCCGCCGCAACCTGACCATGCCTGGCCTTTCGGCGACCGTCCGCGACGAGATTGCTGCGCTCGAGCGGGTTGCCGGCGCAAAGGCCGTCCGCCTCATCCGGCGTGAGCCGGATGAAACCATCCGCCGGATCGTCGCCGGCTGGCCACGTGACTTCGACGCGCGCCGGGCGGCAGAACTCGGCTTCAAGGCCGAAACCCGCTTCGACGACATCATCAGGGCGCATATCGAGGACGAGCTTGGAGGCAAGATCTGATCATGGCGAGTGAACCCGCAAAGACAAAGATCGCCGTGGTGACCGGCGGTGGCACGGGTGTCGGCAAGGCGATTGCCGAGGCCCTTCTCGGGGCCGGTTTCACGGTCGTGATCACCGGCCGAAGACAAGAGGTTCTGGACGCCGCGGCAAGTGAGCTGACCAAGGCAACCGGCGGCAAGGTGCGGCCGATAAAGGCCGATGTCGGCGATCCCAAATCGGTCGCGGCGCTGTTCGACGCGATCAAGTCCGAGTTCGGCAGGCTCGACCTTCTGGTGAACAATGCCGGGATGGGCACGCCGCCGGTGCCGATGGAGGAGATCACCTTCGAGCAGTGGAGCGCGATCGTCGGCGCCAATCTCACCGGCGCATTCCTGTGCACGCAGCAGGCGTTCAGACTGATGAAAGCGCAGGAGCCCCGTGGTGGACGCATCATCAACAACGGCTCGATCTCGGCCCAGACGCCGCGGCCCAACTCGGCACCTTATACGGCGACCAAACACGCGATCACCGGGCTGACCAAGTCGACCGCGCTCGACGGCCGACCGTTCGACATCGCGTGCGGGCAGATCGACATCGGCAACGCAGCGACCGACATGACCTCGAAGATGGCCTCGGGCGTGATGCAAGCCAATGGCGAGATCGCCAGCGAACCGACGATCCCCGCCAGTCACGTCGGCGATGCGGTGGTCTACATGGCGAGCTTGCCGCTCGAGGCCAATGTGCTGACCATGACCGTCATGGCGACGACGATGCCCCTGGTGGGCCGGGGATAAGCAGAACTGCACTGGGGCTTGGGGAACGCAATACGGGAACAAATAACGACAGCCGAAACGCACAGGTGAATTCTGGGAGGAAAGATTGTGGCGTCAGTCGACTTCGTGAATGTCAGGAAATCGTTCGGAACCCATCCGGTCATAAAGGGTGTGGATGTCGAAATCGCCGACGGTGAATTCGTCATTCTGGTCGGACCGTCAGGCTGCGGGAAATCGACGCTGCTGCGCATGCTGGCGGGTCTGGAAAACATAACGGCCGGCGAAATCCGCATCGGCGAAAAAGTCGTCAACCAGCTCGCGCCGAAGGAGCGGGACATCGCCATGGTGTTCCAGAATTACGCGCTCTATCCGCACATGACGGTGGCCGAGAACATGGCGTTCTCGCTCAAGCTGAAGGGCGCATCGAAGGCCGAGATCGAAACGCGGGTGAAGCCCGCCGCCGAAATCCTTGGCCTCTCCGCCCTGCTCGGACGCTATCCGCGCCAGCTTTCCGGCGGCCAGCGCCAGCGCGTCGCGATGGGACGGGCCATCGTTCGCGATCCGCAGGTGTTCCTGTTCGACGAACCGTTGTCCAACCTCGACGCGAAGCTGCGCGTCGCCATGCGGGCCGAAATCAAGGAATTGCATCAGCGGCTGAAGACGACCACCGTCTATGTGACGCATGACCAGATCGAAGCCATGACCATGGCCGACAAGATCGTCGTCATGCATGACGGCGTTGTCGAGCAGATCGGCGCGCCGCTCGAACTCTACGACCGTCCGGCCAATCTTTTCGTTGCCGGCTTCATCGGTTCGCCGGCCATGAACTTCATCAAGGGCCGCCTCGACCCCAATGACGGCCGCCGGTTCCTTGCCGAGGACGGCACCATGCTGCCGGTGAACGCCGCATCCGAAACAGCCAAGGGCAAGGACCTCATCTACGGCCTGCGGCCCGAGGGCATAAAGATCAATGGTGACGGTATTCCCATGACCGTCGTCGTGACCGAACCCACCGGCTCCGAGACGCAAATGACGGCGAAGCTCGCCGGCACGGACATCGCTTGCGTCTTCCATGAGCGCGTCTCGGTCAAGCCGGGCGAGACGATCAACGTCTCGATCGACACCCGCTCCACGCATCTGTTCGATGCCGATAGCGGGCAGCGGATCCAGGCCGCTTCCTGAGCGACCGCATAACGGCGTGTGCTGCCTCGGGACAGCGCAACGCCGGCAGATAATGCAATCCCGCAAACCAGGATGGAGGAAAAACAATGACGATCAACAGACGTGATCTGCTTGCCGCTTCTGCCGGACTTGTTGCGACGACCGGCCTCGGGAAATTCGGGATGACACCCGCCTTCGCCCAGGCCGCGGAGCCGAAATACACGCCTGAACAAGGCGCAAGCCTGCGTTTGCTGCGCTGGACGCCCTTTGTGAAGGGCGACGAGGACGCCTGGCTCGCCAACACCAAGAAATTCACCGAAGCGACGGGCGTCGAGGTGCGTGTCGACAAGGAGAGCTGGGAGGACATCCGTCCGAAGGCAGCCGTGGCGGCGAATGTCGGCTCCGGCCCGGACATGGTGATGTGCTGGTTCGACGACGCGCACCAGTATCCGGACAAACTGCTCGATCTGACCGAACTCGCCACCTATCTCGGCGACAAATATGGCGGCTGGTACGAAGGCATGCGCGGCTATGCCGTGCGCGACGACAAGTTCATAGCCCTGCCGCTGGCAGCGATCGGCAACGCCGTGGTCTACCGCGACAGCCATATGAAAGCTGCCGGCTTCAGCGAATTTCCGAAAGACACGGCCGGTTTCCTTGAACTTTGCAAGGCAATGAAGGCCAAGGGAACACCGGCCGGCTTCCCGCACGGCAAGGCGG
>NZ_JAKREW010000056.1 GCF_022347545.1 Terribium retamae
CCCCCGCCCGCCCCGGGTGCTGACCTCCTGGGTCGGGGGGGGGCGGGCCGCGGGGGGGGGGCGGGGGGGGGCGGCCGGGGGGGGGGGGGGGGGGGGGGCCCCCCCCCCCCCCGGCCGATCGCGATGACGAAATCGGCATCGCCGAGCGCGAATTGGCTGACATGCAGACACGGCTGCAGAAAATGCTATCCGAGCAGCGCCATCTTGCCGATCTTGGCCTCGCCGTATCCAAGATCAATCACGACATGCGCAATGTGCTGGCGTCCGCGCAACTTCTGTCGGACCGCCTGCTCCAGGTGAAGGATGCCAGCGTCCAGGCCTTCGCGCCGAAGTTGCTCAAGGCGCTGGACCGTGCCGTTTCCTACACAGAAGGCGTGCTGGCCTATGGCCGCGCGCAGGAGGCGCCGCCAGCCCGCCGCATGCTGCGGCTGCGCCAGCTCGTCGACGAGGTGCATGGTCTGCTCGATATCGGAGATGGGATCGATTTCGAGAACGGGGTCGATGCCGGCTTCGAGGTCGATGCCGATTCCGAGCAGTTGTTTCGTGTGTTGACCAACCTGTCGCGCAATGCCGTTCAGGCGATGGCAGCCGACACCGAAGGCGCGGTCGTACGGCGTCTGGTCATATCGGCGGAGCGGACGGGAGGCGTATGCCAGATCCTGGTCATGGACACCGGGCCCGGCCTGCCGCCGAAGGCGCGTGAAAACCTGTTCCTGGCTTTCAGGGGCTCGGCGCGCAGCGGTGGTACCGGTCTTGGCCTGGCCATCGCGCACGAGCTGGTGCGTGCCCATGGCGGCAAGCTCGAACTGCTCGAAAGCATCGGCGGCCGCACCGTATTTTCGGTGAGCATCCCCGACCAGCCCGTCAGTCTCGACCGCGCTCGCCGCGGTCTCCGGCGCTCGGCCTGATGGGGCCGACGTGCCGCCTTTCACAACGACGGCAAAACTTTTGCATTGATCGCTTGCTTTTCGGAATTTGAGTCGTTAGGGAACACCTCGCATCGCGGCGGCGCCAAACGCAGGCCGTGATTGCTGTCAGGCAAAGCCTGTTGCGCGCCCGTAGCTCAGCTGGATAGAGCACCAGACTACGAATCTGGGGGTCAGGAGTTCGAATCTCTTCGGGCGCGCCATTAACTTCCAAATGAAATCAATAACTTACCGCGAGAACGGCAGCCAGTTTGTGCCGTGCATGTCGCGATCATGTTGCAACTGGAAATCCACCATTTCCGGGGACTTTTGCTCACCTCGGCTACTCGACGCGACATGAAACGCGACATGGATTGACCGAATTCGGCTGCCCCTGCACGATCATCATCAACCAGGGGGAGTGAAATGGTAACGACCAGCATATGGCACATCGAGAAGAGACCTGAACTTGTCTCGGCTCTTGGCCGCGTATCCATCAGGTGGGCATCCTTGGATCTCGTGCTTGTGCATATTGCTGCCATCGCGCTCAAGAACATGCCTGCTGCTCAAAGCAGTATTTTCGGTGATCACAACGCAGGACGGCAACGTTTTACTGCCAGTAATCACAATCTAATTGCGCCGCTACTTCCTTAAGCGATTTTGACCAAACGTTTTCGTATAGCTTTCGCCGTGAGATATTCAAAACGTCCATCTGGATGCCTGCATTATTGACTGCGCCCTTACCATAGAGCCATGGTTACACAGTGGAAGGCATCATTACGTGCTGGTCCGCCACCTTCCGAATTGTGTCGACGCGCCACCTCACCGGAAGAAGATTTCTGAGGGTGTCGACCACGGGCCGGTTGCAGCGATCATGACCAAGAAAACGGACATCAACACCGCGTTCCTCCTCATGGCGCAGTACGGCGGAAAAGCCGTGATCCCCGTCGAGGATATCTGCCGTGACTACTTCAGGCACCTGACGCCGACTATGCTGATCCGCAAAGTTTCCACCGGTGAGCTTGATCTTCCGCTGACCCGCATGGAAGGCAGCCAGAAGGCCGCCAAGGGTGTTCATCTCCAGGATCTGGCTGACTACATCGATGTAAGGCGAGCGGAAGCCCTGGCGGAGTTAAATCGCCGATGACCAGTCGTTTGAACTTCACGCCGGCGCAGATGCGAGCTGCCGCGAAAGTCGCGAAAGAGTTTGGCGTGTCGGTGCGCTTGGAACCTGACGGTGCGGTCGTTGTTTCACCGTCATCATCGGAGCCAATCAGCGAAGACGAATTCGTCGATCTGCAGCATTATTTTCAGTGGAGGGACAGCCATCAGCGGGGTTCGCGTTAGGGGCGCGCCGGCCGGGAGGTAAGGGACCGTGCAACTCAGAGGTTATGGCCGAAGTCAGAAGCCGCAAGACATCACAGTTTTGGTCATGGAGATCGAACGTTGGGAATGGCAGTATTCACTGTCTCGGCCGAGGCTAGCTCAGCACGAAGTTCTCGACGAAGGGACAGAACTTGTTCTCTTCGGCTCGATGAAGATCGACGACGGCCGCGCCATCCGCAAAGTTGAACTGCGATGTCTCCCAAAGGGCAAAATCACCAGTCCTGATCAGTGGGAAGAGCGGCCGTATAGGGTCGGTGATCTTTATAGAGGCCGATCAGATTTTGACGGCGTTCTTTTCATCGGATCGGAAGCGCTGCCATCGGTGATCGCCATGTTGGCGATGGGGCTATATCGAAAACTCGATATTTTAGCTTACAAGGTGGATCGCCAACACATGGTGGTCGAACACTACGAGTTCCAGCAAACTACCAGGGGAAGCAATCGGTGAATGAGGATCGTTGCAGACGCTCAATGCCTCGTCGCTACCGCATCGACCGCCGCCCCATCCGCTACCAGCAATGGCCCTACTGGATCATCGCTGGCGTATTTGTCGTCTATTTGCCAGCCGCTTTGCTCTGGAAGGCCGCGGTGTGGATATGGAGCCTGTTCTAGACGCCCTTGGCTTTGGCGTAAGCGTTTGGCGCAGCACTCTTCTCCTCAGAGAGGTTGAAATAGATCGCGCCGCATTTGTTGTAAGCGTCGACAGTTTCCTTGAGCGTGCATCCCTTGCGTCTGACAATCTCTGTCAGCAGATGGGTTAGCGGCCGATCGCCGCCAACCTCCAACATCTCGAGCTTATCGTATTGCGCATGAATGCCGCATCGGTCGCAGTCGACGATGATTTTCGCAGCGGGATAGCCAGAGAGCATTCTATTGGACATGGCTATCCCTGCCTCTTCCATGCCGGTTCGTCGCGCCAGATGATCTTGCGTTTGAACTCGATCCTTTCCAACCGCCTTAGCATAAGCGTTTGATACTCCGCCGCCGACGGATGGTGGCACGTCACCGGGATGTCCGCCTGCCCGCATTTCTCGCATCGCAGCTTGACGTCATCAACCTGAACGTCGCCGCAGATCTCTTTCATATCCGTCGCCAGGTAGAAGTGAACGATCTTGCAATAGCGACACTCCCCGCGCAGCAGCGCGCGATTCCTGTCCGCGTCGGACAAGGCATAAGATCCTTTGCGTTTCGGCCAATACGGTTCAGGCATACCCCTTCAATGAGGATCATTTTCCTACGCCGTCAAGGGTTCGCTTGACTCATTTGTTCTTTTTTTGTTCACTGTGGATTGCGGGCACAACGGAGGCTGAGATGCAACTGCGCTTGACCGTTCCCGGCGCGACCGAAGAGGAGGTTCAAAGGGGGCTTGAGGCTGCCGTGGCCGTCTTTGCCAAAGAAGGGGTCGATCCCCTCACCGCATCGGGGGGCTTCTTTGCTTTGGAAGGCTGGGGCGCAGCGGGATTTCCCGAAAACAGTCCTGAGTTTACCGACGAGGATCGCAAGGCGGCCGATGTGTGGATGAAGGCCATAGAAGCCGCCGTGGCGGCCTGCTGCGCATCGTGGCCGCCGTATGGTCCTGCGCCTGAAACGACCATGGACCTCCTGTTGACCGACGAGGAGAAAGCCCAACTCTACGGGGATGACGACGAAGACGAGGATGATCTACAGTTTTCGCCGGAACAGCAGGCAGAGTTTGAAGCCTGGCAAGAAAGATGGCGGAAGACCGGAAAGGCCTAGAACCGCATGTGCAATCTATACAACCTCACCACGACGCAGCAGGCCGTGTTGCAATGGACGCGGGCGCTGCGGGATTTGGCGGGCAACCTCGAACCGTCATTCGATGTCTATCCCAACACGCTCGCCCCAGTGATCCGCAAAGGGGCTGATGGCCAGCGGGAACTGGCCAAGCTGACATGGGGGATGCCGACGCCACCGGAGCGCGTCAAAGGCAAGGCCGACTACGGCACAACCAACATCCGGCAGACGAATTGGGGCTATTGGCAACAATATCTCGGGGAGGAAAACCGATGCCTCGTCCCCGTGACAAGCTTTGCCGAACCTAGCCCCACGGATGGCGACAAGGATCCGGAGACTGGCATCCAACGGAATTACTGGTTCGCTCGTGACGAAAGTCGGTCCTTATTCTTCTTCGCCGGCGTGTGGACGCCTTGGACAGGTGTTCGCCGGGTAA
Source organism: Terribium retamae (assembly GCF_022347545.1). Classification (GTDB taxonomy): domain Bacteria; phylum Pseudomonadota; class Alphaproteobacteria; order Rhizobiales; family Rhizobiaceae; genus Mesorhizobium; species Mesorhizobium retamae. The sequence goes on from NZ_JAKREW010000056.1 coordinate 4,483, forward strand.
AAGACGGCCCGGGCGATTTCGAACTCTACGGATTTCTGACCACAACACCGAATGCGGTGGTGAAGCCGATCCATGACAGATGCCCCGTCATTCTGACCACGCCCGAGGAGGCAGACGTCTGGATGAACGCGCCATGGTCCGAAGCCAAGGGCCTGCAGAAGCCGGCGCAAGACGATGCCTTGATCATCGTCGACAAGCCCGCCACTCAAATCAAATACCCGCAGGCAGCAGCGCAAGGATCGCTGTTCTAGGAGGTTCACATGGACCGGATTGTTCGCCTCGATTCCAGACAGGAAGCGGAACTGCAGCGCGTCGCGGATAAGTTCGTCGCCTACCATGGGGGCGACGTTATGAAGGCTCTGAAGGAGATGATCGTGCTCAATGGCGAGTTGCAGGAGCGGCTTGAGAAGCTGAGCGATAGCGATGCGCATTTCGGACGTCGCCACGCCTATCAGTAAGTGACAGGAGTTCGATATGACACAATCGATCTTACCCCAGAGCAAGACGCCGAAACTGATCGTGGTGGCGGCGTTCGACCGCGGTGAGGATGGCGACCTCGGACCGGCTGGCGAGCCAAAGCAATTCGACAGTGAAGAGCGAGCCATCAGGAAGGCCAAGGAGATTGCTGGAAACCACAGCGGTGTAGTTGCATGGTCCCGTGAGGCAAATCCCGACATCGGCGAGTATGGGCCTCCAACGACGCTCTACCTTGCCGGCGAAGTACCAGACATGGAGTGATCGGCTCCGTTGACCGGCTCGCTATCCGCGCTAGATTGCTGAGATGTGGTTCAACCCGCCGAAGCGCCAGGATCCATATCCAGATCGGCAGATCGACTGCCAGGAAGCGCTTACGCCGGGCTTTGAAATCCTTGTCGAAGAACTGATGGCCGTCGGCTGGACGCGCGAGGAAGTGCGGGCGGCTTTCGTCGGGCTGCTCTCGGCTAGCGATCTCACCAACGAAGCCAATGCCGAGCTGGAGGCCGAGTTGGCCATCATGCGGGCGCGGATGCGCCTACCACCGACATAAGGGGCCGATGGCAAAGAAAGCGCGCAGCAGGATAGGCGAAGGGGATTGGGTGACGCTTCAGGTCCGCGTTACTGCGACATGGGAGGATGACACGATCACCCTGGATATCGAGGGACAGCGCGTGACGATCTCCTCCAACTCGGAAGCGATCATTGGCCTTACATCGCGCAAGGAAGAGCGCCTGCCTTATCGGGAAGAGTGAGAGATCGCGTCGATTTGAGCGGCGATCCCAGCCAACGCATCAACGGCGGGCTGGTATGTTCCAGCGTACGCCGGATAGCGCTCCTGCTGGCCGCGGTAGAACCTCACCCACTTGCCGTAATCCGAGATCGGATAGGTGCCGATCCAGCCACCAGCAGACAAGGTGAATGTTCGGGCTTCGGGATCGACTGTCGCTTTCATGCGGTCGATCTAAGCGGGCTAGGCTGAGTCGCCAACCGCCATTTGCGCTGCTATGAAAAGATGCGCCTCGCGCGCGGCGGTCGGCTGGTCGCTCCCCTCTAGGGTGACTGAATACACCCAGTCGGCCGCTACGCTCATCCATTTGGTGGAATGTTCCACACACCCAATGTCTGGTAGCCTATCCAAAGCGCTGAATTACCGGACAGCGTCTAGGCCGACGCGGGCTTGAGCCCTCCTCAACGCGTCGGCCGTCATTTGCACTCAGTGTGACCGCTCAGCTAGGAATTTGCTTAGCCCTTTCTGAATTTCAGAGCGGGTTAAGGCACCCTCCGAAAGCAAAATCATTGTGGTCCACACCAATTCGTTAACGGTTAAGTTCCCATCGTTTATTCGCTCTTCGACGTGGAGCTCTTCGTAGATGCCTTGGAGGAGCTTCACATCGTCGGAATAGGAAAGCCCACGGATGGTGGAGGAGCTCGTCATTTTGCTCCCTCCCTTCATGTTGGGGGCGGAAGCATGATTGTCGCTCACAGCCGGCGATGCCCTGATCAGTTACCGCCGATGCAGCCACTATGCGCCCATTCCTTTAACGCGTCTTGCTGAAAATGAAAAAAAGCCCGCCCAGCCGAAGCTGAGCGGGCGCGGGTAATGGGTGGTAATAGGTGGTAATGGATCAGCGCTCAGGCGGCGATCGGTTGCGCTTTTCGTCGACCACTAATTGAACGCTGGCGGTTAAGGCAGCTACGGCGTTGCTGAGCCCGACAAGCGAATCCGACATTCGGTCGAGGCGGCTCAATGTCGCGGCCTGGAATTTCTCATTTGAGGTGGCCGCTTCCGACTGCTTGGTCTCCACAGCCGTGAGGCGCGTAGACAACCCTACTGTGGCCGTGGAAGCGTCCGAGGCTGAACTCTGAGCACTGGACGCAACGGCTTGTGCTGCCATGATCTGGCTCGTGAGATCGGTCTTCATGCGATCGAGCGTGGCCGCCTGCTGGCTCGAATACAGTTGGAAGAACGCATAAATCGCCGGCAAGGCCAGCACCATCGCCACCCGGGCGATGGCCGTGATGATCACGCTGTTGACGATCTTCTCGGAAGTGTTTGCCATCTCGGTCACCGTCATCTGCCCCTATGCCCTGTGTTGCTATTTCCAGCAGCCGCGCTTTGCGCCGAATTGATTGTGGCTGGCGACTTGCTCAGCAAACGGCCGATCCTTCGCGATGATTTCGCGCCGAGTATCAGCGCTCGGCTTCAGCTTAGCCCAGCCGTCGCACTCACTCACAGGAGCCGTCTGACATGCGGCCACCCAGAGCAGCACACAGAGCAGCATCGTCCATCGCAGAAACTGTGGCATCGGTTTTGCTCCTTTCGCGGAGAATGATCACGGAACGGTTGAGCATGGCTGTGCGCTCATAGGCGCGACCGGCTTCATAGACTTCATGGAAGACCCATCCGATGAAGGCGGCTCCGATCAGGCTGCAGATGGCGTAGACGCCGATCTTGGAGTTGAGGAACGAAAGAAGCGCCGACATCACGCAGCCTCCCATTCGCGGCGGATGGCCTTCACTCGGCGAACGATCCACACGCCGACGGCCAAAGTAAGTGCGCCGGCAACCAGCCCGCCGCCTACGAGCGTCGCGACAGTTTTCCAGTCAGCCTCGAGCAGGAACTTCGACACACCGGCGCTGCTCAGACCGAGCAGGCCGAATAGCCAGGTCAGCCAATTCGTTTTCTGCTTGACCTCTTTGTCGATGGTGGTCGGAACGGTAGGCTTTTCAACTTCGATCGTCGGCAGGCCCGCATTGTGGCGGCGAGAGACCTCCGCCAGCGCAGCTTTGACCTGAGAGACCGATACGCCGGCGTGCTGGCCCTCATAGTGCCCCTTGCCGTTCGGCTTCGGGATCGAGGCCCATTCCTGCGCCAGGTTGCCGATGAGGGTGTCCAGCTTCAGGCGACCAGCGAGCCACTTGTCGATGCCGCGCTGGCCGAGGAGATAGCAGGCCAGCCGGTCCTGCATTTCGGCATCGAACTTCTCACGGCCTGTAAGCCCGAGCTGTTGGCGCATGGTGCGCAGCGTGGTGCGGATGATCTGGTACCGCCCAAGCGCCGACGACTTCAGCTTGTTCTTGGGATGCCGCAGCATCTTCGTCTGCAGCGCATCGATCTGGTCAAGCGTCATGCCGACGAGTCCCACGTCTCCGCCGGTGTAGGCGCCATAGCCAAGGGTTTCGTTGTAACCGTCGCCCTTGTCGGTGCCTTCGCTCTTTCCGATCAGGTCGAGCATTGGGCGGTACACGTGATAGCGGTCGCCCGCCCCCTTAGGTGCGTTCGTCATGTTCAAATCCTTTCAATTGTGTTGAGACGCGATCGGCGAAATGCTTCTCTGGTGCGGGGAGAATACTTCGCGGGGCTAGGTATGAAGATGAAGCTGTTCGCGGCATTGAGTGCCGTGTTTGTTCTATCCGGCTGCCAGACGAGCAGCTTGCCAGGTTCCGGCGCCTCTAGTCCCCCACCAGAAGAGCCATGGGTGCGAGGCGCAACGCTCGACTACTGGGCGGCCAGTCGTGAATGCAATGCAGGTACACGGATCTCCTGCAAGGCGGCTGCACGGCTTAAGCGCAAACTGAGTGCGGCCGGATACGAACCAGTAGCTGCTTTACTCGTAAAACACTGATGTTCTCAAAGGACTGAGCCGAACGCGCTATCAATGTCAGATGAGTGAGTGTCGGTGGCTGTCAGGGGTGCTTTAGCTGGCCCTTAACGAGCCTATTTGGATCGGCTATGAGTTCCCCAGGGTAGAGGGGAATCACATATGAGACTGACTATTGGAGCGGCGCTTTTCGCGGTCGTTGCCGTTGCGGGCTGCACAAAAACCGTCGAGGAGATGAATTATTCCGAGCGGCAGGCCCTTGCCAAACAGATTGTCGATCGCTGTTTGAAGCAGGGGTTGAAGCTGAATACCCCTGACATGAAGCGCTGCACCGACACTGAAATACAGAGCGAGATTTATTCACGGCGTCGTGAAGCGGCAGTTGAAGATGCACGCCGGGGATCGGCAACTGTTTGCAATCGAGTTGGCTACGCTGTTATTTGCGGCTAAGTAAAAGGAGGCTCGTGCGAGCCATCTTTTTGCGCTGGCCGGCGCCATCGCTGTCTACCTGCGGCGTGTTACCAAGGTCGGTGCGGGTATCATAACGCTTCTGGGCCGGCGTCGGCCCCCAAATCTCGCGATCGTTTTGAACGCCCCGTCTCGTGCAGCGATTGCGGCAGGGACTGCGCGCCGGTTGGCATGTTGGTCATGGATTGTCCTTTCAGGGTAGGGTAAAAGTTTCTCGTACGAGTGGGGGAGTTCAGTACGATGATCAGCAAAGAGCACGTCTACGAAGGTTACGGATGGCGAAAAGCTTTGCTTGCGGCCACGGTTGTTGTTTTCGTTGTGGCTGTAGCGATCAGCTAACCTCCGTCTTTATTTTCACTGAAGAAACGACTAAGGTTCGCCTCGGGTAACATCTTCGGGCTTGGGGCTTCCGATGCATACGACTGTGGCGCTTGGGCTGGCGCTCGCGAAACGAATCCGGCTGTATTTCGGGCCGATGGAATGGCACTCGTGCGACTTGCGCGGACCCGTGCTCGATTTCTACGGAAGGCCAATCACGGACTCATGGGCATGGCGCCGGAGACGGCCCGACATGTCGTTCGAGTACCGGAGGATGACCGACAGTGAGATCGACGAGAAAATGGATTCCTGGGCCCACGGCGCCCCTTAAGGCTTATCCGGTCGTTGAGGGGTACCATTCCAATTCCACAGTCCCACTCAACGTTCTTGAGGCAGCGTTCGTGTTGTACAGCGCTACCGTCAGATAGTTGTCGTTGCGATCATTCTTCGTCACGATTTGGTCCAGGGCGGTCGTGCTGCCATTGAGACCAACAGCCGGCGAACCGGAAATGTCGCCAACTTCACTGCCGTAGTAAAAACGAAGGCTCGCCGCCTCCACTCCCGACACCCTTCCAAAGAGAATTCGAGCAGGACGTCGCATCGTGCCAGGTAGAGTTCCTAAAATGGCACTCGCCCCAGCCGCCAACGTCGTTGGCCCGATGGACAGCGCGGTACGCTTGACCACACCAGCCCCTTGGCCATCCAGCAGATTTGTTCCAAGTGTTAGCTTTCGTGCAGGATCGAGTGCACTGTTCCCGATGCTCCCCACGCTCGGATCGAACAGGAATACCTGAATGCCCGCCGCGACTAACTGAATGAGCACCCGGTTCATCGTTGCCGCATAGAGAGGGGCCGCAACCGGGTCGTTATAGTCGTTCGTGCCACACATCAACCAAACGAAGTCGGGCTTAAGCGCGAGTACGTCTGCTGCGACGCGCGACAAGAGATCAGAGGCTTTGTTGCCGAAAACTCCCTTGTTTATGATCGTTGCCTGCGGCAATCGCGAAACGAGCCGATTGTAGAAATGCCCCTGAGCAAACCAGCTGTCCCCGAAAAGGATGTGCGTTCCGTAGTTCGGGACCGCGAACTTCTGTCTTACCTTTCGATGCGTGATCTCGCCGATCCAGAAACTGAAGGCTCCATCGACAAGGCTGTTGGCCCTGATCCACACCTTGGCGCCAGGCGGAACGCGATAGTTGAACTCGGCAATTTCAATTGCCCCCGCCGACGCATTCGCCTGCCAGAACCCTATCGCGGAAACGGTCCCATCCTTGAATGTAACGCCAAGCTGAATAGCCATTGAAGCGGCTGTGCCAGGATTGAAGACCACACGGGTGACATATTGGCCGCCCTCCATCTCGACGTTGCGAGATTGCGCGCCATGGCCGTTGGTGTTGCCGGCGACGGTAACGCCCGACATCAGCGCATCGGATGAACCTGGATTAGCGTAGGCTGGCGTCACGTCGCTCGTGAGCGTCGTCGCTCCCCACGGGTTCCACTCTCGGCTATCAACCGACCGATACACTTGTTCCGATTTGACGCTGATCTGGCGAAGAGCGTCATCGCAGATGGTGTAGTAGCCAAGCTGATTGGGATGCGGGGTGACGTCGGCATAGAAGTTCGAAATCGGCTCATTCGACGCAATGCCGCCACCCTGGATAAGGCGGGCAACATTCAGCGTGTTGGTTGAGATCGATTTGACGACGTTTGAATAATACTGGTTGTTGATCGCCCGATAGCAGATCAGCTGGCCAACCTTGAATAGGGCGCCGTTGGCGACCGGTATAGAAACGGCGCTTGCCGCGACAGCCGAAGTCGTCGAACTGGTAACTGCCCCACCGGGATCGGTGGCCAGGAACCCTGTTCCTGCCAAAGTTCCGAAATGAAGCGAGATGGCAATCGGAGAGGCGGTGTCCCAGACGTCCGCAAAAGACGGCATCCGCTGTACTTGGTATCCAGAACCGTCGCTCTTAACCACAAGGGCCTTGCCGGCGTCCCCTACGACCACCGCAGGCAAGTTGAGGCCGGCAGCATAAGCCGCCGCCGCATCGCGTGCAGCAATCGCTGCTGCGAGGGCAGCCTCGGCGGCAGCCTGGATGGCCGAAGCGTCGCCGTACGTGAACATCCTATAGTTGCCGACATTGTCCAGCTGAACAAGTGCGGCCATTCCGTTCTTGACGTAACCGGCAGGGATGTCCGAGCCGACGTTCAGCACCATCGGCTTCGGCGTTTCGTTGTTGATCGAAAGCGTCATCGGGCCGTTATTCTCGGCAACGAAATTCACTGTGATGAGCTGTGAGTAGGGCGTGACAGCCATCGCCTTCGTGGCGGTGGCCTTAATGGCGTTTGCCGTGCCGGCGCCTGTGTTGACGGCGTAAATGACCTCATCGAGCACAGTGACGCCGCCTTCGCCTGTCGCGAGTGCCGAAATCAACGCTTCAATTTCGGTAGTCCAGACGACGGTTTCGCCCATGTCTGCGCCGCGCAAATGACCAGAGGCAGTGGTAGGCGCGAACACGTCGCGACCGAGCTTCGAAAGCTGAAGCGGCATGAGATTTTTCTCCAGAAAATGAAAATGATGAACGAGCCGTCGCGTTCAGGCTGGCGGACTGGCTGTGCCGTTGGAGGTGTAGGCTATGGCTCGGTAGGCTGACGTGAGGCCCGGTCCTGTGAAACTCAAGACGACTTCCGGACGCCCTTGGCTGTCGGCAACGTCTGTCCAAGTCGAACCACTGAGACGCTGAATGACCAGTCGGGCGACATGAAGCTGCGTAGTCTTGGCTGTGATGGTTGTGTTTCCACCGCCATCAGACGTTTTCACGGTCGTCGGTGTAGTCGGCACCGTATTGTCGATCGTCAAAGGATCAACGGTCAGCAGCGGCGAATAGTAGGAGCCTTCGTCTTCGGCATTGAAGAACCGGCTTTTGAACTCGGTCTTCTGACCATTGGTGTTTGTCGTCGCCAAACCATACCAAACACCACCGGCGCCAGCGTATTCCGACATCGAGGCGAAAGGAGATGGGTTGGGGCCGCTATAGGAGCGGAATACCGCCTCTGCGATCGTGCCCCCGGTCACAGCCGAGAACTTCACGCGCGTTTCGTACGAGGTATCGGGATATTGAACGACCGTCGCCGCCGAAGGTGCTGCCGGCGTGTCAAGTTCCGATTCATAAGCCATTTCCGGAACGACGGGTGGAGCGGCCGCCTCCATCGTCGCAGGGTTCCATGGCTCCAGATCCGGCCAGACAACGAACGGAATTTCGACCGTCCCTTCCTCATCATTTACGCGTGGTGTGCCGATCGCGCAGGTTTCCGTCACACCGATGTCGGGAAGCGGAATGCCGGCCGTCGTTTTGCCCCAGGCGGCAAGCCCGACCATGTTGAAGGTCGCCACGCCGGCGTCAGCACGAGCCAGGGCGAACAGTCGCCGGCCGATGCGCTGCGCTTGGCTGGCCGAAGGGCAGAACGGCAGTTCGATATCCATGTACTGTTCGCCGACGCGCTCGACCTCACCCTGCGCACGCGCCCAGGCGATGCCGGTCAGGTCGATCTCGGTCATCTCGTAATTGCGCTCGGGCGCGTAATATTTGATCCGGCAGATGTTGGGGCGTTCGACGCTTTCAGGCCCGGAGCGCAGCTGCAGGTCGAGAAGGTGCTTTTCCGGGAACACAATCTCAGGCGCTCGCACGTCGTCGATCAGCCGGAGCACGAAGCTGTTGTCGTCGGTCGGCACGATCTCGGCGCCGATCGACTTCAGCAGCTGATCCATCACATCACCGCGTGGGGTTTCAGATGTCCACATGCCCCAGCAGCGCGAACGCGGCTCGGTTCCGGTCAAGGTGGCGACCAGCGCATCACCCTTGGTCGCCTCCGCGGCGATTCCCACGTAGTTGAAGTCGGACACTTTCAGCGATGGATAGGAACGAAGGATATGCGCACCGCACAGCGGGCCGTTGTCCCGATAAGCCCAGGTCGCTTCATTCGTTGCCGACTGCCCGGCGCGCGGATCATAGACCGGCTCGGAGCGCTGCACCCGCTCATAATCCGGAGCGCCGGACTGGTAGAGTTTCTGAAACTTTTCCTGGTCTTCGGTCGAGCCGAAACCCGGTGAGATATACTTGATCAGCGATTGCGCGATGCCGCGCACGCGGTGATCCGCCGACCATAGGCTAGGGAACGCTGCCAGAAGGTCGGCCCACGCCGTCTCGGTACCGTCGCCGACCTTGCTCTTGATGTAGACCCAAGAGCCGCCAGGCTTCGCCCATGGCGGAGAAGACACCTGGCCGTCTGCTTCTACAGTCACTTCACGGCCGCCGAGGAAGTGTTGTTCGACGGCGGTTGCTTTGCCGCGCGTGTGGCAGATCAACCGGTAGCGGTCGCGTCCATCCTTGGTGTTGCCGAACGCTTTCAGGCCGCCGACGCGTACCCGCCCGACGGCGCGGATTTCCGAGCTGTCGCCGGTCTCAAAAGTCGACTTGAAGTCTCCGGGGTTGATCTTCGGTGCCCGGCCGAGAACCGATTGCAGCAGGGAGGCGCCGATCAGCGCCGCGCCGATGACCACGTTTCCGATGGCGGCGGCGGACACGGCTGGCAGGATGCCGCCGGCGCCGACCGACAACAGCGACGAGATCACCCACGAACCAATCGACACCGGGTCGGCAAAGGCATGCGTCGAGAGCGCCGGCAGGCACACGCCCGACAGCGCCAGGATCCTGAATGACTTCATGGCTATTCCGGAAGTGCCCAGACCTTGATGATGTCGCGGCGACGCGGACGCAGCAGCGCCGTGCCGTTGTCGGCGCGCCAAAGCGCGACGCCATCCTGTGCGAAGATGACACCGACCGGACCGAAGCGAGACGTGTTGACGACGCCGATATCGCCAAGCACCGGGTCGTAAGGCGTCGAGTTGATGCCGGCGAACGCAAGGGCGCGCGTCCAGAGCGTGTCGAGGCCGCCCGATTCATCGATCAGCGCATGCGCCTCCTCGATGCTGGAATAGGCACCGAGCATCGGAATGGTCCTGCCGGTAGCGGTTTCAACCCAAGCCTTGGCCCATGTGGTGCAGTCATTCTCACCCCAGACGACAGGCAAGCCCTCGACCGCTTCGCAATGAGCCTGCAGCAGTTCGGCGCGCGTCATGACCAGTTCTCCGAAACCTTCACTCCGACGAAGTCCAGGCCCTTGTCGCCAGGGAAGCGTCGGCGCTGGTCCGCGCCGTTCCACTTGCCACCAACGGCATAGTTCTGGCTGGACCAGATGCTTTCGAGCGTGATCGATACTGTTCGTATGCCGATGCCTTGCCATTGCAGGGCAGGGCTCGTGATCTTGCCGGGGAACAGACGCTTCAGGCCGATCAGGACCTCACCGGTCTCGGCATCGAAAGCCGCCCAATAGAGATCGCCGCGGCGTCCTTCGATCTCGCGCCGCGAAGCATGAACCGACTGAAAGAATTCCTTGTTCGCCCCCGAAAGCGTGATGTTGACCGCGACCGCCTGACCAAAACGCGGCTCCTCGACATTACCGAGCGTGACGATCTGTCCGCCAATCGGATTGGTGACGCCGCGCCACTCATAGCCGCCGAGCGTGACGCGCCCCGTGCCGGTATGCAGGCGGGAAATCCCGCTTGGCAGATCGAGCTCGAGGAACCAGGCGCGCGCCACATGTGGCCGGGCGAGCTTGTCGAAATCCTCTTCAGTGAAGATCGCCATGATCAATCCGCGAAATAGTCGCGCACGTCATAGTCTTTGACCTGCACCAGCGTGGCTGAAAGGCTTTCAGCCGCCACCAATCCACGACCGGCCGAGGCTGCTTCCTCGCTCTCCAGACGCAGCGCCAGCGTAGGCGATAGGGTAGCGAAGTCGGTGGCGGCGATCGCCTTGTCGAGGGGAGGCCAAATCCGATATCTGCCGGGCTCGATCACCTCAGTGATCTCGTACATGCCAAAGTGGAACGGGAAGAAGCCGACATAGTCGCCAACGCCGAGCCGATGTCCCCACCATTGGTTGGCGAGCGAGATGATGGTGGCATTCAGGCTCGCGGCGGACGCGACGCTGACGACAGGCCTCGAAGATTGCCAGTTTTCTTTGTTGGCCCATGGCTGTCCATTCGACCAAGGCTTGCCGGTGGCGATTTCGAACTGCGAGGCGTTCACGCCGGCTTCCTGAAAGGTCATGCAGTCAGGATCGAAGAACGTCCACCGCGTTGCGTTTGCGCCGCCATGGAGCGCCGAAATCCAGCCGCGATAACGTCGAAACAGACTGCCTTGCATGGCGGGAAACGACAGGCGCCAACGCCACAGGCCAAATGGCGATGCCACCGTCTGCTGGTAGTTGCTGACGCTTGTCGTCGTCCCGCCGCCCACGGAGCGGGGACCGGACAGCGGCTCGATCGACGTCGTGCCGAGGCCGACCGGCGGTGAAAGTAACCTTGCCATCAGCCGGGCCTCGTTTTGCGGGATTGCCGGACATCGACGCGATGGTCGACGCGCTGCGCGAACATCCGGTCGCGCTCGGCCAGCCCACGCTCCAGTCGGGCGATCGCAGCCTGATCGGCGCCGCGCGCGTCGATGTTGTAGGTCGGCGCGTATGTCGAGCGGCCGCCTTCCTGTCCGGGCTTCGTCACAGTCACGCGTTCGTTTGGCGAAGCTTTGAAGGCAACCAGCTGGCTGTCGATGCCGCCGGAGCCGCCGACTTGAAACGAGCCACCATTGGCAAAACCGAGCAGGGAGCCGATCAGTCCGGTGATGATACCGCCAAAGCCGCTACCTCCACCCGAGTTGCCACCGATGTTGATCCCGGACAGGGCGGCCTTGGCCAACTGGCTAAGCACATCCTTCAGCACGTCCGACCATTTCTTGGTGCCCTTGATCGCCTCCCCAATGGATGAGCCGATGCTCGAAAACGAGTTGGCGATGCTGTTGGCGACGCCGACGGCGCCATTGGTGGCACCACCGGAAGCCGCGGACATGCCGTTCGACAGACCCTGCATGATGTTGGTGCCGATCTCATGCATCACCTTGGACGGCGAATGGATGCCGAGCGTGCTTTTGACGCTGTCGACCAGGCCGCTGGCGAAATTGGTGATGCCGTCCTTCACCTCGGCGAACTTGCCTTTAATGCCCTGCCACAAGCCGTCCATGATCTGGGCGCCGATTTCCATCATCTGAGATGCCAGGTTGGCGAACAGGCCGGGTATCGATGCGGCAAACTCAACGAAGCTCTGCTTTGCCGCCGCGACCTTGGCGATCATGGCGTCCCATGCGGCCTGCATCGCATTCAGCGCACTAATGAAGGTGCTGTTGATGACAGTGCCGAGGTTCTGGATTTCCGGCCAGAAAGCTACGATGGCGGCGGTGAGCGCGGTCACGCCGGCGATCACCGCGGCAACCGGGGCGCCGATCGCTGCAATGCCGGTTGCCACCGTTCCCAAAACGAGGAGAAGAGGCCCGAGGGCCGCCGTCAGCCCGGCGATGATGACGCCCCATTGCAACAACTCGGGATTGGTCTGCGACAGAGCTTCCACCCAGCCGGCCAGCTGCGTTACGAAAGCCGTGACCATGGCCAGCAATCCGCTATCGGCGATCGCGATCTGGAGAGTTTCGAAGGCGCCCGAGAGTTTTTCCAGCTCGCCGTTGAAACCCTTCAGGCGCGCCGCCGCCTGTTCGTCAGCCGAGGCTTGGCCGATCTTGGTCCTGAATTCGTCGATGCCGGCCGATCCCTGTTTCATGAGCAGGATGGCCGTGCGCATGGCGTCGGTGCCGAAGATGGTCTTCATGCGGCTGTTCAGGTCTTCGTCAGACAGTCCCGCCATCTTCGTCTGAAGCTCGCCCGCAACCGCCGAGATGCTTTTCATCGAGCCGTCCGCGTTGAAGAAGCTCAAGCCGAGTTCATCCATGGCCTCTTTGGCCTGCTTGGACTGAGGCGTCAGGCTTACCAGGAACTGCTTGAATGACGTGCCGGCGTCAGAACCGCTGGAGAACGCCGAGCTGGTGGCGGCGATCGCCGCGTTGAAGTCCTCGAAGGATACGCCGAGACTGCCGGCAACGCCGCCAGCCTGGCCGATGGCCAGACGGTAATCGTCAAAGCCGAACTTCGATTGCAGCAGGACGCCCGTGATGCCGTCGACCAGCGGCGCCAGATCCTTTGCCTGTTTGCCAAAGTTCATCATGACGGCCGTGGCGACGTCGGCAGATGACGACAGATCGGCGCCGCTGGCGGCGGCGAGCTTCATGGAAGCCGAAACGGCGCCGTCGAGAATCTGGCCGGCGTTAAGACCGTTTTTGGCCAGCATCTCCATGGCATCGGCCGATTCCGATGCGGAGAAGCTTGTGTCAGCGCCTAGCTTGATAGCCATGTCGCGCATGGCCTTGAATTCGCCGGCAGTCGCCCCTGACGCAGCGTCGACGCGGTTCATGGCCGCTTCGAAGTCGCCAGCCGTCTTCACAGTCAGCGCTCCAAACCCGGCGATCGGCGCGGTCAGGAACATCGACATCGACTTGCCGGTGTCCTGCATGGTCTTGCCGATGCCCTTCAGGCTCTTCATCGCGTCGGCAAGTCCCTGATCGAACATTGCCGTGTCGATGCCGAGAACGACGCGGAGCGCGCCTATGACGGCTGATGCCATGTCAGTTCCTCGTAAGCGCCACCGTCCACTGACGGGCGATGGCGATCTGTTCCTCGACGGTCTGTCGACGCTTCGGCTTAGGCGCTTCGGTCGACATCAGGTCTTTGAGCTTCGGAAGTTTCTTCGCGCGGGCCAGCGCTTCGATGTGCCAGGCCAGCCAGGCGGTTTGATTGAATTCGGTGCGCATTCGCGCCGCCGCGCCATCGAGGACAATACCGATCAGGCGCGGCGTCATTTCCCAGAACCGGTCAGGATCCTGACCGGCCTCAACCCACGATTTCAGCAGTGAAAGCGGCTCAAGCCGTTCACTGCCTACCGAGGGTTTGGCTTCGCCTTCTCCTCCTTGGCGGCGGGGAATGCCAGCTTGAAGGCCTCGCCGATCTTCTCGACGGCAACGGTGAAGCCGGCATCGGTGGCGATCTCACCCGCCTCGGCGACCGTCACCTCCGGGTGATGATCGCGCAGGCCTGCCCAAAGCAGCATGCGAACACCGCTAAGCCGAACCTTCGCAGGATCCTGGATGGTGGCGACGATCTCTGAAACCGGCTTGTCGAGCGCATCCTCCAATTCGCACAGGGCATTAATGGAGAATGAGACCGTATAGGCCCGGTCGCCAGCCTGGAGCGCGACCGAGCCTCGATGTGGATTAGCCATTGCCGCTCCTTATGCTGCGATGACAGGCAGCGTTTCGGCCGAAGTCGCCGAGGCGTTGCCGGCAGAATTCGTGCCGGTGATCGTGACGGTGATGTTGTCGCCGACGTCGCCGACGACCGGAACGTAGGTTTCGCCGGTCGCACCCGGGATCGCCACACCCTCCGATTTCCAGACATAGGTGAAGGACGGCGAGCCGGTCCACGAGCCGGGATAGGCGGTGAGTGTTTGACCGACCTGGGCGATGCCGCCAATCGCCGGAAGCGCGCTGTTGGTCGGCGCCGCTGCCGGCGTCGAAACTGTCGGGCCAGTGACGCGCCACGTAACCGTCGCGGTCATCTTGTCATCGGTCGGAACCGCCGGTTCGTATCCGGACACCCATCCGGTGAATTTCCAGGTGACGCCGTTCGGGAAGGTGATGCGGCATCGGACGCGCTCGCCTATGCCTTTGATCTCGCGGATCAGTGCATCCGAGGTAGAACCCGGAATGAAGTTCTGTTCGAAAGACGCTTCACCGGGATCGATCAGGCCCGGAATGAATTCGCGGGTGCGGTTCGGGCTCTGCATATGGGTCGCGTCCACCTCGTCGACCGTGTCGTTCGGTGGGGTGATGTCATAGACCTCGCCGAGCGGAAGCCAGGTCGCTTCGCTGTCGCGGCTGAGATGGAACTGCGAGCCATAGCCAATCGAGGCTTCGGTTTCAGCCATTGTCGTCTCCTAGTTCTTGTGATGGACGATGATGTCGACGGACGTTCGGAAAAAGTTCGTCACTTCTCCCGCGTCCGCCGCCGGGAGATCACGTTCGCTGTCGATGAAGATGCCTTGGAAAATCCCGCCTCGATGACCGGAGAGAGCGGTAACCGCCGCACGCGTCGCCTGCTTGGTGGAGGTGTAGGTGTCGCCGTAAACATCGAGTTGCACGCGGCTGGCGACATACCCGCTCGGCCCCTGCGAGTGATAATCGCGCGACCCGCCGACCCGCTGCAGCACAACGTAGGGCCGAGCCGGATCCGCCTGCGGTTTCCGACCCCAATAGATGCGCGTCGAGACAAGCGCCGTCACGCCCGCCGCATTGAGCAGCAGAGCCACAAGAGCCTCTTCCACTGGCTTATTTCCCCTTGGCCGCTTTCTTCGCCAGCCGCGCCGCCGTCTTCTCGATCTCAAGCCATGTCAGGTTGGCGATCGTTTCCAGCGCCTGGTCTTTGTTCTCATCCCACGCCGGCCGCATGAAAGGCTGGGCAGGGCCATGGATGCTGCCGAACTCCGCAAGGTGCGCTGCAGGATCCGGACCGGGGCCGACGAACATTTCGACCGGCGATTGTTTCTTGTGCAGGCCCGCCTGCCGGCGCGACAACTTCGTTCCGACGTCGATGCTCTCGGAGAGATACATCTCGAACTTCGGCGCCTTCGCTCGGGCCGCCTTCGCGATCGGCTCGCCGGCTTCCTTCAGCGTCCGCCGCAACACAGCCTTGGCGTTGGCCTTCGGCAGCTGCTTCAGCGCCTGCTCCAGTTCGCGCAGGCCTTCGACCTTGACCGAAACACCCTTAGCCATTGTTCGCCCGCACCGCTGTGATCTCGATAAAGCGGTTGCGCCCCTCGGTCGTTTCCTTGGTGCCTTTGATGTTCCAAAGGTGACCGTCGTAATTGATGCGGTCGATTGGGGAGATTGTCTTTGTCCGTGTCGATGACCGAACCACAAAATGGCTGAGCAAAAATGACCCGACCTGTTCGGCGCCAAGCATCTCGGTCTTTACCAAGTCTGATGTGTCTTTCCGCTGAGCGGAGATGGTAACGAATGGTGCCCAAGTCTGGACCTCTTCGTTGAATTCATTCTTTGTGGTCGAGAACCGCTCGATTGTGATCGTGCGGTCGAGGTGCCCAGAGTTCGTCATGTGCCGTCCTCACGCCAGGGTTGGCTTGCGGAGCATGCACAGCAGGCCAACCATCGGGTTCTTGGGATCGGATGAGCCAAGGCCAGACAACAACTCGCCCTGGTCTGGGTTATAGAGCGAGTTCACGCCCAAGACGATTGCCTGCTTCACGGCCTTGGGTGCGGTCGTCTCGGTCCAGATCGGCGGATCAGCATCGAGAACTCGTAGATACCGCAACACCGCTTCGGTCGCCGCTTCGATACAGCCTTCAACGAGATCGTCATCGGTATTTGGAAGCATTTCACCGTCGGCGTTGTACTCGGCAACTCGGATTGCCTTCTTGACGAACTCCAGCGTTACGAGAGGCACCATCGGTCAGACCTCCCTTGCCGGATTGCCGACGCGGATAGGACCCTTCGCCGCAGGCGTGACCGACGGTGCGTCTTTGCCGTCTCGACCTCGCTTGACTGCCAAACGCCAACCTTCGCCTCCGTCGGGCTTCTCTGTGGTTCTCTGCTGCGCAATCCAGAACGACCCACCCCAGGTCACACCGTCGCCGGGTTCGTAGTCGTGGCCTTCCTTGTAGACGCCACGGTCGAGCACCACTGAGACCTGGTGCCGGAACTCCTTGACCTGATCACCGCGCGAGTAGCGCCGGATGATGGTACGGCCGTCGTCGGCGAGCTCCTCGCTCATGTCTTCGAAGCCCAAGCCGTCACGCCCGGCCACTCCATCCTTGCCAACAACCGGTCCAAGATCCCGCGTGGTACCATCTGAGAGGGTGAGTATCAGATTGCCTGTGCGATCGATCACTGCGCCGGCTACCCCGACGCCGTCTCGACCATCCTTAGCGGTGGGGAGCTCCCGAACAGCAGCGTTCACGGCTTCGGAGACTAACGCCTGTACGGTGGCCGGATCGCTGTCTTTGCCATCGCGACCAGTTTGACCATCCGAGCCACGCTCGCCGGTATCTCCCTTTTCCCCCTTCTCAGGCTTTCGTTCCTCTAGCGAAGCAATCCGTTCGAGGAGCGGCCGAGTGGCTGCGTCGACTTGGTCTCTCACGGCAACTGCCAAGACCTCGGCCAGGGCTTCAAGCTCTTCCTTGGTCATCGGGCACCCATCAAGTTCTTGCGCAGCATCGCGCCGAAGTACGCGGCCTGCACCTCGGGAGGATTGTCGTTTGCAGGCGGCGCCGGCGGATTGTCGGCGTTGGCGATCAACTGACGATCGCGCGCTTCGATGGCCGCCAGGCTGTGATCCTGCTGCTGCAAGTACAGGGTAGCCCCACCCTTGATCTTGCCCACGCCGACCATCTTGCGCTGTTCGTCCAGCGTTTTGATGCCCTTGGCCTTCGTAGCGACTTCGTACTGAGTGGCCGTATCCATCCGCATGAGCGCGTCGGTATCGAACTCGGTTCCGAGCGTGACGCCATCCATGCCGAGGCCTTCATCAAGGCAACGCTCGATGCTCTCAATCAGGATTTGCAGGCAAGAACTGTAATACTCGATGTTCTGGGCCTGGACGTTGTTGTTCGCCGGCACCGGACCCATCCCGATCTTATAGGGCGGCACGTGGTAGACCGAGCAGACAACATCGGCCGTCCACTTCAACTGCTCGATAAGCTGGCTGTCGACTGCCTTGGCGGTGACACCATGATACTGAAGGCCGCCGCCGACGACGGCGATCTTGCCGCGGTTCTTTCCGCCGAACTCAGTGTTGAAGTAGTCACGAAGCTCCTTGGCGTCGTCGTCGCTCATTTCCAGCGATGACGAGAGGATACCGCCGACCTGGGCACCGTTCTGGAAAAAGGTCGTCGAGCTTTCCTGAATGGCGAGGCCCTGCATTGCGGCAAGGCCGCCAGCAACGATCGGAGAGATGCCAATAAGCGGGTGGAAGAAGCAGTTGAACCGGTCGTGGATGATCTCGCGCGCCGGCACGATGATCTGCTCAGGCAACCCTGCCAGGTTGTCGGTGTTGAGCCGGTAGAAGACCTCACCATCGCTCGAAACCAATGGTGTGACGAGGTTCGGGTCGAGCACGAACAGCCTCGTGACGACACCACGACCGTCACGCTGTTTCAGAACATACGTGTTCCCGCTCTGTAGCTTCGACAGCACCCAGCTTTCGAAAAACTGGATCTGGTTCTGCAAATGGTTGGGTTTGCGGATGACCGGGCTATAGGCCGGATTGCTCGTCTCCTGCCAAATGTCATCACCTGTGTTTATTACCAGCTTGACTCGAAGCTTGGCGATGTCCGACGCGATCAGCGTACGGCAGGCAAAGTCAGCGTGGTTGAACAGAACACTGTCGCGCTTCACCTCCACATTGCGCTGCCATGCCCCGGGGAAGCTCTCAAGAACACGCCACAGGCCACCGGCACGGCTCGGCATGGCGGGCGAAAGCGACTTGGTCGCCCTGGTGATGTTGAAGCCCAAGAAACGCATAATCAGCCTTTCGACTGGGCCGCGGCGATCTTTTCGCGCAGCTGCTTGGCGTTCCAGCCATTGAAAGGTGGCTTGCCTACGATAGTCTTGTAGAGGTCGCGCAACTCAGCGATCGACGTAGCCCGGCGGGTCTGGTTGACCGCTTCGAGTTCCGCTGTGGTCTGGTAGCCGAGCTTGCCAAGAATGCGGGCAAAGCGCGGATCGCGCGCCTGGAGCGCGCGGGTCATGTAGGAGTGCGATTTCATGGCTGTCTCCGACAAAAGGATGCCGGCCGCGATGATCCGCGACCGGCTGTGCTGAGAGAGAGAGCCTTAGTTCCAGGCCAGAGCGTCGACCCAGGCGACGGCCGACGGCCGGCGACGGCGCCAGTTGATCGTGCGCTCGGCGCGGAACGCTACGCTGTTGGTCTGGAACATGGAGACGACCGCGGTTTCCACCGGATCGGCCGCGCCGGCGTCC
>NZ_JAKREW010000057.1 GCF_022347545.1 Terribium retamae
CCGGCTTGTTGCCCCCCCGCCCCAACCCCCCAGCTAAAACCCCCCCGGGGGGCGGGGCGGGGGGCGCAGGGGCAGGCAATCGCCTCCCCTGCGCCCTTTCTGTTTGTGGCGCGGGTGCCGCCAACCCCTTCTCCCCTTGTGGGAGAAGGTGGATCGGCGCGCAGCGCCGAGACGGATGAGGGGTGTTGGAAGAAACGAGAGCTAGACGAATTATATTTTATAACACGGGTTCATCTGAAATCGGGAAAGTTGCACTCCGTCCAACACCCCTCATCCGGCCCTCCGGGCCACCTTCTCCCACAGGGGGAGAAGGGGACTGCTGCAGCCCTCAGTACCCTTGCGCCTCGCCTGCAACGGCGCGGCTGTCGATGGCGCCATTGTAGCGTGCGCCGCCGCCTTTCTGGATCTCGCCCAGGCTGCGGCCGCCGACCAGGATGCCGGCCGCCTGCCCCCAGGTCTTGCCCTCCGCCGCAATGCTGAGGCTATAGCCCATTCCCGCCAGCAGCTTCAGCGTGTCGGGCGACAGGCCGTTGTCCTCGACATAGAGCGTGTCGGGTAGCCACTGATGATGGATGCGCGGCGCGTCGATCGCTTCCTGGATGTTCATGCCGTGATCGATCACATTCATGATCGCCTGAAGCGTGATGGTGATGATGCGCGAGCCGCCGGGGCTGCCGATCACCATGAACGGCTTGCCGTCCTTGGAAATAACGGTCGGGCTCATCGAGGACAGCGGCGTCTTCTTCGGCGCGATGGCGTTCGCTTCACCCTGCACCAGGCCATAGAGGTTGGGCACGCCCGGCTTCTGGGTGAAGTCGTCCATCTCGTTGTTGAGCAGGATACCGGTACCATCCGCCACCACGCCGGCACCGAAAGCGCCGTTCAGCGTATAGGTGACGGCGACCGCGTTGCCGTCCTTGTCGATGATCGAATAGTGCGTGGTTTCCTTGCTCTCGCCGAAGCCCTGCGGCATCAGGTCTTTGGACACACCGGCGCGGAACGGATCGATCTTGGCGCGGATTTCAGCCGCATAACCCTTGTCGATCAGCTTGGAGACCGGGTTCTGAACGAAATCCGGGTCGCCGAGCGCCGAGTTGCGGTCGACATAGGCATAACGCATCGCCTCGGCCATCAGGTGCACGGTGTCGGCCGAACCGGCGCCGAGGAAACCGATCGGATAACCTTCGAGCACGTTGAGGATTTCGCAGATGATCACGCCGCCGGAGCTCGGCGGCGGCGACGAGACGATCTCGTAGCCGCGATAGTTGCAGGTGATGGGAGCGAGTTCGCGAACCTTGTACTGCTCGAAATCCGCCTTGGCGAGGATGCCACCCTTGGCGCTCGAGGCCGCGACGATGGCATCGGCGATGCCGCCCTTGTAGAAGGCGTCGGCACCTTTATCGGAGATCGTAGAGAGCGTAGCGGCAAGGTTCGGCTGGACCAGCTTTTCGCCGATGCCGTAGGGCTTGCCGTCCGGTTTCAGGAAGATGGCGGCGGCAGCCGGGTCCTTGGCCAGCCGCTCGGCATCGGAGGCGAGCGCTGCAGCATCGCCCTGCTCCAGCGTGAAGCCGTCGCCGGCGAGCCGGATCGCTGCGGCCATCAGGTCGGGGCGCGGCAGGGTTCCGTATTTCTCGCGCGCCATCTCCAGGCCGGCAACGGAACCCGGAACGCCGACAGCCAGGTAGCCATCCAGGCTGGCGCCCTTGATCGGGTTGCCGTCCTTGTCGAGATACATGGTCTTCGTCGCGGCAAGCGGCGCGCGCTCGCGGAAGTCGAGGAAAGTGGTCTTGCCGTCCTTGAAGCGGATGGTCATGAAACCACCGCCGCCGATATTGCCGGCGATGGGATAGGTGACGGCGAGCGCGTAGCCGACGGCGACTGCCGCATCGACTGCATTGCCGCCCTTCTTCAACACCTCGATGCCAGCCTCGGTGGCCAGGCGCTGCGCGGTGACGACCATGCCGTTTTCGCCCTTGGCCGGCGCCGGCGAAGCGGCAATGGCGGGCGCAAGCGGCGCGAAGGCAAGCGCTGCGACAAGGCTGACGGATATCAGCACATTGCGGATTGGTTGCATGACCATTCTCCAGAGATACCCCCGCCCTGGTGTGATGATTCACGACGGGACCAATGACTCGCCTCAAAACCGTTTCGACGCAACCCGCCATGTGCGGGAAATAATCGGCACAACAAGGAACGGAACGAAGCTGGACCTGAAGAGCGTGCTTTCGCCGGCGTTCCGGAACGGCGTGGATGAAACGGAACGCGCCAGAACCTTAATCCGGTAGGTTTTCAAGCAGGAAACGGATAGCGTTGCCACCCATCGCCTTGCCGGTGTCTGCATCGCCGAGGCCAGAGGCCAGCAATGCGTCGGTGACCTGGACAAGGCCGGTCGTGTCGAACGGTGTGGTGACAGCGCCATCGAAATCCGAACCGAGCGCGACATGGTCGATGCCGGCCACGCCGGCGGTGTGGCGGATCGCCCTGGCGACCGCGGTCGCATCCTTGCCGCAGATGGCGGTTTCCCAGTAGCCGATGCCGACCAGCCCGCCCTTGGCAGCCAGCGACCGCAGTTGATCGTCGGACAGATTGCGGTTGTTGTCGCAGGTGCCCTTAACCCCGGTGTGCGAGATCACCACGGGACGCTTCGAGACGGCAAGCGCGTCGTCGATGACGGCCGCCGAGGCGTGGGCAAGGTCGAGGATCATGCCCTTTTCCTCCATGCGGCGGACCATCTCTCTGCCCTTGTCGGTCAGCCCGCCCTTTTCGACGCCATGCGCGGAGCCGCCCATCTCGCTGTCGAAGAAGTGTGACGGCGACATCATGCGAAAGCCGGCATCGAAGAGGACGTCGACATTGGCGGGATCGCCTTCCAGCACATGGGCGCCCTCGATGGCGAGCACGCCGGCAACGAGGCCGGGCTCGACCTTGCGGCGCTCCAGGAAGCGGCGGAGGTCGCGTTTCGACCGGACGACGACGAAGTGACCGTCGGAACGCGCCGCCATGTCGTTCAGCCTAGCGGCCTGGTAGAGCGCACGTTGCTTGAGGCTGAAGATCGCCGAGAGCGGCCAGCGCTGGCCGATCGCAAGCAGCGTGATGTTGTCGGTGTCGCCGTCGGTGCGCTCGATGTTCTGGCCGCGCGGCGATTTGCTCACCACAGCAAAGACCTGCAAGGCGACGTTGCCCTCGCTCAGTCGCGGTATGTCGACCTGGCCGCGCGTGCCGCGCGCCAGAAGGTCCCGACCCCACAGCAGCGGATCGGCGTGCAGATCGGCGATCGTAAGGCTTTCGTGCAGAGCCTTGGCTCGGTCCGACGCGGTATAGGGCGGCGGGTTCATCACGCCGTTCATCGCCCGCTCGACGCGCGCCGGCAGCACGAAGAAGAAAAAGCCGAGCCCGGCGGCGAGCAACACCACCAGCGACACAAGAATGATCTTCAAACGCCGCATCACAACCTCACCGCTACAAGGCAATCCCGACGAACGATTTTGCCGGCATTGCCGAAGCGGCGATCATTTCCCGGCAAGACCGGGAAGTCGAGGCGGCCGCATCACAACCGGAAGGTTCTCAACCGCTTTAGCCGGGTAATGCTTCTCTGCCGGCCTACCCCTTGTAGACCAGGCCCTGCGGGTCGATCTCCGGCTTGCGGCCGGCAACGAGATCGGCCAGGAAGGCGCCGGAGCCGCAAGCCATCGTCCAGCCGACATGACCGTGTCCGGTGTCCAGATAGAGGTTCTTGTATTTGGCGCGGCCGATGACCGGCACCGAATTCGGCATCATCGGCCTCAGGCCCGACCACAGCTCGGCCTTGCTCTCGTCGAAGGCACCGGGGAACAAGTCCTTGGCCGTCCGGAACATGGCGGTAAAATCGCGTGGGCGATAAGTGCGGTCGAAGCCGGTGAATTCCGCCGTCGAGGCAATGCGCAACCGGTTGCCGAGCCGCGAATAGGCGATCAGTTGGTCCTCGTCGGCCCCTCCCATCGTCGGCCCCTTGCTTTCGTCTTCCAGCGGCACCGTCGCGGTGTAGCCTTTGACCGGATAGACCGGCAGGTCGATGCCGTAACGACGGCCGAGCAAACCACTTTCCGGGCCCATCGAGATCACCACCGCATCGCCTGAAACCGGGCCGCCGGACGTCACCACGTTGCGGACGGTATCGCCCTCGATATCGAGTCCTTCGACCTTCGTGCCGAAAAGGAACTTCACGCCCAGCCGCTCGGCAGAGAAAGCGGCCAGGTTTTCGACGAATTGGCGGGAATCTCCGGTCTGGTCGATCGGCGAATAGACGCCGCCGGCGATCTTGTCCTTTGCGCCTGCAAGTCCCGGCTCAAGTTCGACCAGCCGATCCCGATCGACGATCTCGATCGGGAGGCCGTGTTTGGCTAGGAACTCGTAATTGGAGGTGCCGTGCTCGAGACTCTTCTGCGTGCGGAAGAAATAGAGGATGCCGCGGCGGCGCTCGTCATAGGACAGGCCCGTATACTGCTGCAGCGCATTGATGCAGTCGCGCGAATAGAGTGCCAGCCGCAGCTTGACCTCACTGTTGGCGCGCAGTCGCTCCTGCGTGCATTGCCTGAGGAACCGAAGGCTCCAGGCAAGGAAATAAGGATCGAAGCGCAACCGTACCTTGATGCCGAGATCATGGTTGTAGAGGGCCCGCAGGAAGGTCTTGAGCGCGGCGGGAGAGGCCCAGGCGGTTGCATCCCCCGGGGAGACCAGGCCGGCGTTGGAATAGCTCGTGCCCCGCGCCGCCGTCTCGTGGCGCTCCACGACGGTGACTTCGTGGCCATCCCTGGCCAAGTAATACGCTGCCGCCGTGCCGACAACGCCGGCGCCAAGAACCACGATCTTCAACGTCTGCTCCCCGATCTCGCCGTCAGCTCAACGGCGATGCCGTCCTCATAGCGGCAATCGCCCGCCATTTCGAGCCTCTAGGCGGTGGGCCAGGCGTGCCGAATCTTCAAGGATTCAGCCGCGGGCAGAGTTCTTGGTGGCCAGAATCCGCTCCCATTCGAGGGCATCGCGCACGATCAGGTCGAGATCGTCGCGGCGCGGCGCCCAGCCCAGTTCGCCACGGGCCAGATCGGCATTGGCGATGACGGATGCCGCGTCGCCGGGGCGGCGCGGTCCCATGGTGACGGGGAAATCGCGACCACTGACGCGGCGCACCGCCTCGATCACCTCAAGCACCGAATAGCCGTGGCCGTAACCGCAGTTGGCAACAAGGTTGCTGGCGCCGGCACGCAGCCGCTGCAGAGCCAGCCGGTGCGCTGTGACGAGATCGCTGACATGGACGTAATCGCGAAGGCAGGTTCCATCCGGGGTTGGATAGTCGGTGCCGAAGACCTCGAGCGAAGGCCGCTTGCCAAGCACAACCTCGCTGGCCACCTTGATTAGATGCGTGGCGCGCGGCGAAGCCTGTCCGGTGCGGCCCTTGGAATCCGCGCCTGCGACGTTGAAATAGCGCAATGCCGAATAGCGCAGGCCGTGGGCGGCGGCGGCATCGCGCAGCATCCATTCGCTCATCAGCTTGGACATGCCGTAGGGCGATTCCGGCATGGTGGTAGCATCCTCGGTCACCGGTTCCAGCCGGCTGCCGCCATAGACCGCGGCGGTCGAGGAGAAGATGAAGTTCGGAACCCCGCCACGGACCGCCGCCTCGATCAGCGAGCGGGTCTTGGAGGTGTTGTTCTCGTAATAGGCCAGCGGATCGGCCACCGAATCCGGGACGATGATGGAACCGGCGAAATGGATGATGGCATCGATGCCATGCTCGCGAATGATTCTGGCGACAAGATCCTTGTCTCCGACATCGCCGACAACCAGCCTGGCTTCCGGCGCCACGGCCCAGTCGAAACCAGTCGACAGCCGGTCCAGAACGACGACCTCCTCTTCGCCGGCATCGAGCAGTTCCCAAACCATGTGACTGCCGATATAGCCGGCGCCACCCGTCACCAACACGGCCATCCGGCCACTCCCCTCAAAAAACTGCAAACTGTCTCAGTCGCAGCATTGTTGCAGACGCTAGCCGGAAAGCCTTAAGAAGCAATGTGACTGCTTTTGTCATTTTGCAGCGCTGCCTTTGATCCATATCAAGGGAATAGGTCACAGACCGTGTTCGTTAGCTTTGGTTCAATGGACATTCATGAATTGGGCGTGGCATTTTGACCAAAGCTGGTCCATGGACGCCGGAGGGGCCTGTGACTATTATCCGCGCGCAAATTGGGAAGCACAGATGAACTATCAGCGGTTCTTCGAGGAAGCGATCGACCAGCTCCATGCGGAGCGCCGCTACAGGGTATTCGCCGACCTGGAGCGCATTGCGGGCAAGTTTCCGCGTGCGATCTGGCGCTCCAATGGTCGCGCCCAGGAAATCACCGTCTGGTGCTCCAACGACTATCTCGGCATGGGCCAGCATCCCGACGTCATCGCCGCAATGCAGGCAGCTGCCGGCGGCATGGGTACGGGTGCAGGCGGAACACGCAACATTTCCGGCACCAATCATCCGCTAGTCGAACTCGAGCTTGAACTCGCCGACCTGCATGGCAAGGAGGCCGGTCTGGTCTTCACCTCCGGCTTCGTTTCGAACGAAGCCGGCATCTCGACCATCGCGCGCCTGCTGCCGAACTGCCTCATCCTGTCCGATGAACTCAATCATGCCTCGATGATCGAGGGCATCCGCCGTTCGGGCGCCGAAAAGAAGATCTTCCGCCACAATGACGTAGCGCATCTGGAAAGCTTGCTGCAGAGCGCCGGGCGCGAGCGCGCCAAGCTGATCGTGTTCGAGAGCGTCTATTCGATGGATGGCGACATCGCGCCGATCGAGGCGATCGCCAACCTCGCCGACAAGTACAACGCCATGACCTATATCGATGAGGTCCATGCCGTTGGTATGTATGGCCCACATGGCGGCGGCATCACCGAGCAGGAAGGCCTGGTTGACCGCATCGACATCATCGAAGGCACACTCGCCAAGGCGTTCGGCACGCTGGGCGGCTATATCACCGGCCCGCGTGCCGTCATCGATGCCGTGCGCTCCTATGCGCCGGGTTTCATCTTCACCACGGCGCTGCCGCCGGCCATCGCAGCCGCGACGACAACCTCGATCCGCCACCTCAAATCCTCGCAGGTCGAGCGCGATGCGCAGAAGCGTCAGGCTGGGCGAACCAAGCAGGTCCTGGCCGATGCAGGCCTGCCGGTGATGGATTCGGCCACACATATCGTGCCGGTGCTGGTCGGCGAGCCCGAGCTTTGCAAGATGGCGAGCGACCGCCTGCTTGGCGTACACGGCATCTACATCCAGCCGATCAACTATCCGACCGTGCCGCGCGGCACCGAGCGGTTGCGCATCACACCAACGCCGTTCCATGACGATGCGCTGATCGATGGCCTGCGTGACGCATTGGTCGAGACATGGGACGCGCTTGGCATTCCCTACGGCTCCACCGGCCGCCCGGCCGTCACCGAAAGCGAACGTATCATCCCGCTTCTGGTGCCGAAGTCTGGCGGCTGACGGGCGCTTCAGGGCTGCTGCCTAAGCCTCATCGGAAACAGTGTGTACTGCCGCCGCACGATGGACAGCGCTATGGCGGCGTGTCAGGTCTAGGCTGAAGCTTTTGACCGGACACACGGCATGCCAATTCACACCATCGATCATAGACCCTGGCTTCGGTCGTTGGTTTGGCTTGTTCTTACGCTGAGTTGCTATCCCGGCTTCGCTGGTGTGGCACATGCCGCGGAAAGCGTCACCATTCCCGGCTACCTGCCGGAAATCGGCAAAATCGCAACCTATCGCATCGAGAAGACGACCGAGACCGACATGTCGTTTTGGTCCGACAAGCCGGAAGCTGACTCGATGGTGATGCGCGGGGATTTCCGCCAGCAGACCGCTGTCGTTTCGCGCAGCGACAAAAGCATGCGGGTGCAGTGGGCGCTGTCGCCTGTGCTGCCGCCGGCAGCGCAGAGCACTGCGGACACCTACGCGATGAACCCCCAATATGCGAATTCGCTCGCCGCCTATGGTGTGCAACTGCTGGAGCTGGAGACCGATCTGACAGGTTATCCGACGGCATTGGTCGGAGCCGACCAGATCGTCGCCCATATGGAAAGCCTCATCGCCGCACCCGGCCCGGGCGGTGCAACGGTCCCGGCCGACAGTGTCGCCAGCCAGATGGTTCAGGCGGTCAAGGACAATCCGCTCAGGGTCGTCGAGGCCCTTATCCCCGAGATCAATGTGCTCTGCCTGGCACAGGCATCTGAGGAAGCCACCAGCGAGGTCGGCAGCACCTGGTCCGTAAAAGACGAAACAGCTGTCGGCGAGGGTATCGTTCCGATGACGTCGATATGGACATTCGAGTCGACCGATGCTGCCCGGCAAACCGCCACCTTCAGCGTGAGACAAAGCTTCGACAGCGCTGCCATGCAGGCGGCCATGAAAACGACGATCGACAAGGGGCTTGCAGCTTTCGGCGACCGCGCGAAGCAACTGACCAGCGAGCAGATGGCGCGGGCCCGGGGCGCGCAGAAGTCCCGCAACTTAACCCTGATCGTGTCGCTGCAGGACGGTTCGACCGTGGAAGCGTTGGACAGCCTGACGGTGGAGACCGGCGGCATCAAGTTCACCAATGTCACTCATATCTGGCGCGACGACCAGTTGCCGGTGCTGCCCAAACCGCCGGCCTGGAATGCCAAAAGCGTTTCGGCCCAAAGCGTCAGTCCACTGGCGCAAACCACGACACTGCCTTCCGACCTGGAAAAGCTCAGCAGCGAACCTGGCGCGAAATCCACCGCGCCCGATGAACAGCAAAACGCTGCCGAAGCCATCGGAAGCGGTCAATCCGGAACCGACAGCAGTTCCCCCGCCGCCATTGCTCCGCTCTCGCTCGAAGTCTTGAACGCTCAAAGCGTCCTGGATCCGCTCAATGCCCAGCCGGCGGTAAATGTCGTGCTGACATCCACCAGCGCCAAGGCTTTCGGTGACTTCACCCGTGCCGCAATCGGAAAACAGACCCAGGTCCTGATCGGCGGAAAGGTAGTCCTGGAGCCCGTGGTCCGCGAACCTATCCTTGGTGGCACGCTCACAATCAGCGGTCTCGATACCGAACAGGCAAAGGCCATTGAAAGGCAGTTGCTGGCCCCCGGTGCAACAATCACCGTGCGGCTGGCCCCTTAGACTGTCCCGGGCGTCACAGCGGCAGCAACGCGTCAGGTTTCACATCCCCGATGGACGCATAGGAGTGCGTTTCCCTAACGCCTGGAAGAGGCAGGATGACCCGCTGCAGAAACTCCTGAAACGTCGCCATGTCCGCGATCCGCGCCTTGACCAGATAGTCGAAACCGCCAATCACCATGTGGCACTCGATGATTTCGGGCGCTTTTGCAACAGCCTCCGCGAAGCGGTCGAAGACGTGCGGTGCAGTGTGATCGAGCCGCACTTCGATAAAAACGAGCGTCCCGCGTCCGATCTTCAAGGGGTCAAGCACCGCGCGGACAGCACGGATAAAGCCTTCGCCGAAAAGACGCTTGATCCGCTGTGATGCGCCGGTGGGCGACAGCCCGACGCGTTGCGCGAGTTCAATGACGGTCCGGCGACCATCCTCTTGCAACAAGGCAAGCAGCATCCGATCGATACGATCCAATTCACTCATGTTGAAGTCGCACTTTCATGGATTTCGATGCGTGATAATCACGCAAAAACATCGAAATCAATATATTTCATCACACCTGATTGTCGCAATACGGTTGGAAAATCACTATCAACCGGAAGAAGGCAAGCCATCATGAACAGCATGCAAACTGCCTCGAGCAATCTCGACAAGGGAGAAATCAAGGTCCTCTCGCTGAGCGAAGCAGAAATCAAGGAATGTATCGACCTTCGCAAGTTGCTGGATGCACTGGCTGACGGATTCAGAGCGCTTTCCGACGGCCGTGTCGTCAATCCAGCGCGACCGCAACTGGATATTCCCGATGCAGGCTATGCTCTGGCGATGCCGGCCTGGATGAAGGGCAAATATTTGACCGTGAAACTGGTCAACGTGTTCGAAGGCAATATCGGCAAGGGAATTCCAAGCCATCTCGCAACGATACATCTCTTCGACCCCGAGACAGGCGCGCCCGTTTGCATCATGGATGGCACCTACATCACCGCTGTGCGGACGTCTGGATCGGCAGTGCTCTCGGTTCGGGAACTTGCCCGGCGTGATGCCAAGATCGCAACGCTGGTGGGCGCCGGCGTGCAAGCCGGCCAGCACCTTCGCCTGTTGCCACTCGTTCGCGACTTTCAGGAAATCCGGCTCTTCTCCAAGGATTTTGCCGATGCAAAGGCGCTGGCTTCACGGCATGCGGGCGTCGTGGCCGTGGAAGACCTCGAAGCCGCGGTACGCTCCTCCGACGTTGTATGCCTCGCAACGCACTCCTATACCCCCGTGATATCGGCAGGGTGGATTCAGCCCGGAACGCATGTGTCGTCGGTTGGCGTCGCACCACCCGGCGGGGAGCTTCCGATCGATTTGATCGCTCGTGGCGATCTCTTCGTCGAGACACGCGATTCTTTCCTGCCGACACCGGTGGGTTGCTGCGAACTTGCCGGCATCGATCCCCAAGCAGGTACGGATCTCGGTGCGATGCTGCTAGGCCAGAGACCCGGCCGAACCTCAGATCAGCAGATCACGATATACAAGGCGATGGGCGTCGCCATGGAAGATATGATGGCAGCGGATCTCGCCTATTGCGAGGCTAAGCGCCTGGGCGTGGGCCAGACCATATCGCTTTAGCTTTTCAAGTTTCATCAACCAGAAATGGACATGAGAACCATCAAGCTGCGCGTTTGGATGGACGCGCAGTTCCTTCACTTCGATCGAGACCAGCCGAAGCTTTCGCCAGGGGGCGAGCGGTTTCGTCCTGCTCGGTGGCGAGGGTAATGCTCGGCGTCAGGCGCTTCTGCGGCGCAGCATGAAGAAGGCCAGCCCACCCGCGACCAGACCGCTGATGGCCCATTTGTAGGGCAGCAGGTCGGCGGTCTCGCTGCGGATGGCGCGCACCGCGACTGTACCGGGTTTGGTCTCGACGGAACCATTGCCGGCTGCGATCTGCTCGGGCGAGACCACCCATTCCGCACCGATTTTCTTGTCGTAATACATCAACCCGAAACCGACGATGACGGCGACGATTAAAGCCACGACGAGTCTTGGGACGAACGACATATCAAACTCCAAAGCATTTAAAATTCAGAGCAATTCCAGAAGAGAGCAGCTGCGGCTGTGCGTCCGGAAGTGCAAGAAAACAGAGAACTGGAACGTTTCCGCGAAAATCGGAAACGCTCCAGGGCGCGTGTTCGAGAAAGGCCGGCAATCCAGGTCACCTGCCCAAACGCCGAGGTCTGAGCCGCCCCTTCGATTCAATCCAGCGTGTCAGATGCTGCGCATCCAGCCGTGATCGTCCTTGACGGTACCGCGCTGCACGCCGACCAGTTTGGCGCGCAGCTGCGAGGTGACTTCGCCGTCGCCGCTGTTGCCGATCGAGAACGAGCCTTCGCGGAATTTCACTGTGCCGATGCCGGCGATGACGGCGGCGGTGCCGCAGGCAAAAGCCTCACGCAGCTTGCCGCTCTTGGCATCGGCCTGCCACTCGTCGAAGCCGTAGAGCCGCTCTTCGACCGTATAGCCGGCTTCCGCCGCGAGTTTCATGATCGACGCACGCGTGATGCCGGGCAGGATGGTGCCGAGCGGCGGGGTGATGATGCGCTTGTCGTCCATGACGAAGAAGACGTTCATGCCGCCGAGTTCTTCGATCCAGCGGCGCTCGGCCGCGTCGAGGAACACAACTTGGTCGCAGCCGTTGCGGGCCGCCTCGGCCTGGGCGATCAGGCTGCCGGCATAGTTGCCGCCGCACTTGGCGGCACCGGTGCCGCCCGGGGCCGCTCGGGTGTAGTCGTCCGAAACCCAGACGCTCACCGCCTTGTAGCCGCCCTTGAAATAGGCGCCGACCGGCGAAGCGATGACGCAGAAGATGTATTCGGTGGCGGGACGCACGCCGAGGAAAGCCTCGCTGGCGAACATGAAGGGGCGCAGATAGAGGCTGCCGTCGCCTTCGGGCACCCAGTCGGCATCGGTGCGTACCAGGGTCTCGACCGCCTCGATGAACAGATCTTCCGGGATCGCCGGCATCGCCATGCGTTCGGCCGAGAGGTTGAGGCGGCGCGCATTCTCCTCAGGCCGGAAGAGCGCCAGTCCGTCCTGGGTCCGGTACGCCTTCATGCCTTCGAAGATTTCCTGGGCGTAGTGCAGCACGGCTGCCGCCGGATCGATCGAGAAGGGCGCGCGGGCGCGAACCTGCGCATTGTGCCAGCCGCGCTCCACAGTCCAGGTGATCGTAACCATGTGGTCGGAGAATACCTTGCCGAAGCCCGGATTTGCCATCAGCGCGGCACGCGCCTCCGGCGAGGTCGGCGAGGCATGCGGGATCAGTTCAATGCGCGGCTTTGCAGTGGTCTCGGCAGTCATCTGACGTACTTTCCTCAAGCCGCCTCGTGGAGCGGCAGAACTATCGCCTTCTCAGAGGCACGTAATAATATTGCTCGTAACAATCTTGCGCGAAATTACAAGCGCCGCGTCCAGTCGGCGATACGGATCGCGGCTTCTTCGAGCTGGTCCAGGCGGCGCAGGAAGCACAATCTGAGGAACTTCTCGCCTCCCGCACCGAAAGCCGTTCCGGGCGCCAGGCCGACATTGGCATGGTCGACGATATCGAACGCCGCTGCGCGGGAATCGTTCACGCCGTCGATGGAAAAGAACAGGTAGAAGGCGCCGGGCGGGACGGCGAAACGCACCTTGCCGGTCTGCCCGAGGATGCCGCAGACAAGGTCACGCGCCTGGCGCGCATGCGCGACCTGCCGAGCAACGAAGGCATCGCCCTCATCGAGGGCCGCCACCGCACCGCGCTGCATGAATTGCGCCACACCCGAGGTCGAATACTGGATGAGGTTTTCAAACACCTGCTGCAGCGAAGGATGCGTCTTGATCCAGCCGACGCGCCAGCCGGTCATCGACCAGTTCTTCGAAAAGCTGTTGACGAACAGGATGCGGTCGTCGTCGCGCATGATGTCGATGAAGGACGGCGCCCGTCCGCCATCATAGTGGAACAGCGCGTAGATCTCGTCGGCGATGATCCAGAGGCCCCTGGCGCGCGCCAGCTCCAGAATCGCCTGCAAGGTCTCGCGATCGGCGGTCCAGCCGGTGGGATTCGACGGCGTGTTGACGAAGATCGCCCGGGTGCGCGGCGTGATGGAAGCCGCGATCTTCTCGACATCGCAGGACCAGCCCCACGAACCAGCAATGCCGGTGAGGTCGAGCACCACCGGCACCGGCACGGCACCGCTGATGCCGGCGGCCGCAGCAAAATTTGGCCAGGCTGGCGACAGATAGATGACTTCGTCGCCCTTGCCGGCGACGGCATCGAGAGCGAGCTGGATGGCGTGCATGCCGGAACCGGTGAGGATGAACTCCTCGGGCGCGAAGGTCTTGTTGAAGTGCCGTTCATAGTAACGGGCCAATGCCTGCCGCACTTCCGGTATACCCTTCTGCCAAGTGTAGAAGGTCTCGCCGCCGGCCAGCGCGCGGCTGGCGGCATCGGCGATGAATGCCGGTGTCGGCAGGTCGCCCTCGCCTGCCCATAGCGGGATCATGCCGTCACGGCCGCGGCCGTGGTTCATCACGGCGACAATGCCGCTCTCAGGCGCGGCACGCGCTTCCGCGCGCAGAGTCTCGAGCAAAGCCATGCGAAATTCCATCCTTGAGCCTGGAGTGCTATCGCGTTTCTCCCGACCCGAAAACAGCAAAACCCGGCCGCAAGCGACCGGGTTCTTGGTCCAGAAGAGGACTGAAGAGTTACTTCCTGGCGAGCAGGTCTCGGATCTCGGTGAGCAGCGCGACATCGGCGGGCGGCGGAGCCGGCGCTTCGGCAGGCTTCTCGCGCTCCAGGCGGCGACGGACATTGTTGACCGCCTTGACCATCAGGAAAATGATCCAGGCGAGGATCAGGAAATTGATCACCACGGTGACGAAGGAGCCATAAGCGAAGACGGCGCCTTGTTTCTTGGCTTCGGCCAATGTCGTGGCTGTCACCGACGACGACAGACCGAAGAAATAATTGTTGAAATCCAGGCCTCCGAAGATCGCGCCGACGATCGGCATGATGATGTCGTTGACTAGCGAGTCCACGATCTTTCCGAATGCGGCGCCGATGATGACACCGACCGCCAGATCCATGACATTGCCTCTGGAGATGAACTCCTGAAATTCTTTCAGCACTTTGTCCTCCTTTTCGTGGTGCCGCGCCACGACCCTCGGCAACCGGCCTCAATGCCGATTCGCTGAACAATAACAAAAACACATCACAGCACGAGCAAAAACGAAACGTAGTGTTGCGATACGTCGGCTGCGGCTCGCATCCAAGGTCGCAATGGACAGTTCCATGAAGCTGTGATTGCCTCGAAGTGACAATTGGTCAGGGAGGAACGTCCGGCGTGCAGGGCTGGTTCATCGTCATCATAGCGCTTGCCTATGTGACGCTGCTGTTCGCGATCGCCAGCATCGGCGACCGGCGCGCTACGGTCAGCGGTCCCGGCCGACCGCGACCGCTGATCTATGCGCTCAGCCTTGCCATCTACTGCACCTCCTGGACCTTCTTCGGTTCGGTCGGGCTGTCGTCGGCTCGCGGCTGGGAGTTCCTCGGCATCTATATCGGCCCGGTGCTGCTGTTCATGTTCGGCTTCCCGCTGCTGTCGCGCATCGTGCGGCTGGCAAAGGCTGAGAAGATCACCTCGGTGGCGGACTTCCTCGGCGCCCGCTACGGCAAGAGCTTCACGGTAGCGGCGATCGCGACGCTGATCGCGACGGTTGGCGCGGTGCCCTATATCGCGTTGCAACTGAAGGCGATTTCCGGTTCGGTCAGCCTGATGGTCGAGCATTATTCCGGTTCGCCGCCGTCCTTCGACCCCTTCGTGTCCGATATCTCGCTGATCGTGGCGATGCTGCTTGCGGTTTTCGCGGTGCTGTTCGGCACCCGGCATGCAGACGCCACCGAACATCAGGACGGCCTGGTGCTGGCGGTGGCCGTTGAATCGGTAGTGAAACTGGCGGCTTTCCTGGCCATCGGCCTGCTCGTCACCTTTCTGGCCTTCGGCGGCCCTGGCGACATGTTCGCGCAGCTCAGTGCCAACAGCCAGGTGCAGCAGGCGATGAGCTACAGCACCTCGCTCGCCACCTGGCTGGTGCTGACGGGCCTCAGTGCCTTCGCCATCGTGATGCTGCCGCGCCAGTTCTACGTGATGATCGTGGAGAACCGCAGCGAGCGCGAACTGCGCACCGCCACCTGGGTGTTCCCGCTCTATCTGATCGCCATCAACCTGTTCGTGCTGCCGATCGCGCTCGCCGGCCTCATTATCGTCGGCGACCGCACGTCGAGCGATCTCTACGTCCTGTCGCTGCCGCTGCTCGGCGGCCATGACGGGCTGGCGATGGCCGCCTTCATCGGCGGACTTTCAGCGGCCACCGCCATGGTGATCGTGGAAAGCGTGGCGCTCGCCATCATGATCTCCAACGACCTCGTCATCCCGCTGTTCGTACGCCGTGTGTTGAAGAACAGCGCGTCGGAAAATGAGGACTGGTCGACGCTCATCCTCAATGTGCGGCGCGGCTCGATCTTTATCGTACTGTTCATCGCGTTCCTCTACTACCGCGCCTCGACCGACAGCGCCCGCCTCTCTTCCATCGGTCTGATGTCGTTTGCCGCGATCGCGCAGTTCGCACCGGCCCTGATCGGCGGCCTGATCTGGCGCCGCGCCAATGGACGGGGTGCAGCACTCGGCATGGTGGCCGGCATTGCCGTATGGGCCTACACACTGCTGTTTCCCTCGCTGGCTGCCCCCGACAATCTCATCGTGAGCCAGGGCCTGCTGGGCATCGAGGCGCTGAAGCCTCAGGCCCTGTTCGGCACGATCGCCGAGCCCCTCAATCACGGCGTGATGTGGAGCCTGTCGATCAACACGCTGTTTTTCGTGCTGGGATCGCTGTCGCGCGTGTCCCTTCCACTGGAACGCATCCAGGCGGCGATCTTCGTGCCGCGCGATGCCAATCCGATGCCCAGCCTGCGCCGTTTCCGCACCGCCACGACGGTGAACGACCTCAAGGACACGATCGGCCGCTATCTCGGCGTCGAACGCACTGAACGCTCGTTCCAGAGTTTCGAGCGCGACAACAACGTCTCCCTGCATGGCAACGAACAGGCCAGCATGGAGGTGATCCGCTTTTCCGAACAATTGCTGGCCAGCGCCGTCGGCTCGTCCTCGGCAAGGCTGATCCTGTCGCTGCTGTTCCGCCGCAACGACCGCGAATCCAAGGATGCCTTTCGCCTGCTCGATGATGCGACGGAAGCCTTGCAGCACAATCGCGACCTCCTGCAGATCGCGCTCGACCAGATGGAGCAAGGCATCACGGTGTTCGACCGCGACCTCCGCCTGATCTGCTGGAACCGGCAATACCGCGCCTTGTTCGACCTGCCCGACGACATGGGTCAGGTCGGGGTGTCGCTGGACCAGATCCTGCGCCATCTCGCCGATCGCGGCGACATCTCGCAGGTGACGCGGCTGACGGCGCTCGACCGGCTGGCCAGTTTCGGTGGTCCCTGGCCGATGGAGCTGAAGACAAGCGGCCGCATCCTGGAATTGCGCTCGAATCCGATGCCGGACGGCGGGCTTGTCGCCACCTATGCCGACATCTCGGCGCGCGTGGAATCCGACCTTGCGCTGAAGCGCGCCAATGAATCGCTGGAACAACGGGTCAAGAGCCGCACCGCCGAACTCACCCGCGTCAACGAAGAACTGGCGCAGGCGCAGATGCTGGCGGAGGAAGCCAATCTCGGCAAGACGCGCTTCCTGGCGGCTGCCGGCCACGACATCCTGCAGCCGCTCAACGCCGCACGACTCTATTGCGCATCGCTGATTGAAAAGGCCGGCAAAGGCAGCGCCGGCCAGGCGGCGATGAACATCGAATCCTCACTGGAATCAGTGGAAACCATCCTCGGTGCCGTGCTCGACATCTCGCGTCTCGACGCCGGCGCGATGAAGCCGGAAGAGACGACGTTCCGGCTCGACGGCCTGCTTCGCCAGATCGGCACCGACTTCAAGCCGCTGGCCGCCGAAAAGCAGCTGAAGCTGACCATCGTGCCGTCGTCGCTGTCGGTGACCACCGACCGCAACCTCTTGCGCCGCCTGATCCAGAACCTGGTTTCCAACGCCATCAAATACACCCGCAAGGGCCAGATCCTCGTCGGCGTGCGGCGGCGTGGTGAGCTGGCCGAAGTGCAGGTGATCGACACCGGCATCGGCATTGCCGGCGACAAGCTGAACATGGTGTTCCGCGAATTCACCCGGCTGGACGAAGGCGCGCGCGAAGCACAAGGACTTGGCCTCGGCCTTTCCATCGTCGACCGCATCGCGCGGGTGCTGAGGCTGGAGATCAGGCTGTTCTCGAACCAGGGCAAAGGCACCCGCTTCTCGATCGTACTGCCGGTGGCGGAGGCCGCCGAAACGGTGCCGGAGGCGAAGCCACGCGCGATCGCCCGCGCCGGCTCGACCCTGGCCGGCCTCACGGTCGCCTGCATCGACAATGACGCCCGCATCCTGGAAGGCATGCGACTGCTGATCGAAGGCTGGGGCTGTACGGTGACGACCTTCTCCGGTTCGGCCGACTTCCAGGCGAGATCGGATAGTGCGCCGCAGCCGGATCTCATCCTTGCCGACTATCATCTCGACGGGGAAACCGGACTTGATGTGATTGTCCGGCTGCGCCGGCATTACCGTGATGCGATAGCAGCGGTGCTGGTGACGGCGGACCGTTCGGGCGAAGTGCGCACCGCCGCAGCCGAACTCGACGTTCCGGTGATCAACAAGCCGGTGAAGCCGGCTGCGCTGCGCACGATGATGGCCCGCGTGAAGCCGCTGGCGCCGGCCGCCGAATAGAGCAGATGACTCAGCCGCCGCCCTGCAGCGGATCGGTGCCGATCTTCGACAGCTGGATCACCGCCTGGGTGCGGCTGTCGACGTCGAGCTTCTGCAGAATCGCCGAGACATGCGCCTTGATCGTCGCTTCGGAGACGCCGAGCTCATAGGCGATCTGCTTGTTGAGCAGGCCTGCGCCCAGCATGCCGAGCACCCGCGTCTGCTGCGGGGTCAATGTCTGCAGGCGCTTGATGAGGTCGGAGATCTCCGGATCGCGTTCGACACCGAGATCGATGCCGGCAGGAGCGGCGATGTCGCCGGCAAGCACCGCCTTCACCGCGTCGCGGATCTCTTCCATGCTGGCCGATTTCGAGATGAAACCGGAAGCGCCGAGTTCAAGTGCCCGCCGAATGGTGACCGGGTCATCATGAGCCGAGACGACCACCATCGGCAGCGATGGGTGAATGCCGCGCAGGGCGACCAGCCCGGACAGACCGCTGGCGCCCGGCATCGACAGGTCGAGCAGCAGGAGATCGATATCCTCATTGGCGGTAACCAGCGCCTTGACGCTTTCGAAGTCGCCGGCCTCATG
This sequence comes from Terribium retamae, assembly GCF_022347545.1. Lineage (GTDB taxonomy): Bacteria > Pseudomonadota > Alphaproteobacteria > Rhizobiales > Rhizobiaceae > Mesorhizobium > Mesorhizobium retamae. The sequence goes on from NZ_JAKREW010000057.1 coordinate 18,585, forward strand.
AATGGCGCCGACGTCGCCGACGCCGACGAGTGCGGCCTTCAGCGCACCGCGAAACAAGGGATGATCGTCAGCGATGACGAAGCTGTAGCCTGCCGGCAAATGGTCCTCCCCGATCCTAGAACAGAATGGATTGAACTCCATTCCGCTCTTCTTTTTGCTTCGTCGCATGACGGCGGCAGATACCGCCTTCTACGTCCGAAAAGTCCGACTTTTCGGAATCATGCTCCGGTCCTCCTCCCGCAGGATCAAGCGGATCGGATTATGCGGTCACGGCTGGCGTTTTCAAGCGGCAAAGACCGAGACGGTCGTTTTCCAACAGGCCTGCCTGCTGGAATAGCGTGCTGGAGGGGGAATGCTGCTCCCCGGCGAGGGACGGCCGTCCAAGCGTTTTCCGGCCAAATCAGGTCTTCTGCAGTCCCGGCTTGGCCGGATCGTTGTCCTTTTCCATATCCTTGACGATGCCCATGAAGCCGCGCAGGAAACGCTCCATGTAACCCATCGTCTTGTTGAATTCCTCTTCGGTCGGCAGCTTGGATTCCAGCCGCGCCGTCAGCGAATTCTCCAGCTTGGTGACGCGCTCGTCCAGCGCTTTGATCGTGCCTTGCAGCCGATCCACTTCGTCCTGGAATGCGGTACGTTCGTCGGCGGCGACACGGCACACCAGCTGGCCGTCGCGTTCGCTGCAGATCGACATCGCGCCGGTCTGGGTATCCATGCGCACGTAACCGTCGTTGGTCTTCTCCAGTTTGTAGCGATTGGCATCCTCGGCAAATGCGGGAGCCGCCAGCAACCCGGCCAACGCGGCTGGAACGATCAGCCTTTCGAAACGCATGGTGTTCTCCTTCAGCCGTTTTGCACAATGTGGCCGCGCTTTGCGCCAGAAATGGGGAAAAGAGTGCGTGCGATCTTTTCCGGCCAGAAATGGGGAGAGCGCGAAGGGGCACCCTTTCCCAGTCGCCACAATCGGACTATAGCGCAGCCATGTCACGATTTATCTACAAGATCGCACCGTCGTCGCTGTGGCAGGAAGCCGAAGCCGCCGGCCGTTTCACCGGGGCGCCGATCGACCTTGCCGACGGGTACATCCATTTCTCGACGGCATCCCAGGTCAAGGAAACGGCGGCCCGCTATTTCGCCGGCCTGGACGATCTGGTGCTGGTAGCGGTCGACGAAACGAAGCTCGGACCAGAGCTTAAATACGAGGTTTCGCGCGGCGGCGACCTGTTCCCGCATCTCTATGCCGAATTCACGCTCGATGTGGTCGCCTGGGTGAAGCCGCTGCCGCTCGACGCCGACGGCAATCATGTCTTCCCGCCGCTGGAGGCCGAATGAGCCTGATCGACCGCATCGGCCAGCAGGTCCTGTTCAGCTTCGACCCCGAGACCGCACACGGATTGTCGATCACCGCGCTTCGCTGCGGCGTGCCGGTGGCATCGCGCCCCCTGCGCGACAGCCGCCTCAAGGTCAGCCTGTGCGGCCTCGATTTCCCGAACCCGCTCGGCATGGCCGCAGGCTATGACAAGGATGCCGAAGTGCCGGACGCGCTGCTCGGCCTCGGCTTCGGTTTCGCCGAAGTCGGAACGGTGACGCCGCTGCCGCAAGCCGGCAACCCGAAGCCGCGCATCTTCCGCCTGACCCGCGACGAGGCGGTGATCAACCGGCTGGGCTTCAACAATGAAGGCCACGACGCAGCCGAAAAGCGACTGCTGGGGCGCAAGGGCCGCGGTGGTATCGTCGGCGTCAACATCGGCGCCAACAAGGACAGCGCCGATCGCAGCGGCGATTATGAGAAGGGCGTCGTGCGGTTTGCCGGGCTGGCTTCCTACCTCACCGTCAACATCTCCTCGCCCAACACGCCCGGGCTGCGCAACATGCAGGCGCGCGAACAATTGGGCGAATTGCTGTCGCGCGTCATGGCGGCACGAGCCAAGGCAACAAGGCAGCCGCCGGTGTTCCTGAAGATCGCCCCTGACCTGGTCGAGGCGGAACTCGAAGACATCGCGGCAGAAGTCGTCGAAAAGGCGGTGGACGGCGTCATCGTCTCCAACACGACGATAGCGCGTCCGACGCTGAAGAGTACCGCCCACGCCACTGAGACCGGTGGGCTATCCGGCAAACCACTGTTCGAGCGCTCGACGACGGTGCTGGCCAGGATGCGCAAGCTGCTCGGGCCGGACCGCGCCATCATCGGCGTCGGCGGCGTCGATTCGGCGGAAACCGCGCTGGAAAAGATCCGCGCCGGCGCCGATCTCGTCCAGATCTACACCGGCATGGTCTATGCCGGCCCGTCGCTGCCCGGACGCATCGTCACCGGCATGCTGCGGGCCGTGGAAAAAGACGGCCTGAAATCGATCCGCGACCTGCGCGACACAAGGCTGGCCGACTGGCTGGCCAAGCCGATCTAGGAGCTCACGATGAGCGTTTCACGCATACTCTCGGACGCATTCATCCCGGAGCTTCCCAACTACTACAAGGGCAAGGTGCGCGAGAATTACGATCTGCCGGACGGCCGTCGCATCATCATTGCCACCGACCGCCTGAGCGCTTTCGATATCGTCCTGGCTTCGATCCCGTTCAAAGGCCAGGTGCTGACCCAGACGGCACGTTACTGGTTCGAGGAAACGGCCGATATCTGCCCGAACCATGTGCTCGATTATCCCGACCCCAATGTCGTCATCGGAACGCGGCTCGATATCCTGCCTGTCGAGATCGTCGTGCGCGGCTATCTTGCCGGAACCACAAGCACGTCGATCCTGACGAAATACCGGAATGGCGAACGGGAGATGTACGGTGTTCGTCTGCCGGACGGGCTTCGCGACAACGAGAAGCTTCCGGAAACAATCATCACGCCGACCAGCAAGGCTTTCGACGGTGGCCACGACGAGCCGCTGTCCCGCGAGGAAATCCTCGAGCGAGGCCTCCTGACGGAAGCACAATGGAATACCGTCGCGGACTACGCCCTGGCGCTGTTCGCGCGGGGCCAGGCCCGCGCCGCGGAGCGCGGCCTGATCCTGGTCGACACCAAATACGAATTCGGCACCGACAAGGACGGCAGGATCGTTCTTGCCGACGAAATCCACACCCCCGACAGCAGCCGCTACTGGATTGCCGAGAGCTACGAGAAGAGTTTCGAAACCGGCGAGCGGCCGCGCAGCTTCGACAAGGATTTCATTCGCGCCTGGGTGGCTGATCGCTGCGATCCCTACAAGGACCCGATCCCGGACATCCCCGCAGAACTCATCCAGCAGACTTCGGAGGTCTACAGGCAGGCCTACGAAGTTATAACGGGGAAAGTTTTTGTTCCCGACCTCTCCGGTGCAACGGTGCTGGACCGGGTCCGCGGCAATCTGCGCCCCTATTTCCCCTGACGCCGGCCGCCGTTGCGGCGACAGTTGCTAGAAAGCCTCGCGTGTCCGCCGCTGCATGATCGCATAGAGGCTGACGCCGCGCACCAGCAGGAACACGTGCAGCGCCGCCCAGAGGCCATGGTTGCCGAAGACCGGTGCCAGCGTTAGCAAGGCGGCCAGGAAGACGAAGAACGACAGCAGCATCATGTTGCGCATGTCGCGCGACCAGGTGGCGCCGATGAAGACACCATCCATCTGGAACGCCAGCACGCCGCTCAGCGCCGTGAAGGCCGCCCAGGGCAGATAGGTGCCGGCTACCGTGCGCACTGCATCCGAAGTCGTGACCACACCAACGAGCGCCGCGCCCCCGAACAGCAGCACCAGGGTCGCCGTGCCGGCCAGCCCGTAGCCCCACCACAGCGTGAGGCGCACCGCGCGCCGGAACGAGCTTTCAGCACGGGCGCCGATGGCGCGGCCGGCAAGTTGTTCGGCCGCCGTGGCGAAACCGTCGAGGAAGTAGCCAGCGATCAGGAAGAAGTTCATCAGGACGGCATTGGCGGCAAGCGTAACCGTGCCGAACTGCGCGCCCTGACGGGTGAACAGCGCGAAGGCAGCCAGCAACGAGAAGGAACGGATCATGATGTCGCGATTGAGCGACATCATGTATTTGTAAGCCGTCCAGTCGAGGATGCGGCTCAAGGGCAGACGTTCGCTGCGCGCAAAGCGCCGCAAAACGATCGCCAACCCCAGCAGCATGGCGCAGAACTCGCCGATCAGCGTTGCCCAGGCAACGCCAGCCACGCCCCAGTTGAGCTCGAGCCCGAGCACGATGCACAGCGCGATGTTGATGCTGTTGAGCACGATCTGCAGGAACAGGCCGAGATTGCCCTCGCCGCGCCCGAGCACATAGCCGAGGATGGCATAGTTGACGAGCGAGAACGGCGCGGCCAGCAGGCGGATACGGACATAAGTGTCCATCGCTTCGCTGACCCGCGCCTCGGCACCCATGAACTTCTGGCCGAGCAGCGACACGACCGGTGCGAGCGCGGCAAGGATGACGCCGGCGACGACGGCGATCAGCACCGCGCGCCAGAACACGGCCTGCTCTTCGGCCGCGGCGCCGCCGCCGCGCGCCGGGGGGCCCCCGGCCGGGGGTGCGGGCCGCCCGGAGGTGTACGTGGGGATTGCCCCCGCGCATTGCCGCCCGCCCGCGGGCCGCCCCCCCCGCCCCGCGCGCGCGCC
>NZ_JAKREW010000058.1 GCF_022347545.1 Terribium retamae
CCCGTCCCCCCCCCCCCCGCTGCCCCCCCCCCGGGGCGGGGGCGCGCCCGCCGCCCCGGTTTTCCCCCCCCCCCCCCCCCCCCCCCCCTTACACCCGGGGCCCCCCCGGGCTTGCGTTCAAAGGGTTTTTCCTGTCAGCTTGGCCAGAATCTGACTGCGTTCAGACCTTTCGCGGGGCGCCGTACTGCGGAGACCCGAAGATCATTCAAGCGAGCCTTCATCGTCATGCGTGTTATCCTCGAACGGTCCAATCTCCTGAAGTCCCTCAACCACGTCCACCGCGTGGTGGAGCGACGCAACACCATTCCTATCCTGTCCAACGTGCTGCTGATGGCCGAAGGCGGAAGCCTGGAAATGAAGGCGACCGACCTCGACCTGGAAGTAACCGAGGCCGCACCTGCCAAGGTGGAACAATCGGGCGCCACCACCGTGCCGGCGCATCTGCTTTACGATATCGTACGCAAGCTGCCGGACGGCGCCGAGGTGATGCTGAAGACGGACGAGGACGGCAACGCCATGACCGTCATTTCCGGCAGGTCTTCCTTTCGCTTGCAATGCTTGCCGCAATCGGACTTCCCGGAGCTTTCCGCAGGTTCTTTCTCACATATCTTCCGACTGGATTCGACGGCACTCAAGCGCCTGATCGACAAGACACAGTTCGCCATATCGACCGAAGAGACCCGCTACTATCTGAACGGCATATTCCTGCACACGCATGAAGTTGGCGGGAAGCTCAAACTGCGCTCGGTGGCAACCGATGGCCACCGCCTTGCCCGCGCAGAAATGGACGCGCCGGCGGGTTCGGAAGGCATGCCGGGCATCATCATCCCGCGCAAGACCGTGAGCGAGCTGCAGAAGCTGGTCGATGACCCGGAGGTAGCGGTGACCACCGAGCTCTCAGACACCAAGATCCGTCTGACCATTGGCAGTGTCATCCTGACCTCGAAGCTGATTGACGGCACCTTCCCCGACTATCAGCGCGTCATCCCGACCGGTAACGACAAGAAACTGATCATTGATCGGCAGACCTTTGCGTCCGCAGTGGATCGCGTGTCCACCATCTCGTCGGAACGCGGACGTGCCGTGAAGCTCTCGATCTCGGACGGCCAGGTGACCCTGGCGGTCAACAATCCCGATTCCGGCAGCGCCACCGAAGAATTGGCGGCCGACTACACCTCCGACCCGATCGAAATCGGCTTTAATGCGCGCTACCTGCTCGATGTCGCAGCGCAACTCAGTGGCGGCGAAGCTAAGTTCATGCTGGCTGATGCCGGCTCACCGACGCTGATCCACGACACCAGCGACGAGAACGCGCTGTATGTGCTGATGCCGATGCGCGTGTAGCCGCCATCGCCTGACCAGATGACAACCGAAGGGAGCCGGGAAGGCGCAAATCGGGCGCAGACCCACCTTACCCGGCTCACACTCACCAATTTCCGCAACTATGCGGCATTGTCGCTCGACCTGAGGCCCGGCGCCGTGATTTTCACGGGTGACAATGGCGCAGGCAAGACCAATCTGCTCGAGGCCATCTCACTCTTCACACCGGGACGCGGCCTGCGCCGCGCACCTTACGGCGAGATTGCGCGCGAAGGCGGCGACGGCGGCTTTGCTCTGCATACCCGGCTCGATGGCCCGTTGGGAGAGATCGAGATCGGTACGGGTGTGGCAGGCGGAGAGGCCCCCGGCGAGGGTGGGCGGCGCGTTCGTATCAACGGCGCTGCGACACGTTCGGCAGAAGACATGCTGGAATGGTTGCGCGTTGTATGGCTGACACCAGCCATGGACGCACTGTTTACCGGGCCTGCAGGCGACCGCCGCCGCTTCCTCGACCGACTGGTGCTGGCGATCGACGGCAGCCATGGCCAGCGTGCGCTGGATTACGAAAAGGCGATGCGCGGCCGAAACCGGTTGCTCGCCGAGGGCTCTCGCGACGGTGCATGGTTCGAGGCGATCGAAACACAGATGGCCGAAACCGGCGTGGCGATCGCCGCAGCCCGCAGCGAAATGGTGCGGCTTTTGTCGGCAATGATCGAGAAACTGCCCAGTGACGGCCCCTTCCCCCAAGCCGATATTGCACTGGCCGGCGAACTGGAGAGCGAGATCGACACCATGCCCGCGGTCGATGTGGAAGAGAAATTCCGGCGCGCGCTAGCCAATGGGCGCGATCGTGACCGCGCCGCTGGTCGCACGCTGGACGGGCCGCATCGCTCCGATCTTCTGGTGCGACATCGCCCAAAATCGATGCCGGCCGAACTCTGCTCGACAGGCGAACAGAAGGCCTTGCTGGTCGGCTTGATTCTGTCGCATGCCCGCCTCACCGCCGAAATGTCGGGCCTGACCCCGGTGTTGCTGCTCGATGAGATCGCCGCCCATCTCGATGCCGGCCGGCGTGCGGCGCTGTTCTCGATTCTGGAGGAACTGAACTGCCAGGCCTTCATGACCGGCACGGACGCAGCGCTGTTTTCCAGCTTGCGCGGTCGCGCGCAGTTTCTCAACGTCGATCACGGTACGGTTGTGCCAAGCACTGGTGCCTGACAAGGCGAGCGCACGGCGTTATGGTCGGTCCATGAGCACCCCTGCCCTTTCCGATGAAGAACTCGAACGCTATGCGCGCCATGTCGTGCTGCCGGAGATCGGTGGACCGGGGCAGCAGAAGCTTAAGCGCGCCCGCGTGCTGGTTCTCGGCGCAGGCGGCTTGGGTGCGCCGGTACTCGAATATCTGGCCGCGGCCGGCGTCGGTACTTTGGGCATCGTCGACGACGACACCGTGTCGCTTTCCAACCTGCAGCGCCAGGTCATCCACGACACCGACAGCGTTGGCACAGCCAAAGCCGACAGTGCCCGAGCCGCGATCGCGCGCATCAATCCGAATGTGACCGTGAAGTTGCACAAGCTGCGCCTGAATGCAGAAAACGCGGCAAGCATTGTTCGTGGCTACGACGTGGTGGTGGATGGCTCCGACAATTTCGAGACCCGCTATGCTCTGGCCGATGCCTGTGCCGCGGAAAGGAAGCCGCTCGTGCACGCCGCCGTCGGGCGTTTCGACGGCTCGATCACGGTTTTGAAACCCTATGAGATCGGGCAGGACGGCCGTCCCAACCCGACCTATCGCGACCTCTTTCCAGAAGCGCCGCCACCTGGCCTGATACCCTCGTGTGCAGTTGCCGGTGTCCTTGGCGCACTCACCGGCGTCATGGGCACCCTGCAAGCGATGGAAACGATCAAGCTGATTGCCGGTATTGGCGAGCCGCTGGTTGGACGACTGCTTCTTTATGACGGGTTGTCGGCACGCTTCGACATCATCCGGTATAGGAGCCAAGGATGAGCTCCGACATAAAAGTGATCAAGCTACCCGCCGACTTCGCCCGCTGGGACGAACCTCTTGCGCTCATTCTGCGTGCCTTCGCCTATATGGACGGCTTGATCGATCCCCCCTCTTCCGCCCAACGGCTGACGGGAGATAGCCTGCGTGAAAAAGCCAGGCAGGAAACCGGCTTCCTGGCGATGCGAGACAACGAGGTCGTGGGCTGTATTTTTGCGGCCGAACACTCCGCACACTTCTATGTCGGCAAGCTGGCGGTGGAACCAGGCCTGCAAGGCAAAAAGATCGGGCGGCGGCTGATGGAATCGGTGGAAGCGTTGGCCCGCGCGACCGGCAAGCCGGTTCTGGAACTGCAGGCGCGCATCGAACTTACCGACAATCAGGCTGCCTTTGGCCGCTTGGGCTTCATCGAGACCGAACGCACGGCCCATCCCGGCTACAACCGTCCAACATCGGTGACAATGCGCAAGACGCTGTCATAACGAACAGGCCCGCCATCCATGAAACCGGCGGCCGTACGGCGTTACGTTCTCATCGGCAATACGCGATCTGGCGGACGGTGACCGTCAAAGAAGGTGCGAATGTTGATGATCACCTTCTCGCCCATGTCGATACGACCTTCCAGCGTCGCTGACCCCATATGCGGCAACAGCACAACCTTGTGCTTGGCAGCTAGCTTCAACAATTTGGTATTGAGCGCCGGTTCATTTTCGTAAACATCGAGACCGGCACCCGCGATCTTGCCATCTTGCAGCAACTTGATCAGCGCATCCTCGTCGATGATGTCGCCGCGGGCAGTGTTGACGATGTAGGTCGTGGGCTGCAGCAATGCCAGTCGCCGCGCCGAAAGAAGATGGAAAGTGGCTGGCGTGGACGGACAATTGACCGAGATGATGTCCATGCGAGCCAACATCTGATCGAGGCTTTCCCAATAGGTTGCCTCGAGCTCGTCCTCGACGCTTTGCAGGACGCGGTGTCGATTGTGATAGTGGATGGAGAGGCCGAAAGCCTTGGCGCGGCGGGCGACCGCGGTGCCGATGCGCCCCATGCCGACGATACCAAGTCGTTTGCCCCAGATTCGCCGGCCAATCATCCAGGTCGGTGACCAGCCGGTCCACTTTTTATCGCCTGTCAGTACATTCGCCCCTTCCGCCAGCCGACGCGGCACTGCGAGCATCAGCGCCATGGTCATGTCAGCGGTGTCTTCGGTGAGCACATTCGGCGTGTTGGTGACTGTAATGCCTTTTTTCGAAGCGGCTGCGACATCGATATGGTCGACGCCATTGGAGAGGCTGGCAATCAGCTTGAAGTTCGGACCTGCCTGTTCGATCAGCTCGGCGTCGATACGGTCTGTGATGGTCGGAACGAGCACGTCGGCTTCGCGCATTGCGGCAGCGAGCTCCTCCCGCGACATCGGCTTGTCTTCGACGTTCAACCGCGCATCGAACAGTTCGCGCATCCGCGTCTCGACAGGATCCGGCAATTTGCGCGTGATCACAACGAGAGGCTTCTTTTTGCCGGCCATCGTTTCCTCGTTCCCGGGATGCTGTTGAGACCTCTTTAACCAAGACCGGCGAAACTGCAAACTGGTCTCGGTAGCCTAGCCTCATGTAACAAGCAGTGCCGCCGAAGACAAAGAAAAAGGGGGGCCGATACGGATGGCCGACGGCCCCAGATAGAGGAACGAACGTGTCTGGTTTTGCGTCGCTACGCTTAATTCTCTCCGCGACAATGCTTGGCATGCTCACGCTCACTCCGGTCGCGACCGCACAAAATGCCGCAGCACCGGCTCAGACGGTGACGCTCGGTCCAAGCGGCCTGCCCTTGCCGCGCTTCGTCAGTCTGAAATCGGCGAGGGTCAATTCGCGTGTCGGCCCAGGGGTCAATTATTCGGTAGACTGGATGTACACGCGCGCGGGCCTGCCCATGGAAATCGTGCAGGAGTACGATACCTGGCGGCGTGTACGCGACGCAGATGGATCGGAGGGCTGGGTCAGCCAGGCTTTGCTTTCGGGCAAGCGCACCGCGATCATCGCGCCATGGCAGCGCGGCAAGGAAGTGCGCATTAATCTCTTGAGCAACGCAGCCAAGGATGCCGAGGTGGTGGCTGTTGTGGAGCCCGGCGTCATCGGCTCGATCAAGTCCTGCGACGGCCAATGGTGCGAGATGAGCATGGGTGGCCACACCGGCTGGATCAGCCAGTCGCTGGTGTGGGGCGCCTACCCCGGCGAAAAAATCGACGAATAGACGGGCTTCGCCGGCACAGCTGCAACCTCAGCCGTGCTGACCGCCATGTGGATTGATCGTGAATTAGGCGCGTCGTGGACGCAGCCTTACCACCACGTCGACATTGGCGATTTCCATGCCTTCAGGAGGCTCAGGAAGATTGCCGACGGTCACCGGCCCACTTTCGATATCAAAGACGCGGTTTTCGCCCTCGACGAAGAAATGATGGTGATCCGAGGTGTTGGTATCGAAATAAGTACGGGATCCTTCGACCGCGAGGATGCGCAGGAGGCCGGCTTCGGTGAACTGGTGCAGGGCATTGTAGACGGTGGCAAGCGAAACCGGCACGCCGGCGGCCAGCGCCTCCTCATGCAGTTCTTCCGCGGACAGATGGCGATCCCCTTTGGCGAACAGCAGATCGGCCAACGCAATACGCTGGCGAGTCGGCCTCAGGCCAGCTTCGCGAACCCGCTTGTCCACAGTCATGCTGTTTTTCCGATCGTCCAACCGATCAATCCATCGTCACATTCGCCCGCAACTGACCGCCGACCGCGGCGAAAATCAGGCGAAAACAGAAGTCTCTTATCTCGCCAGATATATTCTGTACCCTGAATCCGATCAATAGCGCGCATTGACCCGGCTTAACGAGCAGGCTAGAGCCTGCGCCATATCTCCGGCGTCGGTTTCCGGCGTGAAGCGGACTGTGTTACTAGAAATGGGCACGGGCACCTCAACGCCCGGCCAACGACGGGGAAGGACTAAATGGCGGATCGGAAATCGAGCTACGACTACGACGATCTGCTGGCATGCGCCAAAGGCGAACTGTTCGGTCCAGGCAATGCCCAGCTCCCCTACCCGCCCATGCTGATGTTCGATCGAATCACAGAAATCAGCGAAACCGGCGGCGCCTTCGACAAGGGTTTCGTGCGCGCCGAATTCGCCATTCATCGCGATCTCTGGTTCTTTCCCTGTCACTTCATCGACAATCCCGTGATGCCTGGCTGCCTTGGCCTGGATGCTCTGTGGCAACTCACCGGTTTCTTCCTCGGTTGGCTCGGTGAACCAGGCAAGGGCATGGCTCTTTCCACAGGTGAAGTTAAGTTCAAGGGCATGGTTACGCCTTCCGTCAAGAAGGTCGAATACGGCGTCGACTTCAAGCGTGTCATGCGTGGCCGATTGGTTCTCGGCATCGCCGACGGCTGGTTGAAAGCCGACGGCGATCCCATATACGCGGCCACAGACCTGCGGGTGGGCCTGGCAAAGCAGCCGGCGGCCTGACACCTGCACTCAACGGAAAAACGAGGAGCGCAATATGAGACGGGTCGTAGTCACAGGCCTCGGCATTGTATCGTCCATCGGCAACAATGCCGAGGAGGTCAGCGCCTCTCTCCATGATGCAAAATCCGGCATCAGCTTCTCCAACGACTTCGCCGAACACGGCTTCAAATGCCAGGTTTGGGGCGCGCCGAACCTGGACACCACCGATCTCGTCGATCGCCGCGCCGCGCGCTTTCTGTCGCAGGGCGGCATGTGGAATCATGTCGCGATGAAGCAGGCGATCGCCGACAGCGGGCTTGAGGAAAACGAGGTTTCGGGCAACGAGCGCACCGGTATCATCATGGGTTCCGGTGGTCCGTCGACGCGCACGATCGTCGAAGCCTCGGAAATCACGCTGAAGAACGGCAGCCCCAAGCGCATCGGGCCGTTTGCGGTGCCGAAGGCAATGTCGTCGACTGCCTCAGCCACGCTCGCCACCTGGTTCAAGATCCACGGTGTCAACTATTCCATCTCATCGGCCTGTTCGACTTCAGCGCATTGCATCGGCAATGCCGCGGAGATGATCCAATGGGGCAAGCAGGACATCATGTTCGCCGGTGGTCACGAAGATCTCGACTGGACGATGTCGAACCTGTTCGATGCCATGGGCGCAATGTCGTCCAAGTTCAACGATCGCCCGGCAACCGCCTCGCGCGCCTATGACGTCAACCGCGACGGCTTTGTCATCGCAGGCGGCGCCGGCGTACTGGTGCTGGAAGAGTTGGAGCATGCCAGGGCCCGCGGGGCCAAGATCTACGCCGAATTGACCGGCTACGGCGCGACCTCCGACGGCTACGATATGGTTGCTCCCTCCGGTGAAGGTGCCGTTCGCTGCATGCGCCAGGCGCTCGCTACGGTGAAGGAACCGGTCGACTACATTAATACCCATGGCACATCGACCCCGATCGGCGATTCGAAAGAGATCGGAGCGATCCGCGAAGTGTTCGGCGACAGATTGCCGAACATCACCTCCACCAAATCACTGACGGGCCACTCGCTGGGTGCCGCCGGCGTGCAGGAATCGATCTATTCGATCCTGATGATGCAGGGGGGCTTTATCGGCGAAAGCGCTCATATCGAGGAACTCGATCCAGAATTCGACGGCGTACCGATCGTGCGTAAGCGCATCGACAACGCCAAGATCGATACGGTGCTCTCCAACTCCTTCGGCTTCGGCGGCACCAACGCCACCCTCGTCTTCCAGCGCCATTCCGCATAGGGATTTTCAGATGACCGGTTTGATGAAGGGCAAGCGCGGCCTGATCATGGGCGTTGCCAATGATCATTCCATTGCCTGGGGCATTGCGCAGAAGCTGGCTGAACAAGGCGCCGAGCTCGCCTTTACCTATCAGGGCGAGGCTTTTGGCCGCCGCGTCAAACCGCTTGCAGACAAAGTCGGCGCTTCACTGGTGGTGCCTTGCGATGTCGAGGACAGTGCCTCCGTCGCCGCTACTTTCGAGACGCTCCAAAACGAATGGGGCAAGCTCGACTTCATCGTCCATGCCATCGGGTTTTCCGACAAGAACGAACTGAAGGGCCTCTACGCGGACACCACGCGCGATAATTTCGTGCGCACCATGGTGATCTCCTGCTATTCCTTTACGGAGGTAGCCCGCCATGCCGCAGCGCTGATGCATGATGGCGGATCGATGATCACGCTGACTTATGCCGGTTCGGTGCGAGTCATGCCGAATTACAACGTCATGGGCGTTGCAAAGGCCGGCCTGGAAGCCAGCGTGCGGTATCTGGCCAACGATTATGGACCGCGCGGCATACGCGTGAACGGGCTTTCGGCGGGTCCGGTGCGCACGCTTGCAGGGGCGGGCATTTCGGATGCCCGTTACATGTATTCCTACCAGCAGCGCAACGCACCACTGCGGCGCACCGTCGGCATCGACGAGATCGGCGGCTCGGCGCTCTATCTGCTCTCCGATCTTTCATCGGGTGTAACCGGCGAGATCCACTACGTGGATTCCGGCTATCACGTTGTGTCGATGCCGACGCTTGAAGAACTGAAGCGGCTGGATGGCGGCAAAGAGTAACCCCGCAAGGCTCGCGCCAGCCTGGTTGACTAGCCTGTGTGAAAGTTAAGGTGTCTCTTGTGTTTCCGGTACGAGAGGCACTTGCTTTTCAGCAAACTTTCATGAAACCTTAGTCAACTTTCTTGCCCGTAAAATGCAACCGATCGCTGGAAACTTATTTTAAGAGGATCGCGGTTAGAACATCCTGCAGATTGGGAAGCTGCGCATGGCCTCTGACAAGAATCCTGGCCGAACACCACTTTTCCGGCTGATCACCATTGCCAGCGCCGGCATGGGCAGTTTTATCCTTGGCTTATGGGGACTCAAGATCGGAATCGGCGGTGAGCTGGCAGAACTGCCGCTGAACACGCTCGTATCCATCGTGGCAGGCCTTTGCGCTCTCGCTGCGGCCTGCGCGGCGATGTCGTTTTTCGCGGGCGTCGATGAGTCGTCCGACTATGTCTTCTCTGAAACCAATTTCGACAAGCTGACGGGAACGTTGGTCAAACATGCGATGGTCGGCAAAGTGGCAGAGGCAGCCTCTTCCACTCTCGAGACGGGAGAACCGGTCTATCTGCTCGATATCGACATCAATCGTTTCAGCCACATCAACGATGCGATCGGCTACACCCAAGTCGATGATCTCGTGCGATTGTTTGCACAACGCTTGAAAGGGCTCCTGCCGCGCGAAGCTGCGGTCGGCCGCGTCGGCCCCGGCGAATTCGCCGTGCTCTATCCCGACAAAAAACTGACCGGTTCGATGGAGACGCTGATCGAGAAGCTGATCGATGACCTGGTCGCTCCTTATCAGTTAAAGACACATCTGCAGTCGATCAGCCTTTCTGTCGGCGTCGTCGCGATGCCGAAGGACGGTATCGATCCCGTTCTGGTGCTGCGCCGTGCCAATCTTGCCCTGCAGAATGCCCGCGCGACCAACGCTGCCGGTGCGTGGTCGGTTTTCCAGCCGGAAATGGGCAAAGTGGCAGACCATCGGCAATGGGTTGAATCCGAGTTGCATGCGGCTTTCGAGCGTGGCGACTTCGATCTCCATTATCAGCCGCAACTCGACCTCGCTGCCGGCAAAGTCGTCGGTTATGAAGCGTTGATCCGTTGGAATCATCCGCAACGCGGAACGATCCCCCCTATGGAATTCATTCCCCTGGCAGAAGAAACCGGCATGATCGGGCCGATCGGCGAGTGGGTTCTGCGTAAAGCCTGCATGGATGCGCGCCACCTTCCGGAAGATTGCTTCGTAGCGGTCAACATCTCGCCCGTGCAGTTCATGACGAAGGATTTCCTGGCCATGGTGCGCAATACCATCGCCAGTACGGGCATCAAGCCGTCCCGGCTCGAACTGGAAGTGACTGAGACGGCAATGATGCAGGACAAGGCACGCGCTGCCGACATCTTGAAAGAGCTGTCTGACATGGGCATTTCGGTGGCCGTCGACGATTTTGGCACGGGTTATTCCAATCTCAGCTATCTAATTGATTTCTCGTTCCACAAGCTGAAGATCGACCGGTCGTTCGTCAGCCGCATCGACACCGACTCCGGATCCGGCGCGGTGGTTTCGACCATCGTGGGCCTGTCACGGGCATTAGGCGTTTCGACGATCGCCGAAGGGGTCGAAACGGAAAGTCAGGCAACCATGCTGAAGGCAGCCGGATGTGAGGTCGTGCAGGGCTATCTGTTCGGCAAACCAGCACCGCTGCGCGTGATCGGCGGGCAAGCGCAGAGCGTCGAACGCATCGTCCAAAACCAGCGCGGCGCAGCGAATCTCCACTAGAGCATTTTGTAGCCAAGTGGAATCACTTGGCGTTACAAGAATGCGGCGAAAACAAAAACTTAGAGCGTTTCCGCGTTTCCGTGAAAAACGGAAACGCTCTAACGAGTGGCTCCGTCAACGGCGCGCCTGAAACACCTTGAAAGCTTCGTTGCGGGCGATTTCGGCATGGCTTGAGAAAACACGGGCCAGAACGGGCTCATAGGGTAATTGCCGGTTCGCCACCATGAACAGGCGTCCGCCCGGCTTCAACGCTTTCGCCGCGGCACGAATGATTGTCGAGCCTAGTTCAGGCTCGGCCGCCCGTCCGCGATGGAACGGCGGGTTCATGACAATGACATCGTAGCGCTCGACGACGGGTTCGCCCGCAAGGTCGTGCCAGAATTTTTTGACGGGCAGGTTCGGCATCAGGCGAGCCAGCGTTCGGCCTGCCGCCTGCAAGGCGGCGTGATCGGCCTCATAGAGATCGAGACCGACCAGGCCAGCCGACCGCTCCGCAATTGCGACAGACAAAAAGCCCCAGCCGGCGCAGAAATCGGCAACTTGACCTTTGATGTCGGCAGGCAGCTGCTCCGAAAGAAAGCGCGAGCCAGCATCGACACGATCGAAGGAAAACATGCCGGGCGCGGTCTCATAGCGCTCCTCGACCAGCAGCGATGGGTTGGCCGCGCGCAGTTGGTCCGCAGCGCTCCCGTCCGCTGGTCGATGGAACCAGAAAGCCTGACCGTGGTGCTTTGAGAGATGATCGCCGAGCGTGAGCAACTCACCCGCGCGCTTGCGGAGGCTGGCGATACCATCCTCCTTGCCGCCGGCAACGACAATCAGATTCCCCCGGCCTACACGTTCGATAGCCTCGGCGATACGCAGTTCGTTGAGGCCGCGATGGCGGCCAGCGAGGACAAGTGCAAGGTCGAAACCTTCACCGTCGACCTGCGGCGAAACCGTCTGGCCTGATGCAATCAACTGCCGAAAATCGGGGCGGAACCCCTGAACGAGGTGTAAAGTAGCATCAAAACCGGTCGGCAGCCGAAAGCCGGGTTCGGCACCAAGAAAGAGCGCACGCGTGTCCGCTCCCGGCAAAGGCAGAACATCGACCTCGAAAGGATGAAACAGGGTCTTCAGCGTATCAGAGCTCATGGCGAAGCGATTACCGGGCTTCGTCGGCCGAAGGCATGCCCCTTCGCAGATAATCAGTGATGAGCACCGACCACTCATCGATGCTGACAGCGAAGGTCTCCGGAGTTATGGCGGCGACGGCCTCCTCGCCCTTCTCGGTCAGTGGCACGTAACCGTAGGAGACAAATACGCTGGTTGCATCATTATCTGAAGAGCAATTCACCTCGATGAAAGCTGTCCGCTGCGCCGGCGTCGTGCGGAGATAGCGGACGTGATGGCGTTCCGGCTGCCACTCAAGGCAGGTCCAGATGGTCGCCTCTTCACCGCTGCCAGTGCGAAAAACCATGTCCTTTGCTGTCTCGCCCGTTTTCGGAAAAACATAGTCAGGCGACCAGCCAGGCACCCAGGCCTCTTCACCTTTCGGTGTGAACAGCAAGAACGCCTCATCCACCGGCAAGGCAACACGAATCTCATGTGTGAAATCCCGCCGCATCCTCAAACTTCCCTGTCCGGATGCAGATGGCTGTCGGCACTGGTCAGCCGGCAGCCGTAAGCATCCCTCAGCTTCGCGATCGTTGCCAGGGTTTCGTCTGAAAATGCCGATTTGCCCTCAAAGGCATGCAGCACGATGCCTTCGAGCAGGTCGCCAAGGCTGATGCCTTTTTCAGCAGCGAGACCTTTCAAAACCTTGAGTAGCGGCGAGGCCAGGCGCACACCAGTTTGTGTTCTTTCGATCATAATTGATGTTACAAAGTTAACTTGGTAACATCAAGTTCGTTCGAACCGAGTCGACCGGCAAGTTGTAACATCCGCGCTCTTCCAAGCAGTTCAAAAGAAGTCTGTCGAAAGCCTACTCCAGCCTTCCCCTGCAAGTCCCCCGACAAATACGTCGTTTCGCGGAACCGCGTTCAGAATTTCGGCGCGCGTGGTGGCGATGCAGACATTGGCCGCATGGCGAAAAAACATGCCTGGCTGTTGTGAAAGCGCAGTCAAATAGCGAGGATCGACCCGACCTTGCACCGCTATATGACCTTCCTCCTGTAGATGGAGCAACATGGCGTCGACCGCATCTCTTTCGGTGCCGGACCTGGCGATCACATTCAACACTTCGACCACACCGTTCGATCGGCTGTAGCAGCAAAAGAAGCCGCTCGGCGCATTAGCTCGGTCGGTGATGGCAAAAAATCGAAGCGTTCCCGCGGCTCGATTGGCCGATGCCAAGCCGAGAAGCCAGTTCAAATCGTTCTCTGTCCAATCTGGGCGCACCGGATAATTCCGCAATAGAGCGGGAATAAGGGCGGAAGCTTCATCCTGCGCGATTTCCCTCACCGTCGCACGAGACCTTGCCGCTTTCTCGCTCGGAGGAAATGGAAAAAGCGGATTCAAGAATTTGGCAACGGAGTTGCCGGCCCACCTACCGAGCATGGGACGCCGCTGCGCGACGTACTTCATCATGAAGCTTGCTATTTTGAATACGCGTGTCCACTGGAGCGCATGCACGCTGAGTGTCACGCCTCCGACTGCCTCCCAGTGCTTTAGGCTCACCGGCGAAGCGCTATCGCTGAAATTGATCGTCTTTTCGCTCGGACGCATCGTGAGCACCAATTCGGCAGCCCCACGAGGCGATCCCCCTGGCTTCATCATAAAAGCGCAAAGGAGCCGTCCCATGATCGGCTGTCCGTTTGCGACATAGGGTACCGGCAGGATGGAAATCACGCTGTCTATTTCACCGCGTTCATTCTCATGCACCACGCTTCCGAGCGCGGGATCATAGTGAGGATTCTCGAAGAAGAGCTGCCGAAAATACTGGTCAAAATTCTCGTTACAGGATTTCGAATTTGGGCGGAAAACCTGTTGAAAAAGCACCCGGATGGCCGGGATGTCGTCAGTGGCCATTGCGCGAACGTGTCGCGATTTGACGTCCCCTACCGATCCTGGGATATGCCCCATCTAGGCCTCTACTGCTTAATCGTTCTGCCTGGCTCCTGCATCTCGACTTCAGCAGACGGATGATTGATGTAGCCCATGATGCGGGATCAACTCTGGTCCTGATTGTATAAATAATCGCTAAAGTAGCTTGTAGTGATTTAGAGGATTGCGGCTCCGAGCAGTCAATGCACAGCGGCTCTCCGGCACGAGCGGCGTTGGCAGCAATGTCATGTGAGAATTGCATCCGCCTACCAGCCAAAAAAAGGGCGCGGCCGAGGCCGCGCCCGTCTTGTTTTCGCGTCATTACCTCGATCAGGCGGCGGTTTCTTCGCCTTCCGCCTTCTTTTCGCGGACGATTTCCTTGCCGCTCTCCTGGTCGACGACCTTCATGGAGAGGCGAACCTTGCCACGCTCGTCGAAGCCCATCAGCTTGACCCAGACCTTGTCGCCTTCCTTGACCACGTCGGTGGTCTTGGCGACGCGCTGGTCGGACAGCTGCGAGATGTGGACGAGACCGTCACGCGGACCAAAGAAGTTCACGAAGGCGCCGAAATCGGCGGTCTTGACGACCGTTCCCTCGTAGATTTCGCCGACTTCAGGCTCTGCTACGATGGTGTGGATCCACTTCTTCGCCGCCTCGATCTCCTTGGCATTCGACGAAGCGATCTTCACCGTGCCGTCGTCCTCGATGTTGATCTTGGCGCCGGTCTTCTCAACGATCTCGCGGATCACCTTGCCGCCCGAACCGATGACGTCACGGATCTTGTCGGTCGGGATGTGCATGACCTCGATGCGCGGCGCGAACTCGCCGAGTTCCTTGCGGCCTTCCGAGATGGCCTTGGCCATTTCTCCGAGGATGTGCAGGCGGCCGTCCTTGGCCTGGCCCAGCGCCACCTTCATGATCTCCTCAGTGATGCCATCGATCTTGATGTCCATCTGCAGGGAGGTGATGCCGTTGGCAGTGCCGGCCACCTTGAAGTCCATGTCGCCGAGATGATCCTCGTCGCCCAGGATGTCGGAAAGCACGGCGAAGCGCTCATCTTCCTTGATGAGACCCATGGCAATACCAGCGACCGGCTTGGCCAGCGGCACGCCGGCATCCATCAGCGCCAGCGAGGTGCCGCAGACGGTGGCCATCGAGGACGATCCGTTGGACTCGGTGATCTCGGAGACGACGCGCAGCGTGTACGGGAACTGTTCGGCCGAAGGCAGCATCGGGTGGATGGCGCGCCAGGCCAGCTTGCCGTGGCCGATCTCGCGGCGGCCGGGCGAACCCATGCGGCCGGTCTCGCCGACCGAGAAGGGCGGGAAGTTGTAGTGAAGGAGGAAAGTCTCCTTGTACATACCCGTCAGCGAGTCGACATACTGTTCGTCTTCGCCGGTGCCCAGCGTGGCAACCACGATCGCCTGGGTCTCGCCGCGGGTGAACAGCGCCGAGCCGTGGGTGCGCGGCAGGATGCCGACTTCCGACACGATCGGGCGAACGGTCTTGAGATCGCGACCGTCGATGCGCGAGCCGGTGTCGAGGATGTTCCAGCGCACGATCTTGGCCTGGAGTTCCTTGAACACGGTCGCGACCTGCTCGGGCGAATACTTCGCTTCCTCGCCCTCAGCCGGCGTGAAAGCAGCCTTGACCTTGGCCTTGGCAGCGTCGACGGCGGCGTAGCGAGCCTGCTTGTCGGTGATCTTATAGGCAGCGCGCAGATCGGCTTCGGCAATGCCGAGCATTTCCTTTTCCAGATCGCCGAAGGACGGCGGGGTGAAGTCGCGCGGATCCTTGGCGGCAACCTCGGCCAGCTTGATGATGGCTTCGATCACAGGCTGGAAGCCTTTTTGGCCGAACATGACCGCGCCGAGCATCAGCTCCTCGCCCAGTTCCTTGGCTTCCGACTCGACCATCAGCACGGCATCGGTGGTGCCGGCGACGACCAGATCGAGCTTGGATTCCTGCATTTCGTCGATGTGCGGGTTCAGCACATACTCGCCATTGATGTAGCCGACGCGAGCACCGCCGATCGGCCCCATGAAGGGAACGCCGGACAGCGTCAAAGCGGCGGAGGCGGCAACCATCGAGACGATATCGGGGTTGTTTTCGAGGTCATGCTGAACGACGGTGACAATCACCTGGGTGTCGTTCTTGTAGCCGTCGGCAAAGAGCGGGCGGATCGGGCGATCGATCAGGCGCGATACCAGGGTTTCGTTTTCGGACGGACGGCCTTCACGCTTGAAATAGCCACCGGGAATCTTGCCGGCAGCATAGGTCTTTTCCTGGTAGTTGACGGTCAGCGGAAAGAAATCCTGGCCGGGCTTGGGCTCCTTGGCCGAAACGACCGTGGCCAGAACGACGGTCTCGCCATAAGTCGCCAGCACCGCGCCGTCGGCCTGACGCGCGATCTTGCCGGTCTCGAGGATGAGCGGACGACCGCCCCATTCGATTTCCACTTTGTGTTGATTGAACATATCTTGTCCTTCATATGCGGAAGGGGCCGCGCCATCGATTCATGCGCGACGCCCCCTTCCTGGCTCCTTTGTCGGGCAGCCACGGGCAAGACAACGGGAGGCTTGAGAGAGCCGGGCCGGCGCCCGTGCAAGCATCCTGCAATCCTGCCCCATGACCGTCCACGGGCGGTTTCATGCGGCCCTCTGCCAACAGAAACCGGGTCGGGCCTAGCAAGCCCGAATGCGCGACCGGCGGGCCCTTTGAGAGAGCCCGCCGGCCAATTCGTCAGCGACGCAGTTCGAGCTTCTCGATCAGCGTCTGGTAGCGCGCCTCATCCTTGCGCTTGAGATAATCAAGCAGGCTGCGGCGCTGGGAAACGAGTGCGAGCAGGCCACGACGGGAGTGGTTGTCCTTCTTGTGGTCCTTGAAGTGCTCGGTCAGGTTCTTGATACGCTCGGAAAGGATGGCAACCTGCACCTCCGGCGAACCGGTGTCGCCCTTGACGGTGGCGAACTGAGCCAGCAATTCCTTCTTGCGTTCAGCAGTAATCGACATCGCATTTTTCCTTTCTCAATGGAGGAAACGAGGCGCCCAGAGCCGGGATGTCGTCCAGCAAGGGTCGGTGATCATCACGCAATCCGGCGCGATGTTGCGGCGCGTATAGTGCAAAAGAACGCAAAAAGCCAGCGCATATTCGCAAGGGTGGCTTGAGCGGGACGCGCGCCGGTGCCTTGCACCCTTATAACCACTTCCTCCATTTGAAGAATGCGACCAACCCTATAGCCACCAATGCCATGAAAACGAGAGCTGCTGGATAGCCGTAATAAGCGCGCAGCTCGGGCATATTCCAAGGCGAGGTTGTCGGGTCGAAATTCATGCCCCAGACGCCGACGAGGAAGGTGAGCGGAATGAAGATCGCCGATACGATGGTAAGCAGGCTGATAATTTCATTGGTACGGGCCTGGCTGAGCGAAAGATGCATCTCGATCAGTCCCGTCGTCATGTCGCGCTGCGTATCTGCCAGCTCCACCAGCCGATAAGCATGATCCAGCGTATCGTTCAGGAAAATCTTGGTTTCCGGCTTTATGTAGGGGGCATCGGAACGGACAAGTCCTGCCAGCGCATCGCGAAGTGACAACATGGTCCGATGCAGTTGACCGGCCTGCCGGCGCTGCTCGTGCAAAATGCGAACCTGATGCTTGTGCGGGTGATGCAGCATCGCGTCCTCGACCTCGTCGGTGCGAGCGCTGGCGCTTTCGATCAGCGGAAAGAACGAGTCGACTATGGCATCGATGAGCGCATAAGCGAGGTAATCGGCTCCGCGCGAACGCAGCCGGTTGGGCGTGGACGCAACGATGCGCTTGCGCACCGGATCGAACGGGTCACCCTCGCGCTGCTGGAAGGTGATGACGAAACCCTTGCCGAAAAACAGGGAAATCTGCTCGTAACGGTAAGCAACGGGATCATCGATCATGTTGACGACGACAAAAGCGTGGTCGTCGAAGAACTCGGCCTTGGGCCGCTGGCCCGTGTTGACGACGTCCTCCAATGCCAGCGGATGCAGGCCGAAGACCTTGCCGATCTGCTCGATGAGTTCGACATTGGCCAGGCCGACGCAATCAAGCCAGACCAGCGGCCATTTCTCGCAATGTGTCTTCAGGTCGTCGAGACTGGCATCGTCGACCTTCTCGCAACGGTCGCGATCAATCAGCGTCAGACTAAGTTCGCTGCGTTGCGCCTTGGGGTCCGCAATCAACGTACCCGGCGAGGCGCCCACGGGCGGGCGCCTCACTATTCTCGGCTCTCGCCTCTGAATCGTTTCCGCTTTTGCCATGCGAGCCTCGCGCGAATCCCGGCTCATATTATTGACGCAGGTCTCAGCCCGCAAAGACGCGCTTGGGCTTGAACATACCCTGCTCGATGGCGCCGATGGCGACCAGCTTGCCACGTGCGGTCGCGCAAGCCTCGTCCGCTTCGAGCGGAGCGTCGCGACCGCGGATGATAACGGGATTGCCGAGCCTGATTTTCGAGGCCGCGTCATCGCTGATCGCGACCTGCGGCAAGCACTCCAGCGCTGCTGCGGTATCGATCAGGAAATCATCGAGCGCAGCATAACGATCGGCGCCGGAGAACGGGGCTTCTTCACCTTCGCCCGCCGGCGGCAGTGCCGCTTCCAGCTCAGCAATGGTAACGAAATCCTCGTGTGTGAACGGATCGACCTCGGTGCGGCGAAGAGCGGCGATATAGCCGAAGCAGCCGAGATCGCGGCCCATGTCACGCGCCAGCGAGCGCACATAGGTGCCCTTGCCGCACTCGACTTCGAAAACGGTTTGATCAGCGCTGTGCTCGACGATGTCCAGCCGCCCAATCTCGACTTCACGCGCCGGAATATCGACCGTTTCACCATCTCGGGCCAGATCGTAGGCGCGTTCGCCGGCGATCTTGATGGCGGAGAACTGCGGTGGCGTTTGCATGATGACGCCAGTGTATTTTGCCAGCAGTGCACCCACTTCGGCCTCGGTCGGTCGCCTCTCGGAAGTCTTCGTCACAGGACCTTCGAGATCATCCGTGGTGCGCTCTTCACCCCATGCAACCGTAAAGCGGTATATCTTGGCACCATCCTGTACATAAGGCACGGTCTTGGTGGCATCGCCCAATGCAATCGGGAGCATGCCGGAGGCAAGCGGATCCAGCGTGCCGGCGTGCCCGGCCTTTTCAGCCTGGAACAGCCACTTCACCTTGGACACAGCCTCGGTGGAGCCCATGCCGAAGGGCTTGTCCAGGATCAGCCAGCCGGAAACCGGACGGCCCTTCTTCTTCCCGCGGCGCGCCATTATTTGTCGTCCCCTTCATCCTTGTCGTCCTCGTGATGACCGAGATCACGCGCCACTTCCGGCGAATGCAGCAGCTCGTTTATCTTCGAGAAATTATCGTAGCTGGTGTCCAGCCGGAAACGGAATTCCGGCATGTATTTCATCTGCCTCAGCGCCGGCGAGATGCGGCCGCGAATGAATCGGGCATTGCGGTTCAAAGCCTCTATAACGGCCTTGTCATCCTTGGCGCCGAGTGGCGAAACGAAAGCGGTGGCGATCTTCAAGTCAGGAGACATGCGGACTTCCGACACCGAGATGACGGTTGTTTCGATGAGATCGTCCCGCACCTCACCGCGCTGAAGGATGTCGGACAGGGCGTGGCGCACCTGCTCGCCGACGCGAAGCATGCGCTGGGAGGGCCCGCTGGATTGCTGTCTGCTCATTTAAATCTCTCTAGAGCATTTCCATCCGGAACTGCGTAAAAACAAAGGGTTAGAGCGTCTCCACGCAAGATGGGAACGCTCCAATGAAAAGCCGGGCGGACAGGTGAAGGCATGGCGCATCGGCCATTTGTGGCAGTTTTACAATCACATGAAATCGCCCGGCTAATAGCCGGATTTTAGGTGGGTCGATGCGGGTAAACCCGGACATAAGCCAACCTAACCCGTTTGCGGAGTGGGACCGCAGCCACGGTTGTCATGAGGGAGAGCGGCCGGAGCCGCTCTCCATTTTCCTCAGGCTCTAGAGCTTCCTGGTCACCATCTCGACGCGGAAGCACTCGATGATGTCACCTGCCTGGATATTCTCGTAGTTCTGGAAAGCCATGCCGCATTCCTGGCCGACCGGCACTTCCGGAACTTCGTCCTTGAAACGCTTCAACGTCTTCAGCGTGCCTTCGTGGATGACCACGTTGTCGCGGATCAGGCGGACGCCTGCACCACGCTCGACGCGACCTTCGGTGACACGGCAGCCTGCGACCTTGCCCACCTTGGTGATGTGGAAGACCTCGAGGATCTCCGCATTGCCGAGGAAGGTTTCGCGACGCTCCGGCGAAAGCAGGCCCGACATCGCATCCTTCACGTCATCCACGAGATTGTAGATGATGTTGTAGTAGCGGATCTCGATGCCCGCCTGCTCAGCGGCTGTCCGTGCCTGGGCGTTGGCGCGCACGTTGAAACCGATGATCGCGGCGCCCGAGGTCTCGGCCAGCGTGACATCGCTTTCGGTGATGGCGCCGGCGCCGGCGTGGACGATACGCGCCCTCACCTCGTCGGTACCGAGCTTGTCCAGCGCAGTCACGATCGCTTCGATGGAACCCTGAACGTCGCCCTTGATGATAAGCGGGAATTCCTTCAACCCGCTCGCCTGCAACTGAGACATCATCTGCTCGAGGGAACCACGCTGGGTCGCATGCTTGGCAACCGCCTTGTCGCGGGCCAGACGCTGGCGATACTCGGTGATCTCCCGGGCGCGCGCCTCGTTGTTGACAACGGCGAAGCGGTCACCGGCCTGCGGCGTGCCCTGGAGGCCGAGGATCTCCACCGGCATGGCCGGCGGGGCTTCCTTGACATGCTCGCCGCGGTCGTTGACCAGAGCGCGCACGCGGCCCCATTCGTTGCCCGCGACCAGGACTTCGCCCGGAAGCAGCGTGCCGGTCTGGACCAGCACCGTGGCGACCGGGCCGCGTCCCTTGTCGAGGCGCGCTTCGATGACGACGCCTTCGGCGGTACGATCCGGATTGGCCTTCAGGTCGAGGATTTCAGACTGCAGCAGAATTGCCTCGAGCAATTTGTCGAGACCCTTGCCGGTCTTGGCCGATACCTCGACGTCCAGCACTTCACCGCCCATGGATTCGACCTGCACGTCGTGCCGAAGCAGCTCGGTGCGTACCTTCTGAGCATTGGCCGTCGGCTTATCGATCTTGTTGATGGCCACGATCATCGGCACACCGGCCGCCTTGGCGTGGCTGATCGACTCGATCGTCTGTGGCATCACACTGTCGTCGGCCGCAACCACCAGGATAGCAATGTCGGTCGACTGAGCACCGCGTGCGCGCATTGCCGTGAAGGCAGCGTGGCCGGGCGTGTCGATGAAGGTGATCTTCTGGCCATCCTTCTCGACCTGATAGGCACCGATATGCTGCGTGATGCCACCGGCTTCGCCGGAGACCACGTTGGCATGCCGGATGGCATCAAGAAGCGAAGTCTTGCCGTGGTCGACGTGACCCATGATGGTCACAACCGGAGGACGCGAGACGAGATCTTCCGCGTGGTCGGCGATGTTGAACAGGCCTTCCTCGATGTCCGATTCGGCAACGCGCTTGACGGTGTGGCCAAATTCCGAAGCCACCAGTTCAGCCGTGTCGGCGTCGATGACGTCACCCGGCTTGAGGATCTGGCCCTGCTTCATGAAGTATTTCACCACGTCCACCGCGCGCTCCGACATACGTTGCGCCAGTTCCTGGATCGTGATCGTCTCGGGCAGCGTGACTTCGCGCACGACCTTCTCACGCGGCTCCTGATGCAAGGCACGCTTGAACTTTTCCTGGCGGCGGCGCATTGCAGCAATCGAACGGCCGCGCGCGTCCCCATCTTCGGAAGACAGCGCCGAATTCAGCGTCAGCTTACCGCGACGACGATCTTCCTCGGCCTTGGTCGGCTTGGCCGGACGCGCCAATTCAGGCGTGACGAGACGGCGCGGCGGCAAGGCGGCAGCACTACCGCGGCTGCGCGGCTTGGCTTCTTCCTCATCGTCACCACCGGCCTGCTCGGCAACCTGCGGCGCACGGCGACGAGCCTCTTCCTCGGCACGGCGGCGAGACTCGGCTTCCGCCTTGATGCGGGCTTCTTCCTCGGCCTGACGACGGGCGGACTCCTCACGCTCGCGCTTGCGACGCTCCTCTTCCTCGGCACGGCGCTTGGCTTCGGCAGCGGCGCGCTGGCGGTCTTCCATTTCACGTGCTTGCGAGCCTTCCAGCGCACGGCGGCGGGCTTCCATCTCGCCACGCGACAGCTCGTTCAGCACCATGCCGCCACGATCGGGCTGAGGCGGCGC
>NZ_JAKREW010000059.1 GCF_022347545.1 Terribium retamae
GCTGGCCATGGCCAGTTCGCAGCCTTCTACAGCCGTCTCGTCGGCAACGGCAAAAAGCCAATCGTCGCCATCGCTGCCGTCATGAGAAAGATCGTCATCACGCTCAACGCAAGGCTCAGAGACGCCGAAAGTCCTCAGAGTTGATGAGGACCGTTGTACAACGACGGCCGAGTTCTGAGACGTTTCAGGATTGTCGTCCGCATAACACAACGGCCCTCATCCTGAGGTGCGAGCCCCCAAAGCTTTGGAATTATAGCGAAAAGTAGTGCGGGCGAGCCTCGAAGGACGCACCCCCAGAGAGGCGGCACGGTAACCAGCATCGCGGCGTTATCAGCCGAAGACGTCCTCGCCGCCGATCCAGGTGCCCTTCATGGCCAGATCGTCGCTCAAGGCGACGATGTCGGCCGCCGTGCCCTTGGCGAAGCGGCCGAGCCGATGCGATTGGCCGACGGCTTCGGCCGCATAGAGAGAGGCCATGCGCAAAGCCTCGGCCAGCTCGATGCCGACGACCTGGTGCATGAACCGAACAGCTGAAATCATGTCCAGGTCGGCGCCGGCCAGCGTGCCGTCGGCCAGTCGCAGGCTGCCGTCCTTACGATAGACGGTGCGGCCGTTCAGCGTGAACTCGGTCATGTCGGTACC
This sequence comes from Terribium retamae, assembly GCF_022347545.1. Classification (GTDB taxonomy): domain Bacteria; phylum Pseudomonadota; class Alphaproteobacteria; order Rhizobiales; family Rhizobiaceae; genus Mesorhizobium; species Mesorhizobium retamae. The sequence continues at coordinate 643 of NZ_JAKREW010000059.1, forward strand.
GATCGTTGCCATGGCATCCGTGACCAGGAAGATGCGCGCCGGGCCCTGTTTGGCCTTCAGCGCGATCTCGATGGTTGCCGGATGCACATGAATGCCGTCGGCAATGAGGCCGGCGAACATCGTGCCGCTGTCGATCGCGGCCCCGGCCAGGCCGGGTTCGCGGTTGCCGATCTGGCTCATCGCGTTGAACAGATGCGTGGCCATGGAGGCTCCTGCCTTGGCATAGGTCGTGGCAGTGGCGTAGTCGGTGTCGGAATGGCCAAGGCTGACGACGATGCCGGCCTTTGCCAGGACTTCGACCTGGGCGGCCGTGACCGATTCCGGTGCGACCGTCGTCTGCAAGACCGGAAGCTTCGCCCGTGTTGCAATCAGCGCGGCCTCGTCGGCGTCGTTCATCGGCCGGATCAGCTTGGGATCGTGCGCACCCTTGCGCGCCAGCGACAGATGCGGGCCTTCCAGATGCAGGCCGAGGAACCCCGGCAGCTTGCGTTGCGCTGCCTCGGCGCCGGCAGCAATTGCGGCAGCGGTGATTTCCGGCGTGTCGGTGATCAGCGTCGGCAGCAGCGCTGTGGTGCCGAAGGGTGCGTGCGCCCGGCAGATCGTTTCGATCGAGGCGAGATCGGGGTGATCGTTCAGCATCACGCCGCCGCCGCCATTGACCTGCAGGTCGATGAAGCCGGGCGCCAGGATGCCGCCGCCGAGGTCGACGATTTCGGCGTCGGATGGCGTGTCGTCGCGTTTAGCGATCGCCTCGACCAGCCCGTCGGAAACGATCAAGGCGGCATTGTCGTGCCAGTCGGCGCCATCGAAGATCCGCGCGCCGGTGAATGCGAGTTGCTTGCTCATACGGTCTCCGTGACCTTGCGCAGATTCGGCGGCGCATCGGGGTCGAGACCGCGGTGGCGGGCGAAGGCTTCCACGAAAGCATAGAACGATACGATCAGCGTCAGCGGATCGGTCAGCGGATGTCCGGTCGCGGCATGGGGAAGCGTTGTCGCGTTCTTGGCCAATGTCGAGGTGATGAAAGTGGCGGCGCCTTTTGCTGCCAGCGTGTCTGCAGCGGCGGCCAGTGAGGGTTCCGAGGCATCACGGGCGGCAAGCGCCAGTATCGGGAATTGCGGGCCGACCAACGCCATCGGTCCGTGCATCACCTCGGCGCCGCTATAGGCTTCAGCGTGCACTGCGCAGGTTTCCTTGAACTTCAGCGCCGCTTCCGAAGCGATGGCGAAAGAAGGGCCGCGACCCAGGATGAAAAGCGAGTTGTGCCCGTCGAGCGCGGCGGTGAGCGCACCCCAGTCGCAGGCGACCGCTTTGCTGAAATGCTCGGGCAGCTGTTTCAGGGCGGCAATGAGTGCCTCGTCCCCTGTGGCATGCGCCATCAGGGCAAGTCCCGCGACAGCAGAATTGACATAGGTCTTGGTGGCGGCAACGCTGAGTTCCGGCCCGGCCAAGATATCGACGGCATAGTCGGCCGCGCGTGCCAACGGCGAGTCGGCGGTGTTGGTAAGCGCAATTGTCAGTGCACCGCGCGAACGCGCGCTCTCGGCCATGGCGACGATGTCCGGGCTTTTGCCCGACTGAGAGATGGCGAGGCATGCCGAGCCATTCAGGCGGAGCTTCGCGCCATAGATCGAAGCAACGGACGGGCCGACGGAAGCGACGGCCAGGCCGGCGGTCAACTCCACCGCATATTTCATGAATGTGGCGGCATGGTCGGAGGAGCCGCGTGCCACGGTGATGAGGAAATTGGGATCGCGCTCGCGAATGCCACGGCCGGCATCGGCCAGCACCTTGCCCGACCCTTCGAGAAGCCGGGCGGTTGCCTCCGGAATTTCTTCGACTTCGCGGCGCATATGGGATTTTGTTGTTGTCACTGCCGCACTCCGTTGTCGTCACTTGTCACGCCAAGCCGCAACTCGGCGACAAAATCATAGGCATCGCCACGGTAGACCGACCGTGTGAACTCGATCACCTTGCCGCTGGCAAGATAGGATATTCGTTCGATACGCAAGCTGGCCGAACCTGTTGGCGCATCGAGCAACCTGGCATCCGCCTCGTTGAGGTTGACGGCAGAGATGCGCTGCACCGCGCGCACCGGCCGGTTTCCGGTCTCCTCCAAAGCTGCGTAGAGCGAAGAGCTGACAACACTGGGATCAGGCAAGGCACTGGCGGACAAAGAGGCGCGTTCGATCGCCAGAGGTGTGTCGTTGGCGATGCGCAGGCGTGCCACCCTTGCCACCATTTCGCTGGCGGCGAGGCCCAGCACCATCATTTCTTCGGGCGAAGGGGCATAAAGTCCGCGGTCAAGCCAGGTTGAGCGCACAACCTTGCCGCGCCGCGCCATGTCTTCGGTGAAGGAAGTAAGCCGCGACAGGGATTGTTCGACCCGTTCCATCCGCGGCGCCACGAAGGTGCCGGAACCATGGCGCTGCACCAGGACCCCGCCCTTGACGAGATCCTGCACCGCCTTGCGCACGGTGACGCGTGAGATGTCGGCCATCGAGGCGATGTCCCGCTCCGAAGGCAGTGCGTCGCCTGGCCCGATCAATCCACGGTTGACGGCATCCTCTATGCTGCGGCGAAGCTGGAGGTACAGCGGTGCGCCGCTTTGCGAGGCTTGTTTGAGCGAGGCAAAGATGACGTCCGCTGCTTCGCTCATCATGCCGCCTCCGCCTCGCCGGCGAATTTGCGCACGGCCATGCGCACCGCGCCACCCAGGGCATCGTCCAACGGGGTCTTCAGCAATGCGCGATACCGTTCCGACAGCCGCGGGGCATAGAGCGGAGCCAGACCGCCGAGCAGGCAGAGCGGATCGTTTTGTTCGAGGTCAAGTACGCCGAGCGAGGCTTCGACATCGGCAACGGATTTATCGACGATCCAGGTCGCCACGACATCGCCTCTGGCGGCATTCTCGAATACTTTTGGTGCGAAGCCACCGAAATCGCCGGGCTTCGCATGGGTGGTGAATTCGACCAAGTCCTGCGGATTGTCGCGGAAGATACCCATCATTTCACGGGTCAGCGGCGAGGATTCGCGAATGCCGTCATAAGCCAGCAGCGTCTGCTCCAGTAGGTCGCGTCCGATGCGTGCGCCGCTGCCCTGATCGCCGACCTGGAAGCCCCAGGCGCCGACCGAGCGCGACTTGCCTTGCTTGCGAACCATATAGGCGGTGCCGGTGCCAAGAATGGCGATGGCACCGTCGCCGGAGCCGACTGCGCCTTCAAGCGCGATCTCGAAATCCGTTTCCACACTGGAGCGGCTGAACGGCAGGATGGCCTCAAGCTGCTGTTTATAGGTGCCGACATTGGCACCGGCGAGACCCAATATAGCAGGTGTCTGCGGGATGAGGTCGGGATCTTCACCCGCTTCAAGAAATGCCTGCCTGGCCGCATCGACGATGTTGGTGCGTGCGCCCGTCAGGTCGCTGCGGATGTTTGCCGCTCCCGACTTCGCACGGCCAAGGATTTCACCGCCCGCTGTTGCGAGCGCTGCCCTGCAGCTGGTGCCGCCGCCATCGATGCCGAGCACGAAAGTCACGCTGAAATCTCCTCTTGCTCGATAATACCAATAAAATACCAATAGCCAAGGATAAATTTATGGTTCGATTCAATGATAGGTATCGCACTGATTTTATTGTCATTTTCTGCAGAGCGAGACGGAAGTCATTACGAAATTGCTAATGCCAGTGGACAAGTGGTATTTTTTTGGTATTGTCGAGGGAGGTGGAGGAACCGGAATGGCGCAGAAGCGCACCGAAGCTCAGCATCGAGATGCCGAAGGACTGGATATCCAGGCGCCCGAGGTCGTATTGAGGTCGCTGGCCGAGGCCCAGATCGAGGCCGCCGGCGCCGTGCGCGAAGCCATTCCTGCCATTGCCGCCGCATCCGCCCTGGTGTCCGAGCGTCTCAAGGCTGGCGGCCGCCTTGTCTATGCAGCTGCTGGCAGTTCCGGCTTGATGGCGGTGGCCGACGCCCTTGAACTCCCCGGCACTTTCGGCATCGAGCGCAATCGCATCGTCATCCTTATCGCCGGCGGCGAAGAAGCTTTCCGCAACCTCGCCGGCGGTCCCGAAGACGATGAAGAAGGGGCTGCCGCGGCAATTGCCGGCGCGGGCGTTACCGCTGCCGATTGCGTGGTTGCTTTGTCGGCCAGCGGATCTACCCCTTATGCGGTTCGTGCTTTGCGCGAAGCGCGCCAGCGCGGCGCAGCAACGATTGCAATTGCCAACAACGCCGACACGCCGCTGCTTAACGCCGCCGATGTCGCCATTCTCTTGAAGACCCCTCCCGAGGTCATCGCCGGTTCCACGCGTATGGGTGCCGGCACAGCCCAGAAGATCGCGCTCAACATGCTATCGACCCTGGCTGCTATTCATCTCGGCCATGTCCATGACGGCTACATGGTCAATCTCCTGGCCGACAACGCCAAGCTGCGCGACCGCGCGTCGCGTATCGTGGCCGCCATCACCGGGCTTGATCGCGATGTCGCGAACCGTTCGCTCGAGCAGAGCGGCGGTGCGGTGAAGACGGCCATCCTGCTCGCCGCCGGTGCCGAAAGCGTCGACGTGGCCGAGGGAGTATTGGAGAAGGCTGGCCAGAAGCTGCGGCCCGCCCTTTCCGCCATCAGAGGAGAACAGGGGGGCCAAAGCCTCCCGTCTCGTCAAAACCGAACCTGAAAAAGGTCAACAGGGAGACTGAGAATGAAGACGAAACTTCTTACGGCGCTACTTTTAGGCTCCAGTGTACTCGGCTTCGCCGGCGTCGCTTCCGCCGCCGATGTCACGCTCAACATCGAGAGCTGGCGCAACGACGACCTCGGCATTTGGAAAGACAAGCTGATCCCGGCTTTCGAGGCGAAGAATCCCGGCATCAAGGTCGTGTTCGCACCGTCTTCTCCTACCGAATATGATGCGGCACTCGGAGCCAAGCTTGCTGCTGGTTCGGCTGGCGACCTGATCACCTGCCGTCCATTCGACAAGTCGCTGGAGCTCTACAAGAAGGGCAATCTCGCCGACCTGACAAAGCTGCCCGGCATGGAGAATTTCTCCGACGTCGCCAAGTCGGCATGGACCACGGACGATGGCGCGGCCACCTTCTGCGTTCCGATGGCTTCGGTCATCCACGGCTTCATCTACAATAAGGAAGCTTTCGAGAAGCTTGGCCTCAAGGTTCCGGAAACCCGCGACGAGTTCTTCGCGGCCCTCGACAAGATCAAGGCCGATGGCACCTATATCCCGATGGCGATGGGAACCAAGGACCTCTGGGAAGCCGCGACCATGGGCTACCAGAACATCGGCCCGAACTACTGGAAGGGCGAAGAAGGTCGCCTGGCTTTGATCAAGGGCGAACAGAAGCTGACCGACAAGGACTGGGTCGAGCCGTTTGCCGAGCTGGCCAAGTGGAAGCCCTATCTCGGCGACGGTTTCGAGGCACAGACCTATCCGGACAGCCAGAACCTGTTCACGCTGGGTCGCGCTGCCATCTATCCGGCGGGCTCGTGGGAAATCGGCCTGTTCAACACCCAGGCGCAGTTCAAGATGGGCGCTTTCCCGCCACCGGTCGGTAAGGCCGGCGACACCTGCTACATCTCCGATCATACCGATATCGGTATCGGCCTCAATGCGGCCTCCAAGAATGCCGACGCGGCCAAGACCTTCCTGTCCTGGGTCGCTTCGCCGGAATTCGCTTCCATCTACGCCAATGCTTTGCCCGGCTTCTTCAGCCTGAATTCCACTGCGGTGAAAATGGAAGATCCGCTGGCGCAGGAATTCGTTTCTTGGCGCGAGAAGTGCAAGCCGACGATCCGCTCGACCTATCAGGTTTTGTCGCGCGGAACGCCGAATCTGGAGAACGAGACCTGGGTTGAATCGGCCAATGTCATCAACGGCACCGACACCCCGGAAGTTGCTGCCGAAAAGCTGCAGAAGGGTCTCGACGGCTGGTACAAGCCGGCAAAGTAAGACTGCGAAACGACCGGGCTGCGCTTGCCGCGGCCCGGTCTAAATTCCGATTGTCGGCGCGGTTCCTCGCCCTTACGCTCTTCCTTTGAAGACTGGAGAAGGGGCGCCGGCTTCAAGTCCACTGCTTCCTCGGACGCCGAGGGCGGCGGACAGGCGAGGGACGGCATTCCGAAAATTTGACAGCATTTCCCGAGGCGGCAAGGACCGAGCTCATGGCTGCAGCATCGAAAAAACCGTTCCGTTGGCATATCGGCGTCTTCCTGGCGCCGGCGGTGCTCGTCTACACGGCCATCATGATCCTGCCGTTGTTCGGCACGCTGCAGCTGTCGCTGTTCCGTTCCATCGAGCAAGTGCAGACCTTTGTCGGCTTCGACAATTTCCGCACGCTGTTCACCGACCCCAACTGGTCCTTCAACTTCTGGAATGCCTTGAAGAACAATGTCTGGTTCTTCATCATTCACATGGTGGTGCAGAACCCGATCGGCGTCATGCTGGCAGCGCTTCTCTCCAGCCCGAAACTGCGTTTCACCGCCTTCTACCGCACGGCGATCTTCATCCCGACCATCCTGTCCTTCGTCATCGTCGGTTTCGCCTGGAAACTGATCCTGTCGCCGATCTGGGGCGTAGCGCCTAACGTCATGGGGCTGGTCGGTCTCAAGAGCTGGTTCACGCCGTGGCTCGGCAAGGAAGAATATGCGCTGACCGCGCTCAGCCTGATTTCGGTGTGGCAGTTCGTCGGCATTCCGATGATGCTGATCTATGCCGCGCTGCTGTCCATTCCCGACGAGGTGATCGAGGCTGCCGAGTGCGACGGCATCACCGGCTGGTCCCAGTTCTGGAAGATCAAGCTGCCGCTCATCCTGCCCGCCATCGGCATCATCTCGATCCTGACCTTTGTGGGCAACTTCAATGCTTTCGACCTGATCTACACAGCGCAGGGTGCGCTAGCCGGGCCGAACTATTCGACCGATATTCTCGGCACCTTCCTCTATCGCGCCTTCTTCGGTTTCCAGTTGCAGGTGGGCGACCCCCATATGGGCGCAACCATCGCAACCATGATGTTCCTGATCATCCTGATCGGCGTCTGCTTCTATCTTTTCCTCGTGCAGCGACGCCTGCGTCGCTACCAGTTCTGAGGTGTCATGATGAGCAAGGCCACCTCCTCCCTGCCGCGGACCATCGGCGCACACGCGATCCTTTTGACCTACACCGTCATCGCGCTGTTCCCGGTCTTCGTAGTCGTCATCAACTCGTTCAAATCACGCCAGGCGATATTCCAGCAGCCGCTGATGCCGCCGATGCCCAAGACCTTCGATCTGGTCGGCTACACCACCGTGTTCGGCCAGGGCGACTTCTTCCTCTATTTCCAGAACAGCCTGATCGTCACCGTTGTGTCGCTGTTCTTCGTGCTGCTCTTTGGCGCCATGGCAGCCTTCGCGCTGTCGGAATATCGCTTCCGCGGCAACACACTGATGGGTCTCTACCTGGCGCTGGGTATCATGATCCCGATTCGCCTCGGCACGGTTGCCATCCTGCAGCTCATGGTGGCTTCAGGTCTGGTCAACACGCTGACGGCACTGATCCTGGTCTACACCGCGCAGGGTCTGCCGCTTGCCATCTTCATTCTGTCGGAATTCATGAAAGGCGTGTCGGACGACCTCAAGAACGCCGGCCGTATCGACGGGCTTTCCGAGTATACGATCTTCTTCCGGCTGGTGTTGCCTCTGGTGCGTCCGGCCATGGCCACGGTGGCGGTCTTCACCATGATCCCAATCTGGAACGACCTGTGGTTCCCGTTGATCTTGGCGCCGTCGGAGGCGACCAAGACCGTCACGCTCGGCGCGCAGATATTCCTTGGCCAGTTCGTCACCAACTGGAACGCCATCCTGGCGGCATTGTCGCTGGCGATCCTGCCGGTGCTGATCCTCTATCTGATTTTCTCGCGCCAGCTTATCCGCGGCATCACCTCGGGTGCTGTGAAGTAGAGGCGGCTTTCAAACCAAGAACGAAGAAAACAAGGCAGGACATTATCGTGACTTCGACGAACCCCATACGCGTAGTCGTTGCCGGCCTGGGCAATATGGGCCGCAGCCATGCGCTGGCTTACTACAACAATCCGGGCTTCGAAATCGCGGCGCTCGTCAACCGTTCCGACGTGCCGTTGCCGGGTGGCCTGGCCGGTCATGAGATTCGCCCTTCCTTCGAGGACGCGCTGCGCGACGAGAAGCCGGAACTGGCCTGCATCGCCACCTATTCGGACAGCCATGCCGACTACGCGGTGAAGGCCTTCGAGGCCGGTTGCCATGTGTTTGTCGAAAAGCCTTTGGCCACGACGGTGGCTGACGCGCGGCGTGTGGTCGATGCCGCCAAGGCCAACGGCAAGAAGGTGGTGATCGGCTACATTCTGCGCCATCACCCCTCCTGGATCAGGCTGATCGCCGAAGCCCGCAAGCTGGGCGGCCCTTACGTCTTCCGCATGAACCTCAACCAGCAGTCCTCGGGCCACACCTGGCAGACGCACAAGCAGCTCATGCAGACGACGTCTCCGATCGTCGATTGCGGCGTCCACTATCTCGATGTCATGCTGCAGATCACTGATTCCAAGCCTGTCGAAGTGCGTGGCATGGGCGTGCGACTGTCCGACGAGGTCGCGCCTACCATGTACAATTACGGCCATTTGCAGGTGCTGTTCGAGGACGGCTCGGTCGGCTGGTATGAGGCAGGCTGGGGTCCGATGATTTCGGAGACCGCGTTCTTCGTGAAGGACGTGATGTCACCGAACGGCTGCGTGTCGATCGTCATGGCTGAGGGTGTGAAGTCGGATGACATCGACACTCACACCAAGACCTCGACCATTCGACTGCACCAGGCAGCGACCGGCCCGGACGGCAAGTTCCTGAAGCCCGACGAACTGCTTTCGATGGAGGGCGAGCCCGGACACCAGGAACTGTGTGACCTCGAGCAGGCCTTCGTCCTGAAGGCCATTCGCGAGGACATCGACCTCACCCGTCACATGGACGATGCCGTGCGTTCGCTCGCCGTCTGCCTCGCGGCCGACGAAAGCGTCCGCACCGGCATGCCCGTCAAACTCTAACAATCGAGCGAGGAACAGCCGTGGGCTCTCTGAAGATCGAGAATGTCAAGAAATCCTTCGGTCCGGTGGATGTGCTGAAAGGCATAGACCTTGACGTAAAGGATGGCGAATTCGTCGTCTTCGTCGGCCCGTCGGGCTGTGGCAAGTCGACCCTGCTGCGCGTCATCGCAGGTCTGGAGGACGCGACCTCCGGCCGGGTGCTGATCGACAGCCAGGAAGTCACCGCGACGCCTCCGGCCAAGCGCGGCATCGCCATGGTGTTCCAGACCTATGCGCTCTATCCGCACCTCACCGTCCGCGACAACATGGCGCTCGGCCTGAAGCAGGCGGGTGAAGCGGCAGCCGAGGTAGACAAGCGCATCACCGCTGCTTCCACCATGCTGTCGCTGGAACCTTATCTCAAGCGCCGCCCGGCGGAACTGTCCGGCGGCCAGCGTCAGCGGGTCGCCATCGGCCGCGCCGTGGTGCGCGAGCCGAAGCTGTTCCTGTTCGATGAACCGCTGTCGAATCTCGATGCCGCGCTGCGTGTCAACACGCGCCTGGAGATCGCGCAGCTGCATCGCCGCCTCAAGGCGACGATGATCTATGTTACCCACGATCAGGTCGAGGCGATGACGCTGGCCGACAAGATCGTGGTGCTGAACGCCGGTCGCATCGAGCAGATCGGTGCGCCGATGGAGCTCTATCATGCGCCGGCCAATGAATTCGTTGCCGGCTTCATCGGCTCGCCGAAGATGAATTTCATCGATGGCGCGAGGCTGGGCGAGAGCGTCAAGACGGTGGGCGTACGCCCCGAACATCTGACGGTCGATCCAAAGGCAGGCACCTGGAAGGGCACGGTGGTCCACACCGAGCACCTCGGCGCCGACACCAACGTCTATCTGGACTGCGAGAAGGCCGGCCTGATCACCGTGCGCATCTTCGGCGTCTACGATGCCGAGCCGGGCTCGACGCTCTACGCAACGCCGGATGCAAGCAAGACCTACCGCTTTGACGCAGACGGCAAGACGGTGAAGTAGAACAACGTGGCTGAATAGAAAATGGCGCCATCAGGCGCCATTTTTCAAGTTTGCTGAACTCTGGAAATCAGCCGACGAAGGCGCGTTCGACGACGAAGCTTGCCGGAGCGCTCAACGAACCTTCGACGAAGCCTAGATTCTCCGCCATTTCCTTGACGTCTTTCAACATATGCATCGAACCGCAGATCATGATGCGGTCGGTCTCCGGGTTCAGCGGCTCAATGCCGAGGTCGGTATAGAACTTGCCCGAACCCACCAGTGCGGTGATGCGGCCCATACGTTCCGATGTCTCACGTGTCGTCGAATTGTAGAGCGTGACACGGCCATTGGTGAACTCCCCGATCAGCGGATCGTCGGCCAGCGACGCTACCAGTTCCTGACCGTAGGCCAGTTCGGCGACATCGCGGCAGGTGTGGGTGAGGTAGACGTGCTCGAACTTCTCGTAGGTGTCGGGATCGCGCAGCAGGCTGGCGAAAGGCGCGATGCCAGTGCCGGTCGAGATCATGAACAGGCGCTTGCCCGGCGTTAGCGCGTCGAGCACCAGCGTGCCGGTCGCCTTCTGGCGCATCAGGATGGTGTCGCCGGTCTGGATCTTCTGCAGGTGCTGGGTCAGAGGGCCGTCCGGCACCTTGATCGAGAAGAACTCCAGTTCTTCATCCCAGGCCGGGCTTGCCACGGAATAGGCGCGGAACACCGGCTTCTCGGCATTCGGCAGGCCAATCATCACGAACTCGCCGGAGCGGAAGCGCAGCGATTGCGGCCGGGTGATGCGGAAGGCAAAAAGGCGGTCGGTGTAGTGTTTCACCGAAACGACCTTCTCGGCATAGACATTCGCCGGAATCGGAAATTCCAGCGGCTTGGCGGCGTCCGTGCTGGGGGCGGAAGCGGTGCTCATGGAACCAACCTTTTCCTGATGCTTAAGCTGTCCTGCGTACCCGTTTGGCGGGTCCCACTATGCCTCTGCATTGTTCAGGGGGCAGGCTCTTGTGTCGGAAATCTATTAGTATACAAATGAACTTAGCGTCAAGATCGAGCCGCGGAACGCCTTTCCAAACTGGCCCTTATCCGCAGTTGGGACATTTCGGATTTTGGCAATGAATGAGAAAGTTCCGGCGCAGTCGGACCCAATGCGATCAGATGGGGTCGTGGCCGGCATCGATGTCGGCGGCACCTTCACCGACCTGATCCTCATCGACGGCCGCGACGGCGGCAAGGTCCGCATCGCCAAGACGCCGACGACACTCGACAACCAGGCTTTCGGCGTCGTTTCGGCGCTCGGAGCAACCGGCTTTTCCGCTTCCTCCATCGACCTGATCGTTCACGGCACCACCACCACCACCAACGCGGTGCTGGAGCGCAGGTTGGCCAGGACCGGCATGATCACCACCGCCGGGTTCCGCGATGTGATCGAACTCGGCCGCCGCACGCGCCCGCACGCCTATGGCATGACCGGAACCTTCGTGCCGGTCATTCCCCGCAACCTGCGGCTGGAAGTCGCGGAGCGCATGGAAGCATCCGGTTCGGTGCGTGTACCGCTGGATGAGGCGGCTTTCCGGCGCGCCGTGCAGAGCCTGCTGGCGGCAGGTTGCGAATCCCTCGTCATCCATTTCCTGCATTCCTACGCCAATCCCGTCCACGAGCGCCGTGCTGCAGAGATCGCAGCAGAACTTTGGCCGAACGACCACATCACCGCCGGCCACACGCTTTTGTCGGAAGCGCGTGAGTTCGAGCGCGGTGTCACTGCCTCCGTCAACGCTGCCGTGCAGCCGATCCTGGAGCGCTATGTTGCCCGCCTGCGCAATGAGCTGGCGGCGCAAGGATACGAACGCGACTTCCTGATCATGAACGGCAATGGCGGCATGATCTCGGCACGTTTCGTAGCACGAGAGGCCGCCAAGACCGTGATGTCCGGCCCTGCCTCCGGTGTCATTGCCGCAGCCTACACGGGTCGCCGCTCTGGTCACCGCAATCTCGTCACCTATGACATGGGTGGCACGTCCACCGACGTGGCGTTGATCCGCGATGCCCAGCCTGCGGTCTCCAACGAGATCGAGCTCGAATATGCCATGCCGATCCACGTGCCGATGGTGGCCGTTCATACGGTGGGTGCCGGTGGCGGGTCGATCGCGCGCGTCGACGCGGCGGGCCTCATCCGCGTCGGGCCGGAGAGCGCCGGCGCCAATCCAGGCCCGATCTGCTACGGTCGTGGCGGCACCGAGCCAACCATCACCGACGCCAATCTGGTGCTCGGTCGCCTTTCGCCCGACAAGCTGCTGGCGGTCGACAATCCGGTTACGGTGGAACGCGTTGCCCGCGTATTCGAGGACAGGATCGGACTTTTCACCAACCTTTCCGGCGTCGAAGCCGCCGGCGCGGTGCTGAGGCTCGCAAACATGAAGATGGCGGGCGCGATCCGCATGGTCTCGGTCGGTCGCGGTCATGATCCGCGCGATTTCACCTTGTTCGCCTTTGGTGGCGCCGGCCCGCTGCATGCCAGCGCGCTGGCACGCGAACTGGGCCTGCCGCGCGTTTTGGTGCCAGCCCGCCCGGGCATCACCAATGCGCTCGGCTGCGTGGTCGCCGATCTCAGGCACGATTTCGTCAACACGCTGAACCTGCCGGTCGTCACGTTGGACGAGGAGCAGGTTCATAGTGTTCTTGAACGTCATCGTGCTGAAGGCGAAGCACTGATCGCCAAGGAAGCGGTGAAACCGCAGGCGGTACGCGTCAGCCATTCAGCCGATATGCAGTTCGTCGGCCAGACCCACCTGATCAACGTGCCGCTGCCGTCGTCCAGGGTCGACCGCGCGACACTGCAGAGCCTGTTCGAGAAAGCCTATTTTGCCCGCTTCAAGGTCGAGTTGCCGGAAATCCGCGCCAATCTCGTCAATCTCAACACGTCCGTTATCGGCGTACGTCCGGAGATAGACCTTTCAACGCTGATCGATCCCGCTGGCCGGGTCACGAAACTAAAGGAAGCGCGATTGGAAATCCGGCCGGTCTGGTATGCGGGCAGCTGGCATGACACTCCCGTCTATGCCCGCGACAGGCTGCCGCTCGATGCCGTCATCAAAGGGCCCGCGATCATCGAACAGATGGACGCGACCACGGTCCTCGAGCCGGGTGACCGGGCAAGGAGCGATGCAGATGGCAATCTGATCGTGGAGGTCGGCAGCTGATGACCACGCTCGATGCCATCACGCTCTCCGTCATCCAGGCTGCTTTGCAGCAGGTCTGCGACGAGATGGACCTGACCTTCTCGCGTGCGGCCTTTTCGCCTGTCATCGCCGAGGCCAACGATCGCTCCGACGGTATCTATTCCGCGGCCGACGGTTCACTGATTGCCCAGGGTTCTCAGGGCTTACCCGTCTTTGTCGGGGTCATGCAGCACTCGACGAGGACGGTGATCGAGATGATCGCGGATGGACGGTGCCTGCCGCCACAGCCGGGCGACATCTACATCGTCAACGATCCTTATCTTGGCGGCACGCACCTGATGGATGTGCGCTTCGTCATGCCCGTCTATCGCGATGGCCATATCTTCTGCTGGCTCTCCAACACCGGCCATTGGCCCGACATAGGCGGCGCCGTGCCGGGCGGTTTTTCTGCTTCGGCCACCGCCGTTGAGCAGGAAGGGCTGCGCCTGCCGCCGGTGAAGCTGTTCAAGCGAGGCGTCCTCGATCCCGAGATATACGCCATCATCTGTTCCAACATTCGGGTTGCGGACCAGCGTATCGGCGATATCAAGGCGCAGGCCGCTGCGCTGCTGGTCGGCCAGGACAGGCTCGGCGAAATCCTCGATCGTTATGGCGACCAGACCGTTTCGGCGGCGATCCAGGAGCTGCGTGAGCGCGCCGCAGAACAGATGCGCGCCAACATCGTGGCCATCCCCGATGGCATTTATCGCTCGAAGGCATTTGTCGATTCCGATGGGGTGATCGATGAACCGCTCACCATCGCGCTCGCCGTGGAAAAGAAGGACGAGACGCTCACCTTCGACTTCGCCGGTTCTTCGAAACCCTGCGCCGGGCCGATGAACAGCGTGTTGGCGACGACGCTGTCTTCCGTCTATCTCGCCATGCGCCACATTTTCCCGGATGTGCCGATCAGTGCAGGCGCCTTCGAGCCGCTTGTCGTCAAAAGTCCGGAAGGCACCTTTCTCGATGCCAGATATCCGCGACCGGTCTCCGGCTGCGCGGCGGAAGTGTCTCAGCGTATCGCCGAGGCGGTCTTCGCTGCGATGGTGCAGGCGCTGCCGGGCAAGGTCACTGCAGCTCCCGCCGGTTCCAGCGGCAATTTCGCGCTCGGCGGCCACGATCCGGCTCGGGGCCGCGACTTCGTCATGTATCAGATCTCCGGTGGCGGTTATGGCGGCAATGCTTGGCATGACGGCCTGTCCAACGGCTGCTCGACCATCGGCATCTCCAAGTCTCCGCCGGTCGAGATCATGGAACAGGCTTTTCCGGTGCTCTACCGTCATTATGCGCTGCGCGAAGGGTCGGGCGGCGCCGGCAGGCATCGCGGCGGTATGGGTCTCTCCTATGAGGTCGAACTGCTGCGCGGTGAAGCGCGTGCATCCTTTGTGATGGATCACGGCCGTTTCGGTCCGCAAGGCGTGCTTGGCGGCAAAGACGGCGCCGTCAACACCGTCACGGTGATCCGAGATGGCAAGGAACATGTCCCGCTCCATCTCTCCAAGGAGCAGGATATCCCGCTGAAAGCCGGCGACCGCGTGCGTGTCGGCACGCCGGGCGGCGGCGGCTACGGCAACCCGCTCGACCGTCCGACCGAGGCTGTCCGGCATGATGTCGCCATGGGCTATTACACCGCTGAAGAGGCAAACCGGCTTTTCGGCTAGCATTTTTGTAGCCAAATGGAATCACTTGGCGTTACAAAAATGCGGCGAAAACAAAACCTTAGAGCGTTCCCGTGATTCCGAAAAAACGGAAACGCTCCAAGGCGTCATCCCACCCGGACGAAACCTTCCGATGCCTTGAGAAGGCGTCGCGTGTAGTCCTGAGCGACGTTGTGGGAGACAAGGTCGGCGGCTGTGAGCTGTTCGACCGACTCGCCGTTCTGCATGACCATCAGCCGCTCGCACATATGGTTGATGACGGCGAGGTCGTGGCTGACCATCAGATAGGTCAGCTTGCGGTCACGCCTCACCTGTTCGAGCAGGTTCAGCACCTCTGCTTGCACCGACGCATCGAGCGCCGAAGTCGGCTCGTCGAGCAGCAGGATCGATGGCTCCAGGATCAGCGCGCGCGCGATCGCCACACGCTGGCGCTGGCCGCCCGAAAGTTGGTGCGAATAGCGGAAGCGAAAGCCGGAACTCAGGCCCACTTCCTCCAATGCGCGGCGAATACGGGTTTCGCTGTCGCCGATACCGTGGACGGCTAGGGGTTCCTGGAGGAGCCGATCCACCGTCTGGCGCGGATGGAGCGAACCGTAGGGGTCTTGGAACACCATCTGCACCTGCCGGTAGAAAGCCTTGTCACGGCGGCGACCAAGTGGTTTGCCGGTGACGGTGATGCTGCCCGAAGCCACTGGTGCCAGACCGGCGATGGCGCGCAGCAACGTCGACTTGCCCGAGCCCGATTCACCGACGAGACCGAAGGATTCGCCAGGATGCACCTCGACGCTGACGCCCTTGAGGGCTCGGAACTGATCGAAGACGACTTCGACTTTTTCTGCCAGAAGCGCCGCTGTCATGCCGCCCACTCCGCCTTGCGTGCCAGCACAGGCAATGGATGACGGTCGGCGCCGATCTTCGGCATGCAGTCGAGCAAGCCCTGCGTGTAGGGATGTTGTGCGTTGGCGAGCTCCGAGGCCGGCAGTTGTTCCACCACCCTGCCGGCATACATTACCACGACACGGTCGCAAAACGAGGAAACCAATCTCAGATCATGCGAGATGAAGACAAGCCCCATGCCGCGCTCGGCGACGAGCCGATCGAGGATGGCAAGCACGTCGAGTTGGACCGTCACATCGAGCGCCGAGGTGGGTTCATCGGCGATCAGGAGTTCAGGGCCCGCAATCAGCATCATGGCGATCATCGCGCGTTGGCCCATGCCGCCGGAGACTTCGTGCGGATAGAGGTCGAAGACACGCTTCGGATCCCGGATCTGCACCGCTGCCAGCATGTCGAGAGCGCGTTCCCTTGCCTCGGCCTTGGAGACCTTCTCATGAGTGCGCAAGGTCTCGACGATCTGGCGGCCGATGCTGATGACGGGATCGAGCGAATATTTGGGATCCTGCAGGATCATCGCGACCCGCTTGCCGCGCAGCGCGCGACGCTCGCGGGCCGGCAACGACAACAAGTCGATGCCGTCGAACTCCAGCCTGTCGGCCGTCACTTCGGCGCGGGGATCGGTGAGCCCCATGATGGCGCGGCCGGTCTGGGACTTGCCGGAGCCGGATTCGCCGACGATGCCGAGCCGTTCGCGCCCCAACGAGAAGGAGACGCCGCGCACCGCTTCGATGACACCGGTGCGGGTGGGAAAGCGGACCTTGAGGTTATCGACCTCGAGCAGATTACCACTCATTGGCCCGAACTCCTTGGATCGAGCGCATCCCGCAGGCCGTCACCGAGAAGGTTGAAGCCGAGGCTGACGACGAGGATCGCCATGCCGGGCATGGCCGCCACCCACCATTGGTCGAGGATGAAACGACGGCCTGACGCGATCATCGCACCCCATTCGGGCAATGGCGGTTGTGCGCCGAGGCCGAGGAAGCCGAGGCCCGCGGCGATGATGATGATGCCCGCCATGTCGAGTGTGACGCGGACGATCAGCGACGAGATGCACATCGGCATGATGTGGCGCATGATGATGCGCCCAGGCGAGGCCCCCATGATCTCGACGGCCTTGATGTAATCAGAATTGCGCACCATCAGCGTCTCGGCGCGCGCGATGCGCGCATAGGGCGGCCAGGAGGTGATGGCGATCGCGATGATGGCGTTCTCGATGCCGGGACCGAGTGCGGCGACGAAGGCAAGCGCCAGGATCAGTTTCGGAAAGGCGAGGAAGATGTCGGTGATGCGCATCAGGATCGCGTCGGTCCAGCCGCCTGCATAGCCGGCGACGGTTCCGACGATGAGCCCGATGGGTGCGGCGATCAGCGCAACCAGCACGATGACGTAGAGTGTCAGCCGCGAGCCGTAGATGACACGCGAGAGGATATCGCGCCCCTGGTCGTCGGTACCCATCCAGTGCGCCCAATCTGGCGGCAGCAGGCGTGCGCCACGCAAGTCACCGACCACCGGCGAGTAGGGTGCCAACAGGCCTGCGAATATGGCGACGAAAACCAGCGCCAGGATGATGAAAAGCCCGATCACTGCCAACTGGTTCGCGGTGAAACGTCGCCAGGTCATGTAGGCACGGCCGAGCCGCGCCTGCGAGCGCGATTGCGGCCGCTCCGAAAGCAGCCACTCGCGCCAGCCCATTTCGGAAATGTCGGGTGCGCTCATGACCGCGTCCTCGGGTCGAGAAGTTGGTAGAGCAGGTCCGACAACAGGTTCAAGGCAATGAACACTGCACCGATCACGATGGTGGCTCCGAGGACGGCATTCATATCGGCGTTCTGCAGCGAGTTGGTGAGATAAAGCCCGATGCCCGGCCAGGAGAACACCGTCTCGGTCAGCACCGAGCCTTCGAGCAAGGTCGCGTAGGACAGAGCGATCACCGTCACCAGTGGCACCGCGGCATTGCGCAGCGCATGGCCCCAGATGATGCGAGCCTCCGAAAGGCCTTTCGCTCGCGCGGCCACGACGTACTCTTGCGCAAGTTCGTTCAGCATGAAGGAGCGCGTCATGCGGCTGATATAGGCCATGGAGATATAGCCGAGCAGCGAGGCCGGCAGGATGATATGCGAGAAAACATCCCGGAAGACACTCCAGTCGCGCTGGATGATGGCGTCGAGCAGATAGAGGCCGGTGACCGGGGTGAAGGTGTATTCATAGGCGATGCCTATGCGTCCTGGCCCTTCGACCCAGCCAAGCCTGGCGTAGAAGACCAGAAGGCCGAGGAGCCCGAGCCAGAAAATCGGCATGGAATAACCGATGAGGCCGATGACGCGCACTGCCTGGTCAAGGAAGGAGCCGCGTTTGACCGCTGCCAACACCCCGAGCGGGATACCGAACAGAAGGCCGATCAGCGTTCCAACCGTCGCCAGTTCCAGAGTTGCCGGGAAAACGCGGCGGATGTCCTGCATGACTGGATAGGTGGACAGAACCGACGTGCCGAAGTCGCCCTGTACCGCCTTTTGCACGTAGAGCAGGAACTGCTGCCAGACGGGCAGGTCGAAGCCGTATTGCTGTCGCGCGGCCGCAACCACGCTGGCCGGCGCGCGGTCTCCGACGATGGCCAGCACCGGGTCGATCGGCATGACGCGGCCGATGAAGAAGGTCACCGCGATCAACCCCAGAAAGGTGACCGCGGCGATGAAAACAAAGCGCAGCAGCGCAAGCGCTAGGGCGGAGGCTTTTTTGCGCCTCCGCCCCGGCTCATTGGTCATGTGGGCAACAGACAAGATCGATTACTTGGTCACCGGCGCCACGAAATTGGTGTCGAAAGTGGGCCCGAGCTTGAAGCCCTGGACGTTCTTACGCAAACCGGCAACTTCGGTCTGCTGCCAGATGAAGTTGAACGGACCCTGTTCACGGATCTTCTTCTGGACGTCCTGATACATCTGGGTACGCTTGGCAGGATCGCGTTCGAGCAAGGCCGCTGCCGATTCTTTCTGGATCTCCGCCGGCACATCCCAGGCGTTGCGCCAGGCCAGCGTCTTGTTCATGGAATCGTCGGCGTTGTTTGGATTGGTGGCGAAGGTCTCGGAGTTTGAGTTCGGATCCCAGTAGTCGACGCCCCATTGCAAGATGGCGATGTCGTGCTGGCGAGCACGATAACGGGTCAGAAGCTGTTTGAAGTCTTCCGGCACGAGCTCGATCTTGATGCCGGCCTGCGCTGCCGTCTGCTGGATCGATTCGGCGACGCCCGATTCCGGCTGGCCGCTGCGCGTGTCCATCGTGACCGAGAACCCATCCGCCAGGCCAGCCTTGGCCAACAGTTCCTTGGCCTTGGCGACATCGAACGTGTAAGGCTTGTCCTCCACGGCGCCCAGAATGCCCTTCGGCAGGAAGTTCTGGTGGACCACGCCGATGCCCTTGAGCAACGTGTCGCCGAGCGCGTCATAGTCGATCAGATATTTGAAGGCTTCCCGCACCTCGGGCTTGGCGAGATTGGGGTTCTTCTGGTTGAGACTGACGTAGTAGACCGTGCTCTTGGGGGTCGACGTCGTGGCGAGGTCCGCATTCTTGCTTACGGCCTCGTAGTCGCCCGGTTGCAGGTTGCGGGCGATGTCAATATCGCCCTTCTCCAGGAGCAGACGCTGAGCGGCACTTTCCTTGACGTGGCGATAGATGACACGTGTCATGTTGCCTTTGGTGCCGTAATAATTGTCGTTACGCTCCAGCACGACGACTTCGTTTGCACGCCATTCACGGGTCTTGTACGGACCGGAACCGGCATAGTTGGTCTTCAGCCAGGCATTGCCGAAGTCGTTGTCGAATTTATAGTCGGCACTCGGCGTGGCGGCCGCGACATGTTCCTTGACCAGCTTGCTGTCGACGACGGCGCCGACGGTCGCGGTCAAGCAGTTCAGCACGAAGCTCGGCGCATAGGCCTTGTCGACCGTGAAGACGAAGGTGGAAGCGTCCGCTGCCTTGGCCTTTTCGCCGACATTGTCGGCGGTCAGCCCGAACTGCTGGATGATGAAGGCTGGGCTCTTGTTCAGCTTGACCGCACGCTCGAACGAATAGGCGACGTCCTCGGCGGTGATCGGATTGCCGGACGCGAATTTCAGGTCCGGCTTCAGCTTGAAGGTATAGGTCAACGCATCGTCCGAGACGGTCCAGCTTTCGGCAATGCCGCCGACCACCTTGGTGGTGTCGTTGGCATCGAGGCGAACCAGCATGTCGTAGGTGTTGCCGGTGATCTCGCCAGTCGACAGTTCGAACGCTTCCGCGGGGTCGAGCGAAATGATGTCGTCGATCGCCCAGGCCTGGACCAGCGTGTCGGGCGGTGTATCGGCCAGTGCCGGCGCTCCAGCATAAATCAAGGCAGCAAGCGCGGCACCCGTCAGAAGGGTGCGCGAACGGAGAGCGATCTTGTGCATCATCATCGATTTTCCCTGTTTTCGTCGCCCCTGTTCCCCTTGGGGACGCGACGTCGTTGCGCCGAAAGGCTGTTTGTTGAAGCCTCGAACAACCATATCCATCGCCTCCCGGCCCGGCAACGAGCATTTGGGTGACAAATCCGGATTGGGTTAAAACGCCTTTGCGCTCACGCCTTTTCGAGGGCGATGGCAATGCCCTGGCCGACGCCGATGCACATGGTGGCGAGTGCGAGGCGGGCGTTGCGTTCCTTCAGCTCCAGTGCCGCCGTGCCGGTGATGCGGGCACCACTCATGCCGAGCGGATGGCCAAGCGCGATGGCGCCGCCATTCGGATTGATGTGCGGCGCATCTTCGGCAAGACCGAGCTCGCGCAGCACCGCAAGGCCCTGCGCTGCGAAGGCCTCGTTGAGCTCGACTACATC
>NZ_JAKREW010000005.1 GCF_022347545.1 Terribium retamae
CCCATGCAGAACCTGGCCCATAGCGCATCCTTTGATTCGGACGACAATGATGAACCATCAAAGCCTGGGATCAAACATCTAGGGCGCACGCACGGAGGGCTCAGCGACAACGCTCGCGGTTCGATCGCCACCCAACATGAATACCCCCGACCGGAAGAGCCAGCGTTTGCCCTCGAATTCGAGCGTATGTAAACGCGTTGTTTGGCCGCTTCTGAATCCATGGCTGCCGACAGGTGATTTCACCATTCGCTCTTCGAAAAATTGCATAGGGCAGAGTGCAACAGCAGTGACATGCTGGATTTGAACCCAATGAACGTTGGTAAGGCGCAATAGAAGAGGTTACGTCAAGCATTGGCGGAACGTAGCGTTCCTACTGAGGTCGTTAGGGCGTCGTGATGCCTTTCGGCAGACACTGCATCGGGGGCGCTTGCGCAAACTCGAGCGGATGGGCCTGGCCGAAGAGGCAGAACCGGGTCGCTGGCAACTCGACGACGGGCTAGGGATAAAGTTGCGCCGTATCGGGGAGTGTGGCGATATCATCAAGACGATGCACCGTGCGCTAACCGGGAAGGAACTCACTCGCAGCGCTGCTGATTATGTCATTCATGACGAGGAATCGAAGCTGAGCCTGTTGTCGGCCGGGTCGCCGCGCGTGGGCTGGCCGATGAGATGCAAGACCGGCATTTTCTGATTGTCGGCGGTGTGGACGGCAGAAGTCACTACATCGATATCGGCAAAGGCGAGGCTAGCGAAGCGACGCCCGATGGTTGCATTGTCCGTGTGACGCTTCGGAACACGGAGCCGACACGGGCACCACAGCGCCGACTGCATTTGAAACATGATCCTTCCGCCACGGAGCGCTTCGCTGAAACGCATGTGCGACGGCTCGAAACGGTTCGGCACGCAGCGGGTTCGTTCAACGGCCCTAATGCGACGTTAATCCAATCGAATCAGGCAAGATCAGCTCACGGATGCCACCTGTCGCTTTTCTTGCCTATGCCTCGGCGTTGTGAAGCGACCGAAGGTGCTCAAATTTCGCCGACATAGCGGTTGCCTGTCTAACGATTGCAGCAACGTCAGACATCTGCGCGAAGCGATCCCTCTTGCTCCACAAGGTACTGCGGTTGCGCCCTCCAGACGATTGCTGCTTTGTTGTCGTGCCCCCGCCCGTCAGACTGGCCGGCCCCGTCGCTTGAGATCGGAAGCCAATCGGCAGCTATGTTCAGCACCGTCGTGGAAGGGCGCAGCCGGCCCCGAAGCTGCCGATCCGGTTTTGTTCATGCCCCAGGGGACCTGGAAGGATAGTTCGACGTCTGGGAATATGGACGTCGTCCCTTTGAGTTCATGTTACGACTTCTCGAAGGGTGAACCTAACAGGGCAGGTTTGACTACAGTCCCTCGGATTCACCACGGTATAAGCGGCGTAAGGTTGCTGCCCGCTTCGCAAGCAAATCAGGCAATCTCCGCAGAATAGGGTGGGTCAGCCCTTCTTGTAGGCACTCCACAGCACATTTGAAGGCCATGTCGGGCAAGACTTCGATGAAATGGCGAATGATGGCGATCGTTTCTTCGCCTGGAAACCTGCCTGCACGTGCGCATCGTTCCCAATGCCGAGGCATGATCTTCTCAATTTCGTAGTATCCTCCAACCTTCATTGCCAATCTCAGGTCATGCATGTCCGCAGGGGTCTCTCCTTCGCCCAGATGCGGCAGGATACTTGAGACGTCATAGAGAGGAGCGAAGGTCGTCGTGCTTCGAGGGCCGAGAATCATCGAGTAGTTCTTCGCGTGAGCGTCCGTACCTGCGATCAGGAAGTTGAAGATGTTGGCCTCCATGAAACGTCGAGTATCTCCCGCCGGATCGTTGGAAGCACTCAGTACGTCGCCGATGATCTCCTTAATGCCAGGTCCGCCCTCGTTCTCGTATTTTTTTTGAGGCATCAACCCCAAGGCCTGGCACATATCTTCTTGATGGATCCTGATAGTTTTTCCGTCCCTAACAGCGCGATCATACCGTTCCACAACGATGACTTGCTGGCC
Source organism: Terribium retamae (assembly GCF_022347545.1). GTDB lineage: Bacteria > Pseudomonadota > Alphaproteobacteria > Rhizobiales > Rhizobiaceae > Mesorhizobium > Mesorhizobium retamae. Next base: position 2,040 of record NZ_JAKREW010000005.1, read on the forward strand.
GTCAAATTCCATCACCTGGCTATTTGCCGCCTCTATTCCCAGCAGGTTGGCCAGCTTCAAACAGTAATGCTCGTTTTCCGCCTGTCCGCTTAGATGGGGCATTGGCGGCTTGAAAATATGAGTGGTGGGTATCCGCCCCTCTGGAATGCCCCATGCTCCTGTTTCAGGATCGCGATAAAAGGCTGTTTTCGCTTGAGCTCCAGCCAGGCTGAATTGGCCATGATCACCCATACGTCGAGTAGCGGCCGCGTCTGCGCGCAGTTCCGTGAGACGAGCGCCGATTTCCTGTTCGGTTATCGTCGTTACCCGATCGGCTGAACTGTTCTCCTGGGCCTCGGGCAGAAGAAATTGGACGGCGCCGGCGCAATCTTGTCCGACAGCGCTGATAAGCGCAAACGGGCTTCTTGGAGAAACTTGAAATCGTGTAGCCCAACGCTGAAGCGTCTGCTCGTTGTCAGGTAGCAATCCCCAGATGAAAGCAGCAATTCGGTGATGGCGGTGCATCCGCTCGGCTAGTGGCATCGATAGGGAAAGTGGGATCTGAATTCTTCCTTCACGCCACTCCTCTGCGTACTCGAATTTCAATTGGTCGCCCTCCATTTGGGTGACAGCTCCGACGTGGAACCCCGAGATCAGAACATTCAGGCTCTTTTCATTCGCCATCCTGGGCTCCATCAAATTGTATACGGTGGCGTATCATCATCTTCCGGAGACGGTTTCTTTATCTCGCTGTCTTGTGGCCGATAAGTCGGCTGGGCATCAATCGACACGCCAAGAATGGCTAAGGCCTTCAGGACCATTCCGATTTCGGCTGTCGGTTTCCCTGCTTCGACTTCGGAGATCCAGCCCTGAGATGTTCGTAGCGCGCGGGCAAGCTCAGTTTGAGACATGCCCTTATCTCGGCGTACACTGCGAATGAGTGCGCCACAATCGCGAGGAGTCTTGATAAACATTCGTGCTCATATAGTCGAACGAGGATATGTTGGAATTATAGCTGTTCGGCGATATTTGTCAATATAGCCGAACGGCTATATATGCAACTGCAACTAATCAAGGAAGTAGCAAAAGGGTCGTTTTTACCGTCTATCGTCAGGCTCGCGCGGGCCATCTTCTGCGTGCCCCGAGGCGATATTTGTTGATGATGACGTCCGCCGGTATCCGATTTTTCTACGACGAAATGGCATTGCGGCCGCAGGCAGTCCGGTCGGTCCCTGATCCTTCAAGCAAATGGGGCCCTTACGATGTCGGTTCTCCCCGCGTATCAGTGGGCTTGCCGCCAAACCATATTTTGTGGACTGCTCGTGGGGGTCATCTGTTGCGTTACCCACCTACGCTTCGGCGTTGTGAAGCGACCGCAGATATCCGAATTTTGCAGACATAGCGCTTGCCAGCTTAGCGATTACGGCAACATCTGACATCTGCGCGAAGCGATCTTTCTTACGCTGCAAGTTGTTGCGGTTGCGTCCTCCCGCAACCATCGTTTCCCGCGAAACCCCGCCCTTCCGGCGGGGTTTTTCGTTTTGACCGAAAGCGTAAGAATTCCAGCAAGATCGCCCAGACCTCAATCGCGACCTTGCCGTGTCGACCAATGAGCGGATGATCTCCGCGGCTTCCATGCGTTTCCCCTCGGAATTATGCTGCAGCGCTTCGTGGGATTTGACCCGTACTGCTCAGCCATTGCAGGGTAGAATAGCGGAGGGGCTCGGGCCGTCTTTTAACAGGAGTGTTAGCTCAGCCTTACGCGCTCGAAGCCGATCCCCACGACCCTCCACATCATCTATGGACAAGGCATCTTAGATAGAGGTTCATCAATTTTTCGACCTCGCGCAATCCGTCCTGGCTCACTCTCGCCGGCTGCAATACTGGCTCGGCTCGCCATGCGCAGCCGATTTGTCTCTTGAGTGTAAGCGCTCCAGAATTCGGCGAAGAGCCGTGGATCGAGCATGCGGCTGCGGAGTGCATTGATGCGGCAATGTTCCGCCGTGCTCATTGCATCTGGCTGGTTCGCGGATGGATACCGCGTCCAGCCGTTGCAATGCTTCCATAACTTCGTCGAACGAAACGGCAATTTCGCTGCCTGGCAGTGCTCTCAAAGCAGGCACGGATTCGATCGCGCTCGCATCCGAAGCCCACGAAGCGAGGATCGCGCGCTTTTCTTGAATGTCCAGCGTCGGATCCGCCACGACGTCATCAGGGTGGGCAAAGAAGCGCGATGGCGAAAGCAGTCGATCAAGCGAAATATCCAATGTCTCGGAGGTAGTTGAATGGATGATAATCGGAAGAGCGCGTTCCATCGATGTCCTCCTATAAAACCCCTTTTCTGACAGGTGGCCCGGCATGAAGCCGGGCCACCTGCTTTTCATACGGGCAGGAACGAACCGTCATTCTCATTCCAGGCAGCGACGGCTGCTAAGATGGCGATGGCGAGTCCGAAAATCACATGCGCCCACATCGCTGATGCAACCGTCGAAAAGCCCAAGGCCCAGGGGGCGGCAACGGCCCAAAGTCCTAGGGCCAAATTCGCCCATTCCTCGGCCAGATGGAACTTGAAGAGTGTGGCGATTGCGAGTGCTGTTACTGCGACGCCCACAGCCCAAGCGTGCCACGTCGCATAAGGCTCGGCCGTGTAGCCGAGATACCAGGGAGAGGCCAGTAGCCCGATAGCCGCAGCGACCGTGGCAATATCGAAGGCCTCGCGGTTAATAGAGGACAGGGATTTCAGCATTCTTCATTCCTCCTTTCGCGGTGGTTTCATTGTTCATGAAATCGCTCGCATCGGAGGAGGGCGCGATGGCGAAGCTCGGCGCAATCGCCGTCGCCAAGGCCGGAAGCCGCAGCGAAGAAGCAGCGGCATCGTTTGTTGTGGCTGTCCGTTGACGTGGCCTTCCTGCTTCATTGTTCATCCCTCGTGTTGGGCGAAGGATGGCGCCGGCGGTGGCGTTCATCGTCGGCGCCTTCGCGGATCAATTGCCTATGGCGATCCGCTTGACCTGTGACTGAGCCTTTTCGCTTTTGGGCAAGACGACCGTCAGAACGCCATTTTTGAAACGCGCGTCGACCTTGTCTTCCTCGATCTCGTAGCCGAGCGGGATACGGCGTTCGAACCGCCCGTAAAAGTGCTCGGAGAAATGCCTCTCTTTATCCTCGGCTTCGCGGCGCTTCTCGCCTTTCAAGGTCAGCACGCCGTCATCGAGCAGAACCTCGATGTCCTTTTGCTCCAGGCCCGGCACCTCCGCCGTCACCTTGATTTCCTTTTCGTTTTCGGAAATCCCAACACTCGGCCAACCGCTCGTGATTGCGGCTGTATCTGCGAATGAGGGCAGGGCAGAGCCGAAACTCCGGAATACGTCGTCGAACAAGCGGTTCACCTCACGATGCAGAGACAGAAACGGGTCTCGGTCGCCATCGCGAAAGACGCTCGCGACGTGCTTGCCGTTGCCACGCCCCCAAGGGACGAGATCGCGTACATTCATCGTTATCTCCTTTCCTGTTTCCGTGGGCATAGCTTCGCCGCCGACGCCGGACGTGAGACCGGCGTCGTGACCACGCTGGTGCTGAACGGTCAGGCAGCTATGCTTTTTGTTGCTTCGCTCTTGGCCTCGATCCGAAGAGCAGCGATATCTGGTCCAATCTCAATGCGACGTGGCTTCAGTTCCTCGGGAACCTCACGTTTCAGATCGATGGCAAGCAGGCCATTAACAAGGCTTGCTGCTTCAACCCGGACATAGTCGGCGAGCTGAAAGCGGCGCTGGAACGTGCGTCCGGCGATGCCCCGGTGGAGATAATGCACCTTACCGTCGTCGGTCTTTTCGCCTGCGACCAGGAGTACGTTCTGCTCTTGGGTAATCGTCAGTTCGTCCTGACTGAAGCCCGCCACCGCCATGGTTATGCGGTAGTCGTCCTGGCCTGTCTTGGCGATATCGTAAGGCGGCCAGTTCTCGAATTGCTCGACGCGGTTTGCTGCCTCAAGCACATTGACGAAACGATCGAAGCCGATGCTCGACCGCAACAGGGGAGAAAAGTCGAGAGTGGTTCTCATAGCCACATCCTCCATTGAGCAACATGGGTACAAGGGTCTTTCAGTTTGCCGGCCCCACTGTGGGCGACCGGTGAAAATGATTTGGGAAACGAAAAATGAGGTTTCAAGGGGACAAAAGAGATTTTCTCCGTCCGAATTTATGCAGCGGAAACCCAGCGAAATCAGTATGTTGGAGACCAACTTAGGACCCAGGGCTGTTGCTTGGCGCCTACAAATGAGCCTTGCCTTCCGAGGCGTGGCGGAAGGTTCGAGCGACGACTGCATTGTCATCGCAATCGTGGCATCGGAGTCAGCATCTCAATCCCAGCTTCGCGGTTGCGGGGGTATTGCATCGCGCCTGGTTGAAAAGCGCACAGGCGCCGCGCCATTGCATCCTCGCAAGGAACCCGCGAGGAATACAACTGCGAGATAAAGTCAGTTCGCGCGCATGCTTCGTTCGATCAGCCTGGTCAGCCGCTGCGAGAAGGCCCTGGCGTCGTCCGGCTTGTCGCCGTCGAGGATGCGCGCTTCATCATAAAGCAGATGAACCGCATCTTGCCGGAATGACAGGTCCTCATCGCCCAACTTCGCAAGGGCAAGAACGCGTTCATGACCCGGGTTGATTTCAAGAACGGGCTTTGCGGCCTTGTCGAGCCGGCCGGCAGCGCTGAGCAGCCGCTCGATCTGGCGGTCCGGTCCGCCCTCGGGAGCCACGAGACAGACAGCGCTTTCGGTGAGGCGGTCGGAGGCTTTCACGTCTGAAACTTCCTCGCCGAGGGTGGATTTCATGAACGCAATGAAGGTTGCAATCTCGGGGGAGGTTTCAGCATCGGTCTTTGCAGTGGCATCGGGTAGCGCAATGTCGGAAAGATCGGCGCCGCCCTGCGTTACCGACTTGAACGGCTTGCCGTCGAATTCGGGCGCCATCGCCACCCAGAAGCTGTCGACCGGGTCCGTCAGCAGGAGGACCTCGACACTGCGTGCCTTGAATCCTTCAAGTTGAGGCGAGGCTTCGAGCCGCGCCTTGTCGTCGCCGGTCATGAAGTAGATCGCTTTCTGGCCGTCCTTCATTGCCGCCACGTAATCGGCAAGGCTGCGCCAGGATTCTCCCGATGTGGTCGAGCGGAAGCGAGCCAGCTTCAGCAACTGCTCACGGCGCTCCCAGTCCTCATAGAGACCTTCCTTGAGGACGACGCCGAAATTCTCCCATATCTTCGTGAAGCCTTCGCCGTCGCTTTCCGCGAGCTTCGTCAGTTCGCCGAGGATGCGGTTGGTCACGCCTTTGCGGACTGCCGCCAGAAGCGGGCTGTCCTGGATCATCTCGCGCGAAAGGTTGAGCGGCAGGTCGGCGGAATCGACGAGACCGCGCACGAAGCGCAGATAGCGTGGCACCAGATCCGCATCGTCGGTGATGAACACCCGCCGCACATAGAGCTTCATGCGGCCCTTGCGATCCTGGTCGAACAGATCGAACGGGCGCGAGCCCGGGACGAAGGCCAGCGTGTTGTATTCGTGACGCCCCTCGGCCTTGAAGTGAATGGTCGCGGCCGGCTCGTCATAGAGGCCGGATACGCCGCGATAGAAGTCGGTATAGTCTTCGGGCTTGATGTCGCTCTTCGGCTTCACCCACAGTGCCGTGCCGTCTGCGATCTCGCGTCGGTCAGCTCCCGGTTTTTCAACCAACGCGACCGGTACCGGCACATGGCCGGACTGTTCCTTGATCAATCTCTCAAGCTGATAGGACTGCGTATAGCTGGTGGCATCCTCCATCAGGTGAAGAACGACACGGGTGCCACGCTTCGGGGTGTCTGCAACCGGGACCGGCGCGATCTCGTATGACCCCTTGCCGTCAGAGGACCAGCGCCAGGCCTCGTCAGCTCCTGCCTTGCGGGTGATGACATCAACCCTATCGGCAACCATGAAGGCCGAATAGAAGCCGACGCCGAACTGGCCGATCAGTTCCGCGCCTTCGCCAGACTTCGCAGCCTCGATGCGTTCCATGAAGGCCCGGGTACCGGAACGGGCGATGGTGCCAAGCGCCTCGACCAGTTCCTCGCGGCTCATGCCAATGCCGTTGTCCTCGACGGTCAGGCGCTTTTGGTCCGGATCAGCGGAAATGGTGATGACGGGCTTCGGATCGTCGCCCAGCAACTCCGGTCTGGCGATTGCCTCGTAACGCAGTTTCTCGCAGGCATCGGCAGCGTTGGAAATCAGCTCCCGCAGGAACACATCCCGGTCCGAATAGACCGAATGCACCATCATATGCAGAAGGCGTGAAACATCAGCTTCGAAGGACCGGGTCTCGGCTTCTTTCACATCAGTCGTCATTGAAGATTACCTGCTTTGGCGAGTGGATTCCCGGCGGATGAAATGGCTAAATGCGCGTGCGCTTTCAAGTGCTTCGGCGCCTTAGATTGGCGGGCTGTAGCCGTTTTGTCTGCCAGCCTTGAACCATACGGCCAGACGGCGGAGACGTTCCATAACGATTGCGCGGCGCGCTTCGCAATGTGACGGAGAACGGGAACAGGCCGCTCTTCAGCGCAGAGCGGCCTGAGGCTCACCTCATGTCAGCTGCCTATCCTCAGGCAGGAACGCGACCGCTGCCAGAGGCGGATGTGATCATCCAAGGCTGAACCGCCGGGGCCTTTACCAGGATACCCTTCTTCTTTCCGAAGGCTCGGATTGCGTCTCTCGCGACCTTCAGCGGCTTGAGCTCACCATGCGCCATGATGCACGTTTTCAGCGCGACATCGTGCAGGAGGTCACGGTCCTTCTCCGGCCACTCTTCCAGGAAATCAATTGCGTCTTCCGGTCCGGTGATCTCCCGGACGACATTCTTCTCCTCCTTCAGATAGACGGGTCTGTCGAAGGTCTTCACGATCACAGTCTCCTCTTGTTTGCGAGCAATTCCAGCCACTAAGCCGTGGGAGCCCAGGGCTAAGAGTGATTTGAGTTCGAGTATTCACGAGTTCAAGGGAGGATTGTGAGGTATGGCCGTTCTGCAATCCTCCGGTAGCGGCATGGCTGATCCCGGTGACATGGAATTCTCAAACACATCTACGACGATTTGTGCAGCGAGCGAGGCTATCCCGCAGGGAGCCCCGCGGGCATCAGGCGGAGCCACAGGCCGAATGGCCGTCCTGTAACAGAAAACAGTGGCTTTGCAGCCACCCGGGGGCGGCAGAATGCTGCTCTGCGCCCCACAGTGATCCGTGCTGGTTGATTTATATTAGCTTTTTTGAATACTTAGCCTGCCGAATACGAGGGTGGATAAAACGCGGGAATCGCGACGCTGTTGGCCGACGACGAGTTAGCTTCTTTGGGCGGATCGCCGTGTTGCAAGGCGCTGGTTTCGAATTCCGCTGCGCAGACGGCGGGTCCGTTCGAAGTCCGGCCGGTGAGGGGAAGATGGTGGCAAATCGGGATACTGGCATGCGTATGCGCGGGCTGATGCTGGCGCTGTTGTGCGGCACAACCTTGGCCGGCACGTCGATGGTGCTCGCGCCGGCCCTTGCGGCCGACCTGGATCTGAATGGCGGCACCGTCACACTCCCCCAGGCAGGCTTTTTCAGCGACCATACCTATCTGAATGGAACTGGCGGCGTCGTAAACAACAACGTCGGTGCCGCGAGCCTAACCAGCAATGGCGGCACCGCGAATTACGCCGGCTGGATTAACCAGACGGCCGGCGCCATCACGATCAACCAGATCGGCGGCAACATTACCTATATCAACAACAGCAACAACTTCACCGGCGGCTTCAACGCCAGCGGCAATGCGGCGATCGGCACGAGCAATAGCAACGCGCTCGGGCTCGGCACGATCACGATGGACGTCGGCACGACGCTGCGGGACGATGGTATAGCCGTCACGCTATCGAACGCCATCGTTCTGAGCGGCATCGTCAATTTGGACAGCAACACGCACAATAATTTCACGATCGCGGGACCTATCAACGGCAATGGCAGGCTGACGAAGGTCGGTTTGGGCACGCTGATCCTGACCGGCGCCAACGGCTATACGGGCGGGACGGCGGTCGACGCCGGAACGCTCGAAGTGCGCGGCGGCAACGCGATCGACGACGGCAACCTGGTTTCGATCGCCAATATCGCCGGCGCGACATTGCTCGTCACCGACAGCGAGACGATCGGCTCGCTGTCGGGTGGCGGCGCCCTCGGCGGTGCGGTCGCGATCGCGGCGGGCAAGACGCTGACCACCGGCGACAACACCGCCAACAACATTTTCGCCGGCGTCATCTCCGGCGCCGGCGCCCTGATCAAGCGGGGCACCGACACCTTCACGCTGACCGGCGCCAATACCTACACCGGTAACACCATCCTCAATGGCGGTACGCTGCAACTGTCCGGACCGGCGGCGAGGCTGGGCAGCGCGACCGCCGATATCCAGGTTGGCAACGCTGGCTCCGGCGCGCTCACCGTCACCGGCGGGGCGCAACTGACATCCAATGACGGCGATATCGGTTATGGCGCCCTGGGCACGGCGATGGTCACCGGCGACAACTCGTTGTGGACGGGACACTATATTTCCGTCGGCAGATTAAGTCAGGGCACTCTCAACGTCTTGGCGGGCGGCGAGGTTTCGAGCGTCAAGGGCTTCATCGGCGTCGGCACTGCGGGTACGGCCACCATCAGCGGCGCCGGATCCAAATGGACCAGCGACACCAGCGTGATCGTCGGTTTCGGAGCGGGCGCCGACGGCAAACTCATCGTCTCGGACGGCGGCATGATCGAAGCACCGCGGATCGAGATGGGCAATGACGGAGGTTCCGCCGCGGTTTCGCTCACCGGCTCCGCCGCGAGCGGCCGGGGCTGGCTTGTCACCAGCGAGGTCGTCAAGCAGGGCGGTACCGCCACGGTCGATTTCGACGGCGGCGGCATCCGGGCAACCGCCGACACCCCCGATCTCTTTAACGGCTTCAGTGCCGGTGACGTCAGCCTCGGCGCTGGCGGCGCCTTCGTGGACACCAACGGCCACACTGTCCGCCTCGCCAACCCGGTCGACGGCAACGGCGGCCTCGTCAAATTGGGCGCGGGTACGCTGATGCTGGCAGGCTTCAACACTTATAAAGGCATCACCACGGTCGAGGCGGGCATCCTCAGCATCTACCATCCCGACGCGCTCGGCTCCATCCTGGGCGGAACCGTGGTTTTAGACGGCGCGACGCTGCAGCTTCGGAGCGGTGCCGAGGTCGGCGGTGAGCAGCTGAACATCGCCGGCACCGGCGTCGGCGGCGCGGGCGCCCTGAACAGCACAAATTCCTACAGCCACTATGGCGGCCAGATCACGCTGACGGACGATGCCAGCATCGTCTCCAACGGCAGCGGGGAGCTGACGCTGGGGAATCCGATCAGCGGTGCCTATGCCCTGACGCTGGGCGGAAGCGCCAACGGCGTGGCCAACACCATCAACACCAACGCGCTGGTCAAGGAAGGCAGCGGAACCTGGACGCTGACCGGCGACAGTGCTCTTGCCGGCGGCACCACGATCTCCGGCGGCACGCTGATGCTCGGCGATGGCGGGGTGACCGGTTCGGTCGGCGGCGATATCCTCAACAACAGCTTTTTGGTCGTCAATCACCGCACCGGCCAGTCGACACTCGCCGGCGCGATTTCGGGCGATGGCTTGCTGAGGAAAATCGAGGGCGGCACGCTGACGCTTTCGGGCAACAACAGCTACACCGGCGGCACGGTCATCGAAGGCGGCACGCTGATCGCTCAGGGCGGCCGCGCGATCGGCGACAACTCGGCGGTGGTCATTCGCGATGCCGGCACGTTTCGCGTGCAGAACGACGAGACCGTCGCAATGTTGTCCGGCGGCGCCGGCGACAGCCATGGCAAGGTGGAGCTCAACGGCACGACCCTCACGCTGGGCAGCATGACCGGCGCCACGTCGCTTTATTGGGGCGGCATCACCGGCACCGGCGACCTTGTCAAGGACGGCACCTTCAAGCAGGCGCTTGCCGGCAATAGCGATTACATCGGCGACACAAGGATCATGGGCGGCACCCTCTTTGCCGTGGGCGCTGGCAAGAATTCCATTAGCGACAGCTCAGCCGTCACGGTTGGCGCCAGCGCGAAACTGTCCCTGGTCGAGCCGGTCTCCATTCCCGGCCTCGAGAGCGACAGCGAAACGATCGGTTCGCTGTCCGGCGCCGGCACCGTGGAAGTCGGCGACAAGACGCTGACAACGGGCGGCAATGGCGGCAATACGAAGTTTTCCGGCGTGATCACGGGGAGCGGCGGCCTGACCAAGACCGGCGCGGGCACGCTGATCCTGTCAGGCGCCAACAGCTACTCCGGCACAACCTCTGTCCAGGCCGGCAAATTGCAGTTCGGCGATGGCGTCAATGCCGGTTCCGGTCTGGCCGGGAACGTCACGGTCCTGGGCGGCGCCGGCCTTGCCTTCGACACGCCGGCAACCTTCACACTCGCAGGCGATGGCGATCTGCGCGACACGGCATCGCTTTCCCTCAAGGCGGTTGGCGTTGGCCAGCCTTCGTTGAATGTCAGGAGCCTCACTCTCGGCAATGGCGTCGGCTTCAATCTCTCCGGCATCAGCAATGCCAGCCAGGCCGATCAAGTGCTGATCGAGAGCGCCAACGGCATTTCAGGCGATTTCGGCACGGTCAGCGTCGGCGGTTTTGTCGGCACGGTCGACTATCTGACCGTCAACACCAGGAAGTCGGCCGACGGCAGACAGTATCTGGCGAGCTACGATCTGAGCTGGACGGCGGGAAACAACCTGGCGCATGGTACCTTCACGCTGGGCGATGCCTCGAACAGTTTCACAGCGGGGATGGATCTCGCCGACCAGGTCGCCAATGGCGGCTGGGACGGCAAGTCGCTGACCAAGGCCGGCTCAGGCACGCTGATCCTGACGGGCACCAACAGCTATAGCGGCACCACCACGGTCAATGCCGGCACGCTGCAGCTCGGCAACGGAGGCACGACCGGCTCGGTCGCCGGCGCCATCGTCAACAATGGCACGCTGGTCTTCAACCGCGGCGACGCGGCCATTTCCACCAATGCGATTTCCGGCGGCGGCACGATCCGCCAGGCCGGCTCCGGCATGCTGAAGCTCGCCGGCGACAGTTCGGGCTTTGCCGGTTCGACCTCGGTGGAGAGCGGCATCCTGTCGGTCGACGGCAAGCTCGGCGGCACGGTCGGGGTGCTGAGCGGCGCGCGCCTGCAAGGCATCGGCACCATCGGCGGCCTCGCCGCGCAGAGCAGCGCCACCGTGGCGCCCGGCAATTCGATGGGTACGCTGAATGTCGCGGGCGACATTTCGTTTGCCGCCGGTTCGACCTATGCGGTCGAGATCGCCGGCAATGGCGCCAGCGACCGCATCGCCGCGACCGGCACCGCGACGCTCGGCGGCGGAAAGGTGGAAGTGACGGCGCTGGATGCGCAGGCAAGCTACAAGGACGGCCAGAGCTACACCATCCTGACGGCGGCCGGCGGCATTATCGGCGGCTTCGACCCGGCCGTGCTGTCGCGCTCGGCCTTCCTCGATGCCACGCTTGCTCAGGGTGCCAACACGATCGACCTGAAGATCGCGCTGAAAGGCTCGAAGCCGGAGGAACCGGGCAAGCCAGGCGAGCCCGAGCCGGTGTTCGTGAAGGTGGCCGACACCTACAACCGCAAGCAGACGGCGGGCGCGTTGGACACGCTCGAGCAAAGCGGTGCGCCGCTGGCGCTCTACAACAAGCTGCTGCCGCTTTCGGTCGACGAAGCGCGTGCCGCCTTCGACGGACTGTCGGGTGAAATCAATGCCTCGACGGTTACGGGCTTACTGGAAGACAGCCGCTTCGTGCGCGAGGCGGCGAACGACCGGCTGCGCGGGGCTTTCGAGACGGTCGGCGCCGAGCCGCTGCCGCTGCTGGGTTATGGCGAGGACGGGAAGGGGATGCCGGCGGAGGCTATCGCTTCCGAGCTCTATGGCGCCTGGGGTTCGGTGTTCGGCTCCTGGGGCCACGGCGGCGACGGCAACGCGGCGAGATTGAACCGCTCGACTGGCGGCTTCGTCACCGGCGTCGATGGACTTGTAACCGACAACTGGCGGCTCGGTTTTCTCACCGGCTACAGCCATTCGAGCCTGAAAGTCGATGACCGCAAATCGTCAGCTTCCACCGACAATTATCATCTCGGCATCTACGGCGGCACGGAATGGGGTGCGCTTTCGCTGCGCTCTGGTCTTGCCTACACCTGGAGCGAGATCGACAGCGCGCGTCAGGCCGTTTTCCCAGGTTTTGCCGACAGCCTCACTTCAAGCTACCGTGCCGGCACCACACAGGTGTTCGGCGAGTTGGGTTATGGCCTGAAAGCGGGCAATGTCGCTCTCGAGCCCTTCGCCAACCTGGCCTATGTCAATGTCCACACCGATGGTTTTGCCGAGCAGGGCAGGGTGGCCGCTCTCACCGTTTATGGCGGCTCCAACGACCTCACATTCACCACGCTCGGCATCCGCGCCTCGACCGAATTCGAACTCGGCGGCGCGAAGGCCACCGCGCGCGGCACGATCGGCTGGCGCCATGGTTTTGGCGACATCACGCCGACGGTGAGCCAGGCCTTCACCGGCAGCAGCGCTTTCACGATTGCCGGCGCGCCCATCGCCAGGGACGCGGCGGTGCTCGAAGCCGGGCTTGATTTTGCAATTTCGCCTTCCGCCAAGCTGGGTGTTTCCTACCAAGGCCAAGTCGGCACCAGGACGGGCGACCACGGGGTGCGGGCGGATCTGAATGTGAAGTTCTAGAAAAAAATAGGTCCGATTCGAAAGAAGATCGGATCGACATTTACGGATAGGCCGGTACGCGGCGGGTCAAAATCTTCTGCTCTCTAAGCACAGCGTATCTCAGCTTAGATAACGGCCGGCAGCGTGATTGCTGCTGCAAGCCTGATCACCGGCATCGACCGGCCTGCTGGGTCTGGTCGTCGCGCAGGTTACCGAAAATGTTCATGACGTCGTCACCGGCGACGTCGTTCTCATTTCACAAGGCTCGAGGTTGATCGGCGCTATGACGGTGTCGTCGCCATCGGGCAGAAGCGCGCTGTTAATCTGGCAGCGCATCCGCATCCTGATGCCGGATGACTCATCGATCGAAAGCGACAGTCTGCTGGCGCCGGATACTGCCGGTTACGCTGGTCTTGAAGACGAGGGTCGATTTCCACACCTAGCAATTCATCAAGGGCGTTGCGCTCGCGACCTTACCCCATGTCGGGACCGAATTAAGCCTTGGTGAGCATGCCGCGTCCTTCACAACCTCAACGGACAATGCCTGCCCCGACGACAAGCATTCGGAACCACCTCGATTCCCGCCCGTTCTCTCATTGCAACGAGAGGAACCAGCTATGGCCGAGACCCCACAAGACAATGCCAACGAAACACGTTCCGCACCTGACACTGCGGCCATCGAGCAGCAGATCGCCTCGCTCCGCCGCGAGATCAGTAAGCTCGGGAGAACGATTGCTGACCGAACTGAGCAGGATTCCAGCGCGGAAGCCCTGACCGTTGCAGGGGTCGTCAGAAACAACCCTGGCACCGTCTCGAGCGCGGTATTTCTTGGCGCAGCCGTGGGCGTGGTGATCGGATTGATGCTCGGTCAACTGAATGACGATACCTACCGTTGGCGCGATAGGCTTCCGCATATCCGCTAGAAGCGCATACGGTTTGCGGGGACAATTCCCGCCGTGGGTAAGGTTTCCAACTGAAGGCTGCGAGCCGCATGCCGGTGCAATGAGAAAAATTGGGGCGATCTTCTTCCGTGCTTGTGCATCAGGACATCGAGGAGCCGGTTCTGCCGTTTCCGATCTCGTCGCCGGCGGATCGCCCCATTGTCCCTTGCCGTCGCTGCTCTCGTGGAAAAGCGGCTTTCTGAAGCGGCGGAACGCCCTGATCCGTATATCAAGGGTATGTCACAGCATCGGCCGTCCGCCGGTGATTTCGTAGAGTGCTCCGGTCGTGTAACTGGACTCGTCGGAGGCCAGCAGGACATAGGTCGCCGCAAGTTCGGCAGGCTGGCCCGGCCGCTTGAGCGGTGTGTTCTTACCGAATTGCTTCACCTTCTCGGCAGGCATCGTCGAAGGGATGAGCGGTGTCCAGATCGGTCCCGGCGCCACGGCATTGACCCTGATTCCACGTTCCGCGACGAGCCCCGCCAGTCCGGAGGTGAAGTTCGCAATCGCGCCCTTCGTCGTGGCGTAGGCCAGCAGGGTCGGCGAGGGGCTGGTTGCGTTGATCGACGAAGTGTTGATGATCGTGGAACCGGGCTTCATGTGCCGGACTGCCTCCTGGCAGAGATAGAACATCGCATAGATGTTTGTGCGGAAGGTGAGGTCCCATTCCCTGGCGGTAATGTCCTCCAGTTTCTCGAAAGTGGCCTGATGTGCGGCATTGTTGACGAGGATGTCGATCCGGCCGCATTCGTCCATCGTCCGCTGGACGAGAGAGCGCGCAAAGTTCTCATCGGCAATGTCGCCCCGGGCAAGCACAGCCTTGCGGCCGGCTTTCTCGATCCAGCGGGCGGTTTCCTGCGCGTCTTCATCCTCTTCCAGATAAGAAATGACGACGTCCGCGCCCTCTCGCGCGAAGGCGATCGCGACCGCCCTGCCGATCCCCGAATCCGAGCCGGTGATCAGCGCGACGCGGTCGGTCAACTTGCCGCTGCCGCGATAGCTCTCTTCGCCATGGTCGGGGCGCGGGTCCATCTTGTCGGTGTAGCCGGGCATTTCCTGCTGCTGTTCGGGCAAGGGCGGCTGGGGATGTTTGTGTTGGGGATGGTTCTGCATGTTCGTTCGACTTCTCTAGCTTGAGTTGAGGTTGCGACGATCGGATTCTCGGATCGACCCCGTGCGATTCGAACCGCCGCCCATTCTTAAGAGGCTAACTCCCACGTTGCGGCAGCGTTCCAAGCATTGCGCCGTTCTCGCAGGCAACTCACCAGACCGATGGATTTCTGTAACGCAGCTTGGCGGCAGTGACGCGGAGCAATCCGCGAGTGGCATCGACCGAGCGCAGGAAACCGCTCGCAGGGATCTCGGCTCCGGTCGCCGCTCCCCGAAACGCCTCATACGCAAGCGCGGGCCGCCGATGCCGTCGAGCACTCGCATCAATCGATGCGCTTTGCGACCTCTCCGATAGGTCATCTATACAGAAGTAGCTCGGCGGCCTCGCGTACGCTCGTTACCGGAAGCTTCATCCGCGCGCGTACTCAAGAATTGAAGGCATTTCCCGCTCGCTGACGGCAGGAAGTCGATCATGTGCATTCTGGCTTCCGCTAGGGGCGGCTTGCGCACAGTCTCGGATTCAGTCGAAAATTTCCGCGCAGGTTGACAACGCTCGAACGGTCGCAACATGGTGACTGTTTTTGAGAGGAGCTCAACATGACCGTTTCGATCAGTCGCCGTGCTTTTGCCATAGGCGCAGCCGCGGCCGGATTTGCCATGGCAGGGTTTTCGCCTTCGCGCGCTCAGCAGGCATTTTTCCGCATTGGTACCGGCGGTACTTCCGGCACTTACTATCCCGTCGGGGGGCTGATCGCCAATTCGATCTCGGCAACCGGAGCGGCCGGGGTCGAAGGTCTTGTCGCGACTGCCGTGTCCTCCAACGGTTCGGTCGCCAATATCAGCGCCATCCAGTCGGGAGCGTCCGAGTCGGGCTTCACGCAGTCCGATGTCGCTTATTGGGCCCAATCGGGCACAGGACTTTACGAGGGCAAGCCAAAAGTCGAGGACCTGCGGCTCATCGCTACACTCTACCCCGAAACCATCCATCTGGTGGCCCGGGCGGATGCCGGCATCAAGACGGTGGCCGACCTCAAGGGCAAGCGCGTCTCACTTGACGAACCGGGTTCCGGCACGATCGTCGATTCGCGTCTCGTGCTCGCTGCATACGGTTTGACCGAAAAGGACGTGGAGCCGGAATACCTCAAGCCTGGCCCGTCCGGTGAGCGCCTGCAGGACGGCGCGCTCGATGCTTACTTCTTCGTGGGCGGTTATCCGACCGGCGCCATTGTCGAACTGGCCAGCACCAACAACATCACATTGGTGCCGATTTTCGGGCCGGAAGCCGACAAGCTCCTGTCGGAACAGAAGTTCTTCTCCACTGATACCGTGCCCGCAAACACCTATAAAAACGTCGGTGAAACAAAAACCATATCGGTTGCCGCCCAATGGGTGACCAGTGCCAAGCAGCCAGACGACCTCGTCTACAAGATCGTCAAGTCGCTCTACAGTGACGAAACCCAGAAAACGCTGCAGGCCGGTCATGCCAAGGGCAAGCTCATCACGCTGCAGAACGCGGTCACCAGTGCCGGCATTCCGTTCCATCCAGGCGCGGAGAAATTCTACAAGGAAGTCGGGGCCCTGAAATAGCAAGCCGTCGGACCGACGGACAGCATGAGGCGGGAGGCAAGCCTCCCGCCTCGTTATTTCCAGACACGCAGGATTCGGAACCGGTATGAGCGACGACAGCAGCGATAAGATCAAACTTTCCGGTATTGAGTTCGATGAGGAGAAGGCTCGCGAACTCGAGGAGAAATTTGACTCCGAAATCCGCTTCCGGCCCCTGACCCTTGCTGCCGGCTGGCTTGTCGGCTTTCTTCTGGTCGCGCTGTCGCTGTTCCATTACTACACCGCAGGTTTCGGCCTGTTGCAGGAGATGCTGCATAGGGGCATCCACCTGTCGATGGTCTTGGCGCTGGTCTTCCTGGTCTTCCCATTGGTGAAGAATGGGTATGACCAACCCGCGCAATCCAGCCTGCTGAAGCCGCTCGGCATACCGCTTTTCGACTGGCTGCTGGCGATCGTCGCCGTGGTCGCGGTCATGCATGTGCCGATGATCCCGCTCGACGATCTCGCCTTCCGTGTCGGCAATCCCACGACGACCGACGTGGTGCTCGGTCTGGCCCTCATCCTGCTTCTGCTCGAGGCGACGCGCCGTTCCGTCGGCATTCCGCTGCCGGTCATCGCGGTCGCGTTCATGGCTTACGCGCTGTTCGGACCGTATATGCCGAGCATCCTGGTGCACCCCGGTGCGTCCGTCTCCCAGTTGGTCGATCACCTTTATCTGACGACCCAGGGCATCTACGGAATCGCGTTGGGCGTCGTCGCCACCTACGTTTTCCATTTCGTGCTGTTCGGTGTCTTCGCCACCCGCATTGGCCTCGGTCAACTCTTCCTCGATTGTGCCGCATGGGTTGCGGGCCGCTATGCTGGCGGTCCTGCCAAGGTGTCGATCTTCGGCTCCGCCTTGTTCGGGATGATCTCCGGTTCTTCGGTCGCCAATACGGTCACCGTCGGCTCGCTGACCATCCCTGCCATGATCCGTCTTGGCTACAAAAAGCATTTCGCTGCGGCCGTGGAAGCGGCTTCCTCCACCGGCGGGCAGGTGACGCCGCCGATCATGGGCGCCGCTGCGTTCCTCATGATAGAATTCCTCGAACTTCCGTACACGACGATCATCCTGGCGGCGATCGTACCAGCCTTCATGCATTTCTTCGGCGTGTTCATGCAGGTGCATTTCGAAGCCAAGCGCACAGGCCTGCGAGGGCTGCGACCGGACGAGATGCCCGACGTTGTCGAAGCGCTGAAGCGCGATTGGCCGACGATCATTCCGCTGATCGTCCTTATCGGCGTTCTGCTTTCAGGTTATACGCCCTATCTTGCCGCCTTCTGGGGCATCACCCTGTGCATTGCGGTTGGTTTGCTCAATCCGCGTCGGCGCATGTCCATCGCCGATATCGTGGTGTGTCTGCGCGACGGCGCCAAATATGCGCTTGCCGTCGGCGCTGCGGCAGCCACCGTCGGCATCGTTGTCGGCATCGTCACTCTGACGGGCGTGGGCTTCAAGCTGTCCTACATCGTCACGGCCGCCGCAGGGCACCTGTCGATGCTGTTTGGTACCTTCATCCCGCAGGCGATCTTCTCGGCACAGGGCTTGACCCTGTTGTTCACCCTGATCATGACCGGTGTTGTGTGTATCCTGATGGGCTGCGGCATACCGACCACGGCCAACTATATCATCATGGTGACGATTGCCGCCCCCGCATTGGTCATGCTCGGTGTCGAACCGATCGTCGCCCATTTCTTCGTATTCTATTACGGACTGCTCGCTGACATAACACCGCCCGTGGCATTGGCAGCCTATGCTGCCGCGGGTATGGCCGGCGCGGATCCGTTCAAGACCGGCAACACCGCTTTTCGGCTGGGGCTCGGCAAGGCGTTGGTGCCGTTCGTGTTCGTTTTCTCACCATCACTTCTTCTGGTGACCAAGGATTTCACCTGGCCGAACTTCTTGCTGGCGTTTTGCGGCTGCCTGCTCGGCATCACCTTCCTGGGAGCCGCTCTGTCGCGCTTCCTGCTGGTGCGGACCAAGCCGTGGGAGAACTTGCTGCTGGTCGTCGCGGCGCTTCTTTTGGTGGCGCCTGAACTCTATTCGTCGCTGCTCGGATTGCTGCTGGTCGCTCCGGTGGCGCTGAGGCACTGGAATGCGTACAGGAGCGTGCAAAATCAACTTGCATGATCGCTTGTCCCACCTTTGTGCCCTATAGATTTGGGTCGATCGTGTACGGAGCCATCTTCTGGCTCCGTATGCTCTCTCTCAACGCTGCCTTCGTGCGTACGCTTCGGCCAGATAAACGCCGAGTGACTTTCGCAAATGCAATGTTAGCCCTCGGCAAACTTGCTTGTTCTGAGCGTTCAGGGATTGCAGCCGGGCAAGCTGGCGATCACTTCGCACGGCATTTGTCGTCGCGGCGCATTGCTCGGATCAAAGGCAGGTTCCGAGGCCTCGGGTGCATCAACGCCTCTGTTTGAGACCCGCATGTTGGAGACAGTCCGTTTTGAGGACCACCAGCGCGAGCCGAATCCACAGGTGTTAAACGGGCTGTTGATTTGCGTGCATCTGTGCCTGAAAACGATTGCGCCGCCGAAGCGAGTCTCGCTGGCTTGTGCAGGCGAGATTGCTAATACGGTCAACACGATCACTGCTGTTCGCGCGTACATCATCGACAAGTTCCATTCCATGGTCGCTTCGACCGCTGTTTTGACAAGCGGAAAGAGCAGCCCGTCCTGGCTTGAGCGGCCCGACCTAGAGCGTTTCCGTTTTTACAGAAACGCGGAAACGCTCTAAGGTTTTTTCCCAGCATTCTTGTAATGCCAAGTGATTCCACTTGGCTACAAAAAGGCACTAGCGTGATCCCATGGCTTTGAGTTTCGAGAGGAGCTCCCCTCTGGGAATCGTCACACGCGTGTCAGTCTCCCAACCGGTGTCCTTCAGGATTCTCCTGCCGCTCGTGCTCAGCATCCTGCCGCGTCTGATGTAGGTCACGTTCGGGGTGGAAGGCCCCCATCTGAAAGAGACGACCACCCTCTCGGAGCTGAAACTCGCCAACTCCCGTCGATCATGCTCGTAAGAATAATCCTGGTGGATTTCGGTTATCACATAGTCGCTGGGGAAGCTCTTGGTTTCCACGTTTTTGATCGTGTTGAAATCGTCGAAGAAAACCTGGGCGATCAGAGAGGCCCAGGCAGCACCGTCCTCGCCGCTGAACTTGTCCGCGCCAGCGCCAGATGACCCCGTGGTGTCGATCTTGGATTTGGTGAGCTTGACGGTTCTGGACACCAGCTTTGGGGCAGTCCGCACAACGGTTGGAAATTTTGGCGGAACCGGTTTTGCCCACACCGCGAGCGTCACCGCTCGGTAATAGGGGTCTTCATTGCCGTCGCGGACGCCGACCATCGCAGCTGCCCGCTCGCCCTCGCCAATCACGGATTTGACGTCGAATGCCGTCGCCCTGACCTGAGAGCGAACTTCCTTTCTTATATGCTGTGCCACAGCGTCGGCTCGCTGCAGAGATAGAGCAGAATTCCTGGTGTCGCTTCCGCTGCGGCTGGCATGCCCCACCACAGTGATCGATCCGCCAGCGGCAATGACAGGCACGACCCTGTCCCGTAGAACTTTTTGATGTTCTGGCGTTAGAGCGGCTGATCCGACACCGAACCCCGATAACCTGATTTGCAGGACACCAGCAGTGGGGTTGGAGAATGTAACGGATGGCGTCGCCAAGGCTCCCCCTCGAATATCGAATATGCGACAGGCCGTTTCGCCAAGGTCTCAACCAGATTGCTAACATTTCCGCTCACAACGCGCTTGAGAAAATCAAAACTAGTACATCGTGGCGGATAGATCGGATGACTGGCTCGAAGTGTGGAGAACAGTCAAGCCGGTTCGAACGCGGCTTTTGCCGCCGCAGCGGCGCAACCTGAAGCCAAGTTGCTCGCCCCGGAAAATGCCATTCGGAAACCAGCCACCCGATAGCGGGTTCCGCAAAACGTAGGCGAAATGCTGTTCTCAGACGAACAGCCAGTCCTCAGCCGAGAGGGTCCGAACACCTCCCAGGGTCAGCACGTCTCCGGTGTCGAAGGTAAGCGTCAGACTACCGCTCCGGGTGTTCAGGCCGATGTCGCCGCTGGCGACCAATGCCTCCAGTTCGGCAAAATCGTCGATGTGATTGCTGCCGATGCTGACATCGAGTTGCACCCGGTCGAAGCTCAGATCATTTGCATGGCGCCTCTGGTCGAAATCGAAGACCCGGTCGCGACCATCTCCTTCATTGAAGATGACCAGATCGGACCCCTTACCGGTCCAGATCCGGTCATTGCCTGCACCGCCTAGCACGATATCGTCGCCCGTTCCGGCAAATATCTTGTCGTTGCCCTCACCGCCGTCGAGCCTGTCATCGCCCTTCAGGCCGAACAGCAAGTCCTTGCCGTCGTGCCCGCGTAAGACGTCGTTGCGGTGAGTGCCCTTGAGGATGTCGTTGCCGTCATTTCCGTCCTTAACCACCCCATCCACTGGTGGGGCGCCTTCGATCTGGACCACGAAGATGTCGTGGGCGCCGTTGGTATCGCCGGGCACCAGGTTCGTGGCGTTGCTGCTGTATGCCAGGAAGCGGCCGTCCGCGGAGATTGATGGGCCGCCGCTGAGGTTGTTCGTCTCGGAGACGGTTGCGATGGTATTGGTTAGCCGGTCGAACAGAAAGACGTCGGTGGTGTCGTTAGGTCGGTCGGTGAATACGTTGTCGTAAGTAACGAAGCGGCCATCAGCCGAGATTGAGCTATGGAAGCCAGTGCCCTCCGAAGCAGCCGTGGTGGTGTTGGTCAGCCGGTCGAACACAAAAACGCCCTGGAGGCTTTTCGAATAGCTTACGAATTGGCCATTCGCAGAGATCTCGGGTTGGAAGCCGCCTTCATCGCCAGCGTCGGTGGGCACGGAGACGCGCGTGGTGGTGCCGGTTTGTCGGTCGAGCACGAAGACATCGCCGGTGCCGTTGGTATCGCCGGAAACAAGGTTAGAGGCATGGCTGCGGTAGGTTACAAAGCGGCCATCCGCCGAGATCGAGGGATCATCGCTGGAGTCGTTCGCTTCAGAGCCGTCACTGGCCACCGAGACGCGTGTGGTGGTGTTGGTCAGCCGGTCAAACACGAAGACGTCGGTGGTGCCGTTGGTATCGCCGGAAACCAGGCTGGAGGCGTTGCTGTCGTAAGTTATGAAGCGGCCATCTGCGGAAATTGAGGGATTGAAGCATTGGTAGAACACTTCTGTGGCGTCGCCGGGCACCGAGATGCGTGTAGTGGTCTCGGTCTCTCGGTCGAACACGAAGATGTCGTAACCGCCGGTATCGCCGGGAACCAGGCTGGAGGCGCCGCTCGCGTAGGTTACGAAGCGTCCATCTGCCGAGATTGACGGCTGGGCACTGTGGTCGTTCGCCTCGGTGCCGTCGCTGGCCACGGACACGCGCTCGGTCGTATTGGTATCCCGGTCAAACACGAAGATATCGACGACGCTGTTGGTGTCGCCTGGGACCAAGTTCGTGGCATCGCTGCCATAGGCCACATAGCGCCCATCCGCCGAGATGGAGGGGCTGCCGCTGTTGTTGTTTGCTTCAGTGCCGTCGCTGCTCACCGAGATACGTTCGGCCTGAAAGGTCTGCAAGGTTTCGTCGGGGATGGTGGTCTGAGTGCCCATCGTGCCTCCTTCTCGCCCTTGGCGAAGAGACCTCTGCCCGGCAGCCCCGGTTCGAGGTCAGTGGGTGAAATTGCGGGCCGGCCACCTGAGTTCGTCGGTGCCGGGCGAAGGCCTATGGCGCGGAGCGCCTCGGAACGGGTCGCTAGGACGCGCGGCTCGATACTCGTGCCGGCGTGGTTGACCTAGCGGCAGAATAGCATGTCACTCGACGAGCAGAAAGGCAGTGGAGCGGCTAGGACCATTCACCAGGGCCATTGGTTTAAGGATTCCACCAACGGCTCCGTTGCTGCCAAGCCCTCCTCGACTCACCGCAAGTTTCTGCGGTTGCTGCCCCCACCAAATCAAAACGCAAACGGCTCGAACCGTTTGCGTTTTTGGGATAGCAGGGTGTCTAGTCTCCGATCCCGTCGGGCAGATCCGTCATTCAGTCGCGCGTCTCGCCGTCGTAGGGTGTGGCAAGCATGGAAGGGCGCTGCAGAAATTCCCTGAACCATTTCGACAGCCGCGGCCTGCCCGTTTCGAAATCGGGGAGGTTGCGGAAGGCCAGCCAGTCGAGCGCGGCGGCGACGGCAATGTGTCCTACATGCACCGGCTGATCGAGTTCCGTCGATTGTTCGAGATAGTCGTAGGATTCGATGAGCTTCGTCTTCATCCCTTCGGCGAGCGCGGGATAGCGCAGATGCTCCGGCCGGCGTGAGGTGTCCCAGCGCAAACCGATACCGGCTTCGCACATGCCTTGGGCGACCGCTTGCATGCGCAGGGCCGCCCAGCGCCGAGGGCCCACGGCCGGGATCAATGAAACCTGCTCGTTGCGTGTTTCGAGATAGTCGCAGATCACGACGGAATCGAAAATGGGCTCGCCGTCGGCAAGAATGAGAACCGGCACCTTACCCAGAGGATTGACCGTGAAGACCTCGTCGTTGCGGTTGGTTGGGCTGGTTTCGTGGTGGATGACACGCAATTGTTCGGCGAGCCCGGCTTCATGCGCGAAGACCAGCACCTTTCGCGCATAGGGGGAGTGGGTCTGGTAAAGAAGGTCCATGTCGATTCCATTGAACGGTTGAGCGAGGCACATGGCACAACCCACGTGTCAGCGCTTGCCAACGAGGACGTTGGCTTGTCTGGTCATGTTTCCCGTGCCGATGGAACTGTATTGCGTCAAAAGGAATAATGACGCTGCATTTTCTCCCTATTGGCGAGCGAAAATTGCGCCAATGCACCTAGCGGCATGTTTGTTCGCTCGCCATTGCCGCAAGGCCGCGATGGCTATTCGACGATCAGTTGTGGGGCCATGTGCAGGTAGCGTGCCGCCTTGCGCTTGGCGATGATATCCTTCCAGACAAACTCGACCTGATCGACGGTCAAGCCAACGGCTTCGGCAACCTCCGAGGCCGGCACTGCATGGTTCAGCGCGTAGAGACAAAGATCCATCTTGTCGTATGGCAGGACGAAGTAGAATTCCTCTTGTGTCTGCGGCAGCGAATAGGTGTCGGTCGTCGGCGGCCGGGCACGGATCTCGGCGGGTACGCCGAGATATTCAGCCAGCTTGTAGACCTGCGTCTTGTAAAGATGCGCGATTGGCTTGATGTCGGCTGCACCATCACCGTTCTTGACGAAGAAGCCCTGGTCGTATTCCAGCAGGTTCGGCGTGCCAAGGACGGCGTAATTCAATCGGTCGGCGTGATAGTATTCGAGTTGCTTGCGCGTGCGCTGCTTCATGTTGGTGGCTGCGACGATGCCGAGATAGGCCTCCACAGGGAGGCGCAGCTTCTTCTCGACGCCATCGGGTGAACGTACGACCAACGACGAGAGATTATAGCCTCCCGTGGTGAGGCCGTTGTCGAAGACGATCTTGGATGCCCAGCCCGGGCCATAGTCCGGCTCGACCTGGCGAATGAAGGCATCGCGGCGCTCATAGCATCCCATCGCGGCCAGCATCGGCGCCATGTCTTCGACCGTGCGCTCGATGCCGAATGTATCGGCCACCAATGTTCCAAGTCGCCGGCTTTCGGGATCGGAATCGGCTTCGGGCATCAGCAGCGCGAAGACATTTCCGGAGCCCAGCGCCCGTACCGCCAGCCCTGCGCAGACGCTGGAATCAATGCCGCCGGAGAGGCCGAGGACGAGCCCGCGCCGACGCAGATCCTTGCGCAGGCTTTCACGAATCACTCCGGCGATGCGGTCGGTTTCCGCCGCCGCGTCGAAATCGAGAGCTGCTGCGGAAAAACGGATGGTCATGCTTGCAGCCCCTTGCTTGTTGTCATTGCCACCGCGAGCCTGCGGCTCAGTTTGCCGCTGTCGGTCTTCGGCAGTGTGGCGACGAATTCGATTGTCTTGGGAACCATGTAATCTTCCAGGTGGCGCGCACAGTGACGCAGCACTTCGCGCTCGGTCAATTTCCGATCACTGGCCACTATGAATGCCTTGATGGATTGCCCAAGCACGGGATCGGGAATGCCTGCAACCAACGCTTCAGCAACACCAGGCAGCGTATGTAGGACGGCTTCGACTTCCTTCGGCGAGACTTTTTCGCCGCGCGATTTGATGATGTCGTCCTGGCGGGCGACAAAGGTCAGAAAACCATCGACGTCGGCGGTGAACAGATCACCGGTGTGCAGCCGCAGGCCGCCGGTTTCTGGGTCCGGGCGAAGCGCCGCCGCGGTGGCGTCTGGCGCTTCCCAGTAACCTTTCATGACGTTAGGCCCGCTCACCACGAGCTCTCCGATGTCGCCGGGTTTTGCCCTTTGGCCAGCTTCATCCACCACATAGGCTTGCGCGCCGGGTATCGCTAAGCCCGCTGAACCTGGACGCCTCTCCAGCATCCCAGGCGAGAGGTAGGTGGCCCTGATACACTCGGTCTGGCCATACATCGAATAGAGATGCACGTTGGGCAGGTAATCTCTCAGCCGGCGGATGTGATCGACTGGCAATGGCGCTGCGGCACTGGTGATATAGCGTAGGCTGGCAAACAGCGCCGGGTCGAGGTCCTTCATCTGCAACATCATGGCAACGATCGAGGGAACCAGCGGAAATCCGGTGGCCCGCTCGTCGCGCAGACGTTCGAAGACGGCGTAGGGGAAGGCAAACGACTTTTCGAGGACGAGGGTGGCTCCCGTCCGGACTGCCGTCAGCAGTTGTGTCAGCCCATAACCGAAAGACAGCGGCAGGACGCTGAGGATGATGTCGTCTTCGGTGTTCTCAAGATAAGAAGCGATTGAACTGGTCGCGGCGTCGAGATTGGCATGCGCCATCATCACGCCCTTCGGCTCGCCGGTAGAACCTGACGTATAGAGAATTGCCGCGAGATCATCCGCTTGTCGTCCGTCGTCGACCGTTGGCACGGGGTCGGACAGCAGGAGATCTCCCAAATTGGCAGCGTCGGGCAAGGCTGCATGTGCCGCAGTGAGCACGATATGGGTCTCAGCCGAAATTTGCGGCGCGGCCTCGGCAATGATGGGGGCCAGCCGTCGTTCGGCGAGGATGGCCGTCGGGCGAGAATGATTGGCGAGAAAGGCAATGCGTCCAGCTTTGGCCGACGGGTTGACCGGCACCAGCACCGCGCCAGCTGTCCAGATGGCAAAAATGGAAAGTACGGCCTCGACGCCGTTGTCCATGATCACCAGCACGCGATCGTCCCTGCGCACGCCAGCTTTGGCAAGCGCCGCTGCCAGACACCGGGCAGATCGCCAAAGCTCTGCGTAGCCCAACCGCCGGTCAGCGCATACCAAGGCCGTTCGCTGGCTCGCATCAGTTGCCCGTGCGCGAAGATGCTCTTCCAGGCGCATGCCCAAGCTCACGTTCTCAGTGGGCCCGTTTGCCGTCGATATAGGCTACGATGCGGGCCAGTGAATCGAGATTGGCGGGCACAATTTCCCGATCCTCGACCTTCAGCCCGAATTCCTTTTCGATGAAACCAACCAACTCCAGAATGCCTGTCGAATCGACGAGGTCGTTATCGATCAACGACATGTCGTCGGGCAGCGGCTGGCTTTCGTCGCCGAAAAGGAAGTTCTCGACGATGAAGGCACGAATAGGTGTTCTGATATCGTCTATCATGGTCTCTGTCCCGGTGTGTCCCATCATTCGGCTCTCGTCGAGAACGTGTCCAGCCACAGTTGAGTCGAAACGATGCCGATAAAAGCGGTATCGTCGCGAAAGCTGGCCGTCTCCTGTTTGAGAACCTTGTTTTTCAGTTTTTCGACTGCCGCCGCATTGAATAAGCCGCCTTTGCCGATGGCGCCGTCAGAAAGGACCCCCCCCAGATAACGGGGTTGCGTCGCGGCAAAGGTCTGGCTGTCCGGCGCACGGTAAGGCTGCTTCGGGCGCCCGACGATAGCATCGGGAACCAGGCCTTTCGCCGCCTGTTTGAGAATGTGTTTTTCCCGCAAGCCGTTCAACTTCATGTTGGGAGACAAGCTGGCGGCGAAGTCGATGACACGTGGATCGAGGAAAGGGAAGCGGCCTTCGACACTGTTGGCCATCATGACCCTGTCACCCTGGGCGGACAAGATGTAGCCGGGCAACAGGAAGACCGTTTCCAGATATTGAGCCTGATGCAGTGGATGCCAGCGGTAAAAATCGGCCGGCAGCATGGAAACCAGTTCAGCCGTGGCGTCGTAGTTGCCGAGCTGCTGTTTGAGATCGGGCGAAAAGAACAGTTTTGCTGAGCTTGTCGAGCGAAAGCGTGGCCGATGTGAATAGAGCGGATCGTCGATCTGTTCGTCACCAGCGCCGAAGAAGCGGGCCAGGTATTCCGGCGTTTGCCTCTGCAACCCGGGCAAATAAGGATAGAGGCGCTGGAAAAGCAGCGTCCTAAATTTCGACTGTGGTTGTCTTCCGCAGAAGCGGCGCAACTTCGCTTCGCGGAATATGTCGTAGCCGGCAAACAGCTCGTCTGCGCCTTCACCCGTCAGAACGGCTTTTATCCCACTGTCGTGGACCAGTGCGGAAAGCTTGGCGAGTGGCGCGGGCGCGGTGCGCAGGATCGGTCGTTCCACATGGGCGACGACTGAGGGAAACAGCGCGGCTATATCACCGGCCGTGCAGCGAACAGCGGTGTGGTGCACACCGAGTTCGGAGGCCATCATAGATTGCCAACGGCTCTCATCGTGTTCGTCGCTATCGAAGCCGAGCGAAAAGGTCCTGAGCTGTTCAGGCCGCATCCGGGCTGCGAGCGCCGATACGAAAGAAGAATCCAGCCCACCGGACAGGTAGGAGCCGACAGGCACGTCGGCGCGCAAGCGAATGCGGGTGGCATCGTTGAGCAATGCCCTGAGTTCTTCGACGGCATCGGGTCGCGGTCGCACGTCACCGGCGTCGGGATAGGTCTGCCGCCACCAGGCCCGTTGTTCGAAGCGCCCATCCTCCACGATCATCAGGTGACCGGGAGGCAATTCCGAGATGCCCTCGAATGCCGTGCGGGGTGCAAGCGGTGTCCACAAGGTGAAGATCTGATCGAGCGCGAACGGATCGAGTCTGGCCTCGATCCCCGGTACGGTCAGGAGCGCCTTGATCTCGGACGCAAAGAACAGCGTTTCGCCTCGCCGTGTATGGAAAAGCGGACGCACGCCCATGCGGTCGCGAGCAAGCACCATTCGCCTTTGCCGGGCGTCCCACAAGGCGAAGGCAAAGTCGCCATTGAGCTTATTCAGGCAATCCAACCCCTTTTCGTCGTAGAGATGCAGGATCACCTCGGTGTCGGACTGCGTGCGGAACCGTCGGCCCTTGGCGATCAATTCGTTGCGCAGCTCGACATAGTTAAAGATCTCGCCATTGTAGGAAATCACCAGATTGGCGGACGGATCAGACATTGGTTGTTGACCGTCGGAGAGACCGACAAGCGACAATCGTCGATGCGCCAGACCGGCCATGCCGTCGATATGGACACCGCTGTCGTCGGGCCCTCTGTGCGAGAGGGACGTCGCCATGCGGTTCAGAAGTCCCCCAGCCTCAGCCGGTGCGACACCGTTTCCGAAAAAACCCGCCACTCCGCACATCAGGCCACCGTCATGCGAAACGGTCGCCGATCAGGCGCGTCCAGCCTTCACCGGCCAGGCCATTGATAAAAGCTCGCCCGCTGGTGAATGCCTCCATCAATTCCGGATGTCGAGAATGGACGATGGTGGAGGAAGCATGAACGAAGGCGATCTTGCGCCCCATCATCGCCGAAAGCAGCGCTGGCTGCGTGCGCCCTCGCAAAGCGGGCATATTCCTGGAATCGGCATGGTTCAGCATCCGGTCGATCACAGTTCCCTCGCGGCCAGGCAATGACAAGATCTGGACGACGCGACCAAGGCGACCTGCGTCGCCGTAGTAAAGATACAAGCCGACCGGTGCCCCGTTGGAGCGGGCACGGACAACCCGCAGGACCCGTTCTCCGTGAAGGGCTTTCTGGCGCGCTTCAGCCAGCATGTAGCGCAACCGCTCGGCATCCCATTGCGGCCGCAATGCGAATTGGCGCAGGAAAGTCGGAATGAGTTCAGCGGCTTCGTCCTCGCTGACATCGGCATCGCTGAAGGCGTCCGCGCGGCTGGCTTCCGGCACATAACCCATCCAATTCGATTTTCTGCGCTGCGCCAAGGCATCGAATGGCCGAAGCAAAGGGGTGATGAGCCTGGCTGCCGGCACCCTCTCGGCTGCACGGTCGGCAACGAAGGAGGCCGGGCGCAGGATGCGCAGCCATTCGAGACTGTAATCCGGCAGGACGTGTCCGTTCACCCGGCGCCAGAGTGCTGTTGCCAAATCGTTCGATGTCTCGGTGAAGGAGAGATCCTGCGGGCCGGCAAGCACGTCTCTAAGCAGCCGTGCGCCGGCGAAAGGGTCATCCTCGCGCGCTTCTACCATGAACGTGCCGCAGACCGCGGCGCGCATCGTCTTGCCTGCATATTCCATCACCAGCGGAAAGATACCAAAGAAACCGCTGACGGTGCCGTCATCGCGTACATGCACTTTGGAAGGCAGGTCCGGATCGTAATTGGGCCCTTCGAGGAAGAGCGTCTTCATATAGTCGGCGAGCGCATTCAACTCCACGCCTTCGCTGCGCAGCAGTCGCTGGAACAGCAAAGCAATAGCTGGCAAATCCTGAGCCGTGACCGGCCTGATCTCAGGCATGATCTTTGCCCCGGCCAAACTTGAACATGACCATGCTTCCAATCTCGAACGCGAATACGGGCTGGGTCATATCAGCCACATCTAACCAAATCCTTGGCGTTGCCGTTGTTTTGAAGCAGATGCCAAGCTTGGCGAACAGATGCTTAAGATGTAGCAAGAAGAGGTCTTTCAGAAGCCATCTGGCCGTGCCTGTTCTTGCCTGCGCACAACAATAGGAATGCAGGCACTATTTTCGCGTCATCGACTGCGCTGGAGTGTCTGCGACGGAGACACGCCATATCGGCGGCGGTACGCTGCCGCGGCGCGACCGAGGTGCCCAAGGCCGGCGAGCCCCGCCAGCTCAGTCACCGATTGCCCGTTTTGAGGGCCGCTGAGCAGCGAATGGAAATGATCGAGGCGCAAGGCCTCGATCATCTGCACGAGCGTCGTTCCGTTGTGTCGGCGTACGGTTTCCTGCAGCGTGCGCAGGCTGACGTCCACCGCCTTGGCGATGTCACCAACAGTGAAGTCCCGTTCTATGTTGGCGCGGATCCAGTCCTGTGCCCGACCGACGGTGGACGATGTTGCGGCGCGGGCAGGCATAGCGAGCGCCGCACGCTGCGAATGAGCAAGCGAAGAGAGCAGCAGGGATGACAGGCTTTCACCAAGCCTTGCCAGATAGTTGCCGAACGCGGCATTGCCGCTCTCAACACTCTCGAGCATCAGGTTGACGTGATCGAGCGCCAGCCGACCCGCAAGGCTCGACAGGTCGACGGCGGTCTCGAATTCGACCTTGTCGATCGCGCGATCCAGCAGTTCGGCGCATTGCCGCTGCATGACTTCGCGCTCGATCAGAACGATCAGTTTGGCGCAACCGTCGGACCAGCGCATGCGGGTCGGCAGGGTCGGCGACAGCAGCGAGGCCGTGTGGCCGGGATTTGCCAGGGCGGTGGTGGTGCCGCAACGCACTTCGGCCGATCCGGCGAGCGGAATCTGCAGCAGGAAGAATGAAGAGAGTTCACCCGGGTCGATCTCGACTTCCGACCCGTACGCCACGAAATTCAGCGAATAACCACGCTGTCTGGAAGCCCGATGAACGGCATGAAAGCCGGCGGCATTGGCCTGGCGCGGCGACAGGAAATGCGGGCAGAAAATACGACCGATCTCTTGGCGTGCTTCCTCCGGTGAAAATGTGTCCACCAGGGCGTGCCGAGCCAATGGCGCTCTCAGACTGACTGCGTCCATGCTGGCAGCCTTCCCATTCGCACCGTATGGCCGCGCATTCTGGATAGTCTTTGCGCGTATTGGATTGCGACCACGGCGCTTCCACCTCAGTCTCAATCTAGTTGAAGTCTAAAAGAAACGCGAGTCCTACAAAAAACAGGATAACGCGTCGGACGGAAATATGGAGGAGACTATGTCGTCCGCGCCCTTCATTGCCGGCATGCGTAAAGTCGCAGGCGCCGTCTCGGTGATCACCACGACTGGCAGCGATGGAGAGCAGCGCGGCCTTACCGCTACAGCTGTATGTTCGCTGTCGACCGAACCGCCATCGCTGGTCGCCTGTGTCAATCGCAAGACCTGGGTGGCGCAGTTCGTGCCGGATTCAGGCGTGTTCGCGGTCAACGTGCTGTCGCATCTGCAGGAGGACGTGGCGCGGACCTTTGCGGGCCAGACGGAGCTTGCGGCAGGCGATCGTTTCAGCGTCGGCGATTGGCATTCGGGGGTGACCGGCGTGCCGGTCGTGCGCGGCGCGCTCGCTTCGTTCGAATGCCGACTGGAGCGGGTGGTCGAGCATACGACCCATGTGATCCTGATCGGTCACGTGGTGGAGACGGTGCTCGGGGATGGGCAATCGCTGGTTTATGTCGCGGGCGGTTTCTCGGCCGTGGAACATGTCCGCACGGCCGCCTGATCCAGCGGACCGGAGCGAAATTAGGAGGAAACCATGAAGGGTTTGAAAGGAAAAACGGCAATCATATCAGGCGGCGCCACGCTGATCGGTGAAGGCTGCGCGGCGGTTCTTGCCGGCTACGGCGTCAATGTCATCATTGCCGATATCAACGAAGCGGATGGTGAGGCGGTCGCCAGCCGGATCGGCGCCAAGGCCAGTTTCATCCGCACCGACATCACCAGCGATGAAGACATCAAGGCATTGGTCGAGGCGACGGTGAAACGTCATGGCCGGCTGGATTTCCTGGTCAATGTCGCTGCCACCTATCTCGACAATGGGGCTGAAACCACGCGGGCCGAATGGCTGAAAGCGTTCGACGTCAATGTCATCGGATCGGTGGTGCTGATGCAGGAGGCGCGTCCGCATCTCGCCAAAGCCAAGGGTGCGATCGTCAATTTCGGTTCGATCTCAGCGCGTGTCGCCCAGGTCGGGCGCTGGGCCTATCCGGTCTCAAAGGCAGCGATCCTGCAACTGACGCGAAACCAGGCGCTCGACCTCGCCGCCGATGGCATCCGCGTCAACGCGGTGTCACCGGGCTGGACCTGGAGCAATATCATGCGCCAGCTGTCCAACGACAACCGGCCGAAGACCGATGGCGTCGCGGCCCCCTTCCATCTGCTGAGACGCACCGGCGATCCGGCGGAAGTGGCAGAGGCGGTGGCATTCCTGCTTTCCGATGCTGCGAGCTTCGTCACCGGTACCGATATCCGCGTCGATGGCGGCTATACGGCGATGGGCCCGGAACGGATCGATCCGGCCATCCCGCTCCTGATGGAATAAGCCCGGCAAGCGCTGCAAAGACAACAAGGGAAGGGAACGACGATGAGCAAGCGCATCACCATCTTAGGGGGAGGGCAAGCGGGCCTGCAGCTTGCCTGCGGACTGCTCCAACATGGCGGCTACGAAGTGAAGGTCGTTCAAAACCGGACAGCTGAAGACATGCGCACCGGCAAGGTGCTGTCCAGCCAGTGCATGTTCGACGCTGCTCTGCAGAACGAGCGCGAGATCGGCCTCAATTTCTGGGAGAAGGAGTGCCCGACCGTCGATTCCATCAACTTTGTCGTGCCGTCGCCGGATCAACCGGGCGCCAAGGCAATCGACTGGAACGGCAAGCTCGAC
This sequence comes from Terribium retamae, assembly GCF_022347545.1. Classification (GTDB taxonomy): domain Bacteria; phylum Pseudomonadota; class Alphaproteobacteria; order Rhizobiales; family Rhizobiaceae; genus Mesorhizobium; species Mesorhizobium retamae. The sequence continues at coordinate 34,265 of NZ_JAKREW010000005.1, forward strand.
AAGCCGGCGCAAAGCGTCGACCAGCGGGTGAAGATCCCGGTCTGGATGGACGAGTTCGAGCGGCGCGGCGGCACACTGGAGATCAAGGAAGCCGGTATCGCCGATCTTGAGACTTACGCCGCGTCATCGGACCTGACCATCGTCGCGGCCGGCAAGGGCGATATCGCCAAGCTGTTCGAACGCGATGCGGAAAAGTCCCCGTTCGACAAGCCGCAGCGCGCACTGGCACTGACCTATGTCCATGGAATGACGCCACGGCCGGAGCATTCGGCTGTCTGTTTCAACCTGATCCCCGGCGTCGGCGAGTATTTTGTCTTCCCGGCGCTGACCAACTCCGGCGCCTGCGAGATCATGGTGCTCGAAGGCATCCCGGGTGGACCGATGGATTGCTGGAAGGATGTAAGCTCGCCGCAGGAACATCTGGCGCGCTCGAAATGGATCCTCGATACGTTCCTGCCCTGGGAGGCGGATCGCTGCCGCAACGTCGAGCTGACCGATGCCAACGGCATCCTGTCGGGCGCATTCCCGCCCACGGTTCGCAAGCCGGTCGGGCGCTTGCCCTCAGGACGGCTGGTGCTGGGTCTTGCGGATGCCGTCTGCCTCAACGATCCGATCACCGGGCAGGGCTCGAACAACGCTTCCAAAGCGGCGAAAGTCTACATGGGTGCCATCCTGGCGCATGGCGACCGCGCGTTCGATGCCGCGTTCATGCAGGCGACTTTCGACCGCTACTGGCAGTATGCGCAGTTCGTTGTCGGCTGGACGAATGCGCTGTTGACGCCACCGCCGCCGCATGTGCTCAACATTATGGGATCGGCCCAAGCCTATCCGGCGCTTGCCAAGAGGATAGCCAACGGCTTCAACAATCCGCCGGATCTCTTCCCCTGGTTCGCCGTGCCGGAAGAAGCCGATCGTTACCTCCAGCAACTGGCGGCATGACCTCAGCTGGCGTGACCGATCAAGGGGTCATGCCAGCCATTCCACACGCTTACTCGAAGTAAACGCTGATCGTTCCATAGGGGCCGAAATCGGCGGCAATGGTGTCGCCGTGGCGTGCCTCGACTGGACGCACGAAGGAACCCGACAGCACGACTTCGCCCGCTGCGATGCCCATGCCGTAGGTGTGCAGCCGGTTGACCAGCCAGACGATGCCCATGGCGGGGTGATTCAGGACGCCGGCACCGAGGCCGGTTTCTTCCACCTCGGCATTGCGCGAGACAATGGCGCCGATCCAGCGCATGTCGGCATCGACCGGACGGATCGGCCGTCCGCCGAGCACGATGCCGGCATTGGCGGCGTTGTCGGAGATGGTGTCGAAAAAGGTACGGGCCTTGCCGGCTTCCTTATTCGTGCGTTCGATGCGCGTGTCGAGGATTTCGAGCGCCGGCGTGATGTAATCAGTGGCGTTCAGCACATCGAAGATGGTGACGTTCGGGCCGCGCAATGGCGCCTTCATGATGAAAGCGATCTCGGCCTCGATGCGCGGCTGGATGAAGCGATCGGCTGGGACGGTCCCACCGTCGGCGAAGAACATGTCGTCGAACAGGATGCCGGAATCCGGGATGTCGATGTTGAGCGCCGACTGCATCGCCTTGGACGTCAGCCCGATCTTCCAGCCCTTGATGGTCGCGCCAGCCTCGGTCTTTTTCTTCACCAGCGCCGCCTGCACCTTGTAGGCATCGTCCATGGTGGCATTCGGGAAATCCAGGCTGAGCAGGCGGATCTGGCGCCGCGCGCGTTCGGCCTCGAACAGGCGCGTCGCGGCGTCATCAATTTCGGCGGGCGTCATTGTCGTCGCGCTCACTCGTCAACAACTCCGTTGCGCAGGATGCCGATGCCGTCGGCCTCGACCTCGATAACGTCGCCCGGCTTGAGCCAGATCGGCGGGTCGAAACGGGCGCCGGCGCCGGTCGGCGTGCCGGTGACGATGACGTCGCCGGGCACCAGCGTCGTGAAGGTCGAAATATAGGCGATGATCTTGCGGAAGGAGAAGATCATGCGGCTGGTGCGATCGCTTTGGCGGACCTCGCCATTGACGCGGGTTTCCAACTTGATATCCGCGATCTGGGCGTCATCGGTGAACGGCACCAGCCAGGGTCCGATCGAACCGGTGCGGTCGAAGTTCTTGCCCTGGGTGACGTTGAACTTGGCGTGCCGGACCCAATCGCGGATCGTGCCTTCGTTGCAGAGCGAAAGTGCCGCGATATGGTCGAGCGCGGTCGCTTCCGGGATGCGGCGGCCGCCCTTGCCGATAACGATGACGATCTCGCCTTCGTAGTCGAGCTGCGGCGATTCCGGCGGTCGCACGAGATTTTCGCCATGGCCGACGAAGGAACGTGGAAAGCGGATGAAAAGGGAGGGGTTCGGCGGTGCTGCCTGGCCGTCCTTGTACTCCTCGTTGCGGTCTGGGAAGTTGACACCCACGCAGATGAGCTTCTCCGGCATCGGCACCGGGATCTGATAGGCGATGTCGGACAGGGCGAAGTCGGCCGGCAGGCCTGCTGCTTCCTCCGCCAGGCGGCGCAAGGCGCCGGCTTCGATGACTTCCCGCAGCGTTGGCCATTGACTGCCATAGCGGCTGGAAAGATCGACGGCGCCCTTGTCGGTGATCGCGCCGTAGCGCGTCTTGCCGCCTGCGGTGAATGTAGCGATGCGTGCGTTCATGCCCGGCTCCATGCGAAGGTCGTCTCTGCGCGGGTCAGGGCGCGATGATGGGCGAAGCGGCAAGGTCGGGATCGCGCGGCTCGACACCGGCGAAGACGCTGCCTTCCTCGAACCATGAGCGTGGCGCCGGCGCGCCCCACAGCGTCTGCCGCTGCGGATCCTTCAGGTCCCATTTGATCGGCTCGAGATCGGGATCGACCGTCTGATAGTCCGAGCAATAGATCTCGATGCGATGGTTGTCGGGATCGCGGACATAGAGGAAGAAGGCGTTCGAGATGCCGTGCCGGCCGGGGCCGCGTTCGATGTTGCCGATGTAGCCGGTGGTGGCCATCAGATCGAGCAGGTCGATGATGTTGAGCGGCGTCGGCACCCAGAAAGCGACATGATGCAGGCGAGGACCGCGACCGTTGGTGAAGGCGATGTCGTGCACGCCGCCCTTGCGATGCGTCCAGGCTGCCCAGAGCTTCCCGGTCTCCGAATCTTCCGTGTATTCGGTCACGCGGAAGCCGAGCTCATTGTAGAAGGCCACCGATTCATCGACATTCGGCGAGTAACAGTTGAAGTGGTCGATGCGCAGCGGCTTCACGCCCTTGTAGAGGGCGTATTTCTGATGGATGGGCGGCAGGCGATCCATCTTCGAATAGAATTCGAGCGGAATGCCGTGCGGATCGCGTGTGCGGAAGGTGCGGGACTGGTAAGGCCGCTCGACCCATTCGACAGGCAGGCCCTTGTTCCTGAAGAAATGTTCGGCCTTGTCGAGGTCTTCCTCGCTGTACAGCTTGAAGCCGAGATCCCGGGCTTCCGCCTTGTCGCCTTTCCGCAAAACGATGCAGTGATGGCCGCGCTCTTCCAGCGCACGCAGGTAGATGGCGTCCTTGCTCTCGTCGGTAACCTGCAGGCCGAGCGTGTCGACATAGAATGCCCGGGATTTCGCCAGGTCCGTGACCGCGAGTTCTACATGGCTCAGCCGCACGATGTTGAAAGCGGGATGAAGATTGGGTCGCGGCAAAGGCATCAGGTTCCTCCTCATATGTGTCGCCGCGCGGCCTGGCGCACGGCACGGCGAAGCAATGCTGGACGGCTTCAGCCGCCAAGCTTCTGGATGGCGTGCGGCTTGGTCGCGAAGGCGATGTTCTTGGTTTCCATGTAGAAGTCGAACGACCAGTCGCCGCCGTCGCGGCCGATGCCGGAATTCTTCACGCCGCCGAAGGGTGTTGGCAGATGGCGTACGTTTTCGGAATTCACCCAGATCATGCCGGCCTCCAGCGCTTCGGTGAAGCGGAAGGCGCGTGTCACGTCGGACGTCCACAGATAGCCAGTAAGGCCGTAGTCGGTGTCGTTGGCGATCGCCAATGCTTCGGCCTCATCCTTGAATGGGATGGCAGTGAGCACGGGGCCGAAGATCTCCTCGCGGGCGATGCGCATGGTGTTGTTGGCGCCGGTAAAAAGGGTCGGAGTGACATAGCAGCCGCCGCCTGGGCCATCGAATTTGGTGCCGCCGGCAGCGATAGTGACGCCTTCCGACCTTGCGATCTCGATGTAGGAGAGCACCTTCTTCTCGTGCTCGGGATGGATCAATGGGCCGACCACGGTCTCTGGATCGAGCGGGTGGCCGATCTTGATGCGCTTGGCCTTTTCGGCAACCAACGTCGTGAACTTGTCGTGGATGGAAGCCTCGACCAGCAAACGCGATGAGGAGGTGCAGCGTTCGCCATTCAGCGAATAGATCATGAAGACCGCGGCATCCGCAGCACGTTCCAGATCCGCATCGGCGAAGACGATCACCGGATTCTTGCCGCCGAGTTCGAAATGCACGCGCTTCAGCGTGTCGGCCCCCTGCTTCATGATCAACGAACCGGTGCGGCTTTCGCCGACAAAACCGATAGCCTTGATATCGGGATGTTCGGTCAGCGACTTGCCGGCATCTTCGCCGAGGCCGTTGACGAGATTCCAAACACCCTTCGGGAGACCGGCTTCCTCTGCGATCTCGACCAAAAGACGGGCGGTCAATGGCGAGAACTCGGCCGGCTTGTGGACAATCGTGCAGCCGGCAGCGAGCGCCGGGGCGATCTTCCAGGTCGACAGCATGAAGGGGGTGTTCCAGGGCGTGATGACACCGACCGGGCCGATCGGCACACGGGTCGTCATGTTGATCTGGCCGCTATCCTGCAAGGTGCGACCGTCGCGTGCCTGGGGCGCGCGATCGGCGTAGAAGCGGAAGTTTTCGGCGCCGCGAAGCGCAGCCTTGGCCATGAATTTCAGCGACTGGCCAGTGTCCATGCATTCGACGAAAGCGATTTCCTCGGCGCGCGCCACGATGGCATCGGCTATTCTGTGCAGCAATTTCTTGCGCGCGTCGCCCGGCATGGCTGCCCAGTCACGGAACGCCGCCTTGGCTGCCTTGGCGGCGCGGTCGATGTCGGCGGCCTTGCCGTGGGCCACCCTGGCCAGCGGTTTCAGATCGACCGGCGAGATCGTCTCGAAGGTCGTACCGTCGGCGGCTGGCACCGCTTCGCCGGCGACATGATTGAGCACGCCGTCGCGCTTGAAGCGTTCAAGATAGGCGCTTGCCTTGCGCAGATTGTCGTCCAGTGCGCTCATGCTTTCGTCCTCGTTACTTGCCGCGTAGCCGCGGGTGGATCGCATTCTTCTTCCAGCTCAATTCGGCGTCGATCTCGCGGATCTCGAGCGACAGCGCAAAATGCGGAGTGGCAAACGACTGTGCCAGCCGTTGCGAGACGGCGGCGAAGATGGCTTCGCCGGCCCGTCTCTTTTCTTCCGCGCTTCGACCCTTGCCGATGCGGAAATTCATGTCGATGAAGCCGTTCTGTGGCAGCCGGTCGGCGATCGCGTAGGCTTCAGCGCGGTATGCCCGCACACGAACGGCGCCGATCTCGAACAGGCCGGTTTCCAGAATCGTTTCCGCGACCAGCGTGCACAAACCCTGGATGTCGACGGATTCATCGAGGTTCGCGGAATATTCGATCGCCATGTGAGGCACGGCGTTCCTCCACCAATAGTCGACTGTTTGTAATTAACATGTGAATTACATCTTGATTGGGGAAAGTCAAGCGCCGTTGAATGGTTGTGCCATCCGCTCGCGGCGGGATTGCCGGTGCTGCCAAAATCGCGGATATAGCGCTTAAAAGCCGACTACGCGTTCTGCGTGCGCCGGTTCGTGAAACAGACGGAACCAGAGCGGAGACATCACCTTGCTGCCGCCCTCCACACGACGCTCCCTGCCGATGACGCTGCTGCGTGCGCGCGAAGTGATCATGGCGCATTTCCGGCCGATGCTGGCCAGGCATGACATCACCGAACAGCAATGGCGCGTTCTGCGCGTGCTGGCGGAGACCGGTCCGCTCGAAGCGACCGAACTTGCTGGCCGGGCTTCCATCCTGCCGCCGAGCCTGACGCGTATCATCAAGGCGCTCGAGGAGCGCAGGCTCATGACCCGTAACAGGGTCAAGGACGACGGCCGGCGCGCACTGCTTGCCATCACGCCAAGCGGTTTGGCGCTGATCGAGGATCTGGCGCCCGAACGCATCGCGATCTACGAAGCCATCGAGGCGCGATATGGCGCCGAGCAGTACGAACAGCTGCTCGATATGCTGGAAAGCTTGATCCAGACGGAGAGCAGCGAAAGCTGATTTTTTCCCTTCTTCTGGGAAATATGGGTGAGCCGCACGCGTCGTTCGACGGTCCGCTCTCGCGGTCTGCTTCTCACCCACCGAAGCTGCCGAGCGACATCGGCTGCGAATAGTTGCGGTCGACATAAAGCAACGCGGCCTCGCCACTGCCGTGGCGGATATCGATGACGCGGCCGAACATGACGTTGTGCGTGCCAACCTTGTTGACGTCGCCGATCTCGCAGTCGAACGAGACGATTGCGTCGAGCAGGGCCGGCATGCCGGACGGCATGGTCTGCCAGCTAGCCGCCTGATAGCGCTCGGCCATGTCGCGGATGGCCCCGGCGAATTTCGAGGCGAGATGCATATGAGCCTGCGTCAGCACGTTGACGCAAAACCGCCGGTTTTCGAGGAACATCCCGGTCTGCGCCGAGCGCTCATTCATGCAGATGAGCAGGGTCGGCGGGTCATCGGAAACACTGCACATGGCGGTCGCGGTAAAACCGCCGCGGCCGGCCGGTCCGTCCGTAGTGACGATGTTGACCGGCGCGCAGACGCGCGCCATGGCGTCACGAAACTCCAACCTCGAGACCTGCGGTTGCATGGCTGGTCCTCATCCCTTTTCGGCACCTAGAGGCGGCAGCCAGGTGGCACCGGTCCAGCCGTTCTCGTCATAGTCGGCCATGCAGGTGTCGACGAGTTCCTCCATCTGCTTCAACCGACCGCCGCGCTCGGCGCCCTTCAGCACCTGCAGGCGTACCTCTTCCTGGGCACCAGCATAGTTGAGTTCGTAGAGCGCGTGGCGGCCGCCGAACTCGGTACCGGTGGCATCCCAGAGCAGCTTCATGATCTTGATGCGCTCTATGTGACCCATGTCGTTGGAGCCGCGTACATATTGCGCCAGATAGCGGTCGATCTCGGGATTGCCGAAATCCTTGGCCGAGGAAGGCAGGTAGATCAGGCCGGACGCGACGACCTTGCGCACGGTCTCGATCACGCGGGGGTAGGCTTCGGACATGAAAGTCCGGTAGGCCAGCGCGCTTTCCAGATTGGGCAGCACTGCGCCGCCTGCCCAAGGGATCGGGTTGTAGGCCATCGCGTTGGAGAAGCTCCAGAACATGTGGCGCAGCGCGATCACTTCGCCGAGCGCTGCCTGGTTGCCGCGGAAGGCATCACCGCCGGTGGCGCGCAATGCCTTGGCGAGCAGGCCGGCGAGGAAATCGAGCTTCACGGCAAAACGCGTGCAACCCTGGAAACAATAGCCATGCATGAAGCCGGAAGCGGGGTGGAAGGACAGGATCTTCTGTGCATCGCGCAGCACCAACACGTCCTCCCAGGGTACGAAGACATTGTCGAGCACCAGGATGGCGTCGTTTTCATCGAAGCGCGACGACAGCGGGTAGTCGAAGGGCTGGCCGACCGTGTTGGCCGTCTGCTCGTAGGAGACGCGGCAGAACATCTTCACGCCCGGCGCATTCATCGGCACGATGAACATCACCGAAAGTGAAGGATCCTCGGTGACGGTTGCCGAGCTCTGGGCCAGGAAATTGTAGTGGGTCAGCGCCGACGAGGTGGCCACCACCTTTGCGCCGGACACCCAGATGCCTGCATCGTTCTCCTTGGTGATATGGACGAACACGTCCTTCACCTGCTCGGCCGGCTTGTGGCGGTCGATCGGCGGATTGACGATGGCGTGGTTCATGAACAGCACGGATTCTTGCGCTCGTTTGTGCCAGGCACGCGCGTTGTCCTTGAAGGGGCCATACCAATCGGCGTTGGCGCCCAGCGTGTTCATCAACGCAGCCTTGTAGTCGGCTGTACGCCCCATCCAGCCATAGGTCATGCGTGCCCAATGGGCGATGGCGCCCTGCTGCGCGACGAGGTCGGCCGGTGAATGGGCGACACGGAAGTATTTGTGCGTATAGCCGCCCGAGCCGGTGTCGGTCGGTGAGGTGAGGACGTCCCGCTGCTTGGGATCGTGCAGCGCGTCATAGAGGCGGGCGAGCGAGCGTACCGAGTTGCGCATCGCCGGATGGCTGGTGACGTCGGCAATCCGTTCGCCGTTGATGTAGACCTCGCGGCCGTCGCGCAGGCTTTCGAGATATTCGGCGCCCGTGAGGGGGCGCGTCTTGTCGGCCCGGAAATCTTCCGCTCGCATCGTAATCCTCCCTTGATGCGTTGAGAGTAGCGCCTGGCACGGCGATGGTTTATGGACAAAAGCTGAAAACCGCTTGGACTTTTTCGGGCGCCATGAGCCAGTTCTCCATTCCGGAATTCTTCGTCTACGGTGAACCTGCGCGTGCGCTTGACGTGGGGTTCTTCCACGTTGAAACCGTCCTTGCGCGCGAGGGCATCCATCGTGGCCGCGTGCAGCCGCACAAGCATCCGCAGATGGGCCAGATCACTTTCTGGACGAGCGGCCGCGGCAATTACCGGATCGAACAGTTTTCCGAAGATTTTGCAGCACCTGCAGTGAGTTTCGTGCCTAGCGGCGTGGTGCATGGCTTCGTCATCGAGCCCGGCACCGACGCGATCGTCGTCTCGGTGGCCGATGATGCGCTGGCCGCGATCGCGTCGAACTCGCTCTTGCGACTCGACCGCCCCGTTTTCATCACCGGACGTGGCGGCGACACGCTGTGGCAAAAACTGGAGACGAGCATCCTGGCAATTCAGGCAGAATATGTTGATGCGCTGCCGGGCATGGACAAAATCCTGCCGCCGCTGATCGCTGTCGCGCTCTCCGGCATTGCACGACTGGGCAGCGGGCAGCAATCGATTGAATTGCCCGCGGCAGGAGCGCTGGCGGCAAGGCTGCGTCACCTCATCGATCGGAATTTTCGCGAGGACTGGCCCGTGGAGCGTTATGTCGAAACACTGGGCACAACGCGGCATCTGCTCGACAAGGCTGCCCAGCAAATGCTGGGCAGGGGGGTGCGTCAAGCCGTCAACGAAAGACGCCTGGTGGAGGCCAAGCGGCTGCTCGCCTTCACTATCCGGTCGGTGGAAGACATCGCTTTCGAGACGGGCTTCAACGATCCGGCCTATTTCTCGCGTTTCTTCCGCAAGGCGACAGGCTTGTCGCCGGCAGCCTGGCGGAGGGAGCGGCTGGGTGCTTCCACCGATTGAGAGACACTCAGGCCGCCGCTGCTGTCAAACCGGCGTCGAGACCCTCGGCGATCTTGGCAACATCGGCAGCCGTGATGATGAGTGGCGGCGACAGGATGATCATGTTGCCCGATACGCGCAGCATGACGCCGGCATCGTAGGCGGCATCGGCTACCTTGGCCATGGTCTTCTTGTCGGCAGCCTTCTTTGAGCCGCGGTCCGACACCAGTTCGAGTGCTGCCATCAGGCCCCTGTTGCGGACATCGCCGACCAGCGCGTGCTTGGTTTTCAAAGCCTCCAGTGCCTGGCCGAGCTCAATGCCACGCGCAGCGGCATTCTCGTTGACGCCGAGACGTTTGGTTTCGGCAAGAGCAGCGAGGCCGGCGGCGCAACCAACCGGATGTCCGGAATAGGTGTAGCCGTGACCGATGGCGCCGAAGCTGGTCTTGTCGGCTTCGAAGACATCCGCCACCTTCTCTCCGATCAACGTGGCGCCGAGCGGGAAGTAGCCGCAGGTGATGGCCTTGGCGATGGTCATGAAATCCGGCTTCACGTTCCACAGCCGCGAACCGGACCAGGCTCCGGTGCGGCCGAAAGCCGTCACCACTTCGTCGGCGATGAGCAGGATGTCATGCCGGTCGCAGATCTCGCGCACCAGCGGCATGAAGGTTTCCGGCGGCACGATGACGCCGCCGGCACCCAGAACCGGCTCCATGATGAAGGCGGCGATGGTGTCGGCGCCCTGGAAGGCGATTTCTTCCTCAATGGCGCGCGCGCAGAGCCCGGCGAGCTTTGCCGGGTCGGTTTCGTCGAATGGGTTGCGATAGGTCCATGGCGCCGGCGTGTGGAAGCAGCCCGGCAGCAACGGTTCGTAGTTGCGACGGAAGTTGGCGTTGCCGTTGACCGAGGCGCCGCCGAAATGCGTGCCATGATAACCCTTCTTCAGCGCAAGGAATTTGGTGCGGTCGGCCTGGCCACGGATCTTCCAGTACTGGCGGGCAAGGCGCAGCGCTGTCTCTACGGAATCCGAGCCGCCCGAGGTGAAGAAGGTACGCACCATGCCTTCGGGCGCGAACCATTGCGAGAGCTCATAGGCGAGTTCGATCGATGGGCCGGTCGAAGTGCCGCGGAAACCTGAATAGTAGGGAAGCGTGTCGAGCTGGGCTGCGATCGCCTGCTTGATCGGATCGCAGCTGTAGCCGAGATTGACGTTCCACAACCCGCCGACAGCATCCAGCACGGTACGGCCTTCGATGTCAGTGACGTGGGCGCCTTCACCTTTCATGATCACGCGCGGTGGTGATGCACGCATCTCGGCAGGATGTGCCATCGGGTGCCAGATCGGCTTGGCATTGTTTTCTGCGAAAAAATTTGTGTCGCGCATCTGAAGTCTCCAATTCCTAGAGGGTGAGGCCGAAATGGCCGAGCGCTTCGGCGTAAGATCGGGCCGGGCTCGCCACATCGAAATGAACGGGCAGCATGCCGGCGGCGACCGCACCGTCGATATTGCGTTTCTGGTCGTCGACGAACACACAGGCGCTGGTCGGCAACCCAAGCGCATCGGCAACGGACTGGTAGGCGCGAAGATCCGGTTTCAGGATCTTCGAATAGCTGGCGTCGACGATCGTCTCAAAGAGGGAAAGCAGCGGCAGCCGGCTACGGAAGTCGGCGCCGTAGAAGAGGTCGAGTTCGTTGGACAGCACCGCGAGTTTCACGCCGGCGGCATGCGCAGTGCGGATGGCGCGGTCGGCTTCCGGTCTGACAACGGCTTCGGGATCGGCTCCGCGGGCACGGCGCACGAAGGTCTCCATTGCATCCCAGTCCTCGCCGACGAGCTGGCCGACTTCTCGTGTGCGGGTCTTCCAGTAGTCGCGTTCACTGATTTCATCGGCCTGCATGGAACGCCACAGCGGATCGGAAGCGAGGTCGAACGGACCTTGCCATGTCAGCGTGCCCGGCTTCAGGCCGAGCGCCTTTTCGGTGAGTTCGTGCGTCTCGAACAGCGTCCGGGTGACGACACCGCCGAAATCGAGCACCAGCGCCCTGGGCGCGCTCACGATGTTCGTTCCTGACGAATGCTCGGGGCGATCACGCCGCTTGCCACCCAGCGATCGAAGATTGCCAGCGCGGTGTTGGTGAACTCGGCGCTGTTGATGTGCCCCTTGATCTCGTGCAGTTCGACCGGAGCCTTGATGGCACTGCGCATCTCATCGGAAAAGGCCGCTAGCGCGTCTGGTTCGTAGAGCGGCTCGCCTTCCTGGTCCCATTGTTCGATCCCACCGGTAGGCAGGATGAAAGCGACGGGACCGGTGGCCAAAGCGAGCTTCTCGGAAATCGCGCGTGCGACGTGGCGGCGGCCATCCCTTCCGGTGGTCACCGAGGCGAGCAAGCGATTATGTGCGTGATAGGGCCGATCGGAAAGACTTTGCGGAACCGGCTTCCAGGTCGGGAAGTCGACCATGTCGACAGCTCCCGGCGCCACGATCTGCGGGATGCCGGCACGACCGGCGTTTTCCAGCCGGTCGACTCCGGAGGAGACGACACTGCCGTTCAAATGGTTGGCAACTTCCTGCAGGCTGAAATCCAGAACGGCGACGAAGCGATTGTCGGCGGCGAGCGATTCAAGTGCGCGACCGCCCATGCCAGTGGTGTGGAAGATGACGACTTCATAGCCGCGCTTCTCCAGTTCGGGCCGCAGCGTCTTCATGTAGGAGAGACAGCTTGTGCCAAGCGAGGAGATAGCCACTGTCGGCAGGTTCGGGCGCGGCTTCGCCGCAGTGAGTGCGGCGCCGACGACGGCGCCAGAAGCTTGGGAAAGCACAGCCTTGCAGGTGTCGTTGAGGCCGTAGAGTCCCCCCGCCCAGAGGATCATCATCAGATCTGGTGCTATCCGCTCCGGTGGGATGAGGTGCGAATAAGCGATGGTAGAGACGATGAATTTCGGCACACCGATCGGCAATGCAAGCGCAATGTCGAGAGCAAGGTCGGTTCCCATCGTGCCGCCTATGGCAATGAAGGCATCGATCTTGCCGGCGGCTTCAAGGTCTCGCACGAGAACGGAGGCGCCGCGCGCCATCAGTTCCATGGCGCTGTTTTCATCGCCCGACCGTGCGATCGCTTCGATGGTGGTGTCGATTGCGGAAGCCACAGCGTGCTTGTCATATTCGGGCTGGTAGGGCGGATCGCCGAGCACGCTGACGTCGAGCATGATGGGGTCGCCACCTGCGCTGCGGATACGCTCAGCCATGTAAAGCAGCTCATCGGCCTTGGTATCGCCTGTGCCGCACAGAAGAATCTTCGGGATTTTGGTCATTCGTTCCGCTCTGGTGGTCTTTAGGATTTATCGTTGGCTATCTTGGTGCGGCGGCCGGTCAGGCGTTCGCTGATCTGGAAGGCGGACTCGACGACGGCCGATCCCATCGTCTCCATGTCGGCGGGCTCGACGCGGGCGCGCGGCGCGGCGATGGCGATTGCTCCGACAGCGGTGCCGCGAGCGCCGAGAATGGGAGCGGCGACGGAGAAGACGCCGTCTTCATAACCCTGTGCGCCGATGGAATAGCCTCGGGCCCGGGCTGCCGAAACCAGCTCTCTGATCGCCGCCGGGTTGGTTACCGTGTGCGGCGTATAGGACTCCAGCTTGCCGCCCAGAGCCGCATCCATGACGCGGCGGTCGGCGAATGCCATGAAGGCGATGCCGGAGGCGGTGGCATGCAGCGGCAAGGTTTCTCCGACCGGTACGGCGACACGGTTGGCCTTGCTCGATTCCACCACATGGACAGAAATCAGCCCGCGATTCGAATGTTCGGAGAAATGCACGGTCTCGCCGGTCCTGGCGGCGAGCGCGTCGGCAACCGGGATAGCGGTTCTTAGAAAGGGAAATTGCGCCTCGCGCATCAAGGCCAGCCGCGCCACCCCGATGCCCAGCCGGTACAGGCGGCTGCCCTCGTCCTGTTCCACCAATCCTTGATCCATAAGTGCCAGAAGCAGGCGTCGCGTCGTTGCCTTATCGAAGTCGACCGAACGGGCGAGGTCTGCCAGCGTTCTTTCCGGCTCGCCCTGTCCCAGCGCCTCCAGCAGGGACACAGCCTTGGCCACCGTGCTCATTGCGTTTGTCTCTCCTCCAGATACTTAACGCGCGAATTAACTTGACAGCTGCTGAGCATCTTTGCAAGTCTATATTCGAAATGTCGTTTTAAATAATGAAATGAAAACAGGTCTTTCGGCCATCCGGCATTTCACTGGGCTTTTTGGCCCCGCTTCGTGGGGACGGGCTTTTGGGCCCCGCTTGGCGGGGAAAGGAGGAGGACTTCATGACAATCGTAGTGGAATCCGGTGAGGCCAATCGGCTGAGGAAGAATAGCCTTGGCGTAGGCGCCGTGACATTTCTCGTGGTTTCGGCAGCAGCACCGCTGACAGCGGTCGCCGGCGGCGTGCCGCTTTCCATGCTCATGGGCAATGGTTCCGGCATTCCTGGCACCTTCCTGATCGTGACCGCCGTGCTTTTGATCTTTGCTGTCGGCTATGTCGCCATGGCGCGCCATGTCGCCAATGCCGGTGCCTTCTATGCCTATACGGCGAAGGGCCTGGGCGGCGCGCTGGGCGGCGCTGCCGCACTCATCGCAATCCTGTCCTACAACGCCATGCAGATCGGCGTCTTCGGCCTGTTCGGTGCGGCCACCTCCAGCCTCTTTGCCGGTTGGGGCATCAACCTGCCCTGGTGGCTGTGGTGCTTCATCGGTGTCACCCTGGTCGGCGTCCTCGGCTACCGCCGCGTCGACCTGTCAGCCAAAATCCTCACCGTTCTGGTGCTGCTCGAATATCTGATTGTCCTGGTGGTCGATCTCGCCATCCTGTTCAAGGGCGGCGATTCCGGTCTCAGCATGGCACCGTTCACGCCGACCCAGATCTTGAGCGGTGCGCCTGCCATCGGCCTGCTTTTCTGCTTCGCAGCCTTTATCGGCGTCGAAGCCACCACGATCTATTCCGAGGAAGCGCGCGAGCCGCACCGCACCGTGCCACGCGCCACCTATATCTCCATCCTGATCATCGGCGTGTTCTATATGTTCACGTCCTGGCTGATGGCCAATGGTGCAGGTGTCGACAAGCTGGTGCCATCGCTGCAGGCGCTACAGGATCCGACGACCTTCCTGTTCACGCTGTCGGATCGTTACGTCGGCACTGCGGTGACGCAGCTGATGAGCATCCTGTTCGTGTCCAGCCTGTTCGCTGGCGTGGTTGCCTTCCACAACGGCGTCGCCCGCTACTTCTATGTTGCCGGCCGCGAAAAACTCCTGCCTGCATCGCTCGGCGTCACGCACCCGGTGTTCAAGAGCCCGCATGTCGGCTCGGTGATCCAGACGGCAATCGCCTTCCTGGTCATCGCGCTGTTCGCGGTCACTGGCCAGGACCCGGTGCTGGCATTGTTCTCCTGGCTCACCAATGTCGGCACACTCGGCATCATCACGCTGATGGCGTTGACATCCTTTTCGGTGCTCGCCTTCTTCAGCCGCAACCCGTCGCTCGAAGGCAATGTGCTGAAGGCCAAGGTCGCGCCGGCGATCGCTGGCCTGGTGCTGGCCTATATCCTCATCCAGATCGTGCTGAACTTCGGCAGCCTCTCGGGCGCCTCGGGAACGCTGTCGTGGTTCTTGCCGTCGCTGGTGCTGATCGCGGCGGTGCTTGGCCTGGTCCTGGCCCTTGCCCTCAAGAGCAAGGATCCGGCAGCCTTTGCCCAGCTCGGCAATGAGGTGAAGGAATAGAAATGTCGGAAGGGTTGTCCAGGGCATTCTTCTGGAGTGGCCAACCCTTCCATCCTCCCATATTCGAACAGAGCATAGCATTCGGAGACAAGACCTGATGGACCAGGCCACGATCGACGCGCTGCGGCAGAAGCCTGTCGCAGCGCAAAAGCTTTTCATCGGCGGAGCCTTCGCCGACAGCCAGGACGGGGAGACGCTCCCCGTCATCTCGCCGATCGACGGCACGACGTTGACCTCGATCGCCGACGCCGGCGCAGCCGATGTCGATCGTGCCGTGGCTGCCGCCCGCGCCGCCTTCGAGAAGGGAAGCTGGTCGCGTGCCGCACCTGCGGCGCGCAAGAAAGTGCTGCTGAAACTCGCCGATCTGATCGAGAAACACGCGCTCGAACTGGCCGTGCTCGGTGTGCGCGACAACGGTACCGAGATCGGCATGGCGTACAAGGCCGAACCTTTGTCGGCGGCAGGGACGTTCCGCTATTATGCCGAGGCCATCGACAAGGTCTATGGCGAGATAGCGCCGACGGCGATTGAGGTGCTCGGCCTGATCCATCGCGAACCGCTGGGTGTCGTCGCGGCCATCGTGCCGTGGAACTTCCCGATGATGATCGGCGCCTGGAAAGTGGCGCCGGCACTGGCCGCCGGGAACAGCGTGGTCCTCAAACCCGCGGAAGTGGCATCCCTTACCTTGCTGCGTCTCGGCGAACTAGCGGCGGAAGCAGGCCTGCCGGAAGGGGTCCTCAATGTCCTCACCGGGCGAGGCAACGTGACCGGCGAGGCGCTCGGCCTGCATATGGATGTCGACGCCATCGCCTTTACCGGTTCCGGTGGGGTCGGGCGTCGGCTGCTCGATTATTCGGCGCGCTCCAACCTCAAGCGGGTGCATCTGGAGCTTGGCGGCAAGTCACCCAACGTCGTCTTTGCCGACGCGCCAGATCTCGATTTGGCCGCAAAGGTCTCCGCCTATGGCATCTTCCGCAACGCCGGCCAGGTCTGCGTGGCCGGTTCGCGGCTGCTTGTGCAGTCTTCGATCCATGACGCCTTCGTGGAAAAGCTGGTGGCGGCAACGACCAGAATGAAGGTAGGTGATCCGCTCGATATCAAGTCGGACATCGGCGCGGTAAGCAGCATGGAGCAGCTCAAGAAAGATCTCGGCCATGTGGCGACGGCGCTGGACGAGGGCGCACAACTGGTTTCCGGCGGCCGCCGCATCCGCGAAGAAACTGGTGGTTACTATATGGAGCCGACCATCTTCGGCGACGTCGCTCCCGGCATGACCGTGGCGCGCGAGGAGGTTTTCGGTCCCGTGCTGGCCGTGCAGCGCTTCGAGGATGAAGCGGAAGCCGTGCGGCTCGCCAACGGCACTGTCTACGGGCTGGCTTCTGCGGTGTGGACATCGAACCTTTCCCGAGCGCACCGCATGGTGCGGGCGATCCGCGCTGGTGTTGTGCACGTCAACACCTACGGCGGTGCGGATATGACCGTGCCGCTCGGCGGTTTCGGCCAGTCCGGCTTCGGCCGGGACAAGTCGCTGCACGCTTTCGACAAATATTCAGACCTGAAGACGGCCTGGATTTCGCTGTCGTAGAGGGCTGGCGGCACAAGCGCGGTCTTCGGATCGCGCTTGTGCATGTTCTTGCTTTGTTCTATATTGCGCGCTTTCAATTTTCAGGGAGTGCGCATCATGAACACTCGACGTGAAAATGGTCAGGGTGAAAACGTTCAGCGTGGGAATGATCAGCTCGAATTACCGTTTGTCGAACCAGAGACGCCCAGAAATCGACTGTTCTTAGGCCTGTTACTCGACAAGGACACCGCATCAGACGTTGATCGTGTAAGTGAAAGACTATGTGCCGAGAATGATATTCCCGGTTCTCGACTGAGGACGGACCGGCTCCATTTGTCGCTTCATTCTGTGGGGGAATTTCTCCGTTTCCACAAGGAAGCCGCTCGCGAGGTCTGCCATGCGGTCGAGATGGTGGCGGCCACTCGGTTTCAGATGTGCTTCGATCAAGCGATGACCTTTTCGGGAAGGGTGGACCGTCGACCTACCGTTTTGTTGGGTAGCAACGCGGCATTGTTGGACCTAAGAAGATCAATCGGAAAGGCCTTGGTTCGTGGCGGAATACGAATAGGCATGGGTTTCAATCCGCACGTAACGTTGTTCTACGGCCCGAAGGCCGTTCCAACTCAATCCATTGAAAGAATTCCGTTTTCAGTTCGAGAATTCTCGCTGATCTGGAGCGAGCTGGGGCGAACTCGATATCACGTGCTCGGCAGTTGGCCCCTCAAGGGATAGCGTGTTTTCTATAGCCTTTGGTTCGATGGCTTCCTAAGTTCGTCCGCGCTATGTGATGCGACCTGAACGTTGCATCGCCATCGCGGAGGAGAGGATGGATTTTTCGACGGTCGACCGCACCTATGCCAAGGCACGTGCAGACTTTCGCCTGGAAATACCCGAGCATTTCAACTTCGCGTTCGACGTCATCGACGACTGGGCGAAGCGGGACGACCGTACCGCGGTGATCGCCGTCTCGCGCGACGGCGAGACGATCCAGCGCATTGCCTATTCGCAGCTCTCGGAAAGCTCGAACCGCTTCGCCAATGCCTTGCACAAGCTGGGTGTCAAAGCGGGCGATTTTGCCTGCCTCGTCATCGGCCGCGTTCCGGCTTGGTACACGGTGCTGTTCGGCTGCATGAAGGCGGGCGTTGTCTCAATGCCAGGCACCAACCTGCTCACCGCGCATGACATCGCCTATCGCGTCAACCACTCGAAGGCCACGGCGGTCATCGTCACCTCCGAGCATTGCGCCAAGGTCGACGCCATCCGTGCCGAATGTCCGACGCTGAAGACCTTCATCGTTGTCGATGGCGAACGCGATGGGTGGCTGTCGTTCGAAAAGCTGCTGGTCAATGCTTCGCCGGCATTGGACCGGAAAGATTTTCCGCCGAACCGCGCCACCGACATGATGATGGCCTATTTCACCTCCGGCACCACCTCGCTGCCGAAGATGGTTCCACGCGATCATGGCTATGCACTTGCCCACGTGGCGACCGGCCTGTTCTGGATGGATCTCAGACCCGGCGACGTGCACTGGTCGCTCACCGATACCGGCTGGGCCAAGGCGGCCTGGGGCATCCTGTTTCCGCAATTGCTGCTCGGCACGCCGGCAGTGCTCTACAATGGCGATGGTGCCTTCGATGCCGACATGCACCTGAAGCTGATCGGCAAGCTCAAGGTCTCGACCTTCTGCGCGCCCCCCACGGTCTATCGGCTATTCGCGCAGCAGGATCTGAAACGCTACGACCTCTCCAGCTTGCGTCGTTCGCTGGGTGCCGGCGAACCCCTCAATCCGGAGGTGATGCGCATCTGGAAGGAAGCAACAGGTACGACGATTGCCGACGGCTACGGCCAAACTGAAACCATCAACATCGTCGCCAATTTTCCAAGCGAGGAAGTGCGGTTCGGCTCGATGGGCAAGCCGGTGCCGGGCTACGACGTCGATGTCGTCGATGACGATGGCAAGCGTCTGCCTGACGAGGAAGTCGGCCATATCGCGGTCAAGGTCACCGATCCGCATCCGGGCGGCCTGTTCCACGGCTATTATACCGGCAAGGCGCTGGATACCGGCTCCTTCCGCAACGGCTGGTATTATACCGGGGATACCGCGCGACGCGACAAGGATGGCTATCTCTGGTTCGTCGGGCGCTCCGACGATCTGATCTCCTCTGCCGGCTATCGCATCAGCCCGTTCGAAGTGGAGAGCGCGCTGATCGAGCACAAGGCGGTTGCCGAAAGCGCTGTCATCGGCAAGCCCGACCCGACGCGAGGGCAGATCGTCAAAGCCTATGTCATCCTGGCAAAAGGGTTCACGGCGTCGGACGAGTTGGCGCGCGATATCCAGGAGTTCTGCCGCAACCTGACCGCGCCTTACAAATATCCACGCGAGATCGAGTTCGTCGATGCACTGCCCAAGACCATCTCCGGCAAGATCCGCCGGGTGGAACTCAGGCAGGCCAGCAAGGAATAGGTAGGCATAACATCTCGCTTGCATTCAAAAACTAGGTGGCACGAATTCGGCTGACTTTTCGGTGCGTCCTTCGAGGCTCGCCCGCGTGGAGTTTCAATAATATTTTCAAGCTTGTGCGGGCTCGCAGCTCAGGATGAGGATCGTTGGTGCTGCCCTGCACGGTGGGCGACGGCACAAACCTCCTTCATCCTGAGGTGCGAGCCTGCAACAGGCTGGAGATGGGGTGCAGGTTTATAGGGGCGAGCCTCGAAGGACACGCCCTCGGAGCCGTCAGGCCGACTGCGCGTCGCGGTCGGTGAGCGCGATGTGGCAGCAGCCGCTGCCGTGGCCGGGCGACCAGGTGACGTTGTCGAAGCGCACGCCCGTGGCCTCGAACAGGCCGCGGTCGAAGGCGCCTGCGATCCGGCAAAGCGTGGTGAGTTGTTCTTCGCCGACACCGGCCTCGACCCAAGCGTCCTTCAGCGGGCAACGCTTCACCTTGAAGGCGATGCGGTCCGGCGCCCGCTCGACATCTGTCGGATACATGCGCCCGTCATCCGGGCTGACGGCCAGGAAGGCTTCACCGATCGCGCGCGCGTCGTTTGGTCCGAACTTGCCAAAGGCTGCGGCCGCTACCTCTTGGCCGCGTTTTTCGATGGCGCGCACCATGACCGCCTCGGCTTGTTCGGGACCCAGTTCCGCCGTCAGTTCGTCCAGCATCAGCCGGTAGAGATCGGCGCGGTTGCGGAAGGCCGAGTCAAGTTCGCGAGCAAGCTTTTCCGCGCGGGCCTGAGGGTCAGTCATGATCGTTCCTGTATCGTCGTTGTCAGCCTGGGCACGGCGGCAACCAGCGCCTTGCCGATGGCGGATTGCGGATTGTCGATGACGGCGCGGGCATCGCCTTGCTCGGTGATGCGACCACCTTCGAGGAGGACGACGCGGTGCGCGAACGCACGCACCACACCAAGGTCGTGGGAAACGAAGAGGTAGGCGATGCGTTCCGTGCGCTGCAGGTCGAGCAGCAGTTCGAGGATCTGGCTGCGTACCGAGACGTCGAGCGCCGAAACAGCTTCGTCGAGCACGATCAGCGATGGCTTCGTGGCGATGGCACGAGCGATTGCTACCCGCTGACGTTGACCGCCGGAAATCTCATGGAGGTACCGGTCGGCGAGATCGGACGACAGGCCGACACGCTGAAGCAGAGCTGCGATGCGGCTCGGGCGCTCGCTGCGGCTCACAAGTGCATGGATGCGCAGCGGGTCGTCCAACACGCGCGCAACTGTCGCGCGCGGATTGAGCGCTGCAAGCGGGTCCTGGAACACCATTTGCAGCCGCGCGCGTCGGGCGCGCAGAGCCGAACCGCGCAGAGCGAGGAAATTCTCGCCTCCAAAATCCACTCGGCCGGCATCGGGTTCGATCAGCCGCAGGATCAGCCGGGCTATGGTGGATTTGCCAGAGCCCGAGGGGCCGGCAAGCGCCAGCGTTTCGGCGGGCGAAATCGACAAGGAAATATCCTCGGCGGCCGTGACGATCGTTCCGCTGCGATGGAAACGTTTGGTCAGCCCCGAGACGGCAAGCAGCGGCTCAGACATGGCCATGGCCCACTGGTGCGATCATGGGTTCGGCGTCCAGCCCGATATGGGCATCCAGCAGTTTCTTGGTGTAGGCATGCTCCGGTGCCTGGATCACCGCATTGGCTTTGCCCAGCTCGACCATCTCCCCACGGCGGAACACCGCGATGCGGTCGGCCAGTTCGGCGGCAAGCGCAATGTCATGGCTGACGAACAGCAGCGCCATGCCATCCTCAGCCACGAGCTGCCTGATTAGCGCGACGATTTCGGCCTGCACGATGGTGTCGAGGGCGCTGGTTGCTTCGTCTGCGATCAGCAATCTAGGTCCGGCGGCGATGGCGGCGGCGATCGCCACCCGCTGCCTTTGTCCGCCGGACAGCTGATGCGGATAAGCATGCAGGACTGTCCCCGGATCCGGCAGCTTGACTCGTCGCAACAGCTCAAGCGCACGACGCTCCGCTTGGGCCCAGTCCTGGTCAAGATGGGTGTGCGCAACCTCTGCGATCTCCCGGCCGACTGCCATCACCGGGTCGAGGCTCGCTGATGCGTCCTGGAATACGAAACCGATGTCGCGGCCGCCGCGCGGCAATTGCAACTGTCCTGACCAAAGGATGGCGCCGTTCACTGCCGCAGTCGGCGGCAACAGGCCGGCAACGGCGAGGGCCAGCGTGCTCTTGCCGGAACCGCTTTCGCCGATGATCGCCAGCCGTTCGCCGGGGGCGATGTCGAGATCGATGTTGCGGAGCGAGAACGAAGTCGCATCACGCCGGTAGGTGACGGACAGGTCGCGGATGGAGACGAGCGGCCCGGTCATGACAGGCCCTTCCTGACGGCAGTGCCTTCGACCACGCCTTCGCCGGCGAGATAGACACCGAGCACGGTCAGCACCAGCGCGATGCCGGGCACGATGGAGAGGAACGGTGCCGAACGCAGGACGGTTCGGCCCTCCGCGATCATGCCGCCCCAGGTAACGCGGTTGGGATCGCCCAGCCCGAGGAAGGAAAGTGCGGCCTCGATCAGGATCGCGGAAGCGACGATGACGGAAGAGAGCGCGAGTACCGGTGGCAAGGCGTTGGGCAGGACTTCGCGCAAGGCGATCTCAAGCGGATGCATGCCGATGACCCTCGCGCCAGCGACGAAATCGCGCTCGCGGATGGAAAGCACTTCGGCGCGTGCGACGCGGGCCGGTCCCGTCCATGCCGAAAGGGCGATGGCGATGACCACGACGGTGAGCGAAGGGCCGACGACGCTAACGAAAGCCAGGGCCAGCAGGAAGGACGGCACGGTCTGGAAGGCATCGGTGATACGCATCAGCGTCTCATCGAGAATGCCGCCGGCAAAACCGGCCAATGTGCCGATCACTGCGCCAACGGCGATTGCCGCGGCTGCAGCTGCAAGCCCGACGGCCAAAGAGGTACGCGCGCCATGGAAGAGCTCGGCCAGCACATCACGGCCGAGGCGGTCTGTGCCGAGCGGCAACGACCATTCCTGGAATGGCGGCAGCAACGGCGCACCTTTGATGGCAAGGGGATCGCCCGGGAACAGCATGGGTGCCGCCAGGGCCATGACCACGAGCACCGCCAGGATCCCGAGCCCGACCAGCGCTTCGGGTATCTGTACCAGTCGCCTCATGCGCTGGCCTCGCTGGCGCCGACTCGTGGGTCCAGGAAGGCATAGGCGATATCGACCAGGAGGTTGATGAGGACCACGAGGATGGCGCTGACCAGGATGATGCCGAGCAGGAGCGGTGTGTCCCGCATCGCCACCGCCTCCTGTGCCAGCCTGCCGAGGCCGGGCACCGAAAAGATGCTTTCGATCACGACGCTGCCGCCCAGCATCTGGGCGGACTGCAGGCCCAGCATGGTGACAAGAGGCAGCAGCGCATTGCGCGCGACATGGGCCAGTACGATGCGCCGTCGGCTCAGTCCCCTGGCGCGGGCAGCGCGGATGAAATCCAACCGCCAGACCTCGGCCATGCCGGCGCGCATCATCCTAAGATACAGCGCCAGATAGATCACGCCGAGAGAGGTCACCGGCAGAACGAGATGGCGGGCAATATCAGCCGCGCGCGCAAAGCCGGTCTTGCCGGACGCGATCGTCTCGAAACCGGAGATCGGGAACCAGCGCAGGTCGACGGCGAAAACGATGACGAGAACCAGCGCCAGCCAGAAGCCGGGCACCGCGTAGAGCGCCAATGAGGCGGTCGACAGGACACGGTCGCGCACACTGCCGGGGCGCGCACCGGCATAGATACCGAGTGCGGAGCCAACGCCGAAGGACAGTGCGGTCGAGGCGCCCATCAGGATCAGCGTAACCGGCAGGCGTTCCAGGATGACGTCGCGGATCGGTCGCGAGAAGGCGACCGACTGGCCGAGATCGAGATGCAGGAGCGCCCACAGATAGTTGGCCAGCCGCGTCGCGGCGGACTGGTCGAGCCCCCAGCTCTGCCGCATCGCCTCGACGAGCCCGGCATCACCACCGGTCGACACGAGATAAGCGTCGACAGCATCGCCGGGGGCCGCCTCGAGCAGGAGGAAGGTGCCGACAATGACGATCAGAAGCACGAAGATGGAACCGACAAGCCGCCGGCGCAGAAGAAGGAGGGCACGGGACATGAGCACAAAACTTCGAGGCCGGAGTCGCCAATCTATCTGCTGGCGGCTGCCGACCTCAAGCACCGATCCGGATTATTGCGCCAGCCAGGTGTTCGACCAGTTGGACACCGCCCAGCGTGGATTGTCGGCAATGTTGCCAACCTTGTCGCTGGCAACCGAAATGAAGGTCCAGTCGGCCACGTTGATGAAGGGCAGGTCTTCAACCACCTTCTTCTGGAATTCCTTGTAGAGATCGGTCCGCGCCTTGGCGTCCAGCGTTTCGGCTGCTTTGGCGATGATGGCGTCGATAGCGGCACTCTTGTAGCCGCCCTGGTTGGAGAAGGGCACGCCATCGGGAATGCCGCTCTGGGCCAGGATGGTGGTGGAGATCGCCGGGTCGCCACGGAACACAGGCGGGCCAACCGCCAGGTCGAAATCGTGGTCGGTGTAGACCGCTTTCATATGCGCGGCCGAGTCATTGTTGACCAGCTCGGCATCGATGCCGATGGCTGCCAGCGCCTGGCGCAGGTAGTCGCCGAACTGTCTGGTCTCATTGAAATAGGGAGCCGGCAGAAGCTTGAGCTTGAAGCGCTTGCCATCGGCACCGGCCTTGTAGCCGGCCTCATCGAGCAGGGCGTTGGCCTTGGCGACGTCGAAGGCATAAGCCGGCACGTCAGCGGTATAGAACTGCTTGTCGTTTTTCGGCACCGGCCCGGTGGCGGTTTCGGCGTAGCCGAGGAAGATCGTCTTGACGACGAAGTCCCTGTCGATGGCATGCGCGATCGCCTGCCGCACCTTCACGTCGGCCAGCTCCTTGCGGCGATGGTTGATTTCCACCACGAGCTGATAGGTGAGGCCCTCGTAACCCTTGGTGACGACCTTGAGCCCCGGTACCTTCGAGATACGGTCGAGGTCCGCCAGCGGTACGGCCGAGAAAGCAGCCAGCTGGATTTCCTCGGCTTCAAGCGCATTGGCTGCTGCTGAGCGGTCTGGCAGCACCTGGTAGACGATCTCGTCGAGATAAGGCTCACTCTTGCCCCAATAGGCTGTGTTTTTCTCCAAGCGGTAGTACTGGCCAGCCTTGTGTTCGGCGAACTTGAACGGGCCAGTGCCGATGGGGGCGGTGTTGGCCGGGTTCTCCTCGATCTTGCCGTTCTCGTAGATGTGCTTGGGCACGACGCTGGTCAGTGCCGGCAGCGCGTTGCGGATCAGCTGGAAAGGCGTCGGCTTGGCGAATTTGAAGACGGCGATATGTTCGTCGGGGGTCTCGACTGCTTCGAGGTCCTTGAAGACGACGCGGCCGAGGTTTTGAAGCGGCTTCCAGATCTGCAGGGCCGAGAAGGCGACGTCGGCCGACGTGAACGGCTTGCCGTCATGCCAGGTCACACCTTCGCGCAGTTTGAAAGTGACCGACTTGCCGTCTTCTGACCCTTCCCAACTGACGGCGAGGCGAGGGCTGAGCCCATCCTTGCCTTCATAGTCGGCCTCGGCGAGCGGCTCGACGACTTTGGAGGAGATGAAGAAGACGCCGTTGGACGCGACGATGGCCGGATTCAGATTTCGAGGTTCGGAATCGGCTGCGACCGTCAGGCGGCCTCCTTTCTGAGGCTCCTGCGCCCAACCGATGGTCGGAAGGGCGGTCGAGGCGAGCAGCACTGCAGCGCCTGAAAGCACCGAGCGCCTGGTGAGGCTGAAATCCGACATGACTGAACCCCCAAATCACCCGCCAGGCGGGTCCGAAATTCTGGACAGGCACTCGACGCCTGTCTCACCGGTGGGGATTATGACCTTTGTCTGCCGTTTCGCCAGAGAAGGATTTGGCGCTAAAGGCTCTGGCGGTGAAATTTCCGTCCACTGGCCCAGAGTTCGCGTCGAGCAAAGCCGTTGCGGTTTGGCAGTGCGCGTGAGACAGCAGGCTGTCCATGTCCTCGAAGCCAAGTGAGATGCCGATGTCCTCAGCACGCGATCGTCTCGAAGCTGTTCTGGCGCGCCTTGAGAGCCGCGCGGCCGAAGAGAAGGTCTTCACCAGGCTTTATCCCGAAGCGGCCCGCGCGGCAGCCGATGCCGCGGATGCACGGCGAAAGGCTGGCATCTCGCTGGGGCCGCTCGACGGCGAGATCGTTTCGA
Source organism: Terribium retamae (assembly GCF_022347545.1). Classification (GTDB taxonomy): domain Bacteria; phylum Pseudomonadota; class Alphaproteobacteria; order Rhizobiales; family Rhizobiaceae; genus Mesorhizobium; species Mesorhizobium retamae. The sequence goes on from NZ_JAKREW010000005.1 coordinate 59,721, forward strand.
TCAAGGATCTCCTCGATGTCGGCGGCGAGCCGACCTTGGCCGGGTCCTTGCTTCGCCGCACCGCCGGGCCGGCGCAACAGGACGCGCCGGTGGTGCAGCGACTGCGCCAGTCCGGTGCCGTCATCATCGGCAAGACCAACATGACCGAATTCGCATTTACCGCGCTTGGCCTCAATCCGCATTACGGCACGCCGGGCAATAACGCAGATGTTGCGCGGGTCCCCGGTGGGTCCTCTTCCGGCGCCGGCGTCTCGGTGGCGGAAGGCACCAGCGCCATTTCGATCGGGTCGGATACCGGGGGATCGATCCGCATTCCGGCAGCGCTGAACGGTGTTGTCGGCTTCAAGCCGACGGCGCGCCGCGTGCCTCTGGACGGCGCTTTCCCTCTCTCTTTTGCGTTGGATTCTCTCGGCCCCCTGGCGCGGACCGTTGCCGAATGCACTGCCGCCGATGCGGTTCTCGCAGGCGAAGAATCCGCGCCGCTGATGCCGGCGCGGCTCGATGGCCTGCGCGTGGGCATTCCGCGAGGGTATCTGTTCAACGACACAGAGCAACAGATCGCTCGCGCGTTCGAGGACGCTATCCGAAAACTGGAGCGGTCGGGTGCGCGGCTTTTCGACATCGCTATCGACGATCTCGTCGACGCGATGAATGAGGCGACGCAATACGGCTCCATCGCCGGCATGGAAGGTGCCGCCATCCATGCCGACTGGCTGGGGGCCGGCACGGATGTCGCGGTCGACCCGCATGTCAGCATTCCGCTTGCTCGCTACGCCAAGGCGCCGGTGTCGATTTACATTCGCACCATGCGCAGCCGCGCCGGACATATTGTCGAGATGGATCGCAGGCTGGTGGATCTCGACGTGCTGGCGCTGCCAACGGTACCGGTCGCGGCGCCGTTGATCGATGCGGTGATGGCCGATCCAAAGTTCGACGAGCGCATGGAAGGGCTGCTGCTGCGCAACACCGAGGTGTTCAACTATTTCGACCAATGCGCGATTTCGCTGCCGATGCCGGGCACCACGTTGCCGTCCGGCCTGATGCTGGTCGGGCGCAACGGGCATGACCATCGCCTGCTGGCGATCGCGGCTTCGGTCGAGGCCTTGCTCAAGGCCTGAACGACGTCCTTCGAGGCAGCCGATAGAGCGGAAGCGCGTCCGCTCTATCGGCCGCTGGCTATTTGGTGCCGCGCCGGCGCAGCCCGTCGAAATAGACGATGACGATGATCAAGGCGCCGGTGATGACGCGTTGCCAGAACGCGTTGACGTTGAGCAGGTTGGCGCCGTTGTTGATGGTGGCGAGGATGAAGGCGCCGAGCAGAGGGCCATGGACAGAGCCGATGGCACCGAACAGGGACGTGCCGCCGATCACCGACGAGGCGATCGCCTGCAACTCCCAGCCTTCGGCCTGGGTCGGATTGCCGATGCCGATGCGGGAAGCGAGCAGCACGCCGACAAAAGCTGCGCACAAGCCCGACAGAGTGTAAGCCATGTAGATGGTGCGCTGGACATTGACGCCGGACAGGCGCGCAGCCTCTGCGTTGGAGCCGACCGAGAACAGATAGCGGCCCCAGCGCGTGTGGTGCAGGAAGATGTAAGCGGGCACGCCGACGAGGATGACCATCCAGAACAGGTTGGGCACGCCGATGAAGGAACCGCGCGAGAATTCCTGGAAAGCATCGTTGTTGATGGAAATGGAATTGCCGTTGGTCATCAAAAGGCCGATGCCGCGCAACGATGTCAGCGTGGCCAGCGTGATGATGAACGGCGGAAGGCCCATCTTGACGATACCGAAACCGTGAAAGAGGCCGATGGCGACGCCGATCAGCAAGGTGATCAGGATCGCGACGAAAACCGGCAAGCCGGAATTGATCAGCATCGCCGTGGTTACCGTCGCAAAGCCGACGACCGCACCGACGGAAAGATCGATGCCGCCGGTAATGATGACGAAGGTCTGGCCGACTGCCAGGATGGCGATCATCGAGCCCTGGCGCAGCAGGTTGGAGATGTTGTTGGCGGTGGCGAAGCTGGATGTCGAAAAAGAAAGCAGGACCCACAACAACACAAGCAGTGCCAGCAGCGTCAGCCCGAACAGCGCATTGTAATTGCGCTTTGGCTTTTCGGCGGGGATCGCCTCGGTGCTCATGGTTGTCCTCCCGGTTTTTCCTGTTTTTCGGCGAGTGCCTGGGTCAGGATGTCTTCGTGGCTGGCGGTGTGGAAGCCGTGCGTGGCGACCAGCTTGCCGCGCCGGAAAACATGCAAAGTGTCGGCCAGTTCATAAACTTCCGGCAGGTAGGACGAGATCAGGATGATGCCCGCGCCTTGCGACAGCAGTGTCGAGAACAGGCGATAGATTTCTGCCTTGGTGCCGACGTCGACGCCCACCGTCGGTTCGTCGAAGATGAACAGTCTGGCGCCGTGGTTCAGCCATTTGCCGATGACGATCTTCTGCTGGTTGCCGCCGGACAGGCTTGAGGCCAACGCGTGCCGTCCGGCCGTCTTGATGCGCAGGCCGGAAATCTGCTGCTCGGCATGTTTTGTCTCTTCGCTGCCAGAGATCAGCAAGCCTTTGCTGATGCGCTTGTAGACCGGTAGGTTGAGGTTCAATCCGACCGGCAGGTTGAGGCAAAGGCCCTGGTCGCGCCGGCTTTCAGGAGCCAACGCCATGCCGAGTTTGATCGCATCATGCTCGGAGCGGATGTGAACCTCCTTGCCGTCCCAAAGGACTGTGCCGGAGGATTTGGCGTGGCGGCCGTAGAGCGTGGTGACGAATTCGCTGCGGCCGGCGCCGATCAGGCCGTAGAGCCCAACGATCTCGCCCTCATGGACGGTCATCGAGATATTCTCGAAGCCCTTGCCGGAAAGTTGCCTGGCTTCCAGGATCGTCCTGCCGATCGGGAACTCGTCCTTGTGGTAGATCTGTTCGATCGAGCGGTTGATCATCAGCCGCACCAGTTCGGCTTCGTCGGTCTCCTTGATGTTGCGGGTGCCGACATAGGTACCGTCGCGCAGCACCGAGACACGGTCGGCCAGCTCGAAAACCTCTTCCATGCGGTGGCTGATGTAGATGATGGTGACGCCTTCGGCCTTGAGACGGCGGATCAGTGCGAAGAGCTGGTCGGCCTCTTTGCGGGTCAGGTAGGCCGTCGGCTCGTCGAAGATGAGGAACTTGGTGCCGCGTACCGTGGCTCGGGCGGCAGCGATCAACTGCTGCTGGCCAATGGTGAGGTCGCCCAGCATGACATGGGCAGGCAGGTTGAAGCCGAGATCGTTGATGATCTTCTGTGCGTCACGCACCATGGCACGCTGCTGCAAAAGGCCGTAGCGGACGTTTTCTTCGCCGAGGAACATGTTGGCGGCGACGCTGAGGTGGCGGCACAGCACCACTTCTTGGTGCACGGCGTTGATACCGAGCGCCATCGCTTCATGTGGCGTGGCAAGCGCGACCGGTTCACCTTCCCAGATGACATCGCCGGAAGTGCGCGGCATCACGCCGGTCAACAGCTTGATGAGCGTGGACTTGCCGGCGCCATTCTCGCCGACGATCGCGTGGATTTCACCCGCCTTGAACGCGAGATTCACCGGCTTCAGCGCATGCGTGCCGGGATATTTCTTTTCCAGGCCGCGCAGCTCCAGGATCACCTTGCCGGGTTCCAGTTCCGGAGCGGGATGCTGGTGCAATGTCGCTGATGTCATGACAATCCTCCCGATTGGCACGCTTTGGACAGCCTGTGCAGCCTAGCGCATGAGCCTTGAACCGGACAGTCATCGCTGCCGCTGTCAGGGTCTCAGGAAACGCTCTCACGAGAGCGATGCGAAGTCGTTTGCCAGGCAGACAAAGGTCTCGTCCCGGCAGGATCTCCAGGGCCAAGACGGCCCTGGAGACGTTCAGCAAGCAAGGCTCAATCGAGCTTGGGATTGAGGAGCGCGTCGATCTTTGGCTCCTTCATGTTTTCCTTGGTGACGAGGTTGGCGCCGGTGTCGACGAAGGTCTCGACCTTCTCGCCCTTGGAGGCGGCCAGCGCAGTCTTGATGCCGTCATAACCCATGCGATACGGGTCCTGCACGACGAGGCCGGAGATGACGCCGTCATTCAGGAACTTGATCAGCTTCTCGTCGCTGTCGAAGCCGATCAGCCCGACCTTGCCGGAAAGGTTGTTTTCGGCGATCGCCTGGCCGACGCCCTGCGCCATGATCAGGTTGGAAGCGAAGATGCCCTTCAGGTCCGGATTGGCGGTGATCAGGTCGGTTGCGATGTTGAGGCCGGTCGTGGCCTGGCCGTCGGCATATTTGTCAGCGATCACCGTCAGGCCCGGATACTTGGCCTTGACCTGTTCGAGGAAGCCTTCGCGGCGCTGTTCGAGCGAACCGGCACCTGGAAGCGCAGTGATGATCGCCACCTTGCCTTCGACCTTGCCACCATTGGCGGCGCCGATCGCTGCGGCCAGACCGTCGGCCGCAACCTGGCCGCCGACCTTGTTGTCGGTGGTCAGGAACGACGTGAAGGCCTTGGAGTCGGCCGAAGAGTCGATACCGATGATCTTCACCTTCTTGGCAGCTTCGTCGATCGGCTTTCCAAGAGCCTTGGCCTCGGTCGGAGAGATGACGACGGCGGCCGGATTGCCGGCGACGGCGTTCTCAAGGATCGAGATCTGGCCGTTCACGTCGGTCTCGGCCTGTGCGCCGAGTTCGGGCACGTTGACGCCGAGATCCTTGCCGGCCTTGCGTGCACCGGCGAGCACGATCTGCCAGTAGAAGGAGGTGGTATCCTTCACGATGATCGGAATGGTGGTGTCGGCCGCAGCGGCCGGCCCCGGCTGGAATGCGCCGGCCAGCATCGAGGCTGCGGCGAGTGCCACGAAAGTGCGGCGGCTAAACATGCTTTTCACGAATTTCATAGGCTTCCTCCCAAAGTCGCCCGGTCGATTACGCGAAGTCCCTTCTGGATAGGCGAAGTCCAATCAGGACTTTATAGATAAAAAACAGCATACGATTTTTAGTGGATCGCAACTGCGCTTGCAAGTGTGGCCTTCCTCCGTCGTCCTCACTGCTTTCTCCGATATGAAGCATCAATTCCAAAATAAGGTCAAGACGGAATATTCATTCCATATCGATGAACCGGATATCTTTCCTCGTCAATCCTGCTCTGGGCGAACCACGCCTTTCTTGAGAAGGATGTTGGCATAGGCGGCGCGCTCGCCGGAGGCGACGATATAGGCGGCCTTGGCGGCGCGTTCATAAAAGGCGAACCGTTCCAGGGGCGCGATGACAAAAGGCCCAGCCAGGCGGTCGACGATCGATTGATAGGACCGGCATATGTCTGGAAGACGGTCCGGGTCTTCGACGACTGCCATACGGAATGCGGCGGCCGGCGCGTAGGTGTCGAGTGGCATATGGGTAAGGATGGCTTCCAGCAATGCCTCGCCACCCAGTCCGTCGGCGCGCACGACCTTCGGTCCTTGCGTGCTCGCCGGAAAATTGCCGTCGGCAATGACGATTTCGTCGCCATGCCCCATGCTGCGCAGCGCGTGCAGCAGATCTGGCCCAAGAAGGGGATGAATGCCGCGCAGCATCAGGCGATTTCCTTCCGGATGCCGGTAGTTCTTCGACGATCGTGCACGTTTGTATTCATTCGCGCACAGCTCCCGTCAGCGGCGGCTGCACAGTCGTATAAGGACGGTATTTCTCGAATTCCGAGTCTGGAACCTGGACCTTGAGCAGGTCGATGTTGCGCGTCAGACTGGAAGCCTTGGCCGTGCCGATCAGCACCGTCGAGACTGCTTTCTCATGCAAGGGGAACTGCAGCGCGGCGGCGGCCAACGGATATCCGGCCTGGCTGGCGATCGTCTCCATGGCCGAAACCTTCGACAAGATGTCCGGTGAGGCTGGTCCATAGTCGAAATGCGATCCAGGCTTTGCGCCGGTGGCCAGAATACCGGAATTGAAGACGCCGCCGATGACCAGCGTGGTGCCGCTTTGATGGCAGAGCGGCAGAAGCTCAGCCTCGGCCGAGCGGTCGAGCAGCGAATAGCGCCCGGCAAGCAGGATACTGTCGAGCGGCGCGCGGCGCATCACTTCCAGGCAAATCTCCACCTCGTTGACGCCGAGGCCGTAGGCGGAAATGACGCCGCCCGATTTCAGCTCTTCCAGTGCTCTGATGCCGCCGTCCAGCAATTGGCCGAGATGCACCTTGGTAAGCTCGATGCCGTGCGTGTAGACGCCGATATCGTGTACATAGAGGATGTCGATGCGGTTGAGACCCAACCGTGCATAGCTGAATTCGACCGAGCGCATGATGCCGTCATAGCTGTAGTCATATTCCAGCTTGAACGGCAGCGGGTTGAAGAAGCCGAGATTGGGGACCTCGTGTTCCGGCGCCGGCTTGAGCAAGCGGCCGACCTTGGTGGAAAGCGCATAGCTGTCGCGGGGCTTGTCGCGCAGGAAATCACCGAAACGACGCTCCGAGAGTCCGAAACCGTAGTGAGGGGCTGTGTCGAAATAGCGGATGCCGGAACTCCAGGCCGCGTCGAGCACGGCTTCGGCGTCCTTGTTCGGTACCGCCTGGTAGAGATTGCCCAGCGACGCACCGCCGAAACTGATCTCGGTGACGTCCAGCGCGGTTTTGCCGATACGGCGGGTCTTCATGCAGGAACTCCCATTCGCGCTGTTTCCCAGGCGTCTCTCACTTTTTCGAAGCTACAGTGTTGCGCCGAGATGCCAAGGCACGAACTCGTTGTCGCCGTAGCCGAACAGTTCGCTCTTCGTCTTCTTGCCCGAGGCCGTTTCGATGATCAGCTCGAACATCTCACGGCCCATCTCGGCGATGGTCTTGTCGCCGGAGGCGATGACACCGCAATTGACGTCCATGTCTTCTTCCATGGCCTCAAACAGCGGCGCGTTGGTGGCCACCTTGATCGACGGTGTCGGATGGCTGCCGAAGCAAGAGCCGCGCCCGGTGGTGAAAACGATGACATTGGCGCCGCCGGCCACCTGGCCAGTAGCGGACACGGGGTCGTAGCCCGGCGTGTCCATGAAGACGAGGCCGCTGCCGGTGACCTTTTCGGCATAGGCAAAGACACCGTTGAGCGGGGTCTGGCCACCCTTGGCGACGGCACCGAGCGATTTTTCAAGAATGGTGGTCAGCCCGCCGCGCTTGTTGCCCGGCGAGGGGTTGTTGTCGATGGACGCGCCATGCATGGCAGTGTGGTTTTCCCACCATTTGATCAGGCGATCGAGCTTCTCAGCGATCTCAGGCGTGGCAGCGCGGTAGGCAAGCAGGTGTTCGGCACCGTAGATCTCGGTGGTCTCCGAAAGGATGCCGATGCCGCCGACGCCGGCGAGGAGATCGACCGCCGCACCCAGCGCCGGATTGGCTGTGATGCCCGACATGCCGTCCGAGCCGCCGCACTGCAGGCCGACGACGATCTCCGAGACCGGGATCGGCTCACGCTCCAGCTTGCCGACTTCTTGAGCGATTTCGGCCAGCACGCCCATCGCCTTTTCGACCGATTTGCGCGAGCCGCCGGCATCCTGGATGTTGAAATGCCGCTTGCCGGCGGCAACACCTTTCTGGCCGTAAAGTGTGAGCTGGTTGACCTCGCAGCCCAACCCCACCATCAGCACACCGCCGAAATTGGGGTGGCGCGCATAACCGGCCAGCGTGCGGTGCAGAACCATCATGCCGTCGCCGGTGGCGCTCATGCCGCAGCCCTGGCCGTGCACGATCGGCACGAAACCGTCGATCCCAGGATAAAGCGGCAGCAGGCGGCGGTTGGCCTCGTCAGCAATCGCATGGCAGACGGTGGCCGAACAGTTCACGCTGGCGACGATGCCGACGAAATTACGCGTGCCGGCGCGACCGTCGGCGCGGCGATAGCCCATGAAGGTGCGGATCTTGTCGCTCTCGCTGGCTTCCAGTGGCGCGGAAGGCGGCACCACCGGCATGCGGCCGGATTCGAAGACCAGATTGTGCGAATGCACATGCTCGCCCGCCGCTATGTCCTGTGTGGCGCGGCCAATTGCCTGTGCGTATTTGACGACCGCGGACCCTGCCGGGATCGGTTTGATCGCCACCTTGTGACCGGATTCGATGGCATCGGCGGTTGTCGCACCGCCCGGCAGCGTCGTGCCTTTTTCCAGGCGCCCGTTGGCGACGACGACATTGTCGGAAGGCGAGAGCACGATCGAATTGGCGGCGGTCACGGCGTCGGTTCCTGGGATGGTCCTGGGTCCTGCCGGATTGACACCGGCTTTCCTGAAGCTAATGTCTTTTATCGTAAAAAAACATTTGAGCGTCAATTGGCATTTTCAGTTACAGCGCTTGCTAGAGCAATTCCGGGAAAAGTGCGCAGCGGTTTTCCGCCTGGAATTGCGTAAAAACAAAGAGTTAGGCTTTCTGCGTTTCCGTCAAGAACGGAAGCGCTCCAAGGTCGGCGCGAGGGCAGGATGTCGAAGAGCAACAACGTCTACAAGGATGCCTACAACCGCTGCCTGCGGCTTCTGGAGGAGACCAGCAACCTGCCCTCCGAGCCGGAACTGGGGGCGATGCTCGGGGTGAGCCGTACGACGGTGCGGGGCATTCTCGCCCGCATGGCTGAAAACGGGCTGATCGCCTGGGACAAGCGCGACAAGACGGTGCTGCGTGCGCCGAAAGAGGATGACTTCTTCCCGGACGAGGAAACCGACTCGCTGTCACAGATCATCGAGCGTTCCTTCATGCGACGCCTGCTGGCCGAGGGCGCGGAAGCGGGCATGCAGATCAACGAGTTGGAGCTGGCGCGCGAGATCGGAGTCGGCACCACCAGCGTGCGCGAGTTCCTCATTCGCTTCAGCCGCTTCGGTCTGATCGAAAAGCGCCGCAACAGCCATTGGGTGCTGAAGGGTTTCACCCACGCCTTCGCGCTGGAGCTTGCCGACATCCGCGAAATGTTCGAACTGCGCTCGGCGGCGGCCTTTGCGGCGTTGCCGGACGACAGCCCGGTCTGGGCCGATCTCGATCGCCTGGAAACAGAGCACCGCGCCTTGGCGCGGGATATCGCCAATCGCTATCCCGAATTCTCGGAACTGGACGAGCGCTTCCACCGGCTGATCCACAGCGCTTCGCGCAACCGCTTCATCGTCGATTTCTACGATGTCATCGCCATGATCTTCCACTACCACTATCAGTGGAACAAGGCGGGTCAGCGCAGCCGTAACGAAACGGCCGTAGCCGAGCATCTCGCTTATATCGCCGCGCTCAAGTCACGCGATTTGGCGAAAGTAGAAGCTGCCTGCCGCAAGCATCTTACCTCGGCACGGCAGACCTTGATCGATTCGACGCCCGAGGGCCGGCTGAACGTTCAAGCGAGGCGCGCGGAAACGCCTGCCGGGAACACTGCCTGACTCTGCTCCATGGTGGGCTTGTTGCCGCAGCGCCGATTTGGCGATTTGCCGGTCCCTTGGCTCGTGATAGGTCTAGGCGGACTGGCAAGGGAGTGCGCGACGCCGTGATCGCCGGGCGCAGGAAATGGAGCATGCCGACGGCCCTCGCCGTTGCGTGGCTGCTCGTCCTGCAATCCGTGCTTGGCGCCTTTGCCGCTGGTGTCGGGCCCAACCCTCCCCAGCTCGACGCTTTCGGCGCTGTCATCTGTACCCATGACGGTGCGGCGCAACTGCCTCCCGGCGAGCAGCCGCAACAGCATCAGCAATCGTGCTGCGTCCTGGGCTGCAATATGTACTCGTCAGCCTTTGGCGCGCCGCCGGAATCCTCTCCTCTGCTTGACGGTGTGGCCTTTGCCACCAGTTACCTCTTCGCCTTTCCTGCCAGCAACGACATTGGTTTCAGCCATGACTGGTCGCCGGGGAATCCGCGCGCGCCACCGACTTCGGCCTGATCTTTGACGTTGCGCCTGGCCCTTGGCCGCGCCACGATTTTCTCCCTCATTTTATCACGCGTCCGGCAACGGCGCGTCTGCCATGGAGCAATCCCATGCCTGTTTCCAACAGCGCTTCGCGCGCGCCCTCTCGTGTTGATTTGGTTCCTGTTCGGTTCGGCCTCGTGTCAGCTGCCTTCGCGGTTTTGCTGGCCGGCATGCCGGTCGCCTTCGCCCATGAGTTCAAGGTCGGCAGCCTCGAGATCGATCACCCTTGGTCACGTGCCACCCCGCCCGGAGCCAAGGTGGCCGGCGGCTACCTCATCATAAAGAACAGCGGCGGTGAGCCGGATCGCCTGGTCTCCATCTCCTCGGATGTTTCGCAGAAGGCCGAGGTGCACGAAATGGCGGTCAAGGACGGCGTCATGACCATGCGCAAAGTCGACGGCGGCCTGGAAATCCCGGCCAATGGCAAGGCGGAGCTCGCACCCGGCGGTTATCACCTGATGTTCATGGGCCTCAATCGACAGCCGAAACAGGGCGAGAAATTCGCCGCGACGCTGACCTTCGAGAAGGCCGGCCCGGTCACGGTGGAGTTCAATGTCGAGGCTGTTGGCGGTGCCGCCCCCAAAGGGCATGGCGACCACGCGAACTGATCTTTTCAGACCAGACGATTTCAGAGGACTCCAATGTTCAGAACTATCATGATTGCCGGCCTTTTCATGGGTGTCGGCGCAGGGACAGCCTTTGCCCACGTTTCGCTTGAAAGCCAGGAAGCTCCGGTCGACTCCACGTACAAAGCGGTCTTTCGTGTTCCGCACGGCTGCGACGGCAAGGCAACCACTGCCGTGCGCATCAAGATTCCGGAAGGTGTCATCGACGTGAAGCCGATGCCGAAGGCTGGATGGAAGCTGGAGACGGTGAAAGGCAAATACGCCAAGGCCTATTCTCTGTGGGGCGAGACGATCAGCGAAGGCGTGACCGAGGTCAACTGGAACGGCGGTAACCTGCCGGACGAATTCTACGACGAGTTCGTGCTCCGGGCACGGCTGACGGGTGATCTGCCTGCCGGCGAGACCTTGCGCTTCCCAGTAGTGCAGGAATGCGAAGGCGGCGGCACCGCCCGCTGGATCGAAATCCCCGCCGCCGGCCAGGACGAGGATGCGGTGGAGCATCCTGCACCCGGTCTGAAACTCCTGCCGAAAAAATGATCTCCTGCGGCGCGCCCTTTCATGGCGCGCCACAATTCCTCTGGTCGATCAGCCCATGTGGTATTTCGCTCTTCGCAATCCATCAGCAGGTGTTCAACGTCTCGCTCTTGCGGTTGTCATTCTCTTCGGTCTGCTCGCTCTTTTTGGAGCCGGCCAAGCTTCCGCACATGCCAGCCTGGTCAAGGCCGAGCCGGCGGACGGAGCGATGCTGCAACAAGCTCCAAGCCGGTTTTCGCTCACTTTCAGCGAACCGGTTTCCCCGCTGGTGCTTACCCTGGTGCGGCCGGACGGCACGCCCGAGCGGCTGACGTCATTTCGCAGCGACGGGCAGACGCTCGACATCGACAATCCGCAGCCGCTTGGGATCGGCACGCATGTGCTGAGCTGGCGCGTTATTTCCGCGGACGGACATCCGGTTGGCGGTTCGCTTCTATTTTCTGTCGGCGCGGTCAGCGCCGCGCCGGCAACGGGCGAAGTCGTCGACCCTTGGTTGCATCGCGCCATCTGGATGGCGAAGATCTCGCTTTATCTTGGCCTGTTCCTGGGCGTCGGCGGTGCGTTCGCGCTTAGTTGGCTGGCGGGCGAGGGGCGTGGCGGCGATCGCTTCGTCGTAACCATGCTGTTTGCGGGGCTGATTGCAGCTCCTCTGTCGCTCGGCCTGCAAGGTCTCGATGCACTTGGAGCGCCGTTCGAACAGTTTGCGCAGATGATCGTCTGGCAGACTGCGTTCGCCACCAGCTTTGTCTGGACTGCCCTGATTGCCGCCATCGCATTGGGGTTGGGGCTTTTGGCACTGGTCCTACCGCGTGTCGATGCCAAGCCCTTTGCTGCTGTCGCCTTGATCGCGGCCGGTGCGGCGCTCGCCGCCAGCGGCCATGCCAGTGCCGCGGCGCCGCAATGGCTGACACGTCCCATGGTCTTCCTGCACGGGGTGGGCATCGCCTTCTGGGCAGGTGCGCTCACGCCCTTGGCTGTGACTCTGAGGCGCCAGGCGCCGGGTGCCGAAATATTCCTGCATCGCTTCTCAGCGGCCATTGTGCCGGTGGTCGCTGTGCTCGTCATTGCCGGCACCGTGCTTGCGGTCATCCAGGTGGAAACGTTCTCGGCGCTGGTCGACACCGATTACGGCCAATTGCTGCTGGCCAAGCTCGCTCTCGTGATCGGCCTGTTTACGCTCGCAGCAACCAATCGCTGGGTTCTGACACGTCCCGCTGAAGCTGGACAGACGGCAGCACGGCACCGGCTCGTGCGTTCCATCGCGGTTGAGGCCGTCATCGTGATAGTGATCTTCGGCATTGCCGCCGGCTGGCGTTTCACGCCGCCGCCGCGTGCGCTGGCCATCGCCGCAGCCGAGCCAGTCTCGACGCATATGATGACACTTCAGGCGATGGCGGATCTCACGGTAGCGCCCGGCAGGGTTGGGACCGTATCGGCGAACATCATGCTGATGACGGGCGACTTCGGAGCGCTCGATGCCAAGGAAGTGACGCTGGTGCTGTCGCGACCCGAGGCTGGCATCGAGCCGTTGAAACGCATCGCAATAAAGCCCGGCGACGGCACATGGCGGGTCGACGATCTCGTCATCCCGTTTGCCGGACGCTGGACGGTGCGGCTCGACATCCTGGTGTCGGACTTCGAAATGGTGAAGCTGGAAGGGGCGATCGACATCCGGCTCTGAGGTTGCGCCGGTTTGGCCTAAGCCAGATTAAGCTTCGAAGAGCCGCCTGCCAGATGGTGCCGGTCAGCTTCGTTTTTCTCCGAATCCTGAAACACCCTAATCGATTGAAATTTCCGCTGGGCGGACAGCCGCCCTTGTTGACGAAGCGAGTGCATGAGGCCAATCATGTCGCCTCTACGGCGGCAGCCGCTATTCGCAGACAGGAATAACAGCATGGATAAAGCCGAAATTGGCCTGATCGGCCTCGGTACGATGGGTTCCAACCTGGCCCTCAACATTGCCGAGAAAGGGCACCGCATTGCGGTCTACAACCGGACGCCGTCGCGGACCGATGATTTCGTTGCCAAGGCCGGCGCCCTCGCCAGCCGCGTCGTGCCTTGCGAAAGCCTTGCCGATCTTGCCGCCGCCATTCGCCCGCCGCGACCGATCATCATCATGGTGCTGGCTGGCACCCCGGTAGACGAGCAAATCGCGGCGCTGCGCGGAGAGCTCGCTGCCAACGACATCATCATCGACGCCGGCAACGCCAATTTCCGCGACACGATGCGGCGTTTCAAGGAACTGGAAGGCTCCGGCCTGACTTTCATCGGCATGGGTGTTTCGGGCGGCGAAGAAGGCGCGCGCCATGGTCCGTCGATCATGGTCGGCGGCAAGGAGGAATCCTGGCGCCGGGTCGAAAGCGTGCTCACGGCCATCTCTGCCAAATTCAAGGGAGAACCTTGCGCCGCCTGGCTGGGTACGGACGGGGCCGGTCACTTCGTCAAGACCATTCACAACGGCATCGAGTATGCCGACATGCAGATGATTGCCGAGATCTACGGCATTCTGCGCGACGGGCTTGGCATGGCGCCGAAGGAAATCGGCTCGGTTTTCGCCGATTGGAACAAGGGGCGACTGAACTCCTACCTGATCGAGATCACCGCCGAGGTGCTCAAGGCCGACGACCCTCAGACCGGCAAGCCGGTGGTCGATATCATCCTCGATCGCGCCGGCCAGAAGGGCACGGGCAAGTGGTCGGTAATCGAGGCGCAGCAACTTGGCATCCCGGCAACCGCGATCGAGGCTGCAGTGGCAGCCCGTGTGCTGTCCTCGCTGAAGGACGAACGGCTGGCGGCGGAGAGGGTCTATGGCGGCGGGGTCGTGCCCATCAAGGCTCCGCGCGAAACGCTGCTCAAGCAGCTGGAACTGGCGCTGTTTGCCGGCAAGATCGCGGCCTATGCACAGGGCTTCGCCGTGATGGCCGGCGCGTCCAAGGAATTCAACTGGAACTTGCCGATGCCGACGATCGCCAAGATCTGGCGTGCCGGCTGCATCATCCGCTCGCAGATGCTGGATACGATGGTCGAAGCCTTCGGGACCGGCGCTGCCTCGACTAACCTTCTGATGGCACCGGATTTCGTGAAGATGATGCAGGAAGCCCATCCGGCGCTGCGGCACGTGGTAGCGCTGGCCATGGAGGCCGGCTCGCCGGTTCCGGCACTGTCGTCGGCGCTTGCCTATTTCGACAGTTATCGCCAGGGCCGAGGAACCTCCAACCTCATCCAGGCCCAACGCGATTTCTTCGGCGCGCATGGCTTCGAGCGTATCGGCGAAACCGGTGCCTTCCACGGACCTTGGGGTCAGGGCTGAGGCTTTTGAGATAGCGTCAGTTCGAAACGCGGCGATCGCTCAAGAAGTGGAGTCGCATGTTCGTTGGTGTTTGGGTATCCTCCGCTGGTTCCGGGAGCGGAGGACCCATGCGAGCGAAATGGCTCTTGTCGTTTGCGACCGTCATTTGCTGGGCAATGGCAGCGCAGGCTGCCAGCGACACTGCTGCAGATGAGTTGACGCGGCGCGTTGCAAACAGGGTCGAAGAACTTGTCGAGCGTAATTTTTACAAACCCGTCGCTTTTCCTTCATTTGCCGGAAAACATCCAACAAACGCGGATATCGACAAGGCACTGGCCGATCTGAAAGCCTCCCACACCCGACGGTTCATGCCTGGCACTCTCGAGTACTACGAAGTTGCGGACATCTATCAGCGCTGGCTCAGCCGCGACCTCAACTCGATCTTTCCACCGCGCGGTGAGGTCCAATACGAAGGTATCGGCATCGCCACTGCAGTGATCGACGGCAAGCGGTTTGTCACGGACGTCTACGACGGTGCCATGGCAAAAGCAGCGGGAATACGGGTCGGAGACGAGGTGCTTTCTGTAAATGCAAAGCCCTTTGAAGAGATTGGATCCTTCAAGGGCGGCGCTGGAACGATTGCGACTGTCACCGTGAGGCAGGCAGCCGGGGCGCGGCCGATCGATATTCCAGTGATGGTGGTCGCCATTTCCCCGGTGAGAATGTTCCTTGAGTCAGTAAGCGCGAGTGTTCGGCTTATCGAGGATGCCGGCAACGATATCGGCTATATCCGGCTCTGGACGCTTGCGTCCCCTCTCACCAATGAAACCGTTGAAACGATGATGCGCAGTGGAATTCTGAGCGACGCCGACGGTTTGGTACTCGACTTGCGCGGCCGTTGGGGCGGCATTTCAAGCGAGCTTCCCGAGATGTTGATGGAAGATTTCGCGGACATATCCTTCACTATGAGAAACGGCCGCACCTTCTCTCAGCGAGAAACATGGCGCAAACCCATTGTTGTCCTCATCGACGAAGGAACGCGCAGTGCCAATGAACTGCTGGCCTGTGCAATGAAAAAGCGCGGTTTTACCTTGATTGGTGAGAAAAGTGCCGGAGCTGTGTTGGGCGGTAGCGCCTACGTTCTTCCAGATGACAGCCTGCTGATGGTAGCGACTTCGATGGTCAAGGTTGACGATGAGGTGCTCGAGGGCAAGGGAGTCGAGCCTGACACAATCGTGAATGCGCCTGTCCCTTATGCCGGTGGAGCAGACCCGCAGCTCAAGGCGGCAATGAAGGAAATAACGGAACAACTTTCCGGCGTCAGTCCGTGGCGCAACGCCCAATCTCCGGAAAGGCGCTGTTCACCGGGAGGTACTGCTCGCTCGAACTGAAGGTCAAGACACTCCGTTGCCCGGAACTCAGGCAATGTACGTTCGGTTACCTTGGCGCAATGACCTGAGCTGGCACCACCAGTTTTTGTATCGGTGCCGCAGACCTGTCACCGATGCTGCTGAGCACGGCTGTCGCCAGATCGCGCCCGGCGAGCCGGAAATCTTCTGCCACGACATGGATTTCAGGGCGCACAAGCTGCAGCAGGTTGAACGGTTCCTTGGCGACCAGGTCGACATCGCGTCCAAGCTTGAGGCCGGCGGCCTCGATGCCTGCGATGAGCGCGAAGGCAGGGCCGCCGGCGCCACAAATGATGCCGTCGGGTCTGCCTGTCCGTTTCATCAGTTCGATGGTGTGGCGGCGGATGTCGTCGATGACGTTGTCACTGCTGACGGACGAGAACGGAGCCTCGCTCTGCCCTTGACGGTCCAATTCGTCCAAGAAGCCGCCACGCATATGCTGGTGGTAGGTGAGGGCGGGCGGCGGTGCCAGCAGAGCCAGACGCCGACGGCCGAGTTCGGCCAGCCGCCTTACGGCAAGGCGCGCGAAGGTCTCGTTGTCGAAGTCGTGATAGGCGTGCTCGATCCCCATTGCCGTGCGGCCATGCGCGGCAAAAGGGAAACCGCGCTCCGTCAGATAGCGCACACGCGGGTCGTTCGGTTGGGTGCGCGAAATGATGATACCATCCGCAGAACCGGTCTCCACGACATAGCGGATCGGCTCCATCGGATCGTTGTTGTGGGAGTAGGGGGCGACGACCAGGTGATAGGGCGTGGCCGCAAGCCGTTCCGAAATGCCGTAAATGAAATCGGACAGGAAGCCGCCGATCTGTTCGGTGGTGTTGAGCACGACGGAGATGACGTTGGTCTTGCCGGTACGCAAGCGTACACCAGCCCGGTTCGGCCGGTAGCCGATCTGGCGTGCGACAAGCTGGACGCGTTTGCGGGTCTCGGCGCCGATCTCCGGAGCATCCTTGAGCGCGCGAGACACGGTGGTCACGCCCAGCCCCGTCATAAAGGCGAGCGTCTTCAGCGTCGGCCTGGCGGCCTCCGCGTCGTCCTCATCCGTATTGCGGCTCGATTTATCCATAACCCTGCCCGCAGCGGGCATATCAGCCCGTCTCCGTGGGGACAATCACTGAAATTCAAGGCGTGTGCCCAGGCACCTCTATAATGCAATATACTGAAACGTTACAGATTTTCCAATCGGCCTTCAGGGCACCCCGTACGATCCGGTGCCGGACTTCGGTTTTCCGAACGGGATTTTGCACTGCGATGACGATTTTGCAGCGCAAAATAGCGAATTTTGCCACAAACTGATTTCCTCCCTGCCATTTTGTTGAGCTTCGAAAAATAGTTTGGCCCTGCGGCCGATTGGGGATTGCCACACGGATGCAATTGCCGTATCCAAAATCTGTAACGTTTCAGATTTTGGGAGGAATCGGAATGCGACGTATTTTGACGGCTGCCGCGCTGGCAGCTGGAACGGCTTTAGGTTTCGCCGGAGCCGCTTATGCGACGGATCTGGAGGTCACGCATTGGTGGACCTCGGGTGGCGAGGCAGCCGCGGTCGCCGAACTCGCCAAGGCTTTCGACGCCACTGGAAACAAATGGGTGGATGGTGCCATCGCCGGCTCCGGCGGTACGGCTCGCCCGATCATGATTTCACGCATCACTGGGGGCGATCCAATGGGCGCCACCCAATTCAACCATGGCCGGCAGGCCGAGGAACTGGTGCAGGCTGGATTGATGCGCGACCTCACCGACATCGCCACCAAGGGCAAGTGGACGGAAGTGGTTCGTCCGAAGGGGCTGCTCGATTCCTGCACCATCGACGGCAAGATCTACTGCGTGCCCGTCAACATCCACTCCTGGCAATGGCTGTGGCTCTCCAACGAGGCCTTTGCCAAGGCCGGTGTAGCGGTGCCGAAGAACTGGGACGAGTATGTCGCGGCCGCACCTGCGCTGGAAAAGGCCGGCATCGTGCCGCTCGCCGTGGGTGGCCAGCCCTGGCAAACCTCGGGCGCCTTCGACGTGCTCCTGCTGGCGGTTGGTGGTACCGACGCTTTCCTCAAGGTCTACAAGGACAAGGATGGCGAGTTCGCCGGCGGAGCCGAGATCGCCAAGGTGTTCAAAGCGGCCGACGATGCCCGCAAGATGTCCAAGGGCACCAATGTGCAGGATTGGAATCAGGCCACCAACATGGTCATCACCGGCAAGGCCGGCGGACAGATCATGGGCGACTGGGCGCAAGGCGAGTTCCAGGTGGCCGGGAAGGTTGCCGGCAAGGACTACACCTGCCTGCCCGGTCTCGGCATGAGCAATGCGCTCGCTACGGGCGGCGATGCCTTCTATTTCCCGCTGCTCAAGGATGCCGAAAAGGCCAAGGCGCAGGAAGTGCTTGCGGAAACGCTGCTCGACCCCAAGACGCAGGTCGCCTTCAACCTGAAGAAGGGTTCGTTGCCGGTGCGTGGCGACGTCGATCTCAATTCCGCAAATGATTGCATGAAAAAGGGCCTCGACATCCTCGCCAAGGGCACCGTGATCCCGTGGACGGATCAGTTGCTTTCGCAGGATACGCAGAAGCAGAAGGAGGACCTGTTCTCCGAATTCTTCGCCAAGCCGGACCTGACCGTCGAGGATGCGCAGAAGCGCTTCGCCGACATCGTTTCCAGTGCCGACTAGGACAGACCCGATAGCGGTTCTGCCCTGATCCTGTCTCCCCCGATCCTCCCGGGTTCCGGTCTGCCGTTTGCTTGGCGGACCGGAATTCCCGGAGGTCCAACGCATGGCATCCACAATGAGCAGTGCAGCCAAGCGCCCGAGCAGACTGTTCCGCAACCTCAGCGCCAAGATCGCCTCGGTGCCGATGATCCTCACCGCGCTGGTGGTGTTCGTCGGCGGCACGTTGTGGACCGTGCTCTATTCCTTCACCAATTCGCGGCTGTTGCCGCGGCTCAAATTTGTCGGTCTCGACCAGTATGAGCGACTTTGGGCAACGCCGCGCTGGCTGGTGTCGATCGAGAACCTTGCGATCTACGGTGTCCTGTCGCTGATCTTTTCGCTGGTGATCGGCTTCGTGCTGGCGGCGTTGCTCGATCAGAAGATCCGCTTCGAGGACACGTTCCGCACCATCTTCCTCTACCCCTTCGCGCTTTCCTTCGTTGTCACCGGCGTGGTCTGGCAATGGCTGCTCAATCCTGATTTCGGGGTGCAGGCGGTGGTGCGCTCGCTGGGTTGGGAAAGCTTCGCCTTCGACCCGCTCTACAACTCCAGCATCGTCATCTATGGCGTGCTCATCGCAGCACTCTGGCAAGGCACCGGCTTTGTAATGTGCCTGATGCTGGCGGGTTTGCGCGGCATTGACGAGGACATCTGGAAGGCCGCGCGGGTGGACGGGATTCCGGCCTGGAGAACCTATCTCTTCATCGTCCTGCCGATGATGCGGCCTGTGTTAATCACCACGCTGGTCATCATCGCCGCCGGCATCGTCAAGGTCTATGATCTCGTGGTGGCGCAGACCAGTGGTGGGCCCGGTATCGCCTCCGAAGTGCCGGCCAAATATGTCTACGACTACATGTTCTTCGCGCAGAATCTCGGCCAGGGCTTTGCTGCCTCGACGATGATGCTGCTGTCGGTGGCCATCATCATCGTGCCCTGGGCCTATCTCGAGTTCGGGCGGAGGCGCTGACGATGGCGATGTCGCAGACGCTTGCCACAGACGGCCCACGGGGGCCGAAACCGCGCCATACCTTCTCCAAGCGCAACATCTTCATCTACGGCACACTGTTCGTGGTGGCCGTGTACTACCTGCTGCCGCTTTATGTGATGGTGGTGACGTCCCTGAAGGGCATGCCCGAAGTCAGGCTCGGCAACATCTTCTCGCCGCCGCTGGAGATCACCTTCGAGCCCTGGGTGAAAGCCTGGGCGACCGCTTGCACCGGCTTGAATTGTGACGGACTTTCACGCGGCTTCTGGAATTCCGTGCGCATCACCGTGCCGTCGGTGATCCTGTCGATCGCGATCGCCTCGGTGAATGGCTATGCGCTGGCGAACTGGCGCTTCAAGGGCTCAGAGCTGTTCTTCACCATCCTGATCATCGGCGCGTTCATTCCCTATCAGGTGATGCTCTATCCCATCGTCATCATCCTGCGCGAGATCGGACTCTATGGCAGCCTGTCGGGGCTGGTCATCGTGCATTCCATCTTCGGCATGCCGATCCTGACGCTTCTCTTCCGCAATTATTTCGCATCACTGCCGGAGGAACTGTTCAAGGCGGCACGCGTCGACGGCGCCGGCTTCTGGAGCATCTATCTGCGCATCATGCTGCCAATGTCGGTGCCGATCTTCGTCGTTGCCGTCATCCTGCAGATCACCGGCATCTGGAACGACTTCCTGTTTGGCGTCGTCTACACGCGCCCCGAAACCTATCCGATGACCGTCCAGCTCAACAACATCGTCAATTCGGTGCAAGGCGTGAAGGAATACAACGTCAATATGGCAGCGACGCTGCTGACCGGCCTTGTGCCTCTCGTCGTCTACTTCATCTCCGGCAAACTGTTCGTGCGCGGCATCGCCGCCGGCGCGGTGAAAGGGTGAGCATGAGTGCAGCCGCCAATCCCAGTGTCTCGATCCAGGACCTGACGCTCAGTTTCGGCACGGTCTCAGTGTTGCAGTCGCTCAACCTCGACATCGCCGAGGGCGAGTTCATCGTGCTGCTCGGGCCATCCGGCTGCGGCAAGTCCACGCTGCTCAACTGCATTGCCGGCCTGCTCGACATTTCCGACGGTCGCATCTTCATCAAGGGCAAGAATGTCACCTGGGAAGAGCCGAAGGACCGCGGCATCGGGATGGTGTTCCAATCCTACGCGCTGTACCCGCAGATGAGCGTGGAAAAAAACCTGTCCTTCGGCTTGAAGGTGGCGGGAACGCCGAAGGAGGAGATCGACAAGCGCATCGCACGTGCGGCCGAGATCCTGCAGATCGAGCCGCTGCTGCAGCGCAAGCCGGCAGCGCTTTCCGGTGGCCAGCGCCAGCGCGTGGCGATCGGCAGGGCGTTGGTGCGCGATGTCGACGTCTTCCTGTTCGATGAACCCTTGTCCAATCTCGATGCCAAGCTGCGCTCCGAGCTGCGCGTTGAAATCAAGCGGCTGCACCAGCGGCTTGCCAACACCATGATCTATGTCACCCACGACCAGATCGAGGCGATGACGCTGGCCGACCGCATCGCGGTCATGCGCGGTGGTGTCATCCAGCAACTGGACGCGCCGCAAGCGATCTACAACCGCCCGGTGAACCGCTTCGTCGCCGGCTTCATCGGCTCGCCCGGCATGAATTTCATCGATGGCAGGCTGGAAGAGGTTGATGGCGGCTGGCGCTTCGGCACCGGTGACCTGATTGTCCCGCTTTCAACCTATGGCTTCGACAAGCAGCCCGTCGCTGGGCCGGCGGTGTTTGGCGTGAGGCCGGAACATATCGGCCTCAATTCCGGATCCGGCTGGCCGTTTTCGGCGAAAGCAGCCGTCGATGTCGTCGAGCCCATGGGTTCCGACACGCTGGTCTGGCTGCGGCTTGGAGCGCAGAGCCTTTCAGTACGCGTGCCTTCCGAGCGTGCCCCACAAACCGGCAGTCAGGTCGAGATCGGTTTCGATCCGATGCGCGCTTCGCTGTTCGGCGAAGACGGCAGCCGGCTGTGACAGCCAAGGAAATTCCCACCAAGCATCCCGAAGCAGAATGGACAGATAAAATGGACTGGTCATTTCAACTCTACAGCGCTCGTAACTTTCAGCCCTGGGACAAGGTGCTGAAACTGCTGGGCGACCTCGGTTACGCGCAGGTCGAAGGTTATGGCGGCGTCTACGACGACCCGAAAGCCTTCCGCGCGGAGCTCGACAAGAACAAGCTTGCCATGCCAACCGGGCACTTCTCGATCGACGCGCTGGAAACGGATTTCGATGGTGTACGCAAAACCGCCGATGCGCTGGGCATCGGACTGCTGATCTGCCCTTATCTGGTCGCGGAAGCGCGCCCGACGGACGCTGCCGGCTGGCGTGGGTTCGGTGAACGGTTGGCCAAGGTCGGCGAGACAGCGAAGAAGGCTGGTTATGGCTTTGCCTGGCACAACCACGATTTCGAGTTCAAGGCGCTGCCGGACGGCTCGGTGCCGCAGGACCTCATCCTATCGTCGGCGCCCGATATCGGTTGGGAGATGGATGTTGCGTGGGTGGTGCGCGGCGGCGGCGATCCGCTTCCGTGGATCGAGCGGCATGGGAAGCGCATTGTGTCCGTCCACGTCAAGGATATCGCCAAAGCGGGGCAGGGATTGGACGAGGACGGCTGGTCGGATGTCGGTCACGGCACCATCGACTGGCCGCATCTGTTCAAGACGCTGCGCGCAGGCAGCGACGCCCAGTATTTCATCATGGAGCAGGATAACCCGAACGATATCGAGCGCTTCGCGCGCCGGTCGATCGAGGCTGCCAGGGCTTTCTAGGAGAGGGACGATGGCAAAGAAACTTGGGATCGGCGTCATCGGCGCCGGCAACATTTCGGCGGCCTATTTCAGACTGGCGCCGCTGTTTCGCGGCATCGAGATGCGGGCGTGCGCGGATATCAATATGGATGCTGCAACGGCACGAGCGAAAGAGTTCAAGCTGCGCGCCGAAACTGTCGACAATCTGCTGAAGGCCGACGATATCGACATCGTCGTCAATCTCACCATACCCGCCGTCCACTACGATGTGTCCAAACGCGTGCTCGATGCCGGCAAGCATGTCTATTCGGAAAAGCCGTTCGTGCTGTCGCTGCAGGAAGGGCTCGATCTGCGCAAGCGCGCCGAGAAAAAAGGCCTGCGCATCGGTTCGGCGCCCGACACCTTCCTCGGTGGCGCACATCAGTTGGCGCGCAGTCTCATCGACGAGGGCAAGGTCGGCGCGATCACCGGCGGCACCTGCACGGTGATGAGCCATGGCATGGAGCACTGGCATCCCAACCCGGACTTCTTCTTCCAGCCGGGAGCCGGCCCCGTGCTCGACATCGGACCTTATTATGTCACCAACCTGATCCAGTTGGTCGGACCGGTGCGGCGGGTGGCGGCCTTTGCCTCGATCCCGGCCAAGGAGCGCATTATTTCGTCCAAGCCGCGCGCCGGCGAGAGGATCCCGGTCAATACCCCGACCACAATCCATGGCTTGCTCGAATTCGCCAACGGTGCGGTGGTGACGTTGAACACCAGTTGGGATGTCTGGGCCCATGGTCATGCGCCGATGGAGCTCTACGGCGAGAAAGGTACGCTCTATGTGCCGGATCCCAATTTCTTCGGTGGCGATGTTGCCTACACCAAGGAAAGCAAGGCCATCAAAAAGCTGCCGAATTGGCCACACCCGTTCTCGGTGCTGAACGAAAAACACTCGCAAGGTATGATGGCGAACTACCGGACGGCCGGCCTTGCCGACATGGCGCTGGCCATCATGGAGGGTCGCCCGCATCGCTGTTCGATGGAGTTGGCGCTGCATGCGGTCGAAGTGATGACCAGCCTGCTCAAATCGGCGGAGACCGGCAAGTTTGTCTCCATGCAGACCACCTGCGAACGACCGGCGGCGCTGGGCGTCAAGGAGGCCAAGGCGCTACTGGCGAAAAAGTAGACCTTCATCGGGCGGCGGTTTGTATGCGCCGCTGATTGGAGCAGGCCGCGATCTCTCGGAGACGGCCATCTTTTGTGTTGACGCAATTCCAGTCGGAAACCGCTGCACACTTTGCCTGGAATTGCTCTATAGCTGCGTCCTTCGAGCTTGCTTCGAAGGACGCATTCGTTTGCGTGAAACCCGCCAAAGGACCGAGACATGCCTTACGCTCCCGCCGCCGATCGCTACCAGTCTATGATCTACAACCGCTGCGGCCGTTCCGGCCTGAAGCTGCCGGCCATCTCGCTGGGACTGTGGCATAATTTCGGGGAGGATACGCCGCATCGGGTCAAGCGTGCCATCTGCCAGAAGGCTTTCGACCTCGGCATCACGCATTTCGATCTGGCGAACAATTACGGCCCGCCGCCCGGCTCAGCCGAAATCGCTTTCGGCGAGATCCTGCGCAGCGATTTTGCTGGCCTCCGCGACGAGATGATCATCTCGAGCAAGGCCGGCTACGACATGTGGCCCGGCCCGTATGGCGAATGGGGCAGCCGCAAATATCTGCTCGCCAGCCTCGACCAGAGCCTGAAGCGGATGGGACTGGACTATGTCGACATCTTCTATTCGCATCGCTTCGATCCCGATACGCCGTTGGAAGAAACGATGGGTGCGCTCGACCATGCCGTGCGTTCGGGCAAGGCGCTTTATGCCGGTATCTCCTCTTATAATTCGCAGCGTACGCGTGAGGCCGCCGACATCCTCAAGCAACTCGGCACGCCCTGCGTCATCCACCAGCCGAGCTATTCCATGCTGAACCGCTGGGTCGAGGACGACGGCCTGCTCGATACGCTGGAAGGGCTTGGCGTCGGTTCGATCGTGTTCTCGCCGCTGGCGCAAGGCATGCTCACCGACAAATATCTGAACGGCGTGCCGGCAGGCAGCCGTGCCACGCAGGGCAAGTCGCTGCGCGAATCCTTCCTCAACGAGCAGACGATCACCAACATCCAGGCGCTCAACGGCATTGCCAAGAAGCGCGGCCAGACGCTGGCACAGATGGCCCTCGCATGGGTGTTGCGTGGCGGTCGTGTAACCTCTGCCTTGATCGGCGCCAGCCGTCCGGAGCAGGTCGAGGATTGCGTCGGCGCACTCAAGAACCTCGACTTCAGCGACGCGGAGCTCGCCGAGATCGACAGCTATGCGCGCGAGGCCAACATCAATCTGTGGGCGGCCTCCGCTGAGAGGCCGGGACCAGCACGTAAGTAAGCGGCATCAGTCATGCGCGGGACGGTCCGGACACGATCCGGGCCGTCGCTTTTCTCAAGACGATGGCAAAACCGTCGTTTCATGCTTATTTCTGAGGCGGACGGCCTGCCGAGCGAGCCGGCCGAAGTGCGCGGGGCACAGGTATCGAAAGCGGGATCATGACGGCAAGGAACGTGCTGACCAAGAACCAGCAGAGCGTGCTGGAAAAACTGGAAGCGGCCAATGCGCCGCTCAGCGCCTACACGCTGCTCGACCAGTTGCGCGAGCGCGGTTTCCGTGCGCCGCTGCAGGTCTATCGTGCGCTCGATACGCTGATGAAGGAAGGCTATGTGCATCGGCTGGAAAGCCTGAACGCTTTCGTCGCTTGCTCGGACCCGCACGATCATGGCCATACGCATGGTCACAGCCATGGCATGACCGCCTTTGCCATCTGCGACAATTGTGGTCAGGTCACCGAGTTCTGCGATGAGAAAATTGGAGAACGCCTGGGCGAATGGGTCGGCTCGGCCGGCTTCGTTGCCAAGAAGGCGGTGATCGAGTTCCGAGGTACTTGTGCCAAGTGCCGGGCGGAAGCAGCGTAGCTTCGAGCTTCCAGCTATTGCGGCGGGAACGTGAGTATTATCGCCACCAATGCGGCGATCAACGCCGGGCCGAGAATATAAAAAACAGTGCGGACCGCCCCGTAACGGGCCTGGGCGGGCTGCCGGGCCGGCACGTCGCGTGCCATCACAAATCCCGTCACTGCCCCCGCGGCTGCCATGCCGAAAGTGCTCAGGACTACGAGGTCGGCAAGATGTTCGCCTGAGGATGGCGTCGGCGCTAGCGCCGACCACAAGGCAACGGCCAGGAAGCCGAAGCCAAGGCCGAAGAATGCTAGACCAAGGACAATCTCGAAGCGCCTCGTCATGACCCAAATCATTTCATGCTTGAAATAGGTCGCGCCTTCTACCAGCCAGTAAAATAATTTCTAGTTAAGAGTGTAGACGAGCGCGCGCTACAATCGCGCTTGGTGAACACACCCTTGCTGCAGCCAATCCGCGCACCTCATCGTCAGGCGATGTGGTTCAGGCTGTGCCCCGCTATCCGCCGGCGTGCCCCTGATATTGCGGCAAGTCGTCGGTGATGGTGAACCAGGGCGCCTTGGAGCCGACGAAGATGTGATGGTTCGGACGGATGGTCGGTTCATCGATCAGCGTGCCCATCGGAATATGGACAAAGGCACCCTCCCGCACCACGGAATAGAGCAGCGAGCCGCAGCGGCCACAATGCCCGTTATGGGAGCTGTCATGGGCGGTGTCGTCGCCATAGATCAGCAGCCTGTCTCGATCGGTGACCAGACGAAATTTCTCCCGCTCGATACCGGCGAAGGGTTTGAAGGCCGAACCTGTCGTGCGTCGGCAATCCGAGCAATGGCAGTTGGCTGCATAGGCAAATGCGTCCTCGACTTCGTAGCGAGAAGCCTTGCAGAAGCAGCCACCGCTCAGCCAGCGGGTCACGCCTTCTGATCGGCTGCGCGTCAATGCGCTTCGTCCCAATTGTCGGCTGCGCGGGCGTCGACCTGCAGCGGAACCGACAGTGCAACCGCCGGCATGGCAGCATTCTCCATGACCTCGCGCACGACCGGAATGGTCGCCTCGACCTCGCTTTCGGCGGTTTCGAAGATCAGTTCGTCATGTACTTGCAGCAGCATGCGGGCTGATAGGCCTGCGTCTTCAAGCGCCTTGTCGACGCGGATCATGGCGCGGCGGATAATGTCAGCGGCCGTGCCTTGCAGGCGGGCGTTGGTCGACGCGCGTTCGTTGAAAGCGCGGATGGACGGGTTGGAGGAACGGATCTCGGGGTAGTGGATTCGACGGCCGAAAATGGTCTCGACATAGCCCAATTCGCGCGCCGATGCCTTGGTGGATTCGATGTAATCGCGAATGCCCGGGAAACGCTCGAAATACTTCTTGATGTAGTCGGAAGCTTCCTCGCGCGGAATCGAAAGCTGGTTGGCGAGGCCAAAGGCCGAAATGCCGTAGATGATGCCGAAATTGATCGCCTTGGCGCGGTTGCGGATTTCGCGCGGCATGCCTTCGACCGGCGTGTTGAACATCTCCGAAGCCGTCGCGGCATGAATGTCGTCGCCATTGGCGAAGGCCTGCTTCAGCTGAGGAATGTCGGCGACATGGGCAAGCACGCGCAGTTCGATCTGGCTATAGTCGGCCGAGATCAGCTTGTTGCCTTTGTCGGCGATGAAAGCCGTGCGGATCTTTCGGCCTTCGGCAGTGCGGATTGGGATGTTCTGCAGGTTCGGTTCAGACGACGAGAGGCGTCCCGTCGTGGTGGCTGCGAGCGCATAAGACGTGTGCACGCGCTTGGTCGACGGGTTCACATATTCCGGCAGCGCATCCGTATAGGTCGATTTCAGCTTGGTGACCTGGCGCCAGTCGACGATCTTTCGCGGCAGCTCGTAACCTTCCGCTGCGAGTTCCTCGAGCACCTGCGCCGTGGTCGACCACTGGCCTGACTTCGTCTTGCTGCCGCCGGGCAGCTTCATGCGGTCGAACAGGATGTCGCCAAGCTGCTTGGGCGAGCCGATGGTGAAACGTTCGCCGGCGACCTGATAGATTTCATCCTCGAGTGCCGCCGCGCGCTGCGCGAAATCGCCTGATAGCCTCGACAACATCTGCCTGTCGACGGAGATGCCACGCTCCTCCATCTTGGCCAGCGTCTCCACCAACGGCCGTTCGAGCCGTTCATAGACAGAAGCCAAACGCTTGGCAGCGAGCTGAGGCTTCAGCACCTGCCACAGCCGGAACGCCACATCGGCGCCCTCAGCCGAATAGGACGTCGCGCGGTCGATCTCGACGAAAGCGAAGGTCACCAGCTTCTTGCCGGAGCCCACGAGGTCCTTGTAGGGGATCATCGCGCGACCGAGCCACTTGTCGGCCAGCGAGGCGATGTCGTGGCCGCCAGCGGTGCCGCCGTCGAGCACATAAGAGAGCAGCATCGCATCATCATAGGGCTGCATCAGCAGGCCATGCCGCCGCAGCACCAGCCAGTCATATTTTACGTTGTGGCCGATCTTGAGCACCGAGGGATCGGCAAGCAGCGGCGCAAGCGCATCGCGCGCGGCCTCGAACGAGATCTGTTCCGGTGCCATGCCGCCGCCGAGAAGGTCGTCATCGGCGGTTCGGTGCGCGAGCGGCACATAGGCAGCACGGCCGGGCCGCGTCGCCAGCGAGAAGCCCACCAGTTCCGCCTGCATGGGATCGAGCGATGTCGTCTCCGCACGGAAGGCGACAGTGCCGGTCTCCCTGGCTTCCGCGATCCAGGATTGCAGCGTGGCCACATCGCGGACGCAGACATAGGCGGTCGGATCGAACTTCGCCACCGCAGCTTGCTGGATCCTGGTCGCGACCAGCCCCGATACGGTACCTTCGACATTGCCTCGGCTGGAGTCCATCGCTGCGGTCGCGGACTGCTCGACAGCCGGCTGGGTCTGCGCACGGGCAGCAGCCGGCGCGCCGGCGCCGACATCCGGTCCGTGCGCGGCATCGCCAGTTTCGATCGTCAACGCGGCAGCGTCGATAGTGGCAACATCGCTATCGGTCGCCTCGGCGACCCGCCGTGTCAGGGTCGTGAACTCCATCGCCTTGAGGAAGCCGATCAGTCGCGGACCGTTCGGTGGCTGCAGCACCAGGTCGCCGAGGGCTTCAACAACTGGGACATCATTCTTCAATGTGACCAGATCGCGTGAGATGCGAGCCTTGTCGGCGTTATCGATAATTGCTTGGCGGCGCTTTTCCTGCTTGATCTCGCCCGCGCGGGCCAGCAGCGTGTCGAGATCGCCGAATTGCTCCAGAAGCTGCGCTGCTGTCTTCGGGCCGATGCCAGGCACGCCCGGTACATTGTCCACCGAGTCGCCGGTCAATGACTGCAGATCGATCATCTTCTCCGGGGGTACGCCCCATTTCTCGATCACTTCGGGGATGCCGATCTGCCGGTCCTTCATGGGGTCGTACATGCTGACGGTCGGGCCGACCAACTGCATCAGGTCCTTGTCGGAAGAGATGATGGTGGTATCGCCACCGGCCTCGCACGCCAGGCGGCAATAGGTGGCGATAAGATCGTCGGCCTCGAAACCTTCCATCTCGATGCATGGCAGATCGAATGCGCGGGTGGCCTCGCGGATGAGGCCGAACTGCGGAATCAGATCTTCCGGCGGGGCCGAGCGATTGGCCTTGTACTCCGCGTAAAGTTCATTGCGGAAGGTCTTGGACGAATAGTCGAAGATCACGGCGAAATGGGTTGGTGTGATGCCGACATTGGTGTTGCGAGCATCCTGCATCAGCTTCCACACCATGTTGCAGAAGCCGAGCACTGCGTTGGTGGGCAGGCCGTCCGACTTTCGGTTCAGCGGGGGCAGGGCGTGATAGGCGCGGAAGATGTAGCCCGAGCCGTCGACAAGGAAGAGATGATCGCCTTTTTTCATGGCGATACGGGTAGCCCGGCAACAGGCGGCTGTCCATGGTTTAGGGCGCTGTGCCGCCGTCTCCTGACATTCTTCGAACAGCTTTCGGCAAGCGGTTCTTCAGGCAGTCACGACAGCTTGTTCGGGCTCGACACTCGCTTTGGCTGCTTTGCGGTTCTTGGATTTATGGCCGATCTCGACGATCGCCTGGATGGCCGGCATGAATTCGGCGCCGAGATCGGTCAACCCGTATTCGACCGAGGGTGGCGAGGTCGGCATGACGCGCCGCCACAGCACGCCTTTTTCCTCCAGATCACGCAGCCTGGACGTCAGCACCTTGGCTGAAATCGCCGGGATGTCGGCCCGTAGTTCACCGAAACGGCGCGGCCCGGCGCTGAGGCACCAGATGATGTTCGGCGTCCAGGCTCCGCCCAGCAGCGACATGCATTCGCTGAGGGGGCACGAGTAGGGCGGTGTAACGGCCTTGTTCTTGCGGAGCTTGAGCATCGGGTTTTCCAGTTACCGCGGAGATACCCGATTCAGCCGATCACCTCAAGTTACATGGTTTCCCTGGGTTACTGCATTTGCTAGCCGTTCGGGCGTTCATTCCTGAAAGGGGACGCTTCATGAAACTTTATTATTCTCCCGGGGCCTGTTCGCTGTCTCCGCACATCGTGTTGCGAGAACTTGGCCATGATTTCGAGCTCGAGAAGGTCGATATCCGTGCCAAGGTCACCGAAAGCGGCGGTGATTTCCGGGCGATCACGCCGAAGGGCTACGTGCCTGCGCTGCAATTGGCAAACGGCGAGGTACTGACCGAGGGCGTCGCGATCGTCCAGCATCTGGCCGACGCAGCCGGTGCGCGCCATC
This sequence comes from Terribium retamae, assembly GCF_022347545.1. Taxonomy (GTDB): domain Bacteria; phylum Pseudomonadota; class Alphaproteobacteria; order Rhizobiales; family Rhizobiaceae; genus Mesorhizobium; species Mesorhizobium retamae. The sequence continues at coordinate 89,670 of NZ_JAKREW010000005.1, forward strand.
TGGCGCCGGAGCCGGGAACCCTGGCGCGTACCCGCCTCGTGGAGCATCTGAATTTCCTCTCGGCGGAAGTGCACAAATCCTTCGGCCCTTTGTTCCACGCCTCGTCGGAAGAGGCGAAGGAAGCCGCGCGGACGAAGGTGGCCAGCCGCCTCGATCTTCTGGAACAGGTCTTTGCCGATGGACGCGACTTCCTGATGGGTGAGGGCTTCTCGGTTGCAGACGCCTACCTGTTCACCATCGTCAGCTGGGCGCAGCCGACCGGCATTGACCTCGCCAAATGGCCCCGTGTTGCTGCCTTCGCCGAGCGCGTCGCGCAGCGTCCGGCCGTTCAGGCGGCGATGGCCGCCGAAGGATTGGGGAAGGCGGCATGAGAATCCAGGCTTCCCACGGGTCTGCCTATGCGGATGTCGCGGAGGCACTCGCCGACTATTTCGACGGGCTTTATTTCAGTGACACCGCAAGACTGAGCCGCATTTTCCATCCGCAGGCGATCTATGCCTGCGCCACGGAGGGCAAGCTCCTGCATCTGACGATGCAGGAGTATTTCCCGATCGTCGACAAGCGGCCGTCGCCTGCCAGTCGGAACGAGCCGCGAGTTGATCATATCTTGTCGATCGAATTCGCTGGGCCGGTCACGGCCTTCGCGCGGCTGAATTGCGCGATCGGCCCGAAACTTTTCACCGACCTGCTGACCCTTATCCATGTCGACGGTCGTTGGCAGATCATCTCCAAGGTCTTTCATTTCGAACTGAAATCTTCCTGACGCGAGAAAAACGCCATGCCTTATGTCAATATCAAGATCACACGCGAGGGCGCGACGGCCGAGCAGAAGGCTGCGCTGATCAAGGGTGTGACCGATCTCCTCGTCGAGGTGCTGCACAAAAATCCCGCCACCACCGTGGTTGTCATAGACGAGGTGGAGATGGAGGATTGGGGCATCGGCGGGCTTCCGGTCGAGCGATACCGACAAATGATTGCCCGCCCATCAGCAAAAAGCTGAATGCCTTGGCAGCCGCGGTGATGTCTGCGTTGTCGGCAAAGGACGGCCGGCTTGTTCCGGCCGGAAATGGCCGATCACGACACCTCACGGCTATGTTACGAAAGTGTAATGTTTGTGCCCTTGAATCGCCATGTTCGGCTCCACAAATAAGGGTCATCGGCAGTTTTCGCCGAGGTCCGGAACAAGGCCCGTCCCCCGCCTACGCCGGACATCTGCGGCAGCCTTTCCCCCTCTCCGGGCTGCCGCATTGTTTCGAGTAGCGCCGCCGTGGTTCCCCCTCCACCACGGCGGCACTTTTTTGGGAGCAGGATCATTACCGAAATCCAGCAGAAGACGGTGAGCACAAAGACCCCGAAAGCGCGGAAGCGCCGCGCCCTGTTGCTCATCAACCAGAAAGCCCGCCGCGGCGACATGCCGCTTGACGGCATTCTCGAAAGATTGCGCGCCGGCGGACTGGACGTGACAGTCGAGCCGTTCTCGGCGCTTCCGGAACTTGCCCGCGACATCACAAGACTGCGCGAACAGGCAGATTGCATCATCATCAGCGGTGGCGACGGCACTGTGTCGTCCGGTGCGATGGCGGTGATGGAGAGTGGGCTGCCGATGGGCATTCTGCCGATGGGTACAGCCAATGACCTTGCCAGGACGCTAGGGCTGCCGATGGACATCATGCAGGCCGTCGACGTCATCGTGGGCGGCTACGAACGCCGGATCGATCTGGGTTCCGTCAACGGGCACGCTTTCTTCAACGTTGCCAGCATCGGCCTCTCGACGCAGTTGGCTCAAGGGTTGCAACCGTCGCTGAAAAAGCGCTGGGGCCGGTTAGGCTATGCGATCGCGGCAGCGCGTGTGCTGTTCAAGGCGCGACCCTTCACCGCCTGGATCCGCGAGAAGGGCGAGACGGTGCGGGTCAAGACCTTCCAGATCGCCGTTGGCAATGGACGTCACTATGGCGGCGGCAATGTCGTGGAGGCGAGTGCGGCAATCGACGATGGGTTCCTCGATCTTTACAGCCTCGAGATGCGCAATGTCTGGAAACTGGCGCTGCTGCTGCGCTCCTTCCGGTCCGGTACCCACGGAGCCTGGAATGAAGTGAGGACGGCGCGCTGCGTGCAGTTCGACGTCACCACCAAGATACCGCAGCCGGTGAACACCGACGGCGAGATCGTCACCTCGACGCCTGCCTCCTTCCTTGTCCATCCCGAAGCGATCGCTGTCTATGCGCCGCCGGGCACCGACGACTGAGAGGTTGCCTCAGAAATTGCAGGGATGACGGAACGGTGAGCCAGATGGTTCCACCGGTTCCCTTCGAAAGCCTCTTCCATTAGGGTCGCCGCGGAATCGCCCTTAGATCAGAAGGCCCGCAATGACCGCTCTCAATCCCGTCCTCGACCGTCTCGACAAAAACCTCGACCAGAGCCTCGAGCGGCTGTTCGAGTTGTTGAAGATCAAGTCGATTTCCACCGATCCTGCCTTTTCGGCCGATTGTCGCAAGGCAGCGGAATGGCTGGTGGCGGATTTGAAGTCGATCGGCTTCGATGCCTCTGTGCGCGACACACCTGGCCATCCGATGGTCGTCGCTCATCACGAAGGCCCGGTGGGTACGCCACATGTGCTTTTCTACGGTCACTATGATGTCCAGCCGGTCGATCCGCTCAACCTTTGGCACGACGATCCATTCGCGCCGGCGGTGAAGGAGATCGAATCTGGCCGCAAGGTCATTACCGGCCGCGGCTCCGCCGACGACAAGGGACAATTGATGACCTTTGTCGAGGCTTGCCGTGCCTGGAAGGCGGAGCATGGTTCGCTGCCTTGCCGCATCACCATCCTGTTCGAAGGAGAGGAGGAGAGTGGTTCGCCGTCGCTGAAGCCTTTCCTCGACGCCAATGCCGAGGAGCTCAAGGCGGATTTCGCGCTGGTCTGCGATACCGGCATGTGGGATCGTGAAACCCCGGCTATTTCGACGGCGCTGCGTGGCCTCGTCGGCGAGGAGATCGTCATCAAGGCCGCCAATCGTGACCTGCATTCGGGCGAATTCGGCGGTGCCGCTGCCAATCCGATCCGTATCCTGACCAGGATCCTGGCGGATATCCACGATGAGACCGGCCGCGTCACCATCCCGGGCTTCTATGATGGTGTCGAAGAGACGCCCTCGCAGGTGCTCAAGTCCTGGGAAGCACTTGGCGAAACAGCCGAGACTTTCCTCGGCCCGATCGGCCTCTCTATTCCGTCCGGCGAAAAAGGGCGTTCGGTGCTGGAACTGGTGTGGGCGCGCCCGACCGCCGAGTTCAACGGCATCAACGGTGGCTACACCGGCAAGGGCTTCAAGACGGTGATCGCGGCCGAAGCCTCGGCAAAAGTCTCTTTCCGTCTCGTGCACAAGCAGGATCCGGACAAGATCCGGGCAGCATTCCGCAAATTCGTCGAGGACCGGTTGCCGGCAGACTGCTCCGCCGAGTTCCATCCGCATGGCGGTTCGCCGGCGATCCAGCTTTCCTATGACTCGCCGTTCCTGACCAAGGCCAAGAATGCGCTGTCGGACGAATGGCCGAAGCCGGCGGTGATGATCGCCATGGGTGGCTCAATCCCGATCGTCGGCGATTTCCAGACTTTCCTCGGCATGGAATCGCTGCTGGTCGGTTATGGCTTGTCGGATGACCGGATTCACTCGCCGAACGAGAAGTACGATATGAGCTCTTTCCATAAGGGACAGCGCTCCTGGGCGCGCATCCTCGACGCGTTGACCCGCTGAGAGCACCGGCCATGAGCACCATCCGCTTCCATAAGAACGATCTGCCCGATCTCAGCCACTATGATGTCGATGCTGTCGCCATCGACACCGAAACGCTGGGGCTTAACCCGCATCGTGACCGGCTTTGTGTGGTGCAGATATCGCCCGGTGACGATTCAGCCGACGTCATCCAGATCGCGCCCGGCCAGAAGAGGGCGCCGAACCTGGTCAGTCTGCTGAAAAACCGCAAGATCACCAAGCTGTTCCATTTTGGCCGCTTCGACCTTGCCGTGCTCTACAACGCCTTCGGTGTCATGCCGGAGCCGGTGTTCTGCACGAAGATCGCATCACGGCTAGTGCGTACCTACACCGATCGCCACGGGCTGAAAGACATTTGCCAGGAATTGCTGGCAGTGAGCCTGTCGAAACAGCAGCAATCTTCCGACTGGGCGGCAGAGACGCTGTCGCCCGAGCAGCTCGAATATGCCGCTTCCGACGTGCTCTACCTGCATCGGCTGCGCGATGTGCTGGCCGGACGGTTGGAGCGGGACGGCCGCGCCAAGGAAGCCGAAGCCTGCTTCCGCTTCCTGCCGACCCGTGCCAAACTCGATCTCATGGGCTGGGACGAAGAGGATATTTTCGCCCACAGTTGAGGGCCGATGGAGGCTGGAGAATGGCTGAAAGACAACCGATCGAAACCGCACCGAAGGACGGCTCCAGGGTGACCGTCTATTGGACCGACGGCGACGGCGTGTTGAACGAATCCATTGCGCAATATCGTTCCGCCGAACGCCTCAAGGCACTTGGCGGCGACGTCAATCCTGGCGATGTCGGCTGGTGGGCGGCGATCGACGGTCACACCCAGAAGAAGATCGAACCGACGAGCTGGCGGCCCTCTTCGAACGACGAGGACGACGACGCCTAGCCCATCGGCAGGCCGCAGGTTAAAGCGCGCTTGGCTTTTTCCTCCCGGTTGAACTATCGTCCCCGCATTGCAACCGGGGCCTGATTCGCAGCTTCGCCTGGTTTTGGCCCATGTTCGAGAGGGACTGCCATGGGTGTCGAAAGTCTGATTGTCTTCCTCATCATCGGCGCGATCGCCGGCTGGCTTGCCGGCCTGATCGTCAAGGGCTTCGGCTTCGGCCTGATCGGCAACATCGTTGTCGGTATCGTCGGCGCCTTTATCGCAGGCTGGCTCTTTCCGGCTCTCGGCATCAGCCTGGGCACCGGCATTGTCGCCTCGATCATTCACGCCGCAATCGGCGCGATCATTCTTCTGGTGCTGATCAGGCTGGTCAAGCAGGCTTAACGCCTGCCTTGGGCGACAAAGTCATGCGGCCATTCCCAGGACGGTGTTCCGGGAATGGCCGTCTTATTCGAAATGAATTGCAGAATTGTGCCCCTTTGAGACGCACAAGGGGCCAAATAGGTGATATGCCGATGATGTCTTAGGCGCTTCTGCGCATTGGCCTTTCATGGCTGTGATCGACCACATAGTGGCCAATCCTCTCATCAACCAGCATGCCGCTGATGCGGATGAAACCGGCAAAGGAGCGCCGCGCGTCATCTGTGCTGATTTGTCCTGCTTCGGCAGCGAGACAACAGTTCATCGCGCAGTTGAAAACAGGGCCGCGACGCCCTGCTGGCCATTCACGCAAAAATGCGATCGCTTCGGCAACGCCTTCGATTTCTTGGATCGGATGGCCTGGTCCACGCGAAAGCCGCACCGGCACGACAAATTGCAGGCGGTTCATTGGCTACCTCCCAGACATTAGAACACCGCGCACCCGGTCGGATGCACTAGGGACGCTCTAACACTTTTGAACCAGCACTTGATCTCACCAAAAATCGATCTCGATTTCCAGGATCATGCGCCGGAACAATTCACTCTACTCCTTTGGTGGAAGAGGGAAAGGGCACGCACGCAGGATTGATCGGCAGATTCAAAAATTGATCTGTCGCACTTCCATTGAGGCCTGTCGAAGCGTTTAAAAATTGAACGGCCCGCTGCAGGGGGTGTTGCAGCGGGCCGTTTACAGGACATGGAGGGACATGCCTGACTTCGTGCGGACGAAAACTCCTCAGGAAGTACGCCTCAACGGCCTGTTCCCGGCAAAGTTCCGTCGATCGCAATCACAAAAGAGTGACGGAGTCTGGTTTTTCAGAGTAGTTGACACTCCCCGGCTAAAGGTCGGTCCAACCATAAGCTTTTGATTTTCCTTTATTTCGATTTTTAGGCTCTTAACCCGCCTTTAAACTGCCGCATCTAATCTCCACCGGAGCGCCATCGGCATCGGGACTAGCGGCAGCGCATGGCGGATCGCAGGGACAAACGCATCGAGCCCAGCTTCGACGGGCCGTCACAGACGGCACCCTCCACGGGATTCTCGGTGCGCGAAGAGGACCGCGTCGTGCCGGGAAGCCGCAAATCCTCGAACAAACGCAGCGCCAAGGCGAAATCTGTGCGCGGCGGGCGACGCAAGCGCAGCAAGACCGGGTTGTTCGGGCGGTTGCTTTATTGGTGCTTCGTGCTCGCCATCTGGGGCGCCATCGCCGGAGCCGGCGTCGTCGTCTATTACGGCGCCAAGATGCCGGCAGCCACGACATGGTCGGTGCCCGATCGTGCGCCAAACATCAAGATCGTCGACGTCGATGACAGGCTGATCGCAAACCGCGGAATGAGTGGCGGCGAGGCGGTAGGTCTCAACGAGATGTCGCGTTATATTCCCGAAGCCGTCATCGCCATTGAGGACCGGCGGTTCTATTCCCATTACGGCATCGACCCGATCGGCTTCACCCGCGCGGTCGTGACGAACCTTATCGGGGGCAGCTTGCGGCAGGGCGGTTCGACGCTGACCCAGCAGCTTGCCAAAAACCTGTTCCTGACCCCGGACCGGACCTTGGAGCGCAAGGTGCAGGAGGTGTTGCTCGCTATCTGGCTTGAGCAGAAGCACACCAAGGATCAGATACTGGAGATGTATCTCAACCGGGTCTATTTCGGCTCGGGTGCACATGGTGTCGAAGCGGCCTCGCGTCGCTATTTCGGCAAGAGTGCCCGCGACGTCACTTTGTCGGAAGCAGCACTTCTTGCCGGTCTGCTCAAGGCACCGTCACGTTTCTCACCGGCCCGGGATCCCAGGGCAGCCGAGCGTCGCGCACAGCTGGTGCTGGGGGCCATGCGTGAAGAGGGGATGATCAGCGACAAGGAACTGAAGACAGCGATGGCTGCGCCCGCCGTGCGCGCGCCATCCTATTGGACCGGATCCGAGAACTATGTCGCCGACGCCATCGTCGAAGAACTGCCGGACCTGATCGGCGATGTGCGCAGCGATATTGTCGTCGAAACGACCGTGGACCTGACGCTGCAGAAACTCGCCGAGAAATCGATCCGCGATCTGGTCGATACGAAGGGAAAGAAGCTCAACGTCACCCAGGGCGCGCTGGTGTCGATCGACAATTCCGGTGCGGTGCGGGCGATGGTGGGCGGTTACGACTATTCGACGAGCCAGTTCAACCGCGCCTCCGAAGCGAGGCGGCAGCCGGGCTCCGCGTTCAAACCATTCGTCTATATGACGGCGCTGGAAGCAGGCCGGACACCCGACAGCGTGCGCAATGACGCGCCGATCCGCATCGGAAAATGGTCACCGGACAACTTCAAGGGCAAATATTACGGCAAAGTCACGCTGGCGACGGCGCTCGCCAAGTCGCTGAACTCGGTGGCAGCGCAGCTGACCATGGAAGTGGGGCCCGACGCGGTCATCGAAACCGCGCACCGCATGGGTATCGAGTCCGATTTGCAAAACAACACGGCGATCGCGCTTGGCACCTCGGAAGTCACGCCGCTGGAACTGACGTCGGCCTATGTGCCCTTCGCCAATGGCGGCTTCCGGCCGGACGTGCATTTCGTCAGCCGCATCACCGATACCAACGGCAAGGTGCTCTATAAAGCCAAAGCAGGCTCCGCGCCGCGCGTGGCACGCACGGAGATCATCGGCATGATGAATTCGATGATGTCAGGCACCGTCGAGGTCGGCACAGCGAAAAAAGCTGCCTTCGGATGGCCCTCCGCCGGCAAGACCGGCACCAGCCAGAATTCGCGCGACGCCTGGTTCGTCGGCTACACCGCCAATCTCACCACCGGTGTGTGGTTTGGCAACGACGATGGCACGGCGATGAAGAACGTCACCGGCGGCGCGCTGCCCGCGCAGGCATGGCACGAATTCATGATGGCCGCACACGAAGGCGTGCCTGTGAAGCCTTTGCCCGGTACCTGGCGCTCGACGCCATCCGATACGGTGGTGCAGGACGATATTCCGCTTGACCTTACGCCGCCTGCGCCGGTGCCCGGAGGCGTGCCGTCAGCCTCGGCCGAGCAACCGGTGCCACAGCGTGCCGCACGCCAGCCGATCCAGGACGACAGCCCGGCCATGCCGCGCGACAATGGCAGTACCGCATCGATCGACCATCCTGTGCCACCAGGCGAAGTCGGCGGACCGATGAAGAAGCGCAGCACCTCGATTTTCGATATCCTCAGCGGCGGCTGAGACGCACCAGTTTTTGAACGGCGCTGTCACGCTGTTAGGAAGCTGGTGCCGCCTCAGCCGTGGTTTGGTTTTGCCCCTCCAATTCCGGTTTCAGCACGGCCTCGACAATCCCGCGTGCGATTTCCCGCTCGCCCATGATGACCGTGTTGGCGCCAAGTCCTTCGAGATGCTCGACCTCGGCATCGGAATGGGCGCGGGCGACGATCTCGATCGTCGGATTGGCGGCGCGGGCCAGCAGGGCGATACGGCCGGCCTCGAAGGCATTCGGAATGGCCAGGATCAGCCGCTTGGCCAAGGTTGGATTGGCTGCGGCGAAGACATCTTCCTTGGCCGCATTGCCCGTCACGGTCTCGATACCGTCGGCCTTCAGGCGGGCGATCGTCTTGTCGGCATCTTCCACGACCAGCAACGGCTCATTGGCCTGCCTCATGGCAGCGCCCACCAGGCTGCCGACACGGCCGTAACCGATCAGGATGGTGTGGTTGGTCAAGGCGGTGGGAGTGGGAACGTCGTCCTCCTCCGGTTTTTCGCCGGTGGTCGCCACCTGTCCGGCTGTCGTCGCCGGACCAATCGGGGAGATAGCCGCCGCTGCGCCCTCGGCACCGCGCCGCTGCTCCAGCCACGGCTTCAGCCGGTCGACGAGCAGGAACATCACCGGGTTCAGGATGATGGAAAGGATGGCGCCGACCAGGATGAGGTCACGCCCTTCCTCCGGCAGGAGTTTCAGGCCGACGCCGAGCTCGGCCAGGATGAAGGAGAATTCGCCGATCTGTGCGAGGCTGGCGGAAATTATCAGTGCCGTCGCGATCGGATAGCCGAACAGGAGCACGATGGCGAAGGCGGCGAGAGACTTGCCTATGACGATGATGAAGAGTGTTCCCAGCACCGGCCAGATATGCTGCATGACGCTGAACGGGTCGAACATCATGCCGACCGAAACGAAGAACAGCACTGAAAAGGCGTCGCGCAACGGCAGCGATTCCTCGGCGGCGCGATGGCTGAGCTCGGATTCGCTCATCACCATGCCGGCGAAGAAGGCGCCGAGCGCCAGCGAAACGCCGAACAGTTTGGCCGCACCGAAGGCAACGCCGAGCGCCACGGCCAGCACGGCCAGGCGGAACAGCTCACGCGAGCCGGTGTGGGCGACATAATGCAGGACCCATGGGATGACCCGGCGCCCCACAACCAGCATCAGAACCACGAAGGCGACGACCTTGGCCAGGGTGACGCCAACCACTCCCCAGACGCCGTAGTTGGCGGTGAATCCGTAAAGGCCACCGGGGGGAGGCGCCTGATCCACCCCGCCGAGCACGCCGGCGAGTGCCGGCAAGAGCACCAGTGTCAGCACCATGGCGAGGTCCTCGACAATGAGCCAGCCGACAGCGATGCGCCCGCGTTCGGTTTCCACTAGCCGGCGTTCCTGCAGCGCACGCAGCAGCACCACGGTGCTAGCCACGGAAAGCGCCAAGCCGAATACCAGCCCGGCGCCGAGCGACCAGCCGAGCATCCAGGCCAGTCCCCAGCCGAGCAAGGTCGCAAACCCGATCTGGACCACAGCGCCGGGCAGCGCGATCGCACGCACTGAAAGCAGGTCCTTCATCGAAAAATGCAGGCCGACGCCGAACATCAGGAGAATGATGCCGATCTCGGCGAGCTCGAGCGCAAGGCCCTGGTCGGCGACGAAGCCGGGCGTGTTGGGGCCGACAAGAATGCCGGCCAGCAGATAGCCGACCAAAGGCGGAATGCGAAAGCGATTGGCTATCGCGCCAAAGACAAATGCCAACCCCAGACCGACGACGATGGTTGCGATAAGGGGAGTGTCATGCGGCATGGTCGATGGAGCGCCCTTCTGGTCTAGCGATGTCGGATGAGCGCCGCCCTGAGCCGCCGCTTTATTGCACTATGGGGATGGCAACGATGCCGTGCAACCCCACGAGGTCTTTGAAATGCATGCGAAATGCGTGGCTGGTGAGATTTGGGCGTGCCTGCAAGTCAACCACCATTTCAAGCCTAAATTCTACTAAATAGATAGAAATTAGAAAAATGTGGTTTGCCCAGGCCGCTCGACAAGACTAGAAGAGCTGCTGGAATGGTAAGGGACTGATCCCGTCGGCCCGTTTTTTGCGGCGAAGAGAAAAATTTTTCTTCGACCTCTGGTGCTTTCAGAAAAGAGATTGCATCCGAAACAAAGGCGCGCGAGTGCGTTCCTTCTGATCTTCCCCGCATGCGCGTAGAAATGCCAGCCTGTTCAGGGTCTTACCGCAATGCCGCATGCCACCTCCAAGCTCAATGCCTTTCCCGTCTTCATGCGAGTGGAGGGCGAAGCTGTCGTCATCGTAGGCGGCGGCGAGGAAGCGCTGGCCAAAGCACGGTTGATCGGCCAGTCCAGCGCCAAGCTGCGCATCGTCGCCGAGCATGTCGAGCCGGCCTTGCGCGACTGGATCGCCGAAAACGGCGCCAGCCATACTGCCCAAGCCTATCGCGGTGATCATCTGCAAGGTGCCGTGCTGGTTTTCGCGGCCACCGGCGAGGAAGCGGCCGATCGCCAGATTTCACAGGACGCTCGCGCGCTGAATATTCCGGTCAACGCCGTCGACCGCCCGGAATTGTGCGATTTCTTCACGCCGGCTTTGGTCAATCGCGCCCCTGTGGCTGTTGCCATCGGCACGGAGGGCGCCGGCCCGGTGCTGGCGCAGATGCTCCGGGCCCGTATCGATCAGCTGCTGTCGCCGTCACTCGGGCCGCTGGCAGCGCTTGCGGCGACCTTCCGTGATGCGGCAGAGCGTATCCTGCCCAGGGGCAATCGCCGCCGTCGCTTCTGGGCGGATTTCTTTGCCGGTTCGCCGGCGCGTGCCGTAGAGGCCGGTGATCTGTCGGCCGCCCATGATGCCGCTTCCAAGCTGCTGCTTTCCAACACTGCCTTCAGTGGCCACATCGCCTTGGTCGGCGCCGGGCCTGGGGCGGAAGACCTGCTGACCCTTCGGGCCCAGCGCCTCCTGATGGAGGCCGACGTCATCGTCCATGACGCGTTGGTGCCGGAAGCCGTCGTTGCCATGGGCCGCCGTGATGCCGAGCGCCTGCCTGTCGGCAAGCGTAAGGGGTGCCATTCCAAGTCGCAGCTCGAAATCAACGCGTTGCTGGTTTCACTTGGCCGCGAGGGCAGGCGCGTGGTGCGGCTGAAGAGCGGCGATCCGCTGGTGTTCGGTCGCGCCGGCGAGGAAATGGCTGCGTTGCGCGAGGCCGGGATTTCCTACGAGGTGGTGCCCGGCGTCACTTCAGCTTTCGCCGCTGCGGCGGATTTCGAATTGCCGCTCACCTTGCGCGGCGTCACGTCCTCGATGGTCTTCACAACCGGTCACGATCTCAAGGGCGGAACATTGCCGGACTGGGCGAAGCTGGCAATCTCCGGCGCGACGGTCGCCGTCTACATGGGTCGCAGCGTCGCCGCCGACGTCGCTGGCCGATTGATCGAGGCCGGGCTTTCGCCTGATACGGCGGTTGCGGTCGTCGAGAATGCCAGCCTGGCCAACCGCCGCCGTTTCCATGGCACGCTGGCCGATCTGCCATCGCTGGAGGTCCGCAGCGATCTGGCCGGTCCAGTCATGACCATCATCGGCGATGCCGTTGCCGGCGCCAATTTCAGCCGCTCCGAGCCGCTGGGGGCTCGCAAGTACCAAGAGGCCAGTCAGCCGGCCGTCCAGGGAGCACAATCATGAAGATCCTGACAGCAAATCGGCTCACCGATGGTGAGGCCGTCTGGTATGCCGGCGGCGCTTGGGCCGAGACGATCGACAGCTCGGAACTTGCCGCCGACAAGGCAGCCGAAGAGCGGCTGGAAGCGATCGGCGCTGCGTCTTTTGCGGCCAATGAAGTGGTCGACGTCAACCTGATCGACGTCGAAATCGTCGACGGCGTCATTCATCCGCTGCGCTTGCGCGAGAGAATTCGCGCCGCTGGCCCCACCAACCGCAATGATCTCGGCAAGCAGGCGCGCCCGACCGCAGCCTGATCACGACAAGCGGGTGCCTCGCGCCCAGAGGATAAGATATGTATCGCTACGATGAGTTCGACCATCAGTTCGTACAGGCCCGCGTCGCGCAATTCACCGATCAGGTGGAACGCCGACTTGCCGGCGAGATCACCGAGGACCAGTTCCGGCCGCTGCGTCTGATGAATGGCGTCTACCTGCAACTGCACGCCTATATGCTGCGCATCGCAGTGCCTTACGGCACGCTGTCGTCGAAGCAGCTCAGGATGCTCGCCCATATCGCGCGCAAATACGATAAGGGCTACGGCCATTTCACCACGCGCCAGAACATCCAGTTCAACTGGCCGGCGTTGTCGGACATTCCGGCTATCCTGGCGGACCTTGCCTCGGTCGAGATGCACGCCATCCAGACCAGTGGCAACTGCATCCGCAATGTGACCGCCGATCACTTCGCCGGCGCTGCTGCGGACGAGGCCGCCGATCCCCGTCCCTATGCTGAAATCCTGCGCCAGTGGTCTTCGGTGCATCCGGAGTTCTCCTACCTGCCGCGCAAGTTCAAGATCGCGGTGACCGGCGCCGAGCGCGACCGCGCCGCGATCCAGACGCACGACATCGGGCTGCATCTGAAGAAGAATGCTGCTGGTGAACTGGGCTTCGCGGTCTATGTCGGTGGCGGGCAGGGCCGTACGCCTCTGGTGGCGAAGAAGATCCGCGACTTCCTGCCGGAAGAGCACCTGCTGTCCTACTGCACGGCGATCCTGCGCGTGTACAACCTCTATGGGCGCCGCGACAACAAGTACAAGGCACGCATCAAGATCCTCGTGCACGAGACCGGCGTCGAGGAATTCACGCGCCAGGTCGAGGCGGAATGGGCGGAACTGAAGGATGGCGAGCTGACGCTGCCCGACGCCGACATCAAGGCGATCGACGCCTATTTCGCGCCGCCGGCGCTGCCCGCTCGCCCCGAGGGCGATGAAGCAATCAAGCTGGCGCGGCTGGATTCGCGCAGCTTCTCCGAGTGGCTCGACCAGAATGTCGTCACCCACCGCAATCCGGACTACGCGGCAGTGACGATCTCGCTCAAGGGCATCGGTGAAGTGCCGGGCGATGCCTCCGACAGCCAGATGGACGCGGTTGCCGATCTTGCCGAGACCTATGCATTCGACGAGGTGCGTGTCAGCCACGAGCAGAACCTGATCCTGCCGCATGTGGCGCGCGCCGATCTCAAGGCGATCTATGACCGGCTGGTCGAGATCGGACTGGCGACCGCCAACTCGGACCTGATCTCAGACATCATTGCATGCCCTGGTCTCGATTATTGCGCGCTCGCCAATGCGCGCTCGATCATCGTGGCGCAGAACATCTCCAAGCGCTTCGCTTCGCTGGAGCGTCAGCGTGATATCGGCGAGTTGAAGCTGAAGATCTCGGGCTGCATCAATGCCTGCGGCCATCACCATGTCGGCCATATCGGCATTCTCGGAGTCGAAAAGAAGGGTGCCGAACTCTACCAGGTCACGCTCGGCGGTTCGGCCGACGAACACACTTCGGTTGGTGAAATCATCGGCCGTGGCTTCGGTCCGGACGAAATCACCGATGCCATCGAAACCGTCGTCGAAACCTATCTGGCCATCCGCCTCGACAAGTCGGAAAAGTTCCTCGATGCCTATCGCCGCGTTGGCCCGGCGCCGTTCAAGGAGGCGCTCTATGCTGGCGAAGCCAAGGCCGCTTGATCAGACGATCCCGGGCGAAGGCGGCGCTACGGCGCAAGCCGTTGCCTTCGAAGCACTCTACGGGCATCTGAGCGCGCAGGAGATCATCGAGCGGGCTGCGGTCGAACTGTTTCCCGGTGAGCTTGCCGCTGTGTCTTCCTTTGGCGCGGATTCGGCAGTGCTCCTGCATCTGATCGCGGAAGTCGATCGGCATCTGCCGATCATTTTCCTCGATACCGGCAAACATTTCGAGGAGACGTTCGACTATCGCGATGCGTTGGCGGCCGATTTCGGCCTGACCAACATCCAGGTCGTGACGCCTGACGAAGCTGCCCTTGCCCGTATCGATCCGACCGGCAAGCTGCACGAAACCAACACAGATGCCTGCTGCGACGTACGCAAGGTTGAACCGATGGCGCGCGGCGTCGAGCCGTATCGCGCATGGTTCACCGGACGGAAACGCTTCCAGGCTTCGACCCGCGCAGCGCTGCCGGCTTTCGAGGCGGTAGGCTCGCGCATCCGCGTCAATCCGCTGGCGCGCTTCACCACTGCCGACCAGGCGGACTACATGCGCCAGCACGCGCTGCGCGAAAACCCGCTTGTCGCTTATGGTTATCTGTCGATCGGCTGCTTCCCGTGCACGCAGCCGGTGCAGCCTGGCGAAGACGCTCGCTCCGGACGCTGGGCTGGCCACGCAAAGACCGAATGCGGCATCCATCTCTCCGGATTGGAGAAATCGCTGACGGATGCGTCGCTGTGAGATGGAGGGAGTAGGGCAGTAAGGGATTAGGGCAATCCCCGAATCTGCCTCACTGCCCTACTCCCTTAATCCCTTCTCCATACTGGAAATTGATAAAAGAATAAGTCATATGCTCGCCTTCATGACCGAGACAACGTCAGACGCCGCCTTGCCACGCCTCTGGACCCCGAACGGGTTCCGTGAAGACGACTGGACGCATGCCGAGACCGCCGAGGCACTCTCCGGCAATGGCCGTTTCATCCTGCCGTTGCAGGCGTTCCTCGATCTCGATCCTCAGGTCCGGGAATCGGCCAGGGAACGGCTCGGCGTTTCGCTGCAGCCGGGTGACCAACTGGACAAGATCGTCGACCTGCTCGACCAGCTTTCGCTGGTGGCATTGGCTTTCCCGGCCTTCACCGACGGCCGTTCCTTTTCCAAGGCATCGCTCTTGCGCAGCCGCCATGGCTTCGAAGGTGCCGTCAGGGCAACAGGTCAGGTTCTGATCGACCAGCTGCCGCATATGCTGCGCGTCGGTTTCGACGAATTCGAAGTCTCCCATCCGGTTCTGCTCAAGCGCCTGGAGGAAGGCCGTCTGGACGGTATTCCATCCCATTACCAGCCTGCCGCAAAAGCGTCGGCGCCGGCCAACAGCTACAGCTGGCGTCGCACCCCCACGAACTGACGCGGGACTTGCGGAAGAACGGTCCGTCAAGGGGCCGCTCTCCGTAGCCGGTTGTGTATCTTTACAAATTCCAGCCTTTGCGGCTTCTGTGAGCGGACTGGACGGAAATTCCGCCGGCTGTCCTGGAGAGGCCATCATGAAGTTCGATTATGTCATCGCCGGCGGGGGCTCGGCGGGCTCGGTGCTTGCTGCACGGCTCTCGGAGGACCCCTCCGTCAACGTTTGCCTGCTGGAGGCGGGAGGCGACGGCAAGGATTTGCTGATCCGCGCGCCAGCCGGCATCGTGGCATTGCTGCCGGGGCGACCCAAGATCAACAACTGGGCGTTCGAGACGGTGCCGCAGCCGGGTCTCAACGGGCGCAGAGGCTATCAGCCGCGCGGAAAAGCACTGGGCGGCTGCAGCGCCATCAACGCGATGCTCTACATTCGCGGTCACCCGACCGACTATGAGGGTTGGGCGGAAGCTGGTTGCAAGGGCTGGTCGTGGAAAGAGGTGCTGCCCTATTTCAAGCGCGCCGAAGGCAATCAGCGCGGCGCCAGCGACCTGCATGGCGCCGACGGCCCGCTCCGTGTGGCGGAACAGCAGAGCCCGCGAGCGCTGAGCCGCGCCTTCGTAGCGGCTTGCGGCGAAAATCAGATCCGGGCGAACCATGATTTCAATGGGCCGGAGCAGGAAGGCGCGGGGCTCTACCAGGTCACGCAATTCTGGGGTGAAAAGCGCAACGGCGAACGGTGTTCGGCTGCTGCTGCCTATCTGCATCCGGCCATGGGCCGCAAGAATCTCACCGTCATCACCGGCGCTCAAGCAACGGGAATCATGCTGGACGGCAAGCGTGCGACCGGCGTGCGCTATCGCACTGCAAAGGGTGAAGCTTTTGCCCAGGCCGGGCGAGAAGTGGTGGTCTCGGGCGGCGCCTTCGGTTCCCCGCAACTTCTGCTGTTGTCGGGCATCGGTCCTGCCAAGGAACTTGCCGCCCAGAATGTCCCGGTGGCACATGACTTGCCGGGAGTCGGCAAGAACCTGCAGGACCATCTCGATTTCATCACGAGTTGGAAGTCCAGAGACACCGACATGATGGGCCTCGGCCTCAGGGGCATGGTCAATCTGGTGAAACATATGCTGCAATGGCGCAAAGACGGCACCGGCATGATCGCTACGCCTTATGCCGAGGGTGGCGCCTTTTTGAAATCCGATCCGGGGCTGGAGCGGCCGGATTTGCAATTGCACTTCATCATCGCGATCGTCGACAACCACGGCAGAAAAATGCATCTGGGCTATGGCTTCTCATGTCATGTCTGTGCTCTCAGGCCATATTCGCGCGGCGAGGTAACGCTTGCGAGTGCCGACCCATTGGCGGCTCCGCGCATCGACCCGCGCTATCTTTCGGATGAGCGCGATGCTGCGTTGATGCTGAAAGGGGCGAAGATGATGCGCAACGTATTGGAGGCTCCGGCATTGGCAAAATACCGCCACAAGGAGCTCCATACGACCGGGTTGACCGGCGATGCGGAGTTGATGGACCATATCCGCTCGCGCGCCGACACGATCTACCATCCAGTCGGCACGTGCCGAATGGGCACGGACGACATGGCGGTGGTCGACCCGCAACTGCGTGTGCACGGCATCTCAGGCCTGCGCGTCGTCGATGCTTCGGTGATGCCGACGCTGATCGGCGGCAACACCAATGCACCGACGATCATGATTGCGGAAAAGGCGGCTGACCTGATGAAGAACACGGTCGTCTGACGCGCGCCGATGATGAAGTCGCAGCTCTACCGGCTGCGGGCGCTGTTTTCCTGCGCATCGAGCTTGTCGAGCAGAGTGCGCAGCGGTTCGGGAATCTCACTCACCACCCTGAAGGCCGGCAAGCTATGCAGGAACCGCTGGTTCGAGCGATCGGAGAACTGGCGCCGGATCTGCGTCGGCAGCTGATCGTGTTTGGCTGCATTGTTACGGGACATGGCCTCAAATCCTTAGTCGGCCTTGAAACTACCCCGCCGGTGAATCGTTCCCCCATTGCGGCATTTTGGCAAGCGCCTGGTCGAAACAGCGTAAAATTTGAATTAATTTGATTGTGATCCGTGCATTTGAAGAGCGTCGCAACGAGATGGCGAGAAATGCCCTTTCCCCTTGATTTTTGAGTTCCAAACCTCGATATCGGGCACAAATCCAGAACCAACCGGCATGACGGGAAATGGCGATGAGCGACCAGGCAAAAGACGAACGCGCGCCTGAAGATATCGAGGCTGTAGAAGCCGAAACGGAGCGCGCCGAAGGTGGCGTCGACGGCGACTATGAGGCGCTGGTTCGGCTGCTGAAGGAAAACGAAGAACTGAAGGACAAGGCGCTGCGCGCCGCGGCCGAGATGGAAAACCTGCGCCGGCGCACGGCACGCGATGTTCAGGATGCCCGTACCTATGCGATCGCCAATTTCGCGCGCGATATGCTTTCGGTCTCGGACAATCTTGCACGTGCGCTCGATGCCATTCCGGCCGAAGCCAAGGCGGCGGCAGACGCCGGTCTCAAGGCACTGATCGAAGGCGTCGATATCACCGAGCGGGCGATGCTTTCAGCACTCGAGCGCCATGGCGTGAAGAAGCTCGATCCGCAGGGCGAGAAGTTCGATCCGAATTTCCACCAGGCGATGTTCGAAGTGCCCAATCCGGACGTTCCGGCCAACACGGTCGTGCAGGTGGTACAGTCCGGCTATTCCATCGGAGAGCGCGTGCTGCGGCCGGCCATGGTCGGTGTTTCCAAAGGTGGACCCAAGGCTGCCGCCGAACCCACCGAACCAGGACCGGTCAACGAGCAGGCCGAGAAGGACGCCTGAAGGCAGTCGGCAAATAACAGTAGGCCTTAGAAAAGGGCGTCGGGTGAGAACCGCGGCGCCCTTGGCTTTTGCTCTGCACAGCATATAGGTTCCTACTGCTGCCCACTGCCTACTGCCGCCCCCAGCCTCAGGCCCTCGATGTCCGCTATCACCTTTATCGATTATGCCGGTGTCGCGGTGTTTGCGGCCACCGGAGCTTTGGCTGCATCGCGCAAGCAGCTCGACATCGTCGGTTTCATCTTTCTCGCGGCGGTGACCGGTATCGGTGGAGGCACCTTCCGCGATCTCATTCTTGGCGTGCCGGTGTTCTGGGTCGCCAATCGCGACTATGTGCTGATCTGCACGGTGGTGGCGCTCGTGGTCTTCTTCGGGGCACATCGCGTCGAATCGCGCTACAAGCTGCTCCTGTGGCTGGACGCCATCGGTCTTGCCGTCTTCGCGGTGATCGGGGCAGCGAAAGGCATGGCGATCACCGGCTCGCCGGCCGTCTCAATCATCATGGGCATGCTGACGGCTTGCTTCGGGGGGATCCTGCGCGATCTGCTGGCCGGCGAACCTTCCGTGCTGCTACGGCCGGAAATCTATGTGACGGCGGCGATCATTGGCGCCGGTATCTATACCGGTTGCGAGCTTCTCCATTTACCAGGTCCTGTATCCTACCTGAGCGGAGTGTTCGCGGCCTTTGCCGTAAGGGGCGGGGCGCTGAAGTTTGGCTGGTCGTTTCAGCCTTACCGAAGCCGTCCGGGACGGCGACCGGAAGATATTCCGTAAGCCCGGTGGCCTCCAGCTACCGCTTGTCCGAAGGCGTCTCCCGCTCGCGCAGCCAAGTCTTTGCTTTGGTCTTCCCGGCTTGCATCAGCCAGATCCGCTTCAGGCGATGGCGCAACTCGTCTTCGGAGATCACGTCCATGCGCATCAGCAGCGCCGGCCAGCCTTTGTAGTGGTCGGTTTCGTAATAGATCTCCGGTGCTGCTTGAAGCAGCCTCTCTTTTTACTCGAGCGGACACATGACCACCGCCGTTTTGGCGTCCTTGACGCGGGTCAGCAGCTTCTTGCCGACTTTCAGCGCCGGCGTGCCGTAGGAGGTGGTCCCGACAATCTCGGGTAAACCCTGAGCCGCCTGTCTCAGGCGTTCGAAGACAGCCGAGAAATCGTCAGCCGTCGCGTCGCTAGGCGGCGAAACGCTGCCCTTCGCCGCCGTAATAATTCACATAGCGGGCGCCAATCTCACGCACCGGCAGCACGATGAAGACATCGACAGTCTTGAAGTCGTGGTCGATGACACAACCGTCACCGATACGCGCGCCGACCCGCAGATAACCCTTCACCAGCGGTGGCATCGCCGCGATTGCTGCCTTGGCGTTGACGGCCTCGATCGGCATCAGATCCATCGTGCAGTAGCGTCCGTCGTTAGCACGGATATCCCAGGTCGGGCTCGTGCGGCAATGATGCGCGAGATAGGTCAGAGCCTCCGCGTGCTGTGCCGGCACCGTGCCGTGGAACGAGGCGCAACCAGTCAAAACGCCAATGTCGTAATGGGTGAAATAGGCCCATAGGCCCTGCCACAAGGCTTCGATCGTGCGCTTGGAGCGGTATTCGGGCAAAACGCAGGAGCGACCGAGCTCCAGGAAACGCTGGCCGGGGTGCTTGGCGATCAGCCGCCTCAGCTCGAATTCATCCTCGGAATAGAACCCACCGGCACTGATCGCGGTCTCCTGGCGCAACAGGCGGTAAGTGCCTACGATACGATGGTGATCCGGACCTGGCAGGGCGTTGTCGAAAACGAGGAGATGATCGCAAACCGGGTCGAAGCGGTCCGCGTCCCGCCGTTCGAGCGATTGCAGACGGCTCTTGCGAGCACCGAGCTCGTCGTAAAAGACGCGGTAACGGATTTCCTGGGCGGCCGCGATTTCCAGTTCGTCGCGAGCCAGCCGCACCTCAAGGCTGCCGATCTTGCCCAAGGTGCCGGTGATGGACTCGATCGTCCTCATCCTCTGGATCGCGCTGCCTCCGGTGTTCCCCTGCATCTCACCTTGCGGCATCGCTGTATGCACGAGTGATTCTCCTTCGAGCCATCCCTCTTGGCGTCGGGATACGATGTAGGTGCTACAGGATTGTGACAGTACCGTGATACAATGTGAGGAGCAAGTGGAAGACGGCAACGAACCCTGTCTAGCCGGCTTATCTAACGAACGGAAATTGCGAGATCAGGCAGCGACCTGGCCCTCCACGGCATGTATCAACGCCTGTGGATCAAGCGGTTTGGTGACAAAACCGGAGGCGCCGTGGGCGAGCACGGCATGACGGGTTCTTTCCTGGCTGTCGGCCGAAAGCACCATGATCGGTATCGGCGCAACACCGGAAGCTTCCTCATGCCGGCGAATCGCCGCGATTGCGTCCATGCCGTCCATCAATGGCATGTGCAGGTCCATCAGCACCACGTCGTACCGCTTGGATGGATTTTCGGTGGCGACGGCTTCGACGGCGGCGCGCCCGTTGTTGACGACATCAACCTGATGACCTGCCCTCTGGAGCGTGGCGCGCGCGAGCATGGCATTGATGTCATTGTCCTCGGCGATCAACACTGAAAGGCTGCCTGAAGGATGAGGCGCGGCAAGAGGTGGCGTCATGGGGGCTGTGGCCGGCAGCGGCCCGCCGACAGCGGCCTGGCCGGCCAGAAGTACCCGAAGCAGGGTCTCGCCACGAATGGGTCGTGCCAGGAATGTCGCGTAGCCGCCGGCGCGGAATTCGACCAAAGCGCCGCGATCAGCCGGCGCGATCAAGGTCACCGCGTCACAAGCAGCGAAACCGGATTGCCGCAGGCGCTTGAGGGTCCGGCAATCGCTGTCTTCGAGCCGCGCATCGATCAGCAGAACATTGCAGAACATTGCGAAGGGCAGCGCCTGGGCCGCATTGGCAACTATTTCGGCGCGGCCGCCATGTGCGCGGACGGTACGGGCAATGGCCTCGGCCTCGACGATGTTTTCGGACACGATAACGGCGCGACGATCGGCCAGGACGCCGGTGCGGTCGTCATTCGCCTCGATCGCTTCCCTTGCCGGCAATTCGAAGACGAATTCGGAGCCTTCGCCGGGCGCGCTGGAAACAGTGATCGTACCGTTCATGGCCGCGGCCAGTCGCCTGGAAATGGCCAGTCCCAGCCCGGCGCCACCATGCTTGCGTGTCGAAGTGCCGTCGGCCTGTTCGAAATCCTCGAAGATGCGGTCCATGTCCGCCTCGCTGAGACCTGGACCGGTATCGTTGATCGAGAAAGCCAGTCGATCGCCTTCAGCGTTGCGCTTGCGCGACAGGCTGACTAGCACGCCGCCTGTTTCGGTGAATTTAACGGCGTTGCCGATCAAATTGAGCAGCACCTGCCGAACACGACCGGGATCGGCGGTGACGATCTGCGGTACGTCAGGTTCGACATGACAGGCCAGGCCGATGCCTTTGGCGAATGCGCGCGCAGCCAGCAATTCCACGACGTTGTCGGCAATTTCACGCAACGACATCGGCTGCGGTTCGGGCGCGAAGCGGCCGGCCTCGATCTTGGAATAGTCGAGCAGATCTTCGATCAGGGCGAGCAATGCGCTGGCGGAGGTGGAAACCGCGCCGACATAAGTGCGCTGTTCAGGCGTCAACCGCGTGTCGGCTAAAAGTTTGGCCATGCCCATAATGCCGTTCATGGGCGTTCGGATTTCGTGGCTGACGGTGGCGAGGAAGCGCGATTTCGCCTGGCTGGCATATTCGGCGCGCTCACGTGCGTTGATCAGCGAGGATTCGGCCTGTTTGCGCGCTGTGATGTCACGCGCGATCGCCCGGTGCGAAACCTCGGTGCTGTGCTTGTCGCGCATCGACAGCTCGATCCACGAAAACCAGCGTGGGCCATGTGGTGTACGGATGGCGACATCGGTCGAACTCAGGCAGTCGTCCTCGGAAAATGCGGCATCTGGAACCACGCCGATATCGATGCCGAGTTCCGCCAGCGTCATCCCGGCGAGGTCGGGCTGATCGCGTCCGACCAGCTGGGCGAAAATCCGATTGGCGTAGACAATGCGGCCATCGCGGTCGCGGTGGACTACAAGGTCACCGAGCGCATCGATGAGGCCACGAAAGCGTTCCTCGCTCTCCTGCATCTCCCACATGCGGTCGGCCATGCTCTCGATTTCGGCGCGGCTGCGGGTGGTCGCGTCATCGAGAACGGTGACGACGCCCCGCTCGCTGCGCCTTGCGCGTATGAACATGGCGAAACCGGCCAGGCTGGTGATCAGCATGCCGATGGCAATGAAAGGTGGCGCACCTGTGAGATGCGAAAGACCTGCAAGCACAACAAGCGCAACGAAGATGGCGAAGGGCAGGCCCTCGTGTTCGCGCCTGTCCAGTGTCGGTACCAGTGGAGGCGTCGTGTCCAACACGCGGCGCGTTGCCGGCTCAGCCGGGTCCGCGCGATGTTCCACTTCAACCGTCGTTGCAGCCCTGTCCCCAATCATGTGGCTATCTTAGTCACAGATAAATTATGGAAGGCTGCCCCGAACTGCTCGAATTTTAGCGAATTTGCGGGTTTCGAAGCCGTGGTGGCGATCGACCCGGACGCGGCCGATTAGCTGCGCTGGTCGAGATCGTGCGAACGCCAGATATGGAGACCTCATGCAATCAATGTAACGTTGGCCGATGATCGAGATTCGCTTGCTCCGTCAGTTCGTCGCCGTCGCCGAAGAACTGCATTTCCATCGTGCGGCGGAGCGGCTGCATATGGCTCAGCCCCCGCTCAGCCAGGCGATCCGTCGACTGGAGACCGAAATTGGCGCGCCGCTGTTCATAAGGAACAACCGTAACGTGGCTTTGACGCTCGCTGGCATCTCGTTTCTGGATACGGCGCGCGCCATTCTCGGGACACTCGAAGCGGGTGTTGAGCAGGCCAGGCGCGTGGCGTCGGGAACGAGCGGCAGCTTGCGCGTCGTGTTCGTGGGCACGCTGCATTTCAATTTCCTTCCCAAGCTGGTGCAGGTTTTCCGCTCCCGGCTGCCTGATGTTGAATTGATGCTGCGGGAGGCAACGACGGCCGAGCAGATCGCTGCCCTGAAGGCGGGTTCAGCCGATATTGGATTGATGCGACGGCCGGGTGTCGTCGTTCCGGAACTCGTTTTCGAGCGCGTTGCGCGCGAGGAGATTGTGGTGGCATTGCCGGATGGTCACGCTCAGGCTGGCAACCAACGAGTCTCTCTCGCCGCTCTGGCACAAGACAATTTCATCGCAACCCCGCGCTCCGAAGGCATGGGTTTCTACGATCAGATGATCGCACTCTGTAATGCAGCAGGCTTTTCGCCACGCATCGTGCAAGAGGCCAGGCAAATCGAAACCATCGCCGGGCTGGTCGCAGGCGGGCTCGGTATCGCCCTCGTCCCGGCCTCCATCAGGCAGGGACTGCGTGACGGCATCGTTTTTAGACCAATATCGACGGACGGGGCGGAGGATGCGCGGTTCCTGGACGTCCTCGCGGCCTGGGACGCGTCGAAGCCGATTCCCGCCAGAGACCAATTTCTCGAGATCGTCCGACAGTCAGGCCATTTGATATCTTAGAAATATCAAATGGTAATATATAATATATTTTACCTGCGGCCTTCGATTGCTCATTCTGTTCATGAAGCCAGAGCGGGGTGAACCATGAGCATTGGCGAAAAGCCGTCACACGGTGGACGAGCCGAGACAGGCTCCACATTATCCCTCAATCGCCGGGAGATATTGGCAACTGTACTCGTGGCGGCATGGCCGACGATCGCTCCTGCCTTGGCTGAAAAGCAGAAAGGAGACATACGAGTGATCCACCAATTGCGCGTCTATGAGATATTCGAAACAAACAAGGCGGCTTTTCATGCCCGCTTCCGCGACCACGCCATCCGTATCATGAAAAGATATGGCTTCGACTTCGTGGCGCTATGGGAGACGCAGACACTAGGGCGAACCGAGTTCGTCTACATGCTTCGCTGGCCGGACGAGCAGACAATGACCGCGGCCTGGGAGAAGTTCATGGCCGACAGCGAATGGTCCGAGATCAAGGAGAAAACCGCGGCTGAATCCGGCGATATGGTCGGCCAGATAACCGAACGCGTGCTGCGTCCGACCGACTATTCCGCGGTGATCTGATAACGCCTTGTCACCTCACATATCGACGACGACACGCCCGCGGATCTTGCCGTCCACGATGTCGGTAGCGGCGGCAATGATGCCGTCGAAACCGATGGTGGTGGAAAGCGCCTTGAGTTTCGTCAGGTCGAGGTCGCGGCCGATGCGTCGCCAAGCTTCTAGCCGCACGTCCTTCGGCGCCATCACGGAATCGATGCCGAGAAGCGACACGCCGCGCAGGATGAAGGGAGCGACGGACGAGGGCAGGTCCATGCCTCCAGCCAGCCCGCAGGCGGCAATGGCACCGCCATAGGCGGTCATCGACAGGACATTGGCAAGCGTGGTCGAACCGACAGCGTCGACACCGCCGGCCCAGCGTTCCTTTGCCAGCGGTTTTGCCGGTCCGGTCAGTTCGTCGCGGGCGATGATTTCGGCTGCGCCTAGATCGCGCAGATAAGTCTCTTGCGAGGGGCGTCCTGTCGAGGCGATGACGTGATAGCCGAGTTTCGACAGGATCGCGACGGCGACGGAACCGACGCCGCCGGCTGCACCAGTCACGATCACCGGTCCACGCTGCGGCACGATGCCGTGACGCTCCAGCGCCATCACCGAGAGCATTGCCGTATAGCCGGCGGTGCCGACGGCCATGGCATCATGCGCCGACATGCCTTCCGGCAACGGCACCAGCCAGTCGCCCTTCACACGGGCGCGTTCCGCATAGGCACCGTAATGGGTCTCGCCCACGCCCCAGCCATTCAGGATGACCCGGTCGCCCTTGCGCCAGTCGACATGGTCGGAGGAAAGCACCGTACCGGCGAAATCGATGCCGGGCACCAGCGGCCAGCGGCGCACCACGGGCGCTTTGCCGGTGATGGCCAATCCATCCTTGTAATTCACCGTCGTGGCCTCGACCGCAACGGTGACATCGCCTTCCATCAGGTCGGCCTCGGTCAGCTCGGTGATCGTGACAGACTGCTTCTTGTCCTCATCGCGAGAGACCAGAATGGCTTTGAAAGTGTCCGGCACTGGCTGCTCCTCGATCCTGGATGAGGGGATCAGGCTAGTTCGAAAACAGGCGCGGTCAACCGCCGCGCACTTCTGCTGGACTTCCTAAGGTCGCGGTTGCCGCCGCCAGGAAAGGAATTCGTCGAGCACGACGGCGGCGGCGCCCACCGAAATGAAGGCATCAGCCAGGTTGAAGATGGCAAATGACCAGACCGGCGTATGGAACAAGATGTAGTCGATGACGTGACCGTAGACGGTGCGGTCGATGACATTGCCGACGGCGCCGCCGACGATCAGCGCGAAGCCGATTCGGGCGAGCACCTGGTGCGGTGGGGTTTTCAGCGCCAGATAGAGCACAAAAACAACCACTACCGCTGCAATCGCTATCAGGCCAGTGTCGCCCAACGATGAAAACATCGAGAAGGCAATGCCGGTGTTGTAGGTGCGGAAAAGCGCCAGGAAGGGCAGGAGATCGATCTTCTCCTGGAGGGGCAGGCCGGTTTCGACCCACTGCTTGATCCATTGGTCGAGTGCGATGGCGACGATGGTCAGCAGGGCATAAGGCGTCAGCGATTTCAGGGTCGGTCCTCCAGCGTGAGCGCGCTGCGGCGGATTTCGAACAGCATGACGCCGGTGGCGACCGCGAGGTTCAGAGAATCCGCGCGTCCGGCTTGCGGGATGCGCAGAAGTTTGTCGCAACTGTTCGCGAGATCGTCCGGCAGGCCCTGCTGTTCGTTGCCCATTAGGAGCAGCACCGGCCGGTTCGAAAAATCGACCGAGCGATAGTCGACAGCGCCTTTGAGATGTGTGCCGACCACGAGCCCTGGAAAGCTCTTGCGCCAGGACAGGAAAGCATCCGGCGTCGCCTTGGCGACCGGTACTGCGAAAACCGAGCCCATGGTGGCGCGCACGGTTTCCAGCGAGAACGGGTCGGTGGTGTCGCCAATCAGGATGACGCCTTTGGCGCCGACGGCATCGACGGTGCGCAGCACGGTGCCCAGATTGCCCGGATCGCGCACGCGGTCGAGCGCCACCCAGACATCGCCGTTTTTCGGGCGGACGTCCTTCAGCGTCCTATATTTCTGCGAGAATACTCCGACCACCATCTGCGGATTGTCGCGACGGGTTATGGCGGACAGCACCTTCTCGGAGACTTCGAGCACGGTGCCGCCAGCGGCCACAGTACGGGCTGCGACTTTTTCAACGGCCTGGTTGCCGCGTCCTGCCTTGGCGAAGACCAGCGTCTTGATCTGCCAGCCGAGGTCGAGGGCATCGATGATCAGCTTCAGGCCTTCGGCCATAAAGGCGTTCTGGCTGTCGCGGAATTTCTTCAGCGCCAAAGCCTTGATGTCCTTCACCAGCGGATTGGCCAGGCTGGTGACCTCCTTGACCTGGCCAACGGCACGGCGGTTTTCATGTTCCGTCATTTTCGGCTCTTTTGTTTCCGCACGATCCTGTCCGAAAACCGGCTTCCACTTTTCGGGATCATGCGGAGACCCAACGCGAGAAGAGGGAAGTGGACAGCGCCCGTCCAGCCGACTGTTCGCGGATGATCAGCTCACCCGATTCCACGCGTCCGCCCATGCCTGCGAAGGTATCGCGCATCAGGGCATGGATGGCGAAAAAGGAGGACCGGATCGAATAGGCGGTCAAGACCACAGCCAGCGGCTTCGGCGTCAGGATAGAACGACAGATGTCCGTGAGTGCCGGTAGATGTTCGAACAATTGCCAGACTTCACCTTTTGGTCCGCGACCATAGGCTGGTGGATCGAACAGGATGATATCGTAGCGGCTGCCGCGGCGTTCCTCACGCTCGGCGAATTTCATCGCATCCTCGACGATCCAGCGGATCGGCTTGTTGGCAAGACTGGCCATCTCCTGGTTTTCGCGCGCCCAGCCGATGGCTTTCTTGGAGGCATCGACATGGGTGACCTCGGCACCGGCGCGCGCAGCCACAAGCGAGGCAAGGCCGGTATAGCCGAACAGGTTCAACACCTTGACCGGGCGTTTGCTGTTCTCGATCAGCCCGGCCATGTGATCCCAGTGCGAGGCCTGCTCGGGAAAGACGCCGACATGGCGGAACGAGGTGAAGCGGCCGAGATAATCGATGCCGTCATGTTTCATCGGCCAGGTTTCGCCGAGCGGCTGGCCCGGGAAACGCCAACGACCCATGCCTTCCTCGTCGGTGTCGCCTGTAAAGATAGCGTCGGCCCGATCCCAGTCCTTGGCTGGCAGCGCCGGTTGCCAGATCGCCTGCCCCTCCGGCCGCACGATGCGGTAAGGGCCATATTGCTCCAGCTTCTGGCCGTTGCCGCTGTCCAGCAGTGCATAATCGGCATTGGGCGCGACTTCGAGGATCAATGGCAGCTTCTCGGCCGGCAGGATGCCTTCACGGCGCCTCAGCACGCGCTGCGCGGTTTCGCTTCTGGCCTCGCTGTGGGCTTCGTTTCTTTGTTCGCTCGGCCGGGGCGTATGATTTTCCCGACGCTCGGCCTTCGGCTCTGGCCGGGGTGCCGGCTTCTCTTGACGATGCTCGACCTTGCGCTCGGGCCGCTTGTTGCGGCCTCCGTCCTGAGCGCGCGGCGGCTGGGTGCCGCCGTCTCGGCGGCCTGATTTGTCCCGGCGTTTGTCGCGCGTGAATTTCAAGAAGGACGCTCCGCGTTTCGCGCTGCTTTTGGCATAGGGGCTGCAACCGCGCAACATGGAGGACCAGCGAAGCAAAGTTGGCGGAGCGCGAATGACGGCACCGACAAATTCAAGGGCACGGGAACGGCACGCGCGCTATAAGCGTCCCATGTCGCGCTCCGAACGCCTGCTTGATCTCGTCCAGACCTTGCGCCGCCATCGCCTGCCGGTCAGCGCCCGCGCTTTGGCAAGCGAACTCGGCGTGTCGATCCGCACGCTCTACCGCGATATCGCCACGCTACAAGGACAAGGCGCGCCGATCGAAGGAGAGGCGGGGTTGGGTTATGTGCTGAGACCCGGCTTCATGCTGCCGCCACTGATGTTCACCGACGAGGAGATCGAGGCCATCGTGCTCGGTTCGCGCTGGGTTGCCAAGCAGCCCGACAACCGGCTGTCCAAGGCGGCTGCCGATGCGCTTGCCAAGATCGCTGCCGTGCTGCCAGACGATCTGCGCGAAGATCTCGATGCGTCGACGCTTCTCGTCGGACCACGTACGGGAGCCAGCGAAGGCATCGAACTGGCCGCCGTGCGCCAGGCGATCCGTGACGAGCAGAAACT
Organism: Terribium retamae; assembly: GCF_022347545.1. Classification (GTDB taxonomy): domain Bacteria; phylum Pseudomonadota; class Alphaproteobacteria; order Rhizobiales; family Rhizobiaceae; genus Mesorhizobium; species Mesorhizobium retamae. The sequence continues at coordinate 118,265 of NZ_JAKREW010000005.1, forward strand.
TGCCATAACCTACAGCGATGCTGGTGGTTCCGACAGCGAGCGTATCGTGTGGCCTTTCGCGCTCGGCTTCTTCGACAAGGTACGGGTGATGGTGGCGTGGTGCGAGATGCGGCAGGATTTCCGGCATTTTCGCACAGACCGCATCGCGCGGCTGGATGCCACCGGCCTGCGTTATCCCAAGCGGCGTCAGGCGCTGCTCAAACAATGGCGCATGACATTGGAGGATGCACCGCAACGTTGATTGCTGCTGCCAGAATCTGACAGTGCTTCGGACTACGGTCTCTCCATCGCAACACGGAGAGCAACCATGCAAAGCCCCGACTTCGTCATTCTTTATGTCGACCAGCCGCAGGCAAGCGGGAAGTTTTATCAGGCGCTTTTCAATCGCGAGCCTGTGGAATCCTCACCGACCTTCGTGTTGTTCGTGCTAGACAATGGCTTCAAGCTCGGGTTGTGGTCGCGGCATACGGTTCAGCCCGCCGCCGCTGTCTCCGGGGGAGGTGGGGAGATCGTCTTCCAGCTCCAAACGCCCGGTGCCGTCGACGCTACGCATATGGATTGGGCAGCTCGCGGCCTCTCGATCCTGCAAACTCCGACCGATATGGATTTCGGTCGCACCTTCGTGGCGCTCGACCCCGACAAGCACAGGCTGCGCGTCTATTGGTTGAATGACGCGGGCCAGCCATGACGCGATGCTGGCTCGCGGTGGCCTCGGTCGAGCATGGCCGCGCGGAAGGCTTCATGCAGGTGAATCAGGGCAAGGGCGCGACCTATAAGCCGGAAACGGGTCGACAACCGTGATCGCGGATCAGGATTTCAGAGCTTTGTAGACCGCAATCCCGGCCGCAAGGTCCTCCAGAGCTGCGCCGACCGACTTGAACAGGGTGACTTCTTGAGCGCGTTCACGACCCTTCTTCTGGCCACGCGCCAGCTCGTGCAGGTCTGCGATGATGGCACCAAGCTTGAGCACGCCGGAAGCAAGTGGTTGGACGATATCTCCGGCCTCCTTGGTGGCGCCGGCACGGGTGTCGACATAGACACGGGCGCGGGTGATGGCTGCGTCGTCGGCTTCACGCATGGTCGGCGTGAACCCCCCGACCAGGTCGATATGAGCTCCTGGTTTGACCAGAGCGCCCTTCACCAGCGGCTCATTGGAAATGGTGGCGGAGGAGACGATGTCAGCCTCTGCCAATTCGACGTCGAGATCCGCAGCCGCTTCAGCCGGCAAACCTTCGGCGCGAAGAGCGGCAGCGACCTTTTCCGCATTGACGGGCGTGCGATTCCAGATCTTGATCGATGTGATCGGACGTACCGCCGAATGTGCCTTGGCCAGGAAAGGCGATAGGGCGCCAGCGCCGATCACCAGCAGCCGCGATGCATCTTCCCGCGCCAGATAGGAGGCGGCGAGTGCCGAAGCGCAGGCGGTACGCCATTGCGTCAGGCGCTGGCCGTCGATCAATGCCTCCGGTTCGCCGGTCTTGCCGTCCAGGAGCAGGTAGAGCCCCATCACAGCAGGCTTGCCGATGGCGTTGTTGTCGGGTGACACGGTGACAATCTTGACGCCGATGTGGCCATCTTTCGAAGTCCCGGCAGCATTGAGATCAGTCCATGCCGGCATCAACAGCAACGTAGAGGCGGCACTGTCGGGCCGTTCGATCGTATGGTGGTGGCGTACCGGCTGTACTGCGCCCTCGCGGAAAGCGGTGCGGAGCGTTTCGACCAGACCGGAAAAGGTCAGCGCGCGATCAACCTCGGCGGCCGAGATGGTCAGCATTGATCGGCTCCATTCTATGAAAGACGGTCAGGCGGTGGGCTTGGGCAGCGTCGGTCCCTGGCCGGCGGAAGGCGTGCGCGCGATCGCCTGACGCAAGTTCTCCGCCTCGACCCCGCGCTGGCGCGCGAGCTTGCGGTAGCGGCCCTGACGCAACCACGTCGCAAACGAGCCGACGAGGATGCCGATGGCGAGCGCCAGGAACAGCATGACGAACAGCGGCAAGGTGAGCGTCAGCGCGGGATTGCCGGGATTGAACGGGTCAAGCGTGAAGGCCACCAACTCACGGTTCGCTACAGCCAGCGCAATCAGCAAGATGGCCAGCGGAACAAAGATGATGATGACGGCGAAGCGGTTGAACATGGCGTCTCCAGTCGAAAGGCTGGTTGCGGCCATCCGCCTGGAGGCCGGCATGGCGGCTTAGGCGACTGCAATCGCCTTATTTGTCGCCGTTCAGCCTTTCACGCAACTCCTTGCCGGTCTTGAAGAACGGTACCCACTTTTCCTCGACCTCCACCGACTCGCCTGTGCGGGGGTTGCGGCCTGTGCGGGCAGGGCGGTTCTTGACGGAGAAGGCCCCGAAGCCGCGCAACTCCACCCGGTTGCCGTCGGCGAGCGCGTCGGTGATTTCGTCGAAGACCGCGCCGACGATGTTTTCAACGTCGCGCAGGAACAGATGCGGATTGCGGGTGGCAATGATTTGGACGAGTTCGGACTTGATCATGCGGACGGTCCCCGTAAAGGCGCGGCGGCCAATTTTATGCGGATGATTTTATTCGCTTTTTGACTTATGCCCCACGCCAGATCAAGGGTGCCAGACCGAAACGAGACCGTCAAGGAACAAGCGGTCGGCACCGATCTCGCGCAGCACCTCTTCGCTCTCTACCGGCAGCCCGAGTGCGCGACCGATCTGACGGACCATCGCATTGGGCAGGAAGAGACTGTCGCGTTCGGTGCTTTTCCACTCGACGACCTTCAGTTTTTCGTCGACACCCTTGGTGCCGAGCCACTTCACAGCCTCCTGTTCGCCGCCCAACGCGTCGATCAGCTTGTTGGCGACAGCCTGGCGCCCCGTGAAGATCGAGCCGTCGGCCAGCGCCAAGGCCTGCGGTCGGGGCAGCTTGCGGCGCTCGGCAACGATGTCGACGAACCAATCATAGCTGTCCATAATCAGCTTGCGCACCATGGCACGGGCTTCTTCGGTGGTCGGCGCGAACGGCGAGGGCGATGCCTTGAGCGGCGAAGATTTCACTTCTTCCAGCTTGACACCGATCTTGTCCATCAGTCCGGTCACGTCCGGATACTGGATCAGCACGCCGATCGAGCCGACGATCGAGGTCTGATGAGCCACGATGTAGTCGGACGCGCTCGCGATCATGTATCCTGCAGACGCAGCCAGGGTGCCGACCTCGGTTACAACAGGCTTCTCTGCCGCAAGCTTGCGCACGGCATCGTAGATGGTTTCGCCGCCAACCGTGGTGCCGCCCGGCGAATTGACAAGCACAATCACACCTTTGACGTGTGGCGCCTTGCGCACCGCTTCGATGCGGCGGATCAATTCGTCGTCCTGTGTGATGGTGCCTTCGATCTTGATCTTCGCAATATGATCGACGCCGGTCCCTTCACCGCCGCCATAGTACCAGGCCGACAATGCGGCCAGTCCGAACAGTAGGACGGCAATGGCGGCGATGCGCCAGAAGGTCAACTTGCGCCGCAGGCGGCGGCGGTCGATCAGGTCGTCGGCTCTCAAGGTCATATCAGCCTCATTTTGGGGCACAGGCAGACGCTTTTAATCCAACGTCCCATTCGGGGCTACCGCTTTCGACCCCGCATGCTGCGCGACATTATTGCAGCAAGCATCCCGCTGCAGTCGAGCAACTCCCTACCAACGATCCGGCAATAAAGGGGCGGACCATAGTCGAAATGTAGGCATGGCTATGAAAAAGGGGCCGTGCTAGTCTTATAGCCCCTTGGCGATTTATCGGCGCTTCAGGGGATAAGTCATATTTTTGCGATTTTTCTTCGCATGCGCTTGCTTGGGCGCAAACCCGCACCAAATAAAGCGCGGGTTCGGCGGGCAAAGGACCAGAAGGTTTACATGTTGGCACGAACGACCGACCCGGAGGGTAAGGACGATATTGTTGTCGCGCCGAAGCGCGGCGAGATTCCGTCCGAGCGCGCGGTTGCATTCGACAATGCCCAACGGCATTCGCGCCGGGTGCGGTTCCTCAAGCTGGCCTTGCCGACCCTAGCCGCCATCATCGCAATTGCCTTTCCGGTCTACTCCTACCTCAAGACGCCGCCCGCGGTGCCTGTGCAGGCTGACGGCAGTGCTTTCTCCAACGGCAAGCTGGTGATGGCAAATCCGAAGCTGGAGGGTTTCACCAAGCAGAATCTTCCCTATTCGATGAAGGCGTTGAGAGCGATCCAGGACGTCTCCAAGGAGAGCATCATCGGGCTGGAGGGCATCGATGCCAAGCTGCCGCTGGACAAGGATACGTCGGCGACGGTCGGTGCGAGCCAGGGTGTCTACAACCGCGACGCCAACACGCTGGAGTTGGCCAAGGACATTACAATGACCACCACCAGTGGAATGGTGGTGAAGTTGAAATCGGCCTTCCTTGATATGGCGAAAGGCAATATGAAGACGAACGACCCGGTCGACATCGTCACGCGCGGCTCGCATATCCAATCCGACTCCATGTCGGTCGAGGACGGCGGCAAGGTGCTGGTTTTTGAGAAGCGGGTGCGAGTCAACCTGGAGCCTGGCGCGCTGAAGACGGCCAGCGACAAGAGCGGAGAGCCGAATGCGGCCCAATAAGATGAAGTGGCTTGCGGTTGGGGTGTTCCTTGCGGCCACTGCCGTCCCGGCTTTCGCGCAGTCGACCCAGACCAACATGTCGGGCTTGAAGCTTTCCGGCGACAAGCCGATCCAGATCGAGAGCGACAAGCTGGAGGTGCGGCAGGACGAAAACCTTGCCATTTTCACCGGCAACGTCAGTGTCGTTCAGGGGCCGACCCTGCTGAAGGCAGGTATTTTGAAAGTCTACTATCTGAAGGATCAAGCCGCTGGCAAGGATGGCTCCAAGAGTGCGGCCATGGCTGGCCCCGCACTTGGCGGCTCGACCAACATCGACCATCTCGAAGTCGATGGCACCGTTTATCTCAAATCCGATGACCAGGTCGCTACCGGCGATCGTGGTACCTTCGACATGAAGAGCCAGGTCTTGGTCCTGACCGGCTCCAAGGTGGTGCTGAGCCAGGGAGACAACATTCTCACGGGCTGCAAGCTGACCGTGCAGATGAAGTCGGGCCTTGCCAATGTCGATGGCTGCAGCAAGGGCGGTTCCGGTCGCGTCATGATGTCGATTTCTCCGGATTCGGCCAAGAAACCCTAACCGGAAGTGCGATGCAGTTGCTGAAACGATCCGACGCCAAGCCGGCAGCGCCTGCCATTGCGGGTGGCGAGAAGGTGAAACTCAAGGGCACGCTGATGGCTCGTGGCTTGTCCAAAAGCTACAAGGGCAGGCGCGTCGTGAACGGCGTCTCGTTGGGTGTTCGCGCGGGTGAGGCGGTTGGCTTGCTCGGTCCCAACGGCGCCGGCAAGACCACGTGCTTCTACATGGTAACGGGACTGGTCCCAGTCGACGAGGGTACGATCGAGATCGACGGTTACGACGTCACCTCGATGCCGATGTACCGCCGGGCGCGTCTTGGTATCGGCTATCTGCCGCAGGAAGCCTCCATCTTCCGCGGTCTCAATGTCGAACAGAATATCCGTGCGGTTCTGGAGGTCGTGGAAAAGAGCCGCAAGACGCGTGAGCGCGAACTCGACGCGTTGCTGGAGGAGTTCCACATCACCCATCTGCGCAAGGCGCCCTCCATGGCTCTGTCGGGTGGTGAGCGGCGGCGTCTCGAGATCGCGCGCGCGCTGGCCAGCCGCCCGGCATACATGTTGCTCGACGAACCTTTTGCAGGCATCGACCCGATCGCGGTGGCCGACATCCAGCAGCTTGTTCGCCATCTGACAGCGCGTGGCATCGGTGTCCTGATCACCGACCACAATGTGCGCGAGACGCTGGGTTTGATCGATCGCGCCTATATCATCCATGCCGGCGAAGTGCTGACCCACGGCCGGGCGGAAGAGATCGTTGCAAATCCGGACGTGCGGCGGCTCTACCTGGGCGAAGCCTTCACGCTCTAACTCCAGCGCTGCCGCGTTGCGCCTGCAGGTTCTTTGCACCAAGGACGATGCGCGGCGCGGTAACGCTCCGCTAAACGCGGGATGTTAAGGCTCATTGCCTTGACAAGCAAAAGCCGGGCCATTTGATAGCGTGAGTGGCGCCAACCCACCAGATAAGGATTTTGCACCCGGAACATGGCACTCGCGGCCAAATTACAGCTAAGACAGTCCCAGTCGCTGGTGATGACGCCGCAACTGATGCAGTCGATCCGGCTGTTGCAGCTCACCCATGTCGAGCTCGACCGCTTCATCGACGAGGAGATCGAGCGTAATCCTCTTCTGGAGCGGGCCGATCCACAGCCGGATGCTCCCGGTGAACCGGTATTGCAAGAAGAAGGCAGCCGAAAACCGTCGAACGCCGACGAATGGTTTGAAGCGGAGACTGCCTGGAGCGCAGAGGCGATATCGGAAAAGCTCGATTCCTCGCTCGAAAACCTGTTTCCGGACGACCCCGGGGTGAACGAACGGGTTGGTCCCGATCTTTCGCAGCAATGGAAGTCTGCACCAGGCAACGGCTCGGGCGCTTCCGAAGGCTTCGACATGGAGGACATGGCAGCGGCGGCCGTCACATTGCGCGACCATGTCGGCGAGCAGATCGCCTTCAGCTTCGTCGATGCCGGCGACCGCTTGATCGCGGCGGAATTGGCCGATGGGCTGGATGAGGCCGGGTATTTGAGCGCCGATACCGGAGAAATTGCAGATCGCCTCGGCACCGATCTGGCCTCCGTCGAACGGGTGCTGGCAAGTTGTCGCGGTTTCGAGCCTGCTGGGCTTTTTGCTTCCAGTCTCGCCGAATGCCTTTCCTTGCAGCTTGCTGCGCGTAACCGCCTTGATCCGGCAATGAAGGTGCTGGTTGCCAATCTCGAGCTTCTGGCCAAGCGCGATTTCCAGGCGCTGAAGCGGCTATGCGGCGTCGATGAGGAAGACCTCGTCGACATGCTGGCAGAGATCCGGGCGCTGGACCCGCGGCCGGGCCTCGTCTTTTCGAGCGGTGCCAGTGATGCCATCGTCGCCGACGTCGAGGTGCGGCCGGCCGCGGACGGCAGTTGGGCGGTCGAGCTCAATGCCGATGCGCTTCCCCGGGTGCTGGTCGATCAGGTCTATTTCGCCAGGGTGCTCGGGCAGGCCAGGAACCAGGGCGAAAAAGATTTCCTCTCCGAGTGCCTGCAGAACGCCAATTGGCTCACGCGCAGCTTGGATCAGCGCGCCAAGACCATCCTTAAGGTGGCTTCCGAGATCGTACGCCAGCAGGACGCTTTTCTTGTCCACGGCGTGCGCCACTTGCGGCCGCTCAACCTGAAGACGGTGGCAGATGCCATCGGCATGCATGAATCAACCGTCAGCCGTGTGACGGCCAACAAATACATGCTCACGCCGCGCGGCGTGTTCGAGCTGCGCTATTTCTTCACGGCCTCGATCGCCGCAGCCGATGGCGGGGCGGCACATTCCTCGGAAGCGGTGCGTGATCGCATTCGCCAGTTGATCGAGGAAGAGAAGGTGGAAGACGTGCTCTCCGATGACACGATTGTCGACCTGTTGAAGGGGGACGGAGTGGATGTCGCGCGCCGCACGGTTGCCAAGTATCGGGAAGCAATGAACATTCCGTCCTCGGTGCAGCGGCGGCGCGAAAAACGCGCGCTCTCCGGCGCCGGCCGTTGAGAAGCCGCGGATTTCCACAGTTTTTCGTTTCGTTGACAAGCGCCGGGGAGTTGGCTAGAAGCCCGCCCGCATGAGACGGGCTGTTGCCCGGCAGTGGTCGGTCCGTTGTGAAGTTGACCTGGGGGCGGTCAAGGAACGGTCCAATGGCCAGCGATAAGGTTCGGTTACAAAATCGGGCGTGGAAGGTGCCGCGAAGCTTGTCTGCGCGGACCACAGGTATAAACTCCAGACAGTGTGAAGCCTGAGCAGGAAAGGTCAGTTTACAAATGACGCTGCGCATTTCGGGGAAACACATGGACATCGGCGATGCGTTTCGTACACGCATCAATGATCGGATCGGGGAAGCCATCGAAAAATATTTCGACCGCGGCTTTGCCGGGCATGTGACGGTGGTGAAAGCCGGTTCGCGCTACACGGCCGATTGTATGATCCGTCTGGATTCGGGCACCGCGCTGCAGGCAACCGGAGATGCCCAGGAGCCGACGGCCGCTTTCGAAGCGGCGGCGGACCGGCTGGAGACCCGACTGCGCCGGTACAAGCGCCGCCTGAAGTCCCACGCCTCGGGCGCGGGCAACGGTGTGGCTACCGACATCGCCTACACAGTGATGGCGCCGCTCGCCGATGACGACGAGGAAATCCCGGAGAATTACGCCCCCGCCATTGTCGCGGAATCGACCATGGTGCTGAAAACCATGTCGGTCGCCTCCGCGGTGATCGAACTTGATACCAAAGACAGTCCTGTCTTCGTTTTCCGCAATGCCGGAAACGACCATCTTAACATCGTCTACCGCCGGCCGGACGGAAATATTGGCTGGATCGACCCTTCGACGACAAAGGTCGCACAGGGATAACGACCTTCGGCCATGCTCCGGCATGGCCAAAGGTGGTGGGCGAAAAAGGATTTTTCAGCATGGATCTGAGTGATCTGATCGACGTTTCGGCAATCATGCCGGCGTTGAAGGCGAACTCGAAGAAGCAGTTGTTGCAACTGCTGGCCGAGCGCGCCGCCACGATCTCCGGCATTCCGGAGCGCGAGGTTTTCGATATCATTCTGCAGCGCGAGCGTCTGGGCTCTACCGGCGTCGGCAACGGTATCGCCATTCCGCACGGCAAACTTCCCGGAGTGAAGCGTATCGCCGGCGTGTTTGCGCGTCTGGAGACGCCTGTCGATTTCGAATCGCTCGACGATCAGCCGGTCGACCTGGTGTTTCTGCTGTTGGCTCCGGAAGGCGCTGGTGCCGACCATCTCAAGGCGCTGTCGCGCATCGCGCGGCTGCTGCGCGATGCAGACACCGTCGCCAAGATCCGCGGCACGCGCGACGCCAATGCCATCCTGGCCCTGCTTTCGCAGGCGCCGGCTTCGCACGCAGCCTGAGATATTGGAAAATTAAAGCTTCGTGGGCGGCAAATGCCGCCCTTTTTCGTTTCAGACAGGTGACCGCCGTCAGTGGATGGCGACGGTGGTCAGGTCATTCTCCATCGCGCCGGCAAGCGCACGGTCGCGGGCGTCCGACAACAGGATCGGCTGGCCATTGGCGGCAAACAGCGCCCACAGTTCCATGCCGGGCTGGATTTCTTCGAGGCCAGGAAAACGGCCGCGAAGATCATCGCTCGACACTTTTCTCAAATAGGCGACAGAGCCTTCGCCGAGATGGGCGAGTTCACTGTTGGTCATGGTCAGTCTTTCGATAGTTCTAGGCATTTCAAGCCTCCTTTCAGCGGGGTGCCTGTCCAGGGCCACCGCGCGTGAGAGCCATCGGCAAAGTCAGTCTTTCACCGATATATTTATTTTCCGTACCAGCCTCTCGGCTTCCGGCCGATCCAAGTCGATCGATAGAAGGCCGTTCTTCAGCTCCGCCGCCAGCACACGCATTCCGTCGGCCAGCACGAAGCAACGCTGGAACTGACGGGCAGCGATGCCGCGGTGGAGGTACTCGCGCTCGGTCTCATCGGTCTGGCGTCCGCGTACGACCAACTGGTTCTCTTCCGTTGTCACGTCGAGATCTTCTTCGGCGAACCCGGCGACAGCCAAGGTGATGCGCAGCCTCTCGGCGGCGCCTTCGCTGCCCCGCAGCCGTTCGATGTTGTAGGGCGGATAGCTGTCCCCGGACTTCGCCAGGCGTTCCAGCGTCTTTTCCATCGCATCGAAGCCCAGAAGAAGCGGGCTGGAAAAGGGCGTCATTCGACTCATCGTATTGCTGTCCTCCAAGAGCGACATGAACCGGTGAAAACCCGACTGGCATTTTCCCGGTCTTCATTGATATGGTCCGCCGCGCGGGCGAGTTCAAGCCATCAAAAGGCCCGCCAACCAAGGACACAAAATGCCCGACAAACGCAAGATCATCATCGACACCGATCCTGGCCAGGACGATGCCGTCGCCATACTGCTGGCATTGGCGAGCCCTGAGTTGGATGTCCTCGGCATTACCGCCGTGGCTGGCAACGTACCGCTGAAGCTCACCGAAAAGAACGCCCTCAAGATTTGCGAGCTCGCCGGTCGCCGTGACGTCAAGGTGTTTTCGGGTGCGATCCGGCCTCTGGTGAGACCTCTGGTTACCGCCGAACATGTGCACGGAAAGACCGGTCTCGATGGCCCGGACCTGCCGGAACCGACAATGACGCTGCGGGAGCAGCATGCCGTCGATTTCATCGTCGAGACGTTGATGCGCGAAGAGCCGGGCACTGTCACCTTGTGCCCGCTAGGCCCGCTTACCAATGTGGCGCTGGCACTGATCCGTGAGCCGAAGATCGCCCCACGGATCAAGGAAATCGTGCTCATGGGTGGTGGGTTCTTCGAGGGCGGCAATGTCACACCGGCAGCCGAGTTCAACATCTATGTCGACCCGCACGCAGCCGATGTGGTGTTCCGCTCCGGCGTGCCGATCGTGGTGATGCCACTCGACGTGACCCACAAAGCACTGACGACGGCCAAGCGCGTCGAAGCGTTCCGCAGGATGGGTTCGAAGGTGGGCGATGCAACCGCGGCGTTGCTCGATTTCTTCGAGCGTTTCGACGAGGAGAAGTACGGCACCGACGGCGGGCCGCTGCATGACCCTTGTGTCATTGCCTATCTGCTGAAGCCCGAACTGTTCAAGGGCCGTCACTGCAACGTCAGCGTCGAGACCGCTTCGGATCTCACCATGGGCATGACGGTGATCGACTGGTGGGGCGTTACCGACCGGGCAAAGAACGCGACCGTCATGCGCGACATCGACGCGGACGGATTCTTCATGCTTCTGACGGAAAGGTTGGGGCGGTTGTGACGTTTTTCTTCTCCTCCGCCCAGGAGGAGAAAATACTCGTGGCGGGTGAGGGATTGCTGACGCTGCCCCTCATCCAGCCTGGCGCACCCTTTGCGGGGAGGGACCTACACTATCTCGCCCGTGAGAAGGCCAGCCACAGCCCTCCGCCGACCAGGAAACCACCGCTGATTTTGGACAGCAGCCGGATGCGGTGTGCGGAGAGCATGCGCCCGGCGCTGCCCGCGGCAAGCGCATAGCAGCTGTCGGAAACGGCAGCGAAGGCTAGGGCGGTGAGGCCCATCACCGTCATCTGCAACGAAAAATTGCCAGCCGGGTCGATGAACTGCGGGAAGAAGGCGCCAAAGAACACCAGCGTCTTGGGATTGCTGATGGCGACCAGCACGCCCTGCAGCACGAAGCCACCGCGAGGTTTCCTGACCGAGCCGTCCGGGTTCAGGCTGCCCTTGTTGCGGAACATCTGGATGCCCATCCAGATGAGATAGGCGGCACCCAGCAGGCGAACCCATTCGAACCAGTGACCCATGCCGGCTATCAGCGAGGTCAGGCCGACGGCGACGACACCGATGGTGATCGCAAGGCCAATCTGCGTACCCGCTACGTTGGCCAGACCGGCACGCGTGCCATGGCGGATCGAATTGGCGATGATCAATGTCACCGTCGGTCCCGGCACGAGGACGATGACGATACAGGCCACGACATAGGCGGCATAAAGCGAAGGCGACATGGACGATCTCCCAATTACACCGGGCTGAGCCGGCGTCCGGGATCAATGCACGCCGCCTTTGGCGGTGCAAGAGGAGCGCCAGGAGTTGTCGAGGTCCCCGCCGCATAAGGCCTGCGAGCTTCAAGCCTTCTTCGATTTCTTCCCCGCCATATTCACAGCCACGGCAGCACGGATGAGTGCCTTGAATGCCTCTTCATCGATCACATCACCCTGATGGAAGTCGATGGCACGCCGCAGATTGCCCTCCAGGCTGGCGTTGAAAATTCCCGAAGGGTCCTCGACCGATGCGCCCTTGGCGAATGTCAGCTTCACCGCCGCCTTGTAGGTCTCGCCGGTGCAGATCATTCCATCATGCTCCCACACCGGCACGCCCAGCATCGAATTGGACGGCTTTCGCCATTTGACCTCCTCGACCACATCGGGGTCTGCCTGCTTGATGAGCGTGCGAAGCTTGGCGAGCGTCTCGCCGCGCCAATCACCCAAAGCCTTGATGGTCTGGTCGATCAGCTCAGAAGGGGATGCATTTTCGGGAGCTGTTGTATTCGTCATGACGGCTATACCTGCACTGGCCGAACTTCGACGCCGCCATACTGCACTCCTGGCACACGCTTGGCGAATTCGAGCGCTGCGCGCATATCTTCGACCTCAATCAGAAAGAAGCCTGCCACTTTGTCTCCCGCCTCGCTGTACGGGCCGTCCTTGGCGAGCGTCTCGGCACCAAGTGAACGGACAGTCGTGACGCTAGAAGGCCACGCTGCTGTTCCGCGCAAGGCTCCGCTTTCGGCGAGGAACCTGTTGAATTCGCCATAATCACGCCCGAGGACTGCCTGTTCGTCGTTCGTTGCCGCCGCCATCTTCGCATCGTCCTGATAAATCAACACCAGAAAAAGCATTCTTCCTCCTCGATCAATCGCTCTTTGTTATGGAACTGGGCCTGTCTCGACAGGTGGACTACATCTTTTCGCCCGGCAGTCGGCTGGCCTGCCTGACCCAATCGGCAAATTGGGCTTCATCGAGCTTGTCTTCGTAAATGTCGTAGTAGCGCACGTCCTTCTGCTTGGAGGCGCCGGGTGGGATCGGGTTCAAGGAGGCGCCGCGGAAGAAGGATACTTTCACATATCTGTTGAAGAGATGGATACCGAGGAACCAGCCCATGCCTTCGTCGGCGGCGCCGTAGAGCGGCGAGTTCCATTTCACGGCCTTGCGCACGCCGGGTACAGTGGTTTCGATAATGGCGTCGAGGCGGCGGGTAATATCGCTTTTCCATCCGGGCGCGGCGGCTATGTAGGCCTGCACCGGTGCATCGCCATAACCCTTGGAGATCTGCGGGTTGCCGCCGGAGAGCAAAACCGGCTTTCCTGGAGTGGCGTTGGCAGACTGTTTAACGGTCTTTCCCGCTTTCTTGGGCTTCCCATCTGGCATGGCTGTCGATCCTATCCGCTGGTTGGCTGACTACCGTGGCCCTTGGCGACGTAGGGCAGAACGAACATGTAGAGCCCGCTGAACATCAGCAGGAAGAGCGGAGGCAATGGCGCGTAAACGATCCATGCCGGTGGCTGTCCCATCGCCATGGCGATGAAGTTGGCAGCCACCGTGGCGGTGAAGATGATCGACAGCCAGCGATGGCCTTGTCGAATCCATTTGTTCCAGATCATGGTTCCCCCTTGGTAAGTAAGCGAAATGGCCTGCCGGCCAGGATCTAGCCGCCCTTCGCCAGGAGCTGTTCGAGATTTGTGAAGAACTGCTGCCAGCCTGCCTTGGCACCGCCGAAAGCCTGTTTCTGATCCGGCCGGAAGCCCGACTGCTCCATGCGCAGATGCGTTCCTTTCTCCGTGGCCTTCAGTGTGAAGGTGACCACGCTTTTCATTCCATAGGCCGGATCGTCATGGGCGAAGTCCCAGCGGTAGGACAGCGTCTTTTGCGGCTCGATGGCCAGCACCTCGCAATCCAGCACGCCGCCCCATTCACCCCGAAGATTGAACCGGTGGCCGACAACGGGTTTGAAATCGTTCTTCATCAGCCACTCCTCGATCAGGTGCGGCTGCGTCAGCGCGCGCCACAGTTTTTCCGGCGGGAACGGGATTTCCCGTTCAACGACCACGGTTCGCGTTTCACTCATTGATCCATCCTTTTCAGCAGGTCTTCGAGGTCGTCGAAGCGACTTTCCCAGAAGCCGGCCATTTCCTTTGTCCAGTCGACTAGCGGGGCCAATGCGCCGAGTTGCGCACTGTAGTGCGTCTGGCGACCTTCGTGCCGGTCCCGGACCAGACCCGCCTGCTTCAGCACGCCCAGATGTTTCGAGACAGCGGGCTGCGAGACGCCGGCATGCGTTGTCAGGGCGCCGACCGTCTGCTCTCCGCTGCGGCAGAGCCGCTCGAAAATTGCCCGCCTGGTCGGGTCAGCCAGTGTTTTGAACAACAGGTCGTGCGCATCCGTCATTGAAATCAATAACCCGTTGGCTATGGATTGATTTATAACTGTCGAGCTATGGATTAGTCAAGCGTGATTTTAGGATCGGGAAACGGTTAATTCTCGGGCGAAGCCCCGATCTTCCAGGGCAGGGCGGCTTCGTAGGCTGCAGCAGCGCGCAGAACGGCAAGGTCGCCGCGCGGTTTTCCGATCAGCTGCATGCCCATGGGCCTGCCCCTGGCGTCGAAACCCGCCGGTACATTCGCGGCGGGGCACCCGCCCAGTGTCGCAAATGCGGTGACCTGCATCCAGCGATGGTAGCTGTCCATGAGACGGCCGGCGACTTCGCGTGGCCAGTGTGTGGACACCTCGAAGGGAAACACCTGGGCTGTCGGCAGCACCAACAGATCATAACGCTCAAACAATCCCAGTAGCGTGCGATGCCAGGCGGTGCGTCGCATCGCTGCGGCGTGGATCTGCGGCGCCGTGAGCCGGGCAGCACCTTCGGCTTCCCAGACGGCCTCTGGCTTCAGAAGCGCTCGCTTCGCCGGATCGTCATAGAGCAGTTTCAGTCCGCAGCCGCTGGAAGACTGGCGCAGCGTCACGAAGGCTTGCCATAAAGCCTCGAAATCGACATCCGGCAGCAGAGGCTCGATTTCGAAGCCTACGCTGGCAAATCGTCGGAGCGCCGCCTCGCAAAGATCGAGGATGCCGTCCTCCATTGGAAGATGGCCACCGAGATCGGCAAGCCAGCCGACTCTGCCACCGGCTGCCGGCCCCTCGGCCATGCTCCTCAGGAACGATCCCTGCGGATCGTATGATAGCGGCGCATGCGGGTGGTACCCGGCCTGTATATCGAGCAGGAGCGCCATGTCGCGCACGCTGCGGCCCATTGGCCCTTCAACGCCCATCTGCGCGTGGAAGACCTCGAAGCCGGGACCGCCAGGCACCAGCCCTTGCGAGGGGCGGAAGCCGAGGACATTGTTATAGGCGCCTGGGTTGCGCAACGAGCCGCCGAAATCGCTGCCGTCGGCCAGCGGTACAAGATCGAGCGCAAGGGCAACGGCCGCGCCGCCGCTGGATCCGCCAGCCGTCCAGCCAGGGTCGAACGCATTGAGCGTCGGTCCGAAGACAGGATTGTAGGTGTTGGAGCCGAGGCCAAATTCCGGCACGTTGGTCTTGCCGATGATGATGGCGCCGGCCTTGCGCATGCGTTCGACGAAAAACTCGTCTTCCTGCGGCACAAGATCGGCGAAGATCGGCGAACCGAACGTGGTCTTGAGGCCCTTGGTCTGGGCGAGATCCTTGATCGCGATCGGCAGGCCAAAGAGGGGGCCTGCAGCGCCTCCGGCGGCAAGATGTACATCTGCACCCTCAGCTTCTGCCAGGAGTTCTGCGCGATCACGCAAGGAGACAATGGCGTTGACCTTTGGATTGATCGCTTCGATACGATCAAGAAACGCTGTCATGACTTCGCGCGCGGAAAGCCGGCGTTCGCGGATCGCCGCGGCAAGATCGACAGCGCTCCGACCACAGATGCCGCCGGCGGGTGGCATGGCATGCCGGCTTGCGGGGCGTATGTCGGTCATGTCAGCGGTTATCCGGGGCGAGCGCCGCCTCGACTTCAGCTGCCAAGGGGATCGCCGGCTGGGCACCCGGCTTCAGGCAGGCGAGCGAACCCGCCGCCGCCGCTCGCGTCAGGGCTGCCTCGAGCGGCAAGCCGGCTTCCAAGGCGGCTGCCAGATAGCCGCAAAAAGTATCGCCTGCGCCTACCGTATCCACCGGAACGATCTTGAGCGCCGACACTTTCAGAAGCTCATCGCCAGTTGCCGCCAGCACACCCTCGCCGCCGAGGGTGACGACGATGGTTCGGCCGGTTTTCCTAGCGAAGGCGCGCATGCGCTCAGTGCGATCCGAACCCGTTAATCCGAGTGGCTCGCAATAGAGATCGAATTCTGTCTCGTTGGCCACGACATAGTCGGCCTTGGCCAGCAATCCGGCCGCTTCGCTGCGGGCAGGAGCGGTGTTGAGCACAGTGATCGCGCCAATTTCGCGCGCCGCGTCCAGAGCGGCCTCCACGGTCTTGAGCGGGATTTCGTGCTGAAGCAGCACCACATCGCCTTTCTTGAGCTGAGCCTTGGCTATGTCGCCCGGCAGCACGGCGTCGTTGGCGCCGGCCACCACGGCGATCATGTTCTCGCCGTCGCCGCCGACAAGGATATGAGCAGTGCCGGTGGAACTATGTGTTCTGGCTACAGCCGACAGGTCGACCTGGCCTGCTTCGAGCAGCGCCAGCGCATCCTTGGCAAAACCATCCTTGCCGACCGCGCCCACCATGCGCACTTTGGCGCCCGCGCGCGCAGCGGCCAGCGCCTGATTGGCTCCTTTGCCGCCAGGAGCCGTGGTGAAGGAGGTTCCAGGCACTGTCTCGCCGGGACTCGGGAGGCGCTCCACCGTGGCGATCAGATCGAGGTTGATGGAACCGATGGTGATGATCAAGGCAGGCCCCCTAATTGTTATGGGCTTGTTTTTGCGCGGACCCTAGCGTTTCTCCTCACCGAAGGAAACTGGTTTGCCGGTGACCAGAACGTCCTTCCCCTGCGTAATTCCATCGTCGAGATGACGGAACGTGCGTCATCTTGTGGATTTGTTGCTGAGTGGGTAAAATTGCGAACAAATTCAATTATTTAAATGAATTCATCAGGAAAATTGAACCATGCGGCTGCGTCATCTCCTGCTGGCCCTCGGCATCGTTTTCATCTGGGGCGTCAATTTCGCCATCATCAAGCTGGGGCTCAGGCAGGTTTCGCCGCTGGCGCTGGGTGTGGCACGGTTCGCGCTCGCGGCCTTTCCCTGGGTGTTCTTCATCCCGCGCCCGAAGGTCCCGCTGCGCCTGATCGCACTCTACGGCCTTCTGATCTTTGCGATGCAGTTCGGATTCCTGTTTACGGGCATGAAGCTCGGCATGAGCGCCGGCCTGTCCTCTCTTATCCTGCAACTGCAGGTGTTCTTCACCATTGGTCTGTCGGTCATCATTCTCGGTGAGCGCCCGACGGTTTGGCAGCTTGCCGGCGCGCTGCTGGCTTTTGGCGGGGTCGGTGTGGTGGCGTTGAACGTCGGCGGAGACGTGACGACTGCCGGTCTCGCCCTGCTTGTGTTGGCGGCAGCCTCATGGGGAGGCGGCAATATCGTCTCAAAACGGATTTCGCAGCTTTCTGCCGTCCCCAATGTCCTGGGACTGGTGGTTTGGGGCAGCCTGTTTGCATTGCCGATCCTGCTTGTCGTGGCTCTGGTGCTCGATCCCGATCATCTTGTCTCGAGCTTCAGCAATCTTGACTGGGTGTCCGTCGGCTCGATCGCCTACATCGTCTATTTGTCGACGCTGCTCGGCTTTGCCGTCTGGGCTGGGCTGCTCGGACAGTATCCGGTATCGACCGTTGCACCGTTCACGCTGCTCGTGCCGGTGTTCGGCTTCCTCGGCTCTGCCGTGCTGCTCGGCGAACCGCTGCAAGGCTGGAAACTTGTCGCCTCCAGCCTTGTCATCGCGGGCCTGTGCATCAATCTTTTCGGGGCAAAGCTGGGAACGGCGCGTGTCTCTTCGAAGGTGCAACGAACGTCCTAGACTCGGGTGGAACGCGATTATGATGAACTCGCCATCATGCCTTCGCGCCGGACGAAAGCTGTCCCGCTTCCCAGCCCAGAATGGCGCGCTTGCGCGTCAGGCCCCAGTGATAGCCGGTCAGTGCGCCAGATTTGCCGAGCGCGCGATGGCAGGGCACCACAAATGAGAGCGGGTTGGCGCCGACCGCGGCACCCACGGCACGGCTTGCCGTCGGCTGGCCAATATCCGCCGCGATCGAAGAATAGGTACAGGCCTTGCCCATCGGGATACGGAGCAGGGCTTCCCAGACACGGATCTGAAAGTCCGAGCCGATCATCACGACACGCAGCGGTTGATCGGAACGCCAGTGCGCCGGATCGAAGATGCGGGCGGCGTAAGGTGCCGTGGCGCCGATATCCTCGACATAGGTTGCATTTGGCCAGCGGCTCGACATGTCCCTGAAAGCGGCCTGCTCTCCTCCGGCATCGCTGAAGGCAAGGCCGGCAAGGCCGCGGTCCGTGACCATGATCAAGGCAATGCCAAAAGGCGAAATGTGGAAACCGTAGCGGATCGTCAGCCCGACGCCGCGGGTCTTGTAGTCGCCGGGCGACATCGCTTCATGCGTAACGAACAGGTCGTGGAGGCGACCGGGGCCCGACATGCCGACCTCGAAGGAGGCTTCCAGAAGCGGCATGCCGGCATCGAGGAGCCGCCGAGCATGGTCGAGCGTGACGGCTTGCAGAAACGCCTTGGGCGACAGGCCGGCCCAACGGGTGAACAGTTTCTGCAGACCGGTCGGGGTTTCGCCGACTTCTTCGGCCAGGGCTTCCAGCGACGGCTGGTCGCGATAATCGAGGCTGATCTTCTCGATGGCGCGACGCACCACCTCGTAGTCATCGCCTTCAGGCGTGATTTCCTTTTCGAGGGTCGGGGCGAATTTCATCGGCATTTTGGTATTCATAGCGAGATGAGCGTTCATGGCAATTTCTCCCGGAGCAGAACGCAATGCATCCTGCTCCTACTTCTTGTTCCGTCGCATGATCTCGTCCGGAAACTCTGCAACTTTTCCGGGATCGTGCTCTTGAGCGCGAATATCGGAGCTTTACCGGCTGCTCTCCACCCGTTTCCTGCGAAGGTCAGCGTGCCTTGACGGAAGCGAGTGCGCGGGTGAAAGCCGTCGCGAAGCTCTCACGGTCGTCCGGGTTGAGGAAACCGCCGATCGGCACGCTTTGTCCCCGCGATTCGACAGCCATGGCAGTGATGCCAATTTCGGTGTGGCGTGCCACAGAGAACCGCGACCAGAATGGGTTGAAGCGATGTTCTTCCGTCTTGCCGGAGGGAGCGGTTTTTCGGATGTCGAGCGCCGTGCGCGAGACCGAAACCTCCTCGCGAGCGCGGGCGGCACGGTAATTGAGGCGAAAGGCGACATAAATGGCCAGAACGTCGAGACCGAAGAAGCCGAAGATCGGCCAGGCACCGTTGGCCAGGAAGACAACGCCCGTCACCGCCCAACACAGCAGAAGCGCACCGATCAGGATTGCGAAACCCGCACGTCCAAGCGAGCGGTGCGGCGTTAGCAGAGCCTGAAAGATCGGCTCATCGGCAGCGAAAGGGGCATTTGTATCGCTCATGGGCTAATATTATAGGAAGCCCATGGTAGTTCCAAAGCTCAAAGATCGTCGCAGTCCGGGAAATCGATCCGTGTCCAAAGGCACCGGGACATCCCGGCCAGCGGCAAAAAAGCCTTCACGCAGCAAATCAGCTTACACGCCTGCTGAAGTGCATGAGATCTTTCGGCGTTTTGCCGTGCAACGGCCCGAGCCGAAGGGTGAACTCGAACATGTGAATGCCTTCACACTGTTGGTGGCGGTGGTGTTGTCGGCTCAGGCGACCGATGCCGGCGTCAACAAGGCGACCCGGTCGTTGTTCAAGGTAGCCGACACTCCCGAAAAGATGCTGGCGCTTGGCGAAGCCAAGGTGGGGGAGTACATCCGCACCATCGGCCTATGGCGCAACAAGGCCAAGAACGTCATTGCGCTTTCCCGGGCGCTGATCGTCGACTATGGCGGTGAAGTGCCGGACAGCCGTGACGAACTTGTCAAACTGCCGGGGGTCGGCCGCAAGACCGCAAATGTCGTGCTCAACATGGCTTTCGGTCAGCACACCATGGCGGTGGACACGCATATTCTTCGCATCGGCAATCGGCTGGGCCTGGCGCCAGGTAAGACGCCTGAGCAGGTCGAGGAAGGTCTGATCCGTATCATTCCGGACGAATACATGCGGCATGCGCATCACTGGCTGATCCTGCACGGCCGTTATGTCTGCAAGGCGCGCAAACCAGACTGCAAGGCCTGCGTCATTGCCGACATCTGCAAGGCTGCCGAAAAGACAAATGCCATTCCCGCGCCGCTGGTCGAACTGGCGCCACTCGAACCGGTCGGTGAAGTCCTCTAGGCCGCCGGCATCAGATACCGTATCCGCGTGCCATGGCGGCCGCGAAAGCGGGAATTGCCAGGAAAAGCAACGCTTCCAGCCAGACGTAGCGTCGCACCGAAGCAAGTTCCTGGACCGGTACCCGGAAGGCATTGTCCATCCCGGCCTGCCTGTTCCAGGCAATGAAACGGATGGTAGGAATGATGGAAAGCAGGCCGACCGTCGTAAAGATCGCCATCTTGACCCAGAACACCCAGTTGTACACGTAGAACTCCCAGCCTTTGAGGCCGTAGAAGACGCGGCCGACGCCGATGATGATGATCAACATCGCCAGCATACCGTAGTGACGATCGACGCGCATGAGGCGCCGCAGGGTGGCGGGCGTCAATTCGTTGCGTATCAGCACGAATTCGGCAGCGATGATGCCTGCCAGGGAGAAGGCAAGCAGATGGTGCAGAATGGTCAGGACGAGATCCGTAGTTTCCATCTGCTCCCCCTTCGGCGTGTCCGCGTTCATACAATGTCAGGAAAGAAAAGCCCAGGCGCCGCTAACCGATTGACCGGTGCGAAGGGCTGGCTAAATGTCCCGGCATGACGAGATTGACCCGCGCGACAAACCCCATGCCCGATGACGTTCGGGCTGCCCTCGACCGGAGTGGACTGGCAGCCGCTTATGCGGAACGCCCCGACTACCAGAGGAACGATTATCTTGGCTGGATCGCGCGGGCCAAACGTGAGGAGACGCGGCTGAAACGACTGAACCAGATGCTGGATGAATTGAAGCGAGGCGGTGTCTACATGAACATGGTCTGGCGCGGCTGAACGATCGTCTGCTCCCGATATCCCGCATGACTGGTTCTGGCCGGGCTGTGCCGATTGGACTGGCCCTTGTTCGCGCTGCGCCGCTTGCTAGATGCGGCGGTGATGAAGAGGCTGCAATGACGATAGCAATGCGTACTGCTCCGCTCCTTGAAACCGAAAGGACCATCCTGCGTGCCCACGCTCTGGATGACTTTGACGCTTATGCGCGCTTGTGGGCGGATCCCATCATATGCCGCTTCATCGGGGGCAAGGCGCGCACACGTGAAGAAAGCTGGATGCGTTTCCTGCGCCATGCGGGGCTGTGGTCATTGGTCGGCTACGGTTACTGGGCGATCGAAGACAAAGCGACCGGGAATTTCATCGGCGAAGCCGGTTTCCACGATATGAAGCGAGACATCAAACCATCGCTGGAAGGTATTCCCGAAGCCGGGTGGGTGCTGGCTCCCGAGGCGCATGGCAAGGGAATCGCCAGTGAGGTGGTTGCGCGCATGGTCGATTGGGCCGACGGGACTTTCGACGGAGCCCGAACCGTCTGCATCATCGATCCGGAGAACGCTCCTTCGCTGAAGGTCGCGAGACTGGCAGGTTACGTCGAGATGTTGCGCACGACCTATCATGGAGAGCCGACGATACTTCTCGAGCGGCTCTGTCAAGCGAAATAGCCTTGTGGGGGAAGCAGCCGCGCCGGGCTGATCGTCTAACGGCTATCCGGCAGGAATGCTGAGGGTTTTTAGAAGTGTCGCCAGTTCCGGCTCGTCAATGAGCATCGCAGCGTCCTCCGCCTTGAGCCAGGCGCGCTGGCGCGTCTGCGCCTCCGGCCAGTCGGCCAGTTCCTCGCTGACGGCAAGCAGATAGACGGTGACATTGACACGAGCGAAGCTGGCCGTCAGGCGTTTCCAGTAAGAGAAGCTGCCGGCCGGCTGTTTCAGCGTCTTGCCGACGACGCCAGCCTCTTCCCTAGCTTCGATGGTGGCAGCCTTGCGCCCGCTTTTGCCCGGCATGGGCCAACCCTTCGGGACAATGAAGCGTTGCGTCTGGCGCGAGGTCACCAGCATCACTTCGATGCCGCCATCGGCTCCCTGGCGATAGGGAATGGCAGCGACTTGCCGGATGATCTTGCCTTTCTTGGCTTGCTCTACAGCCTGCTTTTTCGGCAATGGCTTTGCAACCGACGGTTTGGTGGCAGTCGGGGCGGCAGACCTATTGCTTTTGGACGCGTTTTCGCGCCCGCTCTTCTTCTTGGTAGCCGCCATTCCATTTCCAGCTTGATCCGCCTGGCGGTTCAGGAGGGTCTTCTCTTCAAACTACCATAAATGTCGCTCGCGAGCGTGTGGCTCGCATGCTTAAACCACAATATAGAATTATTATAGACGGCTAATCAAATCGCGTATCATTCCGTCAGCGACACCCGCCTACAGCGTTACCGCCATTGGCTGAGGACTGGCAGGGCTGGCGCACCGCGGGAGCAACCGTTTGCGGAGGCGTGATGTTCTGCCTGTCGATCTCACGGTAGATCTGTTGCTGCTGCTGGAACTGTTGGCGCTGAAGCTGATTGCGAAGCGCCTGAAGATCGGCCTGGCCGATCGAGTTCACGCCCGGGCGTACTGGCTGGAGGGATTGCGCGTTGGTCGGCAAGGTGACAGCCGTGGCCATCGCAAATCCCAGAACAACTGTCGCAAATTTCAGCTTCATCTTCGCCGCCACATCGTTCGAATGCCTGATCGGATCAGCAGCACGTATATAGGGCGGCGCACGAAATGGTCCAAGGCGCCGAGTTTTAAAGATAGAAGGGTGAGAAGACAAAACGATAAGGGCCGCCTTTAGGCGGCCCACAATCGCTCCCGGTCGGCAGCCGGGCAGGCTAAGACCTTGTATTATTTGAGTTCGGACGCGATCTTGTTGAACTTGGTGCTCAGATTCGTGCCGATTGCGGTGGCGCCGGTGATGATCGCGAGCGCGATGAGTGCGGCGATCAGGCCATATTCGATGGCGGTCGCGCCCGATTCATCCTTGATGAAGCGCGAAAGAAGATTGGTCATGGTGGTACCCTTTGCCCGGTTGTGACGTTTGTTCGACGGTCTCTTTTCGAACCGTGGCCCATCTTGCGAGGCTTCAATTGCAGACCGGTTAAGCGGAATGGTAAACAAAGTGTAGATCAATCGCTTGCTTAACAAAGCGACAACGAAAACATAAAACTTTCAATAATAATAGTAATATTGATGTTGTTTGATTTGCATTTTGGACCGTCGTCGATCCTCTGGCTCTGGAGTCGATATACCTGCGTTCGTCCCTCTGCTCTCTGACCGACAACGAGCGTCACAACAGGTTCACTTAGCCGAAATAGGCTAATCGACGGTGCGCAATATGCTGCACGCCTGAGGTGATTAGCTTCGCTCTGTTCGTGTCGCTGCGCGCGGCGTTCTAGCCGGCCTTCGTCAGCGAAGCAGGCGCGGCGGAGCCGTCGCGCCTCTTACGGTTTTTGTCGTATGTCCATTTTGGGGATCACGCTCCGATCAATCGATGCTGCCACCTATGAATGAAGCGCGTCTTTTCAATCTTCCAGGTCATCAAAACGTCGATCGAGTACCGGGTCTGGTCTTCGCCTATCGTTCGCTGCCCGGCCAGCCCGCGACCGCCCTGGCGCCGAAGGATATCGAAGCTGCCCTTGCCGCCGACGAAGGATGGGTATGGCTGCACGTCGATCTGGTCGACCAGCGTGCGCATGGCTGGGTAGGGCATGCCTGCCGGCTGCCTAACGCATCGCGCGCCATCCTCGAAGGGCACGACAGTCTGGTGCTCGGCCACGAGGATGGCGTGGTGCATGGCGTTTCGGCTGACATGCACAAGGATATCGAGCGACGCTCGAGCACGATCGGCCGGCTGCATTTTGCCGTCACCGAGCGGCTGCTGGTGACAGGGCGGCGCCATTCGCTGGAAGGGGTTGATCAACTTCGCCACGCGTTGGGCGATGGATTGAAGCTGGCCACGGCCTTCGAGCTGTTCGAGGCGATTGTAGGCGCCTTCTGCAAGAATACCGGCCTCAGACTTGCCGAAGCAACGCGACAGCTCGATGAGGTCGAGGACAATCTGGTCACCGAGCGGCTGAGCGACGAGCGTCGGCGGCTGAAGGAAGTGCGCCGGTTGGCGGTTTCGCTGCACCGGCCCGTCTCCGGCATGGTTGCACTGTTCGAGGACGAAGACCGCGAGGAATGGCAGCTTTCCCCGATTGCTCATGCCGTGCTGCGGCGCCTTTCGACACGGCTTGAGCGGCTGGACCGCGAAATCGTCATGATCAATGACCGCGCCCGGCTGCTGCAGGAAGAGATGGCGGCTGAACTGGCCGACGAATCCAACCGCAGTCTGAAAGCCATGGCGGTGATGAGCGCACTGCTTCTGCCCGGCACGCTCGTTGTGGGGGTCTTCGGCATGAATACGGCCGGCTTGCCGTTCACACAGGGCGGCAGCGGCTTCTGGTGGGCCGTGGCACTCGGAATCGGCGCAACGGCTTTGTTCTATTGGCTGCTTCGCCGCGCCGGTGTCAGCCTGCGTTTCTGACTACTCGGAACTTCAGATTGCCATGGTCAGGTCGGGTCTTCCCGATGCAGATCATGAATCGCCACGCCCTCTGCATTCGTCGGTGGCGTCAGCCACTGATGGTGGCGCAGCGTGCGCTGCGTATCCTCAAGTCCCGTGTCCCAGTGCTCGCGCATCGAGGTGCCGGAGAATTCGTAGTCCTTTGCGTGCCCCTCATAACCCTTATGCTGGTAGATAAGGTGGATGATGTTGACCACGCCGGCATCCGAATAATCAGCAATCAGCCGCTCTTCCTCGGGCGAGCGCATCTCGGCTTGGACGCGCTTGAGCGCATCCAGAAGCTGCATCTTCAGATCGTGGATACGCTTGAAATTGTCCGTGTTCTGGCGCGTGCGGCTCGAGTACATGATGTCCTTGTGGCGCGACAGCACATCCGGCATGCCGCGGGGCAGGACGCCGCGCGCGCTGAACAGGTCGACCTGGAAAACCAGCGAACTGCGGTCCTCTTCCTGATCGAGCAGATATTGCAGCGGCGTGTTCGAGACGATGCCGCCGTCCCAGTAGTATTCGCCCTCGATGCGGATTGCCGGAAAGGCCGGGGGCAGGGCGCCGGAGGCCATAATGTGCTCCGGGCCGATCCGCACCTTGTCGGTATCGAAATAGACGAAGTTGCCTGTGCGCACATTGACGGCACCGACACTGAGACGTTTTCGGCCGTCGTTGAGTACATCGAAGTCGATCAGCCGCTCGAGCGTCTCTTTCAGTTCGGTGGTGTCATAGAAGCTGGTGGCACCTTCGGCACCCGGCGGCTCGAGCCACGGATTGGGAAAGCGCGGCTTGAAGAAACCGGGCTGCCCCATCGTCATCGTCATCCAGGAACTCGTGCGGTTGCGGATGTCACGATAGATATCGCCCTCAGGCGTGTAGGCCCAGATCTTGCGACCGGAGATCGTCTGCCAGAACTGTTCAAGCCTTTGCAGGCGGCGGCTGGGCTCATTGCCGGCGATGATCGATGCGTTGATCGCGCCGATCGAAACCCCGGAGAGCCAGGTGGGCTCACAGCCGGCATCGGACAAGGCCTGGTAGACGCCGGCCTGATAGGCGCCGAGCGCACCGCCGCCCTGCAGGACGAGCGCAACGCGGTCATATTGCGAAGCGATTTCCTGGATAGTCGCGATGTTTGCCTTTGCCCGATTGCGGTCCAGCATGGTCAACTCCGGCAAATCATAAAATCAGCGTGCGCCGGCGAGATAGTCGTAGACGACCTCGCCGAGGCCGAGCGTGAGGTCGGCTGTGAAATGCAGCGCAGAAACCACTTCGAGCACCGGCAAGCGAGCCACATCAGCCATCACATGCGGACGCAGGTCGAGAGCAGCGGGAGCCGTCCAGGCTTCCTTCAGTGCGATATCGGTCAGGTGATAGCGTACGAGTTCGCAAATGCGCGGCGTGCCATCGACATGCGGAATGATCTTGACCAGGAAGTTGGGCGCGGTCAGCGCAGCCATCACCTGGTCGCGGTCGGCTTCATGGTGCTTGTAGCCCATCGTACCGGTGGCGCAGAGCACAGAACCGTAGTGCAATGTGCCAACCACGACTTCGCCTTCGTTGACGATCTTCGGATTGGCCAGTTTTTTCGGGAAGCCCCACAACTCACGGCCGCCAGCGATGGGAGCATCGTCATCGAGATACATGGAATGCACATAGACACCATGTTCGCCGTTGAAGCGCACCGGGATGACCTGGCCGCTCTCTGTGTAGTCGCCGAAGCCGGTGGAATCCGGCATGCGGATGAATTCGTATTTCACCAGTGGCTCGCCATCGATCTCTAGCGGCGCCGGCACCACCGCCTCCAGCGCTTCGCGCGTGGTGCGGTAGGTGATGATGACATATTCGCGGTCGAAGAAACGATAGGGGCCGGGCGGGAAGGATGGATTGGTCAGCGGCATGGCGTAGGCGCGCTTCACGACGTCGGCGATTTCCAAGCTGTCACCTCGGGATTGACGGATGTCACATCAGAAACACAGATGTCATGTTGCATGGCAGCATGACGGGTTTGTGTCGGGTCGATGAACGATTTCAGTCGTTTGTCGGTTCCGGAGTCAAGTCGACACATGTTTGTGATGGAAACTTGCTGCAATGCACCTAGTTAGAATGTCACCCTCAACCGCCAGCCAAGAGATCATCATGGGTTCCCTGACTTCTAAGAACGCGCTCGTCACCGGTTCGACCAGCGGCATTGGTCTTGCCATCGCCAGAGCCTTCGCCGCCGAAGGCGCCAACATCACCATCAATGGACTGGGCGATCCTGGCGAGATCGAGAAGGAGCGCGTGGCGATCGAAGCGGATTTCGGTGTCCAGTGCCGCTATTCCGGCGCCAACATGCTGAAGGGCGAGGAAGTGACCGCCATGGTGCAGGAGGCTGAGAAAGCCTTCGGCAGCCTCGACATCCTGGTCAATAATGCCGGTATCCAGTTTGTTGCGCCGATCGAGGAATTTCCCGACGACAAGTGGGAAGCGATCATCCGCATCAACCTGCTTGCGGCCTTCTATGCAATCAAGGCAGCACTGCCCGGCATGAAGGCGCGGAAATGGGGGCGCATCATCAATACCGCCTCCGCCCACGCCTTGGTCGCTTCGCCTTTCAAGTCGGCCTATGTCTCCGCCAAGCATGGCATTGCCGGTCTCACCAAGACGGTGGCGCTCGAAGCCGCGCAGCACGGCGTGACCGTCAATGCGATCGCGCCTGGCTATGTATGGACGCCGCTGGTGGAGAAGCAGATCCCGGATACGATGAAGGCGCGCAACATGACGGAGGAGCAGGTCAAGAATGATGTGCTGCTTGCCGCCCAGCCGACCAAGGAATTCGTGACGGTGGAAGAAATCGCTGCGCTTTCCGTATTCCTCTGCTCGGATGCAGCCAAGCAGATCACGGGCACGACGCTGCCGGTCGACGGCGGCTGGACTGCTCAGTAGTTGATGCCATCGGGGCACTCCGGCGCAAGCGATTGCTCCGGCGCCGGGGTGTTTCGGTGCGCTGATCAGACATCGGATGAGGCAAGCAGTGGTGTCATTGCCTCATTGATCCATTGCCATTCGTTGCCGGATTTTTGGCCCGGCTCCTCACCGCGCAGAATGGCAAGCAGTTCCTGGTAGCGCGCCGAGCGGGCATGATGCTTGCGGTACTGGCCAAGATGCCAGTCGAGGAAAGTGCGGTCGGGTTTGCGGCGCATCGCCTTCGCCGATTTTTCCAGCCACTCGCGAGCGATCGCCGCACCTGTCGGCGAAAGCGGGTCCTCGCCTTCATCGATGGCAGACCTGACCTTGCCCAGGACCGACTCTGCTGCTTCCGCATAAGCACCAGGGTCGAATTCACCGTTCCACATCGTGGCGGTGTCGGCCTGCATTTCCGCCAGGAAGCTCTCGTCGGTGATCATTGCCGCGATCTCGTTCCAGGCATCGATTTGGCGCGCCGCCGGCTCGTCCGGCAGTTCCGGCATGGAAGCGTCGATCATTTGGCGCTTCCACTCGTCGCCCATATCGGCGCGAACGGCCACTTTGTCGTAGAACCGTTCCATTGCTGTTTGCATCTGCGTCTGGGACAGGATGGTCATCGTCCAAAGTCTCCTCAAGTCGGTTTCGGTCGGTTGGTCGATCTTGAGCGTGGTACGCAGCACGGCGGCGATCCGGCGGCGGGATGCGATCTCGGCCTCCAGCGTTTCGAGCCGCACCGTCAGGACCTCTCGCAACGATAGATGCCGGCAGAGGATATTTCGGATAGCGGCCAGACCGATGCCGGCTTCCCGCAACGCCCGGATCAAATCGAGACGGACGACATCCGCATCCGAATAGACCCGGTAGTTGCTGTAGGTCCGGGTCGTTGGTGGCAGCAGTCCCTTGTCGGAATAGAAGCGGATACGTCGCACCGAGACGCCGCTTAGCCGTGAAAGGTCGCCGATCGTGTGCATTTTTTCACTCATGCGACCGTCCTACCGTCTCCACCAAGTGGAGGGTCAAGCGCGCTCAACAGGCTTTTTACGCTAGGCTGAGATTTCCACGCCGACCGCAGCCGTTGAATTGCGCACGACAAGCACTCCGGACAACAAATCGTCCTTGCCTGCGGCTGCTCCGCTCCCGTCGAGTGCTGCCGCAACGGCCCGTTTGGCGATCTCTTCGACCGGCTGGCCGATGGTGGTGAGGCGAGGGGTTATCAAGCTGGCCAATGGAATGTCGTCGAAGCCGATGACGGAAAGCTGGTCGGGCACCTTGATGCCGAGATCGTCAGCCGCGCGCAAAAGGCCGATCGCCTGTTGGTCGTTGGCCGTCGCGATTGCGGTCGCTCGCCTTTCTGGTGCGCGGTCGAGCAGTCGGCGTCCGAGCGCTTCACCGGAAACATAGTCGAAATGGCCTTCGACAATCTCCGGTTCTATGCCAGCGGCTTTGAGATGATCGACGAAACCCGCCCGGCGTGCCCGTGAAACCGGCGCATCGGCCGGTCCGGCGATATAGGCGATGCGGCGGTGGCCGAGGCCGATCAGATGGTCCGCTGCAAGTGCTGCGCCGCCATGATGATCGACGGACAGCAGGCCATGGCCTACCAAACGGCGGTCGACGACGACGGTGGACGTATCACCTTTCCAACCCTGTGATTGCCCGGACTGGATCGGCACAACGATCAGTCCCGTCGGCCGGCTCTTCAACAGGCTTTCGATCTGCGCCACCTCGATCTCAGGATCGTCATTGGTGATCGACAGCAGCACCGACAGACCGGAGCGGAAGGCGATGGCTTCGACATGCTTGGCGAGTTCGGCGAAGAACGGATTGGTGATGTCGGGGATCACAAGGCCGATCATGTCCGTGCGACGGCGGCGCAGGCCGCGCGCCACATGGTTCGGTTTGAAGTCGAGTTCGCGGATCGTCGCCTCGACTTTTTCGCGCAGTGCGGGGCCGACCGTCTCGTTCTTGGCCAGCACACGCGATACGGTTCCGATTGAAACCCCCGCCTGTCGGGCGACGTCCTTGATATTGACCACCACGGTTCAGTTCCGCTGATTGTTGCGGCTGCCTGCCGCTCCCCTCAGGCCTTGGTCAGCCTTTCGCGATATTTGTCAAGGATGACGGCGAGGATGATGACGAAGCCGGTGATCATCTGACGCATGAAGTCGCTGAGGCCAAGCAGGATAAGACCATTGGCCAGCACGCCGATGATGCAGGCGCCAAGCAACGTGCCGATGAT
Organism: Terribium retamae; assembly: GCF_022347545.1. Lineage (GTDB taxonomy): Bacteria > Pseudomonadota > Alphaproteobacteria > Rhizobiales > Rhizobiaceae > Mesorhizobium > Mesorhizobium retamae. The sequence continues at coordinate 147,957 of NZ_JAKREW010000005.1, forward strand.
CGAGCCGCGGCCGCCGTTCAGGCTGGTACCGCCGATGATGACGGCAGCGATGGCGTTCAGCTCGAAGCCGATACCAATGATCGGGCTCGCGATGTTGAGGCGCGCCATATAGATGATGGCCCCGATGCCTACCGCCGCACCACAGATGGTGAAGGCCGCCACCTTGTAGAAGAAGACGTTGTGGCCGGCGAGCCGGGTCGCTTCTTCATTGTTGCCGATGCCATAAAGAACGCGCCCGAACACGGTGCGGGTCAATACGAACCAACCGACCGCTACAAGCAGCAGCGCGATCAGGAACAACACCGGCACGCCATAGATCGTCTGCGATCCGAAGGCGTTGAAGGCGGCCGGGAAGGAATAGATGGTCGAGGCGCCTGTGACCTGCAGGGCAGCGCCGCGCGCAACGTTCAGGGTTCCCAGTGTGACGATGAAGGAGGGGATTCCCCACCATGCACTCACCAGGCCGTTCAGCAGACCGAACAGGATACCGGCTGCAACGGCGCTCGCCGTTGCCAGCATGACGGCAACCGAAGGATCGAGGCCCGGCAGTGTCATCACCGTGCCGGCGACAACGGCGGCGAAGGCCAGAACCGAGCCCACGGACAGGTCGATGCCACCGATCAGGATGACAAAGGTCATGCCGATCGAGAGCACGAGGTTGATCGTCACCTGAGTCAGGATATTGGTCACATTCGATGATGTCAGAAAGTGCTGCGTGCTCAGCGAGAAGACGATGATCAGCACGATCAGCGCAATGCCGATCCCTGCCTCTCGCAGCACGGTCTTGGCGGTGGTGCCGAGCGAGCCGGTTGAGGCGCTGTTGAATTCAGTGGCGTCCATGATTGTTCTCGTCCTTGTAGGCGAGGGAAAGGATCCGCTCTTCGGAGAAGTCCTCGCGCGCGACCTCACCGGCGATGCGATGTTTGGACATCACCAGGATGCGATCGCAGAGCGTGATCAGTTCAGGCAGTTCGGAAGATACGACAAGCAAGGCCAGCCCCTTGTCGGCGAGACCGCGCAACAGCGCGTAAATCTCTGCTTTGGCGCCGACATCGACACCGCGCGTCGGCTCGTCCAGCAGCAGGATCTTGGGATCGTTGGCCAGCCATTTGGCCAGAACCACCTTCTGCTGGTTGCCGCCCGACAGTGTCGAGGCCGGATCGGCAGTCTTCCCGTATTTCAGCTTGATCTCCTTGCCGAGCTTTTCTGTCAGTTGCGTCTCCGCACCCGCATCGAGCAGGCCTGCGCGCGAGATCTTGCGCAGATTGGCCAGGCTGACATTGGCGGCGATGGACATGGCGAGGATCAGACCCTCTTCCTTCCGGTCTTCCGTCAGGAATCCGATGCCGTCGCGGATCGCAGCCTTGGGACTGGTATAGCTGCGCGGCTGACCGTCGCGCTCGAGTGTCCCGGACAGGGGCAGGTCAGCGGCGAAGATCGACCGCAGCAACTCGGTACGGCCGGCGCCGACCAGGCCGGCGATGCCGAGGATTTCGCCATAGCGCAAATCGAGGGAAACGCCGTCGGCATGCGGCGACGCCGGATGACGAAAGTTCTTCAGCGCCAACGCGATGCGGCTGCTGGCATCCAGCTTGCGTATCTCGGCCATCTGCGCGGCAAGTTGGCGCCCGACCATTGACGCAACCAGTTTCTCCTGCGTCGTGTCGGCAATGTCCGCGGTCATCACGGATTCGCCGTTGCGCAGCACCGTGACACGATCGCAATTGGCAAAAACCTCGTTGAGGTGGTGCGACACGAAAACAATGGCGACGCCCTTGGCGCGCAGGCCATCGATGATGGCGAAGAGGCGTTCGGTCTCGCGCGCTGTCAATGTCGCGGTCGGCTCGTCGAGGATCAGGATGCGGCTTTCCCCCATCAACGCACGGGCGATCTCGACCAGTTGGCGATGTGCAACGCCGAGCGTTTCGACGGGGCGTCGGACGTCGATGTCGTCCAGGCCGATGCGCGTCAGAGCCTGGCGGGCTTTTTCGTAGACGGCCTTGTAGTCGACGACACCGAAACGTTTGCGCGGAATGTCCTCGAAACAGATGTTTTCGGCCACTGACAGATAGGGCAGCAGATTGAATTCCTGGTGCACGACCTGAATGCCATGCGCCTTGGCATCGGCCGGAGAATGAGGTTCATAAGATTCCCCGTCCAGGACGATGTTGCCGCCATCTCGCTTGACGATGCCGCACAGGATCTTGATGAGCGTCGATTTGCCGGCGCCGTTCTCACCGACCAGCGCGTGTACTTCGCCAGCCCGTAGCGAGAAGGAGACGCCGTTCAACGCGACGACGCCGCCAAAGCGTTTGCGAACATCCGCCAATTCGAGCACCGGACGCGCCTCAGCCGTCGCTGTCCGAACGGCAGCACTTTGCATTGGATTTGCCATGGGTTCCGCCTTCTGCTGCCACGCCCGGTGAAAGGCGCGGCAGCAGGTCGAGGAGGTTACTTCACGTCGTCCGAAGTGACGAGCTTGATGTCGGTCTTGACCCAGCCCTTGAGCGGCGCGCCGCCTTTCAGGACGCCAAGTGCCTTGTCGATGGCGTCGGCCGCCATCTGCTGGCCGAACTGATCGACCGTCGCCAGCATCTTCTTTTCCTTGAGCAGCGGCTGCACCGCCGGGATGTTGTCGAAGCCGACAACTTCGATCTGCCCGCTCTTGCCGGCGGCCTCGATTGCCTTGACGACGCCGACGGCCATGGAGTCGTTAGCGGCCATCACACCCTTGATGTCGGGGTTGGCGGTGAACATGTTGGCGAAGACGGAGTTCGCTTCCTCGGTTTCCCAGTGGGCAGTGCGGGAATCGATCAGGTCCAGCTTGCCTTCCTTGACGGCATCCTCGAAACCGAGCTTGCGCTGGGTGGCGTTGTCGGCACCGGGATTGCCCTCGATTATGACCACCTTGGCGCCTTCGCCAAGTTTCTTGGCGAGAGCATCGCCAGCCATCTTGGCACCGGCGCGGTTGTCGGGGCCGACGAAAGCAAGTTCGACACCGGCTTCCTGCTTGGCCTTCTCGTCCAGTGCAACGTCGAAGTTCACGACGGTGATGCCGGCTTCCATCGCGCGCTTGAGCGGCGGCACCAGCGCCCGGGAATCCGCCGGCGCCACGACGATTGCATCCACTTTTTCGGTGATGAAGCTTTCGACGGCGTTGATCTGGGTCTCGATGTCGGTTTCGGATTGCATGCCGACAGCCTTCAGCGTGTAGTCGCCGCGCTTGGCTTCATGCGTCTTGGCGCCTTCCAGCATGTTTTTGAAGAATTCGTTGGCGAGAGACTTCATGACCAGGCCGACAACGGGCTTGTCGGCGGCGAAGCTGACGGCAGGCACGGTCAGCGAGGCCGCCAGGATGCCGGCGGCGATAATTTTTCCGAACTTCATTCTATCCTCCACGATTGCCATCGCGTCCTTTCCTCCCGGTCGCGATGAAACGTTTCATCGCAAACTTCCGGCAGAGTTGTCAAGGATGCCCAGCTTGGAGCCGGGGCGATCAATCCGCCATCGTTGACCGCGAGGGATATTTGAAAGTCGGGAAGTACATATTTTCGATAAAAGGAAACCGCCGACAAGCCCGCGGTTTTCACTGCTTTTGGAGCCTCCAAGCGTACCATGCGGAAGGGGCGGTTATTTTCATGATGGAGGTCGTGGAATACGTATTCATTGCCCGCCTTATCTCATTGCACGAAGGGCGGGTTGTCCGACGGCGATCTTGCCTGACCGGCGCGTCGCTCGCTGGTAAGGTTAACAATTGGTTTCCGAGCAGGAACGCCGGAAACGTGATCTATGGAATGAGTGGTAAGAGACGCAATCGGGAAAGTGGTCTTGGGGTGTGCAGGTGGCATCGTATTTGGAGGCGATCTCGGATATTGAGCCGCGTATGTTGGAGCCACTGGCAAAAGACATTGTCGTCGACGCGCAGAGCGGCCGCATAGAAGGCGCGAACCTGCATGAGATCGTGGCCTTGCGGACGTTGCGGCTGGCCATGCGAATTCTTTTGCCGTTACGCCAGTTCGGCTTTTCCTATGTGGCGCGTACCGTCCGCGCCTTGCTGCCAAGCAAGCGGCCGATGGTCTTTACGCTGACGCCCGACGCATCGATGCGCGTTCCTTACTGCGACCCCTACTGGTCGATCCTGCTATTGCCTGGGTATTCGTATGAGCGCTCGATGCTGACCCTGCTCGACGCAGTGCGTGACGTCGATTACGGCTTCATCGACGGCGGTGCGAACTATGGCTACTGGTCAATCCTGGCGAGTGGGGCTCAGCCGGCGGTGGCGGTCGAGGCGGCGGCCGACACATTCAAGGTTCTGGAAGACAATTGCGTTCTCAATGGCGGTCGATTTGTTGCGCTGAATCGGGCGATCGGCGCGGTAAGCGGCGAACGTGTACGCATTTTCGGCGCCAAGCATGAGGCGCGTACCGCCGTCGACCCTGCCGATGGCTCAGAGCCCATACTTGAATGCGACACGGTCAGTGTCGATGATCTGGCGACACTGCCGCTGTTTGCGGGGCGCGACAAATTCATCGTCAAACTCGATGTCGAGGGCGTGGAAATAGCCGCATTCTCCGGCGCCAGGGGATTGCTCGCCGGCGATGCCGTGTTCGTCTACGAGGATCATGGTTCCGATCTCGACCACGCCACGACACATCATGTGCTTGATGTGTTGAAACTGCGTGCTTTCTGGCTAGGGCATGGCCGGCGCCGCGAAATTACGGCACCGGAACAATTGGCGGATATCAAGAAATCGCGTCGTTTCGGCTACGATATAGTTGCCACGCGCAGTCCGTTCTGGATCGAACGCCTGGAGAAGCTGATCCAGGCTTAAGCAGATTGCTGCGGGCACATGACCTACTCGAGGCCCTTGGCCCGATTCCAGGCTTTCGACCACATCTTCAGGGCTTTCTGGTCGAGCGCTTCGGAAGGTGGAAGCGTTTCGGTGAGTCCTGTGTCGGAGATGCGGGCGTCGATACCAACGGCCACTCCGTTCCGACCCTCAAATCAGCGTCCTAATTCCCGCAGCCATTTCTCGAAAGTGGGCGTTGGCGATTGATCGCCGTGAACGGTGGCAGGTAGCTGGCCGGCAGCCGTCTTTCGAACTTCGCTCGGGCTCAGTCCGAATTCGTGGATAAACGCGCGCGTGAAATTTGCGGCGACGTCGAACCCAGCTTCCTCGGCAATATCCAAGATGCGTTGGTTGTTGACCGGATCGCTGAGTGCTGCATAGGCATCCTGAAGGCGTTTCTTGCGGATGTAGTTGAGAACGCCGCCGCTTGCCTCGAACAGCTGGTAAAGACGGGTGCGGGAAATACCCATTGCGCGCGAAATGCTGTCGGGGTTGAGGTTTTGGGCGCGGAGATTGCTGTGGATGTAGTGGTGTACCCGCTCCATCGTGCTCAGCGTCAACGGATTGACGTCGCTTTGGCGACTGCCTGCTGCCTCTGCCAGGCAGGTGACAAGCATATCCCGTATCGTGAATACGATCTTGGCAAGGTCGTTGGCTACCAGCGTTGGCAGTCTTGCTTCAACGCTGCTGATATAGTCGATCAGAAGGGTCGCATAATTACCCGAGAAGACCGAATTGTTGGCTGCAACCAGCATGCCGGCGTGACCAGCGAAGAGATCGTATGGCATGTAAAGCAAAGTGACGTCGCTTTCGGTGGCCCGTCCTCGGTAGGGATGGCCCAGCGACCGAAAGGTTACCGTGTCGCGACGGCTTTCCACGACATGACCATCCACCTCAGTCCATGCGTGCCCCTTGTGCGGAATGCCGATATACCAGTGGTCTATCGAACTCGAACGCAATTTTTCAGCGGATCGCGTATAACGATAGGCATCCGTCTGCTGTCGCACGAGCAGCATCTTGCCGAGGTTCCAAGCCGTATGTTCGGCGGAAAAACCGTCCTGTAATGCCACCCCATCGGGAAGGCTGACCTCGACGATGGGTTCCAGGTGCGAGCGCCAGACAGCGAATTGCTCGGCGGGCTCAAGCGGCGCTGTTGAGAAATATAACGGCGTAAGCGCTGGCGGAGTAAAGGCAACCGCATCTTGTCCCGGATCGGGTTCGCGCGGCCAACGACGCCGCTCCACGCCAGGCGCCCATGCGGAGTTGGGCGAAGCGTTCGATCCGTTAGGCTGGTCTGAACGATCCCTCATTCAGTTCCTCCAACCCTGATCACCTTGCCGGATAAACGTTGCAACCATTCAAAAAGTTGCAGAGCAAAAGTCCATCCCGCGCGCGCTCGTTCGATTTTTCGCGGCGGTTTGTGCTGGCGTAGTCAACCGAGGCGAGCCGTATTTCGGTCGCGCGCCGCCGCTTATTTCGATCAAGAGAAATGTACACCAGGATAATTTCTCGGATTCAAAGATAACGACACTCTTCCGAACATATGCTCTAAATATTTAATGACATATTACTGAAATGCGATGTCAAACTTTCAAATTGTCAAGGGGTATATGAAATATTACTTGGCGAAAGTTTCGGGCTAAAAATATAGATACATGTAATTATGAGTTCGAGTAAAGCGTATGGGGGCGTTCGTGAGTAGAGTGGTCGATAAGTTATTTCGTTCCGAGCCGGTAAATTCTAAGCCGGCTTGGAACGATATTTCCGCGTCAGCGCGCCCTCAATCTCAAAAGACAATTCTCGTTGCCGGTGGTGCAGGGTTTCTGGGCTCGCATCTGTGCGAACGCCTGATCCGCAAAGGACACCGCGTCGTTTGTGCCGACAATTTCTCCACCGGCACGCTGGAAAACGTCCGGCACCTGAGATCGTCGGAGGCCTTCACGCTCCTCCGTCATGATGTTGTACACAGGATCGATGCGAAGGTGGACCAGATCTACAATCTTGCTTGCCCGGCCTCGCCGCCGCATTACCAGGCCGATCCGATCCACACCACCAAAACCAGTGTGCTTGGTGCTCTGAACCTGTTGGAGCTGGCTTCCCGCTACGGTGCCCGCATTTTTCAGGCCTCGACTTCGGAAGTCTACGGAGATCCGAATGTCCATCCTCAGGTCGAGAGCTATTGGGGAAACGTCAATCCTTTCGGCCCGCGCTCTTGCTATGATGAGGGCAAGCGCTGCGCCGAGACATTGTTTCACGACTTCAACAGCATCCACGGCGTCGAAATCAAAATCGTCCGCATCTTCAACACTTACGGACCGCGTATGCGGCCCGACGATGGCCGCGTCATCTCCAATTTCATTGTCCAGGCTCTTAAAGGCGAGGACATCACCATTTATGGTGACGGTTCGCAGACGCGTTCCTTCTGCTTCGTCGACGATCTGGTCGACGGCTTCCTGCGCATGATGGCCTCGCCAGTCTCGCTGACCGGGCCGATCAATCTGGGCAATCCGGTCGAGTTCACGATAGCGGAACTTGCCGACCAGGTGCTTGAGCTGACAGGGTCGCGGTCGCGCATTGTCCATCGTCCGCTGCCGACAGACGATCCGCGCCAGAGGCGTCCGGATATTTCGCGGGCGATGCGTGAACTCGGCTGGCAGCCCAGGGTGGTGCTGGCGGAGGGATTGAAGGCAACCATCACCTATTTCGATGCCGTTCTTGCCGCCAAGGGCCGCAAGCTCACCGAGGTGGCGTGATGGGCGGCCGGCGGATCCTTGTCACGGGCGGTGCCGGCTACATCGGAAGCCATACGGCCAAGTTGCTACGGTCTAGGGGCGTGGAGCCTGTCGTTTATGACAATCTGGCGACTGGGAACCGTTCGTCGGTGCGCTGGGGTCCATTCGTGCACGGCGATGTCCTGGATACCCTTCATCTCACTCGTGTGATGGAGCGCTTTCAGCCTGCAGCCGTCATTCATTTCGCCGCCTCGGCATATGTGGGCGAATCCGTCGAGGATCCCTCCAAATATTATCGCAACAATGTTACTGGAATGCTGTCGTTGCTCGACGCAGCCCGGCAGGCGGGGCTGGAAAAGATGATCTTTTCTTCCAGTTGCGCCACCTATGGCGTGCCCGCCAGCCTTCCGATCGCCGAGACCATGCCGCAGGTCCCGATCAATCCCTACGGCAAAACGAAGCTGATCGCGGAACATATGCTGGCCGACTACGCGGTCGCCTTTGGCCTGCATTATGTGGCGCTGCGATATTTCAACGCCTGCGGGGCTGATCCTGAAGGTGAGCTCGGCGAATGGCACGACCCCGAGACACATCTCATTCCGAGAGCGTTGCTGGCCGCCGCTGGGCGCATTGAGCGGCTTGAGGTGTTCGGCGACGATTACGACACCGCCGACGGGACCTGCGTGCGCGACTACATCCATGTCAGCGATCTCGCCTGGGCACATGTACTCGCTTACGAACATCTGGCCCGGGGCGGAGGTAATCTCGCCGTCAATCTCGGCACGGGCCGCGGTGCGTCTATCCTGGAAATCCTCGAAACCATCGACCGCGTCACCGGGCACAGTGTCCCGATCGCTATCCAGCCACGTCGTGCCGGCGACCCACCGGCGCTATACGCCGATCCGAGCCTTGCTCGCTCGACACTTGGCTTTTCGCCGCAATATTCGGATCTCGACACCATTGTGCGCACAGCAGCGCCCTTCTTTGGATTGGGGGCACGGCCATGACGACGCGGGCCGTCATAGCCAACCGCCGTGGAAAATCCGCGGGGGAACTCCACGTGGTTCCGGTGCTCACCGGCTATCGCCGTCTCGAATACGGCGCCGGTGTTGCGCTGTGGCTCGCGGCGCTGATCTATTTCTGGATCTGGTGGCTCAGGCCTTCACATCATTTCTCGTGGTCCGGCAGCTTCATTTCGACCTGGGTCCTGGCCTGGGTTACGCTGATACCCGCCTACTTCCTGATCATGTTTGCCGGCGCGGTGAAGCCGGCGGGCCGGTTGCGCCTGCCGCCTCGAAGCAGGGTGGCGATGGTGGTGACAAAGGCGCCGTCGGAGCCTTTCGCCGTGATCGCCGAAACGCTGCATGCAATGCTGGCGCAAACGGTTCCACACGACACCTGGCTTGCCGATGAGGATCCGCAGCCGGAAACCGTCGACTGGTGCCGCCGCCACGGGGTTTTCATTTCAACGCGGCGCGGGCGATCCGATTATCATCGTGCCAGCTGGCCGCGCCGTACGCGCTGCAAGGAGGGCAATCTCGCGTTCTTCTACGATTATTACGGTTATGATTGCTACGATTTCGTCTCGCAGCTCGATGCGGACCATGTGCCGAGCCCCGACTATCTCTGGCATATGTTGCGGCCCTTCGCTGATCCGTCTGTCGGCTACGTCTCGGCTCCGAGCATCTGCGACCGCAATGCGGCGCAGAGCTGGGCGGCGCGCGGCCGTCTCTATGCGGAAGCCAATTTCCATGGATCGCTGCAAGCAGGCTACAGCGGCGGGTTTGCACCGGTGTGCATCGGATCACACTATGCCGTGCGCACCGCTGCGTTGAAGCAGATCGGCGGGCTTGGGCCGGAACTGGCCGAGGATCATTCAACGACATTGATAATGAACGCCCATGGCTGGCGTGGCGTCCATGCGCTTGACGCGATCGCGCATGGCGACGGACCTGCCACCTTTGCCGATCTCGCGACCCAGGAATTCCAGTGGTCACGCAGTGTGGTGATGATCCTGCTGCAGTACACGCCGAAGTACATCGGACGTTTGCCTGCCCGCCTCAAGTTCCAGTTCCTGTTTTCGCAGCTCTGGTACCCGCTGTTCTCCGTCACAGGCGCGATGCTGTTCGCTATGCCGATCATCGCGCTGTTGAGCGACGAGAATTTCGTGATGATTACCTACCCCGACTTCCTCGCTCATTTCTGGCCCCTTTCTGCGGTGCTCATTGTCTTTGCGTTCCGCTGGCGTGGGACAGGCACTTATCGGCCCGTGAATGGCAAGATCCTGGGGTGGGAGAACGTGTTCTACGTTCTGGCGCGCTGGCCGTGGGCGCTGATCGGCAGCGCCACGGCGCTGCGGGACTGGCTGACCGGCACCTTCGTCGATTTCCGTGTCACGCCGAAGGGCATGTCCGAAGTGGATCCGGTGCCGTTCCGCGCTTACGCACCCTACGTGCTTATTGCGCTGGGATCAGCGTTGCCGGCTCTGCTTGTGACAGATGCCGACGCGAGCCGAGGTTTCTACCTGTTCGCGATCATCAACAGCCTTTTCTACACGACCCTCACCCTGATCATTCTGGTCAGGCACGGTCGCGAAAACCGTGTCAAGGCCGCCAGCCGTTTCTATCGTCCAGCCGTTGCTGCCGGCGTCCTGTCGATGGTCGCATTGCCGGCCTTTGCGGCCGTTCTGCACGGCCGGGAGAGCATTGAAGTGCTCGCGTGGGGGGCCAAGCACCTGCAACTGTTCGAAGAGCGTTACTCAGCCGCCGGCGCCGGCGTCGGCCGCACCGAGCTGCGCAAGACAACCTTCCGGCCGCATTGGCGCTGGGCGACCGAGGGAGAGACGGAATGAGCGCCGAGCGCGTAACTGGGGGCGCCGCAAGGCGTTGGGTACCATGAAGATCGCAGTCATAGGAACGGGATATGTCGGCCTCGTCAGCGGGACATGTTTCGCCGAATGGGGCCACGAGGTCGTCTGCGTCGACAAGAACTCGGACAAGATTGCCGGCCTCAAAAAGGGGCGACTGCCGATCTACGAGCCGGATCTCGACAAGATGGTGGCGCGCAACCACGCGGCGGGGCGGCTTTCCTTCACCTGTGATTTGGTTGCGGCGGTAACCAATGCGCAGGTGGTGTTCATCGCCGTTGGCACGCCATCTCGCCCGGGGCAGGGCGATGCCGATCTTTCCTTCGTCTACATGGCGGCGCGTGAGATGGCACCGTTCCTGGCGGAGGGCGCCATCGTGGCGGTCAAATCCACTGTTCCGGTAGGTACCGGTGATGCGGTCGAAAAGATCATCGCCCATATCCGCCCGTACGGATCGTTTTCAGTGGCCTCGAATCCGGAATTCCTGCGCGAAGGCGTGGCTATCGGCGACTTCCTGCAACCGGATCGCGTGGTGATTGGCATCGAGGATGGCAGGGCTCGCGCCGTGATGGCAGCGCTCTACGAGGGTTCGCTCGGCGCTACTCCCCTGGTGTTCACGGACAGGCGCACCTCCGAGCTCATCAAATATGCTTCCAATGCTTTCCTGGCCACCAAGATCACCTTCATCAATGAACTGGCGGATCTCTGCGAGAAGGTGGGCAGCAATGTCGGTGAGCTCGCGCTCGGTATCGGGCTCGATCGCCGCATCGGCACACGTTTTCTCAATGCGGGGCCAGGCTACGGGGGCTCCTGCTTCCCGAAGGATACGCTGGCCCTGCTCAGGACAGCGCAGGACTACGGTGTGGTCTTGCGCATCGTCGAGGAAACCATCGTCGCCAACGAGGCTCGCAAGCGCAAAATGGCGCTCAAAGTCATCGAAGCCGTCGGTGGCGATGTGGACGGGTTAACGGTTGCTGTGCTCGGGCTGACTTTCAAGCCCGACACCGACGATATGCGGGAAGCACCCTCCGTACCGTTGATCGAGACCTTACAGCGCTACGGCGCTGTGGTGCGCGCTTATGACCCCGTCGGAACGGAGAATGCCGCACGTCTGCTGGAGGAGGTGACTTTGCTGGATGATCCTTACGAATGCGTGCGCGATGCTGATGCGGTGGTGGTGATGACTGAATGGGACAGCATCCGCCGCATCGACCTAAGCCGTCTCAGGCGGCTGGTGCGGGCGCCGGTGCTCATCGATTTGCGCAATGCATTCGAACCGGGCGCGGCGTCCGCCGCAGGATTCCATGTATCCGTGATCGGCCACCGATCCGATCACTCGGAAAGGGCGGATTTCATGGCCGAAGAACCGGATTTTGAAAAGACGCGTGCCGGCTTGTCTCGCCTGACGCGTGGAAAGTGAGGCAACGATGGATCGATACACTGCCTGCGCTACGCGCCGCATCAGCGGTGCCCGGGTCCAGCCGGATTGGTTCTTTGCAGCAACCTTTGCTGTCGTGCTCGCCTGTGCTCCCGCCATTGGTGCAGAAACAACGAAGGTGCCTGCGCAAGCGCGGGCCACGAGTGCCGTTGAGCTCTACGATCTCTACAAGGGTAAGACGTGGCAATGGGCCGATGGCGCTGGCCGCTTCCAGGACGATGGACGCATCTTCCGAGCTTGGTCAGGGCGCGACGCCGATGCCAGTTGGGCGGAGGGACGCTGGACCGTGGCCAACAATGGGCAACTGTGTCTGCGGGCCGTCTGGCACGGCTCCACAGGCAGTTTCTCCAAGAAGACCTGCTTCCGCCACAAGATCCATGACGGCACGGTCTATCAGAAGAAGGAACCGTCCGGCGCCTGGTATGTGTTCAAGCACGCCTCGCCGGACCCGGACGACGAGTATGGAAAGCTCGTCGAAGAGGACACGGTAAGCGCCAAGGTGATGACCTATCGACCGATGGCGCAAGCGACACCAACCCCCAAATTCGCACCGCTGCCTACACCAGCGCCGGTCGGTGCCTATTGATATCGGAGAACGACGATGAACAGGAAACTCACAATTACTGCGCTTTCCTGCGCGGGACTGATGCTGACGGAAGTGGTCCTGGCGGCCAACAGACCGCCGCTCGGGATCCCGAATGAAAATTCGGTCACCGCTACGATGCCATCGGACAAACGTCCGGTGATCGCACCGGGTTCGATTGGTTTCGGCGCCTATGATCCTCATGGCGATTTCGGCACGGATGCAAACTCAAAAATCGAGCATCTTTTCTTGCCATGGGAAGATGTGGACCTGCGTACGCTAGCGCTCGCCGACGACTACGCCCGGAAGCGCGGGCGCTCCCTGTTGATCTCGGTCGAGCCATGGTCGTGGTCGCCCAACTGGCGGCTGTCTTCACAACAATTGCTGCGAAGCATCCTGAGTGGCGAACGGGACGTCTACATGGCGGCCGTTTGTGCCGAAGCCGCCAAGCTCAAAAGCAATGTCATCATCCGTTGGGCGCAGGAAATGGACGAGACTGACAACCAGTTCACCTGGGCGCATTGGAATCCGCCGGACTATGGCAAAGCCTATCAGCGTATGGTGACCGTTTGCCGCGAACACAACAAGACCGCCAGATATATGTGGTCGCCAAAGGGCAATGAGGGCCTGGAGGCATTCTATCCCGGCACCGAATATGTCGATTTCGTCGGTCTGTCGGTGTTCGGCTATCAGCCCTATGACAAGGGCGTCGTCGGACATGACACCAGTTTCGTCGAACAGATGCGGGAGAAATATGCCCGCGTCAAAGGCTTCGGCAAGCCGATCATGGTTGCAGAGCTGGGTTATGAAGGCGACGCCGATTATGTCCGCGATTGGGCCCAGACCGTCGCCAAACCCTATCCCGAATTTCCGGAGCTGAAGGCCGTTGTCTATTTCAACGACCGCGAGGTCTATCCGTGGCCCAATGGTTATGGGCTGCCCAACTGGCGTGTCGTGCAGACGCGCGAAGCGTCTAACTGAACACGGTCAAGGGTGGGAGGACACGATGTCCGTAAAAAAGGGATTGGTCATCATTGCGGCGCTGGTTGGTTTGGCGAGTGGAGCGGATGCGGTGTCGGCTGCGCCAAGCGCAGCCACGATCAAAAAAGCCGAGCCCCTCAGCAACGACGATCTCTATCGGCTGTATAGCCAGCGGTCTTGGGTGTGGAAGGACGGAGCCGGTTATTTTGCCATACCCCAGAGACGCTTTTCTGCCTGGTCGGGCAAGGGTAAAGCCGCTTCCTACGGCGTGGGGCGCTGGTTTATCGCCGATACCGGCAAGCTCTGCTTCAAGGCGGACTGGTATGCCACGAACGGTATCTGGCCAGCGCTTACCTGCTTCAGTCATCGCAAGAAGGGCAATGTCATCTTCCAGAAGCGAGAGCCGAAGGGTGACTGGTACGTTTTCGCAAACGCACCGGTCAGGAACGGTGACGAGGTCACCAAGCTGCGCCGCGGTAATTATGTCGCCTCCCGACTGACGAAGGTCGAGGCAAAGTTGAACCGCATGCCCTAAAGGCTTTGCGGGCCGTCTGGGTAACTGCCGGCTCGGGGGCCCTTGCAGTTACCCAGACGTTTTTTGGGGCTCTATCTCAGGCGCGCCGGAAACAGCGCGTGGTCTGTCCAAAGCCGCTTGGCGTGCAGATGTAAGGAGCACGGCCATAGAACGGGATGCTGGCGGATGCCTTGACTACGGTTCTGCCAGCTGTGGCCTTGCGGTTTACCGCTGCAATCTTGCTTTTCGGCTTGATCGTCTTGGCGGGGAAAGCGTGGCTTGTTTCAGTGGTGATCGAAGCGGATTTCACATCGTCGCCAACGATCGAGCTGCAGCCAGCCAAGGCAAGCGCTGCGATTGTGAAGCAAAGCAGGGAGATTTTCCGAAAGTTGCCGCTGGGCGCGAGGGGAGCGTTCTGCAAAACGGGAGCCATCCTGTGTAACCTTGTTGGTGGGGGCATGCACGATTGCAACCAAGAAGATACGCTTGGACACTTAAGATGCCGTGGAACTCGACTGACAAATGCGGGACTTCCGCGCAGCGTATTCTTAACGACTTACGTGGAGCGCTCGGACGGGCGACACCGGTGTTTCGGTTTCTATTTTGCCGTTGTGTCGCCTTCGATCCGTTACTGAATGCGGGCAAGGTCGTTTGATTGCTCGGGCCTCATAGCGTTAATCGCGCTCGTTCGACATAGAAAAATAGTCGAATGAAGAAAAATCTGGAGAGAAAATCAGCATTCCGCTCGCGGATGTTGCTCGTCAGGGCATCGCACCCCGTGCAATTCGATCACGACTGCGTACGACGTTTGAACGGTAAAATCTCAGCGGGCTTGCGCGCGAATTCCCTGGTTGCGATCGCCTCAATCAGAAGGTCTATCGCATGACGTGCCTCTGCGCTCATGCGGTCAGCACCGCGCAAACTGTCATAGGCCTTTTGAAGATGCTGGCGGGCTACAGAGAAGTCGCTGGTCATTTCACTTTCCATTTGCCGCCCGTCAGCAAGATGCCATCCGTGCGTAAACGATAGGCGAAACGACGAGCGGCAATTTTATTCAAAGTTGCGGGAATCGGGCCTGTGTCTGCTGGTGCCGGCTTGCGCCCATCGGAAGCGGTCGCGGCGCAAAAATTATCCGTTTCGACGGACCAAGAAAGAGCATGCTTCCTTTCCCAAAGCTCGATGCCCATGAAGATTGTCGACGATGAACCACGTCCACCTCAACACCCGCGTGGGCCTGCCGTGAGGGCTCCACATGGCTGATCGGCGAACAGGCTTGGCGGACAAAGATAGAAACGGGTATTCCTCGTGACGACCCCAGATAACCCAAAGCCTCAGCTTTTCCTGCTCTCTCCAAATTTCGAGGATGCGGCCTACCCGGGGCAGCGTTTCTTCTGTCGCCATTCCGCCCTGGTCGGAGGCGTCATTGCCTCGTTCCCTGCTCTCGAAGATCTGCTGGATGTCCGCAGGATCGGTTTCAGGCGACCGCGGGCAGAGGTCGTCGCCCTGGTCGGGGAGGCGAACCAGGCGTTGCCAGTCCTTATATTGCCGCCCGGGGAAACGTCCGGACAGGCTTCCGGTGAGGCTGGCCGAAGGCAGTTTGTGGCCGGAGCGGAGCCGATCATCGCTGCTCTGGTAGAACGCGGGTTCATCCCGCCGCCTCATCCTTAGAGGCTGCTTGCAGCCTTTCGTTGAGGCGAGCGAGGTATTCTGAATTTCGCTCCCGGGTTGAAAGGCTTTTCTCAATATGCGGGTAACTTCGCCAAATAGTCTATAAAGTCTATGGAATTAAATGACTAATATTTGGCAAAGCGGTGACTAAAAAGGGGATGAGATGCCCTATGTTTTGAGTGCTTTGGACAAAAGTCCGCTTGCTGGCCAGGACAGCCCGACCGACGCCTTGAAGCGCACCATCGCGATGGCGCAATTGGCGGAACGTCTTGGCTATCATCGCTTCTGGGTGGCAGAACATCACAACGTTTCCGATCTCGCCAGTTCGTCGCCGGAAATCCTCATTTCCCATCTGCTCGCCCACACCAGCCGCATCAGGATTGGTTCGGGCGGCGTCATGCTGCAGCACTACAGCGCTTACAAGGTAGCGGAAAATTTCAACTTGCTCGCTTCTCTGGCGCCTGGCCGCGTCGATCTCGGCGTCGGCAAGGCACCGGGCGGTCTGCCCCTTTCGACCCGTGCCCTGCAGGCGGATCGCGATCCGTCCCGCAAGCCCGACTTCGTGCAACAGATCGCCGAACTGGGTGCTTATCTCGATGGAAAAGGGCCGGTCGAGGGGCTGGCCGCAACGCCCTTGCCGACCGTTGCGCCGCAGCGCTTCCTGCTTGGCGCCAGCGTCGAGAGCGCCGAGTTTGCCGCCGCCCACGGCTGGGAGTTCGTTTTCGCTCGTCATCTAAACGGTGACGATGCCTTGCTTGATGCGGTCGCGACGACCTATCGCAGCATCGCCGGCAAGGCGCCGATCGTCGCTGTGTCAGCGATCGTTTCGGAGTACGCCGGCGAGGCCATAGCGGAAGCGGAAAACACGAAACTGTTCAAAGTGCACGTGCCGGGCGCGCAGAGCGTAACGGTCGGCAGTGCCGAGCAGGCTGAGGAATATGCACGCCAGATCGGCGCCTCGGAATACCGCATCGAGCCGAAACAATCGAGCGTGATCGCAGGCACGCCCGATCAGGTGTGGTCGGAGTTCGATCGCCTGGCCGATCGGTACGGCATTGCTGAATTTATTGTCGAACCCGCCGTCAACGGCTCCTGGCGTCTGGCCACGCTCGAGCTCCTGGCGCGTCGTCGTTCAGCAGTCGCGGCGTAAGGCACATCCGGCGGGCAAGAAGGATTTCGCACCATGAGTGAAAAACACATTCCATTCGGCATCATGCTGCAGGGGCCTGGCGGTCATATGAATGCCTGGAGGCACCCCAGCGTGCCCGCCGACGCCAGCACCAATTTCGATTATTACGTCAAAACAGCCAGGCAAGCCGAGGCGGCCGGTATCGCTTTCGCTTTCGTGGCCGATGGGCTCTACGTCAACGAGCAGTCGATCCCGCATTTTCTCAACCGGTTCGAGCCGATCGTGCTTCTGTCGGCGCTCGCCGTTGCAACCGATCGCATCGGCCTGGTCGGAACGCTTTCCACGTCCTACAGCGATCCATTCACCGTCGCACGGCAATTTGGTTCGATCGACCTGGTTAGCGGCGGCCGTGCCGGCTGGAATGCCGTCACGTCTCCGCTAGAGGGGTCGGCGAGAAACTATGGGCGTGACAAGCATCCTGAACACGCGCTGCGCTATCAGATAGCTGCCGAGCATATCGAGATCGTCAAGGGCCTGTGGGACTCCTGGGACGACGATGCCTTCGTTCGGGATCGCGCGACAGGTCAGTATGTCGATTTTTCCAAGATGCACCGCCTCAATTACAAGGGACGGTTCCATTCGGCTGAAGGGCCACTCAATCTCGGCCGCTCCGCGCAAGGGCAGCCGGTCCTGTTCCAGGCGGGCGCTTCCGAGGACGGCGTGTCGTTGGGTGGTCGTCATGCCGATGCCGTTTTCGCCGGTGCCGATTCCTACGAGGAAAACCAGGCGCTGTCCCGACGCCTCAAGGATGCCGCAGTGGCGCATGGGCGCGGTGTCGACGACATCAAGATATTCCCGGGCATTGCGCCGATCGTCGGGCCTACCGAGGCTGAGGCCGAGCGCAAGTATCAGTTGATCCGCGATCTCGTCAGCGTGCCTGAAGCGCTGCGTTATCTCGGCCGCTTCTTCGATCATCATGATTTTGCGGCCTATCCGCTGGATGAGCCATTCCCCGAACTTGGTGACATCGGCCAGAACAATTTCCGCTCGACCACGGACCGCATCAAACGGACGGCGAAAGAACGGGGGCAGACGCTGCGTGAGGTTGCCCTGGAAGTGGCAACGCCGCGCACGCGCTTTATCGGCACGTACGAAAAGGTGGCGGATGAGATCATCCGCTGGGTTGATGGCGGCGCGGCCGACGGCTTCGTGCTTTCGTTCCAGGTAATCAGCGAAGGGCTGGACGATTTCGCCGGGCATGTCTTGCCGCTGCTCGAAACGCGCGGACGGCATAGCAGCCGGCTCGCGGGTACGACGCTGCGCGATCACCTCGGGCTTCCCTTCAAGCAGAGCCGCTATCAGCATTCCGAAGAGGGTACGAAATCGGTTGCGGAGCGGGCGGCCTGATGACCATTCATCAAACAACTCCGGTCAGAGATGACGTCGCCTCGGTGCTTCTCGGCTATCGCGATGAGTTCGTTGCACTGCGACGCAAGCTGCACAGCGAGCCGGAACTGGGCTTCCGCGAGCTGAAGACCTCTGCGCTGGTTGCCGGGTTGCTGAAAAGCTGGGGTTACGAAGTGACCCGTGGCGTCGGCAAGACCGGCGTCGTCGGTACATTGCGCAACGGCGACAACGGCGCCTCGGTCGGCATACGGGCCGATATGGATGCATTGCCGATCGTGGAGGCAACGGGCCTTGCCTATGCCAGCACCACGCCAGGCATCATGCATGCCTGCGGTCATGACGGTCATACGACCACCTTGCTGGCTGCGGCACGATACCTCGCCGAGACGCGGAAATTTTCCGGAACCTTCCGGGCAATCTTCCAGCCGTCGGAAGAGGGCGGCGCTGGTGCTCGCGCCATGATTGCCGACGGCTTGTTCGACCGGTTTCCCGTCGATGCGATCTTCGGATTGCACAATTGGCCGGGGGTGCCGACCGGGCAGTTTGGTTTCCGTTCCGGTCCCGCGATGGCTTCGGTCGACCTCGTCATCATTCGCGTGATCGGCAAGGGTGGCCACGGCGCAAAACCGGCACAGGCGGTCGATCCAGTCGTTGCGGCGGCTTCGTTGGTTCTGGCGCTGCAGACGGTCGTCTCCCGCAATGTCGATCCGCTCGATACCGCGGTTGTGACTGTCGGCACGATCAATGGTGGCGTTGCCGCCAATGTCATACCCGACAGCGTCGAGTTGAAGCTGACGGTGCGTACCTTCAACGAGGCGGTGCGCGAGCAGATCAAGGCCCGGATCATCGCCCTGGCTGAGGCGCAAGCTGCCAGCTATGGCGCACGCGTCGAGATCAGCTACCCACGGGGCTATTCCACGCTGGTCAATCACGAGCGGGAGACGGCTTTCGCGAGCCAAGTCGCGTCTCGACACTTTGGAGACCGGCGTATCGAGCCGGATTTCCGAGCGATTACAGCCAGCGAAGATTTCGCCTTCATGCTGCAGGAGCGACCGGGCAGCTATCTGTTCGTCGGCAATGGCGACAGCGCAGACCTGCACAGCCCGCGCTACGACTTCAACGACGACATCCTGGTCGATGCCGCCCGCTACTGGGTTCATCTGGTGCAGGACTATCTGGCCGATCGCGACGGCAACAGTTCACACCAGCCGCCTGAAGGAACCGACGCGCCATGACCGACGGCTTTCTTTACACCACGCCGCTCGATCCGCGCGCGCAACCGTTGATCGAGGCGCTTACCTGGGAATATGAAACACGCTACGGCAACTACTGGGGCGAACCGGCGGGCGCCGAAATGACGCGCTATCCTGCGGAGTTGTTTGCCCCACCTCACGGCGCTTTTGTCCTGTTGATGCGTGATGGCATGGCGATCGCCGGTGGTGCCTTCAAGCGCTATGATGAGCGCACTGCCGAGCTCAAACGCGTTTGGACACATATCGATCTGCGTCGACAAGGACTGGCGCGTGTGGTGCTGGCGGAACTAGAGACGCAAGCCGCCCGGCAAGGCTACAGCAGGATCTATCTGACGACCGGCTTTCGCCAGCCCGAAGCCGCGAGCCTCTATCTCAGCACCGGTTACACCGCTCTGTTCGATACCACGGTCGATCCGGAAATCCATGGATCGCTTCCGTTCGAGAAGGACATCAGCGCGCTGGCTGCGATCGCGCCTGAACCAATTCGTAGGACAGGTTGATCAGATCGTTCCATAAGAACTCGATTATTTTGACGTACAAATTGGATGGCAATGTCAATTTATAATGAGAAGTTGAAAAAACATGTCGTGACTGAGTGAGGATTATTCGGAAGATTAAATTCAATACTTGAGAATTACGGATGAAATCCAGACGTCACTGGGGGTTCGAGTCGACATGACTACAGTTACCGATGTTGGAGAGATTTCAGCCGCCAGGCGGATGCGGTCGATCGAAAGTCATACAGGCTACAAGGTCGTGCCGGCAAAGCACCATTGGCGAACGGTCGGAACGATCGTCGCGGTTCTGTTGATTGCCGGCACGCTGCATTCCGTCCTGACCAATCCGCGGTGGGGTTGGGATGTCTTCGCGAAGTTCTTCTTTTCCGAGCCTGTCCTGGTCGGACTGGGCCGGACCTTGCTCCTGACGGTTCTGGCGTCCGCACTGGGCTTCCTGCTCGGCACCGTTCTTGCTTTTGCGCGCGTGTCGACTTCGCCGCTGCTGTCGGGCGTCTCGTGGGCTTATATATGGTTCCTGCGTTCGATCCCGCTGATCGTCCTGCTTCTGGTGCTGAATAATCTCGGATACCTCTATCCGACCGTCGATGTCGGCGTTCCCTTCACCAGCATTCTGTTTGCGCAGTACAACACGGTCGAGGTGCTCAGCCCGTTCGCGGTGGCTCTGATCGGCCTCAGCCTCAATCAGGCGGCCTTCTCGGCGGAGATCATTCGCGGCGGCATCCTGTCGGTCGACCAAGGGCAGCACGAGGCTGCCGCAGCACTGGGGCTCTCGCGGCGACGGCAGGCGCTCAACATCGTGCTGCCGCAGGCGATGCGCGCAATCCTGCCCAGCGGTTTCAACGAAATCATCGGTCTCGCGAAGTCGACCTCGATGGTCTATGTGCTCGCCTTGCCGGAGCTGTTCTACACCGTCCAAGTCATCTATCGCCGCAACCTGGAAGTCATCCCGCTGCTGATGGTGGCTACGATCTGGTATCTGGTCATCATGAGTGCGCTTTCGCTCATCCAGATCGCCATCGAACAGCACTACTCCAAGGGTGCCACCCGCAATGCACCGAGCCCGGTGTTCAGGCGGCTCGCTTCATTCCTGCCGTTCGGATCGGTGCGCGTCGGGAAGCCGGTCACGTCAGAGACGAAGCAGGACGTTATCCGCAAACCGCTGGCTGGCGTCAATTTGGGCAACCATGGCGCCGGCCGCATCGAGATCCGCGATGTCAGCAAGCGTTTCGGCACCACGACCGTGCTTGACCAGGTCAATCTCACCCTTGCGCCGGGAACGGTCACTGCCATCATCGGTCCGTCGGGCGCCGGCAAATCGACCTTGCTGCGCACGATCAACCATCTTGAGCGGGCCGATGAGGGTTTCATTTCGATCGACGATGAACTGATCGGCTATGAGCGCGACGGCAACGTGCTTTATGAACTGAAGGAAGGCGCCATCCGCCGCCGCCGTTCGGCCGTCGGCATGGTGTTCCAGAACTTCAATCTGTTCCCGCATCTGACAGTAGTGGAAAACATCATCGAAGCACCGGTCTCGGTGCAGGGCATTCCGCGCGCCGAGGCGATCGGAACCGCGCTCGATCTCCTGGCCCGCATCGGCCTCTCCGATAAAGCCGATGCCTATCCGCGCCACCTGTCGGGTGGCCAACAGCAGCGCGTGGCGATTGCCCGGGCGTTGGCGCTGAGACCCAAGGTTCTCTTGTTCGACGAGCCAACCTCGGCGCTTGACCCGGAGCTTGTCGGCGAAGTTCTCGACGTCATCAAGGAACTCGCCGACTCCGGCACGACCCTGGTGATCGTCACCCATGAAATCGGCTTTGCCCGCGAGATCGCCGACACCGTCGTGTTCATGGAAAGCGGCAAGGTGGTTGAGGTGGCGCCGCCGGCGAAACTCTTCAGCGATCCGGCGCATCCCCGCACACGAGCCTTCCTGGCAAAGGTTCTCTAACCCGCAATCTTTCCCGGCGCCGGTCACAAGTGCGGAGCTCTGGCGCGCCTGTCCCGTCGGCAGGCAAGGTTTCGCACGTCCCTAGATAGGAGCAGTCACATGACATTCCATCGCAGTCGATTTTCAGTTTTGACAGTGGGCCTCGTCGGCCTCGGGCTGTGGGCGACGACTTCCCTGGCCGCCGAGTTCGATCTCAGCCCGGAACAGCCGACGCGTGTTCATGCCGAAAAGAGCGACAAGGCGATCGCCGCGATCCCGAAGGACTACAAGTTCGTCGAGCCCGGTGTTTTGACAATCGGGATCAATCCGTGGGATCCGCCGGTCGCCACCTATGCCACGGATGCAAAGGCGGTCGTCGGCACCGATCCGGACCTCGCCGTGCTGCTTGCAGAAACGCTTGGTCTCAAGCTCAACCTTGTCGCCGTTGCCTGGGAGGATTGGCCACTCGGTCTGTCCTCCGGCAAGTTCGATGCCGTCATTTCCAACGTCACGGTGACCGAAGAGCGCAAGGAGAAGTTCGACTTCTCCACCTATCGGCAGGACGTGCTGGGCTTCTACGTGAAGAAGGACAGCCCGATCACTTCGATCAAGGAGCCTAAGGACGTCGCCGGGCTGAAGATCATAACCGGTGCCGGCACCAATCAGGAGAAGATCCTGCTGGAGTGGGACCGGGAGAATGTCGCGGCCGGGCTGAAGCCTGTCGAAGTCCAGTATTATGACGACTCTGCCGCCAGTCAGCTCGCGATCAAATCGGGCAGGGCGGATGCCGAGTTCAATCCGAACGCAACGCTAGCCTATGGCGCTGCGGTGAATGGTGGAACCAAGCTGGTCGGCGTCGTCAGTGGCGGCTGGCCGCGCACGGCCGAGATCGCGGTGGCCACGCGCAAAGGCAGCGGGCTGGCTGATCCCGTGACTGTTGCGATCAATGAACTGATTGCCAGGGGCAAATATGGCGAGGTGCTGAAAAAGTGGAGCCTGACCGAGGAGGCGATCGCCAAGTCGGCCACCAATCCTCTCGGCCTGCCCAAACCCAACAGCTGAGCGAGACTTTGGCAGCAGGCGGTGCTTGCGCCTGCGGCCAGCTTCCCTGTCAATCTTCCCATGCGAGTTCCTCCATGCTTTCCAGAACGCGCCTCCTTGCTCCCGTTTTCTTCGCCACGCTCCTTGTGGCAGCGGGCGCCTCAGCCACCACCCAGTTCGACCTCAGTCCGCAACAGAGCGGCCGCGTGCGCGCCGACAAGGACGATGCCCTGGTGAGGAGCATCCCCAAGGACTTCCATTTCGTGGATGACGGCGTGTTCACGGTCGCGGTGGCGCCGTCCGGCGTTCCGCCGATAGCCAGCTACGCGACAGATGCTGCGACCGTTATCGGTGCCGATCCTGATATCGCCCAGCTCGTCGCCGACAAGATCGGTCGGCCACTGAAACTCGTGGCCGTCGCCTGGGAGGACTGGCCGCTCGGCCTTGTCTCCGGCAAATTCGATGCGGTCATTTCCAACGTCGGCGTGACCGAGGAGCGCAAGCTCAAATATGATTTTTCAAGCTATCGGCAGGGGTTGCACGGCTTCTACGTTCGCAAGGACAGCCCGATCCAGAAGATCGCCGAACCGAAGGACATCGCCGGGCTGAAGATCATCACCGATCCGGGCACCATACAGGAAAAGATCATCGTGGAATGGGATCGGCGCAACCAGGAGGCCGGATTGAAACCGGCCGAAGTCATCCTGTTCGACGATGAGGCGGCGTCCAGCCTGGCGCTCCGTTCCGGGCGGGCAGACGCGGTCTTCAGCGTCAATGCGGTGCAGTCTTACCAGGCGGCGGTGACCGGCGAGACGCGTCTGGTGGGCACCGTCAACGCCGGATGGCCCCTGACCACGGATGTCGGCGTGGTGACGCGCCGCGGCAGCGGTATCGCCGATGTCGTCACGGCGGCGCTCAACGAAGCGATCAAGGACGGCAAATACAAGCAGGTTCTCGACAAATGGAACCTGGGACCCGAGGCGATCCCACAGTCGCGGACCAATCCGCCCGGCCTGCCGAAATATTGAGGCTCGGTCTGATGTGGAAACGTCCACTCCGCTGCGGAGGCTGTCGATGACGCAGGCCATCCGGCGCCTCGCTTTTCTTACGCCAGGCAATTATCCGGACAACGATCCGGCCGCCGGCTTCGAGAAGACGCTGCAACTGTTCGAATTCGGCGAGGACATTGGTTTTGATAGCGCCTGGGTCAGGCAGCGCCATCTGGAACCCGGCATCTCTTCTGCCGCGGCCTTTCTGGCGGCGGCCAGCCAGCGCACCCGCAGGATCGAACTCGGCACCGCGGTGATCCCGATCGGATATGAAAGCCCCTATCGGCTGGCGGAAGATCTTTCGACGGTTGACGTCCTGTCGCGCGGACGGCTCAATGTCGGATTGAGTGCCGGCATGCCGCCGCATGCTGAAACGCTGGGGCCGCTGGTTTTCGACGGCGACTGGCGCAGTTTCGACTTTTCACATGAAAGGGTGCTGCGTTTTGTCCGCAACCTCCAGGGCGAGCCGATTGGCGAGCCGGGCGCGATCGTCGAATTTCCCGGCGGGCGCGTCGCGCCAAGGCTCCAGCCTTATGCAGCGGGTCTTTCAGAGCGGATCTGGTATGGCGGCGGTTCGTTGCGCTCCGCCGAATGGGCAGGTCGCAACGGCCTCAATCTCCTGATCGGTAATGTGACTTCAGGCGAGGGTACAGATGATTTCTTCGTAGCCCAGCTTCGGCAATTGGAGGTCTTCAAGGCGCAGTCCGGTCAAGGCCGCGTCGCGCTCGGCCGTGTCATCGTGCCGTTCGATGGCGCGGATGTGACGACGCGCCAGCGCTATCGTGCCTATGCCGAGGGTCGCGATGCGCGAACGGGCAAACCACATGGGGAGCGGCGGACGCTGTTTGCTCGTGACCTGGTGGGTCCATCGGAAGCGATCGTTGAAGCGCTGCTCCGCGATCCCGTCGTCGCTGAGGTGGAGGAATTGCGCCTCGAACTGCCCTACAGCTTCCGCCACGAAGACTATGAGCAGATCCTGTCCGATGTGGTCGAACACATCGCGCCGGCTTTGGGTTGGAGAGAGAACCGTGTCGAACAGCGGTCGGGGCGTTTCGCCGCCGAATAATCGTCCAACATGCCGGTGGTGTTCAACGGTCGTCGCCGTTCGTGCGGACTCGATTCTCACCAGATAGAGTGGGAGCCATTCGATCGTTGTGGTCCTGGTCGAAGGCCAGTTTGCGCTCCCAGGGATCGAAGAATCTGAGGTTCGGTCGATCCGCCCTGCCTTCCTGGGCGAGGTGATTTTCCTTCACACTGAACAATGGCGCGGTTCCCTTTCTGCGTTCTCCCACGCGAAAAACTCGCCCGGTCGACTGGTGATCGACCGGGCATACCCTGAAACGCCTGATTCCCCCCCGACGCATCTCCAAGGCAGCTTATATGTAGCGCGGCGAAGGCTGGAGATGCGAACCCCATCTGGGGCATCGGGAGTTACAAATCACATATCCGTCTTCGATGGTGACCACGCTTTGTTCATTCCTTCCCATACGTCCACACTGGAGCGAACGAGACACCGCGAAGCCCGGCGTTGCGGACCTGTTCAACGAAACCGTCAGTGACATAGACCGCCGAAGCCCTCATGGGCAGTTTGAAGATCTCAGTGCTTCCGATAACCTCTTTCCTGAAAACCGAGCGCTCTATATCGAGGATATCGCCATTGTCGAAATAGACGATGCGTGACTGGTCGGGATCGAGTGCGTCGAGAACGGTCGTAGCGTTAAAGAGCCATGCCTCTTCCCCCTGAACGGGCAGAAGCTGTCCGTATTTCGCCAGAACCGGTGCCAATGCATCCAGCGCGGGTTTTTTCAGGATCGGCACGTGCTCACCCAACCATGGGAAATCGGAATAGGTCCGATCCGTCGTGTCCAACTTCATGGCAGGGGCAGACCAGTCCCGAATGACGCGTCCGTCCATTGCAGAGAAGAACTCGTAGTCGTCATCGTCGATCGGAAAGATCCATTCCTGGCCTTCGATGACCTCAAACTTGTACACCGTCAGTGTCATCGCGCGGCTCTCCGATCCTGACGCATTCGCTTGCGCCTCGCCGCAGCGTTTGCCCGGCAATTGCGCGCTGGTCAAATTTCTCCGTGCATCTCGCGAAACAGTCGTGGCGAGAGGCCAAAACGGCGCTCGAATGCTTTGGAAAAGCGCGTGGCTGGCACATCCCCGATCCGTCCCTCCTTTTCGCGGGGGACAGAATCTACCTCCCTGTCGGATAGGCTGTATTTACGAGGACGCTTAGGCTGCAATGGGACGGAACCATGCTTATCTTCTGAGCGAACGTCAGCCTGCGGCCGGTTTTAAGACTTCCACCGGTCATCAGTCTTAGAGCTCGGAGATCGCCGGGTCTCAGTTCTCTGCATCCATGCTGCGTGCGAAGGTCTCGGCGATGGCCAGCACGGCAGCGTGGATGGGGCCTGCGGTGAGGGTCGGCATGACCGAGGCGTCGACGACAAACAGATTGTCGAGCGCTTTGAGCCGCAAGTCCGCATCGACGGGAGCGTCGGTGTCCCGACCCATCCTGCAAGTGCCGCAGGGGTGATGGTGGGTAATTACTGCCCGCGCGATGAAATCGTCGATCTCGGCCCTGTCCTTGAAAGACACTGGCAGGAGTTCACGCTCGCGCCAATCGGCGAGCTCGTTGCGATGGCCGATCTCCCTTGCCGCTTCGAGCGCCCGGCGAAACAGGTCTCGGTCGCGACCGGTCTGCAGATAGGCAGGATCGATGATCAGCCGGTCGCCGAGCTCGGGTCCGCTTATGCGCAGGGTGCCGCGGCTGCTCGGATGGGTGACCCCGAACAGCAGTGAATAGGCCGTGCCAGCGGACGGCGCCTGGAAGCATTCGGACACGATCGGCGCGATGCCGCAGCCAACGACGATCTCGGGCTGTCCCGTGGCGGTGAAATCGCCAGCGCGCATATAGGCCATCGACTCGGAATGCTGGAGACGCGATGGCGGCACGGGTTTGCGGGCCGCATAAAGGTTTCCGGCGCCCAAGAGGTGGTCTTGGAGGTTGCGCCCGATTTCCGGCACATCGATGGAACAAGCGACGCCTGCGGCTGAGAGCACATCTCTGGGGCCGATGCCCGAGCGCATCAGCAAGGCCGGGCTCTCCAGCGCGCCGGCACACAGCACCACCCGATCTGCAAAGATCTGCTTGGAGCCGCCTTGTCGTCCCACGACTTCGAGGTTGTGCACCCGATTGTCGCCCAGGATAAGTCGTCGCACCCGGGATCCGGTCAATACCGTCAGGTTCGTCCGGCTTCGGACAGCCGCCGTCAGCCAGGCGTCGGCCACCGTGATCCGCCGCCCCCCGCGGATGTTCAGCGAGTTCGGGGTAACGCCGATCATCTGCCCGCTGTTGTGTCCTTCGAGGCGCGGCAGGCCGAGCGAAGCGCCGGCTTCGATGAAGGCGCGTGCGACCGGACTGACTTCGTCCGTCGGCAGGTAGACGGGCATCGGCCCGCCCTTGCCGTAAAGACCGTTGCCGCCATGCGGGTGATCTTCGATGGCCTGGAACGCCGGCAGCAGTCCCTCCCAGCTCCACCGGCGATCGCCCGTTGCCTCGACCCATGCCTGATAGTCCGTAGGATGGCCGCGCATATAGCCCATCGCATGCAGGCAGCTGGAGCCGCCGACCAGCCGCCCGCGCGCCCAGCGATGCACCCGGCCCGCCGTCCCGGCTTGCGGCTCGGTATGATAGTCCCAGTCATAGTTTCGGCCCTGGAGGGCCGGCCAGGCGGCGGGGTTCCAGATATCCGGATCGTTGGCTTCTTCGCCTGCCTCGACCAGCAGGACGCGACGGGCCGGCTCCTCGCTCAGGCGCGCGGCGAGCAGTGCGCCAGCCGAGCCGCCGCCGACGATGACGACATCGGCATTCGTTTCCTGCTCAACAATCATCACAACTCCTATTGCGCGTGCTTCGATAGCCGGCATGTCCAACGCAGCAGGGTAGGGCTCGCTCAACCGACTTGCGTTCGGCGGTTTGCGAAACGTGACGCTGGATTTCGTGATTTGAGGCCGGAGCCCCGCGAACCTAGACCCCGTTCTCCATGGCGACCTTCGCCGCCGCCTTCGCCTTCAACAGGTGCTTCTTCGAGGCCTTGCGGGCAGCTTTCTCGTCGCCGGCGGCAATAGATTCATAGATGTCCCGCATTTCCGCTAGACTGCTTTGCGCCCGACCCTCCAATGACATCGACCGCCCTCGAAAAAAGCTTATCCTGGCCACCAGGCCACGATGTACCTCCTCCAGGATTGGATTGCCGCAGTTCGCCAGTATGATCGAATAGAAGTCCGCGGCGGTCGTGACCTGGGCCAGACTGTCATGGCTGGCAGCGGCTTCTTCGAAGGCGAGAAGAGATCTTTCGAGCTCGCGCAACTGTTCCGCGGGAATCCGTGACGCGCATCGACCCGCCGCTTCGACTTCCAGCAGCTCTCGAACCTCGTAGATTGCGGTCGCCTCTTCCCACGAAAGCGCCGGTATCGACGGCCCGCGGTTGGGGACGATCTCGATCAGGCGTTCGGCCTCGAGGCTGCGCAACGCTTCTCGCAGAGAAGGACGGCTGATGCCGAGTTGTGCGCACAGTTGGCTTTCGACGAGGCGGCTTCCCGGTTGGAACAGTCCGGACAGGATGGCGAGCCGCAACTTGTCGACCGTCTCCTGCTGAACCGTCCGTGGGGAAATCCGCAAATTCAGATCTGCCGGCATTGATTACGTCTCTTGGGCTCGGGGTCACGATCGGACGCATCATATGCGACGTCGCACTTATTGGACAGCAGGAATAGCCAGATTGTCAATTATCAAGATTGCAAGAATGTCAGACAATCCTGTTGACGACCTCCAGCTAATATGATCCTCTTGAGAAAGACAGGCCGCAAGAACAAGGACCATAAACATGGCGGCAGACATGCTTTCACATCAGTCGGATTCGCGACGCATCGATACGGGCCGCATCGCCTTGAATGTGCGTGGAAAGGGAACCGGCCCATTGATGCTGTTCTTTCACGGCATCACCTCCAACTCCGCGGTCTTCGAACCGTTGATGGCGCGCCTCTCGCACCGCTTCACGACCATCGCGGTCGACCAGCGGGGGCATGGCCTCAGCGACAAGCCGGAAAGCGGATACGAGGCGAATGACTATGCGGACGATATCGCTGCCCTGATCCGCACACTCGACCGGGGCCCTGCCATCCTCGTCGGCCATTCGCTCGGCTCCAGGAATTCCGTCACGGCCGCCGCACGTAACCCGGAGCTGGTGCGGTCGGTCGTCGCCATCGACTTCACCCCCTATATCGAAACCGAGGTGCTGGACGCGCTGGAGACCCGGGTGAACGCGGGCGACCGGCTTTTCGAGAACACCAAGGTCGTCGAAGCCTATCTGGCCGCCCGCTATCCGAACATTCCCGCCGACGCGATCAGGATCAGGGCCGAAAGCGGCTATCGGCAGGTCGAGGGAGGCTTGCGTCCCCTGGCGTCGCCCACTGCCATGGCGCAGACCGCCGAGGGCCTGCGCGCAGACCTGACGCAGACCTATCGCGACGTGACCAGACCCGTCCTCATCGTCCGCGGCGAACAAAGCAAGCTGGTCTCGGCAGCGGCACTGGCAAAGACAAGCCGGCTGCGGCCGGACCTGCCGGTGGTCGTCGTCCCCGACGCCGACCATTACGTCAACGAGGTCTCGCCCGAGATCACGCTGAAAGCCATCACCAATTTCATCGACGCCTGACGGCCTAACCAACCGTCTTCTTGCATGCAGGATCAGGATAGAAAATGGCCACTATAAACAACATTCCGGGCAAGACGCGTCGTGCCGAGGTCGCGGGCGGCGGCTTTGCCGGCCTGACGGCCGCGATCGCGCTCAGGCAGAACGGTTGGGACGTCAGGCTGCACGAAAAGAGCTCAGAGCTGAGGGCCTTCGGCGCAGGCATCTATCTCTGGCACAACGGCCTTCGCGTGCTCGAGGGACTGGGTGCGCTGGACGAGGTTCTCCAGGGCTCGCACACACCTCCGACCTACGAGACCTGGATGCACAACAAGTCCGTTTCCAAGGAGACGTTCAACGGCCTGCCCTGGCGCATCATGACCCGCAGCCATCTGCATGATGCGCTGGTCAACCGTGCCCGCGCGCTGGGCGTCGACATCCGCGTCAATTCCGAAGCGGTCGCCGCCGACCCAAGCGGTCGCCTCACCCTGCAGACCGGGGAGGTGCTCGAAGCCGATCTGATCGTTGGTGCCGACGGCGTCGGCTCAAAGGTGAGGGACTCCATCGGCTTCAAACAGGATCGGTGGATTTCGAAGGACGGCCTCATCCGGTTGATCGTCCCGCGCAAGAAGAAGGAACTCGGCCATGGCGAGTGGGACAACACCATCGACATGTGGAACTTCTGGCCGCGCGTCCAGCGCATCCTTTATTCGCCTTGCAACGAGAACGAACTCTATCTCGGCCTGATGGCGCCAGCCGCCGATCCGCGCGGCTCGGCCGTGCCGATCGACCTCGAGGTCTGGGTCGAGATGTTCCCCTTCCTGGAACCGTGCCTGATCGAGGCGGCGAAGCTGAAGAGCGCCCGCTACGACAAATACGAGACGACCAAGCTGGACAGCTGGACGCGAGGCAGGGTCGCCCTTGTCGGTGACGCCGCGCACGCCATGTGCCCAGCTCTAGCCCAGGGCGCCGGTTGTGCGATGGTCAACGCCTTCAGCCTTTCGCAGGACCTGGAGACAGGATCTTCCGTCGAAGATGCACTCGTCGATTGGGAGAAGCGCATGCGCCCGATCACCGATCGCTGCCAGGCACTGTCCGGCGACTATGCGGCTAACCGTTCGCTCTCGAAGGGGAACATGTTCACGCCGGCGGCCCTGGAAGCAGCGCGTTACGACCCGCTGCGCCGCGTTTTCTCATGGCCGCAATAATTTTCGAGCGGGCCCAACAAATCAATTGGTGCGGCGAAGCCGTGCTCTCCTCGGGAGATTAGAATGAACCATTCATTGGAAGTTGAAAAAAATTACGACGTGCGGGGCTGGTATTCGACTGTCCATGAAATCCGGCATGACGGCGGGGAGCCCGGCGACACGCTCGTCAAAGTGGCGGTAGGCGTCGTTATCCGCAATCCATTTGCCGGCAAATTTGTCAGCGACCTTTCTGATATCGTGAACCCCAGCCCGGCGATCGGCCATGCGCTCGGCGAACGGGCCGTGGCACTGCTCGGCAACCGGCCGGTCAACAGCTACGGCAAGGGCGGCATCGCCGGAACGGCCGGCGAACAAGAGCATGTCGTCGCCTGCATCACCACGCTGTTCGGCGATCCGCTGCGGCAACAGGTGGGAGGCGGTAAGGCCTGGATCTCGTCGGTCAGCAAGGTCGCAGCTGCCGGCACGGCCATCGATATCCCTCTCGCCCACAAGGACGAGCTCTATATCCGTTCCCACTATGACGCGGTCACCTTCTCTGTGCCGGATGGCCCCCGCCCGGACGAACTTCTGATCTGCGTCGCCGTTGCATCGGGTCCGCGCGTGCATCAGCGCGTCGGCGGCAAGACCGTCGCCGATCTCGCGGCCACTGCCTAATTCGAAAGGACATATTCCATGCCTCTGAACATCAAGGACCTCAAGATCACGTCCCCGGATTTCCAGCCGCTCGGGAAACTGCGCGACGAGCATGCCGGCGACAAGGGCAACGTTTTGCCCAGGCTGACCGTCAGCGGCGTCCCAGCCGGCACGAAAGAGCTCGCAGTGATCTGCCACGACCCCGACGCGCCCTTGGCCAACGGTTTCACGCATTGGGTCGTCTACGGCATCGATCCGTCGACCACCGACCTTTCAGACGCGCAGCAGAAGTTCCGTGTCGGGCCCAATGGCGCGGGCGACAAGCAATATTATGGCCCACAGCCGCCCGCCGGCCATGGCGAGCACCACTATTATTTCTGGGTCTATGCCCTGGACACCAAGGTCGAAGGGACGCCCACCCGGGAAGAGTTCCTGCAGAAATATGCCGGCAACATCATTGAGCAGAACCGGATCGTCGGCATCTACGAAAACAAGTGAACAGCGCCACCCGCGATCGAACAACAACAATAAAAACGATCGCGGCCGCTGCGGAATGGGAGAATAAGAATGACGGACAGCAACGCCACGCGCCAGAAGGTCTTCCAGGAGTTGGTCACGGCGACCAAGATCCTGCTGAACGAGGGCATTCTGGATACGTTCGGGCATATCAGTGCGCGTGACCCGGAGGATCCGCAAAGCTTCTTCCTCGCGCAGAAGCTTGCTCCCAGCCTGATAACGGTCGACGACATCCTGCGTTTCAATCTCGAAGGCGAAACGTCCGACAACCGGCCGTCCTATCTGGAGCGCTACATCCACAGCGAAATCTACAAGGCGCGGCCGGACGTTCAGTGCGTGCTCCACAGCCATTCGCCTGCCGTGCTCCCATACTGCTTTACCGACACGCCGCTGCGCCCGGTCACGCATATGGGCGCATTCATGGGTGAGGCCGTCCCCGTC
Organism: Terribium retamae; assembly: GCF_022347545.1. GTDB lineage: Bacteria > Pseudomonadota > Alphaproteobacteria > Rhizobiales > Rhizobiaceae > Mesorhizobium > Mesorhizobium retamae. The sequence continues at coordinate 180,412 of NZ_JAKREW010000005.1, forward strand.
TATGAGATCCGCGACAAGCAGGGTGACGAGACCGATCTTTTCGGTGGCGGCCACAGCGTCTGCGCGGATATCGCCGAAAGCCTCGGTGATCATACGGTGGTCCTGATGGCACGCCATGGCGTGGTGAACGTCGGCAGTTCCGTCCGCGAGGTCGTGTTCCGGGCTTTTTATCTCGAGCAGGAAGCCAAGGCGCTCACGGCCGGACTTCAGATCGGCAAGATCAAGTATCTGACGCCCGGCGAGGTGAAGACGGCGGGGGCTCTTGTCGGCAAACAGATCGACCGGGGATGGGATCACTGGTCGCAGCGCCTCAAGGAAAAGGGCCTGGCCTAGCGCCAGCAGGTCTTTGAACACCCTGGCAGGATAAGGGCCCTGCCAGTGTATCCAGCCCCGTTCTTGAACAACGCTCCGGGGCAAGAAGCGTCAGGCGAAAGCAGTAGAACCATGCCGCACGCACAAAGCTACGACTACATCATCGTTGGGGCCGGATCGGCCGGTTGCGTGCTCGCCAACCGGCTGAGCGCCGACCCGCAATGTACCGTCCTGCTGATCGAGGCCGGCGGCTGGGATCGTGACCCGATGATCCATATCCCGCTCGGATGGGGCAAGATCCTGACCGAGCGCCGCCATGACTGGATGTATTTCTGTGAACCGGAAGACAATGTCGGCGGGCGCCGGGTCGAATGTGCGCGCGGCAAGGTCATCGGCGGATCGTCGTCGACCAACGCCATGGCCTATGTACGGGGAAACCGCGGCGACTACGACCGCTGGGCCGCCAGTGGGCTCAGCGACTGGTCGTATGAGAAGGTTTTGCCCTATTTCCGCAAGCAGGAAAGCTGGGAGGGCGGCGAGAGCCGCTTCCGTGGCGGCAGCGGGCCGCTCAGCACGCAGTTCTGCCGCTATAAGGACACGCTGATCGAGGCCTTCGCGCAGGCCAGCGTACAGGCCGGCTATGCGCAGACCAGCGACTACAATGGCGAGCAGCAGGAAGGTTTCGGACGCCTGCAGATGACGATCGCCAAGGGCCGGCGCAGCTCGGCCGCGTCCGCCTATCTGCGGCCGGCCCTGAAGCGGCCCAACCTGACCGTGCTGACCGAAGCGATGGCGACGAAGATCGTTCTGGAAGGCACGCGCGCCAAAGGGGTGACGATAAGGCATCGCGGCGCCGAACGGACGGTCATCGCCCGCAGGGAAGTCCTGCTCTCGGGCGGCGTCATCAACACGCCGCAGTTGCTGATGCTGTCCGGAATCGGGGCATCGGACGAGCTTTCGGCACATGGCATCCAGACGCGGGTCAACCTGCCTTCGGTCGGCAAGAACCTGCAGGATCACGTCTCGGTCATCCTGATGTACCGTCGCAAGACCCCGGGCCCGTTCCTGCACAATATGCGCGCCGACCGGATTGGGCTGGATTTCCTCAAGACTTATCTGACGGGGAGCGGCTTTTCCGGGGATGTGCCGGGCGGAGTCGTGGCCTTCCTGAAAAGCGATCCGGAACGGCCGCTGCCGGATGTGCAATTGCTGTTCACCGCAGCCCCGCTCGCCGCATGGCCATATTTGCAGCCGTTCAAGGCGCCGTTTGCGGATGGCTTCGCGACACGCATCGTGGCAACGCAGCCCGAAAGCCGGGGAACCGTGAAACTGGCCTCGGCCGATCCTGCCGCGGCGCCGCTGATCCACCAGAATTTCCTGGCCTCGCCGAAGGACTGGCAATCGTTGCGGGCCGGCTTTCGGGTGGCAAGGAACCTGGCGGCCCAGCCTTCCATGCAGCCCTTCGTCGAAGCTGAATTCTTTCCCGGCCCGAAGTGCCAGAGCGACGACGAGATCGACGAACATATCCGCAAGACCTCCATCACCGTGCATCACCCGGCCGGAACTTGCCGGATGGGCGTCGACGAAGCCTCTGTCGTCGACCCGGAACTGCGCATCCGCGGCGTCGACGGCCTGCGCGTGGTTGACGCTTCGGTCATGCCCGACCTGGTCTGCGGCAACATCAATGCGGCGGTGATCATGATCGCCGAGAAGGCTGCCGACCTCATCGCGGCATCGAAAGCAACAATCGAAAGCAGGGCAGCGTGATGATCCAACGTATCGCCATCATCGGTCTGGGCACCATGGGGCCGGGCATGGCCGCCAGGCTCGCCAGGGGCGGCCTGCAGGTGACAGCCTATGACGTCGCCCCGGCAGCGATCGAGCGCGCGCGCACCATGCTGGGCACCGCCGAAGGTGTTCTCGATGCTCTCGGCATCGCGGCCGCCGGTGCCGGAACCGTTCGCTTCACCGACGATATCGCCGAGGCAGTCGCAGGCGTTGACCTCGTCATCGAGAACGTTCCTGAGAACATCGCGATCAAGGCCGAGGTCTATCGCGCCATCGACGGCCTGATCGCATCGGACACGATCGTGGCATCGGATACGTCCGGCATTCCGATCACCCAGCTGCAGGCGCATATCTCACATCCCGAACGGATGGTGGGTATGCACTGGTCGAATCCGCCGCACATCATCCCGATGATCGAGGTGATCGGCGGCGAGAAGACGGCGCCGCAGATCGTGGAGACCATCCGCGACCTCATCCGCTCTATCGGCCTGCTGCCGGTGGTGGTGAAGAAGGATGTGCCGGGCTTTGTCGAGAACCGCGTGCTCTATGCGCTACTGCGCGAAGCGGTCGATCTGGTCGAACGCGGCGTGATCGAGCCGGAAGACCTCGACACCTGCGTGTCCTGGGGCATCGGCTACAAGATCGCCGTCGTCGGGCCGATGGCTCTGCTCGATATGGCGGGATTGGATATCTACAAATCCGTCTCGTCTTTCCTGAATGCCGATCTTTCCAATCGTGGCGATGTCGCCCCGATGGTGCTGGAGAAGACTGGCGCGTCGAAGCTCGGCATCAAGTCGGGCGAAGGCATGTTCTCCTACACGCCCGAGCAGACAAAGGCACTGCAGGCTGAGCGGGCACGCAAGCTCGTCGCCGTGCGGCGTATCCTGGAAGGCCGGGAGTAGCCGATGGTCCACGACCCACAGACAACCGGGATGATGCGTGCGCGGCACGCCGCAACGCACGGAGGTAGACGTCATGCGCATTGACACGATCCGGGCAGCTGGCGGCAAGCCGGCCCATATCCGCCATGACGACCTCATCTCCGTCAAAGGCGTCTCGGTGGTCTACGCCCGGCAACTGGTGCTCCAGAACATCGATTTGTCGGTGCCGAAGGGGTTCTTCGTCTCGCTGATCGGGCCCTCCGGCTGCGGCAAGAGCACCTTGCTCAAGGTTCTGGCCGGGCTGGAGCAACCGACCAGCGGCAGCGTATCGATCGACGGGCTTTCGCCGGTCGAGGCCGCGCGTAAGCGTATGATCGGCGTCGTCTTCCAGGACGCCAATCTGCTGCCGTGGAAGAACGCCGTCGACAATGCGTCGATGCTGCTTTCCATCGCCGACAAGTCGCTCTCGCGCGCCGAGCTTCGGGCACGGGGACAGGAAATGTTGGAACTGGTGGGCCTCGGCGATGCCGCCCACAAGCGTCCGAACGAACTGTCGGGCGGCATGCGGCAGCGCGTGGCCATCGCCCGTGCGCTCGCGCTTGACCCGGCAGTGCTCTTGATGGACGAGCCCTTCGGCGCGCTCGATGCCATCACCCGCGACTCGATGGGCCAGTCGCTGCTGGAAATCTGGCAGCGCACCGGCAAGACGATCGTGCTCGTGACCCACTCGATCGATGAAGCCATCCACCTCTCGCGCCATGTCCACGCGCTCGGCATCAAGCCCGGACGCATCACCGGCAGCATCGACATCGACCTGCCTTACCCGCGCGACCTGGCGGTAACGGAAGATCCGGAATTCGTCCGGCTGGTCGTGCAACTGCGCACGATGCTGCGCGCCGGCCATCAACCGGGAGACGCGTCATGAGCGATCAAACCATCACCTCCGAACCCCGGCTGGCATCCAGTCTTGCCGCCGCGACGAGCAGCTGGCTGCCGGCGGTCATTCTCCTTGTGGGCACGATCGTGGCCTGGGAAGCGATCGTGCGGATTTTTGCCATATCGCCCTTCATCATCCCGGCTCCGTCGGAGATCGGGCGATCGCTGGTCGCGCAATGGGGAACGCTGATGCAGGCCACTCTGGTGACCGCGGCCGAGATCCTGCTCGGCTTCGTGGTCTCGGTCGTGGTCGGCGTCGCCATCGCGCTGGTCATCGTGCGTTTCGACTGGCTGGGCCGGGCACTCTATCCGCTGGTGGTGCTGTTCCAGAACGTGCCGAAGGTGGCGCTCGCGCCGATCTTCATCCTCTGGTTCGGCTACGGGCTGGCGCCCAAGATCGGCCTGATCCTGGTCATCGCCTTCTTCCCGGTGACGCTGTCGATGCTGGCGGGCATGCAGTCGGTGGACCGCTCCCTGCTGTCGCTGATGAACTCGGTCGGCGCCAGCCGCACCCAGATCCTGTTCAGGATCCGCGTCCCGCATTCGCTGCCGAACCTGATGGCGGGCACCAAGATCGCCGCCACGCTCAGCGTAATCGGCGCCATCGTCGGTGAATTCGCCGGCGCCTCGGACGGGCTGGGCTACGTCATCCAGTTCGCCTCGACCCAGCTCGACACCGCACTGGTCTTTGCGGCGCTGCTGCTCGTTTCCGTGCTCGGCATCGCCTTCTACTACGCGGCCGAGATCCTCGAACGCATCGTGGTGCCGTGGGCACCGAAATTCAGTCACGCCTAGGGGCAGAAAAGGGAAGGATCGAACAATGCTGAGACGCTCGCTCATCAAGGCAGCCACGCTTGCGGCTTTTACCGGCGCGCTTGGCTTCTCCGGCGCCGCACTTGCCGCCGACACCGTCAACGTCCAGCTCGACTGGGTGGTGCGCGGCAACCACGCAATGTTCTTCGTGGGCAAGGAAAAGGGCTTCTTCGCCAAGAACGACATCGATCTCGCCGAGATCCGCAAGGGCTCGGGTTCGCCGGACGCCATGCGGCTGGTGGGCAACGAGAACGCCGACTTCGGTTTCGGCGATCTGCCGACGCTCGCCGTCGCGCGCTCGCAAAAGGTGCCGGTGGTGGCGCTCGCTGCCGTCAACCAACGCTCGCCGCTGGCGATCATCTCGCTCGCCAAGACGTTGAAGCTCACCAAACCGGAAGACCTCAAGGGGCTGACCATCGGCATCCATCCGGCCGGATCGACCTACATCTTCTTCAGGGGGTTCCTGGCCGCCAACGGGCTGACCGAGAAGGACATGACGCTGAACAGCGTGTCGCCGCCCTATGAGAGCTACCTGCTGCTCGGACGGGTGCAGACGGTGGTCGGCTATGTCGATGCCGAAGTTCCCGAACTGGAAGCCAAGGCAGGCGGCCCCGGTTCGCTCAGCATCATGATGGGCGCCGACCATGGCTGGAAGGCCTACGGCTCCGGCCTGTTCACCTCGGAAAAGATGATCAAGGACAAGCCCGACGTCGTCCGTCGCTTCGTCAAGGCCTACCGGGAAGCCTTCGACTATGTCGTTGCCCATCCGGAAGAGGCCGCCGAGATCACAGCCAAGGCGGCGCCCGGCTACGCCGAGAAGAAGGACGTGCTGCTGGCACAGATCAATGCCGACATCGCTTCGACCTTCACCAGCACTGAGACCAAAGAACACGGGCTCGGCTGGATGAGCAAGACGCAGTGGGAAGAGACGCTGAAGACGCTCAGCGATCAGGGCGTGCTCAAGGAAGCGCTGTCGGCGGACGATGTCTTCACCGACAAATTCCTGGCGAAGGACTAGGCGGGATGTCCCGGGGCGCGGATCATCGACACACTACATCGTCCTGCTCCAAACCGCAGGATACGGTGCGCGTGCCCTTCTCTGCATCCGTGCGGTCGAGTGCGATCTGCATGCGGGTCGCATATGCGCGACCCGACAGGCCACACCACAAGCGCTCGACCGGAAGGTTTTCGCGCTTGTCGTTAAGGATGGCGAAGGTGCCGGTCGCGGCGTCGAACCAGAGTTCGACACGGGTGCTCCCGCCCGGTTCGACCGTCGCAATCTCGGCCGAATACCAGTGGGCGAAGTCGGCGTTGCAAGACAGGCCGTCCTTGCCCGAATTCGAGATCGTCAACGGCACCATGGCGAGCCCATCGGTACCGGTGCGGACGGTGACATGGTGCAATTCAACCGCGTTGGCAAAGGACGTGAACGCCAGCGCTAACGGGAGGACATAACGGATCTTCACTTCGAATAGGCTCCGGATGCAATTTATTTCGAAGTCTATCTCTCTTCTTCGTAATGACAATAAGAATATCCATGGGAAGACAACAAAAGAGGGTAACATGTTAAAGCTTCTGAAAAGCAGCGTAAGTGCAATTATACTTGGTGGCGTATTGATAGGCGGCGCACTTGCCGGTGAAGTCAAGTCGATTGCCATCCTGACGCCCGAAGAGGGTACGGATTACGGCTGGAACCAGCAGGGCATCGATGCCGCCAAGGCGGCCGGCAAGGCCGCCGGGGTCGAAGTGGTCGTGGCCCAGGGCCTCGGCTATGGCGACGTCCGTCCGACGCTGCGGGAACTCGCCGCCGACGGCGCCAGTCTGCTGATCGCGCATGCCAGTGGCTACAATACTTCCGCGCCCGAGATCGCCAAGGAGACCAAGGTTCCGGTGGCGATCGTGGATACGCCGAACGGCCTGGAGAAGGGCCTCGTCGCCGACTACACGCTGAGTGGCCATGAAGGCGCTTATCTCGCCGGCCGTCTCGCCGCAAAGATGTCGCGTTCGAAGTCGGTCGGCATCGTGGTCTCCGGCGAGCCGCCATCCTGGAACTCGCAGTCGGCGGCTTTCGCACAGGGCGTGAAGGCGGAGAACCCGGACGTCAAGATCACCTATGCAGTGATCGGGCCCGCCGCCTACAGCGATGCGGCCGGCGGCAAGCGCGTCGCTGAAAGCGTGATCGCCTCGGGCGCCGACATCATCTTCGGCCAGGGCAACGGTTCGAGCTTCGGCATGCTGCAGGCGGTCGAGACGACCAAGGCCGCAGATGGCGGCAAGGTCTATTTCATCGACGTCATCGGCGACAAGTCACCGATCGACAAGGGCTTCCTGCTGTCCTCGGTGGTGTGGAACATCGAGCCGGTCTACGCCGCGATGATCGCCGACCTCAAGGCCGACAGCTTCGGCAGCAAGCACTACACGATTGGCCTCAAGGACGATTCCGTGAAACTGCTGAAGACCGCCGCGATCCCGGACAATGTCTGGTCCGAGATCCAGGCCGTGCGCGAGGACGTCATCTCCGGCAAGATCAAGGTCGAACCGATCTACGACGCCGCCGCCGTCAGGGCGCTGATGACAAGCGTCGCCCAGTAAGGCGGCGAGAAGTCAGTTGCCGAAGGGGCGGCCGGTCGCCCCTTCGGACGATTCCCCTTTTTCAGGGCTGGGCTTAGATGAGCAATACCACTCCGTCGCCCGTCGGCGACATCGTCGCACTCGAAGGCGTGACCAAACGCTTTCCGGGCATCGTCGCCAATGACAGCATCGACCTGTCGATCCGTCCCGGCGAAGTGCATGTGCTGCTCGGCGAGAACGGGGCGGGCAAATCCACACTGATCGGCATGCTGTCCGGCCTGCAGCAGCCTGATGAAGGACGCATCCTGGTCGACGGCAAGCCAACGCCGATCACCTCGCCGCGCCAGGCGCTGGCGCTCGGAATCGGCACCGTGTTCCAGCACATGATGCTGGTGCCGACATTGACAGTGGCGGAAAACCTTCTGCTTGGCGGACCCTGGTGGCAACGCCCCAGGACCGAGGAACTCGAGGCGCGCGTCGCCGAGATCAGCAAGAGCCTCGGCATAGTCGTGAAACTGCATGCCAGGGTTTCGGAGCTTTCGCTCGGCGAACAGCAGCAGGTCGAGATCGTGCGCGCCATGGTGCGCAACAGCCGGCTGCTCATCCTCGACGAATCCACCTCGATGTTGACACCGCAAGGCATCGAGGAACTTGGGGCGCTGATGCGACGCCTCGTCGAACAGGGACTGGCGATCGTCTTCATCACCCACAAGCTCAAGGAAGCAGCCGCCTTCGGCGACCGCATCTCGGTGCTGAAGCTAGGCCGCAAGGTCGGCGAGATCCCGCCGGAACGTTTTCGCGCACTCGGCGAGCAGGAGATCATCTCCGAGATCGTCGAACTGATGTTCGGCAAGCGGAAGGACGACCCGGAAGCCGCTGAACGTCCCCTTGGCTCGGTCCGCGCCGAGGCGGCCCCGCTGCTTCAGGTCGCCGATCTGGAAGTGGCGGCGACAGAGAATGCGCCGGGCCTGTCGGCGATCTCCTTCGATATCCGTCCGGGCGAGATACTCGGCATCGCCGGCATCGACGGCAATGGCCAGAAGCAACTGGCCGAAGCATTGGCCGGCCAACGAGCCGCGACCGGCGGTTCGGTGCGGCTGGCAGGCGCCGCCATCGAGACGCTGAGCGTGAGCGAACGCAGTCGGCTGGGCCTGCGCTACCTGACCGACGACCGGCTGGGCGAAGGCACCGTCGGCACGTTCCCAGTCTCGATCAACTTCTTCCTCAAGCAGGTCGGCGCGGCACCATTCTGGCGCAACGGCGTCGAACAGCGCACCGAGATCGACAGGCGCGCCGGCGAGCTGGTCCGCGAATATGACGTGCGCACGCCGAGCCTGAAGACGCCCGTCGCGCGGCTCTCGGGCGGCAACATCCAGAAGGTTCTCCTGGCACGCGAACTGGCCGAGGGCGCCAAGGTGGTGATCTTCAACAAGCCCACCTATGGGCTCGACCTCGCCAATACGCTGGCGTCGCGCCAACGCATCGGCGATGCCGCCCAACGCGGCCTCGCCGTGCTGCTGATCTCCACCGACCTCGAGGAATTGCTCAGCATCTGCAACCGCATTGCCGTGATGGCCAATGGTTCGCTGGTCGGTACTGTCGCCAATGCCGAGGATGCCCGCACCAGGGTCGGCCGCCTGATGATCGGACTAGCCGCATGAGTATCGACACCGCACCCTCCGCTGGCGCCACGGCCCTCGATGCCACCAGCAACGTCGGCACGCGCCGCGACATGCTGCGCCGGCTCATGATGACGGTCGGCCCGATCCTCGTGGCGCTCGTCCTTGCTGGCTGTATCCTTCTCGTCGTTGGCGTCGATCCTCTCGCTTATTACGGCTACGTGCTGGAGAAAGGGCTGCTCTCGCCACTCGGTATCCAGCAGACGCTGACGCGCATGGCGCCGCTCCTGTTTCTTGCCGCCGGCCTGATCGTGGCCTTCCGCGCCGGCATGTGGAACCTCGGCGGCGACGGCCAGTTCCTGCTTGGCGCCGTCACGGCGGCGGCTAGCGCGCCGTTCTTCGTCGAGATCATGCCGGCCTGGCTGGCGTTGTTCTGCGCGTTCCTCGCCGCCACACTCGTCGCGATGATCTGGTCGCTGGTGCCGGCGCTGCTGCGCGCCTACCAAGGCGTCAACGAGATCATCACCACGCTGATGATGACGTTCCTCGGCACGTCGCTCGCCAATGTGCTGGTCAAGCTGGTGTTCCGCGATCCTGGCACGACCGTGCCGCAGACCCGCACGCTGCCGGTGGAAGACCGGCTGCCGCGGCTGTTCGACACCACGATCACCAGCGGCCTGGTGCTCGGACTGGCGGCGATCATCATCGTGCATCTGGTGATGACGCGGACGGCTTTCGGACTGAAGCTGAGGGTCGTCGGCGCCAATCCGCGAGCGGCGGTTCACGCCGGGCTCGGTGTGCCTGGCCTGACCATTGCCGTCTTCGCCATTTCGGCCGGGCTTGCCGGGCTTGCCGGCGCTGTCGACATCATCGGCGTGCAAGGCAATGTCCGCGCCGACTGGAACCCCGCCTACGGACTGGCGGTCATTCCGGCCGTGTTCCTCGCCCGGATGAACGGCTTTGCGGCGATCGGCTTCGTGTTCCTGCTTTCGGTGCTGTCGATCGGCGGCGAGAGCGCGGCGCGGCGGCTCGGCGTGCCCAATCATTTCACGCTCGTGCTGGTCTCCATCGTGCTGATCGTGCTCGCGCTCGCCGAATATGTCGACCACCGCTACAACCAGTCGAGAAAGGCTTGACGCATGACCGGGCTGCTCAGCGAAGTCTTTCTCAGTGCGCTGCTGTTCGGTGCCGTCACGGCGGCCATCCCGCTTCTGCTCGCAGGGCTCGGCGAGCAGATGTCGGAAAAGGCCGGTGTGCTCAACATCGGCATCGAAGGCATGATGCTGGCCGGCGCGTATCTCGGCTTCGTCGGCGCTTTCTATTCCGGCTCGCTGTGGCTGGGCTTCCTCACAGGTGTTGCCGGCGGCATGGCGGTGGCGCTGGTCATGGCGCTGTTGTGCGTGCGCATCGGGCTGAACCAGATCGTCATCGGCATCGCGCTGACGCTCGGCCTCGAAGGCCTGACGGCGCTACTGCACCACTTCCAGTTCTCGCGCAGCTATCCCCGTTTGCCGGCTCCGAACCCCACGGTAATTCCGACGTTGGCGGATATTCCCGTGATCGGGCCGGCATTTTTCAAACATCACTTGATCGTCTACCTGGCCGTCGCGCTGGTGTTTGCCATGCGCTACCTCTACCGGCGCACCCAGCTCGGCCTTAATCTGCAAGCCGCCGGCGACAAGCCGGCTGCGCTCGACGTCGCCGGTATCGATGTGGTCAAGACGCGAACCATCGCCGTGCTGTCGACTGGCGCATTGGCGGGGCTCGGCGGCGCCTATCTCGCCAATGTCGGCGCGGGCCTGTTCATTCCCTTCATCACCAACGGCGCCGGCTTCCTCGGCATCGTTCTGGCTATGCTGGCGCGTGGACGGCCGGTCTGGGTGCTGTTCGGCGCGCTGCTGTTCGGCGTCTGCCTGTCGCTGACGACAGCCATGCAGGTGGCAGGCATCAACATCCCGACCGACGTCATCCAGATGCTGCCGTTCCTGGCGGTGATGATCATGCTGGTGCTGTTCGGGCGGCGGGCAAGCCTGCCGGCGGCCCTGGGAATTCCCTACGAGCGCGGCGCGCGCTGACGATAACGGATGCGCGGACGGGAGCCGCGCCAACACAGGAGGCAAGAATGTCGGATACCAAGGTCTACCTGCTCGACGGCGGCTCGCTCGTCCTCGACGGCTATCACGTGTTCTGGAATCGTGGTCCGGGCGGCGAAGTCCGCTTTCCGGTCTATTCGATCCTGATCGAACATGCGGAAGGCCGCTTCCTCATCGACACCGGCTTCGACTACGACCATGTCATGAAGGTGTTGCCCTTCGAGAAGCCGATCCAGGAAAAGCACCAGACGATCCCGGGCGCGCTGGCGTTGCTCGGGCTGGAGCCGAAGGACATCGACGTCGTCGTCAATTCGCATTTCCATTTCGACCATTGCGGCGGCAACAAATATTTCCCGCACGCCAAGAAGATCTGCCACCGTACGGAGGTACCGCAAGCCTGCAATCCGCAGCCGTTCGAACATCTCGGTTATTCGGACCTGAGCTTCTCGGCCGAAGCGGCGGAGGCACGCGGCGCCACCGCACAGCTCCTGGAAGGCACCACACGCGCCAACTCGACCTTCGAAGGGATCGACGGCGACGTCGAACTCGCCAAGGGCGTCAAGCTGATCTCGACGCCCGGCCATTCGATCGGCCACTACAGCCTTCTCGTCGAGTTCCCCAAGCGTCAGCCGATCCTATTCACGATCGACGCCGCCTATACGCAGAAGAGCCTGGAGACTCTGTGCCAGGCAGCTTTCCATATCGACCCGGTCGCCGGCGTCAATTCGATGCGCAAGGTCAAGAAGCTGGCCGAGGATCACGGTGCTGAGCTGATGTACTCGCACGACATGGAGAACTTCAAAACCTACAAGACCGGCACGCAGTTCTACGGCTGACCGCCACTGGAGCGTTTCCGTTTTCGCGGAAACGCGGAACTGCTCTCACTTTTGTTTTTACGCAGATCCGGAGAGAGAGAAATGCGTTATCCCGAACACGCCGATCCTGTGATCACCCTGACCGCGGGGCCGGTAGATGCTTATGCAAAGGTGCTGCGCAGCCTTGGCCGCACGGTGCTCTACGACTACGACCCGGCGTTCCAGCTCTTCTACGAGCAAGTGGTCGACAAGGCACAGAAGGCGATGCGGCTGTCGACCAAGCCGGTGATCCTGCACGGCGAACCGGTCCTCGGCCTGGAAGCCGCGGCAGCATCGCTGATCACGCCCGACGACGTCGTGCTGAACCTGGCTTCAGGCGTCTACGGCAAGGGCTTCGGCTACTGGGCGAAACGTTACTCGCCCAACCTGCTCGAAATCGAAGTGCCTTATAACGAGGCGATCGACCCGCAGGCAGTTGCCGACATGCTGAAGAAGCATCCCGAGATCACCGTCGTGTCGGTCTGCCACCACGACACGCCGTCGGGCACCATCAACCCCATAGATGCCATCGGTGCGCTGGTCTCGGCGCATGGCGCCTATCTGATTGTCGACGCCGTCTCATCTTTCGGCGGGATGAAGACGCATCCGGAAGACTGCAAGGCCGACATCTATGTCACCGGCCCGAACAAATGCCTTGGAGCACCTCCCGGTCTGACGCTGATGGGCATCAGCCAGCGCGGCTGGGCCAAGATGAAGGCCAATCAGGCGGCGCCGCGCGCCTCGATGCTCAGTATCGTCGACTGGGAGAACGCCTGGTCGCGCGAACAACCTTTTCCCTTCACGCCCTCGGTCGCGGAGATCAACGGGCTCGATGCCGCGCTCGACCTCTATCTCGAAGAGGGGCCGGAAGCGGTGTGGGCGCGCCACGCGCTGACGGCAAAGGCCATGCGTGCGGGCGTCGCCGCGATGGGCCTGTCGATCTGGGCTGCCAGCGAGGAGATCGCATCGCCCACCACGACCGCCGTGCGCACTCCGGACGGTGTCGACGAGAAAGCGCTGCGGCAAGCCGCACGCGCCCGCTACGGCGTGGTGTTCTCGTCGGGTCGCGGTGAGACGCTGGGGAAGCTGACGCGCATCGGCCATATGGGCCCGACGGCGCAGCCGATCTATGCGATTGCGGCGCTGACAGCGCTGGGCGGCGCCATGAACGCGGCCGGCCAGAAGCTTGCAATCGGCAAGGGCATCGATGCGGCGCTGGCCGTTATCGACGCCGACGCCTGAACATCATCGGAATGGGCATAAGGGAGAGATTTCATGACTGAACGGCTTGCGGGAAAGACGGCGCTGGTGACAGGTGCCGCACAGGGCATCGGCAAGGCGATCGCGGCGCGGCTGGCAGCGGACGGCGCGACCGTCATCGTCAGCGATGTCAACGCCGAGGGCGCCAAGGCTGCCGCCGCCGCAATCGGCGGAAAGGCCAAAGCCATCGCCGCCGACATCTCGGATCCGGCGTCGGTAAAGGCGCTCTTTGCCGAGATCCAGGCGTTGTCCGACGGCGTCGACATTCTGGTCAACAACGCCAGCATCGTGCCGTTCATTGCATGGGACGACGTCGACCTCGACCACTGGCGTAAGATCATCGACGTCAATTTGACGGGGACCTTCATCGTCAGCCGCGCGGCGACCGACCAGATGCGGGCCGCTAACAAGGCCGGGCGCGTGATCAGCATCGCCTCAAACACCTTCTTCGCCGGCACACCCAACATGGCAGCCTATGTGGCGGCCAAGGGCGGCGTCATCGGTTTCACCCGGGCGCTGGCGACGGAACTCGGCAAATACAACATCACCGCCAATGCGGTGACGCCGGGCCTGATCGAAAGCGACGGCGTCAAGGCAAGCCCGCACAATGAGGCGTTCGGTTTCGTGGAGATGCTGCAGGCCATGAAAGGCAAGGGCCAGCCCGAGCATATCGCCGACGTGGTGTCCTTCCTCGCCTCCGACGACGCACGCTGGATCACCGGGCAGACACTCAACGTCGATGCCGGCATGGTCCGGCATTAGAACATTTTGTAGCCAAGTGGAATCACTTGGCGTTACAAAAATGCCGCGAAAACAAAACCTTAGAGCATTCCGCGTTTCCTACAGTACGGAAACGCGGAAACGCTCTAGGTCTGCCGCGATGCGACGGGCGCTCGCATGCGAACGTGGCTGAGTGCAAGGCACTCCAGATCACCTGGGAGCGTCTGAAAGATCGTTACGCATACACGGAGGCGAAAGCTGTTCGCCTTCGTACGGTCAGATCTTCTTGGTCGGTTCACCATCGGTAAACCATCATTCGCCAATGGTGCGGATATGGCTGAACTGATTCCTTTCCCGCTCCACTCGCGCGCCACCTTGGTCCGCTCGCTCGCTGATGATTTGGAGGTCGTGCACGGTCCGAACGCCAATACGTTCTGGCGAGAGCGCATTGCCGGCATCGTCGCCGGCTTGCGCGCGGACGGTGTCGCCGACGAAGCGATCCGAACAGAGATCCTCGGTCTGCAGTCCGCTGTGCAAGCGGAATTGCAGAGACGCGCCCGTTCGACGGCCGTGGTCTAGAGCATTTTGTAGCCAAGTAGAATCACTTGGCGTTACAATAATGCGACGAAAACAAAAACTTAGAGCGTTTCCGCGTTTCCGTGAAAAACGGAAACGCTCTAGGATTGGCGCGCACGACTTTTCACGCGCTGCCAGGCAACAGATCTGCTCGAGTTCCCAATGCGAGCTTGGCGGTTGCTTCCAACTGCTCACATCCATCATTGTTCGTGAGGCCATATGTCGGGCTTCGCCGCGATTTAACAGGGCCCGCATGCTTCCGGGTCGATGCACGAATAGTTCGCGGGGCGTCTGCAGGGAAGGTGCAGGCGTCTTGACCGCAATCAAAATCTCATATCGACTATGATGTACGTACCTCAGTATGGCTGTAGAAACACTTTTGCCGCCTGGGTGGCGGCCGGATGAGTTCGCAGAATTAGAGGGGGAAATAATGAAGGATTCGGCTTTCAAACCGGAATTCATCATAACAGATGAAACGTCTCTTCGAGGCTTGTTTGAAGCGACGCATGCCCTGGCCAAACAGAAATTCCAGAAGACCCTGGGACCCCATGCGCAAGAGTTCATAAGGCGGTCGCCGTTCCTGTGCATCGGCACACAGGATCTTGATGGCAAAGCCGATGTCAGCCCTCGCGGCGATCCTGTCGGCTTTGTCAAGATTCTTGACGAGCGCACGCTGGCTATTCCAGACCGGCCCGGCAACAATCGTCTCGACAGCCTGGTAAACATCCTGGCCAATCCGAACGTTGGATTGCTGTTCATCGTTCCAGGGTTTGATGACACATTGCGCGTGAACGGACGCGCCACTTTGGTGACGGACCCCGAACTCATGAACAGCATGAGCGTCAATGGCCGCGCTCCCAAGCTTGCGATTGTGGTGGAGGTGACCGAGGTGTTCATGCATTGCGCCAAAGCATTCCGGCGCTCTCATTTGTGGAACCCGGATCATTTCCAGAACCGGACGGAAATGCCGTCTCTTATTAAAATAATCCTCGACGAAACAACCGGAGCGCCAATCGACAACGACGAGATGCGCAAAATCGATGAAGATCTGGAAGATGAATATAAAAGAACGCTTTATTAGCTGCCTGTGGTGGGCGGTCAGGAATGCGAAGCCCGGCGTGACTATACGCAGGTGGGCAGGTGGTTCGGCCAGCCTGTGACATATGAGAGCGATGGCACGCAGATACATCGAAGTTTGAATTGGCTCTTTGGGCTGACGAAGGGCCTGCCATCGCCGGATATGAAACCAGCTGGCAAGGGCGACATCATCCGTCCAACAACCGGATCAAGGCAGTCGAAGCTTCTGTACCCGCCAAGCCGAGATCCCGCACGCTACTCATGTGATTTGCGGCGGCGAGAGTGCCACGGGAAACAGCCAGGCCCTGACCCGTCAAATGGTCTGCAAACACATTTGCTTGCTGGTGGAAGGGCTCCGTTTCGTCGGCACCGACCAAGACCATGGGAGCAACGCTGCGATCGAAGCGATGATTGATGGGCGAGAAGCGATCGACCTCTTCGTCGGTGATGGCGATCTCAGCGGCCAGAAACGAGGTCTGTAAGGGCTTCAAATCGTAAATCCCGCCAAGCAGAAGAGCGCCTTTGATGCCGGATGGCCGTTCCTCGTCGTCAAAAAGCATCGTCGCAAGATGCGCTCCGGCCGAGTGACCGCTCACGGTGAGCTGGCGGGGGTCGCCACCGTAATCCGCAATATGGTCGGCTATCCAGAGGCGGGCGCGCCGGATCTGGTCGACGATCCTGGCCATCCTCACCGACGGCATCAACGCATAGTCCACAATGACCGCGATCGCTCCCGCATCTGTGATGGTGTCGGCGACATAGGAATAGTCGCCCTTCGAGAACATCCGCCAGTAGCCGCCGTGAATGAACAAATGCACCGGCAGGCCATCGCGTCTGTTCTTCGGAAAAAACAGGTCGACCGTTTCGGTGCGATCCGGGCCATAGGAGATATCGGCGGTCATTGGGGTTTTCGCCCTGGTCTCTGCGCTCCGGCGCACGATTTCGGCGACAATGTCATCGAACTCGGCGACATGATCGCGAATGCGGAACGGATCTTTCGGCATCTGTTTGCTCACATTGTCACGGCGATATACTTGGCCTCCATGAACTCGGCTATGCCGTGCTTCTGTCCGCCTTCACGTCCCAGTCCGCTCTGCTTGACACCGCCGAAGGGTGCGGCCGGGTCCGACATCAGGCCGCGATTGAGGGCTATCATGCCTGACTCGATCTTCGATGCCACGCGCATCCCTTTCGACAGGTCGCGTGTATAGATGTAGGCGGCAAGCCCGTATTCGGTCTCGTTCGCTTTTGCGATCGCTTCGGATTCGGCTTCGAAACGACTGATGGGAGCCACGGGGCCAAAGATCTCCTCGTGAGCCATGACCGCGTCGGCCGGGACATCGCTGAGCACCGTGGGCGGATAGAAATAACCCGCGCCTCCAGGCCGGATTCCGCCGCAGAGGATTTTCGCCCCCCGGGCAACGGCGTCCTGGACGAGCCGGTCGATCTTGTCCACCGCCTTTCGGGTGATCATCGGGCCGCATTCGGTCTCCGAATCCGTACCCGGACCGATGTTGAGCGCGGCCATGCGTTTGCGAAGCCCTTCAGCGAAAGCATCGTGGATGCCGGCCTGCACGTAGAAACGATTGGCCGCCGTGCAGGCCTCGCCGGCGTTACGCATCTTGGCGACCATTGCGCCGTCAAGCGCTGCTTCGAGATCGGCGTCGTCAAAGACGATGAACGGCGCATTCCCGCCCAGTTCCATCGAGCAGGAAATGACATGTTTTGCTGCCTCGGCAAGAAGGATCCGGCCCACGCCGGTTGAGCCGGTGAACGATAATTTCCGCACGCGCGGATCGGCCAGCATGGCTGCCGTCACCGGGCCCGGGTTCGAGGTCGAGAGCACGTTGACAACGCCGGGGGGTACGCCAGCCTCTTCATAGATCGCTGCGAGCGCATAGGCTGTCAGCGGTGTCTCGCTGGCAGGCTTGAGGATCACGGTGCAGCCTGCGGCGAGCGCCGGGGCAATCTTGCGTGTTGCCATGGCAGCCGGAAAATTCCAGGGTGTTGTCAAAACACAGATGCCTATAGGCTGGTAATCGACGACGATCCGGTTCGCGCCCGACGGCGCAAGACCGAACTCGCCGCTGATGCGAACCGCTTCCTCGGCATTCCAGCGGAAAAACTCGGCCGCATAGGCGACTTCGCCGCGCGCGTCGCGCAGAGCCTTGCCGTTTTCCAGGGAAATCAACGCGGCCAATGTTTCTGCCCGTTCGGTCATCAGTTCGAAGCAGCGCCGCAGGATTTCGGATCGTCTGCGCGGCGGGGTCGCCTGCCAACTCGTTGCTGCGGCGGCGGCTGCGTCCACGGCCGCGTCCGCGTCGGCAAGCGTGGCGTCGGGAACGGTCGCGATCACCGCTTCGGTGGAAGGGTTGACCACTTCGATGACACGGCCATCCGATGAGGGCCGCCATTTTCCACCGATATAGAGGCCATGGGAGAGCGTGGTGTAGTCGGACATGTTCGGGACCCTGATCGAATGGTTCGGAAAAGTGTTTACGGGGCGATGGTTGTAGGTTTCACATCGCGCTGGCGGCCATGTCGCCCTCGTAGGCCGCTCTGACCAAGCGCCGCATCGCCACGATGTCGAATGAACGGGGGTTGTTCTTGATCAGTCGGTCGATGCCGAGCGCCTGTTCAGCCGTCCAATCGATATGGTCCTCGGAGAGGCCGAGCTCAGCCAGCGTCCGAGTGATGCCTATGGCATTGAACAGCCGGGCAACTTCCTGGATCGCCGCTTCTGCCAATCCGTTGATGTTGCCGTCCTGGCGAGGAAGGCCGAGGGCGGCGCCGACCTCGGCGATTTCGGCGGCTGCGGCGGCGAGGTTATAGCGCATCACATAAGGCAGCATCGTTGCGACACCCAGCCCGTGCGGCGTATGCGTGAGTGCGCCGACCGGATATTGCACGGCATGGGCAGCGGCGGTCCCCGCCGTGCCGAAAGCGCAGCCGGCGGCCAGCGCTCCCATCATGACATCGGCGCGCGCATTCTCGTTCGATCCGTCGCGATAGGCTGCTTCCAGGCTGCGTCCCAAAAGCCTGATTGCCAGCAGGGAGAAATGATCCGTCAACGTGCTCTTGCCGATGAAGACATGTTGTTGCGGCAGGCTGGCGTCAGCGCCGCGTTTTGCGGCGGTGAAGGCTTCGATCGCATGCGTCAGCGCGTCGGCACCGGCGACGGCTATCAGAGACGGCGGACACGTTGCCGTCAGATCCGGGTCGCAAAGCGCCACCGCGGCGATCAGGTGAGGGCTGGAGATGCCTACCTTGAGCGTTCGCTCCGGATCCGAAATCACGGCGACCGGGGTCACCTCCGATCCGGTACCGGCCGTGGTCGGCACCGCAATCACGGGGAGGGTGGGGCCTGGCACCTTGAACTCGCCGTAATAGTCCTGCAGCTTTCCGCCGTGGCTGAGCAAAAGCGCGGCGCATTTGGCCATATCCAGGCAACTACCGCCGCCGATACCAATCACCATGTCCGGCTTGAAGTTCTTCGTCTCCGCAATGCAGTCGGCGACGCTGTCGCGGGGCACGTCAGGCAGGGTTTTGTCATAGACGAGCGTCTCCACCCGGGCAGCCGCCAATCCGGCGAGCAGTTCGGCGAACTCGGCCGTCTTCGAGAGACGCTCATCGGTGCAGATGAATGCACGGCCGCCATATCGGGCGGCAATGGCAGGCAGCGCATGGCGCTGGCCTTTGCCGAACAGGATCTCGCGTGGCAGGCGCGCGGCGGCAAACATAGTCATGAACCGGTGTCCTTCGAAAAGATAAGTAACGAGCTCGTTGCGGAGCTTCTCTTGGTGGCAGGCAGGTTTGCTCTGCCAGGGGCCGTGCCTTCGATATTCAAGCCGACGGGTTGCCCTGCGGGTACTATCGCATTCTCATATCCTCTATAAAATCGTATAGGATATAGTATTGAATTGGTCGGAGCATCGTGTTAGGGCTCGCTTCTGTCAAGAGGTAATAACGATGCAAAATTCCGATCTGGCGGTTGATGGCGACGGTCGCATGGGCGGCCGCATCCAGCGGGCCAACAGCCTGGCCGAGGATGTCTATGAGGCAATCTTCGCGCAGCTCATGTCGTTGAAGATCGCTCCAGGGTCGCGGATCACTGTCGATAATCTGGTCAAGGAATTCAGCGTCTCTCACACGCCTATCCGCGAAGCACTCGGCCGGCTCGAGGGCGAGGGGTTGGTGCTGAAGACCCACCTGATCGGCTATCGCGCCGCTCCGCAAATCACACGGCGCCGGTTCGACGAGCTTTACGAACTGCGACTTCTGCTCGAGCCTGCCGCCGCAGCCAAGGCCACGGCTGCGCTGGATGACGAACGTCTTGCCGTTCTACGAGAAGCAGCAGGCGTCATGGCCAGGCGGGTCGGCAAGGACGAGCGGCTGCGCTACTCGAATTTTGCGCGGCAGGATGCGATCTTCCACGACAAGATCATGGAGTTCGCGCAGAACGAACTCATCCGTGAAACGCTGAACCATCAGCATACCCATTTCCACATCTTCCGCCTGATGTTCCACGCGCGCGTTACCGAAGAAGCGCTGGACGAACACGAGGCGATTCTTGCCGCTTTCGCCGCAGGCGATGCGCGCGCCGCCGAGAAGGCGATGCGTGTGCACATCGAGAATTCGCGGGACCGGCTCCTGCCTGCTTTCGAGTAATCGCGCCGATGTCCATTGCCGCTCGCCTCGAAGGAGATCACGCTGTCGCGCCGGTCGCCGGAGTTCCGGTCGGTCCGGCGGTGCTCCGCGCTGAAGGCATTTCCAAGCGATACGGCACCGTTACCGTATTGTCGGACGTCACGCTGGATATTCTGCCGGGCGAAATCCACGCGATCATCGGTGAGAACGGCGCGGGCAAGTCGACATTCATGCGGCTGCTTTCCGGCTATGTCGAGCCGACCGAAGGCACATTGTCGATGGCGGGAGGCCGGGTGCACTTTACCAAGCCCGACCAGGCCCAGGCGGCGGGCATTGCCCTTGTGCATCAGGAAATATTGCTGGCCGAGGCGCTCACCGTCACCGACAACCTCTTTCTCGGCCGCGAACTCACCAGAGGCGGCATCGTCGATGACGTGCGCATGCGTCGTGTCGCAGCGGCAAAGCTGGCCGAACTTGGCTGCGAAGTATCGCCTACGGCTCTTGTCGGCGCCATCTCACTGGCGGATCGCCAACTCGTGCAGATTGCACGAGCCCTCCTCGATGAGCACAAAGTGGTCATCTTCGACGAACCCACGGCGGTGCTGACCGGCGAAGAAGTCGAGCGCCTCCTCGCTGTTATTTTCGAACTCAAGGCGCGGGGCATCGCGGTCCTTTATATCAGCCATCGTCTCGACGAGGTGCAGCGCCTCGCTGACAAGGTCACGGTGCTACGCGACGGCAAGATGGTCGGCACATATCCAGGCCACATGCTGACCCAGACCGAGATGGCGCGGGTGATGGTGGGCCGCGAACTTGCCGCTCTCTACCCTCAAAGGCAGGCGGTGCGCACCGACCAGCCGATGTTGAGCGTTCGAAACGCTGTGGTTCCAGGCTTCGCACAGGACGTGTCGTTCACGGTGCACAAGGGCGAGATCCTTGGCTTCGCCGGCATGATCGGGGCCGGCCGGACGGAGCTCTTCGAAGGCATTCTGGGACTTCGGCCGGGAACGGCGGTGATCGAACTCAACGGCTCTCCGATCCAGATACATTCGCAGCGCGAAGCCGTAGACGCCGGCATCGGCTATCTCACCGAGGACCGCAAAGGCAAAGGATTGCTCCTTCAGGAGCGGCTCGGGCCAAATCTCACGCTGTCGGCGCTCGCCAGCTTCCATCCCGGCATCATCCTGCGGCGTGCCCGCGAAGCGGAGGCGCTGACGCAGGCAGTGGCCGACTACGACATCCGGCTGAAGAGCCTCGGCGTCAAGGCAGGGCAACTCTCCGGCGGCAACCAGCAGAAATTGTTGCTTGCCAAGGTGCTTCTGACCAATCCGTCCGTCGTTATCATCGACGAGCCGACGCGCGGCATCGATATTGCCAACAAGGCGCAGATCTACAGCTTCATTCAAGACCTCGTGGGGCAGGGCAAAGCCTGCATCGTCATCTCTTCGGAGATGCAGGAACTGATCGGGATATGCGACCGCGTCCTGGTCATGCGCGAAGGGGTCATCAGCGGCGAGGTCTGGGGCGAGACGATGACCGAGAGCAACATCGCGCTGCTTGCGACGAGCGAGCGGGCGCACGTCGCCCAGGGAGGAACACAGTGACAGCGCTTACCCAGTCCGCGCCGGCGAGAAACGATCGGCAATTCCAATTCTCATGGACGGACGCCGGTCCGTTCCTCGCTCTTGCGGTGCTGCTGGTGGTCGGGTTCGCGGTCAATCCGGATTTCCTCTCCACGACCAACCTCGGCAACGTGATTACGCGCAGCGCCTATGTCGCCATCATCGCCGTTGGTGCGACATTCGTGATTTCATCTGGCGGGCTGGACCTATCCGTCGGTTCGATGGTTGCCTTCATCGCAGGCATCACCATCATGTTCATGAACATGATGGTGCCGGGACTTGGTCTCTGGGCCATTCCGGTGGGGATGGCGATCGCCCTGCTGGCGGGGCTGCTGTGCGGCCTGGCCAATGGTCTCATCGTTACGGTAGGCAGGATCGAGCCATTCATCGCCACGCTCGGCACCATGGGCATCTTCCGGGCACTGATCACCTACATGACCGACGGAGGCACGATCCCGATCGACCGGTCGCTGCGGGAGGCCTACAGACCGGTTTATTTCGGAACGCTGGGCGGCATTCCGGTGCCGATCCTGATCTCCGCTGTCGTCGCCTTGCTCGGCGCGTTTGTCCTCTACAAGACCAAATATGGACGCAAATGCGCTGCCGTGGGGGCGAATGAGGATGTCGCCCGCTATTCGGGCATCTCCGTCATCAAGACACGCACCGTGGCCTATGTCATCCAGGGAGCATGCGTGGCGATTGCAGCCGTCTGCTATGTGCCCCGACTCGGCGCCGCCACTCCGACAACCGGCCAGCTCTGGGAACTGCAGGTCATCACCGCAGTCGTCATTGGCGGGACAGCCCTGCGCGGCGGCAAGGGGCGCATATGGGGCACCATCGCCGGTGCCGTGATCCTTGAGTTGATCGCCAACCTGATGGTGTTGTCGGATTTCGTCTCCGAATACCTCGTTGCTGCGGTCCAGGGCGTCATCATCATCATCGCCATGCTCGTGCAGCGATTTTCCAGATAGCCCGTCTCGGGACCGGGCGGGCGCCAAAGTTGATCGGTCCATTCTGGGAGGTAGTAATGTTTAATAGAAAATGGATTGCGGCCGTGGCGGTCGGCGCCTTGATGGTCGCCAGCCAGGCGCTGGCGGCGGATAAAAAGGTGATCGCCGTTTCCATTCCTGCCGCAGACCACGGCTGGACGGCCGGTGTGGTCTACCACGCGCAGGCGGCCGCCAAGGAAATCAACGCCGCGTTTCCGGATGTCGAGGTTGTCGTGAAGACCTCGCCGTCAGCGGCCGACCAGGTCAGTGCGCTGGAGGATCTTTCCGCGAGCCGCAAACTGAATGCGTTGGTCATCCTGCCTTACACCTCCGAAGAGCTGACTCAGCCGGTCAAGGCCATCAAGGATATGGGGACCTTCATCACCGTGGTCGATCGCGGTCTGACCGATGCCTCGATCCAGGATCTTTACCTTGCCGGCGACAACATTGCCGTCGGCGCCAATACCGCGAAGTTCATGATCGAAAAGCTTGGCGGGAAGGGTAACGTGGTGGTGCTTCGCGGGATTCCAACCGTTATCGACGACGAGCGCATCAAAGGTTTCGAGGACACCATCAAGGGAACCGATCTGAAGGTGCTCGATATCCAGTATGCGCATTGGAACAGTGACCAGGCTTTCAAGCTGATGCAGGATTATCTCGCCAAACATCCGCACATCGACGCAGTATGGGCCAATGACGACGACATGCTTCTCGGCGTTCTGGAGGCGGTCAAGCAGTCCGGGCGGACAGACATCAAGCTGGCGCTTGGCGGCAACGGGATGAAGGACATCGTCAAGAAAGTGATCGATGGCGATGCCATGACGCCGGTCGAGACGCCTTACCCGCCTTCGATGATCAAGACGGCCGTATACATGACGGTGGCCAATCTTGTCGGTCAGGCGCCGGTCCGCGGCCACGTCAAACTCGACGCGCCGCTGATAACCCAAGCCAACGCCAAGGAATACTACTTCCCGGACTCTCCATTCTGAGCCCGGTGATCCAGTTCGCGACAGCCAGGGCGCGTTCGTGCGCCTTGGCATCCCAAAAATCAAAAGGATAAGTCATGCCAGCCAAGAAGATATTGATGCTGACCGGTGAATTCACCGAGGAGTATGAGATCTACGTCTATCAGCAGGCAATGGAGGCGGTCGGCCACACCGTCCATGTCGTTTGCCCCGACAAGAATGCTGGCGATCTGATCAAGACTTCGCTGCACGATTTCGAGGGCGATCAGACCTACACCGAGAAGCTTGGCCACTATGCGTTGATCAACAAGACATTCTCCGATGCGGAGAAACAACTCGATCAGTATGACGCTGTCTATTGTGCCGGCGGGCGGGGGCCGGAATATATCCGCACCGACAAGCGTGTTCAGGCCATCGTGCGTCATTTCCACGAGACCAGGAAGCCGATCTTCACCATTTGCCACGGGGTGCAGATACTGATCGCAGTCGACGGCGTGGTGCGCGGCAAGAAGGTTGCAGCGCTGGGGGCCTGCGAGCCGGAAGTCACACTCGCAGGCGGCACTTATGTCGACCTGTCGCCGACCGAGGCATATGTTGACGGCACGATGGTGTCGGCCAAAGGCTGGACCGCTCTCGCAGCTTTCATCCGCGAATGTCTGAAGGTGCTCGGCACGGAAATCCGGCACGGCTAGAAAAGGGAGAACATTTGGAGCGGAGCGCGATCCGGTTGCAGCGTGCCGCTCCAAATGAAGCGCGTCCGTCGCCGGTGGCGATCCTGCGCTGTTGGAACAGCCTTGAACCTGACCGCAGGTTGTCCTGCGTCTTTGACCGCCGTTTCGCAGCGCGGCGGCGGGTCATTGGTGGATCCCAATCGATGCCGTCCTCCGTCTGATCACGAACTGCACAGCGTGTCAGAAAATCGAAATTGCTCCAGCCTCTTCTACCCGCAATGGTTCTTCCGGAGGTAGTCCGGCTCCAGGGTAAAGACCAAAAAGCGCCAAGGCGGCTCGGATGAGCTGCGGCGCGGTGCCGGGGAAGGGAGGATCGAATTGGCTGGCAGGGGCAAACCCGGCGGCAGGATTGGGAGCGTGCAGATCTCCCAGGAACTCGTCGTCATTGCGATCTCAGTCATTCTCTTCGCCGTCTTCTCGGCGACCCTGAACAATTTCCTTAGCCAGGGAAATGTCATCGCCATCCTCAAGAACGTGTCCATCCTCGGTACGCTGGCCGTTGGAATGGGCTTTATCGTGGTCGGTCGGGGTATCGATCTGACCATGGTGGCCGTGATGGTCGTCGGCGTTGCCTTCAGCATCTGGGTCTCCAGCTGGGGCGTCGACTTCACCTTGGCGGTGATTTGCGGCGCTCTCCTCGCGGCCGCGATCGGTCTGTTCACCGGGATCATGGTGGCTGTTGCAGAAATACCCCCGATCTTCGCGACCCTGGCGATCGCGTCATCGGTTTATGGGTCCGGACGCATCGTCTTCGCCTCCGACGTCCTCTATGCGCCGCCCAACATCGCCTGGCTCAAATTCGTCGGCAACGGAAGCGTCTTCGGCATACCGATGTCCGTCGTCATGTTCGCATGTGTAGCGGCGCTGATGGCTTTCTTCCTGAGAAAAACGCGCTTTGGCCGATTGGTTTATGCCACGGGCGACAACCCGAACGCGGCCCGCACAACTGGGCTGCCGACGCGCCCGATCATCGTGACACAATATGTCATCAGCGCGCTCATCGCCTTTACCGCCGGCATCATCATGACCGGCCTGGTCACCGGCATCGACACACGTCTCTACAATTCAAGCCTGATCTATGACGTGCTCCTGGTGGTCGTCCTTGGAGGAATCGGCCTTTCAGGAGGGCAGGGCGGCGTTCGCAATGTCATCGCCGGGACCATCCTGGTCGGCATCCTCACCAACGGAATGACGATCCTCAACTTCAGCTATACCAGCCAGAATCTGATCAAGAGCGTGATCCTTCTGAGCGCCCTTGCCATCGACGCCATTATCAACCCGCGCGACGAGCAGACCTCGCAGAGCGGCGACATCTGACCAAGAACATCAAGAAACCAGGGAGGAATCACGATGCTTTTCAAGAATGGCCTGTTGGCGTGCCTGACGGCGCTAACACTCCTCGGTGGAGCAAAGCTTGCCACCGCCCAGGAAACAGATCAGGTCGGTCGCGCGGCGTATCTTGAGGCGGTGAAGGGCAAGAAGGTCATCTTCGTGCCGATCTCGCAGGGGATGGACCTCAATCAAGCCTGGGTGACGGTGTGGCAGCGCCATGCCGCCCGCTATGGTTTCACCCTCGAAGTGCGTGATCCCAACGGCGACACCAATGCCGGCATCCGCGCCATGCAGGGCGCTATTGCCGAGAAGCCGGACCTCATCATCGTGCAGAACCCGGATGTGCAGACTTATGCACGTCTACTCAAGCAGGCGCAGGCCAGCGGCATCAAGGTGCTGCAGGTCAACATGCAGTCGGCGACGCAGACCGACAGTTATGTCGGCAACGACTGGATCGAGATGGGACGCCTGGAAATGGGCGAACTGGCCAAGCATTGCACCGGGCCGAACGCAGTGTCGCATAAAGTGGTCTGGCTCGCCGGAGTTCAGACAGGCGCTGCCAACATCTACATGCGCACCGGCATCGACGAGGTGCTGAAGGCCAATCCCGAACTGCAGCTCGTCTCCGACCAGCCGGCCGATTACATGAGCGAAAAAGCTCGTCAGATCACCGAGACCGTTCTTCAGCAGCATCCGGATCTTTGCGGCATCATGGGCATCTGGGACAATGCCGAAGTTGGCGCGGGAGCCGCCGTCGCGGCTGCCGGAAAGCAGGACCAGGTGACGATCGTCACAAACGGCGCAGGCAGCGCAACGGGCTGCGAAAGCATCAAGAACGGCCTGCTCGACGTAATCTTCAATTTCAACGCACCTATCCAGGGCGAGATCGCTGCACAGCAGATCTCCGAGTTGCTGCAGCGCCCCGAACGGCAGGCAGGAAGCGAGAAGACCATATTCTTCGGCCCCATCACGCGCGTCGACAAGGACAACGCCGTCGGCAGGAACTGCTGGAAGCTGGACGACCTCAAGTAACGGATTTTCTTGATGAGCATGGCCGAAAGCCTTGTGCGCTGGCGCTATCGCGTGCTCCCCGACCACGTGGTCGGGGAGATCTTGACCAAGAAGTGGATCGACAGCGTCATCCCGTTCACGGCGTTGGTGATTTTGTGCGCGATTTTCGGTTCGATCGTGCCGGGTTTCTTCGATCTCGCGACTTTGACCAATCTCAGTGGCCAGACAGCGGAACTCGGCCTGGTCGTGCTCGGCATGACCATCGTCATGGTGTCTGGCGGTATCGATCTGTCCGTCGGCTCGACCTTCGCACTGGCCGTGCTTGTTACGCTCTTCGGCATGAATGTCGAACAATGGAGCTTTGGGACCGGGCTGCTGGCTTGCCTCGGCCTGGGGCTGGTCTGTGGCGCCATCAACGGCCTCCTGGTCGGTTTCCTGCGCATGCGCGCATTCCTGACCACGCTCGTCACGCTAATCATCTACCGGTCGACCTTCGATATCGTTTTTCCGCAGGTTTCAACCGCCATTGTCACCAGCGGGCCGGATTCACCCGCATATGATTTTCTCGGTTTCGGTACGATCTGGGGAATGCCGGCTTCGTTCGTCGTGTTCGCGCTGATTGCGCTGCTGCTTCACCTGGTCCTTTCGCGCACCCGCTATGGCTGGCGCCTGTTTGCGGTCGGTGGCGCGCGCCGTTCCGCCTACAATGCCGGCATCAATGTGCGTTTCACTCTGTTCAGCGCGTATGTTCTCTGCTCGGTGCTCGTCGCGCTTTCCGGTTTCTTCTTCTCGGCCCGCATCGGCAGTGCGGCTTCCGATATCGGCACCGGGCTCGAATTGCAGGTGCTGACGGCGACTGTGCTTGGCGGTATCTCACTGGGCGGCGGTCGCGGCTCGGTTGCCAAGGCGTTGATGGGAACGATCTTTGTGCTCGTGCTGTCGAACAGCCTGCTCGCGCTCGCTGTGCCTGGCCCCGTGAACTATCTGATCCTTGGTCTGGTGCTGCTGCTGTCGGTGCTTCTCGACGTGCGTTGGGTGAAGAACCGACACAAGATCCTGCGCAGCGTTTATATCTCGCCGACCTTCGCCAAGATGCCGCAGGCGATCTCCACCGAACCTGGCGCTCCGATGGCAGTGAACGACCGGCTGAAGGATGTCGGCGTCATCGGCCTCGGTTTCCTGGACGGCGCCGAGGACGTGATCTTCGACCGCCAGGATCGCCTCTATACCGGCAGCCGCCAGGGCGACATCCTGCGCTTCAAGCCGCCGCATTATACCGAGAGCGAGGTGTTCGCCCATATCGGCGGGTCCCCGCTCGGCATGGCCTTTGACCGTGACGACAACCTGGTTATCTGCGTTGCCGGCATGGGGCTCTATCAGGTCTCTCCGGAGGGAGAGGTCAAGCTGCTGACCGCCGAGACCAACCGCTCGCTGACCTCGGTCGTCGACGACTCCACCATGAAACTCGCCGACGATTGTGACATCCTGCCCGACGGACGCATCGTCTTTTCCGAAGCCACCGTGCGCTTCGAGATGCACGACTGGTATGCCGATGCGCTCGAGAGTCGCGGCAATGGGCGCATCATCGTCCACGATCCCCGCTCCGGCTCGACGCGGACACTGTTGTCGAACCTGGTCTTCCCCAATGGCATCTGCACTGCCTTCGACGGGCAGTCCGTGCTGTTTGCCGAAAGCTGGGCCTGTCGTATCAGCCGCTACTATTTCGACGGCCCGAAGAAAGGCACAGTCGAACGGGTCATCGAGGGGTTGCCCGGCTATCCGGATAACATCAACCGGGCCTCGGACGGAACCTATTGGCTGGCACTGATGGGCATGCGCACGCCGGCGCTGGATCTCTCGCTGGAGATGCCGGGTTTCCGCCGTCGGATGGCGAGACGCGTATCGGAGGATGCCTGGCTGATGCCGAACCTCAATACCGGCTGCGTGCTGCGCTTCGACGAGACGGGCCAGATCCTCGAAAGCCTATGGGATCAAGCCGGCGAGAAACATCCGATGATCACCTCGATGCGTGAACACAAGGGCGTCCTGTATCTCTGCGGCATCTTCAACAACCGCATGGGAACACTGCCATCGCAGGGCGCCGACCCGGACTGGTTCAGTTCGGATTCCTATTGGGGTGAGAAGTCATGAACGCCGTAAGCCGGTTTTTTGACCGCTTCCTCGGCCGGGGCGACTGGGCTGTGACCGTGCCCACGCTTGACGGACCGCTGCTGCCCAACCAGGAACTGGAGGAGGCACAGTTATTGGCCAGCCTCGCGGAGGCTGACAACCTCGTTCACACCGAAAAGGGCATGCTGGCGAGCAGCGCGAACCGGCTGCTGCGTTTCGACATTGCAGGCAAAGCGGAAGTGCTGCAGGAATTTTCGGGCGAGATCACCGCGCTCGCCCATGCCCGCGGCATGACCGCGCTGGCCGTGGATGGCAGCGGCGTTGTCATTCGCGGCGGCCTCCATGACGGACGAGTGGCGACGGGCGATGAAGCTGGCAGGCTGACCTGCGTCACTGCCCTCACTTTCCTCGACAGCAATACCGTGTTGGCGGCGAATGGGGCAGCCTCGTTGCCAGCGAATGCGTGGCGCCGCGACCTTATGCAGAAAGGTGCTTCCGGGTCGATCTGGCGGCTCGACCTGAAGAGCGGAAAGCTGGAATTGATCCGTGACAGTCTCGCCTGGCCTGCCGGCATCGCAACCACCGGCTCCAATCGCATCTATATCACCGAAGCCTGGCGCCATCGCGTGCTGGCGGTCGACCTCGCCACCAGGTCAACGGTTCCTGTGCTCGACCATCTTCCGGCCTATCCGGCCCGCATCGCGCCCGCCTTCAATGCCGGCTATTGGCTGACATTCTATTCCGTACGCAACCAGCTGGTGGAATTCATCCTGCGCGAGGAGAAATACCGCAAACGCATGCTGGCCGAAGTACCGGAAGCTTACTGGATGGCGCCATCGCTCAGTTCGTGGCGAGACTACCGCGAGCCGATGCAAGGCAGCCAGCTCAAGCAGATGAACGTCTTGAAGCCTTACGCGGTCACCAGGTCCTACGGCCTTGTGGTCCATTGCGACCAGAATATGAAACCGCTGTCGAGCTTCCATTCGCGAGCCGATGGCGTCGTGCATGGGACGCTTAGTGCATGCGAATGGGGCGACGATCTCTTTGTCGCCTCTCGTGGAGGGGCCAGGATCGTGCGCCTGTCAAAGGTCGCAAGCGGCAAGCGGGGTTAAACGATGTCGGACGCCAACATCATCGAACTCAGGGCTGCGACCAAGGCTTTCTCGCGCATTCCGGCTTTCAAGAACGTCGATTTCGATCTGCATCGCGGCGAAATCCATGCGCTCCTCGGTGAAAACGGAGCCGGCAAGTCGACACTGACCAAGGTCATGGCCGGCGTGTTTAAGCTGACCGAGGGCAAACTTCTCTTTGATGGCAAGGAAGTGTCTTTCGCGACCCCTGCAGAGGCGCTACGCGCCGGCATCGCCATGGTGTTCCAGGAGACCAATCTGGTGCCAGCCATGACCGTGGCGCAGAACCTCTATCTCGGCGAAGAGAAAATGTTCAACCGCCTCCGGGGTCTCCACATCCAGGCCCGCCAATTCCTCGCGGGAATGGGCTTCCAGGTCGATCCGACCGCGCAAGTCAGCACGCTCGGTGCGGCGCACAAGCAGATGGTGGAAATCGCGCGTGCGGTCCACCACAAGGCTCGAGTCATCATCTTCGACGAGCCGACCGCGACGCTGACGCCAGAAGAGAAACGACATTTCTTCAACCTCTTACAGCGGTTGGTCAAAGAGGGGATCGCCATCATCTTCATCACCCATGCGCTTGAGGAAGCGCTCGCCGTTGCCAACCGCATCACCGTCATGCGCGACGGCGAGATCGTCGCATCGGGAGACGCCAAGGGCTTCACCCGCGCCTCGATCGTCCAGGCCATGGTCGGGCGGACGCTCACCGAAACACTGCATGGCGACGTGAAGCGCAGCGCGCGTCCTTATGGCGACAAGGTGCTGTCGGTGGAGAACCTCTCTTGCGCCGGCCTCGTGCGCAACTCGTCCTTCTCCGTGTTTTCCGGACAAGTCACCGGCATGTTCGGATTGGTCGGCGCCGGACGCACCGAAATGGCAAAGGTCGTTGCCGGGCTCTTGAAGCGCAACATCTTCCACGGCGGTGAAATCCGCTTGCTCGGCAAATCGGTGCGCTACCGCGTGCCGAGGCCTGCGGTGCGTGACGGCATCGTCTATGTGACGGAGGACCGCAAGGTCGATGGCTTCTTCGAGACGATGACGGCGGGTGAGAACCTGCAGATCGGCGAACTGACAGACAAGTCGAACCCGGTAGCGATGGTTTCCATGGCGCGCGCCAAGGAGCTCGCCAAGGAATGGGGCGAGCGGCTCAGACTGAAGCAGATCAGCGACCGAGCCAAGATGATCGAGCTTTCCGGCGGCAATCAGCAAAAGGTGGTGATCGCCAAATCGCTAATCCAGCAGCCCAAGCTGGTGATCTTCGATGAGCCGACACGTGGCGTCGATGTCGGCGCCATCGTCGAGATCCACCAACTCATCAGCGAACTCGCCGATCAAGGCATGGCCGTCGTCGTCATCTCATCTTATCTGCCGGAAATCCTTGCGGTTTCGGATCGAATCCTCGTCGTCAAGCGGGGCCGCGTCGTCGAGGAGATGATGCTTTCGGACGCCAGCGAAGAACGTGTCATGTTCGCTGCCGTCCATTGATCGGCGTAGGCCGGACGGCCTATCGATCCGAACGCAGCCTATGGTCGTCCCTCGGGCAGGCCTATTGCCTTTCAACCATTCGCGGGTCTCAATGGTTCAGGGCGAGATCATTACCGGGCGGACATGTCGAGCATCAATCTGAAACTTCTGCAGACGTTTCTGCTCGCAGCAGAAAACGGAAGCTTCCGCCGTGCTGCCGAGGAGAGCAACCGGTCCCCATCGGCCGTCAGCATGCAGATACGCGATCTCGAAGAGCAGATCGGCATCAGCCTGTTCATCCGCACTGCCCAGCGCGCAAGCCTGACGCCCGAGGGGCAGGTGCTCTTCGAACAGATCGCCAATGCGATGTCGCAGGTCCAGGGGAGCCTCGACCGGCTGACCGAAATTGCAGCTCGACGCAAGGGCAAGGTCCAGATTGCCTGCGCTCCGACGCTCGCTGCGAGCCGGCTGGGAGACATTCTGGCAACCTTCAAGCTGCGTTATCCACGCTCGGTCGTCGAGGTGATCGAGACCCCGCCGCAGGGCGCCCTCGGGCTCTTGCAGCAGCAAGAAGTCGAGTTCTATATCGGCCCGGAGCTGCCGAACCTCAACGACTTCCAGTTCGAGTCGATCCTGGACGATCCATTGATGGCCTGCATCCCGACGGAAATATATGGCGGTGAGCAGAAGCTGCCTCTGTCCGATCTTCTGCGCTTCCCGCTGATCCTGCTGAATCGCAAGACCGCCGTGCGAGGTCTCGTCGACCGGCTGACGGCAGCGGAAGGCATCGAACTCAAGCCGCAATATGAAGTCGAGAGCGCACAAACAGCGGTGGCGCTGGTGTCGTCGGGTCTAGGCGTCTGCGTGGTGCCCGGCATCGCCATATCGCGCAACGACGAGCGCATGCGCGTGGTGCCGATCGATCACAGCGATGCGCACCGTGCGGTAGGCATCATCACGGCTCGGGGCTATGTGCACCATTCCTTCTCCGAACAGTTGATGAACCTGATCCGCACCAATCTGCGCGAACTTGCCCAATGACTCTTCGGCTCTAATCGGTCTGGATCCAGACCGATTTTGTTTCGAGATATTCATGAAGATGTTCGGTGCCGCCCTCGCGGCCGTAGCCGGACATCTTCATTCCGCCGAACGGCACAGCCGGATCCAGCGCATGATACATGTTGATCCAGACCGATCCCGCCTTGATGCGGCGGGAGAGTTTATGGGCGGTTCCGAGATTGTTCGTGAAAATCCCCGCAGCGAGGCCATAAGGCGTTGCATTGGCCCGCATGACTGCTTCATCGATCGTGTCGAACGGCATGGCCGAGATCACAGGGCCAAAAATCTCTTCCCGAGCGATCGTCATCTGGTCGGACACGGAACCAAACACGGTAGGTGCGATGAAGTTGCCGCCGTCATAAACCGTGCCTTCCAAGCGTGAACCGCCGGCAACCAGTCTGGCGCCCTCTTCGTTGCCGGCCTTTATGTAGCCTGCCACCTTGTCGGCCTGCCTCGCATTGATCAGGGGGCCGATTTCGGTATCCGCCTCGATGCCGTGGCCGATGCGCAGCCTGCCGGCAAATTCGGCGACCCGCCGCACGAATTCATCATGGATCTCTCGCGCCACGAACAAGCGTGAACCGGCGATGCAAATCTGGCCGGAATGCACGAACACCGCCATCGCTGCAATCGGAACTGCTTTGTCGATATCGGCGTCACGGCAGACGATGATCGGGGACTTTCCGCCAAGTTCGAGCGAAACGCGCTTGAGGTTGGTTACACCGGCGCGCGCGATCGCCTGCCCTGTCAGTGTCGAGCCGGTGAAGACGATCTTGTTGACGTCGGGGTGTTCGGCAAGCCGAGCGCCCGCCTCTGCGCCTGTCCCGGTCACTACATTGACTACACCATCCGGCACACCTGCTTCCTGCATCAAGCGAGCAATCAGAAGCGGTGTGAGCGAAGCGTCCTCCGAGGGTTTCAGCACGACGGTGCAGCCGGTGGCCAATGCTGGCGCGATTTTCCAGATCGAGGCAGCTGTCGGAGCGTTCCAGGGAATGATCGCACCAACCACGCCGACCGGTTCGCGCCGCGTGAATGTGACGATTTCGCCGGGAATGGAGTTGTCGACCGTTTCGCCATGCAGTGCCGTCGCCATGCCGGCATAGAAACGCAGCATGCCAATCACGCGACGCCGGTTGGCGACAGTCCGGGTGATTGGCAGCCCCATGTCGAGCGTGTCGGAAACGCTGAGCTCTTCCCAGTGCTTCTCGAACAGGTCGGCGATCTTGAGCAGTACGCATTGTCGCTCGTAAGGTGAGAATTTGGACCACGGGCCTTCGAAAGCCGCACGCGCCGCAGCCACCGCCGCATCGACATCCGCGGCTCCGCCGCGCGGCACGGTGCCCAGCACTTCGCCGGTGGCAGGGTTCAACGCCTGCATTTCCTGCTCGGACTGAGCCGCGACCCATTTGCCGCCGATGAACATTGGCCGGAACTCGCCATGGTAGAGAGCCTTGGCCATCGCTCCCGGATCGAAGTTCAGGGTCATCTGCTTCTCCTCGCAACTACAGCGACTATTCCCCCGCAGGTGCAGGAGCTCAAACAAGGAAAGCTAAAAGGGCGTTCAGATAATCAAACTGTGCAACGCGCACGTCTTCCCCGATGTTGCCGGCAACGGAGGATCGAATATGAGGCTTGCTGGCAAGGTCGCCATCGTGACGGGTGGCGGTTCGGGATTTGGCGAAGGCATCGTCATGAAGTTCGTCGCCGAGGGTGCGTCGGTGGTGTTGATGGACCGCGATGAGGACGCTGCAGCTCGTGTGGCCCGCGAGGCCCGCGACAAGGTGCGACCGATCACAGGCGATGTCTCGACGCTCGAGAGCTTCGCGATGGCAGCCGATCTGGCCCGCTCCGCCTTCGGTGGTCTCGACATTTTGGTCAACAATGCCGGTGTCGCACAGCCACCGCTGCCGCTGGAGACAATGGACGAAGGCTTGTTCGACCGCATCGCCAGCGTCAACATGCGCTCGATCTACAATGGCGCCCGCGCCGTGGTGCCGCATTTCAAGTCGGTCAAAGCCGGCGTCATTCTCAATGTTGCCTCGACCGGCGGCGTTTCACCTCGGCCGAACCTGACCTGGTACAATGCCTCGAAAGGATGGGCGATCGCCGCGACCCGGGCGATGGCGGTGGAACTCGCGCCCTTCGGCATTCGCGTCAACGCCATCAACCCGGTTGCGGGCGATACGCCGCTCCTGTCCACCTTCATTGGCTCCGGAGAAGAGAACCGTGCGCGTGTGGTTGCCACCATTCCAATCGGCCGGCTTTCGACGCCGCAGGACATGGGCAACGCAGCCGCTTTCCTTTGCTCCGATGAAGCCAGCATGATTACCGGTGTCGATCTCAACGTGGACGGCGGCAAGTGCATCTGAACTCTAGTGTGGCTCGGCAATGAAAGATGTCTACGAAATTGCTGTCGTTCATGGCGACGGTATCGGTCCGGAAGTCTGTGGCGCTGCTGTCGAGGTCGTGAGGGCGGCGCTTGGGTCGGACGGCCCCTTGCGCTTCACCGAATATCCCGCTGGAGCCGAACATTTCATGAGGACCGGTGACAGTTTTCCGGCGTCGACCTTCCAGGCATGTCGGGACGCGGATGCCATCCTTCATGGAGCCGGCGGTATTCCGGGTGTGGTGCGTGCGGATGGAACGGAAGCTGGATTGGATTTTACGCTGAGGCTGCGTTTCGAGCTCGATCTTTACGCCAACATTCGCCCCGTTCGCCTCTTCAAAGGCGTGACCAGCCCGCTGCGCGGCGTCGGGGCTGGCGATATCGACTACATCATCCTGCGTGAAAACAGCGAAGGTCTTTACGCCGCCCGCGGGGCAGGAGCGCTGTTGCGCGGGGAAGTCGCGGTCGACACGCTCGTGCAGACGCGTAAGGGCATAGAACGCATTGTCCGCAAAGGCTTCGAACTGGCCCGGCAATCCAAGGGCGCGCCGGAGGACGGCGTGCGCCGGGTGACCTGTTGCGACAAGGCAAACGTCCTTCGTAGCTATGCGTTCTTCAGGGCGGTGTTCGATGAAGTGGCTGCGGACTATCCTGACGTTGCAACGGAGCATGTGCTGGTCGACGCCATGGCCATGCATCTTGTCCTGAGGCCCGCGCATTTCAACGTAATCGTCACCGAGAACATGTTCGGGGATATCTTGTCGGACCTGGCGGCTGCGACGGTCGGCGGCATGGGTATGGCACCGTCGGCCGAGATCGGGGAGGCAAAGGGGTTCTTCCAGGCTGCGCATGGATCCGCACCGGATATCGCGGGAAAAGGCATCGCCAATCCCTATGGAACGATCCTCTCTGCGGCGGCAATGCTCGAATGGTTGGGGCATAAGCACGAAGATGAAAGACTCAGCCGTGCGGCCGATCATATTCGGAGCGTTACGGAAGCCTGCCTTGCGGATGGTCTGCTCAGCGCCGACCTCAAGGGAACTGCGTCCACCCACCAGATCAGGGACGCAGTGTGCGAGCGAGTGATGAGAGATCACGCAAGACTAAAAAGATAAGATCGGATGAGTGTCGCGTATCCTGGTCGCCGGAGGCTGCCAGAGCGATCTTCGTTAGGCTGCCATCTTCATACCGGACCTGCGCTGGGTCATCAGATGAGCGCTGGACGATGATCAAGAAGCATACCCGACCGTCGTCCGATTGCCTGCCGATCCGCCCTGGCAGTCAAAATGTTCAAGCCGATACCCGGTCCCTTGAATATTTACTGCGAAGCCCTGCACGGGACCTGCGCTTGGCAGACAGTTGCAGTCTTGACGTTCAGCGCAGGCTTCCCATCTGCAGAGTAGACGGCGTCGATGACGCCAGACGATTGCTTGCTCGCAAAAGACGTTGAAAAAGACGGAGGAAGTGATGAACGACGTTTGGTTTCCTGAACCAATTAGCCTCAATCTTCCCAAGGCGTCACGCAATGTGGCCAGCAGCTTCGAGGCGCTTGAGTGCCTGGAGCAGCAATGGCCCGAATGGGCGCGCGGACGAAGCTGGCGTGCGGCGGAACGTGCCTGTCGCGATGCACTGGATGGCTGGCGTAGTGCGCGTGATGCACATAGGGCTTTCGCAAAGGCCGCTCACCGGGCCGGATTGCTCGCGCGAGAATCGCGCCCCATCCGCAGGCGACGCCTCATCAGGCCGATCGCCGCGCCGTGGACAGAAGTGACGTTCAATGCAGCCCGATGACGCCGTCGACGGCGCGCCATTCCGATGGCCTGATGAGGCGGTGATGGGCGACCCGCACGGAGTGTAAGGCGCCCTCCAACGCGCTTTCCCAATATCCGAGGAAGCCCTTCAGCTCCGGAAAGTGGGGCGCCAGATCGTATTCCTGCCAGACATAAAGCTGCAGAATACTGGGGTGGTCGGGAAGACGGTAGTGGATTTCGGCGGTCGTCAGACCGT
The DNA here is from genome assembly GCF_022347545.1 of Terribium retamae. Taxonomy (GTDB): domain Bacteria; phylum Pseudomonadota; class Alphaproteobacteria; order Rhizobiales; family Rhizobiaceae; genus Mesorhizobium; species Mesorhizobium retamae. Next base: position 217,388 of record NZ_JAKREW010000005.1, read on the forward strand.
ATCCCTCCATCTGCAGGCGAAATTCCCTGCTGACCGCTTTGGTCATCTGTCTCTCCTTAGCGTTACGCATCCAGTCGATCGAAGGCGGGGTGTTGTGTTCCCGCCGAGTTCACTGAAGTCGCCATGTCGAGCCGACTTAACGCGTCCATGATCAGGTCGAAGGAGACCGGCTGATCAGCCCCCGGGAGACGTCGTAAAGCCGGGGCGGATTCGACGGCACAGGCATCAGAAGCCCAGGACGACAGAATCGCTTTCTTTTCTTGTAAATCGAGTGTGTCGTCCCTCAGGACGTCAATAGGGTGCTTGAAATGCCTCGCCGGCGACAACAGCCTGTCAAACGCGAGGTCGGACGTCCTGGGGACAAGAGAAGGAATGATCTGCGTTGATACGTGTCGGTTCATCGTGATCCTCCGTCTTCCAAAGCTCCTTATGCGGGTTCCCAGCTTCATCGCCCCGCCGAAGCGAGGTGCGAATAATTTTGTTAAACCGCTCAGAATTTTCAAGCCGAAATTTCAGGCTACGGTTCAGTTAATCCTATGTTTTCAGTGTGCTAGCACTCTGTCGATGCGAGTGCTAAAATTTTTCAAGCGCCCTCTTGAAACCGCAAAATCGCAAAACTAGCTCGATATGCGCACGCGATGCCGGAAGGGTCGCGGCACCCCGCACCGGCCCGATATTGCCGGTCCGGTGTGGAGGAACCTCAAGATCTGTTTGTCCAGAAGGAGAACGAAATGACGTTCCGTCCATTGCATGACCGCGTCCTGGTCCGCCGCATCGAGGCCGACGAAAAAACGGCCGGCGGAATCATCATCCCCGATACCGCCAAGGAAAAACCGCAGGAAGGCGAAGTCATCGCCGTTGGCCCCGGCGCCCGCGACGAAAGCGGCAAGCTCGTTGAGCTCGACGTCAAAGTCGGCGACCGCATCCTGTTTGGGAAGTGGTCGGGCACCGAGATCAAGCTGAATGGCGAGGATCTCATCATCATGAAGGAAAGCGATGTGATGGGCGTCATCGAGAACGCCGCCGCGCTGAAGAAAGCAGCCTGAGACCGGGCTGCGATCTCAAAACCAACCAGTCAACGACAGCTGCCTATTGAAGGAGTTATCCAATGGCTGCCAAGGAAGTTAAATTCAATTCCGATGCGCGTGAACGCATGCTGCGCGGCGTCGATATCCTCGCCAACGCGGTGAAGGTGACCCTCGGTCCCAAGGGCCGTAACGTCGTCATTGACAAATCGTTTGGGGCCCCTCGCATCACCAAGGACGGCGTCACCGTCGCCAAGGAGATCGAACTGGAGGACAAGTTCGAGAACATGGGCGCGCAGATGGTGCGCGAAGTTGCCTCCAAGACCAACGACCTGGCCGGCGACGGCACCACGACCGCCACTGTGTTGGCCCAGGCTATCGTCCGAGAGGGCGCCAAGGCAGTGGCTTCCGGTATGAATCCCATGGATCTCAAGCGCGGCATCGACAAGGCAGTCGACGCCGTCGTCGCCGAATTGAAGTCCAATGCCCGCAAGATCACCAAGAATGATGAAATTGCCCAGGTCGGCACGATCTCGGCCAACGGCGATGCAGAGATTGGCCGCTTCCTGGCCGAGGCCATGCAGAAGGTTGGCAACGAAGGTGTCATCACCGTCGAGGAAGCCAAGACCGCCGAGACTGAGCTGGAAGTGGTCGAAGGCATGCAGTTCGATCGCGGCTATCTCAGCCCTTATTTCGTCACCAACCAGGACAAGATGCGGGTCGAACTGGAGGAGCCTTATGTGCTCATCCATGAGAAGAAGCTGGGCAATCTGCAGGCGATGCTCCCCGTGCTCGAGGCCGTGGTCCAGTCCGGGAAGCCGCTGGTCATTGTCGCCGAGGACGTCGAAGGCGAGGCGTTGGCGACTCTCGTCGTGAACAAGCTGCGCGGCGGCCTGAAAGTCGCTGCCGTCAAAGCGCCTGGCTTCGGCGATCGTCGCAAAGCCATGCTGGAAGACATAGCGATCCTTACCGGCGGCACGGCGATCAGCGAGGACCTGGGCATCAAGCTCGAGAATGTCACGCTTCAGATGCTCGGCCGCGCCAAGAAGGTGACGATCGAGAAGGAAAACACCACCATCGTCGACGGCGCGGGTCGGAAGGAAGAAATCCAGGGTCGTGTGGCTCAGATCAAAGCACAGATCGAAGAGACCACGTCCGACTACGACCGCGAGAAACTCCAGGAACGGCTTGCCAAGCTGGCCGGCGGCGTCGCAGTGATCCGCGTCGGCGGCGCGACGGAAGTCGAGGTCAAGGAGAAAAAGGATCGCGTCGACGACGCCTTGCATGCCACCCGCGCCGCAGTGGAAGAGGGCATACTACCTGGCGGCGGCGTCGCGCTGCTGAGGGCCGTCAAGGCGCTCGACACTTTGGTGGCTGACAACGCCGACCAGAAATATGGCATCGACATCATTCGTCGTGCCATCGAGGCGCCGGCTCGCCAGATTGCTGAGAATGCTGGTGCGGAAGGCTCGATTGTCGTCGGCAAGCTGCGCGAAAAGACGGAATTCGCCTGGGGATGGAACGCTCAGACCGGCGAATATGGCGACCTCTACAAGCACGGTGTGATCGACCCTGCCAAGGTTGTTCGCACCGCGTTGCAGGACGCCGCATCCGTCGCAGGCTTGCTGGTGACCACCGAGGCGATGGTGGCCGAGAAGCCGAAGAAGGAAGCGGCACCCGCCGTTCCTGCCGGCGCCGGTATGGATTTCTAGCGCTTCGACAAAGGGCCCGCTCCCCTCAACGGGAGCGGGCTTTCGCTACAGCTCGAGAGTTCCCATGAACAAGATGACCAGTATCGGATCCGTGCCGCCGCCGACCCGTGCGGCGAATGAATTCCTTGCCTATGAAACGGAATGCAGAAGCGCGCTGAAACCGCTGTTGACCAGTTTGCTGGACATGGCCGAGACCGCCGGCTGGAATCGGCGCACAGCTGCATCGACGCTGATGTTTCTTGCAGCACAGCATGTGTCGGCAGCCTCCGGAAAATCTGCAAATAACGGTGAGGCAGCTTCCACGCATTGAGAAGACATTTCTCGGGGCTCAGCGCGAGTACAAGCGTCTGAGAAGGAACGCCGCTCTGCTCAGGGTCGTGGCGTAAGAGGTGGGAGATCCGCACACCCGCCAGATGTGTGCTGGTTTCCGAGGTCCGTCGTGCTTTGCGATGCTCGCCGCAAACCCGACAGCTGCCCAAACATCGGCCACGGCCTTTGCCATCGCGGTCAAAGCACGCGTGACGACAACGCGAGGATGTGCTCAACCCCGCGGGTGCCCAGGCAGTGCTTCGATGGTTCCGACAGCACGAAATCTTCTCGGGAGCGAGGCCGAATGCCTCGGCCTCCTACCGGTTTGAATGGATGAGGAGGCGCGGCTACGATGCTGGCCGCATCCTTGCTCACTCGGCAGGGGCCAAAGCTGACGCAGTTTTTTGCGATACCCCGTCGGGGACCTGTCGCGTTGCGATCAGCACGGCCGCGAGAATGGCACAGGTGGCAGTCACGTAGAGCGGAGCGCTCGTCCCGACGAGATCCACAGCGATACCGCCAGCGATCGCGCCCATAGTGATACCGAACTGAATGACAGCCAGAAAGAGTCCACCGACACCCTCAAGCTCATCGGGCGCGGAACGCCCCATCCACGTCTGGGTCATTACCGGTCCGGCGCCTATGGCAAGCCCCCAGGCCGCGGCAAAGACGAAGATCGCAACGTAGACGCTGCTGAACGCCAACAGACCGATAGTGGCGATCGCCAACATCAGGAACGTGGCGCCAAATCCTTCGCGCAGCATACGATCTGCAAACACTCCGGCGACCGCGCTCCCCAGCAAACTGGCGAGACCCAGTACCAACAGGACGGGAGCGATGGACGCCGCACTGAGCCCGCCATTGGTCTCAAGATAGGGTCGCATGAAGGTGAACCCGCTTACTTCACCTCCGAAGAAGAGCAGCCCAACGACCAACCCCACCCGTACGGGCCGCCGTTTCAGCAGCCCCGACAGGCTAGAAAGGCTTGTCGCGCTCGTGGCCGGCACGCTTGGCAGGCAAACGCTCTGCAAAAGCAGCGCGAGCAAACCGCACCCGGCCGCTGTCATGAACGCCATTCTCCAGCCGAACGTTTCTCCGATCAAGGTAGCAAGCGCTGGAGCGACAACGAGCCCCGCTGAGAGCCCCATGAAGACGATCGACATGCCTTTCCCCATGTCCTCAAGGGTGACAAGCCGGACGACAGTCGCGCCGGCCAGGGCGAAGAACCCACCAATGGCAATGCCCAGGAGCATGCGCGCGGTCAGCAGCACGAAATAATCGGATGTGAAGGCCACTGCGGTGTTGGACGCGATCACCAGAACGCAGAGGGCCAGATTGATCAACTTACGGTCTATACGACCGATGATGAGCGCCACTGTGGGCGCTGCGACGCCGGCAAACAGAGCGGTCAGGGTTACCGCCTGACCGGCGGCGCCCTCCGTGACACCGAGATCGGCTGCCATTGGGGTTAGGACCGCCATGGGCAGCAGTTCGCTGCTGATGAGCGCAAAGCTGCCGAAAGTAAGCGAGGCGATCGATAGCCAGGTCGACAGGGACCAAGAGCTTCTATTTGAAAGGGTTGCGGACATCCTATCCTCCTAATCGCGGTTGCCACGGCGGTTGGCCGCATGTGGCTCTTCTGATTGGGCGTTGACCCTGAGACAAATTTACTGCCGCACGGGAGGAGGCGTGAGTAACAGGTGTGACGCGATCTGATCGGACGATCGAATGGGGCCAAACAATGAGAGCGCGTGGTGAGCTGGAAGCTCCGCGCAAGGTATCGTTGAAAGTGACCTATCCGATGGCAAATGGGGTTTCGCTATGGCTCGCAGGGGATAAAAGCGGCGCAACGGGCATGATGCCGTTCACGGGACGATCCTTGCCCATGCCCGCAAATCGGTGACGAAGGCATCAGGCTCCTCGGTGGGAGGGAAGTGGCCGCCGCGCGGTTGCTCGCTCCAGTGGATCAGATCGCAAGCGCGCTCGACAAGGGAGCGTGGCGGGGCCGGGTGCCGCGGGTCGGGCCAGGAGGCATAGCCCGTGGGCACCTCGATCCGTCGGCCCTTCGGCAGCACCTTGCTCTTCTCTTCTTCCGATGCGGTATACAGCCAGGTCGATGTCACGAACGTATCGGTCATCACATAAAGCATGATGCTGGTGAGCAATCTGTCGCGACCGAATGACTCGATGAGCGATTGTCCGCCCAGGTCCGCCCAATCGTGGAAACGCTCGAGGATCCAGGCGGCCTGGGCGACGGGCTGGCCATGCATCGCATAGGCGAGCGATTGCACTCGGGTGGACTGAAGGTGTGAATAGGCTCCAAGCGACTTCTCGCGCTCGGCATAAGCCTGCATCCAGCGCAGTTCGGCTTCATCTTGCGGCGCGTCTTCGGGGACGGTCCCCAGATAATCAATGTGTAGGCCGCGGACCGATTGCGACTGGTTCAGCGCCATCCATGCACCAATCAGGACGCCCCAGTCGGTTCCGTGGACGAGATAGTGATGATATCCCAGAACATCGCGCATCAGCTTGTCGAACAACGTGCCGATGCGCTGTGGGCCGATCGGCCGTTTCGGCTTGGCGGAGAAGCCATATCCCGGCAATGAAGGGATGACCACGTCGAACGCATCCTCGGCACGACCACCATTGCGCGATGGAAATGCCAGGGCTTCCACTGCAGGCCAGAACTCGTAAGTGGAGCCCGGCCAGCCATGGATCAGAAGCAGTGGGCGCTTGCCGAGAGCCTCTCCCTGAATGTGGACGAAGTGGAGTGTTAGCCCGTCGACTTTCGCCGTGAATTGCGCAAAGCGGTTGAGCTCTCCGACAGCCGCATCAAAGTCGAAGTGATCAGTCCAATAGGTACAAAGATCGCGCAGCATCTGGGGGTCACATCCGTAGGACCAGCCGCCATCGTCCGGCTGATCGGGGAAACGATACGACCGGATCTGCGCCCTCAATGCATCGACGGCCGCACCCGTCCATTCCACCTTGAACGGTGTGAACATCTTTGCTCTCTTTCCGCCCCGCTTCAGGCTTCTCGCGCTCACGCCGGAGGTACCCAACCAATCTTGCGATCTGGAAGCGTGTCCAGAAATCACTTCGTCTGGCTGTGATTTGGCGGAGCAATGTCAGTCGCCTGGCTACTTAGGCGAGCCAGCGCCTGATCGCGGCCTCCGCAATGTTCCCGGCCAATGCGTAAACATCTGTTCGACGAATTGGTTCAGACCAATAACGACAGGTCCACACTCCGCGCCTCAGTCTCGCCTAAAGAAGCCCCTGATCCGCGATGTAGGTGGAGTGCTGCGTCATGCACCGCTGGCCCCTCCGATCTCCGCGGGTTCTACAAGGGCGGGCATTGGGAAGCGTCCGCTTGCCGAGACGTCGTGTGTTGTTCGACAGATGCGCCCGACACGAACGATAGTGTCGGGAGAACGAAGTCAGCGCAGCAGACCTTCGTCCTCGAAGGCGTCCCATCCATCCAACTTGGTGCCATCGGTACCAGTTTTGCCGCGCCTTTGCGAAAGCTTGTCTGCGCGGGTCCGCGCAGCCTTGTTCGCACCGCGTCGGCGGTTGCGGGCGGCCTCCTCCGCATCCTGCTCCCGCCAGATGTTCGGCAGATCGCGGTCAAGCACGTCCTCGATGTGTTTGGGATCGAAAACGTGAAAGGTAACGGCTTTCGAGCGCCCGCGCATTTTCAAGGTGCGCGTGCCGATGCTTTGCAGCCGGCCGTCCTTCAGCCACTTGTGCCGTTCGCGCGATGATAGGGCGAGAATGTCCTCAACCTCGCGCGGGAGCACGGGCAGCGCTTCGATGGTTTCAACGGTTTTCGAAATCTTCTCGGAAGCGAGTTGGAACGCTTCGGCCTCTTCTTCCGGCATTCGCAAAAGGAGGCGGCCCGTCTCGGCCTTGAGATATTTCCTTACAGCCCAGGGCAAGCGGGCGCGCGCCTCCCGTTCGATCCCTTTCGTGCGCACCGAAGATCCAAGGGTTGCAGCGGGCGATATGGGCCACTCGGCACTCAGGGAGCGCGAAGTGCTCATAGCCGAAGCCCTGCGGTTCTGCGGGTGAAAGATGGCTCTGACGATGCCTGCGGATATCTTCCGCAAGCCGGTCGGCAGCGCGATCCTTCGAAAGTGACGGAAGCCAGTGATTGCATCACCCGGTGATTGTCTGGTTAAGCGATACACTGGATATAGGCATTGCTCACCGCGGCCTCCACGTTAGTTGCTGCTCGCTCTAGGATCAGCAGCACCCGGCGAGGACGCTCCGTAAGTCCGAGGTCTGCATCCAGATCGGTCACCCAAGCCGCTTCAGAACGCTCCAGCGAGTTCGAGTGTCTGGTAGCCTGCCAACGCGGTGATCAAAGATCCGACCAATCGAAGCAGTGTCCTTTCCTTCAACGCCTTGACCACCCATCCCGCCATCGGCGCGGCAAAAACGCCGCCAACGATCAATCCAGCAACAGATGTCAGGTACTGCCGCAGTTCTCCGGCTTCCTCCCAGTGGCCAGTCAAAATCGCGGCAAGGAAGCTGAGCGATACCGAAAGCGCAATCAGGAATTCGCTCGCATTGACGGTGCCGATCACGAACCGGGGTCGTCCACCGGCGCCGAGCAGGCCGGTCGTGGCAACAGGACCCCAGCCGCCTCCGCCTGCGGCGTCCAGAAAGCCGGCGATCGCACCCAGAGGCGCCACGATTTTCAGCTTCACAGGATTGGTGGGGATACGATGAAAGGAACGATACAGCAGCCAACTACCGATGACCGCCAGATAGGCTGTCACAAAGGGCTTGGCCTGATCGCCGTCGAACGAGGTGAGCACAAACGCGCCAAGCGCACCGCCGGCGATGCCAAAGGGGATCAGCCGCCAGAAGAGTTTCCAGTCGATATTGCGGTGATAAAGATGAGCCGAACCCGAAGCGGCGGTGGTGAACAATTCAGCAGCGTGTGCTGAGGCGGATGCCTGCGCCGGCGGAACTCCGAAGGCGAGGAGCACTGTCGAAGAAATGACGCCATAGGCCATCCCGAGAGCGCCGTCGACCATTTGGGCCAGAAACCCGACCGCTGCGAACAGGAGGAAGTCGTCCATCGAGACTCCAAGCATGTAAGGATGCCTTCGGCGCACAGGAAAACGGGCCATCTGCCTGTCTTGTTCCGCAGGATGCGGCCGGCGAACATCACCCGTCGTGGGCCGCGCTCATTCCACAGCGCTTGGACAGTTCTCTCTGGCGGCCTTCCGATGTGCAGGTCCTGACCCCTGCGACCGAAACCCTGAGAACCTCGCGGCCTACTATTTTGTATCTCGAATTTGCGGGGCGACCTTCGGCGCCGAAAAGAGGCTGGCGAGTGGAGTGGATGTGGGAACTGCTCTTCTTATCGCGCCGGCTTTGGCGGTTTCTGAAAGTGGCGATACGGATGCGATGAAAATGACTGACGCATTAAACAGCTTGGCAGAAGCAATCGCAAAGCTTCGGAACAATGGAATTGAATTGTTATCATCCGTCGCCGCGAGCGATGCTGACATAATGGCAATCGAGAAGCGCCTGGGCGTTCTGCTCCCTCCTTCCTGCAAAAGCATGCTGCGATGTCGAAGGCATCGGCTGAGTTAGTCGACCGAAGGCTGCGACAGCTCTTCTTCCCGGTGATGGCCAATCTCGTCCAGTGGTAAGTTCGCCTGTGTTTTGATCGATTTGTTCGCTCCGGCCGCTTCCTAACCTGCAGGTAACCACTAACCCGGGCGTGCGTATTGGCGCCGCTCTTCTCCGATCCTAGCTCTGTTGCGTATGACAAGCGGGGCCTGCGCGGCATGCTCCATGCCGACGTCGCACGACATCCGAAACAGGAGAAGAATCATGACGAACGCAAAGCTGGATACGATGCGCGCCGCCGCCATCGACCGGTTCGGTGGCGCCGAGCAAATTACGGTGCAGACCGTGCCAGTGCCGGAGATCGGACCGCGAGATGTTCTGATCGAAGTCGAAGTGGCGGGCGTCGCGTCGTGGGACGCTGTCGAGCGTGAGGGGCATTATGATGGGGCTTTCGGAATGCCCTCGACATTCCCCTATATCCTTGGCTGGGATGGCGCCGGCACCGTCGCCGCCATTGGCAGTGAGATTCATCGCTTCAAGAAAGGCGACAGGGTCTACGCCGCCACCATGCCGCTTCCCAAGGGGGGAACCTACGCCACTTACGCGGCTACCGATGCTGCCAATGTGTCACTCATCCCCTCAGGGCTCTCGATCGAGCAGGCAGGCGTCATGGGTTGGGATGCGCTGACTGCTCTCAGCGGTCTGGAAGAGATCGGACTTAAGCAGGGCGAAGCGGTCATGATCTTCGGCGCCAGCGGCGGTATTGGCCACATGGCTGTCCAACTCGCAAAGCGGAGGGGCGCGCGCGTCTTCGCTGTGGCTTCAGGGGATGACGGTACGGCATTGGCGCGGCGACTGGGCGCCGACGCCACCGTCAATGGGCGCGAGGGCGATGTGATGGTGGCCGCTCGTGAATTTGCTCCTGGCGGCTTCGATGCGGCTCTCGTCACCGCCGGCGGCGAGGCGGCCGACCGAGCGCTGTTGTCGGTACGCGACGGCGGTCGCGTCGCCTGCCCCGATGGTGTGATGCCCTATCCGACCATCCGGTCCGGTGTAGAACTGATCCGCTATAACGGCGCCCGCAGCCAGGCCGCCACCGACAAACTCAACCGCCTGATCGAGTCTGGTCCGTTCGATGTCCATATCGCCCGCACGTTCCCATTCGATCAAGTTGTCGATGCACATAGGATGCTTGCCACCCACTATCTCGGAAAGCTCGCCTTGCGAGTGAAGTGAGCGACTACGTGGCGTCGGCGTACTGCTTTCGCTTTCAGCCGGGCTGTCGACTGGGCAGTTGACAGTCGTCACCGTTGCCATGGCCGTTGTCTTTTACCGGGAAAACCTGTCCCCCGGCAATGGATCGGCCTGGCAGTGCTTCTGGCCTGGTTCTGCTGCGCCTTCAATGAGCCGGCCGCGGAGTTGAATAGAGAGCTACAGAGCTCATCAGCGCCTGACATAGGTTCCAGGCTGCGGGTTGGCCCCAGGCTCTTTGGCATCCTTTGAACGCTCCGCGATCGCTGAACCCGCACCGGCTGTTTTTTCGGTAGCGGGACCGGAGGGCGTACGGTGTGCTGGAGCCGACGCACCATCCTGAAACCCGGAAGCGACGCCCTCCTGCTGAGGCGCAGGAGCGGCTGCGGCGTCCGCATCTTGGACGAATTCGGAATGGCCCGCATTTGGGGAGTCCTCAGCAGATCCGCTCAAGCCGAGGGGCGGTTGCGCGGGCTCGGGGGAAAAAGCAGGATCATCGAAAGGCGGAAATTCTTCCAACGGCCTGCGCTGCTCCGCGATGGAGAGTTCATCGACGCTCTCCGCATTCTCGCTCGACTCGTCCGGCGTTTCCGCTGACGCCACCGTGCCATTGTCCGCGGTCGAGGTTTCAGCGGCCAAACGGTCTTCCTCGTCGATATCCTGTTCGGCCTGGATCCAGTGGTCTTCCTGGTTGCCGTCCAGTTGCCCGCCTTCCTGCCACAGTTTCTGAGCGCGCGCTCGGATTCGCTCGTTTCTGGTATCAGTCGCTCCCGGCTTCACGAGATCGGTGCCACCGGGTTCCCCACCGCTTTCGCCCGCGTCGGTGGAAGGGGCGGTCAACTGCGAGCCTTCTGCGGAAGACGCCGCTTGCGGCTGGGGGGCAGAAGCGGTCTGAATGATTCTGTCGGACATCGTTATGATTCCTCTCTGGATGGACAGAACCAACCGGCAAGGCGATGACCCGTTCCCAAAATCTGGTGCCGGCATTCTTACGAAGAGACAGGCGCCGCGTTCGATCTCAAGGGAACCAGTCGCTTCAGCGCCGGCACTGTAAGGATTTCGCAGCCAGCCTAGAGCCGCCCGGCGACCGCGGCAGCTTTCGCCACCTTCAACGCAACCGTGTCACGACCTTCCACGAGATCGCGCAGCAAAGGCAAGGTGCTGCGCCAGTAAAAACGGACATGTTTTTCTCCCGATTCCGGTCCAATCTCAAATCCGTTGCCTCGGCGCACCGGGGAGGGCGGAACGGTATGCTCGACCTCCAACAAGGTCTGCGTTTCTTCTTCGATCAGTCGAAATGTCACTCTCGAATAGCTTTCCGGTGTGTCCGGAAGCCCCGAGACTTTTGGCAGGAAATCGTAAGCCAGCAGGAACGGGGCGCTGGCACGCAGGACTGAACCGCTGTCGTGGTATGCCTTGCGACCGATCCTTGCCACAATAAGGATCGGCGAGCCTTCACGCCAGTCGGTCTGAAAATCCGCGCCACGCCAGACGCGCCCTTGCTCGCGGTCAAGCAACGCATTCCAGATCCTTTTTGCGGAGGCCGCGATGCGAATGGACTCCGTCACGGCTGCATGCATGTCGTCTCGGTCCCAACGGGCGGCGCTCATCCATCATCTCGGCGAGCTTAACGATCAGCGCAATGCCCGCCAATTGACCTCGTTTTGGGCCAGACGGGCCAACACTGCATCGATCTCACGCTCTTCGGTCAAGGTTGCCTTCAAGAGCTTCGAGGCTTCCGGCATTCCGAGTTCCATGGCCCAGCCCAGCAGCGTCCTGTAGCGAGCGATCTCGTAATGCTCCATCGCCTGTGCGCAGGCAATCAGGCCTGCATCGATTGCCGGCGTTCCTTCGTAATCTTCCATGATGATTTCGGCGTTTTCCTCAATGATGCCGTCGATGGCGGGACAGATCTTGCCTCGCGGCGCGCGCCTCATCATCTCGAAGACTTTGTAGAGGCGCTCGACATGGATGCGAGTTTCCTCGCTATGTCTTTGGAACGCTTCGGACACAGCGGTGTGTTGGGCGGTAGCAGCCATTCTCGGAAGCGTCTTCAAAATCTTGTTCTCGCCGTAGAAAATATCCCTCAAACGTCCAGGAAGAGTTCCTGGAGGTCGTGGCCTTGGTCGATCTGTGCCATGGCTTTCCTCCGGCTGTTTGCCCGCCTCGCTCCTCGAACTCGGCCCAAAACAGATCGTTCCATCACATGTTTAGGGGATACGCTCCGGAGCATCTCCTCCCCCATGCTGCTGATGGACACGGCGTCGGGTGCAAGGAACAGATAATCCCGCCAGGCCAACAAGCCTGACGGGATTATTGTTGAGAGCCGTAGTCCTGCTACGCCGAACGGGCGGCGGCGTGCCTTGCTGCGATAATACCTTGAGACAAAGCTCGACCGTTCCCGTGCTGACTGAATCCGCCAGCGGCTTCGCCGGCGGCGTAAAGGCCGGGAATTGCCTTACCGGCAAAGTCGAGGACCTGGCATTTTCCGTTGATGCGCAGGCCAGACCGGGGGTCGTGGAGCACCGGGGTTGACCAGGCGGCATAGAAGGGGGCCTTTTGGATCTTGTATTGAGGTGTCGGTTTGCCGAAGTCGGTGTCGGCACCCGCGTCAACAAAGCTGTTGTACCGCGTCACCGTGTCGATCAGGTTGCTTGGCGGCATGGGAACCCGCTGATGCGGCATGATGATCTTCTGTGCGAGTTCCTCGATCGTGTTTGCCTGGAAGAAGAATCCGTCAGGATCGACGTTGGGGGGCGTCGGATTCCATCTCTGGCGGGCCACGGCATCTGCATCGAATATGGCCCAGATCGGGCCACCGCCATTGTGACCGTCGCCGATTCCAGCCATTGCGGCGTTGATCCAGTTTTGTGGGTTGTATGTGATGTTCTTGGCGTTCAGGTAGCTGCCCTGAACGTACGGGCGGACCGAGCCAGCGCTGTTCGTTCCGAATTGCCCTGCCGTTTCGTCGTAGAACCGCTTCCCGATCATGTTTACATGGATAACGTTCTGGTTGTTGACGTTGGCTAGTCCCGTAGCCTTCGCAAGGTGAAAGACGGGGCTATTAGGCCCCCACTGCAGGAACGAGTAGTTGTACCGCGTCCCGATGGCGGTCGGCTTGGTGATGTTGGTGCCGAACTCTCCGGTCTGGTTGTACGTGCCCGCGAGGGACGCGCCGACATTCAGCCCTGCGATGATGCCGCTGGCATCTTGGAAGGAATAGGGCTCGCCAGCGACGCCGCAATACTCCGCGGTGAGCCGAGGGTCGAACATTCGGCGGTATTCCACATTCCCGTTTCCGCCACCGCTCGCGATCACAACGCCCTTGCGTGCGTTAATGTTGACGATGCGGCCTTGATAAGTGGCTATGACCCCGGTCACGCCCTTTTTCGTCCGGTGCAGCGACTCTAAACGGTGATTCAGCAGGATCCTCACGCCACGCGCCTTTGCTGCGGCCTCCAGCGGATATATGAAGCCGGGCCCTTGAGACGTCGTCCGCTGTTGGCTTTCGGGTACCGGCAAGCCGGTCCGGACCGAGGCGTAGTTCATGATCGCCGTGTGCATCATGCGGTTCACGGAGTTGCCGACTTCATTGCCGCCGACATTGTCGGGTGTTGATTTCGTCCACACGACGCCATGGCGGACCAGAAAGTTATACAGGTCGACGTTGATGTCGGCAAAAGCCCGGATTATCTCGCGATCGTTATAGCGGTAGCTCGGAAAACCGTTGGCCTGGACAATGGACCAGTCGGTAAGATCTCGGAACAGGAGATCTGGCGAATCCACGATGCCGCCCGCCATCTGCGCAGCTGTTCCGCCCCCCAGCGGAATGTTGCCCGAGCTGACAATGCCACGTCCCCCAATGTGCGGTTGCGCCTCGAGGACAATAACCGACGCGCCTGCCTCTGCGGCGGCGACTGCGGCGCCGAGGCCCGCCGAGCCGCAACCCACAACGACGATATCGGCTACATGCGGGTCCGCATTGGCAATGCTCGGCTGCAAAATGCTGCTGGCTACCCCTGCGGCGGCGATTCCTGCACCGGCCTTCAACAAAGAGCGTCGGCTGACTGTCATTACGATCTCCTCCTCCTGATTATCTGCTTGACCGTTGCCGACATCGCGATCCCACTCACAATCTCAGCATCGAACTGAGGAGTGTTCACAATATGGGCAACATGTCCAAACAATTCATAATGGGCAAACTATCGACGAAATGTCAACGCGGTATCGCCGCATTTCAGCCCCAGCGATCAGATGCTTGCCGGCTGGATTGAATGTCATGGCTTTCCGTCGAAGGAGCAGGAGGCCTCGGCGATCAACCAGGTGCTATCTACGGTACGGGGTGTGATCGCCGCTCCGCTCTGGAGCCGATGCAGGATCATTCACCCTCGCCGGAGCTTCTCGAACGCTTCAACCGTCGCAAGCACATCGTCGCTGGCAGTGGCATCTGGACGAGACGTACCAAGGCCCGTCGGCGACAAGGTTGAGTCCTGGCAGCCTGATCAGCGACGCGAAATCATCTCGTTATTTCCGGCGCCAATCGTACGGTTCTGCGGAGTTCACAAGCCGATGCCGTAGCGCTGCAGGCACGGCGCGAGCGCTTGGGCCGCGCCGCAACGCGCGGGCAGTTCGACGCGCAACCGCGCATAGGCCCATTGCCGCCAGGGACGGGGAGAACTGCCGGATATCTCGATGCGGACGAGCGACGGCATGCGGTTGGTGCTTATCCATTCGGGGCTGAGCCTGCCGTCCGGCCCGGCATAGCTGAATGAAAGCTTCAGATCGCCGCGCACCAGCGGAAGATCCTCGCCGTCCTCGCCCTTGGTTTGATCGCGGCGGGCACGGATGAGGGCCTCATCGGCTCCGGCCCGACCCATCGAATAGGTGATGTCGTCGAGTCCCGCGCGCGGCTCGTAGCCAAGCGCCGGGCGCACGAAGGTGATCTTGTCGGCATGGCCGGTGAAGCGGACGGCAGCGGGCCCTTCCGAGTTGGAATAGCCAGGCTGCGCCGCCTCCAGGTCCTCGACCATCCGGTCGAGGATCACCGACACCGTGTCCTCCTGCCCGCCTCTGGCGATCATCCCCTGCCAGTGGCGTAGCCAGGTTCCGGTGTAAAGTGCCAGGCCACCGAACAGCATCGTCGCGAGCACCAGTGAAGCCAGGGCCTCGATCAGCGTGAAGCCGGCCCGAGCGGCGCGTTTCTTCGTCATTGCAGCTTGCCGAGGCGCACGGTCTGCATCACGTCGTCCTCCGATCCGTCAGTGCTGCGAACGGTGACGGAATAAAGCCGCCATCCAGCCTGCGCCAACGCAGCATCGCGTTCGAAGCGGCGCGGTTCCACGATGACCGTGAAACGTCCGATCACGCTCCGGCCCGTTCGCAACGGGTTAAGGGTCATCGCGGCCGCCATGGCAGCCTGCATGCCGACACGGCGTTCGGTCGATCGCTCCAGCCCCGCAAACGCACCTGCGGTGCCCGCGATCAAGCGCGCGATCGGGATGATCAGCAACACGGCGACGGCAAGCGAGGCCAGCACCTCGATCAGCGTGAAGCCGCGTCTGCGCCGCGCCGTCATTTCGGGCTCATTTCCACGCGGCCGGTTAACCAGTCGACGCGCAGTTCAATCTTCCGGCCGGCGGCGGAAAGCGTCATGACGCCGCCGCAGGATCGTCCGTCGGCAAGAAAGCGCAAGGCTCTGGTTCCGCTTCGTATGGGACACCGGTCCGACGTGACCCAGTTCATGTCCACCCCATCCTTGATCGAGATCGGATTGGCGCCATCAACATGTATGCGTTTGTTTCCCGGATCGACCGTCACGTCGGAAACGCTCCCCGTGGTCAGCGCCTTCGCCCTGCCTTTGCGGAATTCCCCGCTGACGCGAACCGCCTCGGCAGAAAGCTCGGCAGCCCCGATGCTGGAACGCGGGCGCGGCATCACAACGAAGGCCGCGAGGGCGACGATTGCAAGCGCCGCGACCACGTCGAGCAGCACGACACCGCGCTGCGCCGTTTTGCGGTTGCTGTTGTCCTTAGAGCGTTTCCGTTTTTCACGGAAACCCGGAAACGCTCTAAGCTTTTGTTTTCGCCGCATTTTTGTAACGCCAGGTGATTCCACTTGGCTACAAAATGCTCTAGGGCTGGCCGGACGCATTGGAGCCGCGCCCACCAAGCCCGTCGGTTGTGATGTTGAACGTCTTTCCATCGCTCGCGTACTTGTATTCATTGCCCCACGGGTCGAGCGGAACGTTCTCGCCGCGAAGGTATGGCCCGTTCCAGACTTGGATGGTCGAGGGTTTGCGCACCAGGGCGCCCAGGCCCTCGGCCTGCACCGGATAGCGTCCGACATCGATGTAAAAGATGTCCAGCGCGCTGGAAAACGCCTCGATCTGAAGCTTCGCCGCGCGCTCGCGCGAGTCGGACAACTGCGCGAGAACACGAGGACCGACGAGCGCCGCGATCAGGCCGATGATGGCCAGCACGACCAGCATCTCGATCAGCGTAAAGCCTGCCCTGCGGCGCCGGACACGCTTGCGCTGCATGAAATTGGGACCAACTGCGAAATGAACGTTCATGCAAACAGCCTCCTAGCGGACCATGTCGTTGAAAGACATGAGGGTGGACATGATCGACACGATCATTCCACCGATCAAAATACTGATGGTTGCCACCGCGGCGGGGCCGACAAGCCCGACGATACGGGACAGCGAACGCTCCAGCCGCACTTCATAGAAGTCGGCGACGCGATAGGCCAACCCCGCGAGTTCCCCGCTTTGCTCGCCGAGCCTCAACATGCGCACCGCTAGCGGGGGAAGATGAAGAATCTCAAGCGCATGGCCCAGCCTATTCCCTTGCCTCAGCGCGTCGGACGCCTGCTGCGCGCGTGCCCGGGCGGCCTCGCCGTGGTCGATGGTATCGCTGATGAGCTTGAAAGCCACAGGAACCGCCACGCCGGTTTCGACCATGATGCCCAGGAGACGGGCGAAGCGCCCCGTCCGATAGCTCCCCGGGATCTCCGACAAAAGGGGAAGTTTCTTGGCGAAAGCCCAAAGCCATGCTGAGAGAAGGCCGCGCCGCGCCGCCACGAACCCCAGCAATACGAGCATCGACGCCGCAAGCAAAAGGACCAGCCCATAAGCGCGCAGGAAATTCGAGATCGCGAACATCACCACCATCAGTGTGTCCTCCTTGCTGCCCTGCATGATCATCGGTTCGAACTGGGGAACGACCCCCACCAGGAAGAAGACCAGTACGCAGATCGTGCCGGCAAACAGGACTGCCGGATACCGCAGCGCCTCGCTGACCTTGGCCTGCAATGCCTCGAAATGCTGGCGCTCCTGCACGATGCGCGACAGGAGGGTGGGCAACTTACCGGAGGTCTCCGCGACACGAACCATAGCGACCTGGAACCCCGGGAAAAGAGCAGGCCAGGCTTCCAGCGCACTGGAGAATGACTCGCCCGACGCCAAGCCGGTGCGAATGCCCGCAACCACCGGCTGAAGCTTGCCGCTGTCGAATTCCTTTTCCATGATCGCCAGCGCTTCGTCGACCCGGATCCCCGCATTCAGCATGATCGAGAGATCGGAGAGCAGCCGCGTGACCTGCGCCGCCGGTATACGGGTCGAAAACAGAGGTGCGCGCGACGCAGACTGCTTGCTCTGTTCGATACTGACGGGGATCAGCCCGCGCGCGCCGAGCTTCTGGGCAGCATCGTCGGCATCGGACGCATCGATCTGCCCGATTTCGATACGGCCCCCACCATTCAAAGCCTTGTATGCGAATGCTACGGAGCCCATGGATCAACCGCCAGAAAGTGTGGGTGGCGGCTCGTCCGGCGGAAACATTTGTCCACCGCTGGGCTCTTTGGAGAACTGCAGCGAGGCGCGTCCTCCCGCGCCATCGAGCTTGACTTCAAACTGGCCGACTGCCGTCAAGGTCCAACCTTCGCGGCTTTCCCCCGTGCGCAGCGTGAACGCCGCCGTCTCGGCAGGAGCGGTGAAGGTCGCGCTGTTGAGCCTTGACGACCGTACGATGCCAACCAATTGCCAATCGGGCGCTGCGGCCGGTGGCGGCTCGGGTTCGGGCTCGGGCTCGGGCTGCACGACGACGGGTTCTGGCTCGGGGGCAACGAACGCGACCGGGGCACTCCGGTTCGGCGAGAACAGGGGCCGATCCCGAAGCGCTACATAGTCGCTCAGCGGGCGTTTCCTGACCGATAGCGCTTCCGTACCGAAGCATAGGCTCGAAGAGACCGCGATGGCGGCGAGCATCATTGTCACGCGCAGCATGGTCATCATGACCGAGGTCCCTTCTCCCGGAAGGCCGAGAGCGTGACGTCCAGCGACAATGGCCGATCCATGGAACTTGAGGTCTGATCTCCCCCCAGGATATCTACCTTTCGGTTCAACCTAAGCCTGAAGCTATCAACGACCATGACGGGCGAACCTGCCTCTATGGCATACATGAGATCGGGCAGCGATTGCTCCATAACCTCGATATCGGCAGTCAAACGGATGCGTTCCAAAGACTCCAATTGGGGGTCGCTCATATTCGCGACCTGGCCATCTGGGGGAACATCGACGCGCCGGATAACGGCGCCCACACGTTCCGCACGATTGGAGAGTAGGCGCTGGAACTCGGCCGAAACGAGGCCACTGGTCTGGGCATCGAGAAGAATCTTGCCATCGCCGGGATCAGACGCATGGTCCGCCCCCTGCGGAGCAGGGGAAGCGGACGCCTTGCGTTCGAGCAAGACGGTGCGTTCCTCATGGAGCGCCAGCGTGCCCACCTCCGCGCGCCAGAACAGCAGCGTATCGGCGATGAGTACAAGGGCTCCCGCGACCAGCAGGGCCATGACGGTCAGGGATTGAAGCCGCGTGTCGCGCCACAGGGGTGTCGTCCTCATCGCTGGGAACCTCCCGTGCGAATGAGCGGGCGGGTGTCGACCTCGAACTCAGAGGTAAGGCCATCCTCGCTACGCAGGGCCGATCCGACCAGCTTGCTGTCTTCGAAGCGGCCCGACGATTCCAGCGCGGTCAGTACTTCGGGCACATCCGTCGTGCGACCAGAAAGACGCATGCGGCCATCGGCAAAGGACACTTCAGTGGCATAGGAATGCGTCGGCAAAGCCGATGCCAGATCGTCCA
The DNA here is from genome assembly GCF_022347545.1 of Terribium retamae. Taxonomy (GTDB): domain Bacteria; phylum Pseudomonadota; class Alphaproteobacteria; order Rhizobiales; family Rhizobiaceae; genus Mesorhizobium; species Mesorhizobium retamae. Next base: position 236,413 of record NZ_JAKREW010000005.1, read on the forward strand.
ACGCTCCCAGAGCGCTTATCGCGTCGTCCTTGATATTCAGCGCCTCCTGCTCCGGCGCTGTTTCAGCCTTGTCCGGGGTCGCCGCCAGCGCGATTGCCTGGCGCGCCTTCTCGGCCCGGATCTCCACGGCGGCACGGCGTTCGGCATAGCTGCTCTGGATTAACGGCCGCACCGCCAGAGCCATGACGGCAACGACCAGGCTTATGCCCAGAATGCCGGCAAGGACAAACTTTATCCGGCCACGCGCGCCGGTGACTTGTTGCCGCTGTGTCAACACTTCCACGGCATCGCCTTCTGGAGCCGGCGCCGAGATCACGACCTGCCGGGCCTCGGCCACATTCAGGCAGGCCAGGGCAGCAGCGACGCGCGACCGCGCAACAATCGCAACGGCGACGGTCATCTGCCGCGCCTCCCGGCTTATCCCGAGGACCCTGTGGCCGAAATAGATATCGGAGGCAGGCAATGGCGAAAGCGCGCCGATCCGCGACGTGACGATGCCTTCGACGTGGCTAGCAGCCTCCAGAGGCAGTTCGATCCGGCGCGCGATCACCCAGCTATCAGGGATGTCGAGATGAACAACCTTTCCATTCACCGCGGTGCGCAATGCGGCCGGCACTTGCGTGTCCGGAGAAATCGGTATCAGCACGGGTGCTGCAGGCTTTCGGCTGGCCGCCGGCCTGACTTCAAGCGCACTCCCGTCATCCGCGATCCGGGCGGCCACGCGGCTGCCGGATTTGGCGCGCGCGAATTCATCCAGCAGGGAGGCCGGTCCCGCGATCCAATCATCCATGCCGCGGATCGCCGCATTCAGACGAGAAGCCATTCCGGTCGCACCATGATCTTGGGCATTACACATCCCAGAACCGCCATTTGTCCATCGATATGGCATCGGCAATTGTCGGACAAGTACCCTCAGTCATATTTGTGGACACGCAGTCCATTCTGTGGATACAGTCAATCACATATGTGGACATGTTGTCCACTTTATGGATTGTGATAAGAGATGAACGATATGGCGGGCACGCAGCTGCCTGCGTGCCGGGGAGGGGCAGCCAAGCGTGAGCCTGATCATCTTCATTCCTGCGGAGAGCGAACCCCGTGTCGCTGCGTCGCCCGAAACGGTCAAGCGGCTGGTCGGTCTAGGCTTCGAAGTGGTTGTCGAGGCCGGTGCCGGTACGGCTTCGCGCATTGCTGACGATGAGTTCGCCGGGAGCGGTGCGGTGATCGGCAAGGCCGCCGACGCCGGCAAGGCGGACGTCGTTCTCAAGGTGTGCCGCCCGACCGCCGCCGAGCTCAAGTCCTACAGACAAGGCGCCGCCGTCCTCGCCACAATGGACCCCTATGGCAAGGACGCCGAGGTCGCCGCGATGGCGAAGGCCGGCATCACTGCCTTCGCCACGGAGTTCATGCCGCGCATCACCCGCGCGCAGGTGATGGACGTGCTGTCCAGTCAGGCGAATCTCGCTGGCTATCAAGCTGTGATCGACGCGGCTTACGAGTATGACCGTGCGCTGCCGATGATGATGACTGCGGCCGGCACCGTGCCGGCAGCCAAGGTCTTCGTCATGGGCGCCGGCGTCGCCGGCCTGCAGGCGATTGCCACAGCCCGCCGCCTCGGGGCAGTAGTCACCGCCACCGACGTGCGCCCCGCTGCCAAGGAGCAGGTCACCTCGCTGGGCGCCAAGTTCATCGCCGTCGAGGACGAGGAGTTCAGGGAAGCCGAGACCATCGGCGGCTACGCCAAGGAGATGTCGAAGGAATACCAGGCCAAGCAGGCCGCACTGACGGCCGAGCACATCGCCAAGCAAGATATCGTCATCACCACCGCGCTGATCCCCGGCCGGCCGGCGCCGAAGCTGGTTTCGGCGGCTGTCGTCGCCTCGATGAAGCCGGGCTCGATCCTCGTCGACCTCGCCGTCGAGCGCGGTGGCAATGTCGAGGGCGCAGTGCCCGGCAAGGTCGTCACCACGGCCAATGGCGTCAAGATCGTCGGTCATCTCAACGTGGCCGGCCGCATCGCGGCGTCGGCCTCGCTCCTCTATGCCAAAAACCTCTACGCCTTTCTGGAGACGATGGTCGACAAGGAAACCAAACAGCTTGCTATCAAGCGTGACGACGAGCTGGTGAAGGCGACCATGCTGACGGACGCTGGCAAGGTGGTGCATCCGGCTTTCGCCAAGGTGGCGGAGTCCTGTGAGGAGCCGGCGGCGATCCCGGCAAAGACGCTTGTTGCCAATGCGGCCGCGAAGCCCGCGACGGAGAAGACGGCGGCCCGCAGGAAGGCTGCGAAGAAACCTTCAACTGGCATGGAAACGGCGTGATGGACGCACTGCAGGAAGCCCTCAACCAGCTCGATCAGGCCAGCGTCGCGGTTCGCATGGCCGTCCAGGATCTGGCCAACGCGCCCGAGGGCGCGGCGGATGCGGCAGGTACTGCCGCGCACACGCTGTCGGGCGGCGCCATCGACCCCTTCGTCTTTCGCTTCGCCATCTTCGTGCTGGCGATCTTCGTCGGCTACTACGTCGTCTGGTCGGTGACGCCAGCGCTGCACACGCCGCTTATGGCCGTCACCAACGCGATCTCCTCGGTGATCGTCGTCGGCACGCTGCTCGCGGTCGGCATCGCGGCTTCCGGCCTTGCGGCGGGCTTCGGCTTCGTCGCCCTGGTGCTGGTGTCGGTCAACATCTTCGGCGGCTTCCTGGTGACCCGGCGCATGCTTGCCATGTACAAGAAGAAGGAAAAGTGACGTGACCGTCAATGTTGCCTCCTTCCTTTATCTGGTCTCCGGCATCCTGTTCATCCTGGCGCTGCGGGGTCTCTCGCATCCGACCACCAGCCGGCAGGGTAATTTCTACGGCATGATCGGCATGGCGATCGCCATCGTCACCACGCTGCTGCTGGCCAAGCCATC